>NZ_JACIAS010000009.1:0-332022 GCF_014194915.1 Rhizobium sp. BK512 | reverse complement strand
CCGAGGCTGAAGAACGATACTATGCCATGCTGGACGCACCAGCATTGGCCGCATAACTTAAACCAAACGGTCTCCGGTAAAGCCGGCGCGGTTCAGATGGCCCACCGCCCTATCATCAGATGAGTTACTTGGAATGAGCTTTGGGTGCCTCATCTGACTTCTGGAGCGGACCTTTTCCGACAAGGACATGGTTCACTTCAGCACCTATCTCCAAATGGGGACATATATCCCGGTTAAACGATTGCCTCTCTTTGTCCCGAACCCCTTCCTCAACCAACTTTTTCGCTTCTGCGGTCGTCAGCCGCGCCTCTTTGTAGAGTCGGTCTAAACCTGCCTGGCTAAGTCGGTACCCGCAGGGCTTGGCATAAGCGATCAACGCGCTAAACAGCTCGGCAGCATCCAATTGTTCTTTGTCCAACTGAGCCTGCGCAGCGTGTCCAATAGAGGTTGCAATCAAAACCCCGGTAAACCGTAACTTCCAATGACTCAATATCGCCCCCAATGTGCTCTCGCGGCAATGTACAATCTCTCAAGCGCGTTGCAATGAGAAGGCTAGCCGACCACACCACCGCCACATCATCATCGGGCGTCCGCCACTTGTTGCAGCCGGTGAAAAAGCCTCAGTGTGTTCCATCCTGCGAGAAGAACGAAGACTAGACCCGCAGCCGAATGCAGCGCTGGGTAAGTCATCATGTACTGCGCATCATCACATTGCTGGCCCGGTGCCTCCGAACAGCCTCGATCGGAATAAATCGCTCCATGCAACGAGAGCCAACAGTCCGAAACCAAGGAACAACATCAAACCAATAACGCTCGCAAACGCGGCTACTACCAATACAACCGTTTGCTTGAAGTTACTCGGAGATTTGTCATTGTTCATGGACGGCCCCCTGGTTTCGCGCAACTACGGGTACAGCGATTCATCACATCCGCTAGAAAATTAGCGCAAGGTATACCGAGCCTAGTCGGTTGTCATCAGCGGCAGTAACCCGCCGCCCATCACCATTTGCTTCGTAAACCGGGGACGGGCTATGAACTAGATAAGATAATTGGCCGATCGATTCTGCGAGGCGCCTGTGCACGTTTCTATCAAGGCACGGAAATTGCTGGTCCCCTGCCCTTAGCTATTTTTATTTGTTCCTGGTTTCTAATCTGCGTTTTGTCGTTCATTATGGCGGGGTTTTTCAATTTCGTTCCGTCTGCCGATTGGTTGGCAGAGACAAATCTTCTCCGGACCATCGCCGGCTCCCTCTCTGCGGCGCTTTTTGTTTGGGTTTTTTGGAAAGGCGGCGGACGGCTTGGGGTGAGCAAACTGAAGCGAGTCGTCTTTACGATAGCCAGTCCGTTTGTCGGTTACGTTGTGGGAGGCAATATGCTGTTGATTTGGCCGATGCTGCTCTCAATATTCGCAGGCCATGAAGTTGCGCTTCCTTTTACTGTACAGAAAGCAACCGATCACGGTGGAGGGATCTGCCGCGCTCCTGTGCACTTGGAAGACATGCCTTTTCTTGTCGCTCGGGTGTGCAATGTTCCTGAGAGCATCAGATCAACCATTTCACCGGGCAACCGCATTGTCGTACGCGGTTGGGGAACGCGTCTCGGAGTGTACGCGCGTGATTTGAGCGTGACTGCCCCGAACGGATCTCGTCTCTAGTCAAAGGTCGTGCGGCTATCGGTCCTCCCCTCATCATTCGATGGGACTTAACCGCCGGCGCTAGCGAAAGAATGACCTAATGCTGGCCGGAATTTGGAAAGCAGCCATAAACGCGGCGCCATAACAGCCGAAGATGTGGATCATGCTCACCCAGATGTTCCGACCTATCGAGGAGGTGAAGTTCATCCCATAGCGTGAGTTGGTATCGCTGGGACCAATAAATCCTGTCACGAAGAAGCCGAGCACTAGGAGGATAAAAAAAGCTCCGTATCCTTTGATGTAGGACCTGTCGGATGAGAACAGTTGCGAAATAAACAGACCTAACACAGCGGGTAGCATTGTCATGCTTGCGAAGGATCGCGTTGCAACAAATAAGCATCGATCTGCTTGGGAATAGCGGCTGACATTCAGAGCGTTCATGATTGTCGTGTTTGGTGGCCAAAACTGCATCAGTATTTTGCTGTCGACGAACGCGCAGCTGACAGCCGCATTTTTCGCGAGAAAGAAGTAAGCGATTAAAACCAAAATGGAATAAATTGCTAACATCGCGAGCACGACGCGCGCCCACCGGTTCTTAATGGCTTTTTCTGCTTCCAACTCTTCGGCTAGGCCGTCGAATACTTCTTCCTCTGTCTTGTCATTCATCTCGCTTTTCCATGAACAAGTCGCCCGGGATAACATTTCGGAAATAGCAAGACAATGAAGGCACTCGGTGCAACTAGCCGCCCCATCGTCGTCAATCGATGGGTTTCAGTCATCGGTGATGTTCGCCTCGTTGGCTATAAAATCCATGAAGTTGTGGCTGTCCATCACGGTGTGGACGCCATTCGGATGGATGAAGATTACCAGCCAGTGCCGGCGATCGAGCTGCACAACCAAATTGATCCAGTTCATGGCTTTGCCTCCTGTTTGACAGGAGAACAGCACGGTCCTCGGCATGCGATCCAGTCGCCGATATGAGGGGAAAAAGAAGCCCGCCGAAGCGGGCGAGTTAGGGGTCACAACAGGAAAGTGGACCGCGCGGCGAGGGAGGGCACTGTTGGAGACAGTTTCACCATGCGATCCAGCGCTTCAACTAGCATTTTAAGCAAGAGTTCCCGGCCGTCCGATTGGGCGGTTTTTCCACTATCCGCATGCACGCGCGTCCGGTCGAAATGCATTGAAAGGGCAGGGCAAGGAAAAGGATGTCAGACGACATGAGCAACAACAATGACGCCATCGGGTCAATACCGATGCCATCACCGCCCAGCTCGGCGAGCGGGTCACCAATCTCGGGCGCCGGCAGACGGATCTCGAGACTGAGGTTCGATCCGGCCTCAAGAACATTGACCTAGTCGTCACGTCGCTTGCGAACGAAACTCGGGCCTCCATCGCCGCGCTGTCGACGAACCTTGCCGAGCGCAACAAGCCGCAATGGCAGGCGCTGGGCGTGGCGCTAACGTTCGCGGCAATGCTGGACGGTCTGGCATACCTGCCGGTCCCCGAGGCGACCAGCGACCTCAGTTATCAGGTTGCAAATTGCGCATAAACCTTGCGGCGCAGCAAATGCCAGAAAAAGTTCAGAAATCGTTAAGACCCAACCGCCCCATCATAACGCGGGCGATACGGACACTTCATAGCAAATGAAGATCGACACTATGATCCACAACACCGCCCACAGATGCAGTGCCTTCCGGCGCTGTGGCCATTTGCGCCCGGCGAGCAGGAGCCGCAAGGCTACGATGGTTTTGCTCTCGCCCCGAGAGCAAAAGGGGAGTGCGGTCATCCGCGCGCTTTTTTGACAGCGCTCCCCACCGTCTTCAGTCCCCCCGGGGGGCACCGGCCCCGCGCACCAGCGACTGTTGGGTGTGGCGTCGACTGGTCCAAAGCGGAGCCGGGGCGGGAATATGATACGGACGAGTTCACCCAGGCCAGTCGCCCACCGGGCTTAACCCTTCCGCCACACGCACAGGAAATTAAATAGATGAGAAGCGATCTGCTGCCGGACGCGAGACGGGCCAGGTGCGAGCAGGTTCCGCCAACTCTAAGCGCTTCACCTATTGTGGGAGGAAGGGCAGGGCCCGTCGATTTTTCAATGTACGTATCCCGGATACTATAATAGTCTTAGGCTAGGAACAGGACGCCTGCCTCGCGAGCGGCCTCGACGAATGTCTGGCGAGCCCTTGCCGCGGGTTGATATCCTTCAAGGGCACCCACGCATCCAAGCTTCGCGAGCTTGAAATACTGGCCACTCTCGACAGGCCACCTCTCAGACATATATTCAAGCGCTTCCGCCGGTCCGTCAATCGCCTCAAGCGTGCCGCCACCAAAATTAATATAAACGGGCCGAAGCCAAATCACGAGTGCGGCTTTTCTATTCCGCAGCATGCTGCTCCCCCCACTTCCGTGGAAAACAATATCAAGGGCACGAAATACATCAATAGAGCTACATAAAGTGAGCTTGGAATCCATTCTCGTTGCTGAGAAATTCGGTGAAATTGAGCAAGCATGATCGGCGGCACAAGGAGTTGGGCCGGACCGGTGCTTGGCGCACTGCTGCTTGCCTCCGTACAGCAGATCGCCACCGTCAATCTCGGGCTTCGTCGCCGGCACGAAGGCGGCGATGACGGCGGCATCGATCGGGTCGGTCTCGGCGCTGCGGCCGATGGCATGGGCATAGGCGCGCACCTGCGCCGGATTGACGACCAGCACCGTCGACCCCGCCGATGACAGCCCGGCCACCGCCAACGTCTCGAAGCCGCCTGTAGCCTCAAGGGCGATCGCATCGGCACCGATGGTCTTCAGCCGGCCGATCAGTTCATCGATGCCGGCATGATCATTGCCGACAGCAAAGGCCTCGCCCTGCGGCAGGACTGCCACGTCGAGCCGGTTCTTCGAAACATCGATGCCAACGATCGTCTCCATCTGATCCCATCCTTGCCTAAGCGGGCTTTGCTTTCGCAAGCGGCCCTGGCGACTGTTCGGGTTCAATGGAACGGCGGATGGAGACCCGAGCTTTCCCACGGGCTTGGTGTCCCAAAGGTGCATCGGTCTTCCATCCACCACCGCCACAGGCATTACAGCGCCGATAGCGGATAAAGGAAAGTTACAAGGGCAGCACCAACTCTTTCGCTTGATGACCTCTTGATCGAAGATCCGCAGTGCTCAGCATCTTGCTGAAAACACCTCGGGCGCTCGACCTCATCAGGGGCGCTCGCGCGCTGCTATCGACGACAAACGCCGAGTAAGCGGCAAGCCGTCAACGTGGCTGCCTGCCAACGCCCGTCGCCCCAGCATGGAGAGATTGGAACCATGCCATGATTCCCAGCTTTACTGGCGCGACATTTCCATTCATCGCTTGAAAGTAAGAAAAATTTACATTACTTTATCGCAAAAGCAGTGCGGAGAACTTTCATGCCTTCAGTTGCTCTCTCCATGAAAGGCCAGGTTACCCTTAAGCGCGACCTCCTTGCCCATCTTGGTGTGAAACCCGGAGAACGGATAGAATTCGAAAAGCTGCCTGGCGGCGAGTTACGAATCCGCGCTGTCCGGGCGACCGGCACGATCGGCAGTTTTATCGGACGGCACGCCGGCAAGTCCACAAAGGCGCTGACCATCGAGGAAATGAACGAGATAGCTGCTGAGGGCTGGAGCGACGACGCGTGAAAATCGCGGCCGATACAAATGTCCTGGCGCGGGCGGTTCTGCAGGACGATCCGCAGCAAGGCAAGGCAGCTGCAAAGCTTCTTGAGGAAGCCACACTAATCTCTGTTTCATTGCCAAGTCTTTGCGAGCTGGTCTGGATCTTGCGGCGCGGCGCGAAGCTGTCCAAAGACGATATCGCTCAGACAATTCGCGATCTTCTGGTCACGGCGAAGGTGTCGATGGACAGGCCTGCCGTCGAAGCGGGTCTGGCTGTCCTTGAAGCCGGCGGCGATTTCGCCGATGGCGTCATCGCTCATGAAGGAGCGTGGCTTGGCGGGGAGACCTTCGTGTCATTCGACCGAAAAGCGACTGATCTGCTTAAGCTTCAGGGTCGGCAAACGCTTCTGCTGAGCTAAATAAAATTCGCCGCGCGGGCGAGAAGTCTTGAAAACCACAACTATAAGTGGTGGATCGCATAATATGTATTATGGAACCAGCCACTTGTGAGTTCCGGAGCTATCACAGGACGAAGTTACAGGAACTAAAAAAGCACCTGCGGTCCGGTAAGATCTACCGTCGGAAGGATGTCGCCCAATGGTCGTCGTCCGTCGATCGGCATTTACAGCTGCCGCTGGCTGAAGATTACCTGACGACGCTATCAACCTGATCGAGGCCTTCCTGAAGGACGACCGTTATCTTGTCACCTCGCGTAATGCCATAACAGCTTTAGTCAAAATACTTGTCATGACGTACTGCGATAGATTCCTGAAACCAACGGGATCGTCATGATGCCTCTCAGGGCGTTCTGCCCGCATGGATTGTCGTTCACAAACAATTAACAAGCCAGGCGAGGTAAAAGGGTAGAAATACCCGAGCGCGTCGAGCGCGCTCAATTTGATCCGCCACAATACCTTTTCGGATAGCGGTGATATGCGCAGTCGCCCGATACCAGATTGAACGCCTCCGGTTGCATTCAACTACGAATCCTCGCATCTCGTTATCGCTGCCTTCGTCCACGTCGCAACAACGGTTGATCGCAGCTTAGGGCGCTCCGACGCATGGTCGTTGAGCGCCCTTGCTTTTGTGACGCACAGCTTCAACGAAGGTTGGTTCTGCAGAAATATTCAATTTTAAATTAAATAATTCGCGCGTATGTTGCACGGAATTTAATGCCTTTGGGTTGAGGGCCATGTCCTGGGATACGTCATCGACATTTACGCCGATCGGCATTGTGCGGCACGGTACAGCAACGCGAAGGGTTGTGCGGACGCTGGGGGATGCAGCCCATCTCCTCATGAAAGATTGGCCGTCTGATGACGGCGAGGAGTATGTCGCTGCCGTGAAAGCCTGCGTCGACGCGATTACCGGAGAAATTTCCCCAGATCAATTTCGTGAAATCTTCTTGCTTGCTGCCAATGAGGCCGGAATTACCGCTCTAACGGTCGTGCATCATGAACTGGAGCGACCTCAACCTGGCCGGTCTTCCCAACAGTGCAATTGACGTCCAATTTCGAAGCTCCGATCGACCACAAGAAGTTCAGGCCGCTGGCAATCTGTCTGCCGCACTCCTTCGGTGGAGGCGGGCTCATTGGGGTTTTCGATGCCGCGACGTTGACTCCAGCCCCGACCTGGTCGAAAACGCGTGGAACAACATGAGGATCATCGATGGCCGACGAAGAACTCCTTGCACCGTCTGATAACATCACAACAAAGACTGAAGCGGAGTCCGCTCGCGGCAAGCGGTCGAGGTCTAAGAAACCAACGGCGGCAAAGGCTGACTCGACCATTCAAAAGACGGCAAAGCCCAAGGCGCGCGGATTGAGTGATGACGAGAAGCGCGGGAAAATCAATCAAGTTGAAGCTGCCATTGCCGGTGGCGAAACATTGAAGGATGCCGTGAAGGCCGTGGCGATATCCGACCAGACCTACTACACGTGGAAGAAAGCCCTTGCTGTAGCGCCTCCCGGAGCGTCCGCGAACACTGCCACGTTGGACGACGAACTCGCTGAATTTGCCCAGCTCGAGGAAGAAAATCGCAGGCTGCGGAAGTTGCTCGCCGAAAAACTTCGCGACGAAAATACCTCGCTGCGCAAGCGGCTAGGTATGAACTAGCCAAGGCTTCATGTTTGAGATGACTTCACTAACGAGGCAGTGGGCACTGCGCTCGATCAATTGATGTGAAGCTGGGGAACGATGAGAACAACACAGCGCAACTTCGTCGTCGAATACAAGAATCGGCGGCAGGCCCAAGTTCGATCTCCATCCATTTGGGGCAACCTCGATCTGCGGGCCGTTGCGCTGCAGATCGAAACTGATGGCGTCTTGCCTGATATCGACGGGGCAGACGCGGAACCTATTGCCAATGCTGTGGTTCCCGGCTTAGCGAGTACGTCCTCGATGGAGCCTTGTGTTCCGACCGGAACGATCCTGACCGAGCATAATTTAGCCCCGCAAGGACTGGACCATGAGCTTCCGGCCATCGATACGACCGCGGCGCATGACAATCCGCCAATAGCAATTAAGCCTGTTCGTTCTTCCAAGCCTGACAATCGCGCCTCTTTCCCGGAGCGCGTAGTCGGGGGACGCCTCGAAGGCTTTGTCCACGATAACGGCGAGGACGATCTTAACGCGCTCGAGGAGGAGAACCGCCGGTTGAAGAGGCTGATGATCGTCAAGTTTCGTCAGGAAAATGCCGAGCTGAGATCGATGCTGAAGCGGTTCGGTGCCGAACATGTGGAGCGTTCTCTCCGGATTTAGACGGCGGCCCGTTGGCCCAACAAGTCGTTCGCGACCTAGCTGGCAGCCGGCGGGATGGCCACCTTCATCGGGGAACTTGAGCTCCTAGACAGGCTGCGCTTCAAAGCGCTCGCGGCAAGAGCAGGCCGCGCGGCCGATAGCATTTGCGAGATGCGCCAGGGACCACTTCGCGCGTGAAACTGGGCGAGAGACTTTGAGAGGATCAGGCTATGCATTGCATATCCTGGCGGGTTCCCGTACTAGCCCGGATCATCATACGAGGGTGGACCGTACAGCCGACTTTAGTGGGGTCAGGGCTTCAGTCCCCCGGCTGCACGGCCCGCGTATGAAGCCCGGCGGCGAGGTAAAGTTCCCGCAAAAAATGCGCCACGATGAATCAACGTTTCTACGTGGTTAACGTCCGCAAAGAGACGCCTGGCCTGCCTTAGGCAGTAGGTAGGAACAATTATGCGTTTCTGAAGTTGTCGGAGCGGGATCGCGCGGCGGGTGTTTGCCAACCTTCGACACCCTAACCTCAAACTGTGCGATCCCGCCCTGCCCGACCGGCTTCGAAGCGAGCATGAGCGTCAATCCTCACTTAATCCGCGCCCATTCCACGCCCTTGCACAGGAGGCCGGCAATGATGCATCCCTTCGTGACCATCTTGTCTCCATCGACCGTTACCGTCAGGCTGTAGGTTAAGTCACGCTGTGGATCAAAAGCTGTGCCGGAATAGACCCCGCTCGTGCCCCTCTTGATGGTCATGACCAGCTTGTCGCCCTGTTTTTCCTTGGGAGTCCCTGGCTTTATCCACGTGTTGATTGCGCAGAGATCGGAGCCACACGGCGCGATCCTTACGCTGGCATTCCCGTCGCCTCGCGCCCACCGACCTTCGATATCGGTGGCATTTGCCATGCCGTACAAACAAAGGTTGACAGCCATGGCCGCCGGGATCATTGGTGTCATCTGTGCTCTCCTTGGTTGCGCGACCTATGAATGCTTGATGGTATAGAGCCCAACATTGATACTGCCCTCTTCGAAACCTGCCTCGCAGTAACAGAGGTAATAGTGCCACAACCGCTTGAAGCGCTCATCGAAGCCAAGGGTTGCGATGGCGGGCCAGCGGGCATGAAACCGCTTGCGCCACTCCCGCAGCGTTCTTGCATACGATTTCCCGAAGTGGTCTACCTCTTGTAGCTTGAGCCCGGACGAGGTGATCGCAGCGACGAGCGCTGGCTCGGACGGCAGGAATCCCCCTGGGAATATATATTTCTGGATAAAGTCGATGCTGCTGCGATAGCTTCTGAAACGCTTGTCCTCAATGGAAATGATCTGCAGAACCGCACGGCCCTGCGGCGCCAGGCATCGACGAAGGGTCTCGAAGTAGCTCGGCCAATATGCTTCCCCGACTGCCTCGAACATTTCAATCGACACGATGCGATCGAACTGTCCGTCCGTGTCGCGGTAGTCCTGCAGCCGCAGATCGATTTGCTGGCCCCTGCCGCTCGCCACGGCTACCTCTTGTGCCCACCGAAGTTGCGCGGGCGAGAGCGTCAAACCGACCACCTGCGCGTTAGAATGCGTGGCGAGATCAGCGGCAAGGGCGCCCCACCCGCAGCCGATCTCGAGAACGCGTTCGCCACCTCGAAGAGCAAGTTTCTCGCGGATGCGCGAAAGCCGCATCTGCTGGGCGGCTTCCAGTGTGGGCGTCGTGTCGTCGAAAATCGCCGAGGAATAAAGCATCATGCTGTCGAGCCACTCCCGATAGAAGTCGTTGCCGAGATCGTAATGCGCTTCGATATTGCGGCGACTTCCCCTGCGCGTGTTGGCATTGAACCGATGGCCGATCCGATTGAATAGCCGCATCAGGATGTTGCCGTTGATCGCGCGCGAAAGCGCGTCGCTATTCCTCGCCGCCAGGCCGATCAACGCGGTCAGGTCCGGTGTCGTCCAGTCCTCGTCAAGGTAACCCGCCGCAAAGCCGACATCGCCGGCCGTGAGCAGATGATATAACATCCGCCATCGCCGCATGATGAGCATCGCATCCGGCCCCTGTTCAGGTCCGACTTTTTCGATGACAGTGCCATTCGGAAGCACGATCCGCAGCCGGCCAAAACTCATCTCCGAAATAAGCCGCGCTACGAGACGGCCGCCAGGGCCAAGCTTCTTTGTGTTGCCGGAAGGAGCGAGTGGAACGCCAAGGGAATCGTCAGGCTGGCTCATGGCTTGCCGTCCTCCCGCTCAAGCATGATTTGTTGGGCGTTGGGCGCAGGAACGAGCCACGCGTGATCGGCAGGCGGCGGCGGCCGGACAGGCTGCGGACGCGCGCCACCCGGATCGCCGACGTCCCGACACTGATGTCGCGAGTTAGCGCGCATGATATGTTCACGGGCCGCCGCGTCTTTGACGTCCGCTGCAATGTCAACATCTGGCCGAGGACGGCCGGCCAAGCTTTTGTCCTCATGCCAGCACCTCCAGCTCGACGGGGCGCTCTGCCGGCCGGGTCAGGGGCTTGCGCACGATGCGCGCGCTTTCCTGCGCCACCTGCCAGGGTCGCCGCAATCCGCCGAGCTCTTCCGCCACGGCCAGCCCCGCTTGAAGGCCGTCCTCGTGGAAGCCCGCGCCGAAATGGGCTCCGCAGAACCACGTGTTGCGCTTTCCCTGCAGCGACCATAATTCCTGTTGCGCCTGCTCGGTTTCAAGGTTGAAGACGGGATGGTCGCAGACTTCGCGACGAAGGATGCTATCCGGACGTGGCTCGCGTTGCGGGTTCAAGGTGACGAATGTCGGTGGCGCGGTGCCGAGGGGCTGCAGCTTGTTCATCCAATAGGTAATCGAGGGCTTTTGCGCCTCGTCGCACCCGTCCGTTCGACGGTCGACGACATAGTTCCAGCTCGACCAGGCGGCGCGCCGTTTCGGCATCAGCCCAGTATCGCCATGAAGCACAGCCTCGTTGCGCGAATAACGGAAAGCGCCGAGGACGCGCCGCTCTTCATCGCTGGCATCGGCAAGCATGCGAAGCGCCTGATCGGCATGCGTAGCCACGACCACATCATCAAATGCCTGCTGCTGACCGGAACCATCATGAACTATAACCCGCCCCTCCTCGCGACGAATGACCGTAACCGGTGTCGAGATCCGGATCTTGTCGGAGAAGCGTTGGCTCATGCGACTGACATATTCACGGCTTCCCCCTTCCACCGTGCGCCAGGTCGGTCGGTTCCACAATCTGAGCAGGCCGTGGTTACAGCTGAATTTCACGAAACCGGCGGCGGGATAGGCCGCGACATCCATGGTCGGCGTCGACCACATGGCGGACGCCATCGGGTAAAGGTGATCATAGCGGAATGCGCGGCCATAGCCGTTTAAGTCGAGATACTGCTCGAGCGAGATGCCGTCCATCGTCGCCAGATCGCGCGGCGCGTTGCGGTAAAAGCGTAGAAGATCGCGCATCATTGACCAGAAGCGCAGGCTAACCGCGTTGATCGGTTGCGCAAGCAGCCCCAACCCGGTCCCCCCGGAATATTCGAACGCGCCGTTGTCCATCGAGACCGCAAAAGACATGTTGGACGCGGCCGTGGGCACCTGCAGCATATGGAAGAGTGCCGTCAGGTTAGGATATGTCAGTTCGTTGTAGACAATGAAGCCGGTATCAACCACGACGGGCCCGCTCGCGCTTTCGAATTCCATCGTATTGCTGTGCCCGCCGATCCGATCGGCCGCCTCATACACAGTGACCTCGTGGCGGTGCGAAAGTAGCCATGCGGCGGAAAGCCCGGAAATCCCGCTGCCCACGATTGCGATGTTCAGGCGCCGTTCGCCCGGGACCCGCTGATAAAATGTCATCAATTCCTCTCGTCGACGCCTTCTGCTCCGCAAGGCAGGTACGAAAGCTCGCTCGGCTCGGTTCGTGATCGGCGAAATTATTTTTTCAGAAATGACGAAAACCGCTGACCCGCGCAGACCGTAGATGACGACTGCGAAGTTAAACGATAGTGGAAGGACGGACATGGAGGTTTTCCTCACCATCGCAGTCTGCCTATCGCTTGCCATGGCCGCCGCCTGGGGCGTGCAGCGCGTCACGGGCCTGAGCGGCTGGATCGACACGGTCTGGTCACTTGCGGTCGGGTCTGGCGGCATTGCTGCCGTGCTCATAGCCGACGGAGATTTTTGGCGGCGCATGACGGTGCTGGCACTGATAGGCGCCTGGGCGGCAAGGCTTGCCTGTCATATCGGCGCGCGGACCCGTGGCGGCCAAGAAGATCCGCGCTACGCCAGGTTAATCCAGGAATGGGGTGAGACCGCCGCCTGGAGGCTGTTTCTGTTTCTACAAATCCAGGCGCTCGCCGCCTTCATCCTTGTCTTGGCCGTCCATATGGCTGCAACCAATGACGCGCCCTTCGCGCGCGCGGTGGATGTCGTGGCAATCCTTATCGCCGTCGTTGCGTTGGTCGGAGAGACAATCGCCGATCGCCAGCTCGCCCAATTTCGTCGGACCCCTGCGGCCAAGACCGAGACTTGCGAAATCGGGTTGTGGCGCTACTCGCGCCATCCCAACTATTTCTTCGAATGGCTCTTCTGGTGCGCCTGGCCACTTCTATCCTTGAGCTCGTCCGTATCGACATTTGCCTCGCTGCTGGCGCCGGCGCTGATGTACTGGCTCCTGGTGCATGTTTCGGGAATCCCGCCGCTCGAAGACCACATGCTGCGAACGCGCGGAGACAAGTTCCGCATCCTTCAGAGGCGCGTCAACGCGTTCTTTCCGGGACCCCGTCGAAACGGAGAACTGCCATGAACATGTTGGCTTTTGCCATAAATACCGTTGAGCGCACGCCGTTGAGCGATGGCATGACGCTTGCCGGCATCGATTTCCTCTGCAGCCGCACCAGGCGAAAGCTCGCTGCCAGCCCGGCTTCGGATGAACAGGCTTTCGTCGACACGATGATGCATTTTCCCGTCGCGGCTCATCCCCACGAAGCCAATCGCCAGCATTATGAAGTGCCGCCGGAGTTCTTCGCCTTGGTGCTCGGGCCGCAGCGCAAATATTCCTGCTGTCTCTATCCGACGTCGACCGCGACGCTCGAGGAAGCAGAGACTTATGCCCTCTCCGAAACGGTGGAGCACGCCGCGATCGAGGACGGCATGAACATTCTTGAACTTGGTTGTGGCTGGGGTTCGCTTTCGCTTTACCTTGCCCAGCAATTCCCCAACTCCCGGATCACGTCGGTGTCCAACTCCGCGTCACAGCGCGCCTATATTCTGGATGTCGCAGCTAGATACGGTTTCACCAATCTCACAGTCATCACTGCCGATATGAACCATTTTGCCACGGATGAGCGTTTCGATCGCGTCATCTCGGTAGAAATGTTCGAGCACATGTCCAACTGGAGCGTGCTTTTGGAGCGCGTACGAGCCTGGCTAAAGTCGGACGGGAAGCTTTTTCTGCACGTCTTTACGCACAAGGATCGCTCATATCGCTTCGACCATGGCGATCCGGCCGACTGGATTGCACTTCATTTTTTTACTGGCGGCATTATGCCGGCGCATGACCTGCCCCACAAGTTCGCCAGTCTCTTCAAGGTGGAGAAGGAGTGGCGCTGGTCGGGTTCGCATTACCGCCGCACGGCGCTCGACTGGCTCAACTCCTTTGATGAAAGAATCGATCGCATCCAGCCAATCTTGCGCGAGGTCTATGGCAAGGACGCTTCGCTCTGGCAGCGCCGCTGGCGACTGTTTTTCCTCGCGACCGCGGGCCTATTCGGTCACGAGAACGGCAATGTCTGGGGGGTCGGCCACTATCTCCTGTCCCCGGCTTCGACCGAGTATTTTGCATGACGGCCAAAAACGAGCGGCGCCATCTCGACCCCCAGACACAGGCGACTGTGGCGATCGTGTGGGTTATCTTGATAAACAAACCCTTCTATCCGCTCTACGTCTGGTATCTGGTCGGCAATGGCACGACGGCAGCGCTGGCCACCCTGCTTGCCGCCCCGCTGTTCATCATCATTGCCTTCATGGCCCACCTTGCACCTCTGGCCGCCCGGATCGCGCTGCCGCTGGTCGCCACGCTCGATACGCTCTTTGAGACAAAGCTTTTTGGTACCGGCTCCGGCACGCAGCTTTTTCTGGCCCCTTGCATCATGCTGGCAGCTCTCTCATTTCGCGCCGAGGAAATATGGTGGCAACGCAGCATGGCCGTCTTCGTGTTCCTGGCCTTCGTTTTATCTCGCTATGGCCTCGGTCAGCCGCTGCATGTGTGGAGCGATCCGGATCTGACCATTCTTCTCAATCTCAACAGCTTTGCGGTCGCAAGCCTCATGGCGTTGATCGCAGTTCGCTACGCAGGGATCATGACCCAGCCCAATCACCATTAACGCATATGTTGCATCGGAAGGACGCCATCATGTCATCACCTTGTAGTTTTTCGGCCGTTTTTGCCGCCACGCTCGCCTTGACCGTCGGCTTTGCAACGCAGGCTGCTACCGCGCCGGCCGTCGTCAACGTTGGACCGGACCACTATTCCGGAACTTGGCTCGAGATCGGACGGACACCGATGTCGCTGACCGATGGCTGCGTTGCCGGTTATTCGACCTACCGGAAGGGCCAGGTGCCGGACGAGGTTCTCGTTGAGGACGGATGTCACGTTCATACGCCACAGGGGCGCCTGAAGACCATTCACGGAACCGGCAAGATCGAGGATTTTGGAACAACGAAT
This sequence comes from Rhizobium sp. BK512, assembly GCF_014194915.1. Lineage (NCBI taxonomy): Bacteria > Pseudomonadati > Pseudomonadota > Alphaproteobacteria > Hyphomicrobiales > Rhizobiaceae > Rhizobium > Rhizobium sp. BK512. Next base: position 317,293 of record NZ_JACIAS010000009.1, on the reverse strand, counting down.
GCGAAGATGCGTGTCCGCTACCCGTTCTTCATCACATTCAAATATTGGGTTCTCTACAAGTCGCCTGACAAGGCCTGGTTCATCAGCGCCAACCCGTCAATGACCGATCTCTGGATCTACTCGCGCACTATTCCCTCAAAGGCGAACCTTCGTCGCATGGTGCGCAAAGCCGCCGACCTCGGCTATGATGTTCGCAAGCTCGAATTCCCTGCTCAGTGATCGACGATGCTCGAGGCGCGCGCGCTCATCGCATAGTGCTGGCTTTCCTGTCTGTAACGATCGGTCCTGGTTCGCGCCGGTGCCGATGTCGGCTTCAGTGAGGAAGCGGTCGTGGACCAGCGGGTTGTCCTTGATTGATGACGCGAGCGGCGGGCATCGCATTGAAGCGGGCTTCAGGCGATCGCTGAAAGAGCGTGCGCGTCCGGATGAAGTCTTTCCGCCGTACAATGCGTTGTATTGCCCGCAACGAAAGCGTTGTTGACGACCACTTCGAATTGGTTTCGAGGCCGATGCGTTCGACGTTCCCTCGCCCGTTCCAATGGTCGCATCACGCCGGGCTTGAGCAGATCTTGCCCGCGATTTACCTGTCTTGCCATAGACGCTCGTTGGGCCATAAATGCCGAGATGAGCCATGTACCGAAGATTTTCGTCAGTTTGAAACCGACGCGCAAGAAAGTGGGCCAGCAGCGTGAGAGCGTTGGTCCGAAATGCCAATGGGACGGCTGCGACAAGGATGGGCCGCATCGCGCGCCAGTGGGAGCCGATGCAGAGGGTCTCTATCTTCTGTTCTGCTCCACCCATTTGAGCGCCTATACCAAGGGATACAACTACATTACGAAACTTTCCGACCCGGTGACTGCTCGCTATCAGCGCGAAGCGGCGCGCGGCGCGCTGCCCACCTGGGGAACCCGTGCCACCGCTGCATTGGAGGTTCCTCTCCCCTCGTCCGTCCGTTCCGGAACGGCCAAAGCGATCAATTTGCGCAAAAAGGCCGCGACATCGCAGGAGAAGAAAGCGGATCTTCGCCTGCGAAAACTCAAGGTACTTGAAGCCAAGGCATTCGAAACGCTCGGCCTTGCCGACGACGCGGAACCTGCAGAAATTAGAAAAAAATACAAGGAACAGGTCAAAATACATCATCCTGATGCCAATCAGGGAGATCGGGCGTCGGAGGATCGTCTGAGGGCGATTATCGAGGCCCATAAGATCCTCAAGATCAACGGCTTCTGCTAGGGTCCGTGGTCGGCCCGCGCGACCTTCACTTTTCAGCCTGCGTGGGCCGCGCCGCGATAGCCGATTTCCTCCTCAAATGCCTGAATTTCGGCCTGAGCTCGCTCGGCTGGCAATCGTCCGGAACTGATCATTCTTTCCGAGCACCATTTGAATAGCTGTAGGTACGCCTTGGCTTTGTCGCCAGGAGTCCGTTGGTCGGACTGTGTCCGCTCGCTGAGGAGCGCAGCCGAAACATGCTCGGCAATCATCATATGCGCCGCGTCGCTGACAGACCATCCTCGCTTGAGGATCAAGTCCGTGGCAAAGGAGCCCTCAGTAGACAGCTGCCTGGAAAGCTCTTGAGAAACGGAATCCATGGCTTTTTCGATCGAGGTCCCCCTGCTTCGAAACCGAACCCGAAGCTTTTCTACCTCAGACCAAAGTAACTGGACCTCGGGAGAGAAAGAACTGTGTTTCTTTCGTTTGAAGAAGCCGAACATTTTGCCGCTCTCCCTTTGAAAACACTGATTCCGTTGAAAAAAGTCTAAGCCAAATCCCTTGCCCGGTCCACTCGCCCGCAGGCGCGAAATGCTGGCGGAAAAAGCACATTTAATGTAGTCGACGCTGCTCCTCTATTGCCTGTTTTAGGGGGCTAAGCTCCTGCAGAGGGCGTCGGGCTAGTGACCTGAAGCGGCCGCGTGCCTGCCGCCCATATCGCTCACTGAGTCGCACCTCATTGTCTCGCGCAAGAGGGCAAAACGATCGGCGGGACGGTGCAATGGGCTGGATGCCTCGATTTCGGGCTGTTATCGACTCATTTTTCAAGGCCTCGGTCGAGCGCTCATGCGCCCCTGAAGCCATTAATTTTGCTTGGGTTTTGGCAATTTTTCCGTTTGACAGGCTGCTCGCTTACCGTTCGTGTAACCCATTGTTAACCCAATGGTCTTGCCCTGTGAGGGGAATCGGGTCTTATTCCTTATCTGCGGTGTCAGCTCGTTGGTTGGCTTTTTTCCGCATGTGAGGCCCGCAGGCGATAATATGATGAACACCGCAAAGGCAAAGGAAAGCCGAAACTCTTCTCTCCGCTTCACGATTGCGGAGCACGCCTCGTCGCTTTCGACCAAGCTGCAGGAACATCAAACAAATATCTTTCCGCCCCATGCTCGTAAAGGGATCCGGGCCTTCACGCCGTCTGAGGCTGCCAAGCTGCTGGGTGTCGCTGAAGGATATTTGCGAACCGTGGCCGTCGACCTCGAAAAGAAGGCTTCCGAAGGAGGGGGCATCGAATTCAGGCCCGCCGTTGCCGGCGGTCGGCGCATGTACAGCGTCCAGGAAATCTCAGCAATTCGCGCCTATCTCGACCGCCCAGGTCGAACAAGCGGTCGCTATCTGCCTCATCGACGTGACGGAGAGGAACTGCAGATCATTTCTGTCATGAACTTCAAGGGAGGTTCGGGCAAGACAACGACCTCGGCGCACCTTGCACAATATCTCGCGCTGAGGGGATATCGGGTTCTGGCGATCGACCTCGATCCTCAAGCTAGCCTGTCGGCCTTGTTCGGAAACCAGCCGGAAGTCGACGTTGGTCCGAACGAGACGATCTATGGTGCCATCCGGTACGACGAAGAGCGCCGTCCGATTCAGGAAATTGTCCGCGGGACGTACATCCCTGATCTCCATATCATCCCGGGAAACCTCGAGCTGATGGAGTTCGAACACGATACGCCAAAGGCGCTTCTTCAACGCAAGCCGGACGACATTCTCTTCTTTGCCCGGTTACAGGCCTCCATCCGGGAAGTCGAGCACGCCTACGACGTCGTCGTGATCGATTGCCCTCCGCAGCTGGGATTTCTTACGCTATCGGCCCTCACAGCGGCGACATCGGCTCTGATCACGATTCATCCTCAGATGCTGGATGTCATGTCGATGAACCAGTTCCTTTCGATGATGAGCGCGCTGCTTGAGGAAATTGCCGAAGCTGGAGCCGAAGACCGTAACAATTGGATGCGCTACCTCATTACCCGCTTTGAGCCTACCGACGGTCCACAGAACCAGATGGTCGCGTTTCTTCGCTCGATGTTCGGCGAGGATGTGCTCGTCAACCCGATGCTGAAAAGCACGGCGGTCTCGGATGCCGGAATAACCAAGCAGACCCTGTTTGAAGTCGAGCGAACGCAGTTCACGCGCTCGACTTATGATCGCGCCATGGAATCGATGAACAACGTCAACGGCGAGATCGAGTCCCTTATCAAGGCGACGTGGGGGAGATCATGAGCCGGAAGAACCTCCTCTCCTCCCTGCACGGTGACAGCACGACGCCGCCGCCACATTCCAGACCGTTCATGGATGCCGGCAAGTCGAAGCCCATGACGGCCGTTAGCAAATCGCTTGGCGACCTCAATGACCGCAGCCGACGCGCCAATGAGATCGAACGGCGGCTGGCGGAAGGTCAAACCGTCATCGAGCTCGATCCGCAACTGATCGAGCCCTCCTTCGTGCAGGACCGCATGGGAGGAGATATTTCCGGGCTTGTCTCATCGATCAAGGAGCAGGGCCAGCACGTCCCGATCCTGGTGCGTCCTCATCCGGAAAAGCCTGGCCGATATCAGGTTGCATTTGGTCATCGGCGTCTTCGCGCAGCTTTCGAAGCTGGCCTTCCAGTCAAGGCAGTTGTCCGCGATCTGACGGATGAACAACTGGTCATCGCCCAGGGCCAGGAAAACAACGAACGCCAAGATCTTTCCTTCATCGAGAAGGCGCGGTTTGCCGCCCGTCTTAAGGAAGACTTTTCGCGGGAAGTCATCATGTCCTCTATGTCGCTGGACAAGAGTACGCTCTCGATCATGCTTCAAATAGTCGATCTGCTGCCAGCCGAGCTGGTCGAAGCCATTGGCCCTGCTCCCGGCGTTGGGCGGCCAAATTGGCAGCAACTCGCAGCCTTCATGGACAAGGTTGAGGAGCCTTCTGAGGTCTGCACCTATGCGGAGGGTTTGGGCCACCTGGCTTCGGAGGAACGTTTCAGGCAGACCCTGGCACATCTGAAACCAATCAATGTGGAAGTGGGCAGTTACAATATGCTGTCGACACCCGACGGGAGCCGGCTTGCGCAGATCAAGAACAGCCGGTCGAAACTCGAAATCACAATCGACAAGAAGTCGGCGCCGGATTTCGCTGCCTTCTTGATAGAGCAACTGCCTGCGCTCTTTGAGGCGCATCAGACGACCAAGCGCAACAAGAAGGACGTGTAACCCGCAAAAGAAAAGAGCCCCAAAACGTCGCCGTCTCGGAAGCCCTGATCTGTTTCTAGCACATCCAGATTCGCATTTCCGAGAATCATCGTCAAGAGTCTTTGGCATCGTTTTTGATGAGCGCTTTCCTTTTGCCTGCCGACAGGTGAGAAACGATGGAAACCGGAAATGTGACGACGCCTTTCGGGCGGCGGCCGATGTCGCTCGCGCTCGTGAGGCGGCAACAGGCCCTTGCCGAGATCAAGGCAGATAAAACCGTCGAAAAGTGGAAAGTGTTCCGAGACGCTTCTGCGGCCAAGGACCTGCTCGGCATTCAGTCGAACAGCCTTGCCGTCCTCGACGCACTCTTGAGTTTTTACCCCGACAATGAGCTGCGTCAGGATGGGCAACTGATCGTCTTTCCTTCGAACATTCAGCTGTCTTTGCGGGCGCACGCCATGCCAAGCTCCACGCTTCGCCGTCACCTTGCAGCGCTGGTCGACGTTGGCCTTATCGTTCGCAAAGACAGCGCGAACGGCAAGCGCTATGCCCGCAAGGACGCCGCCGGTGACATCGAAAATGCCTTTGGATTCGACCTGTCCCCTCTCCTCGCCCGCGCCGAAGAGCTTGCAATGCTGGCACAGCAGGTCATAGCTGAACGCATTGCGCTCAGGAAGGTCAAGGAGAACCTGACGATTTGCCGGCGTGATATCCGCAAGCTGATCTCGGCTGCGGTGGAAGAAGGGGCAAAAGGCGACTGGCAGTCGGTGGAAAGCATGTACGTTGCGCTAGTCAGCCGAATTCCGCGCGTCCCGACACTTGCCGTTGTGGCGGACATCCTCGATGAGATGAGGATGTTGAAGGACGAGGTTCTCAATCGCCTGGAAACACAGGCTCTCGCAGATAATATGAGCGGCAATGATGCTCAGAACGAGCGGCACTTACAGAATTCAAACACCGACCCATCCACTGAACTTGAACCTAGCTCTGAAAAAGAGCTGGGCGAAAAGGCAGAGAAAGATCGGGGGCCTCGGAGGGAGCCGCTAAAGGCATTCCCTCTCGGTGTCGTACTAAGGGCCTGCCCGCAGATCGGTCAGTACGGACAAGGTGGCGCGGGAATAGCAACTTGGCGTGATCTGATGTCGGCGGCGGTCGTGGTGCGATCGATGCTCGGGGTGAGCCCGTCTGCGTATCAGGATGCCTGCGAGATTATGGGTCCCGAAAACGCGGCCGTGGCTGTGGCCTGCATTCTGGAACGCGCGAACATGATCAACTCCGCCGGGGCCTATCTTCGAGACTTGACCAAGCGCACCGAGCGCGGCGAATTCTCCTTGGGGCCGATGTTGATGGCGTTGTTGAGATCTCAGGGACATGGGGATCTGCGGGCAAGCTGAGGTTGTTTGCAGCTGCAAACAGCTCATAGGGCTGCGATGGTCGGCGCGTCTCCAGTGCGTTGTACAACTATGATCTGCCGCATGGCCGAGTGACCTAAGAACGATGTGCGGTCATCCTTGCTTCTCATTGAGCGGTCTGCACCAGCAAACCCACAAGCCTTCAGGGATCTAGTCTGCGTGAGGACAGGTGGAGCCTCCAGAATACCCGGGCTCACTTCACTCAACCAACGCCCCCGGTCCTTATGGACCGAGAGCGTCGTGCAGGGAGACGCGACATCTCTCGTGACACTTCAAGAGGCTTGGCGTCGCGTCTAAAAACAAAACTTCCCTGTCATCGGGATGTTCCCGTGCCTTGTCAGCAACCAGATCGACAGCGATCGCGTCTGCTGCTGGGCGAGCCAAGGGCGCTGCATTTTCGTTCATGCCCTGCGTCGCGGTAGAGTCAGCACTGCAAGGACCACGATTGTGCCCCGAAGCCGCAACGGAGTCTCTCCTCCTGGTGAGGAATAGACTTCTCGGCAGTTTTGCGAACCGCTAGCGGACGACGCGTGTGTTTTGTCACGATTAGCGGCAATCGACGGCGAGGCCGGAGCTGGGATGCGCCTCATTTGCCGGCGTTATCAGCCAGGCACAAGCAGACCGGAGAGGCCGGCCGATTACGCTCCGACACCATCCAGGACTAGTGAACGCAGCGTCGAGACCAGAGCATCGCCTGTTAGTAGCTCGGGATCCAGAACGAGATCCGACTGGAAGCTGATCGAAGGACTGCCGACATAGGCCATGGACCAGTCGCCGAACGTGCGACCAATGATCGGAACACAATCCAGCAGCGCCACGTTGCTATGACGCTGATCTTGCTGAATCCTCTCGAAAGTCGCCTCTACCGCAGTTTGCGGTCCCTCCAGAACCTGTCCGAAAAAGCCTGAGCTGAAAAGGAGGGCACCGGTGACGTCGACGGCTGGATTGTTTCGTCGGCTAGCCGCAAGTATTCGATCAATCTCGTTGCGAAACAACGCCGGTTCGCGTTCAAGTCGATTGGAGCTGAGATAAGCCAACCTGTAGAGAGACATTTCCTAGCCTTTCGTTGCTTTGGCCAGAGACATGGCGTCGCTTGCCGACAACGGTCGTCCGGTCAGGTAGCCTTGCGCCTGGGTGCACCCATCGCGCGCGACCAACCGAAGCTGATCTTCAGTCTCGACCCCTTCGGCGATGGTCACCATGCCAAGGCTTGCGCCGAGCGCAGTCACGGCCCGCACAATTGCCGCACTGTCGGTGTTCGTTTCCAGCGTGGTGATGAACGACCGGTCGATCTTGATCTTGTCGAACGGAAACTTTTGCAAGTAGCTCAGCGACGAGTAACCTGTACCGAAGTCGTCGATCGAAATCCTGACGCCCATCGCTTTTAGCTCTCGCAGAATCGAGAGGGTTAGATCCGCGTCCTCTATGAGCGCGCCCTCCGTGATTTCCAGATCCAGTCGGGAAGGAGGAAGGCCTGAAAAAGCCAATGCGGAAGCCACCGCGGAAATCAGGCCGCTGTTTCTAAACTGAACCGGCGAGAGGTTGACGGCGACGGTGAGCTCGTCCGGCCAGCCGGCCGCTTCGGTACAGGCGGTGCGCAATACCCATTCTCCGAGCTGATCGATCATGCCGACCTGTTCGGCCACGGGTATGAACTCGACTGGCGATATGGGGCCGCGATCTGACGTGGTCCAGCGGACCAGGCTTTCGAAACCGGCCAGGATCTTGCCTGCAATCCTGTATTGGGGCTGGTAGACGACCGAAAACTCTTTCAGCACGAGAGCCCGCCGGAGCGCCACCTCGAGCTCCCGGCGTCTCTGCGCCTCATGGTCGAGTGCGGCGGAAAACAAATGATAGGTTCCCTTGCCGTCCGACTTGGCCTTGAACAATGCAAGATCGGCCTTGCGGATCACCTCATCTGGGGCATCGTCGTTCAAAGAGATACCGACGCTGGCTCCGATTTGGACCGAATGGCCCCCGATGAGGTAGGTGCGGCTGACGATTTCGATAATTCTAGCCGCAAGCGACTGGGCCGCCTCTGGTTGGGTGCCCGAGCCCTGCACAAGCGCAAATTCATCGCCGCCGACGCGAGCCAGAAGATCGCCTGGCCCGATCATCTTGGCGATGCGGTCGCCGACACGCTTCAAAAGCAGGTCACCAACCGCATGACCAAGCGTGTCATTGACCGCCTTGAACCTGTCGAGATCGACATAGAGCACGGCCGATCCTTGACGGGAGCTGGCGCCGTCACCGAGTTCAGAAAGCCTGCGCAGCAGGGCCGCGCGGCTGGCAAGACCTGTCAGGAGGTCTCGCTGCTGGCTGACGGTCATTTCCACCACATAGGAGACATCCACGAACCGCAGACTACGGCCCGCATGACTTTCGCCGAATTCTATCAGGATGGTCCTGCCGTCCCCCATTTCGAAGAGGTGGCGATCGTCGCCGCCTGCGACCGCAGCCATGATCGATCCCGTGGAGCCGGCCTTGGTCAGACCGCTTTTCTCACAGCCTGCCAGGACGTCATTCAGCATTGCGCCGACTTGAAGTCGCCCGGCGAAGAACGGGACCGCCGGACCGCTGAAGGCTACGATCCTGCCATCCGATCGGAGCCTCAATCCGGGCGCTTCGAAGGTTCCAGAGACGTCGGCGTCGTGCCAGCATCTCTTGTCAGCAATAGCAGTCATCGGGAACACCTATGTGTAACGGCCAAAAGCCATTTGTCACCAAAGACCTTAATAAAGGCCAACGGTGGATATCACGACAGGTCGGCATAGGTGCGAACACGAAGATGGGCTCCCCAGGTGCAGGTCGCAGTCGGCAGCAACTCTGCCTGCTGCACACGGGCAGGCTGCGATTTACGGCGCCCGGCCAGGGTCTGAAACTGCTGCTGCAGGTTGCAAAGTCCGGTTACGCGGGCGGAGTGACGCCAACAGGTTTCGCATATTTTTAGCGATGAAGCGGGTAGATTGCCCGTGCCGGCGCTTTAATTGCCTGGTGGAGACCCGTTTTAGATCTCTAGGCAGCTGTCTGCTTGCCGATTCCGGGTAAGAAGGTTGCGGATGAGGCGAATTTCGCCGGTCACGCCTCGCGAGGATCTCCTATGCCATTGGAATTGTCGCCGCAGCCGTAGGATTTATCTCACCCAGTATCGCTGCCAGCGCGGATCTTGCGCGCGCGATTCGGCTCTTTGCCGTGCCCATTTCACACTCGAATGCAGCCGCGATCTGTTCGTAGGTGAGGCCGTCGAGGACCATCAGCAGCGCGTTCTTCTGGTGAAGCGGCAGGGTGGAGAGCGCCGACCAGACTTGCGTTGCGTAAAGTCCGGCCTCCTGGTTACACCATCCGGTTGTTGTCGAGCTGTCGTCGACCTCGGCAACCAGCACATGACGTTTGCGGCGGTTGACGTTATTGAGGAACGTATTTCTCATAATGGTAAAACACCAGCTTTTGAGACTTGTCCCGACCGTATATTGATCGAGATGGCCCAATGCTTTCGACAACGTTTCCTGGGCTAAATCTTCGGCATCTGCGGGATCCCTCTCGAAGCGATATGCAAATCGCCGTATTGCAGGAACCAATGTCAAGACTTCCGCCTGCAGGGATTCATTGACTGCTGTGTTCATTGCGGGATCTCCTCCGACCGACCCATCGACAATGACCATGAGCAAAGGGAGTTCCGCCCCTGTCCTATAGCGTACCGAGTTATCCGATCGGTAGCTCGCACTGCGTGCAGTATATCCGGCGTCCTTCTTGCGAGCGGTTCGACCAGGGTGGGGAAGGAGGAAAATCACCAACGCAGAGATCGTACCGCACCCTTGGTCTCTTCGGGGAAACGTCGTTTCCGCAACGTTCGCTAAGAATGGTTCCAAGTCGATGGTTGCGCGCAGGTTGCTCCGATAGACCTGGCGTAGCCTCGCACTGACCGGCATGCCAAACGTCTCTTTTGACGATGAAGCTGTCGGTCCACGGCGTGCGGCCTCATAGCAATGTGAGATTGGCCAGGTTGCCGTCGTCTAATCATCGCGCTCGCGTCCTCTTCTGCCTGTGGCCGATCGCGTGTCGATTTCGTATGTGTCGGTCAGTTCCCTCGCTGACTTGCGTTCGCTCACGCCCTGCCCTCGGCCCGCAGGCGGCGGACGGCTCGGATCTGTTCATCTGCGCTGGTGTTGACCGAACCTTGCATCCGAACCTAGTTCCAAGATTCCTCAAAGTCCTATCGCGGCCACCAGATCACGATCGTCGACGTCATATACACAAAAGCCATCAACGTTGCGAGAAGTGCCCAGGCAGCGAGGCTCCGCACCCGAGGAAAGCGGCTGCTCATCGTTCGATCATGACGGTTCATTTTCATTCTCCTTACGCCTCGCGCGGGAAACGTCTTGAAGCGAGTATTGTTTCAAACGCCTGGCGCGTTGTCCTGCTCGGCCAATGAAACCGGAAATGGAACTTGAGGCCGACAGAAGCGGCCATTGCATTCGCCAGCCGCGACAGCGTGCTTGGGAACGGGGAGTGGCAAACGCGCGTTCACACCAACGGCGCGACAACGCGCGTGGCGCCCTAAGGTTGTTTGCACAAGGACGTTCGCATGGAATTACCTTCAACGAGCCGCAACGCGTGGTGGCACACGGCGACCGTCTATCAGGTCTATCCCCGCAGCTTCGCGGACAGTAACGGAGACGGCGTAGGCGACCTGCCCGGTATCACGTCCAAGCTTGAATATCTCAAGGCACTCGGCATAGAGCTGATCTGGCTATCGCCCGTCTACGCGTCGCCGATGGACGACAACGGCTATGACATTTCCGATTACCAGGCTATCGCGCCGGAATTCGGAACGTTGGCCGATTTTGACGACCTTGTCGCGCAGGCCCGTTCGCGAGGCATCGGCGTTGTCCTCGACCTCGTGGTCAACCACACCTCCGATGCCCATCCCTGGTTCGTCCAATCGCGCGCATCAAGACGGAGCGCCTATCGCGACTATTACATATGGCGCAAACCCGCCGAGGGCGGTGGTCCACCAAACCAACTGACGTCGTCCTTTGGGGGACCGGCCTGGACGCTCGACGAGCGGACCGGCGAATATTACCTGCATCTTTTCTCGCGCCGTCAACCGGACCTCAACTGGGCCAATCCAAACGTCCGCCACGAGATCTACCAGATGATGAACTGGTGGCTCGAACGAGGAATCGCCGGCTTCCGCATGGATGTCATTGATTATATCGGCAAGCAGGTGGATCAGAACATCGTGACGGACGGGCCGCATCTGCATGACTATCTCCAGGAGATGAACCGGGCGACCTTCGGTAGCCGGGACGTCATAACTGTCGGGGAGACCTGGAGCGCCACGCCTGGCTCCGCGCTGCTTTATTCCGGGCGCGCTCGCCAAGAACTTTCCATGGTCTTCCAGTTCGAGCACGTGACGCAGCAATGGGACGAGATCTACGGGAAATGGCGCTCCCAACCCTTCGACCTCGTCAAGCTCAAATCGATCCTCGGCAAGTGGCAGTATGCGCTGGCCGAGGATGGCTGGAACTCCTTGTTCTGGGGCAACCACGATCTTCCCCGCGCCGTTTCCAAATACGGTGACGTAAAGGGTTATCCGGTGGAGTCTGCCAAGATGCTGGCCACGGTCCTGCATCTTCTAAAAGGCACGCCTTTCGTTTATCAGGGCGAGGAGATCGGCATGACCAATGCTCCCTTCACCAAGATCGAACAATATCGCGATATCGAAACGCTTAACATGCACCGGCTTCATCTTGAGGCCGGCCTCTCGCCTGAAGATTTCATCAGGGGCGCAAATGAAAACGGTCGCGATAATGCAAGGACGCCGATGCAATGGAGCGCCGGCGCCAATGCCGGCTTCACCACCGGCATTCCCTGGATTGACGTCAATGAAAATTACATAGCGATCAATGCCGAGGTCGCGATGTCCGACGAACACTCGATCTGGAACCACTACCGAAGGCTGATCCTGCTCAGAAAATCCCATCCGATCATCGTCTACGGTCGTTTCCAATCCTATCTCGATCAGCATCCAGACATTTTTGCCTACACCCGTACGCTGGGCGAGCAGCGGCTGACCGTACTGGCAAACTTTTCCGCTCGTACCATCACCCTTGATCTGCCGAACGAACTGCAGGGTTCGGGCCGCTGCCTCATCAGCAATTACGATCCGGTCCATAAGGTGGATGCGGCAATGGAGTTTCGTCCATACGAAGCCTTTGCGATTCTGGCGCAGAGCAGGTCCTGACGGAACAAAAGCCTGAGACCGAGGTTCTCACGCCACCGGGCCGGAAGGACAGCCATGTCAGGATCATCACGCGAGACAGGCGATTTTCACAAGCGACGGGAACGGCGTTATGGGGCTGGTAGCGAATGCCTGGCCGATGCCGTTTCCTTTCGGGTATGGGCACCTGCACACTCGCAGGTCCGGCTTGTACTTGATCAGGCAGGCGACTATGCGATGCAGCCCGAGGACGGCGGCTATTTTCGGCTCGATCTTGACGGGGTGCGCCCCGGGCAGCTCTATGGCTTCCGGCTTGGCAAGGCCGAGGATCTGCTGGCCGATCCTGCCTCCCGGTTCCAGCCTCATGGCCCGGATAGCTGGTCCATGGTTGTCGACGCCGCGGGCTATTCCTGGCAGGACGGCGCCTGGGCGGGAGTCGAACCGGGCAGACAGGTCCTATATGAGATGCATATCGGCACCTTCACGCCCGAAGGCACGTACAGGGCTGCTGCCAGCAAGCTGCCGCTTTTGACGGAGCTCGGCATTACGTGTGTGGAGTTGATGCCGGTCAACGAGTTCTTCGGCGAATTCGGATGGGGCTATGACGGCGTTCTGCCATATGCGCCGACGAGGACCTACGGCACGCCAGACGAGCTCAAGGCTTTTGTGGACGAGGCCCACCGACAAGGTATCGCCGTCATTCTCGACGTCGTCTACAACCACTTTGGCGCCGGCGAGCGCTTCGAGCGGTTCACACCCCATTATTTTACCGACCGCTATACGAACGAATGGGGCAAATCGCTCAATTTCGACGGCGAGGAATGTGCAGGCGTTCGCGACTTCATTGCCGAAAATGCGGCCTTCTGGATCGACGAATATCATTTTGACGGCTTGAGGATCGACGCCACCCAGGCCCTCTTTGACAGCAGCGACGAGCATATCGTGGCGCATATTGCGCGAAAGGCGCGGGCAGCGGCCGAGCTGAGACCGATCTATCTCATTGCGGAAAACGAGCCTCAGGACACCCGGTTGGTCATGGCACATGCCAGCGGCGGGTGCGGGCTGGATGGGGTGTGGAACGACGACTTTCATCATTCCGCAACTGTCGCCCTCACGGGCCGAAGCGATGCCTATTATCATGACCATAGCGGAAGCGCGCAGGAGTTCGTGTCGGCGGCCAAATATGGATATTTGTTCCAGGGTCAACGCTACGATTGGCAGGACGCTAGCCGGGGCCGCCCAGGCCTGGATTTGCCGGCCCGCCACTTTATTCATTTCCTGCAGAATCACGACCAGATCGCGAATTCGGGAACGGGCCAACGCGCCGGTTGGCTCGCGTCGGCCGCGCGCATGCGGACGATGACGGCGCTCCTGCTCCTCAGCCCCCAAATTCCGATGCTGTTCCAGGGACAGGAATTTGGCGCATCAACGCCGTTCTTTTTCTTTGCGGACCACCCTGACGAGTTGGGATCGCTTGTACGCAAGGGGCGGCTTGACTTCCTGCGGCAGTTTCCGAACCTCCAGGACGAGGCCTTCGGCACCACCATGCCAGACCCAGCCGAGCCGTCCACGTTTCAAGCTTGTAAGCTTGACTGGAGCGAACGCGAACGGAACCATGCTCAGCTTGCGCTTCACAGCGATCTGCTTGCTCTACGGCGACGCACACCTGCCATCGCCGGAGCATCGCGATCCTGCCCCCGCACACAAGTCGATGGAAGTGTGCTTGGCACTTCGGCCTTCCTTCTGCGCTATTTCACGCAAGACCCGGAGGAGGAGCGCCTGCTCCTTTTCAATCTCGGCAAAAGCCTACCGGTCCAAAGCGTTGCAGACCCGCTTTTTGCGCCGCCCCTCGATTGCCAGTGGTTCGTGGAATGGTCGAGCGAAGACTTTGCATATGGTGGAAGCGGCATACGACCGGCAGACCTCCAACGACGATGGGTGCTTGACGCCGATAGCGCGATAGTCTTCGCACCACGAAAATGCGAAGGGAAGTCTGCGCCTGACGGGAAGTCGTTGCGGCATTGGCAAAAATCCGTGTCTTATCTCTAACCGCGCCTCGAAGCGGCAAGGCGTCAGCAATAGAACGTGCGGCAAGACGTCAGCGTCAGCGCAGCCGGCATTCTTTCAGTTCGACCGGCCGCCACGACACGATTTTGCCCGATCAGTTCGGCGAGCTGATGAAGACCGATCGACTTTATAAGCCAGTCCCGCACTCACGGGAGGCGTCCAGACCGGTTCGACGGCCGGACTTTTTCAGAGCGGCCATCGGGATCCATTGGTCTGTCCCGGGCAAACGAACCTGCCAGTAAGCCCATCCGTTCAGGTTCGGTGATCGTCCCATCCGGTTGACTGCCAATGCACTTGCCGCCTGCGAAAGCGTCGTAAAGTGTCGACCATTGACCACGAGTTTTCCGTTGAGGAAGCAGCCCACGAACCTCTGCCTCCCCGCCATATAAGACATCCGGGCTTCCGACCCATGCGGGACGCTGACGCCTTCCGACTGCCAGTCCATTTCCGCCTCAACTGCCCGATCGGCCGCTGCTGCCTCAGTTTTGATCACGTCTCTCACCATTCCCATTAAAACAAGTAATGTCTCCTCGTGCAGCAAGTGGACGCATTCCGGCCGCAGGATCCGTGTGCCTATCTATGTCGCGACGGTCAACTTCCAAGATCGGCGGGTGGAGCTTTGTTCGGGCCGTGGTGGGGTCTGGCCGGCCTTGTCCTGTCGGGCCTGCCAATCTGCGTCATCTTTCCATATAACCGGCAAGCTCTTCGGGCGATCCTTCGGGAAAGGCGGCCTTCAGGTGCTCCAGAAATGCCGACACGCGTGGATTGAGGAGCCGCCGCGTCGGATAGAGTGCCCAGAGACTGGTTCGATGTCCCTGCACCTCGCCCCACGCGACAAGGGTACCGGCCGCGATCTCGGAACTGACGAACGAGAGCGGCAGAGGCGCGGCGCCGACCCCTGCGCGAACAGCGTCGCGCACCATGAAGAATGAGGAAAGGCTGAGGATCGGCCTTGCTGCGATTTGCGACAATCCATCCGGGGTTATGACGTCCCACGTTTCGGCGCCAGCCATCGGTCCACGAACGATAGCGGGAACAGCATCGCCTGTGCGCGGCCGAGCAAGGGCCGGATTGGCGACGACGACGAGGCGATCGTGCAGGAAGATGCGCCCGACGAGGCTTTCGTCCGGCTTCGGATTGACGCGGATGACCAGGTCGTAAGCCTCTTCGACCATGTCCACCTCCCTGTCTTCCGTCGTGACCTGAAGGTGAACGGCGGGATTTTTTGTGATGAACCCGGCTGCAAGCTTTCCCATTGCGGTCTGCGAAAACAAAAGCGGCGCACTGATGCGCAAGTGCCCGCGCGGTGTCTGCGCGCCTGATGCGATCTCCTTCGCCGTTTCGTCGAGCTCAGTCAGCAGAGCGCTGGTGCGCGCAAACAGTGCCCGTCCCTCCTCCGTCAGCGTCAGTAGGCGCGCGCCACGCTCGAACAAGCGCACACCAAGCTGCGCCTCGAGATCAGTGACGCGTCGTGACAGCGTGGCCTTGGGTCGGCCGGTGGCGCGGGCAGCGCGTCCGACCCCTCCGTGCCGGGCAACCAGGTTGAAATCGGAGACTGCGACAAGGTCCATGTGCGTTCCACCTGCGAGACGGTTTGTCCAGAATTGGCGTCTATCGGTGCGAATGTGGATCGTTATGCTGATCTCTGTCAACGGAAACCAAACTGGAGTCAAACCATGACCATACTTGTTACCGGTGCCACGGGTCGGGTTGGCCGCCGCGTCGTCGACCAACTCCTCGCCCGCAACGCCACCGTCCGCGTCCTCACCCGCGACCCCTTGAACGCCCGCTTGCCGGCTAGCGTGGAGATCGCCCACGGAGACCTGCTTGATATTGACGCCATGCGCAGCTCCTTGAATGGCATTGACACGCTCTTCCTGCTGAATGCCGTCACCGGCGATGAATTCGCCCAGGCGATCATCTCGCTCAACATCGCCCGCCAAGCGGGTGTGCGTCGGATCGTCTATCTGTCGGTGTTCGACGCCGATCGCGCGGTCAACGTGCCGCATTTTGCGGTCAAGTGGGGTGCCGAGCGCATGCTCCATGATATGAACTTCAGCGCCACGATCCTGCGCCCGACCTATTTTATCGATAACGAGGTCATGATCAGGGATGTTATCCTCGAGCACGGTATCTACCCGATGCCGATCGGCAGCAAGGGTATTGCCATGGTGGATACCCGAGATATCGGCGAGGTAGCCGCGATGGAACTGATCCGACGGGAGCAAGGCCCCGAGACATTGCCGATTGAAACGATCAACCTGGTGGGGCCTCACACGCTTACTGGCGCGAACGTGGCGTCGATCTGGTCCGACCTGCTTGGGCGCCAGATCGTTTATGCAGGCGATGACCCGGGTCCATTCGAGCAGAGACTTTCTGCCGGCATGCCGAGCTGGACAGCCTACGAGATGCGCCTCATGGCCGAGCGCTATGTCAGCGACGGCATGATACCAAACGAGGGTGATGTCGAGCGACTGACGCGCATGCTAGGTCGCCCGTTACATTCCTACCGCGACTTCGCAGGTGAGATCATTGCCGCAGCCTGAGACGCTGCAGGCACGATGCTGGACGATACTCTCGGCGCTGGCGGCAGACGCCAGCGTTCCGCAGGGCTCGCAGCCCCCTTTGCTGCCGTCGCTTGGGCAAGATCCCGATCCTGGCTGAGATCCACATCGCCCCAGATCGATGTTTTGTGCGTCAGCGACTTTGATTTCCTGCTCTGCCTGATCTCGACGATGAACGGTCTGGTCTGGCGCATCTATCCTCCGCGGGGCAAACCTTCGGCAACGACAGCCGTGGTATCGGCCATGGGAACGGCGCCTGCGCACAAATGTTCCATGGCGTAGCAGGGAACGGTACGGTGGATCCGCGGTGCCTGATCTGGCCGAATGATCAAGGCGGCCAGGCGAGGACTGATGTGGCGACCTTGACGCCGAGGCGTCGAGTAGCCATTTCACCGCCGCCGACCCAGAGGACAACCATGCGCGACTTTGTCAATGCCACATTCGGATCGTTGGAACTTGCGGTGATCGCCGATGCACTGGAGGAGTGGCGGGTTAAAACAGGGGTCAGTCGTCAAGCCCCTGAATACGAGATCGCCGCCGCCGCTATCATGACCCTGTTCCGTCAGGGTCACAGAACGCTCCCCGCCTTGCGGGCCGCCATGAGCGTCCATAAATGGCTTTCCGAGGATATGCGATTTCTTTCCAGCTCGCATTGTAGAGCTGATTCTGGTGACGTGCGGGGCTCTTTACCTGCCAAATCCGCCAAATCCGCAGGGACATAGGTAAACCTGCTCTCCTCAACGATCTGCAGGAATGCGCCGAAGCGTATGCCAGCGTACAGAAAAACATCTGCAAAATCATAATGCTATAGAATCGGCAGCCGTCGGGGAAAGCACAGGGCTGGGCGGTCGCAGCATTCGCTTGCGCCCGTAGTCGAGGCCATGCACATTTCTGAGAACGCTTACAATGGCAATCGCCTTCTCGCGCGCTTGCCCGACCATGAAATTCAAAATATAGCGCCAGCGCTTCACCCGGTTGATCTGCCACGCGGCACCGTCATTGTCGGCGTCGAGCGCGTCATCGATCACGTGTACTTCCTCTGTCGCGGCATCGGATCGGTCGTCGCGGTTTCAGCGGACGGGCTGAGAGGAGAAGCGGGCATGTTCGGTCGCGAAGGCTTCTCGCCGACATCAGCCGGGGTGGGCGGCACGATCAGCATTCACGAGGTCCTGATCCAGGTCTCCGGATCCGGTTTTCGAATGTCGCTTGCAGCTATGCATTCCTTGATTAATCAAAACCCGGTCTTTGCCAATCTCCTGGCGCGATTCATTCAAAGTCTCGTCTCGCAGATCTCCTTTACAGCTTTTTGTAATGCCAATTACCAGGTCGGGGAACGTTTGGCCCGCTGGTTGCTAATGTGTCACGATCGCATGGATGGAGATGAAATCACGCTCACGCATGATTTCATCTCGCTCGTTCTGTCGGTTCGAAGGCCGAGCGTAACGAACGCGATCCATGTCCTGGAGGGCAGGAAGCTTATCCTTGCAGAGCGCGGTCGCATCACGATCCGGGATCGAAAGGGGCTCGAAGAATTTGCCGGCGGCGCCTATGGAAAGCCGGAGCAGGAATACCGACGGCTCATTGGCGAAATCTAGGCCTCAGCACCCACCGCGCCGGTCGTCCCCTTTGCTCCAGACGGCAAGAAGGCACGCATGTTAGAAGACACCCGTCATCAGGCGACGGTAGGCTTCCTCGGGTCTGCCGTACGCATCCTTGGCGAATTCTTCTAGCCCGGACCTGTTTCGAATGGTGATCATGGCGCGATCGGCTCGAATAAGACCGTTACCCTCCAGCATGTGAAGGGATGTCGTCACGCTCGGGCGGCGAACCGCCAGCATGAGAGCGATAAACTCATGGGTAAGGGCCAGCTCGTGTCCGGAAACCCTGTCGTGGCACATGAGCAGCCAGCGGGCGAGCCTTTGGTTGACATCGTGAATCGCATTGGAAATGGCTGTATAGGCCACCTGGATGGAAAAAGCCTCGGTCGATCGAGCGAGCAGCCTGGCGAAGTTTCGGTTCTGCTCCATCCATTGGCAAAATCGGGCGGAATCGATCCGATAGCCCTCACCTTGAACTTGGACAGAACGTCATGCGCGCTTAACGCCACGCCAGCAGCAGCGCTCGTCGGCACGAAGCCGTCAAAGCCAAAGAGGCCAGACGTGATCGATAAAGCCGCCAGCGCTCGTCAGCTTCAGCCCGCGAGGCAGATCGACGTGCTCGAATTCAGCCGCAAGCTGCGCATAATCTGGCTCCGGCAACAAGGCCAGAAGCTTGTTTCGCATCAGGGACTGCTTGGGAAGGCCCACGGTTTCTCCTTCGGCAGTATCTGCGCCGATCGCACCATCATTGTGACTGGTTGATCGCGTGAGGAGCCGGTTGTCCTTGCTGCTTTTCCGGCGTGAACACGAAGAAGTAGAGGCCCGCGATCGCCAGGGCGGCGATAAACAGAACCACAATGAATGACAGCATGCCGTTTGAAGCGCGGCGATCGGTGTTTTGACGAGTGGTTTTTTTCATGGCGCTCCAACCGCGCCCCACCGCGAAAGTTCCGGGCTTTGCGGCAAAATCGCAGAACCGGCCTCCAACAGTTACCGGTACGAAACAGGACAGGCCGGGAACTATCGAGCCCCGTGCGGATTTAGAGGCTCGCAACACCACGAGGCGGAAACATGACACAATCAAAGCTGGAAATCTTGCCGGGCGAGCATACGCGTCTTGGCGCCAATTGCGACGACGAGGGCGTCAATTTCGCTGTGTTCAGCGCTCATGCGCAGCGCGTTGAACTCTGCATCTTTTCGGACGACGGAAAGTCGGAGGTCGAGCGCCTTGTTCTGCCGGAATTTACCAATGAGATCTGGCACGGTTACGTCCCCGGACTGAAACCAGGTAGCCTATACGGTTTGCGTGTGCATGGGCCTTATGAGCCCCAGAACGGTCATCGCTTCAACGCCAACAAGCTGTTGATCGATCCCTATGCAAGGGAATTGGTCGGGGACATCCGCTGGGGGCAAGCCCAGTTCGGTTACCAGATGGACAGCGACGAAAAGGATCTTTCCTTTGACGAAAGCGACAGCGCCGCATTCATGCCGAAATGTAAGGTAGTGGATCCCTCCGCTTATGACTGGGGAAATGACACCGGGCCAGCGATCCCTTGGGCCAGGACGATCTTTTACGAGACACATGTCAAGGGATTTACGCAACTGCACCCGGCGGTGCCCGAAAAGCTTCGCGGCACGTTCGAAGGGCTCGGGCAGCGGGCAATCGTTGACTACGTAAAGAGCCTCGGCGTCACATCGATCGAACTGCTGCCGGTCCACTGGTTTGCCGATGATGCCCATCTTCTCGACAAGGGTTTGAGAAACTACTGGGGCTATAATAGCCTCGGTTTCTTCGCGCCGGCCTCCCGCTATTTCGGCCCGCAAGGCATTGCCGGTTTTCGTGACATGATCCGCGCCTTTCATGACGCCGGCATCGAAGTCATCCTCGACGTCGTCTACAACCATACTGCCGAAGGCAATGAGTTGGGTCCCACCCTGTGCTTCAAGGGCATCGACAACTTTTCCTATTATCGCACCATGCCGGACGAGCCGCGCTACTACATCAACGACACGGGAACCGGCAACACAGTCAACACCTCACATCCCCGCGTGCTGCAGATGGTCACCGATTCATTGCGCTATTGGGCGCAGGACATGCATGTCGACGGTTTTCGCTTTGATCTCGGCACCATCCTTGGTCGCGAGCCCGAAGGTTTCGACCAGCGCGGAGGGTTTTTCGACGCCGTCGGCCAGGACCCGGTCCTGGCGAAGGTCAAATTGATCGGCGAGCCTTGGGACATTGGCCCTGGCGGCTACCAGGTTGGGGGATTCCCGCCGGGATGGGCGGAGTGGAACGACAAATATCGCGACACCGTTCGTGACTATTGGAAGGATCAGGATGGAACCACGCAGGACTTTGCCGCGCGCGTTCTCGGCTCCGGCGATGTCTACGACCTGCGCGGACGACGACCATGGGCCGGCGTCAATTTCATCACCGCCCATGACGGCTTCACGCTGAACGATCTCGTTTCCTATAACGACAAGCATAATGAGGCCAATCAGGAGGACAATCAGGACGGTCACAGCGACAATCGCAGCTTCAATTACGGCGTGGAAGGACCGACCGAGGACGAGGGTATCAACCTCGCCCGAGAGCGACAGAAACGCAACCTGCTCGCCACGCTCTTCCTGTCGCACGGAACGCCCATGCTGCTGGCCGGCGACGAATTCGGCCGCAGTCAGATGGGGAACAACAATGGTTACTGCCAGGACAGCGATCTCAGCTGGGTGCACTGGGACGGCCTGCCTGCAAGCGCCGAAGCGCTGCGCGAATTTACAAAAAAACTGATTGCATTGCGCCATGCACAGCCGATCCTGCGACGCGAGAACTGGCGCGATGGCATGGTCGTCTCGTGGCTCAATCCCGGTGGCGGGGAGCAGACCGACGAACAGTGGGCTGATGCGGGCAGCACGACCATCGGCCTCAGGCTGGAGCGACGCCAGACAGAACGAGACAGCGGACTGTGGGAGGACGTGTTGATCCTGTTCAACCCACATGATGGCGATGTTTCCTTCTTGCTTCCGCAAATCGACATCGGTTGGACGGTCGTGCTTGAGACGGCCGATCCGGACGGCCACGCCCGACCGGTCGACGGCTCGAACTACGTTCTCACCTCACGCAGCCTCGTGGTCCTGAAGGCAGGCATCGGTGGCGATCATGACTGAATACGACTTTGGCCCCCGTATCGCCGGGGAAGCCGTGCATTTTCGCCTTTGGGCGCCACTCCAGGCCGAGGTCTTTCTGGCGATTGAAGGTGGCGAAACAGTTCCGATGACGCGCCTTGACGATGGCTGGCACCGATGCGAGATCGAAGGCGCGACGCCCGGGACCGCCTATTCTTTCATCCTGCAGGACGGTGTGTCCGTTCCCGATCCGGCTTCGCGATACCAGCCGCGCGATGTACACGGTCCGAGCGAGGTCGTCGATCCAAACGGCTTCCAATGGAAAACCGGGAACTGGATTGGTCGCAGCTTGGAGGATCTCGTCCTCTACGAGCTGCACGTCGGCGCATTTACCCCCGAAGGAACCTTCGCCGCTGCCATCGATCGCCTCGACCATCTAAAATCGCTCGGCGTGACGGGCATACAGATCATGCCGATTGCCGATTTTCCCGGTCGTCGCGGTTGGGGCTACGATGGGGTGTTGCCTTACGCGCCCGACAGCAGCTACGGCCGTCCCGAAGAGTTGAAACGGCTCGTCGACGAAGCCCATGCGCGCGACATCTGTGTTTTCCTGGACGTGGTCTATAACCATTTCGGCCCGGATGGAAATTACCTGCCGCTCATGGCGCCGCTTTTTACGGACCATCATAAGACGCCCTGGGGCAACGCCGTCAATTATGATGGGGAAGGCTCCCGGCTGATCCGGGAGTTCGTCGTTCAAAACGCCATCTACTGGATCAGCGAGTTCAGGTTCGACGGTCTGCGCCTCGATGCGGTTCACGCGATCAAGGATGGCTCCAAGGAGCACCTGCTCCACGAGTTGGCGCGGCGCGTGCGCTCGGCAGCCGGTGAACGAAAGATCCATCTCGTCGTCGAGAATGAAGACAATGATGCTTCGCTTCTCGTTCGCGACGACGAGGGTCGGCCACGGTTCTATTCGGCGCAGTGGAACGACGATGTCCATCATGTCCTGCACGTTGCCGCGACCGGAGAAACTTTCGGCTACTATGCCGATTATGCGGATGAACCGGAAAAGATCGGGCGAGGTTTGGCGGAAGGTTTCGTGTTCCAGGGGGAGCATATGCCCTATCGCGGAGACGAACGGGGAACGATCAGCAAACATCTGCCGCCCTCCGCATTCATCTCGTTCATTCAGAACCATGATCAGATCGGCAACCGGGCTCTTGGCGACCGCATGGTCGCCAGCCGGCCCGTCGCCGTGCTTCAGGCAATTGCTTGCGTCTACCTTTTGTGTCCGCAAGTGCCGATGATTTTCATGGGAGAAGAATGGGGTGCTGAAGAACCCTTTCCCTATTTCTGTGACTTCAACGACGATCTCAACGAGAAGGTCAGGTCCGGCCGCCGCCAGGAACTCTCCCGCCTGCCCGGTTTCGACGCCGACGACTTGCCGGATCCGACAGCGGAGGCGACCTTCGCCTCGGCGAAGCTCGACTGGACGAAACGCGAAACGGACAGAGGCAGACAGTGGCTGGAGTTTTATCGTGGCCTGATTGCGTTGCGCCGGAAGCATATCGCGCCGATGGCGACAGGGGCAAGCGTTAGCGGGCGATATCGCGCGTCGAACGGGGGCGGCCTGAAAGTCGAGTGGCAACTCTTTGATGGGCGAAAGCTGCAGCTTCGTGCCAACCTCAGCGAACACGCTGACAAGACCGATGAAGCGGCAGCCGACGAGCAGATCTTCTTCCAGTTCGGCTCGTTCGTATCGGGTCGGCTGGCTCCATGGTCGGTCGTCTGGTCCTTGGTCTCGTCGCCCCAGGTCCCGAATATGCAGGAATGAGCGATGGCAGCCTGGATAGCGCTTGCCTCGCCGCGGCCTGTCTTTGCTTGGACGACAGTCACAAGATCCACCGTTGGATCAGGCAAGGCCCGTTAAACGCGCCATATCGGATCCCTCGATTGCCGGCGTCTTCACCATCGCGTCGATCCCGGCGGATTCAACGGGCCTCGACAGGAAGTACCCCTGGATCTCGTCGCAGCCAAGCTCGGCCAGTCGTCTGCTCTGGCACGCCGTCTCTATTCCCTCGGCCGTGGTCTTCAGGCATGGGCCAGGTCGACGATCGCGTGGACGATTGCTTCGTTGCTGCCGGCATCACCCATCTGATCGATAAAGCACTTGTCAATTTTGATCCGGTCGACGTCGAGCGCCTGAAGCCGACCGAACGAGGAGAAGCCGGTGCCGAAGTCATCGAGCGCGAAGCGCACGCCGAGCCGCCTTAAGGCCTCGATATTGCGTCGGCATGTTCCGTCATCGTCGATCACGGCGCTCTCGGTAATTTCAATTTCAAGCCTGCGGGGATCGAAGGCGTGCCTGTTCAGCGCAGCGGTGACACGCAGCGCATAATTGTCATGGCGAAGCTCGATTGGGGATGCATTGACGGCTAAACCGAGGTCCGGCCAGCGCTTGGCCGCATGGAGTGCCGTTTGAAGCACGAGGTCGCCCAGCCGGTCGATAAGCCCCGCCTCTTCAGCAATCGGAATGAAGACGTCTGGGCAAATCATCCCCTTGGCGGGATGTCGCCAGCGGGCAAGGGCTTCCACCGAGATCATCCTGTTGTCGCCGGCCAGGTAGACGGGTTGGTAATGGACCTCGATCTGACGGCCCTCTGAAAGGGCCGTGCGCAGGTCTTGCTCCAATGCGCGTCTGGCGCTGATAAGGCCCTCCATGTGCTGCCCAAAGATCGCGTAGCGGTTTCGTCCTGCCGCCTTGGCTTGATGGAGTGCGATGTCGGCTTGGCGAACGATCGCCTGTGCGTCGCTGGCCGCGGGCTCTGCGAAGGCAATACCGATCGTAAGCCCGATCAGGATCGGCTGCCCATCTATTTCGAAGGGCTGGCGAATCGCGCCGATCAGCTTCTCCGCAAGCGCCTCGACGGCGTCTCGTTGTTCGGCCGGCGCCACGGCCGTGAATTCGTCGCCCCCGATGCGCGCCAAGAAGACATCAACCCCTGCAACCGCGCTCAGGCGCTTCGCCACCTCTGCAATGAGCTTGTCGCCGGTCGGGTGTCCAAGCGTGTCGTTGACCTGTTTGAAACGGTCGAGATCGAGGAACAGCACTGCAGCCTGCCCCGCCGCCAGGCGCCGTGATACTTCCGCGGTAAACGAGGCGCGGTTTGGCAAACCCGTCAGGCTGTCAAAATGGGCAAGGTGAAATAGCCTGCTCTGGCTGTCCATGAGACGCTCGGAACGTTTGTGCAGCACCAGCGCAAAGCCTGACACCACGGCAAGCAGGAGCAGCGCACCTGCGACAAAGACGGGTTCCGTTTGCCTGAGCGCACGCGTTCCCGGCCGGAACGGCGTCCAGCTGAAAAAGCCGAGGGGATCGCCGGCGGTCGATTTGATGGGATAATAGAGCCGCTCGGCGTGACTACCCTTGGCTCGCTCATAACGCATATCCGCAAAGAGATATTCTGCGCCCATCGTCTGAGCGAAATCACCATCGAGATAGCGCAGCACTATATGGATTGCTTCGGTGCCTTGGACCTGCGCCAGATCTCCGGTGTCGGATATGACAGGTTTTGCGCTCAGGATGGCCGGCCTTCCGGAGATGGCGACGATTTCAGACTCTCCGATACTCAACGTCTGTTCTGTCTTGCCCTGCTCATCTCCCCGAGCCAATCTCTGCCGGAGCTTTTCGGCCAAGGGGACGACATAGGTATCGACCTTCGAGAACGCCTCGGCCGCGCCAGGTGCGTCGGAAAGATAGGAGAAGATCGGTGATCCGCTCGCATCGAGGACGAAGGCACCATCATGGCCGAAATAGGTCTGCATCCACCGACCAAGGTTGGCATTGATCCATTCCTGGTCGCGCGCGGCAACCTTGCGCACGGCGTCGTCCCAGACCGTGGCGCTTTCCTGGTCGTGAGCGATCGCCGCTTGCTGTTTTCCGACAGTCACATCGACAAGCCGCTCCTGGCGGGCAATCGACATCTGGTCAGATTGTCTGGTGGCCCACAGCATCGTGGCATAGATTGAGCCCAGGATCGCGCCCGCAAGCAAGCTCGGCAGGACGATCCGCATCGGCAGACGGGTCTTCATGAATTGCATTGCTGTCGCTCGCATCCCAGTGACGAGAGCAGTAACCGCGATCGGTTAAAAATATGGGAAAATACTAATGTACGAAAGCGTACGCAAGGATCGACAAGCCGCAGGGCGAGATGACAACTGAGGCGAGCTCGGCCTTTGCCGGGTGGACTCGGCGTTTTTCCTTGCCGGCGCAACCTTTCGTTTGATCAATAGTTACGCTGGCATGAGCAATACCGAGGTAAAGACCAGCCGGAGCATGATCAAGTTCGTGCTCACCATCTTCATCATCGCGATCCTAGTCGCACTCACCTATCTCCTGTTTTTCACGCCCGGGGAACCGACCCCTGTCGCGCAGAGCGTGAATGAAGTTGCCCGCTGATCCTCAGGAACGAGCGGCACCGGAATGCCTGAGTGCCCTGCCAAAGGCTGTCCAGCTCGTGCGAGGACAGGATCGGCGGCCTCAAACCGAATGACTTTCCCGCATGCCTTACTGCCGAACCCGATATCTCGGCAAGTCCATTGCACGCAGCAGCGATTGTCTGGTCGACCCGTGGCCGTGGCACCGGAAACCGCCACTTTTTCGATGCCACGAGCGTAGCCCAGATCATTCCGAAGGCCTTCGTTCCCTTACCGTCGCTGCCGCCCGCTCAATGCTTCCGCCTTTGCCGCGCTACCCTGCAAAGCGCTGTGCAATCAATCGCCTAAGATCTGGAACCTTTTGCTTTTCTTGAAGTTTGTGTTGAGCAAACGAGGAGACCATCATGCATAAGATCGCGCTAGTTTCGCTTGGCCTGCTGCTTTCGCCAATCGCCGCCTTCGCCCAGAGCGAAACCCCGGCGACGTCGCAGACCACGCCGGCCGTCAACACTGAACACAATCCTGGCGCGCCCGTCGCTGGCAAGAATAGTTTCACCGAAGACCAGGCCAAGTCCAGGATCGAAGCGGCTGGCTATACCGATGTTTCAGGCCTCAAGCTCGATGACCAGGGCGTATGGCGGGCAAGTGCCAAAAAGGACGGCAAGGAGTCCGGCGTCTCTCTGGACTTCCAGGGCAACGTGACAATGGCCAAGTGACACTGAAGAACCAGATCGAGGATACAAACATGCAGACGATTACGGGACTCTATGACAGCTACGACGATGCCAGGGCGGCCGTTCGGGCGCTGGAGGATGCTGGCATATCTTCGGATGATATCAGCATTGTGACGAATAAGGCCAATGGTGCCGAGGTGGAGGGACAGGGAAGCTATGCTGCCGAAGGCGCGGGCACAGGCGCAGGCGTCGGTGCCGTGGCCGGTGGCGCGGGTGGTCTACTTACAGGCCTGGGCCTGATGGCGATACCGGGGGTTGGACCAGTGGTGGCTGCGGGCTGGCTTGTGGCCACCGCCGCTGGTGCAGCTGCAGGCGCAATTGCCGGCGGCGCGGTCGGCGGGATGGTCGGGGCAATGATCAAAGAGGGTGTTCCCGAAGAAGAAGCGAACTTCTACGCCGAAGGCGTCCGCCGCGGCGGCTCGGTCGTTACCGCAAGAGTGGACGAAACTCGGCTTGCTGAAGCCAGGACGATCCTTCATCAGTCTCGGCCGGTCGACTATAACGCACGCCGAGCCAGCTATCAGGCGCAGGGCTGGAGCCGCTTTGACGAGACCGCGCAGCCCTACACGCGCGAGCAGATCGATGCGGAGCGTCAGCGTTACGGCTCGAACCGCGTATAAGCGATAACGCATTTTCCAGATCTGGCGGCTGTTGCGGCCGCCAGATCATTTCGGGTAAGATCACGGTGCCGAACGTGCCTGGAATCCAGATCACGGGAAACGCCTTCGCCCTCTGTTTAAGCCGACGCTTCTTTTCAGGCGCCGCGAAATACGTTTCAGCTACAACTCCTCCCGCCCCTTCCGCCTCTATGGCATAACCGAGTGCCTCGATCTTTTGCCGCGGGTATGACGTCGCCGATGCCGGCTTTCGTCTCGAGCACGATCTCAGGCATGCCGGTTCCATATGACGGCGTCCCATGTCTCGATAGGCGCGCCTCTTTTCAAGAATCGCAGGACCATCAGCCGGCTGAACGTCAATGAGTGCCTTGGACGGGAGAGCGGCCCGTCCGCGTGTTTTTGGCAGGGCCGAAGATGACATGTCCGAGGCTAGCCGGCATGTCCAGATCATTGCCCGGTCTTGGACAAACATGATCCGCATCCTGCCTTTCTGGACATTCAGCTTCTTCGGCGGGGACCGGTCTTGTCTATGCCTATTCGATCGCGGAGCGCTGCGCAAACGCTCTCGCCAGGCTTCGGCGGACAGCGCTGTCGGAGAAGGGCTTTACGATGACGTCGAGCGACCCTTCGCGGCCAGAGCCGACGGCCCCTGGCGCGCCAGTGACGAAGATTACCTTGATCTGGAAACGGTCGATCAGTCGGCGCGCCAATGCAGCACCGCTTGGTCCGTCCGAAAGACTAAGGTCGACAAGTGCGGCATCCGTACGCGGAGCATGGGCAAGAGCCTGCTCCAGCGTCGTAACGAGCCCAACGACCTGGTGCCCCTCCTCCAACACGATCCGTTCAAGGTCCGCGGCAATGATCGGCTCGTCTTCGACGATAAGAACGCGCAATATTTCCTCCCTGACTTCACGCCGCCCGTCCCGTCATTTCCCGTCACGGCATCCGTAACGATGGACCTCCCCAAGCGGGGCTCGAGCTTATAGCGGCGCACCCTCTCACGGCAGTCGGCGGGCGACGGATCCATAACCTGCACAGCCATTGACTGTTCCCATTCCTCGAGCGTTCAAAGAGATAATTTTGAGGGGCGAACGTGGATCGGCATGTCGCAAAATGTTGGATGGCGGCTTGATGAAAGCTGTTTTATTGGGCGCCAGAGCTGTCGGAGCGCCGCGCTTGCTGTATGTCAGGAGCTTGATCGGATTTTGCCGACTGTCGCGGCTCGCGCGCTCATCGCACTCACAGGCCCGCGGAGGAACTTCTTACCCTTTTCCGGATTAGGCGCTTATCGGCCTTGTGGCTGCGATATAAAGGACAGAAGGTGAGATTCGGTACGAGTTTTAGAATTCGAGCACTGAAGCGAGACGAGGTTAAAAGCCAATGGGCGCCGAAATCGATCGCCTTCTGAACGGCAAGCGCGTCCTGATCGTCGAGGATGATTATTTCATTGCCGACGAGACGCGACGCGCTTTGGAAAGCGCCGGGGCAATCGTCATCGGCCCGGCCTCGTCAGTCGAAAGCGCACTCGCCCTGATCGACAGCACTACGCCTGATGGCGCCATTCTCGACATCAGATCCTTTTGAACGGTGCCTCGCCAGCAATGGTATAGCTTGTCGCTCGGGCTCGGGCAGGAACGTGCGTTGGTGTGGATACTCCTTGCACTCGAGCGTCGGAGACCCGTTCGGCTTTATTATAAGCGATGAAGGACGTGGGGTGACGGCTGGAGGTGCCCCTGATCGAACCGGCAGCCTTCATGACATCGAAACGAGGATCTGAAGACCTGGGCGTGGCCGATGGCCTTGAGAGAAGGCAAATCAGCTGGAGGAGCAGGCTGCTCCTCCAGCTGGATCAGGTTAATTGTTGTGCGCCGAGCAGGCCTCGTCCATCGGCGTTGCGTTGCTGCTGCCGCCCTGCGTCTGCAGGTTGCCGGTGCCAGTGCTGCTGGCAGCTTCGTTGCCGTTGCAGTTTGCGTTGGCTGAACCATTGGAGCTCGTGCTGCCGGTTGTGGTGTTATCGGTAGACATGGGCTTCTTGACGTCGCTGGACGCGCCGCCGCCGGCATCGTTCGTGTTGCGGTCGATGGTGGCTCCTGTCGGCGCCGGATTGGACTGGGCCAGGGCCGGACCAGCAAGGCCGAGAGCGAAGAGAGACGCGATAATGATTTTCGTACGCATGTGATTCTCCAGGGGTTTTGCGTTGGTTGCAAGGTGTCAACCTCGATTTGGGCTCATTGTTCCGCCTTAAGACCAAAACGAATGCGGGGCAGCCAATCTCACGGTTTAGTCAGACGCAGGCGGCGCCTCGGAACCAAGTTCAGCTCTGTCGCTGCGTTCGAACGAGGACTGGTTCTGATGTTATCCAGGATCAATCGGTTGCTCCTTGCAACCGCGCTGATGACAATGCTTGGCCCATGCATCAGGCTCGGGCGTTCAGCACCGGGACTGCGCCACAGCCTGATCTGACGACAGCGGCTCCTGCGTCCCGGTTCTCGGGGCGTGAAGAAGGTTTTTTGCCGGTGTGCTTCCCGATATCCCTCCTATCATCCGACCAGCGAGACCTGCCGGAAGAAAAGACGGGATGCTCGGCATCTGTCGCTGAGCCGGTTGATCTTGAGAGCACCGAAACCACAGATCTCGATGCTCGCAAGCAGCAGTCATGGCTGACGCCGTTTTGCTAGGCCATCAGCTTTAGAAGTTCCAACCCTGCCGTCGGCTTCGCGACAAAGGTGACGCCGGCGGCGACATCCTTATGCGAGAGCTTTACCAGCCCTGACGTCACGATTACCCGCGTCGACGGCCAGGATATGCGCACCTTGGCAACGAGCCCAAGGCCATCCATGCTTCCAGGCATGTCGATATCCGTATAGAGCGTGTCTATGACGTTGTTCTTCAGAAGGACAAGCGCCTCATCGGCATTGGCAGCCTCCAGGGTCCGGAAGCCGGCTTGATCGAGAAAGTCGACAATATTGTAGCGAAGCTGATGCTCGTCCTCGACAACGAGGACGCTGCGCGGCTCGTTTTGCGATAGCGCCAGCCTCGGACGCTCTATCACCTCCCTGCCGTCGGCGGACGCCTGCGTTTTTTCCAGGAGGTCGCGCTCAAGTACGGCTTGGCGCCAATGGATCTCATCCTGGCCAAAGGGTTTGCCAGCCTCCTCCCAAAGAGAATAGGCACGCTCGGCGATCCATTCGTTGCGATTGTTGCTCATCGGTACCATCCCTGTTTTGACCCGGCTATCAAACGTTTTCTGACCGCTCGAGTTCCCAGGCTATGGCTTGGAATGAGCGTCTGTACGATGGCAGACATTGCAGCGCTGTCTCCGGAAAATAGCGAGGTTACGGACCCGCTGGGGACGCGACCTTTGGCTCGTCCGTCCGTCGATGTAAGCCTCGATGCTCGGTGCGAAGCATCACGACCATCAGAACGACGCGAGGCCTGGAACTTGCGTGTCGTTTGGGTGTTCTTGCAGCGAAGGGAGTGGCGACGGCGATGGAAGCACCGATCATCATTGACCAATATATCGAAATCTACAGGCAGGGCGGGCTTACCGCTTTGAATGCGACCCTTGGTGCCATGGGAGCGGACCATCGGGCGGACATTCTGGCTGCGTTGGAACGGATAGGCTTTCAGATCGAGTGGCACGTGGAAGCCACGACAGGAACTCGATCCGGCATCGTCTGGGCAGGTCCCGATCCGCGTTCTGACTGAGCCTGTTGCGGCGCCGGCATCTCATATAAGCTCGCTCGTATCGATAATGGAGGCGGCGATATAACGATCGTCGCCCTCGTTGAAGTAGTAGACGCAGACGAGGCTTCCGTCGGTGCGCAGGATCGAACGTACATAGCCAAGATCGGGCAGGCGCCCGTCGTTGCGGATGATGTGTTCCAAAGACCAGGTCCTGCCGCCATCCGAGCTTGTTTTCAGGCGCAGGCCGAAAGGCCGATCTCTGACACCATAGACCAAGAACAGGCGCCCCTCCGCCGACATAGCCAGACTGGGAGGGTTTCCGCCCTTGCCCGTGCTGTCGACGACCGTACCCAGGCGATGCCATGTACAGCCGCCATCCCAAGATCGATAGGCATCAAGCCAGCCGCGACTGTCGACGCCGTGCCCACATCGCAGGATTGACAGGATGCTTCCGTCAGGAAGGCTGGCGCTTGCCGGCATGATCGCGTAGCCTTCGGGGTTTTGGACATGCGTTCCGACCAGGCGGAAGCGTCTTGCACCGTCGCACGTCTCCGCACAAAAGGTCTCCCCCTCCGTTCCGTCAGCCTTGGCGCGCGTCAACATGAACAGGGCTTTTTTTTCCGAAAGAGCGACGATGTCGGTGCGTGCAGCAAGACCGTCCTTCATCAATCCGTTGAAGGCATAGGGGCCATCCCAGCGTTTGCCGCGATCACGGCTGACGTAAAACCAGCTGAGTGCACTCCCGCCAAGCCCCGTGCGGGCGGCCATGACGATCGTTTCCCGATCGAGAAAATTTACCGGGGTCCGAAGAGGCCCCAACACGGCGCCATCGAAATGCACTCCCGCCTTTAGCCGCGAAGAAAGATGCTCGTCAGCCGACAAGCTTTCGCCGCCGGGAATGATGGCGTTGAAGGGCTCGATCGCCCATGTACGACCGCCATCGAGACTGCGGGCCTGCAGCGGTGGAAAGGGGCTGTTCTTGTCTCGGGCATGCAATCTTCCCTGGGTTCCTTTCCATCCTGCGGCAAACACTGCAAGCACTTCCGCGTCCCAGGCCCAAGCTCCGTAGTTGGCCGGCCAGGCTGCAAATCGGCCCTTTCGGCGATAGATCTCGTAGTGTTCCATCCTCACGATGCGGCTTTCACTGCCGGCGCTTTGCGCGCGTACAATTTAACGCCAAGTATAAAGGTCGAGAGACAGAAGCAGGCTGCGTTTGCCAGGATGATCGGCAGCTCGTTGCGGAGCAGACCAAACAGTGTCCACAAGGCAAAGCCTGTGACGGTCAGAAGGTACATTCTTGTCGAAATCGCCGCCGTCTCCTGGCTGCGCGCGATCTTGAGCGCTTGCGGCACGAAGCTTGCTACCGAACATAAAGAGGCCGCATAGCCGATCATTGTTACCATATCCATGTCATCACCTCCGACGATGAGAATCTGCCTTGTCGAACGGTGGCGACATCATCAAAGGCGCAAACAGATCCTCAAAAAAGCCAATTCGCTCATTGCCCGAGTTCGTCGGGGTCGCAAACACGATGCGATCCGGATGCAACGCAGCGTCCCTTCCGCGCGACAGGACTTTCAGAAGGCTGGGTTTGGGCCTGGTGCGAAAGCCGACCGCCAGTCCTGTCGGGCCGGCCTCCAGCCTTTCGATACCGCAATTTCGGGCAACGGTCTTGAGTTTGGCGAGCCGCAAGAGGGTCACGATCTGCGGGGGCAGCTCGCCGAATCGATCCTCGAACTCCTCTGCAAGTTCATCGATCTGGCCGACAGACGACGCTTTTTCGAGACGAGCGTAAAGGTTCAGGCGCAATGTTGGATCGGGAATATAATCGGCGGGTATCGACGCGCTCTCGCCGAGCGCCGTCGAAACCGGCCCATTTGACGAAGACGACCTCTTCGATGCTGCGGCGATCGCGTCTTCGAGAAGTTTCTGATAGAGGCTGATGCCGATCGCCTTTATATGGCCGGCCTGGTCCTCACCGGTTAGATCGCCTCCGCCCCTGATATCAAGATCCTGCAGGCTGATCGACAGCCCCGCTCCCAGCCGATCGTGTTCGACGAGGGCCGACAACCGAAGGCGGGATTCCTCCGCAATCTGATGCTGCGCTTCTGTCAAGAAATAGGCCACGGCTTGCGCCTGGCCGCGACCGACCCGACCCCGCAACTGATGCAATTGAGACAGACCGAAGCGATCGGCATTCCAGATGAGGATCGTGTTGGCCCGCGGTACGTCAAGGCCGTTCTCGATAATGTTGGTCGACAGAAGAACGTTGCCGTCGCCATTTGCGAAATCGACCACGACCCGGTCAAGGGCTGTGGCACGCAACTTTCCGTGCGCGATCCTGACCGTTAATTCGGGAACGATCTTCTTGAGCATCCCGGCAAGATGATCGATATCCTCAATGCGTGGAACGATGACGAAACTTTGCCCGCCTCGCCGGTGCTCGCGCAGGAGCGCCGTGCGCATGGCGACTGGGTCGGCCTCGATGAGATGGCTCCTCACGGGCCTGCGGCGCGCCGGGGGTATGTTCAGCAGGCTGACATCCTGTATGCCAACCATCGCAGCCTGGAGGGTGCGTGGGATGGGCGTTGCCGACATGGTGAGCCGGTGAAGCCCGGGCGAAAGATTATTCATTTTCTGCTTGGCGCGTGTTCCCAGGCGTTGTTCCTCGTCGATGACCAGCAGTGCGAGATCGGCAAATCTGATATCTCGCGCTAGAATCGCATGGGTCGCCACCAAGATGTCGATTTCACCGTCTGCCAGTCCGGCCTTGATCCTTGCCGCTTCTTTCCTGGACACAAGCCTGGACAACATGGCGATCCTGATCCCGGTCCGCGCGAAACGACGTTCAAATGTCTCGAAATGTTGGCGCGCCAGAACGGTTGTCGGCGCCACGATGGCGACCTGTGCGCCGCAAAGCGCCACAACTGCTGCAGCCCGCAGCGCAATCTCTGTCTTGCCGAAACCGACATCGCCACACACGAGCCTGCTCATCTGCCTCCCCGAGGCGAGATCTGTCAGAACGGCATCGATGGCTTCAGACTGATCGCGCGTCAAAATGTAGGGGAAATGAGAGACGAACTGCTCGTAGTCGCGAAGAGGAGCCACGAAGGAACGCGCTTTTGCCTCCTGTCTCTGCTTTTGGAGACGGCGCAGGTGACGGGCCGTAAGGGCGATATCGCGAGCGATCGTCTGCCGGCGCTTGGCCCATGCTTCCGTGTGAAGGCGGTCGAGCGGCACGGCCTCCGGCTGGCCGCCATATCGCCAGATCTTGCCGAAATCCTTCATCGGAACGAGGATCGATGCGCCGTCGCGATACTCGAGCCGGGCTGTGTCCTGGACCTCCCCATCAATCTGCAAGCTCTCCAGGTCAGCCAGGATACCGATCCCGTGATCCTCGTGAACCACCGCATCGCCCAGTTGCAGTTCGGGCTCGGAAAGCGCCTGTGCGCCTGCGGGCGATCGCAATCCAAGGACATCGCCAAGTCCGATAACGACGAGGTTATCGGCGGCGGAGGCGAAGCCCTGCTCCAGGTCGCCGGCAACTGTGAGCAGAGATCCAGGCGGGGCGTTTTCAACATCGGACCATCGCAGAACGGGCCTGGCGCGGAGATTTCCAATCCGTTCGGCGCGCCTGCGCAGGGTGTCGAAGACATCCCCGCGCCCTGCCAGCACCAGCTTTTGCTCATGGGCGAGCGCAGTTTCGATGAACTCGGCAACTGCCCGACGGGGACGTGGCGTCTCGAAGAATTTCGGGACAGGCTCGCCGCCCCGAAGATCCAATTCCTGTAGCGCGACCTTCCCCCTCACCGCCTGCCATTCTTTTTCGTCGAGATAGAGGGATTGTGCTTCTGCCAGCGTCCCTGCGCGCAAGACACGCTCGGCCTGCCTGGCGTCGTCAATGATGGCGAGGTAACGTTTGGCGCGCGCCTCGGAACCAGCTGCAAAGATCATTGGCACCTCGCCGAGCGCATCGAACGCAGTTTGAAGGTTGCCATAAAGACCAAACAGGTGCCGTGCGATGTCGGACTGCGATGGAGACGGCGCACTCTCGGTACCTTCGGGCTGCCCGTCGCGATGTATCGCTTCGGAGGCTGGTCCCAACGAGATCGTGTTGAGGCTCCCTTGCGTCCGTTGCGTCAGCGCATCATAGCTGCGCAACTCCCGGATCCTATCCCCGTGCGTGAGCAGGGCCCGCACAGGATGCTCCCCTCCGGCGGGGAAGATGTCGATCAATTCGCCACGAATGCCGTATTCGCCGTTATCGTCAACGACACTGTCTTCTATATAGCCCGTTCGCTGCAGGAAACGCTCAAAGGCGAGGCGGTCAAATGGCTCACCCACGCTGAGTTCGTATCGGCTTGCCTCGATCACCGCTTGAGGCGGCACGCGTTGGAGGAGCGCATCGAGCGACGTTACCAGCAATCTTGATCCGTCACCGTGCACCCATTGCCATAGCGCCTCCATTCTCAGTCCCATCGACTGCCGCGAGGGCGGTACCCGGTCGAATGGCAGACAGTCCCAGGGAGGAAAGAAGACAGGCTTCAGGTCTGGCGCAAGGCAGGCTACCGCATCAAAGATCGCGCGTGCGCTGCCCTCGCCCGATGCAACATAGATTAGTCCTTTTTCGGATTGCTCTGCCGCGACCAAAAGGCGAGCGGCGATAAATGCAGCTGGCGGACGTGAGGTCTTTTCCAAGGCCGGGTCACGTGTAAGCGGGGCACCCCGGGTCTGATCGGTCGTTCGCAACAAAAATCATCCTTTGCAAGGCGATACTCGGATCGCCGCTCTAAGATTGAGGCCACCGTTTACCTCCGACAGCGCATGCCCCGCCCGCGTCGGTGGGCATTGTATCGCTTCCTGGTAGGTGTGGTTCAGCCAGGCGCCTTAAAAATGGCGACGGTAGAATGGCGATGGCACGGCTTGTCCTGAAGGTGGCATCCTTTCGTGTCCGCCGAGCCTTCCGGCTGGCTGCCATCATGGGTCCGAACCCTGCTGTTGGGCCTGCTGTCTTGCCGCTTTCAATTTGGCGCTCTTCTCGCTGCGGCGCCGGCTTTCCTCCTCCACTGCGCTGCGCGCCACACGATCTGTTTCCTCGAAGGCTTCCCGTCTTTGTTTGGCCGATGTGGACAGGCGTGGTCGCGGCGCGGCAGTATCGTCAGCCATCTGAGCTCTCCCAAGAAGTCATGATGACCTGCAAACGCTCCAAACGCGCGATTGATGCATGCCTGTACGCTAGCGGACCAAACGCCAACCTCTCCTGGTTGTTCGCATTCTCGGCGCTTGTCGACCAAGACGCGCGCGCGGCTGGATACCTTTTGAACCCAGAGCAGGAGAAAAATGGGAGATACTGGCGATGTTGGGGTCGCCGGGAGGCGACGAGGATCGAGCCGGCAGATCTTGATGAGCGCGCGCGATCCGACACCATCAATGAAGGCGCCTGTCTGAGCGAACCCGTCGACGCCCACCGCGGCGTTAGTGCAGGGTCGTCACCGCGCGCTGTTTTGCAATGCTCTGAAGCGCTGCCACCAGGTTTTCGCATTCTTCCAGGAGTAGCCGAAGGTGGTCATCGTCCATGCCAGCGATTTCGCTGGTTGCGGTTGACATGGCGGCGATAAGCCGGTCGATCGAAACGCAGTCGGCTGCGGGCGAATGCCCGAGCACGCCTTCGCGATGGCGCACCAGTTCACCGACGATCCGCAGGACGAGGGACCGGCGTTCTATCTCATTCAGAGAGGACAGAAAGCTTATTGCATGCCTTATATCGGCGAGCAGCGGTGTTCTCATTCGATCTCCCACCATGAGATCGAGACATATCATCGCCCCCCTCCTTGCAATACGGACCATGGTCCGATCTTAGGCTCTCCGTCATCCAGCGTACGATCAGTGGAACACCAGGTCGCATCAAATGGACCAGCCTTAGCCCGGCGACAATGGCGGCTGGCGCTTGTGCTCGCTTGCCTGATAGGCAGCGAGGATCTTTTGCGCAGCCGCCTGCGTTACGTCCCTGCCCTCCAGGAAGTCGTCAATCTCATCATAGGTCACGCCATAGACATCCTCGTCCGGCCGCAAAGGCGCATCGGATTCAAGGTCGGCGGTCGGGATCTTGAAGACCAGATCATCCGGTGCACCGAGATGCGCTGCGAGCGCTCGCACGCGCCGTTTCGTGAGGCCCGCGAGCGGCAGGATATCGGCGGCGCCGTCGCCGAATTTGGTATAGAAGCCCATGACCGCCTCGGCCGCGTGATCCGTGCCGATGACAAGGCCGCGCGTCGTTCCGGCGAGCGCATATTGAGCCACCATGCGCTGGCGGGCCTTGATATTTCCAAGGTGAAAATCAAGTCGCTTCTGTTCGAGGAGATCACTCGCCTCGCGCCTGACGCCATCAAGCGTGGCGTCGGCGGCAGGTTTGATATCGATGGTCACGACCCGATCCGGTGAAATGACCTCCAGTGCCTTTTGCGCATCATCCTCGTCTGCCTGTTTGCCGTAGGGAAGGCGCACTGCGATGAACTGGAGGCTGTATCCAACGTCGCGAAGAGAGGCGGCGGCGTGTTGCGCAAGCAGACCTGCGGCGAGGGAATCGACGCCCCCACTGATGCCGAGCACAAGGGAGCGGCAGGATGCGGTGCGGGCATAGTCGGCGAGAAACCGTATGCGACGTTGCGCCTCTGTGGCTTGATCGAACCGATTTGCTACCCCAAGCCGCTCGGCAATCTCTCTCTGCTGATCGAAATTCATCGTCACCGTTCCGATCAAGGCCAGACGCCAAGTCTAGTTTCGCTCAACGAATTTGGCAAACCGGCTCGTTTTGCCATCCTTCGTCTCCTCCTGATAAAGAAATTCCAGCTTGTTTTCGTCGAAGATCTGAAAGAATTCGTCCCAGCCGATCTCCTCAAACGCCTCTTCCTTTTCGCCGAAATCGATGCGAAGCAGGCCTCCTTTACCTTTGGTGCGGATGACAGAGGGACGGCCTTTTCTCTCCTCGACCCAGTCACGGATCGTCTGGTGATCGGTGGTCCTGTCAGAACTGCTCATGTTAGCCTCCTCTGGCTGCAGAAGATGCGCGAGTGCATCTACAAGAGTGGATGGGTTTTCTTCCAGTTTCGATAAGGGGCAAGTAGCTGTCCTGGAAACCGGGCTTCGATTTCCTCCTCCACCAGCGCGATGCGCGAGAGTATCTGCTCGCGCCCGGCGACGTCGACGGCCTCGCTGGCGGTCTCCAGCTGCCGCATCGCCAGGAAAACCTCTTCGATGCTCATGGCCGAAAGCTGCGATGCAATCTCTTCAACCGGTCGTGTGGAAATGTCGATGGCGGGCATTCGCGGCTCCTTTCTGATTGGCAAGCAACTTCGCTTGCGTCGCATTGTTCCTCGCGCCCGGGAACAACTAGCACCGATCCTTGTTTTGCATCCCGGTCCAAAAGGAGGTCCTCATGAAGAACATTCTAACCGCTTCGATCATTTTCGCCGCCGCCACTACCTCGGTCTTTGCACAATCGGCAGCCGAGAAAACCGGCGTGAACTCGGTCATGGGAATGGCGCCGAAAACAGAAGACTTCGTACTCGAAGCAGCCAGCAGTGACATGTTCGAAATCGAATCCAGCAAGCTTGCGCTCGAACGCGCCGATGACAAGACGAAGACATTCGCCCAGCAGATGGTGGCGGATCACCAAAAGACCTCCGAGGAACTGAAGGCGATGATTGCCGGCGGTAAGGTCAAGGCAGCTGTCCCGGCCTCCATGACATCGTCACACAAAAGCATGCTCGATGATCTCAGCAAGCTCCAGGGCGACGACTTCACCAAACTCTATCATTCCGACCAGGAAGACGTGCACGAGGAGGCCGTCGATCTGTTCAAGCGCTATGGCGAGGAGGGGGACAATCCCGAGCTCAAGGCCTGGGCCGCAAAAACCCGTCCTGCGTTGGAACACCATCTTCAGATGGCAAAGGATCTGAACAAGTAATCTCGATTGACCCTGTGGAGACGATCTCCGCGGGGTCGCCCCGCTGCATCCAAGGCGCGCGCCTCATCGCAACTGGACCCTTGATGCGTCCCTCAGAAAACTCTCGGTTTCCAGGAGCTCGAGTTGCACCGAGAAACGGTCTCCGAGCAAGGCAAGCGAGGCATCGTGCGTGTCGTCAGCGCCACTGCAGACCGCATCGGTCAGCAGGCGCACGCGATATCCAAGATCGATCGCGCCCAGTACCGCCGCTAGCACGCATACATCCGTTTCACCGCCCGTGACCACGAGTGTATCGACGGATTCTGCCTGCAGCGCTGCATGCAGCTTGCCGCTTATCCATGGCGAGTAGGTCATTTTGTCAAAGATTCGGGCAGGCGGTACGAACCGGCGAAGCTCCGGGACGAGATCGAGCATATCCTCACCAATGCGCTCACGCGTCATATCCTCCCACTTGCGGTAATAAGCCTGCCACGCACCTGGCATCTGATCGGCGCGCGCAGGCGGGATGAAACGCGTGAAGAGAGTTCTTTCGGGGTGACGTGCGACAAGTTCTGCGACGGCAGGAGAGACTTTTGCCATCCAGGCAACATGCCAGGGCGTCTCTTCGGCAAACATCCGCTGCATGTCGATGCACAAATGAATCCAGTTTGGGTTCAAAATCGTCGTCTTTCGCTTTGGCCTTTTGAAGAATTGAACTTCGCTCGGGGGCCCAGGTTCCCGCTGCGCTGGAGACGTGCCGCGGCATCCAGAAGTGCCGGTCATATCCGTGCACAGCCGACCGGTCTCCATGAAGCGAACAGGCGCTTGAGTGGAACCACGAAGCTGGCCCGGGTGTTTTGATTCGGGGGCCAAGCCAGGAGACCAGCATGCAAGTAAGAGACGTAATGACGAGACAGGTAGTGACTGTGGCGCCTCATGTCAGCATCCGCGATGTTGCGCGGCTCATGTCGGAAATTGATTCCGGTGTCATTCCTGTCGTTGGGAATGAGGTCTTCGGGATCGTCACCGACAGGGACATCGTCGTTCGCGCCGTCGCCGAAAACGTCGATATCGCCGGGCCAATCTCGAAAATAATGACGAGCGGGATCGAAAGCTGCCTGGAAAGCACCGAGCTTCGCGAGGCGGCCCACCGTATGTCCGAGCTTCAGATGCGCCGCCTTTTGGTTTTTGATGATGGTGGAAAAATCACCGGCATCCTGTCGCTCGGCGACATAGCAAAACTGAACGAGGAACTTGCCGGCGTCACATTGGAAGATATTTCCGACGACGAGAGCCACTAGCGCCGACGGGTCAGCATTCGTTTGGAGCTACAAGCGCTTGCCAAACCTGCCATCGCCATCTCATTGCCGAGCCGCGGCCAGGCCATCGCCGATTAAGGACGCCCCAGCAAGGTTTCATTCGCCATGATCGCTCGGCTGGCAGTCACTCGCTTTTCGAGCGCGCGCCGGAACCGCAACGATACCTCGACGTTCGAAATGGGAAGAGGAGTTGCTGGCATGAACAAATTCAAGAGATCTGCCCTGGTGAGACATCCGGATGACGCTGGACTGACACTTGCTGGCGCGTTGACGCCAGGGGTCCTCCCGATCTGGCTGATCAGAAAACGGATTGTATCGCCGCAAATCGGCCAGGTTGGGGTGGCAGGGCCCGCGCCCGATCGGGCACAGGACTTCCCCTTTGGAAGGGACGATCCGAGGAAGCGAGCACCTGGCCTGGCTTGCCGCCGGACGGCAGCTGAGTGAGGACGCACCTTCCGTGCGATCGCCATGATCGGTTATCGGTACGGGGCCCACTCAACAAAAAGCGATCGCGGCACGCGCGGCTTGGCAAATGCGGCAACGATCGTGACCTTGCCACCAAACAAGTATCCGAAGCGATTTGCTCAGCGTTGAAATTCGCGGAAGAAAAAACGCGCCCTGCGGAAATGGGCCCGCACCGCAGGATTGCCGCAGCGACCAGTGGCAAGGGAGCGCCACCCGGATGCGATGGAACCAAAATTAATGTTGCAAGTTCGGATATCAGCGCCATGGAGGTGAATATGAATATCGGTTTCAAAGCAGTGCTTTTATCGTCGGTGATTGCCAGTTTCGCCGCACCATCGATCGCCGATGCGCAGGTCGAGCTGCGTCTCGGTCCTGGCGGTGTCGAGGTCCAGAACCACGATCGGGACCGTTACGATGATCGCTATTATGAGCGCGGCCCGCGCCGCCGCTGCGATCCGCGCGATGCGCTGGACAACGCCCGCGATGCGGGACTTCGCCGGGCGCAGATCATCCGCGAGACCCCGCGCAGCATTACGGTTCAGGGATTTACCCGAAGCGGCAGGCCAGACCGCATGAGCTTTGCCAATGTCAGGGGATGCCCCGAGATCTGAGCGCGCGTCCTCCGAAGCCAGACCATGCACATACCGTCGGCAAATGCCGAGCTGCGAAATCGGTTGGGTATGAACGGGCGTTGCATGCTATGTATTTTGGCGGCTGGTCGCCGTAGATCAGCAAGCATGCCTCGCAAAAGCCGGTGCCGAACGCATGGATAATCTCGACAGCGAAATGATAAGCCCAGCAATCCTTTGCGACGTCATCCTGACGGAATGGATGGGGCAAGGACGAACTGGCTTTGAAATCCGAGCCCTGCGGCAGGAAATGGAACTCTATTATCTCAATGCGGGACTGACAGTGCCGCCTGAGATCGGCGATCCTCGCAGGCTGGTGCCTGTGAGGCGGCTCCTCGAAGCCCGCCCGGATCGGGTCAGCTCGGTAGATCCGGCTGCCATTCACTGGCGCTTCACAACTGCGTCCTGATGGCAAACTTTGATCACTGCGATAAAAGCTTTCTGCGATCGAACAGGGCTTAGTGCTCGGCCATACCAACCAACTAAAACGTGTGTCACCGGTTTGTGTTCCGGTACGGCGGCGTACGGGAACATCAAGGCAGGGCGCGCATTGATCAAGGCCCTCGTACGGCGGCGAATGTCGGCAAGGAGCGATAACCCATTTGACAGGAGGAGCCACTATGGCAACCGCTAAGACATTGGATGACCTGTTTCTAGACACTCTGAAGGACATTTACTTTGCCGAAAAGCAGATCCTGAAGGCTCTGCCGAAGATGGCGCGCGCAGCCCAGTCCGAAGAAGGCAGGGCCGGCTTCATCCAGCATCGAGACGAGACCCAAGGACAGATCGAGCGCCTGGAGCAGGTGTTCGAGCTTGTCGGAAAACCGGCGCGGGGAAAGACCTGCGAGGCGATCCAGGGCATCATCGCGGAAGGTGAGGAAATCATGGAGGAGTTCAAGGGCTCACCTGCGCTCGATGCAGGGCTGATCTCCTCGGCGCAGGCCGTTGAACACTACGAGATCGCGCGCTACGGCACCTTGATCGCCTGGGCCAACCAGCTTGGACTGAAAGATGCCGTTCCTCTTCTCAAGGCTAATCTTTCCGAAGAGGAAGCGACCGACAAGAAGCTGACGCAGCTTGCGCAGGCGCAGGCCAACCCCAAGGGCCAAAAGGTCGCCTAAGGCAAGCACACCAAAAGGTCGCCCGGCGGGCGGCCTTTTTCGTTGTGCCCGCCGCTCTGGGCGACAAACAGCACCTCTGCCAGATGATGCGGATTGTTCCCGACAGGTGCCGGCGACGCCTTATGTTTAGTCCCGCCGGCGTCTGAACGCTTCGCGCAATTGCCGTTTTTTCCGGGCCTGTTCCAGGAAGTAATCGGCGTAGCCGAGACAGGCGTAGAGGAGTGGTCTGCCAGCAACGGCAAGGATCAACAACAGAGCGATCTGTAACATGGGTGGGCTGTCCGATTTCGTCTGTGTCAGGAACATGCAGCAAGGCGCGATGTTCCCGACTGATCGCTTCCCCGGCCATGCGATCAGAGATCAACCTCGACGTGATCCCCCATATCCGGTCGCGCTTTGCTGACCGCCGCGGCGGCCATCTTGATATAACTGACCAGCGTGCCGGGACTGTCCCAATATTCGGCGAAAGATGGTGTCACCTTGAGAATGCGGATGGACGGATCATCCGCGTCGTCCCACCAGGCCTTGGCGGGCGTTGCCCAGAACTCGCGGATCTTATCGCGGTCGTTCTGGATGACGGCTGTGCCAGAGATGGAGACATATTTCTGGTGGCCAGGATCGGCAAAGGCCAGATTGACGTGCGGGTATCGAGCAATTTCCTCATCCTTATGGCTTGCAACATCGGTAAGGAAGTAGATGGCGTTTTCCAGCCTTTCGACATAGGCCGACATTGGACGCGCTTTAAGGTCCAGGCCATTATGGGTCGTCAGCATGCAAAAGCCGATTTTTTCGATGAGATCCCAGAGCTTTTGTTGTTCGTCAACTTGATCGGGCATTTTACCTCCAATTTGGCAATGTGGGCTGACCGCGTGGAAACCTGGTCGACGCGGAAAGCGCCGGGATAGTGCGCGCAGCCCTCCGCATCCAAAACAGGCATCACGCGGCGGATGTTCACGCTGGCTCGATTACCGGGAACCAACTCCGCCGATGCTGGTTGTGTTCCCGAACGAGGAGAATAAGCATGTCGAATGTCTTGCGTGGCGGTGATGATGCCGTCAACAATGCCACGAGTACCACCCATTTCGGTCGCTCCGTGGAAAGCCTTGCACAGATGCTTG
The DNA here is from genome assembly GCF_014194915.1 of Rhizobium sp. BK512. Lineage (NCBI taxonomy): Bacteria > Pseudomonadati > Pseudomonadota > Alphaproteobacteria > Hyphomicrobiales > Rhizobiaceae > Rhizobium > Rhizobium sp. BK512. Next base: position 273,792 of record NZ_JACIAS010000009.1, on the reverse strand, counting down.
ACGCGCAAGCGGAGGCGGCTGCCGGCGATCAGAACGAAGCCTTGAACCTCTATAGGCTCGAGCCGATCGCCGCTCCGGATGATCCGCGATGGGACAATAGCCTCAATCACGGGATTGTCCTGGTGGCAGCGCGCACGCCCGGTGATGCCCGTATCGTAGCCTCGGGCCGCGAACTGGATTTCATGGAAGTGGATTCGGCGCCCGCCGAAGACGTCACCACGATCAATGCAAGCGCTTTTCGCGACGACAAACTCTATACGGTCGTCGAGGTCGAGCGCAATCGTAGCGACCTCATACGCGGCGTGGTCGAGGGCGAGATCTCCGTTGCCACGATCAAGCCGGTGCAGCTGGATTAAGGCCAGCCATCTTCGGAAAGGCGCAGGACATCATGCAGATCATCAACTTCCGATCGCAGCCTGCCGCTGCAGACCGGCCGGACCACGATTACGTGTCGATCGACCAGAACGGGCAGGAAATCTACAAGTTCGCGTTGCAGTACCACTGGAAAGATAAGACCTGGGCTGCTGAAATTTGGGCCTATTCCCTGGATGACGCCGAGAGGCGCGTCCAGGCTATGCGGCAGTCTTTGATCGTCTCGGGACAGCTCTACAGCGATATCGGTTGCGAAGCGTTGCCCTTCATACCTGCGGGCTGACACCCGTCCGAGATTTGACAGGAGATCGCCGTGACACCCTATCATCGTTATAGCCAGGGACAGGAAAACGAGGGTGACCTCGTCATCAAGTTTTACCGATCCGGTGAAGAGATCCGCGGCTATGTCCGCAAGGTTGTCGCTTCGAAAGACGACGATGCTGTCTTCCCGGGCGAGGAGATGAGCCCGGCCGCCGCGTTCGAAATCGCACGCAGCCACGTGCGGGACGATCACCTTATTCTCATTGAACTTGCCGAGGGGGTCGAATGGGATCGCGCTTGGGGCGACCTGGTTGTCTGACAGCCTAAGCTCCAGCCGCAATCGACTTATCGACGGCGGTTGGCAACAGCGGCGCGATCAGGCGCCGTCCGGAATGGAGAGATTCGATGCCAAAGACTGTCGGCGATTTCGTCGTCTCGCGCCTGAAGGACTGGGGCGTACGGCGCCTGTTCGGCTACCCCGGCGATGGCATCAACGGCGTCTTCGGCGCCCTCCAACGCGCGTCCGGAAAAATAGAATTCATCCAGGCACGCCACGAGGAGATGGCAGCGTTCATGGCGAGCGCCCACGCGAAGTTTTCCGGCGAGCTCGGTGTCTGCATCGCAACATCGGGACCAGGCGCCACGCATCTGATCACCGGTCTTTACGATGCCAAGATGGATCATCAGCCAGTGCTCGCAATCGTCGGCCAGCAGGCGCGACATGCGCTAGGCGGCCACTATCAGCAGGAACTTGATCTTGCCTCCCTTTTCAAGGACGTCGCCGGTGATTTCGTCCAGCAAGCCTCGACCCCGGCGCAGGTCCGCCATCTGATCGACCGGGCTTGTCGCATCGCGCTCGCCAACCGGACGGTGACGACCGTCATCCTGCCGAACGACCTTCAGGAGATGCCCTATGAGGAGCCGCCGCGCAAACATGGGACAGTGCATTCAGGACCGGGCTACAGCCGTCCACGCATCTTCCCGCATGGTGACGATCTTCAGGCCGCCGCTGACATCCTGAACGCCGGTAAAAAGGTGGCGATTCTGGTCGGCGCCGGCGCACTGAACGCAACCGACGCGGTGATCGCCGTTGCCGACCGCCTGCAGGCAGGTGCGGCAAAAGCCCTTCTTGGAAAGGCTGCCCTTCCAGACGACCTGCCTTGGGTCACCGGCTCGATCGGCCTTCTCGGAACCAAGCCATCCTGGGATCTGATGCAGGATTGCGACACACTGCTCATGGTCGGATCCGGATTTCCCTATTCGGAATTTCTGCCCGCGGAAGGCCAGGCGCGCGGCGTGCAGATCGACATCGATCCGGACATGCTGTCACTGCGCTACCCGATGGAGCTCAACCTCACCGGCGATGCGGGCGAGACGTTGCTTGCGCTGCTGCCGCTCCTGACACAGAAGGCTGACAACAGTTGGCGCAAGACGGTTGCGAACAGCGTCGCGGACTGGTGGAAGACACTGGACGAGCGCGCAAGGGTGGACGCAAATCCTGTCAATCCGCAGCGTGTCGTCACCGAGTTGTCGCCGCGACTGCCGGACAACGCGATCATTACCAGTGACTCCGGATCCTGCGCCAACTGGTATGCGCGCGATCTGAAGATCCGCCGCGGCATGAAGGCGTCCTTGTCGGGCGGCCTCGCCTCGATGGGAGCTGCAGTTCCCTATGCTATTGCGGCGAAGTTCGCAGAGCCTGATCGGCCGGTGGTCGGGCTCGTCGGCGACGGCGCAATGCAGATGAATAACATGGCGGAGATGATTACCGTTGCCAAATACTGGAAGACCTGGGCCAACCCGACCTTCGTCATCTGTGTCTTCAACAATGAGGACCTGAACCAGGTAACTTGGGAACAGCGGGTGATGGAAGGTGATCCGAAGTTCGCCGCATCCCAGACGATCCCCGACATGCCCTATCATAAATTCGCCGAGCTGATCGGCCTTCGCGGCATCTTCGTCAATCGCCCTGACGACCTCGGCACTGCCTGGAAGTCGGCACTCGAGGCCGGTTGCCCCGTGATCCTCGAGGTAAAGACCGATCCGGAGGTGCCGCCGCTTCCGCCCCACATCACCTTCGAGCAGATGCGCAACGTCACGTCTGCTCTCATGACAGGCGATCCCCACGAGACCGGCATGATGGCCGGCATGCTCCGCCAGCTCTTCTCGGGCATTCTGTCGCGCCCTTAGCGATCGGGCCTCGCCGGGGACATTGGCGGGTGCCTGCTTAGGACTTACTTGCCTTCTCGTGAGGAGGTAGCCTGCGCCAGATTTGCCGGTTTAGGCGCCCTTGAGCGACGAACCGATGATTTTGGCAAATGCTGCAGGTCCGCCTCTGCCAAGCTCTTCGTGCCGATGCCTTTCTTGGCTCTCGAGGATCTGACGCCCTGACGATAGACACCCTGCTGGCGGGGCCCAGCCCGCGGCGAGACGGCGGCTGCATATGTCTCGGCTGTTCCTCAATGTCCTGGCAGCACATGCGATATTCTATCAATTGCGAAGTATCAGGCACATCACATGCTTGGCCGCAGTCGCATCAGACAAGCCTCTTCATGGGCCTCGCAAAGCTCTTGCACCCAGCCGTGGCTGTCGAAGAGACGCCGTAGATCCTGACGCAGATCGGGAAGCCTCAACATAAGCCGCGTCTTGCCGACATGTGCAAGGTTTTCCGTCATCCGTTCTGCCTCCCTGCGAACGGCAGCCTGAACAGGGCTCACCCGGTTTTGGTCCCACGGTGATCACGCGCGATCCGGATCGGCCGGCGCCCAGGATCTCGGTCTTAGGGTTCAGCCTCTTCCAGCTCTTGCCAATCGGTGCGACCTGCCTTGGCGGTGCGGCACGGACGCGGTCCGATCACTCTGCTCGATCATTTCGGTCTCGGGGCCAGCTCTCGCACGTCGTCGCCTTGCGCCTGGAGCACGCTGGCGGTCACATCGCTTGAACGACGCCGGCTCGAAGTCCTGGCGCGGGCTCCTTCGGTTGCATTGCGGATTTGCCCAGGGCAAAGATCGGCCGTTGCGGAAGCGGAGCCTTGACGCTTCATTCCAATTCGACCGAACAGCAGGTCTGTGGAACCTGCGCGGCCACGCTCGCGTTTGTGGATCAAATTGATCAGGACGCTTGTTGACCATGGATACCAGCTTTCCGACCGCATTGGCCTCGCATGAGACTTCGCCCAAAGATCTGTCACATGGCCATCCTCAAACATCCTTCGCCTTTCAGGGCCAGGCGGACGCCGTCGCGTTTCTCGTCAACGGTCAGGATTATTTCGCCGCTCTTGCTAAAACCCTGCGTCAGGCGCGCAATTCGATCCTCGTCGTCGGGTGGGACTTCAATCCCGACATCCTGCTGCAGCCCGGTCTGTCCAGTGAAAGCCTCGGTGACCTGCTGCAGGCCGCGGTCAGATCCAATCCCGACCTGGAGGTAAGGATCCTGGTCTGGGCGATGGGACCGATCTATTCGCAAAAGTCGCTGAGGCTATTTTTTCGGCGCGATTTTCCGGCCCATCCGCGTATCCGCATGCTGTTTGCCCGCCATGATGCATGGCATGCCTCGCATCATCAAAAGCTGGTCTGCATCGATGACGCTGTCGGCTTCATTGGCGGTATTGACCTGACGTCGCGACGGTTTGACGATCGACGTCATGCACCTTCAGACAGCCGTCGGCGCGATACGAGCGGTCGCTCCTATGATCCTCTCCACGATGTCCAGACGATGGTCACCGGCGAGGCTGCCCGACAGATCGGACAAATCATTCGGCGGCGATGGATCGAATGGGGCGGCGATAGCAATCTTGTCCCCGCGCCCGCCCCCGGCCGAGCGCCGGGCCAGCGTTTGCTTCACAGTCCGGTTGCGGCACGTCGCATGCCGGCAGCTTTCGCGCTGACCCAGCGGGAAGACTTGGCCCGTGGCGGTGTCAGCGAGGGCCTTCAAATGACGCTCGACATCATCAGATCGGCCAGCCGGCATCTTTATATCGAGACGCAATATCTGGCCTCGCAGACCATCGCAAAGGCCCTGGCCGCCCGCCTCCTCGAAGATGAAGGGCCGGAGATCGTGATCATCTGTACGCGCAGCTCGCATGGCTTCATCGAGCAGCTCGTCATGGGGCGCAATCGCCGCAGGGTGATCCGCCGGCTGAAACAGGCTGATCGCCATGATCGATTGCGGGTCTTTTATCCGGTGGTCCCCGATGACACCAGCGAGATCGAGGTCCTCGTTCATTCCAAACTCTTGATCGCCGATGACCAAAGTCTGCGGATCGGCTCGTCCAACCTCAACCACCGGTCCGAGGGTCTGGATACGGAATGCGACATGCGTCTGGATGCGACGACGCCGGACCATTTCGCGGCGATCGCGAAGCTGCGCTGCCAGCTCCTTGCCGAGCACCTGGGTACCTCGACGGAAATCGTCGCCGCAAAGGTGGATGAAGCGGGCTCGCTCATTCGGGCAATCGATGCGCTGAATGAAGGGCTCGGACGGTTGAAGGCTCTCGATGCCGATGTTGGTCCCGGGCCGCTTTGCCCTGTTATCGGAACCGCGCTGTTCGATCCGAAGACAGCCTGATCAGGCTGAGCTCGCCTGCGCAGGCTTTCCTGCTTGCGGTTCTTTCCCGGGGCGGGAACGGCCCGGGATAAATTCGCAGATAAAAAGAAGGCCCGTTCCCAGGATAAGAGGAAGGACGAAATAGATCGCCCGGAAGGCGATCAACGCGCCGATCGAGGCGGCATCGGGAACAACATGCTGGACGGTCGTCTCCAGCACCCCGAGTCCGCCAGGGACATGAGTTGCCAAAACGGCAGAATTGGCCAGTACGAAGGCCGTTACAGACTGAAGAAAGGCGACATTGCCGAAGGCTGCGAGAAGCGCGTGCAGACAGGCCGATACGAAGGCAAAATTTAACGTTCCGACGGCAACCTGCAGGATGGCAATGCCAGGCGACGGCAGCTGAAGCGACCAGCGCCAGAGATGGAGGCGCGCCCTGACTAGCGCGGCGACCACCACATAAGCCATCAGCACCAACAGCAGGCCCAGGCCTGCAACCCTGGCACTTGCCTCTGACAGGCCCAACAGCGCCGCAGCGTCGGCGGGGTTGACGATCAGCGCCATACCGCCGAGGCCAACCAGTCCCATGCCCACCGTCACGCCACAAAAGAGGATGATCTTCGCGACGTCCTCGCTCGACAATCCCCATCGCGAATAAAAGCGATATCGAAAGGCGCCACTACTCAGGCCGGCAAAGCCGATATTGTGTCCAAGGGACAGGCTCACGAAGGATGCAAGGGCAATGCGCCTATAGGCGATCTTCTTGCCGATGGAGCGGATCGCCAGGAAATCGAAGCCTGTGAGGCAGAGGTAGGAGCCCGCTGCAGCGAGTGCGGCCAGAAGGAGGTTGTAAGCAGGGATACGTGCAAAGGATTCGAGGATCTGGTTCGCGCTATATTGATGGAAAATCCGGTAGAGAAGGAAGCCGGCGAGGCCGAGCGCAGCCACGAACATCGCCTTCCAAAGCAATGATTTCATGCTCATTTGATTTCACCTGAATGCGAATGAGAACATTGAGGTGGAACGAATGAAGGCTTGTTGTGTTCCTTGCTGGTCAGAGGCCATGAAATGCCGTCACGTCAAACGATCACCCTCCTCACCTACAATGTCCACAGCTGTATTGGTACGGATCGAAAACTTGATCCGGCGCGCATCGCCGCGGTTATCGCGATGGCGAGGCCCGATATTGTGGCGCTTCAGGAAGTCGACGTTTTTCGATCCCGAACTGGCGGTGTCGACCAAGCAAAAGCCATTGCTTCACTTCTGAAAATGCAGGCCCATTTCCACCCGAGCATGACCGTCGCCGAGGAGCGATACGGCGATGCGATCATCACGGCGCTTCCGACCGGCACGATTAAGGCCGACGCCCTTCCCTCGATCGGCGAGCCGAGAGGCGCGATCGCGCTCGAGATCCAAGTCGCTGGTCATGAATTGCTGGTGATCAATACCCATCTCGGGCTGCGGGGGCGCGAGCGCATCCAGCAGGTGAATACACTGCTGGGAGCGGGCTGGCTTGGCGAGCGGAAAAGCAGCGCGGTTCTGTGCGGTGACTTCAACGCAGTTCCGAGCTCGGCAGCCTATCGAGCGGCGACGCGAACGCTTGGCGATGCGCAGCGCGCAAATCCCGCCGGCTATCGCCCGACCTTTCCATCGCGGTTTCCGATCCTGCGGCTCGACCATATTTTCGTCACCGCGGACATCGAGGTGTCGAAAACTTTTGTTCTCGACGATCCTCTTGCCAGAGTGGCCTCTGACCATCTTCCCTTGGTCTCGGTCCTTTCCTTGCCCGGATGAGCGAGCTGCAGTCGGCCCGCCAGGCGGCAAGCGCCTATTTCGCGCCCGAGCCAGGCTCAGCCATCTTGGCATGCTGGTGAGCGAGCATGCTGGCGGGGGTGACATTGGCGACGGCTGCCTGCAACTTGTTTTTCCAGCCGCTGACGACATCGCCCTCGCCGTCGAGCATCGCGTCGTAGCCGATGCGGGCCACCTCGGCCGGATCGTCCTTCTTGGCCTGACCGACCGATGTGTCCATGAGGTCCGCGCGCTTGAAGAACTCGGTTTCGGTCGGACCGGGCATTAGGCAGCTGACGGAAATGCCGCTATCCTTCAGCTCCTCCCGCAGCGCGAAGGAGAAACTATTGATGAAGGCTTTCGTGCCATTATAGACTGCCTGATAGGAGCCCGGCATGAAGCCGGCAATCGAGCCGGTCAAAAGAATGCGGCCTTTTCCCCGCGCCCGCATGTGATTGCCGATCTGGTGAACAAGATAAATGGTGCCGGTGACGTTGGTGTCGACCACCTTGCGCGCTTCGGCGAAATCCTGATCAAGAAATCCCTTGCCGAGGCCGCGACCCGCATTCGCCATCAAAAGGTCGACCGAACGGCCGTCGGCCTCGATGCGTTCCATCAGCCTGTCGACGCCGTCAACGGTCGACAGATCAGCCTCGACCGCCTCGACGGCTCCGCCGACTTGCCGCAGATCGTCGGCCGCTTGCGCAATGCGGCTCTCATCTGCGGCGATGACAAGATCGTAGCCATCCTGTGCGGCGCATCTGGCGAGTTCATAGCCAATGCCCGTTGATGCTCCGGTGATAACGGCGAGGCCGTTTGCGGGTGCGTTGTCAGACATGTGCTTCTCCTGGCTTGAAATGAAGAGGGCTAACGCTGGCAAACCTCGCTATTGCCCCGTTGTTCCCAACGTCTTTGCCGATAGCGCACAGGCGCCGGTAAAGCGCGCGGTCGGGCTGGAGCGATCAAACGAGATAGGGCCGAATTGTCAAAGGCTGGGGCTCGTCCGTGATGCCGCTCAGGGGCATGGCCGGGCCGTCAGTTGCTCGGGTCGATCCACACGGTTTACCGTGCGGATGGTGCGAGCATCGAGCCCGGTAAATGCTCAAATCTGGATAGCGCTGGCGCACCTGCGCCGGGGCGACCGCGGCCCAGTTTAATGGGTCCTACCGGACCGGGTCAGACAGTCGCAACATCCTCTACCGGCACGCGGATGGCGCAACGCAGGCCCTCAGGATGAAATTCGAGCTTGGCCCCGCCATTCGGAGAATATTGCAGGCTGCGGTTGATGACCGTGTCCCCGAACCCTTTCCGTGTCGGCGGCGTGACCGGCGGACCGCCGATCTCGGTCCAGCAGACCTCGATGGAGGCTGCCTCGCGCTTGACGGCGATCTCTATCCGGCCGTGATCGTTGGAAAGCGCGCCGTATTTGACGGCATTGGTCGCCAGTTCATGAATGACAAGACCGAAGGCGATGGCTGCGCGGGGCAGGATCTCGACATCCTCGCCGCTGATCTTCAGCTTGGCGCCGAGGTCGCTGACATAGGGTGCAAGCTCTGCAGCGAGGATCTCCGTCAGCAGAATGGAGGACCAGGATCGGTCGGCAAGCACGTTGTGGGTGGCCGCCAGCGCATGAATGCGACCCGAGAAGGCCTTGCGAAAACCCTCAATCGTATCCTCGGTGGAGGCGGTGCGATTGGAGATCGACACGACCAGGGCCAAGGTGTTCTTGACGCGATGATCGAGTTCGCCCATCAGCAGAAGCTGCTGCTTTTCCGCTGCCTTGCGGCGCGAAAGGTCGACGAGGGTCACAACCGTGCCCGTCACTTTACCGTCGCCGACGATGAGCGGCGAGGCGCTGACGAGGACGTCCTTGCCGCCGCGGCTCTTCGGCGCGATTGCCTCTATTCCCTGGATGGACTGCCCTTCGACGACCACGGCCAGGAAATCTTCGCCCTGCATGAGCCCGGTCGCACCGCGCACGTCAAGTGCGAAGGCCTTGTCGAAGGGCGATCCGATCGGGTCGCCGTTGGCAAGGCCGAAGGCCGCCGTATTGGCATGCGTGACGATTCCGGCGAGATCGCAAACGACGACCGCTTCTGCCGCAGACGACAGGATGGCGAGTACGGTCCGCTCGGCTTCCTTGCGCTCTTCGGCCCGGATGCGCGCGGTGATGTCGGTAAAGCTCATGGCGATGCCCGGATTCGTCCCGAGCATCATCCGGCCTGCCGAAATCTGTAAATAACGCGCCGCCTCGCCCTGTCCGAGCTTGATCTGCACCCCGGCCGCTCCTGACGTCGGCTTTTCGATCAAAGCGGCAATGACGGCGGAAGCCTCCGCACCGATTGCCTCAAAGAGCAGCTTTGCGTCCAGCGCGTCACGGGAAACGGCAAAGAGATCGCAAAGCGCCTGATTGGCATAAAGCAGGTTGGCGTGGCCATCGAAGGCAGCAGCGCCGAGATCCATCGCCTCCATGAAGGAGCGATAGGATTCGACGCCTCCCTCGAGCGTGAAGATCTCCTCCTCCCGCTTCTGGTTGCGAACGACCAGCGCATCGATCTCGCCCTCGCGGATCGCCCGGATGACCTCTTCGGCCTCCTCGAGCCGCCGGCGCAGATCCGCGTTCAGGGCCTCTGCTCGCGAAACTGCCTCGAGGCTCATTCACCCTCTCCAACCTGCAGATTGACGAGAACTTTCTCGGTATTCGACAGGTCGCCGATAATTTTGCGGATCGGCGTCGGCAATTCCCGAACCAGCGTCGGAATGGCGACGATCCCGTGTTCGCGCGCCAGCTGCGGCGATTTTCGAAGGTCGATCACCTCGATGACATATTTGCCCGGCAGGCTTTCGGCGCAGATGCGCTCGAGGTTCTGGATGGCCGCCAGTGATTTCGGTGTCTGACCGGCGACATAAAGGACCAACTTCTTGGGTGCGCCCGCTGTTTCGTTTTCCATTTCACCCATCGTCATTGCGCCGAACGGCGGCTTTTCTCCATGGCCGCCCGATCAGAGGCCGCCTGATTCAAATAGGCCGCTTCCGCGTCCTGGACAGTGGTCAGCTCGGCCTCGTCCGACTCCAGTTCGGCCTGCAGCGCTTCGATCTGCGCCATGACCTTCCTGCGCTTCTGCTTGAGCAGTTCGGCCCGCCGTGCCACCTCGGCCTTCCGCTCGACCTCCGAGCGTCGGGCTTTGGCTTCCTCCGACTGTCTGAGAGTGCCGGTCAAGGCCCGCCCATCGCCGATATATGGCGCGAGCAATCGAATTCCATCTTTGGACATGACGAATTCGCGCACCTGGTTGGAATGGGCGGTGCCGCGGGCCTTCAGGAGGTAGAGTTCCCGATTGAACTCACCGCCAATCTCCCGATTGAGAAGCAGGATCCAGGCATCCATCAGCGAAGAAAGGCCTGCGTCGGTCTCCGTCGTCCCATCCTGCGAATGCATCAGATGGGTAAAGACGGCAGTCGTTCCGCGCGATTTCAGAAAATCCACCATGCGCAACAGCATGGACTGGACCTCGAGAACGTCACCGCTGCCCATGAAGGCCGAGATCGGATCGAGAACGACGAGGGAAGGATTGAAGCGGGCTATCTCGCGAAGCATCACCGCCAGATGCATTTCCAGACTGTAGAAGGTCGGGCGGACCGCGACATAATGCAACGATTTCGCATCGACCCATTTCCTGAGATCAGTGCCGATCGAACGCATGTTGCGCACGGTCTGGTCGAGCGATTCCTCGAAGGAGAAATAGAGCGCGCGTTCGCCGGCGGCGCAGGCCGCAGCGCAGAAGCTTGCGGAAACCGAGCTCTTGCCGGACCCGGCCACACCGCTGATCAGGATGCTCGTGCCGCGATGAAATCCGCCGCCGGACAACATTTCGTCGAGGGTCGCGATCCCGGAGGAAATGCGCTCCTCGGAGACCTTATGGGAAAGGCCGAGCGTGCTGACCGGCAGGACGGAAAATCCATCCTGGTCGATCAGGAAGGGAACCTCGTTCGTGCCGTGGGCCGTGCCGCGATATTTGACGATCCGCAGCCGGCGCGTCGAGATCTGGTTGTGGACGCGATGGTCGAGCAGGATGACGCAGTCGGAAACATATTCCTCCAGGCCCTGACGCGTCAGGGACCCATCGCCGCGCTCGCCGGTGATGATCGTCGTCAGTCCCTTGTCCTTCAGCCAGTCGAACAGGCGGCGGATTTCGGCGCGAAGAATGGCAGGATTGGTGAAGGCCGAAAACAGGCTTTCGATCGTGTCGAGCACAATCCGCTTGGCTCCGACCTGGTCAATGGCAAGTTCCAGCCGCAGGAAGAGGCCCTCAAGGTCGTAGTCGCCGATTTCCTCCAGTTCGGAGGGATCGATGGCGATGTGCTCGATATAAAGCTTTCCCTCGTCGATCAGCCCCTGCACGTCGAAACCGAGTGAGGCGACATTGTTGACGATATCGATGGGGCGCTCCTCGAAGGTGACGAAGACCCCGGGCTCGTCGTGATCGCGTGCGCCGTTCAAAAGGAACGTGGAGGCAAAGAGCGTCTTGCCGCAACCGGCGGTGCCGCAGACGAGCGTGGGGCGCCCGCTTGGCAGCCCGCCAAGCGTCAAATCGTCGAAACCAACGATCCCGGTCAATGATTTGGAGATGCCTTTCGGCTCGGACATGGCGTAGTTGATCCCGTTCCTGGCCATCGTAGGCCTTAAAGGGATCGAATATCGCAATGAGGCACGAATGGCAAATGACCGGCTTTGTACTCCAGCGTACCAAAGCGTTGGAATGTCGGTCGTTTCAGTCGACCGCGCGCCCGAGTGTGTCGGCGACATAGGCACCGCGTGCACCCATCGGCTCGGGCGCACCGGTCGTTGTATCCTTCCTTGTTTGATGCTCGAGCTCGGCATTGAGCTCGGCGCCGACGATCAGGATCGTCACGGACAGCCAGATCCAGACCAACAGGCCGATCAACGCGCCAAGCGCGCCGTATGTGGCATTATAATTGGCGAAATGCTCGAGATAGAAGCCAAAACCGAGCGACATGGCCGAGCAGGCGATCGTCGTCAGCGCCGCCCCCCAGGTGAGCCAGCGCAGCTTTGCCGGCTCCCGGCTCGGGGCAAAGCGATAGATCGTCATCACTGCGCCGGCGACGATGATGAGCAGCAGTGGCCAGCGGCCGATCAAAGCCAGGTTTTCCTTATAGGCGTCGAGCCAGACGGACGACAGGATAACCGGTATGGCTGCGACGAGACCTAAAACCGCGATCGCGCCGACGACAGCGCAAAGAGTAAAGACGAGGCCGATCAGGTTGAGGCGGATGAAACCGCGGCGTTCCTTTTCCTCATAGGCGACATTCATTGCATCAAAAAGGGCAAGTGTGCCGCTATGGGTGCTCCAGAGTGCGAAGGCCAGACCGACGAAGAAGGTGATGCCAAGGCTCTCCTCCCGACGCCCGGCGAGCGCGCGGATCTGCTCGGCAACGATATCGAAGGCGCCTGGCGGCAGCAGGATGGAGAGCTTTGCCAGGTGGTCGGCAATCGTCATCGGATCGGCGATGAGCCCATAAAGGGAGACGAGCGCGGCGAGAGCCGGGAACAGGGCGAGCAACAGATAGAAGGTCACGCCCGCCGCAATCAACATCACCCTGTCATCACTGACTTCCTCGACAAGGCGCCAGAACACGTCGCGCAGGCCGCGCACCGGGATCTCTTCCGGGACCTGCGCGCTCCGGCCCCGTTCGTCATCGGATGGCGGCGTCGCCTTCGGCGGCGACTTTCCTTTCGATCCTGCAAGTGCCAGCGCAAGGCCGGCGATCGCCATCAAGCTGATCACGGCTCTGGAAGAGGTCGGCCGCTGGATTTCCATGATCGTTTCTCCATCTTCCGCGATCGGCCCGCCGGCAATCGGCAGGCTCCGGCAATGGTCGGAGGCTGCGGTTTCGGGCCTGCGCGCAACGTGCATTGCACTGTTGAGGCGCAATCGTGCGAAAGCGCGATTTGTTCCAATCGCCTCATGTCGAAAGAACGTCGGCTTTTGCAGTTTACAGGCCCGCGCCCGCGCCTATCTTTACGCAGCGGCAGATAGCGCTACGCGAAAGGACTTGAACAGATGCATGTCTTGACGGCTTCCGCTGCGGACCTCGACAGCTGCGCGAGCGAGCCGATCCATCTTCCGGGGGCAATTCAGCCGCACGGCGCCCTGCTCGTCCTCGACATGCACACTCGTGCCGTCCTTCAGGCGAGCCAGAATTTGCTGTCCTTTACCGGCCTGGACCTGGCGGCAGACGGGGTCCTTGCCGCTAGCCTGCCAGATCTCGACAGCGCGCTCGCCGCCTGGAGCCCGGAGCGCAGCCCGTCACTGCAGGTCAGGCTGGAAGAGCAGGCACTCGTCGCCATTGCCCACCGATCCGACGCCGTTTTCATCGTCGAGTTCGAAAGGATCGAGAGGAGCGGAGCCGACAGTCTCGTTTCCCGTCTCGGCTCCTTTGCGCAATTGCTTTCGGGCGAGAACGACATTGCCGGCAGCTTGCGAGCCTGCGCGACCTTCGTGGCCGAGCTGACCGGCTTCGATCGTGTCCTTGTCTACCGCTTCGACGCCGAGTGGAACGGACATGTCGTTGCCGAGGCCAACAATGGCGGGCTTCCCTCCTATCTCGATCTGCGCTTTCCCAGTGGCGACATCCCCGCACAGGCGCGCCACCTCTACACGATCAACCGAGTGCGCATGATCCCGGATGCATCCTATCAGCCGGTTCCGATTGTTCGCGCCGACGGGAAGCAGCCACGTGCCCACCTCGACCTGTCGCTGTCGCAATTGCGCAGCGTCTCGCCCGTCCACCTTGAATATATGCGCAATATGGGAACGGCCGCCTCGATGTCGGTCTCGGTGATCGTCGACGGCGCGCTTTGGGGCCTCGTCTCCTGTCACGGCGCTGCGCCTCATGGCGTTTCAATTTCCGTCCGCGATGCCTGCGACTTCGTCGTACAGTCACTTGCGATGCGCATAAGCGCCCTGGAACGGGCCGAAGCAGCAGCCGAAAGTGTCGAGCTCGCAGAGGTCCACTCACGCCTGCTGACCCGAATGAGCCAGGCACAAAGCTGGCACGTCGACTTGCTGGCTGCGCAGGACGATCTCCTGCAGCTGGTGGGCGCCGAGGGCGCTGCCATCCGCACGGACGATCAGATCGTCACGGCAGGCCGCGTGCCGGAGCGTGCTCACATTGCCGGAATCACCGACTGGCTGAAGTCGCGCGGCGAGGAGTTTTTTCATTCGAGCTGCCTTGCCGCCGATCTTCCGCAAGATCTGTCCTCTCCGATCGCCGCCGCCGGCATGCTGGCAATCAGTCTGTCGGGTCTTCATTCGAATTGGCTGGTCTGGTTCCGCCCGGAAATCGTCAGGACCGTAAAATGGGGCGGTGATCCTCACAAGCTGGTGCGTGAGGCAGGCCGCATCCATCCCCGCAAGTCCTTCGATACATGGCGCGAGCAGGTCCGCGACCAGTCAGCGCCATGGACGCAAAGTCAGATCGGCGCTGCCCGCAACCTGCGCGGCGCCATCGTCGGCATCGTGCTTCGCAAGGCTGAGGAACTTGCGCAGTTGACGGGCGAATTGCAGCGCTCCAACAAGGAGCTCGAGGCCTTTTCCTATTCGGTCTCACATGATCTGAGGGCGCCGTTTCGCCATATCGTCGGTTTTGCCGAACTCTTGCGCAGCCGCGAAACGACGCTTGACGAAAAATCGCTGCATTACCTCCAGACCATCTCGGACGCGGCCGTTGCGGCGGGCAAGCTCGTCGATGATCTCCTGAATTTTTCCCAGCTTGGGCGAACCGCCCTCTCCAAGAAACCCGTCGACATGAACAAGCTGGTCCTTGAAGTTCTTCGCAGCCTGAAGGCCGAACAGGAAGGACGCGACATCGACATCCAGGTGGCCGACCTGCCGCCAGGCTTCGGCGATGCGACGCTTCTGCGCCAGGTCTGGTATAACCTGCTCGAAAATGCCGTCAAATACACGCGCCCGCGCAAACGCGCTGAAATTGTCGTGGGCGGCCAATCTTTCTCCGACCAGACGGTCTATAGCGTCTCTGACAATGGGGTTGGCTTTGACATGCAATATGTCTCCAAGGTGTTCGGTGTTTTTCAGCGACTGCAGCGCGCAGAAGATTTCGAGGGCACCGGGATAGGACTGGCGCTTGTCAGACGGATCATCGAACGTCATGACGGCACGGTGTCGGCATCCGGCGAGGTTGACAAAGGTGCCAGCTTCTCATTTGCTCTGCCGCTCGAAAAACAAAAGGATGACATCCTTGCCTGAATTGCGTCCGATCCTCCTGGTCGAAGACAGCCCCCGCGATCTCGAACTGACCCTGGCCGCCCTTGAAAAATGCCAGCTCGCCAACGAGATCATCGTGGCAAGAGATGGCGCTGAAGCCGTCGACTACCTGTTTGCCACCGGGCCGCATGCCGGACGCGAAAGCGGCGATCCGGCCGTCGTCCTGCTCGACCTCAAGCTGCCGAAGATAGACGGCCTGGAAGTGCTTGCCAAAGTCAAGCGGGCCGAAGGCCTGCGCCACGTCCCGATCGTCATGCTGACATCTTCTCGCGAGGAACAGGATCTCGTGAGGAGCTATGAGCTCGGGGTCAATGCCTTTGTCGTCAAGCCCGTGGAATTCAACGAGTTCTTCAAGGCAATTCAGGACCTCGGCGTCTTCTGGGCGTTGCTGAACGAACCACCTCCTGGACATCGTGGAAATGGCTACAGCTGAATTGATATCCCTTACGCCCACAGTTCTTCTTCTGGAAGACAGCCCGCTTGACGCCGAGCTTGTCGCTGAGCAGCTGCGCACCATGCAGCCCGAGCCGCAGATCATACGCGCCGCACGCCGGGCAGATTTCATTGCAGCGGTGTCGCAAGGTGGTTTCGATATTATTCTGGCAGACTTTTCCTTGCCCGATTTTGACGGCATGTCGGCCCTCGATATCGCCAGCAAGGCCTGTCCCGACGTGCCATTCATCTTCGTGTCGGGGGTTTTGGGCGAGGAGGCCGCAATCGAATCCTTCCGGCGGGGAGCGACCGATTATGTCCTCAAGCAGCGCCTGATCCGCCTGCCCGCCGCCGTCTCCAGGGCCCTTGCAGAAGCGCGCGAGCGGCGCGACCGGCGCCATGCCGAGGAGCAGCGCGAGATCCTTGTACGCGAACTTAGCCATCGGGTGAAGAACACGATGGCGATGGTCATGTCGATCGTGCGGCGAACGGCCCGCGGGCGCCTCTCCGTCGACGATTATGCCGACAGCTTGTTGCAACGGCTTGATGCCATGGCCCAGGCGCACGCACTTCTTTTCCAGTCGAATTGGGAAGAGGCACGCCTTGCCGATATTGTCGAGCGCATCGTTGCTGCTCATGACCGCAACGCTCGTTTCGACCTCGGCGGCAGCCAGGACGTCACGCTAGGCCCGAAGAGCGCCCTTGCCGTCAGCATGGTGCTGAACGAGCTCGTGACGAATGCCAGCAAGCATGGGGCGCTATCGAACGATGCCGGTCAAGTGCGCCTGAAATGGCGCCAGCATACCGATCACGCCGGGGTCGATGTGGTCGACATCGAGTGGCGGGAAAGCAACGGTCCGATCGTGGTCCCGCCTGAGGCAGCCGGTTTTGGAACGGCGCTGATCGAACGCTCCGTACAATATGAGCTGGAAGGGGCAGTCGATCTGCACTATCTGGCCGACGGGCTCACCTGCTCCATCAGCTTTCCGCTCTAGCCTCTTTCGGTCATGCGCGTGTTCAGCGCCTCGTCGATGCGTCTGGTCAGCGCCTGTGGCGACCATGGTTTTGCGATGAGGGGCAGGTCGGCGAGTTTGGAGCGGATCTCCGGCAGTTCGGCATAACCGCTGCAGACGATGATAGGTGTTTCCCGGCGCCTGAGGGTGTCGATGAGCGGAAAGGATAGCTCGCCCGCAAGGTTGAGATCGACGATCGCAAGATCGACAGGCTGTCCTGAGAGCGCCTGGAGGGCCTGCGCCAGTCGGCCAAACGGACCGACGACCTGATAGCCCTGATCGACAAGGAAATCTTCCATGTCCATTGCCAGAAGAAGATCATCCTCGACGAGCAGCACGCGTGTTTCGGAATTTGCTCTTAACGTCATACGTACCTCAATAATGCCGTGCGGCCTTTAACTGTTTGTCTGCGAATGAAAGTCAAGCGTCGGATAATAGCGGCGCCGGCAAAGTGTCCACGGGCGTGAACCTGTGAGGACCGGCCCTGCCATTCCTCTAGACCTCCGTGCGCTTGAGCAGGTAATCGAGGCCGCCGACGCGAAACCATTTGTAGGCGTATCCATCAAGATAGAGGCAGTGGCGACCGGCCGCGTCTGCCCGGCTGTCGGTGCCATCGGCAATGTCGATCAAGAGGTCACCACCGTCCTTAAGGCCGGGATCGATCGTGACCTCGACCGGGTTTTCGTTGAGGTTATGGACGATGAGGACTGCGTTGTTGCGCCAGTCGTAGCGGATGGCAAGGATGCCGCTCTCTTCAACGTCAAGGACGCTATAGTCTCCCCACCCGACTTCTGGAGCTTCCTTGCGCATCCTGATCAGGCGCTCCATCCAGTTCAGCATGGATTGCGGGCTCCTGCGCTGGTCGGCGACATTGATATGCTCATACCCGTAGGGGCCGCCCGAGATGACCGGCAGGATCGGCTTTTCGCTCTTGGTGAAGCCGGCCTGCGGTTCCGTCGACCATTGCATCGGTGTGCGGGCGCAATTGCGTTCGGGCAGGGACAGATCGTCGCCCATGCCGATCTCGTCGCCGTAGCGCAGCACCGGCGTGCCCGGCAGCGAAAACATCAGCGAGTAGGCCATGCGCAGACGGTCTCGGTTGCCGTCGAGCATCGGCGCGAACCGCCGTCTGATGCCGCGATCGTAAAGTTGCATGGTCTTTTCGGGTCCGAAGGCGGCAAAGACGAGCTTGCGCTGGGTCTCGCTCAAGCGGCCGAGATCGAGCTCGTCATGGTTCCTCAAGAACTGACCCCATTGTGCCGATTGCGGGCGCATGCGGGTCGCCTCGAGCGCCTTTGCAAGTGGCGCGCAGTCGCTGCTTGCAAGCGCGTAAAACAATGTCTGATTGACTTGGAAGTTGAACATCATGTGCATCCGGTCGCCGTCCTCGCCGAAATAGTCGAGATCCGTCTTCGGCAGCACGTTGGCCTCTGCAAGGATGATGGCGTCGCCCTGGCGCCATTGCAGGAATTCGCGGAAGGTGCGCAGCATGTTGAACTGTTCGCGCGGCTTCTTCAGGCCGGCGCCCTTTTCGGCGATCACGAAAGGAACGGCGTCCATCCGGAAGCCGGAGACACCGAGCTGGATCCAGAAGCCCATGATCTTTAGGATCTCGGCCTGCACATGGGGATTTGAGGTATTGAGGTCCGGCTGGAAATCGTAGAAGCGGTGGAAGTAATATTGACCGGCGACCGTGTCGCGGGTCCAGGTGGTTTTCTGAACGCCTGGAAAGACCATTCCCTGATCGGCGTTGTCGGGCTTTTCTTTCGACCAGACATACCAGTCGCGGTAGATCGACTGCTCGTCCTTTCGCGCCTCCTGAAACCAGGGGTGTTGGTCGGAGGTGTGGTTGACGACAAGATCGATCAGAACGCGGATGCCGCGCTGCTTGGCCCCATGGGTGAATTCCACGAAGTCGCCGAGCGTGCCGTAGCGGGGATCGACATTGTAATAATCCGAAACGTCATAACCGTCGTCCCTGCCAGGAGACGTCTGGAACGGCATCAGCCAGATCGCGGTGATACCGAGGCCGGCGAGATAGTCGAGTCGCCTGGCAAGTCCCTGGAAGTCACCGACGCCGTCGCCGTTTCCATCCATGAATGTCTCGACTGACAGGCAATAGACGACCGCGTTCTTGTACCAGAGATCGTTGATCATCCGTTTCTCCCTTGTGCTGGAGACGCAAATGGTTCGTGCGGTCGATTTGTTCCGCAAGCCACAGCGCCCTGCCCGCAAGCGCCGACTGTCGGGACGCGGTGGGGAGCTTGCCCTGCCTTGCAGCGCCCTGAGCGCCGAGCGTGCCCGAAGGACTCCTACCGTACTGATCCTTGACACCGATAGCCTGCTATCCGACAGTCCGATTGTGTCGGATCATGAGGGTCGCATGGACCTGACCAGAGGCTTTACGATTGTCGGCAGGGCTGCCATCGCCGCAATCGTGTGCCTGTTTGCCGCCTTTTGCGTCGTTTTGGCTGTTTGGCTGCATTCGAGCTATTCCTCCGCGGTCCGGCGCGGCGAGGAACAGGTCGTTGCGACTGCAAAGATCGTCGCGGCAAACGCAGTCTGGATTAACTCTTTGGCGCGTCAGACCCTCGATCGCATGGACAATGCCTTCGGCTCGGCGATCGACCCCGACGATCGCGACCTGTCGAGGCGGCTGAACCAGGCGACTGCAGCACTTCCGACGAACGCCACCGCCTATGTGATTGCCTCCGACGGCACGCTCATCTATTCGACCGACCGAGAGGGGTCGCCTGCCGATATCCTCGATCAGACCTATTTCCGCCGGCTCGCCAACGGGGCGGACGCCTATACGTCGGCAATGACGCAGATGGGCAATACCGGACGACGCATATTTCTTTCGGCCGCCCGCATCGAGCGTGATCACAGGTTTCTGGGCGTGGCGGTGCTTGCCTTCGACATCGGCATGCTGCGTTCCATCTGGGACGCCTCGCCGCTTGGCCCCGGCTCGACCGTCAGTTTCTTCCGGCGTGACGGCAAGCTGATCGCGCGTCACCCCGAGCCGCCGGACATGGTCGATCTCGGCAACTATGTGCTGTTTACAAACTACATGCGAAAGGCGACGTCGGGCACCTATCTATCGACTTCGCCGGTCGACCAGGTCAAGCGCCTGGTGGCCTATCGCATCGTTGAGCGTACGCCCTTCGTCGCGATCGCTTCGGCCGATATCGGCCTGATCCTGAAACCGTTCTGGAACGATGTCGCGATCGCGCTCCTCGTTACGGCGCTCGTATCGGCCGCCACTGTTGCTGCGGGACTGAAAATCCTGAGTCTCGCGCGCACGGATGCCCGCCATACGGCCGAGCTTGCCGAAGCGCTGCGAACGAACCAGGTCCTGATGCGCGAGATCCACCACCGCGTGAAGAACAATCTGCAGACCGTGATGGGGCTCATACGACTGCAGGGGCTGAAGCCTGAAACGGTCCAGAGGTTGAACGACAGGATCCTCGCCATGGCGGCTGTGCACGAGCAGATGTACGGCTTCGATCAGTTCGACAGCGTCAACGCCCGCCAGCTCGTGCCGACCCTTTCGCGCACGCTGGTCGGGCTGCACGAGCAAGCTGTCGATCTCGTCTTCGAACTTGACGATATCAAGATCGATGCCGAAAAGGCGACGCCCTTTACGCTTCTGCTGAACGAGTTGCTGACAAACAGCATGAAATACGCTTTTGCCGGCAGGAAGCAGGCACTGATCCGGATCCGCCTCCTGCGGCAGCCAGACGACACCGTGCTTTTTGAACTTTCCGATGACGGGATCGGCTACGATCCGGCGGCTGCAAGATCGGGCATGGGCAGCCGGCTGATCAAGGCCCTGGTTGCTGAAATGGGTGGATCTTTTACCATTGCGCGTGTCGACGGTACGGTGTTCACGGCGCAGCTGGCGCTGGCGCGAGCGCTGGCCTGAAGAAGCGCGACCGGTGAACCCGCCGGTTCCTCCGGATTGCGGATCTTGGACGTGGGACCCTTTCTGCTGCCATTGTGGCGTCTTCTTAGGGATCCATGTAGCCGGCCGGCCGGATCGTCACGTCGGCATCGGTGACGTCGGTCGAAAAGATCAGGGCGCCTGTGGTGCGCGAGCGGCCTGGCACATAGTCGAAGGTGGTCTCGGCAACTTCGGCGCTACCGTCGGGCTTCCTCGCCTCGCCATGGACGAGGACCGAGGCGGCTGTCCTGTCGGCATGGTTCCTGATCTCGAAGCGCACCTGGTGGTCTGCCGTGGGAGCATCGATCCTTTTGACGGTCAGGCGGGGCGGCAGGCTTGAATAGCTGGCTGCCTGATAGGCCACAGACGCAATCAGGGCGGCGACGAGCACCGTGCTCGTCAACCCGACAACCCATTCGACGGGATGGGATCTGTTTCTGGCCTTGTTCGGTTTATCGCTCACACGCACCCTCACAATATCAGCCGCGCGGCAGCCGCGCCAATGGAACAGGGCAGGCCGAGGACGATGACGGTCGCAAGCACCGGCCAGGGGGAAGAATCGCCGAACTGCTCGAAGGTCCACAGCGCGTAGGCGCTGACGAGAAGGGCGATGACATATCCGGGCAACGTGAAACGGATGACCATATGCCAGGCGGCGACATCCTCGCCGATCTCGTGCCCGCCCTTGAACGAGACGGCATAGACGAAGCCATGCATCACGATCAGAGACATGACCAGGACTGCAAGGACATGCGATGGCGTCATCTTGTAGGAGAGCAGGATCATCTCCTCTGTCGGGGCGACATTCAGCCCGAGAAACAGCGCCCCGATCGCCATCAGGAACATCTCGCGCGCGTAGTCGCGCGGACCATTTTGCACCGGATCCTCGTCGTCCTCGTCATCTTCGTCGCTGTCGCCGTTCAGCTGGCTGCGGGCAAGCAGCGCGCCGATGCTGGCCGGGACGGCCTGCACGGCGATCTTTCCGACGATCTCGATGAAGGGTTGATCAAATTGCAGGACGCCGACTGCAGCAAGGATAGTTGCAGAAGAGACAATGCCGATCGCGTAGGCGATTGCCGCATCGCGCAAAGCGTCGCCCCATGTGTAGGTGGCTTCGAAGCCTACCTCGTTCGACAGGAGGACCAGAAGCGGGATGTTGACGATCAGCAAGAGCAGCAGCCGGCCTCGATCCATGGAAAAGCCAAGCTCCCACATTTCCATCGTCATGAACATCGGCAAGGCAAAGATCAATGCCCCGGCAAAGCCGCGGCCAAGGCCGGCGGCAAATCGCCAACCGTCGAAGTCAAAATTCCTGGTCTGCTGCGCGCGCTGGTCCATCATCGGCCTGAAATTAGGAGGTCGCTGTTGCTTTGCCAGTGCGCGAAGGATTGCAACCAGGCCAGGATGATCCAATTTGGCTCGGGCCGGCTGCGGGTGCGGCAGCATAGCAGCTCATGACGGCAGGGCATCCTTGAAACGAACGACGGCAGCCAGCGCGCCGGCGACATCGACGATCTCGAAAGCCTGCCCGTCGAGCTCCTGGCCGGACCTCAGGCGTTCCGCCATGAGTTCTCGCGCATGGGCCTTGGCCTCCTCGATGGCGATCGCCAGACTGGCGCAATCACTCCCGTCGGGATCCAGGATCAGGTCCTTGCCGTCACGAATGTTGAAATAATATCGCATGCGTCACCATCAAATACTGTCTGTTGCTTCCTGCGCGCTCATGCCGTCGTCTGCTTGCTTCAGCGGCCTCCGATGAGCCGTTCGAATTCCTCCTCCGGAACCCCGTAGGAGCCGGCTGCGAATTTTTCGAGGCCGGCGCGGTTGAGGACGACGATCGATCCGCGCACCGAACGGATCAGACGATGTCCTTCCAGGACGTGAAGCGAGGTGGTGACGCCGGGTCTGCGGGCTCCGAGCATCAAGGCAATATAGTCATGGGTGATCGCCATCTCGTCGCTGCGAAGGCGATCGTGACACATCAGGATCCAGCGCGCGAGGCGCTGATCGAGCAGATAGCGGATATTGGCGAGTGCGGTATAGGCAACCTGCGTGGCAAAGACATGCATGTATTTGATGAGCGGCACCTGGAAAGAGGTACTCTGCATGGTCGCCTGACGCATCGCCTCGATCGGCACCCGGTACCCGGAGCCGGCGACGTTGATCTCGACCCTGTAGGGAACTTCGTCGTCACCGACGATGGTGGCCGTCGGTACGAAGCCCTCCCAGCCGAACATTCCTGCTTCGGCGGTCTGGCCGTTGGCGGAGACCGTCATCACCGCACCGATACCCGTTTCGAGAAAATAGACGTGATCGAGCTTCTTGCGCGGCTCGGCGATGCAGAATTGCGCCGGCAGATCGACCCGCTCCAGGTGCGGGGCCAGGAGCGCGAAGTCCTGCGGCTCGAGCGCGGTCAACATGCGGTTCGAAATCTGTGTCTGACTTGGCGCCATATGCCTCTCCCACACTGCCTGACGAGCTTCGGCAATTGTACCCATTGAACTATCGTTGCAGCTTCTGGTTCCGCATGCCGAAGAGATCCAGCATCGGCTTTCCCATCAAGGCTGAAGCGTCAACGCTGGAAAACCCGATGCCTCAGGCGGCCCGCAGCCGCAACGACGGTGTTCCCGGGCCTGTTCAACCAGGCGCCTGGCCCCCGGGGGTCTCCTCATGCAGAAAGATCATCGTCGACAGTCCCGGTAGATCAAGGCGGACCGACTGGTTGCGCCCGTGTGCGCCGATCTCTTCGCTGTGGCGGTCGCCGCTGTCCGTGCCGGTGCCCGCATAGATCGATGCATCCGTATCGAGGATCTTTCGCCAATGGCCGGCAAAGGGGACGCCGAGCCGGTAATCCATGCGGGCAACCGGCGTGAAGTTCGACACGACGAGGGCTGTCTGGCGGCGCTCGCGGTCATAGCGCAGCATGGCAAGAACCGAATTATGGGCGTCGTCGGCGACGGCCCATTCGAAACCGGAGGGCTCGCTGTCGCCATAGTGCAGGCAGGCGAAATGGCCGTAGATGCGGTTGAGGTCGCGCACCAGCCGTTGCAGGCCGGCATGGATCGGGTCATCGATCAGATCCCATTCTACCGACGCGTCGTGGCTCCATTCCGATATCTGGCCGAGCTCACATCCCATGAAGATGAGCTTCTTGCCGGGATGGCCCCACATGAAACCGAAGAGCGCGCGCAGATTGGCCATTTTCTGCCAGGCGTCGCCCGGCATCTTGGCGAGCAGCGATCCTTTGCCGTGAACGACCTCGTCGTGGGAAAATGGAAGGATGAAATGCTCGCTATAGGCATAGATCATCCCGAATGTCATCGAGCCATGGTGATATTGGCGATAGACGGGATCGTCAGACATGTAATGAAGCGTGTCATGCATCCAGCCCATGTTCCATTTCATGTCGAAGCCGAGCCCGCCTTCCTCCGGCGAGCGGGTAATGTTTGGAAAGGCCGTCGATTCCTCCGCTATCATCAGCGCATGCGGAAATCGTTCGTGCACGATGCTGTTGAGATGCTTGAAGAACTCGATCGCCTCGAGGTTTTCGCGCCCGCCGTAACGATTGGGAATCCATTGACCCTCGGCCCGGCTATAGTCGCGGTAGAGCATGGAGGCGACCGCATCCACGCGCAGTCCGTCGATGTGATAGTGCTCGAGCCACTCCAGGGCGCTCGCGATCAGGAAGCCTTTGACCTCGTTGCGGCCGAGATTGTAGATCAGCGTGTTCCAGTCCTGGTGGAAACCTTCGCGCGGATCTTCATGCTCGTAAAGGGCGGTTCCGTCGAACCGTGCCAGTCCCCAAGCGTCGGTCGGAAAATGCGCCGGGACCCAGTCGAGAATGACGCCGATCCCGGCGCCATGGCAGCGGTCGACAAAATAGGCAAAATCTTCCGGGGTGCCGTGGCGGCCGGTCGGCGCAAACAGGCCAAGTGGTTGATAGCCCCAGGACCCGCCGAAGGGGTGCTCCATGATCGGCAGGAGCTCAATATGGGTGAAGCCCATGTCGCGCACATAGGGAACGAGCCGCTGCGACAGCTCGACCCAGTTCAGCATGCGCGCGCCATCGCCCATGTCACGCAGCCAAGAGCCGGCATGCACCTCGTAGACGCTGATCGCCTCGGCTTGTTTGTCGACGGCGCGCCGTCCCTCCATCCAGGCCGCGTCGGACCAGTCGAAGGGATCGGTGGAGGCGACCACGGAGGCCGTCGATGGTGCCGGCTCGGCCGCCCTTGCCACCGGATCGGCCTTCTGAGGCAGAAGATTGCCGTGCTGATCGAGGATTTCGAACTTGTAGCGCTCGCCGACGGTCAAATGCGGGATGAAGATTTCCCAGACCCCGGCCTGGGGCCGCAATCGCATCGGATTGCGCCGACCATCCCAGCTGTTGAAGTCGCCGACCACGGAGACGCGCTTGGCATTCGGCGCCCATACGGCAAAACGCACGCCTGCAATATCGTCGATCGTCATCGGATTGGCGCCGAGCGCGCGTGTCAGGTTGTAATGCGTGCCTTCGCCGACGAGGTGGAGATCGAGGTCGCCGAGCAAGGGGCCGAACCTGTAGGGGTCGTCGGTCAGCTGGACCGCGTCGGGCCAGCGCACCCGCAGACCGTAGGAAGAAGGCTCCGGGACGATTGCGCCAAACAGGCCGGCCGGATGGACGAGCTCGGCAGACGCCAGATGCAGACCGGTCTCGCGCGCAACGAGCTCGACGGAGGACGCGCCGGGCAGGAACAGCCGGACACTATAGCGGCCGTCCGCGCACCGATGCGGGCCAAGGATTGAAAACGGATCGCCATGGCGTCCCTCGATGAGGGCCTGGACCGCATCCGGCTCCACACCGAAGAAGATGTCGGCGAAGTCTGTCGTCATGAGCGGCTCTCCGAGAGGCGGGTCAGGATATTGGCAAAACCGTTCAGCGGGATCGGCAGCCATTTGGGACGATTGCGCGCTTCGTAGGCGATCTCGTAGGCAGCCTTCTCAAGCAGGAAAATGTCGAGGACCTTCCTGATGTCGCCGGCCGAGCTGGGCAGGTCCGCAGACAGCGACAGTGCCTCGCTATAGGCCTTGAGAAAGACCTCTTCGGCTGTCGCGCCGAAGCGGGTGATGACTTCGCGCCGGCGGGTGTCGTGATGATCGGAGATCGCGTCATTTTCGAGCATGGCGGTCGCCGTCAGGTAATCGAGCGAACGCAAGAGCCCGGCCGCATCGCGCAGCGGACTGGTCTTGGCCCGCCGTTCGGCAAGATTGCGGGCAGGTTCTCCTTCGAAATCGATGATGACGGCGTCGCCTTCCGTCACCAGGATCTGGCCGAGATGGAAATCGCCGTGCGCGCGGGTGAGCAAGGTTCCCCTCGCTCCCTCGGCAAGCGTGCCTGCCTGCGCGACGATTGCCTCCTGTTGTTCAAGAAGCGATGCGACCCTTGCCGCCATGCCCTCGTCCACCTCCGCGCCAAGATCGGCAAGCTTGGAGAAGGCATAGGCGATTTCGCCGGTAACGGATTTGCGAATGGTTTCGACATCTGCCGCACCTGCCCGGCGCGGTGAAAAGGCCTCGTCTTCTGATGGCTGGGCAAGCAGGACATGGAGTTCGCCCAGACGCTCCCCGACCATGGAAACGAAATTGAGCAGCGGTTGCAGCTCCTCGTCAGCGGCCTCGACGGGGGCTTCCGTCATGACGATCTCATCGGCGACACGCCTGAGATTGGAAAGCATCCAGTTCCAGGCGTCCCCCTGGTTGCGGATGGCGCCCTGGACGATGATCAGGGTCGAACGCCGGCCCTCGCCATCGGTGCGTACCACCTCGCCCAGCAATGGCGCGGTATGCTGATAGCCGTGCTGCGTCAGATAGCGGGTCATTTCGACTTCGGGATGAATGCCGATGAATATGTGCCGGATAAGCTTGATCATCGCCGCGTCGCCGACGATCAGCGAGCTGTTGGATTGCTCTGCCGAGAGCCAGTGGATCGGCATGTCGTCGGATAGAGCCAGGCCGTCGAGCTGGTCGGTGCCGATGAACTCGATCTGGCCCGTGCGGCCGCTGACGACCGAGCGGTCGCGCAGGCCGCGCAGGATGCCGCGCGCCATTGTCTCGACGGCAAAACCATCGGTGAGGAAGCCGACGCGGCGCCCCTGCCTGATGCGCGCAAGCGACAGCTGCTGGCCGAGCACGTTCGGCGGCGTGTCGTCCCATTCGGCGGCAAGCGGCAGCTGGTAGCTTTCGACATGGTCGGGAAGGACCGCCTCGAGCTCGCCAAGAACGACCCCTTCGGCAAAGGGTATGGGTGTCGCAGATATCAGGCGGGCTTCCTGAAGCGGCTGATCCTTGGCGCCGAACCAGCGCCGCTTCGACAGGTAGGCCGGCAGGATGTCGCGGCTGAGCATGGAAGCATGCTGGGGCTGTTCGACGAGTTCGCTCAGGCTGCGCCGCACGACGACCGTCACGAAGTCGGCCAGCTGCTCGGGCGGCGCCGTGCGCCACGCCGGACCGTCGGCTTCCTTGTTGAGCTGGAACCAGAAGAAGCCATAGGGCGGCAGGGTCAGGAGATAAGTGAGCTGGCCGATCGGCGGAAAGGGCGACATGCCGGTGAGTTCGATCGGAATGCGGCCTTCGAAGGCCGACAGATCGAGTTCGACGGCCTGGGGAAGGCGCGACAGGTTGGCAACGCACAATAGGACCTCGTCGCCGTGCTCGCGCAGGTAAGCAAGGATGCGGCGGTTGCTTGGCGCCAGAAAGCGCAGCGAACCGCGCCCGAAGGCGCTGTGCCGGCCGCGAAGCGCCAGCATGCGCCGTGTCCAGTTCAACAGCGAATGGGCATCGGCGACCTGGGCCTCGACGTTGAGCGCTTCGAAACCGTAGAGCGGATCGGCGACCGGCGGCAGGACGAGGCGGGCCGGGTCTGCCCGCGAAAAGCCGCCATTGCGGTCGGGCGACCATTGCATGGGCGTGCGCACCCCGTCCCGGTCGCCAAGATAGATGTTGTCGCCCATGCCGATCTCGTCGCCGTAATAGACGACAGGCGTGCCGGGCATCGACAGGAGCAGGCCGTTCATCAGTTCGATGCGCCGCCGGTCGCGCTCCATCAGTGGCGCCAGGCGCCGGCGGATGCCGAGATTGATCCGCGCCCGCTTGTCGGAGGCGTAGGTTTCCCAGAGATAGTCGCGCTCGGCGTCAGTCACCATTTCGAGCGTCAGCTCGTCATGGTTTCTCAGGAAGATCGCCCATTGGCAGGTGTCGGGAATGTCTGGCGTCTGACGCATGATGTCGGTGATCGGGAAACGGTCCTCCTTGGCGATGGCCATGTACATGCGCGGCATCAGCGGGAAGTGGAAGGCCATGTGGCATTCGTCGCCGTCACCGAAATATTCGCGCGTATCCTCCGGCCATTGATTGGCCTCGGCAAGCAGCATGACGCCCGGATGGGTGGCATCGAGGGCAGCACGGATCTGCTTGAGGATCGCGTGGGTCTCCGGCAGGTTCTCGTTGTTGGTGCCCTCACGTTCGACGAGATAGGGAATCGCATCGAGCCTGAAGCCGTCAATGCCGGTTTCCAGCCAGAAGCGCATGATGTCGATGAGCTCCTCCATCACCTTCGGATTGTCGAAGTTGAGATCGGGCTGGTGGGAATAGAAGCGGTGCCAGTAATAGGCGCCGGCGACGGCATCGAAGGTCCAGTTCGACTTTTCGGTGTCGAGGAAGATGATACGGGTCTCCGGGAACTTCTGGTCATTGTCGGACCAGACGTAGAAATCGCGCTCGGGGCTACCGGCAGGGGCCTGGCGGGCGCGCTGGAACCAGGGATGCTGGTCGGACGTGTGGTTGATGACGAGCTCGATGATCACCTTGATATTGCGCTCGTGGGCGGCTGCGACGAACCTGCGGAAATCCTCGATGGTGCCGTAATCCGGGCTGACGCTGCGATAGTCGGCAATGTCGTAGCCGTCGTCGCGGCGCGGCGATGGAAAGAAGGGCAGAAGCCAGATTGCGGTGACGCCGAGCGCGGCAATATGGTCGAGCTTCTGGTAGAGGCCTTCGAAATCGCCGATGCCGTCGCCATTGGCGTCATAGAAGGACTTGATGTGCAGTTGATAGATGATCGCGTCCTTGTACCAGAGCAGGTCCTCGGCGATCGTCTTCTTGTCTTCGATGAAGGCTATGTCCATTTCAGGTCTCTCCTGCCCTGACCCGCCATATGGCGAATGGCAAAGAGGCCGGGTCCAGCCTGATCGTCTGCCACTTTCCGCTGCGCTTGAAATTCTGGCCGCTGACGAGGTCTTCGAAGGCGAGCGTCGCGCCGTCGCCGAGGCCGAACCGCCAGAGCGGAAACTCGACGTTGCTTTCCTCGATCCCGTGCGGATTGAGATTGACGGCGATCAGCAAGACGTTATGACGCCCGCTGTCGGCTTTTTCGAAGAACATGACGTTCCTGTTCGACGAGGGCAGAAGCGTCAGCCCGAGATGCGAATGCAAGGCGGCGTTGTCCCTGCGGATGCGGTTGAGCATGGCGATTTCCGCCTTGATATTGCCCGGGCGATCGTAGTCCCAGGCGCGGATCTCGTATTTTTCGCTGTCGGCATATTCCTTGCGCTTGGCGTCAGGCCGTCCCTCGCAAAGCTCGAAACCGTTATAGACGCCCCAGAGGCCCGACAGGGTGGCTGCGAGCGCGGCGCGGATGAGATAGGCCGGGCGCGGCGCGTTCTGCAGGAAATCCGGGTTTATGTCATGGGTGTTGACGAAGAAATGCGGCCGGAAGAATTCGCGCGCCTCGCTCGTGGTGAGTTCGCTCATATACTGTTCGAGCTCCCAGCGCTCGTTGCGCCAGGTAAAATACGTGTAGGATTGCGAAAAGCCGATCTTGGCAAGTCGGTACATGACCTTGGGCCGCGTGAAGGCCTCCGACAGGAAAACGACGTCGGGACGGCGCGCGCGAATGTCGCCGATCAGCCACTCCCAGAATGGAAAAGGTTTGGTGTGAGGATTGTCGACACGAAACAGCCGCACGCCCTCTTCGACCCACATCTCGACGATATCGCGCAGTTCGACCCATAGGTCCGGTATCGCATCCTTGGCGTAGAAGTCGACATTGACGATGTCTTCGTATTTCTTCGGCGGGTTTTCGGCATAGCGGATGGTGCCGTCCGGCCGCCAGTCGAACCAGCCGGGATGTTCTTTCAACCAGGGATGATCGGGAGAGGCCTGGATTGCCAGATCGAGCGCGATCTCCAGACCTGCCTTTCGCGCCTCCTCGACCAGATGCTCGAAATCGTCGAACTCACCGAGCTCGGGATGAATGGCGTCATGGCCGCCGGCTTCCGAACCGATGGCGTAGGGACTGCCCGGATCGCCCGGTGCCGCGCTCAGCGAATTGTTGCGGCCCTTGCGGTTGGTGCGGCCGATCGGATGGATGGGCGGGAAATAGAGGACGTCGAACCCCATGTCGCGAATGGCCGGCAGACGTGCGATCACATCCTCGAACGTGCCGTGACGATTGGGGTCTCCGCTCTGTGAACGCGGGAAGATCTGGTACCAGCTCGCAAATCCTGCCTCGCGCCGCTCCGATTCGACGCCATAGGTGCCGCTGCGCGTGGCAAACGGGCGCCGGTCGGCGCGGGCCATGAGTTCGGCGGTGCGCGGCGCCAGCAGGATGTCGAGCTTGGACATGCCTTCCCGGCGCTCCAGTTCGGCAACAAGCGCGTCGAGCTCCGCCCGCTCCTCAGCAATCATCGCGGCGGCCGGATCGGCTGCGCCAGCGCGGATCAGTGCCTCGCCTTCGATCAATTCCAGACGCAGGTCGAGCCTGGCTTCATGTTTCTTGACCAGTTCGTAGCGAAATATCGCGAAAGGATTTTTCCACGCCTCGACGCAGAACTCGAAGCGGCCGACCCGATCGAGCACGAAGCTTGCCTGCCATCGATCGTTTTCGGCAAGCGTCATGCGTTCCTGGCGCCATTCGACCTCGCCACGCGGACGGTGGAGAAGGGCTGCCGCCAGAAGGTCATGCCCATCGGCAAAGATGTCGGCTTCGACGACCATCGTATCGCCGACGATGCGCTTGACAGGGAAGCGACCCTCGTCGACCTGCGGGGCAATCTTTTCGATGGCGATGCGCGCTGACCTCGTCGCCTCCGCAAGCGGCAGATCTCCCTGCTCTGCCGTGACGGAGGCGCGCGCCCGCGTTGGTATCAGGCGTACCTCGCCCGGCTCCAGGCGCTGGCCGGAGGCGCCAGGGTCAACCGGCACGAATGGAGAAACGGCGCGATTGAGGATCGTTTCGGGAAGCAATGCCGATCGACGAAGGTCCCTGTTGACGGCGATCAGTCTCACCGTGGCGGCGGTGCGAAGATCAGCCGCATCGGCCTGCGACAGGATGCTCACCTGGCTCGTGGTATCGCAATTGACGAGCTGCATCGCCTGGCTGCTACGGACCGCCATCAGTTCACGCAGTGCGCTCGTCAGGTCGAAGGCGCCTTCGGCTCTTAGCCTGCGCAGCCCCTCGCCGTGCCCATGCGTTGGATCGAGCGGCAGCCCGGCACCGAATTCGAATCCCATCGGCACGAGGAGACCATCGCCGATTTCCGCCGCCAGTCGCAGCGCCCGGCGCGAGCGACGCTCGCGGATCTCCCTGCTCTCGGTGCCATGCGCAAGCCGTCTGGCAAAGGGGGCCTCGGGAAAGGCGATCTGCGGTGCGAGCCCATGCTGCAGCCGGTACTCCTCGATAAACCAGCTTTCGCGCAAGTCCCACCAGGCAAGCGAGGTGAAGGTGGCGTCGAACCCGCACTCCCGCAAGCCATTTCGCAGCCCAAAGTCGGTCCCGGGCGTATAGGCAAGAAAACGCGTTGCCGCATTTGCGGCCCTTGCTCCTGCGATCAGCTGCTGCCATTGACCGGCCGCGAGCCTGTCGAGGCCGATAACCCGGTAGCCGCTGATTCCAGCAGCAGCCAGACGTAAAAGCCGCGCCTGCGATGCCTCGACATCGCCGGATGGGGGCGACCCAACGAGCGGCATAAGAGGCGACCGTCTCGGATCAAGAGATAGCAGGCGGGCATCGTCGTTTGCGACGCCTGCGCCGATCGCAAGGTCGAGCATGAAGCTGATCCCACGGCTTTCAGCCTCTGTGGCCAACCCGGCAAGCGCCTCTTCAGCTCCCCCCTCAAGGCCGAGCGCCGGGTCGAGAGCGTCATAATCAACGGTTGAGAACAGGCTCTCTGCCATCCTTCGAAAAGGAGGGGCCGTCAGGACGGTGTCGAAGCCGAGGAAGGCCGCGTGATCGAAGACCTCCAGCCAGCGATCCCGGCCAGACAATAAAAGCGGGTTGACATAGTAGATCCGCGAAACGTGAAGGGAAGCGGTCGAAGGGGATGCTGTCGTCATCACTCGGTCTGTCTCCGCGCGTCCGGTCCATGAACGATGTTTGAAGGTTGCGGAGATGAACCTTCAAGCGCTTTACTTGTTCCCTGGCGCCGCCTCAGATGATGCGCGTGGGCCAAGCACCGGGGCCGGAATGAAAGGCGGCGCCACGCGCCGGCGCGTCAAAGGGTGCGGCAGCGCGCCGACGAAAGAGCAGGCCGCAAGCCTGTCTTTTGCCCGCCTTGTTCAAGACGTTCGCTTAGCCTTCGAGCAAGCGCTGCAAAATCATAAGGCTTTGCAAGAAAGGCGGCGCCTTCGAGGGCGGAGACGTCGATCACGCGTCCAGAGGTCACGATGAGCGGGACAGAAGGCCTGGTCTTTCTGACGAGGGCGGCAAGATCGAGGCCGCTCAGGCCACCCGGCATGTCGACATCGGTCACGACCGCGGCAATATCGTCATGCCTGGCGAGTGCTGCCACGGCCTCGAGCACATTCCCACAGTCGACCACCACGTGACCCGCGTCGATCAACGCGTCGGCAAGTGAAAAACGGATCAGTGTTTCATCTTCGACGATCAGGACCTTTGCCATTCCCGCACCTTTCTGTTCAGTCAGGAAGGGAACGCCTGTTGTCCCAAATCGATACAGCCGCCCGCTGTTCGTCTCCTTTTATGGTGAAGAGAGGGTTAACAGCCGGAGGCAGCGCTTGGTCTTCACCGCGTGGCGCCGAGGATCCATGCCACCACGGCAGTCATGGCGACAGCTGCGATTGGGTTCTTCTTGATGAAGCCGCGCGCGCCCTCGACAAAGGTTTCGCGCTCGGCAGCGTCGCTTTTTTGCGGCGCGCCGGCCACCGACGTAATTGAGTGCGATACCGGATCGGAGGCTGGAAACGTATCCTCCAGCGCCTGGTCGAGCTCGCCCTTGGCTTCCCGCTCCTGCCTGTTGGCCTTGTCGAGTTCATAAGCTTGAACGGCGGGTGATTTGGATTGGCTCATGTCTTTCTCCATCTGTTGGCCGCTTAACGCCGGCAATCCGTCGAAGTTCCGGGTGTCATGGACAGCCTTCGTCGGCCGGCGGCTTGGTGGATACAGGCGACAAGGCCACTGGCACGGCGATGCCTGCCCTTTGCCGGCGCCTTGAGGAGAATGTGTGGAACGGTGCGCGCCAAGCCGCGTTCATCGATCAACTGATCAGGAGGATTGACCATGACATTCACGACCTATGTTGCATCGCCGACCTTTTGGCCCGACGCAGCTTCGCGCAAAACAAACTTGAAGCAATGTCTTGATGTTGCCCGCCGGCGTCTCGACGAGACCTGCGGGGCGAGCGAGACCGAAAAGAACGCCGCGCTTGTCGCCTCCGCCGTTTCTGCCGGGTGGGAGGAAAACGAAGTCAGGGATCTCCTGCAGGGGTCGTCTTTGGGTTTTGCGCCAGAGCTTGGTCAGCAGCCAAGGCCGATCGGCCTGGTCCCCTCCTCTTCGCTATGAGGAGCGTAGAGCCTTCGTCAATCAGAGTAGCCATAGACGAGCGTCCGGATCAGAGCGACAAGCTGGCGGATCTCATAAGGCTTTGCGATGTAACGAACGGCCCCGGGCAAATCGCCGGGCCGTAAGGGGCGGTCTCCCGACATCAGCACGACTTTCTTGTCTGGCCACGTCCGGACAACTGCTCTGGAAAGAGCAAAACCGTCGATCGCTCCCGGCATCCTGATGTCGGAGACCACGACATCGATATCTTTGTCTTCGTTCAGGTGCTTGAGTGCATCTGCGCCATTCATCGCCTCGATCGTTGTAAAACCTGCGTCCTGAAGCTCTGTCGACAATGCCATGCGTACCATGATCTCGTCATCGACGATCAGGACGACAACGCGTTGCTCGTGCATATCGCCTCCCTGCAGTTGAACAGGACATGGCGCCCAAGTCACGACTTTCCATGGCGCTTGTCTGCATGGCTGCCCTGACCTTGATGCGCGGCTGTCGATCCGTCACCCGGACGTGCCGATTGCCGGAACCATTCGGGCTGGAGGAAAGTTATGCCGGTCCAAAGATCGACGCGAACGGAGACAGGCGATGGGTCAAGACAGGCAAGCGCGCGAGGCGGTGGAACAGGCTCGGTCGGACCTCGACAAGCTCGACAAGCCAACTGAAGGCGCGCTGCCCGCTGCCGGGCCGCATGCGAAGAAGGCGCTGACAGACGAGGCGAAGACGCCGGGAAGTGGAGCACTGCCCGAAAATGACGACAAATCCGTCATGCCGGGATCCGGTTGAGACCAGCGACCTGGGTCGCGTCGCGGCGATCTCAGGCGATGAAATCGGCAATCGCGCGTGCCAAAGCTGCCGGATTTTCCTCGGCGACATGATGGCCGCTGTCGATTCCAAACCCATGCACGTGGCGTGCCCAACGGCGCCAGATGGCAACCGGATTTCCGTAGATCTGTTCAAGGTCGTCCCTGAGCGACCACAGACATAGGGTCGGTGCTTCCACCAGACGGTTACTGTCGCGGTCCTGGCGCTCATGCACGTGGTCGATGCGAAGACCGGCTCGATAATCCTCGATCATGCCATGGACGACCGCCGGGTCGCAGAGGGCAGCGACCAGGTCTTGGTATGCGGCGGGTCCCATGCGATCGGGAACGACCTGATCGTACCATGCAAGTGGATCAGCGTTGATGGCGCGTTCCGGCTTGTCGGGCTGCGCAAAGAAGAACCAGTGATACCAATCCCTGGCAAAGCACCAGTCGGCACGCTCCAGATGTTCGAGCACCGGCAGCCCGTCGATGATGATGAGCTTGCTGACGGCGTCTTGATGATCGAGTGCCATCCGGAAGGCCGTCAGGCTGCCGCGGTCATGGCCGGCGACCACGAAGCGTTCGTGGCCAAGCCTGTTCATCATGTCGACAAGCGCTTCGGCCTTGGCTTTCTTTGAGGAGAAACGGCTTTCAGGTGCATCGGCAGGCAGGTAGGAGCGCCCAAAACCCGGCAGGTCCGGGCAGACGAGCCTGACGGAGGGAGCAAGCAGGTCCGCCACGCCGCCCCATGTCATGTGGGTGCGCGGATGACCATGCAGCAGCAACAGCACCGTATCACCCGATCCCCCGTGCCTGACGCGGATCGACCCGTATCGCGTTTGCACGAAATCCAGCGCGAAGCCGTCAAACATCACGTCAGCCTGCCGATCTGCGCTGCATAGTCGGAAAAAGTGAAGCGTTCGCCCCGTTCGTGCGCCTGGTTGGCAAGACGCAGAAGGTGGATCGGAAACAGGATCGCGTTCTGGTTGGCCTCCGACAGATGGTGACTGTCATCGCCTTCGACAGCGTCTCTTGCCTGCGCCAGGGCCGCGTCTATTGCCTCGTGGCTGAGCAGTTGCTTTTCGGCAAGCGCCTGGCACAGCGCTGCAAGAGCCATCACCATGCCTTCCAATTGAAGATTTGCTGTATTCACGGGAACTCCTGTCCGATAACGGGTCCTGTGCGGGGCGGGCTTGTCCGTCACAATGGCGGCCGACCGTCACTGCCAGATCAGGCCCCGTCAGCCGATCTCGCCTGCGCCATCTTGGGAATTTCCTCGAGCAGCAGCCGGAATTCCGCGATCGGAACCCTGTCTTCGTCGAAAAGCTCGACCGAGATCATGTTGAGCGGAGCTTCCGGCAGGCCCTCGCACGCCATTTCGGCAAGCGCCAGCCGTGCCTCCTTCTTGGCTTCTTCGAGGCTTGGAAACTCATGGGCAAGTTCGGTCGGTTCCGGGCTCGTACGGTCGATGACCTGAAAGAAGAATTTCGGCATGTGCACCTCCTTGCCCGAAAACATCAAGCCGGTCTCTTTGTTCCCGCAAAGGGCAGCCGAGGAGATTTGGCTTCAGAGAACGAGAGGCCCGGTGCCGGAAAGGATCTAGCGCCGATGGAAGACGGCTTCGATATTGTTGCCGTCCGGGTCGAGCACGAAGGCTGCATAATAGCCGGGATGGTAGTCGCGATAGCCGGGCGCGCCATGGTCTGTTCCACCCGCATCGAGGGCTGCTGCGTAAAACCGGTCCACCTCCTGCTGGTCGGCGGCCCGAAACGCAAAATGGACCCTGGAGACCTGTCCGTCGGCCGTGTCAACCCACAATGGATCGCAGGCAAAATGCCTGTCGCTGTGCGAGGTGAACGTCCGGCCAAGGGCAGCAAGCGCCGCACGATAGAAACGACGACTGGCCTCAAGGTCGGCCACGCGCAGATGAAGGTGGTCGATCAGTTCGCTATGCGGATCGGTCATGGTTGTAGCTCCGTTGGGACGAGATTGTGGACATGTCCCGGATCGTGACGGCGTCAATAGCGTGGGGCCGGCGCATGTTCCTGCCCTTGCGCGCAACCGGGCGACAAATTCCGACCTCAGTGGAAGTTTCGGCTTTTGACCTTCAGGCTGTCGATATGCAGATCCGGGATGAAGATGTCGCGTGCCTTGATTGCAGTTGCCGGCGGTTCGCGCGTATCGGGTCGTCCGGGCGAACCATGCGCAAATTCGTCTCCCCTGCCCGTTGCCGCTCGGAATTCGATATCCCGATCGGCAAGGCCGTTCAAACCGGCAGAGAGGTCGAAAAGCTGCTGGGCGACGAGATGGACGACGTCGCCCTCCCGCTGGATACGTCCGTTGATCGCCATCATCGAGGCGCCGAGCGCAATCGGCCGCGTCCGCTCGAAGAGCGTCGGCCAGATGACGACATTGGCAACGCCCGTCTCATCCTCGATCGTCAGGAAGATGACGCCCTTTGCCGATCCGGGCCGCTGGCGCACCAGCACCAGTCCCGCCGCCATCAGCCAGCGACCGTCCCGTGCCGACATTGCCTCTGCGCAGGTGACGATGCGACGCTTCGCAAGGTCCTGGCGAAGGAATGTGACGGGATGAGCGCGAAGCGTCAGTCCGGTATGCCCGTAGTCCAGGACCACATTATGGCCCTGCGTCATCTGCCGCAGTTCGACATCCGGCTCCTGTTGCTCGGCAACGGTCCTCGTCTCGCGAATTCCTGCAGCGGCAAACAGCGGCAGCGGTTCGTCTCTCAGCGCCTTGATCGCCCAGAGCGCGTCACGGCGCTCCAGTCCGAGCGACGGCCCGAAGGCGTCCGCCTCGGCGAGCTCGACCAGCGAGGCAGCC
Source organism: Rhizobium sp. BK512 (assembly GCF_014194915.1). Lineage (NCBI taxonomy): Bacteria > Pseudomonadati > Pseudomonadota > Alphaproteobacteria > Hyphomicrobiales > Rhizobiaceae > Rhizobium > Rhizobium sp. BK512. The sequence continues at coordinate 236,653 of NZ_JACIAS010000009.1, read as the reverse complement.
GGGATGCCGGCGCGCCGCCACATGTCGTCGACGCTCTCGAAGGGCTGATCGGCACGCGCGGCCACGATCCGGGCCGCATCCGCCGTCGCCAGGCCGCGGACCATGCGCATGCCGAGCCGAACCGCAAACCGATCGTTTCGCCCATCGATCGGTTCCAGCGTGCAATCCCATCGCGAGCGGTTGACGCAGACGGGCATCACGCTAACGCCGTGCTGGCGCGCATCGCGCACGATCTGCGCCGGCGCGTAAAAGCCCATCGGCTGGCTGTTCAGCAGTGCGGCGCAGAAAATATCGGGATGATGGCATTTCATCCAGTTCGAGGCATATGCGATCAATGCAAAACTGGCGGCATGGCTTTCCGGAAAGCCATAGGAACCGAAGCCTTCGAGCTGGCCAAAGGTCTTTTCGGCAAATTCGGGCGTATAGCCGTTGCCGATCATGCCCGATATCAGCTTGTCCTTGAAGCGGCTGACGCCGCCGGTGAACTTGAAGGTCGCCATGCTTTTTCTGAGCTGGTCGGCCTCACCGCCGGTAAAGCCGGCGCAGACCATGGCGACCTTCATGGCGCTTTCCTGGAAGAGCGGCACGCCAAGCGTCTTGCGCAGGACCGTTTCGAGTTCCGGTGTCGGGTAGTCCGGTTTTTCCTTGCCCTCCCGCCGTCTCAGATAGGGATGGACCATGTCGCCCTGGATCGGGCCGGGGCGGACGATCGCCACCTGGATGACGAGATCGTAGAAGGTTTCCGGCTTCAGGCGCGGCAGCATCGACATCTGCGCCCGGCTCTCGATCTGGAAGGTTCCAAGCGTGTCCGCCTTCTGGATCATGGCATAGGTCGCCGGATCTTCCTGAGGGATATCGGCAAGGTCAAGGTCGATGTTCTTTGCCTCGCGCAGGAAGGCGAAGCTCTTGGCCATGCAGGTCAGCATGCCGAGTGCCAGAACATCGACCTTCATGAATTTCAACGCCTCGACATCGTCCTTGTCCCATTCGATTACCTGCCGGTCGACCATCGAGGCCGGTTCGATCGGGACGAGATCGTCGAGCCGGTCATGGGTGAGCACGAAGCCACCGGGATGCTGGCCGAGATGGCGTGGCGCGCCCATCAGCTGCTGTGCAAGCTGGAGGGTCAAGGCAAGGCGGCGATCCTCCGGATTGAGGTTGAGCTCCCTGACCTGCTTTTCGCCGACCACCTCGCTCCAGGCCCAGACGCCCGACGACAGCGCCTTGATCAGGTCTTCAGGCAGACCGAGCGCCTTGCCGACGTCGCGGATGGCGCCCTTCGTGCGGTAGCGCGTGACCGTAGCGCAGAGTGCCGCCTTGTGATGCCCATAGGTCTTGTAGATCCACTGGATGACCTCCTCGCGCCGCTCGTGCTCGAAGTCGACGTCTATGTCGGGCGGCTCGTCACGCTCCTTGCTGACAAAGCGCTCGAACAACAGATCGTTTGTATCGGGATCGATGCTGGTGATGCCGAGGATGTAGCAGATGGCGCTGTTGGCGGCCGACCCCCTCCCCTGGCAGAGGATATTCTGGCTGCGGGCGTAGCGCACGATCGAAAAGACCGTCAGGAAATACGGCGCGTAGCGCATCTCCCTGATGAGATCGAGCTCGTGGCGGATCGACCGCAGCACCTTTTGCGGCAATCCTTCGGGATAGCGTGTCGGAATATATTGCCGGACATAATGCTCCAGCGATTGCTGGGCATCCATACCGGCAACGATTGCCTCCTGCGGGTATTGATAGGTCAGTTCCTCCATCGAGAAGGTGCAGCGCGCGACGATCTCCGCGGTGCGGGCAAGTGCGTGAGGGTAACGCCCGAATAGTCGCTGCATTTCCTCCGGCGGCTTCAGGTACCGGTCGGCATGGCGCTCGCGCTCGAAGCCGACATCGTCGATCGTCGTGCGATTGCGGATGCAGGTTACCACGTCCTGCAGCTGACGGCGGGACGGTTCATGGAACAGCACGTCATTGGTGACGACGGTGCGGACCTTGTAGCGGGCCGCCATGGCGGAAATCTCGTGCAGGCGCAACTGGTCGTTCGGCCGGCGGCGGAGACTGAGAGACACATAGGCCCGGTCCTGGAATATCTCGGCCATTTTTCTCAGCCGGACGGCGCAGGTCTCGTCGGCAAGATCCGGCACCAGAATGCCGATCAGCCCTTCTGCGTAGAGGGAGACGTCGTCGAGGCTCAGGATGCACTTGGCTTTCCCGCCCCTGCTCTTTCCCAGCGTCAGCAATCGCGTCAGCCGCTGATAGGCAGCGCGGTCTGTCGGATAGGCCAGGATCGACATGCCCTCGCTCAGATCGAGACGGCAGCCGACGACGAGGCGAAGTCCTGTGGCGCGCGATGCCTCCAGCGCCCGAACGATCCCTGCCAGCGAATTTCGGTCGGTTATGCCAAGCGCCGCCATGCCCATCGCCTTGGCCCGCGCAAACAGTTCGTCGGGCGAGGAGGCGCCTCGCAGGAAGGAAAAATGCGTGGTGACCTGCAGCTCGCAATAGGTCATGAGAAGGTTCCGTGCAGGAACCAGCGATGCGATCCAGTCTCGGGATCGACACCGTCGCCGGCGCGATAGATCCAGTAGCGTTCGCCATTTTCGTCGGCGACCGTGAAATAGTCGCGCACGGCGAGCCATTCGGACGATCGCTGCCACCATTCTCCGAAGATGCGCTCAGGCCCGTCGGCCTGTTTGACACGGTAGCGCTTGCCACGCCAGGTAAACCAGACGGGAGGATGATCCGGCATGAGGGCCATGACCTCGATCATTTCCGGGCGATCGAGCAACCGGACCGGACGCGGCCAGATCAGCGGCCAGTTCTGCCCCTGCTCTTCTGCGACCGCCGAGATGGCTTTCAGCGATCGTTCGGCAACATCGCTTGCTACCGGTGCCACCCGGTAGATCCGAAATTTTCCGCGATTGGCGAGAATATCGACGAAGGCGGCGATGTCGACCTTGTCATCATCGATCAGGTTGGAGGCGATCTGCCGGTCTTCCAGCGGCTCGACGAGCGTCGCGGCAAGCGAGAGCTTTTCGATGCCGAAGCCCGGCTCGATGCGCTCGATCCGGTCGTGAAGAAGCTTCGTCAGCCAGGCAACGTCGCGCACTGGCTTGGCGGTACCGGCTCGCAAAGCCTGGACGCTATTGTCGACCCGGTGGACGATGAGATCGGCGCGGCGTACGCCAAGACCCTTTTCCTGAAGACCATGACAGAGCCTGCGCACCAGAACGGCGATATATTTGGCGATCGTCTCCGGCGCACCGATCGGTTCTGCGAAGGACCTGGAGACTTCGACCCATTCGGGCGCGCGAAGCGGATCGATAGGTTCTGCCAACCGGCCAAACATCTGGTCGAGCCTGCGGACGATTTCCGGCCCGAAGCGCTGCGTCAGCGGTGCCCTTGGCGTTGCAGCAAGCTCGCCGACGGTGCCAAACCCAAGGACGCGCAGGCCGGTGATGATCTCCGTGTCGAGACGAAGCGATGAGATCGGCAGATCGATGACGGCGTCAGCCGTCTTGCCTTTGGCGACCACCCGTGTCTCTTGCGCGATCGTGCGCGCCAATGCGTGGGCCGCTCCCCAGCTGTCGGCAACGACGGCGCGCGCGGGCAGGCCCTTGGCGCGGAAGCTGTTGACGAGGCGTGACAGCATCGGCCCTTCCCCGCCCTGCAGGTGGTCGGCCCCTTCGGTATCCATGACGATGCCGTCAGGCGGGTCGACCGCAACGATTGGCGAATATTGAGAGAGCGCCCAACAGGTGATGCGCTCCAGAGCAGCTTGATCAGCGCAGGGATCGGCATCGACCATGACGAGACCCTGCACCAGCGCCTGGGCCTTGGCCGCCGGCATGCCGCTTCGCAGGCCGAGCCTTGCGGCGTTGGCATCGACGGCCGACAGCCACCGCTTCGAACCGCTGCGGGCGACGACGACGAGCGGCGCCTCAGCGGGAATGGACGGATCGGCGCGTCTGATGCGATCCGTCGGCAGCGTCGGAAGAAATACGGAGACGACCCTGACCATCACATGCCTCGAGGATGAATTCTGCACTTTCGCCGGCCTTGATCCGGATCAGCTCGACATGCCAGCGCGTCCTGCCGATGCCGGGAACCGGAAGCGGCTCCGACGGCAGGACGCATATGCGCCAGCGCGAGACGGCAGCCGTCGGGCGCCCGAACTCGCCGGCCTCGGCCGGACGGCGCCAGCGCCGGATGATGAGGCCGAGCGCACCGGAGGCTTCGGCCGCCAGTTGAAGGCGCCGCGACGCGACCATAGGCAGGCGCGCCGTCTCGGCGACGACGGCGCCAAGCCCGCCGAAGCGCAGGGCCTCCTCGCAGGCTTCAAGCACATAGTCTTCGCGGATTGCCTCGACATAGATGACCCGGTCCGGATGCAGACCGGTCTGCGCCAGCGCAGGAGCAAAAAGGTCCGCTCGCGCCAGACACCAGACGACGCTGCCGCGCGTGCGGGCAGCGATGCCGGCGGCAAAAAGCGCGGCTGCCGCCCCATTGACGGCGCCGGCCCCACCGCCGGCAAATTCATGGATTGCACCATAGGCAAGTCCGCCACCTGGTAGCGTTTCGTCGATCTCGCAGACGCCGAAGGGAAGGACGTTCTTGGGACGGGCAGCCATTCCATCAAGGTGCTGAATGCGCGCCCGAAGCTCAGAAATCACAGGGTTTGCATTTGGGCGAGCCATGTCCGGTCTTCATCAAGGTTTGCAGAGTGCAGAAAAGCAGATATGTTCTTTATTTGTTCCTAATTGGAATGTGAGTCAACGCGCATGGTCTCGAACGGGATTTCGACAGGATGCGCTGTCCACATTGCCGGAAGGATAAAAAATCAACGAACGCAGCCAAATACGGACAATGGATGGACCGAAAAAAAATATCGACATATGCCACCGATGAGCTGACGCTGCGCCTCGTCCGGCAGCCTTCCATCACTGTCGCCTGTCTCATCTGCAATCGTCACGGCGCTTTTGACCGACAGGCGCTGATCAGGCGGCATGGTGCGGGCCTGACCTTTCACGCATTGCGCCGGCGGATGGCGATGGGATGTGCAAGGATGCACGAACCGGACGGCGTCGACCGTTGCGGAACCCATTTTCCCGGCTTCACCTCCGCCGGATCGGATCGGAAGTCTTAGTCGATCCTCTCCGCTGCTCTGACCCTGGCTGGAAAATGACGCTCGCAACGTTGTCCGCGGACAACATTGTACCGCGCTGATCGAAGATTTCCGCCGCCCCTTGTTGGTGAGGATGATCGCCCATGCGCATCCACATGCCGTCGATCCAGCGCGGACAACGCGTCCGACACTGTTCGAATCCGGCATGGGCTGGAAGATGCCCGCCGCTATGCGCTGCAGCTGCGGGGCAATGCAGCGGCAATCGCCAGGTAAGGTGCCTGTCACAGGTCCCTGTGGATAGGCGCGTGGTTAAGGGTTTGTGAAACTGTAACGAATCGGGCGATAATATAACTGCGCAGTTGGCCTCTCATTATCGAAAATTGCGCAGTTCGATTGGAAACCACGATGCTAGCGAATCCAGTTCTGAAAGACGATCAAGAGCACCTTCCGTCGCTTTTGGCAGCGGATGCTCAGGAGCTCGCCTATCAGCTCCAGCAGCACCAGGCGAAAATTTTCCCGCCGCTGTCTCGAAAGACGATGCGGCTGTTTTCCCCCACGGAAGCCGCCGGCTTCATCGGCATCGGCGAGGGTTATCTCCGCCAGATCGCCAAGGAGGGCCACGGACCGGACCCCCTTGCCAACGGCCGGCGGCAGTATGGTGCCGAAGACATGAACCGCATCCGTCAGGCACTCGACGAACGCAACGGTACGCCGAAATATGTACCGGTGCGACGTGGCGCTGAAAAACTGCAGGTCGTCTCCGTCATGAATTTCAAGGGCGGATCCGGCAAGACGACGACCTCAGCGCATCTCGCCCAATATCTGGCACTGCGCGGCTACCGCGTGCTTGCCATCGATCTCGACCCGCAGGCGTCGCTATCGGCGCTCTTCGGCCACCAGCCGGAACTCGACGTCGGCGAGGGAGAAACGATTTACGGCGCCATCCGCTACGAGAGCCCGGTATCGATCTCGGAAGTGGTGCGCTCGACCTATACGCCGAACCTTCACATCATTCCCGGCAATCTCGAACTCATGGAGTTCGAACATGAGACACCGAAGGCCATGGCGGGTGGTACTGCCGAATCCCTGTTCTTTGCCCGGATCGGTCAGGCGCTGACCGATATCGAAAGTCTTTACGATATTGTCGTCATCGATTGCCCGCCGCAGCTCGGCTTTCTCACGATGTCGGCGCTCTGTGCTGCGACCTCCGTGCTGATCACCGTGCACCCGCAGATGCTTGACGTCATGTCGATGTCGCAGTTCCTGACGATGACAAGCGAACTGATGTCGGTCGTCGAGCGGGCGGGCGGGCGCACGAGCTATGACTGGATGCGTTACCTCGTGACCCGCTTTGAACCCAATGACGGACCGCAGAGCCAGATGACCGGTTTCATGCGGGCGATCTTCGGCAACCGCATGCTGCAGAACGCGATGTTGAAATCCACCGCAATCTCGGACGCCGGCGTCACCAAGCAAACGCTTTATGAGGTCGATCGGGCACAGTTTATTCGAGGAACCTACGACCGCGCCCTGGAATCGATGAACCTCGTCAACGGCGAGGTCGAGGCGCATATCCGTTCTACCTGGGGCAGGAGATAGCTCAATGGCGCGCAAAAATCTCATCGAAATCTCGAACGCGAACGAAGCCCGGCCCGATCCGTCAGTGTCGCCAGCGCGCGACAGCCGGCCGATCGCCGGCTTCATCCCGCAGACAAGGAGTGCGGGCCTCGTCGGGGGGATTACCAAGACGCTTGGCAGCATCACCGAAAAGGTCGAGCGGGCCAACGATCTGGAGCGCCAGCTCGCCGAGGGTCGCACAATCGTCGAAATCGATACGGCCTTGATTGATGCCTCCTTTGTCGCCGACCGCCTCGATATCGACGCGGCGGAGCTTGCGCAGCTGACGGAGCAGATCCGGGAACACGGACAGCAGGTTCCGATCCTGGTGCGGCCGCACCCGCAGGCCAAGGGCCGCTATCAGGTCGCCTTCGGTCACCGGCGCCTGGCAGCGGCCAAGGCGCTCAAGATCAAGATCAAGGCAGTCGTGCGCGCCTTGACCGACGAGCAGCTCGTCGTCAGCCAGGGCCAGGAGAACAATGCGCGCGCCGATCTGTCCTATATCGAGCGCGCTCTTTTCGCCCATCGGCTGGAGGAGAAGAGCTTCGGCGGGGCCGTGATCACCGCAGCTCTCAATATAGACAGGGCGGCGCTGGCCAAAATGCGCGCTGTCACACGCCAGGTCCCGATTGCTCTGATCACCGCAATCGGCTCTGCGCCGGCGATCGGTCGCCGCCGATGGATGCAGTTTGGTGAGCATCTGGAAAAGGTCGACATCGATGCGCTTATCGAGATGTTGTCCGCGGACAACATTGGCCAATTGTCGAGCGATGACCGGTTTCAGCGAGCATTTGCCTTCGCAACGGCAAAGCAAGCTGCCCTGAAGGCGAGTTCGGCCGCACAGATCGCTGATCTTCCAGTGAAGTTCAAACGCACGCCGACAACCGCCACCTTTGTCTTCGACAACAAGGTGGCGCCCGGTTTCGACGAATTCGTGCAGGAGAGACTGGAGAGCCTCTATGCACAATACCGGCAGGAACGGGACGCGGGTTAGGCCCGAGGCAGGCTCTCCTACCTTTCAGGCGTGCGAGCTTTTTGCGCGATAAGATCGGCAATCGCATTCTATGAACGCACTTGCATCTCACGCCAGCGCCTGATGAGCGCGGTTGTTGCCCCGCGTAAGGCCGGATGCAGCGCTTCAACTCAATGACTGGCAGATCATGAAGCCGCAGGCGAGGCGGACGACGCTTTTACGCACAAACGGCGGGCAAGCGGCAACTGGGCCGAGGACAATAGACGACATGCCCGCCAGGGCCTGGGTTGGCGCGGGCGCCGGCTTTGGCCGGTTCTTGGGAAAGTCGTTTCAGAATTTGATCTGCCACCAGACGAGAGCAAAGGAGGCGAAGGCGAAGGTCGTTGCCAGAAGTGTCTCGTGATCCATAAAATATCCCCGTGAAGTTGGCTGATAATGCGGACCGGGGGCTTCGGGTTCCAAGCTGCGCCTTCCTCTCGAGAAGACGCGTTCCCCCAAGAACACATGACGTTCGCGCTCCTCCTTAGGTGAAGGAAACAGGCCGTTGGCGGCGGGCCAGAGAGAAAGGCGGATCTGCCATTGCGAAGCTGCATTGGGCTTCGAAGTCGCGCCATCACCAAAAACACGACCATACCGTTGTCGTTATGTCTGATCGCGCCATTTACGTCGTTCGAAAAGAGTTTACCGAGGAGAAGACGCATGGCAGCGAATGAAGATCGTATCAGACAACGGGCCTATGAAATCTGGGAGCAGGAGGGTCGGCCGCACGGGGAGGACATGAAACATTGGCTGCAGGCGTTTGAGGAAATTGCCGCAGGCGCTGCGACGAGCGGTCAGGCGGTCAGGAAGAAAGCGACGAAGAAGGCAGCGGTTCCGAACGTATCCGGCAAGGCCAAACAGGCGGGAACGTCAAAAGCAGGCGCCCAGAGCGCAACGATGACAAAGCCGCCGGAAAAAACAACGCGAACGACGACCGGCGCGACCAAGCATTGACAAGCCGCTCTTGAGCGGCTGGCCGATTGGCGGCGATTGTGTGGGCGGAGCGCGCCAACGACAGGGCGCTCCGAAAACGTCCTTGAGGGACGCTTTACAGCAATCTGACGTTTTCGGCCTTGGACTTGCCGGTCCTGCGATCCTGCCCAACCTCATAGGAGACATTCTGGCCTTCCTTGAGGAGGTTTCCCGATAGCAAGGCGGTCACATGGACGAAGATATCCGGTCCGCCCGTTTCCGGGGTAATGAAGCCAAACCCCTTGTCGGCATTGAAAAACTTTACTGTGCCAGTCGGCATGACGGTACCCTTGGCTGCTCGTTGCTTGAGGCAGCCTAGCAACCAAACACGCCCTGTTCAACCGGACCTGTCGCAGGTTGGGCCCGTCTGCAAGCCATAACCAGCGGAGGGGGGATGGCGCAGGCGGGTCGTTGCCATGGCTCAACGCTTCATGGGACGCAGAGGGGTTGCGCAGCGTTTACTCAGGTGCCCGCTTGCAGCGCCGTCTTGTCTGGTCGTCAGAAATAGACCTTTCCCTGACCAAGCCTCTGGCTTGTCAATCTTTTCTCGGTATGCCGCTTTGCGTGCGGCCGCAAAGCCGGCGAAGAAGCGGGCCGTCAGTGCAAGTGACTGCAAGAGCAGGCAAGGCAGATATTTGGGTTGATAGGCAAAGCAGCGATTTTCACCCCGGACTAAAGTCCGATACGTGGAACAGGGTGAGCATTGGCCCGTTCTTTGACCACGGTCGCCAGACCGGTATCAGTCAAAGGAGGATAAGATGTTTCATAAGATCATGATCGGTGCGGCCGTGTCGGCTGCCCTCATGTCGGGCGCAGCCTTCGCCCAGTCGTCTACCGTCAATGGGGCAGCAGGCGGTGCGGTCACCGGCGCGATCGTCGGCGGTCCGGTCGGCGCAGCCGTCGGCGGCGTGGCCGGTGCAATCGTCGGTACCGCGATCGACCCGCCGCCGCAGAAGGTCGTCACCTATGTCCAGGAAGCGCCGGCCCCGTCCACGCGAGTCGTCGTCAAGGAGAAGGTTGTTGTCGGCCAGGCGCTGCCCGAAACGGTGGTCGTGACGCCAGTGCCCGAAAACCCGAAATACGCCTATGCGATCGTGAACGACGAACGCGTCATCGTCGAACCGTCTTCCCGCAAGGTCATTCAGGTCATCAACTGATCTGGCGCCAGGACGCGGCTTGCGCCGCGTCCATCTCCTTCCAAACAAGCAGGATATTGGATCATGAAGGCCATCGCTTCCGCCGCGTTCGGCATTGCGAGCTCTATCGGCATATGCATTGCAGCCGGCTCGCTCGCCTCCGTTGTGCTGGCCAATTCCGAGACTCACACGTTCGAAAGCCTCTCGCAACCCGATCTCTGGACAACCAAACCGGTTCGTGTCGACATTGCCCACCAGAATTACGAGCGCATCCCCGCCGTCTATTCCAGCTATGTCACCGACGCGCCGAAGGTCGCGGTGGCGTCTCGCGCGAAGGCGACGCTCCCCCAGGAACCCGAGGCAACGGCGCCGACGCTTTCGGCGGAGCATCTCAACTGGTGCGCCGGCCATTACCGCTCTTTTGATGCCGCCACCAACAGTTACCGGGCCTATAGCGGACAGATGAAGACCTGTATGTCGCCCTTTGCCGCTTCTTCAGGCACGGTTGTCGCGACCGGGGCGGTATCGAATGGTGCAGATAGCGCCGCGGCGGCATGGTGTGCCGCCCGCTACCAGTCCTATCGCGCCGAGGACAACAGCTACCAGCCCTATGACGGGCCGCGTAGAGCCTGTGTGCCGCCGACGCGGCAGGTCGTGGCCTCGACGGCAGGTTCAAACGGGAATGAGGCAAGCACATTGGCGTCGAACTGAGACCGAGCGCCGGGCTGACAGGGCAAAGATCCTGCAGGCTTGAGGACGGCGGCGCTCTCTGAAGGCAGGCGACGCGCGGGGCTTCATCAATGATCGGCTCGAACGGCATGCAACTCCTAAAAGCTCGATCCGGCCTGCCTGCGCCCAAGATTGGACGCGCAGCTGAACGCTTATAATTTTCCGTTTTTCAATTGCAGCTGGACCAAACTCAATGCGCAAGCGGCAGGGCGGATAAGCAGGCTTCGTAGCAGCGCCTGCATGCCTGTGCGCAGATCCGGCAGTGTCGATGCATTTCGCCATGTTCGTTGCATTCGCTCTCGCAGGCGTGACATGCCTCGGCGCAGGTATCGATGAGCTTGTGGACGACCTCCATATTGGAGCCGGTCATCCGAGATGCGATCATGCCGGTCGTCGCGCAGATATCGCCGCAATCGAGGTTGAGGCGTATGCATTGGGCAAGTCCGGCCGGGGATGGTTCTGCAAGGCAGGCATCCGCGCAGCTCGTGCAAGCCTGAGCGCAGGCGTAGCATTCTTGGATGCACCTGAGCAGAGCGTCTGCCGATCGGCCGTGGACATTAGGGTGGTTTTCGATCATTTCGCGAACATGCATCGACGATCCTCCTGCGAGACAGGGGTTTCTAACTGCCAGGCATGCTTCAGGTTCCAAGCCTGCGGGACATGAGAAACAACACGAGCCCGCCCTTGCGCTCGTTCCCTGAGAAGCGAGTGCAACAGGTCGATCGATGAGGCTGCCTTCAGCGCGGCATGAGGCCGAACCGATGGGCTTCGTCGAGCAAATGGCGAACCGAGGACGGCTGCCATTTCTGGCCACCGCGAGCTGGGCGCTCCCCCATCTGATCGAGCTGCGCTGCGATCTTTCGAAGCGAGAGATCCGGGTCAGCGATCGCAATCGCCGCGACCAACTTCATCAGACGGTCCTCTGCAGGCCGGCGGGGAGCGCGCGCCAGGAGTTCCTGTTCTGCCAGTTTTTCGCCAACCATGCGATGCACGGCGCGACGCAGGCGTTCCACACTCCAGTCCTGGCCGCGGCGACTGAGTACCTGTACGACATTGTCCCAGCTGTGCTGGGGCCGAAGTTGCCGCACGACTGGCAGCCATGTTTGCGCGGATGCCGTCAGTTCGTCGAGGTAAAGTTTTTGTCTCGCCTGCGAGACGGCCCTGATCGCTTCCGGGCGCCGCTCTCGCAGGCCGGGGTTCCCGGGACGCTTGCCCCGCGACTTTGCCGCCTTTATGCCGGCTTTGGTCCGTTCGGAGACCAGCGCGCGTTCGAGCTGCGCCACCGCGGCGAGCACCTGGAGGGAAAACCCGCCCTGAGGCGCTGCGGTATCGATCGGATCGCCGATCGACCGGAAATAGACGCCGCGGCTCTCCAGATTCTCGAGCACCGTCATCAGATGGCCTATCGAGCGCGCCAGGCGATCAAGACGAACAATTACGAGCACGTCCCCGGCGGTGAGTTCGCCAAGCAGCCTTGTCAGCACCGGTCGCGCCTGCGATGCGCCGGAGCCATGTTCCTCGTAGATCCGATGACAGCCTGCGGCGCGCAGTTCCTCCACCTGTGCGTCGTGGACCTGATCCTCGCTCGAGACGCGGGCGTAGCCGATGAGCCGGCTTGGGGGCGGCCGTACGCCATCGAATGTTTTTACCATGTTGGACGGTCCGTTCGCAGTCGCTTGTACAAACAAGAACTGCAGGAGAAAATGACCATTTGCAAGCGTGTTTTATCGTCGCAATGCGAGGCCGCCGGAGGTGAAGTTCGGCCAGCCGCGAGCAACTAGCCTTCCAGTTACTCCATGCCCGTCAGCGGGCTTCTGTGCCGGAAATCAGCGAACAATGGCAGTATGTAGAAGTATTCGCCGAAAGGGTTCCGGGAAGAGCTCATCAAGCCTTTTTGGCAGACGCACGTTATCCTGCTAGTGTCTTACCGAAGTACATTGCGGACTTACCATTCGAGAAAGCCAGATCGTGGCTCCCGTCGTGTGAGAGAAGTAATCCTCTAGTTAACTTCCATGTGCGGAAATAGCCGTTGGATACCCGTCACTTGTCTTGTGCAAAAAAAGCGTCGGATCGATTGGCAAGCCCGAGCCGGGCCGTTGCAGGCAACGCGTTGCAGTGACAGCGCCGCCGCGGGCGCGAAACAGGCGGAGGTGGAATAGAGAAGGGGCCGCAACAGGATGGAATAAGCCCCTTCTCCCACTGATGATGCAGCATCAGCCATTCGGATCTAACGTCCCCTGCGACACTGTCGAGCCAAGGTACGCCAGCGTACGAAAAGGATTTCGTGGCCGATGTGCGGGTTGCCCTGAGCGGAATTCAACACGTTTAAATTAGAAATTTAGCAATTGCGAAAACGACAAATGAACCCGAATCTGGGAACCTTGCGATCGGACGCGGGTAGGTCATATGCTCCAATTTCAAAATTCCATTCTCGAGATGATCGCCAGGGGCGAAGAATTGCAGGCCACGATCGAGGACCTGTGCCGGCGGGTGGAGGCGCGCTTTCCAGGTATTGCCTGCTCCGTCCTGTCCGTCAGGGACGCAAAACTCTATCCGATCGCTGCACCCTCTTTACCGGCCAGCTACACCAGCAGGCTTGTGGGCGTCCCGATCGGTCCGATGGTCGGGTCTTGCGGCGCTGCCGCCTATTACGGGATCCCCGTCACCGTGACCGACATCGAGATCGACGTTCGATGGCAACACTACAAGCAGTTCGTTGTGCCGATCGGCTTCAAGGCGTGCTGGTCGACACCGATCGTGGCGGCAGACAAGGTCGTCGCGACCTTCGCCTTTTATTTCCGGGAGGGTCGGGAGCCCACGGACGGCGAACGCGAGATCGTCAATGCATGTGTCCACCTCTGTGCGATCGCCATCGAACGGGACGAGCGTGTTTGCGAACGCGAAAGGCTGACCTATACCGATGCGCTGACGGCTCTCGCCAACCGGGCCCGTTTCAACAAGGTTTTGGCGGAAAGGAAATTGTCCGAAGGCGCAAACGGCGTGCGGCCCTGGGGCCTGCTTCTCGCCGACCTCGACAATCTCAAGCTTGTCAACGACACGTTCGGGCACGCAGCCGGCGACGCCCTTCTCCAGACCGTGGCGCGCAGACTGGCGACTGCCGTCTCGATGGAAAACAGCTTCCGGCTGGGCGGCGACGAATTTGCGGCGATCGTTGATGCAGACGATATGCCGGCTCTCGCCGCGAAGGCCGAAGCGTTGATCCGGGAGATCAAGCGCCCGGCTGAGTGCGATGGCCATGTCGTCTTTCCGGCAGCAACGATCGGCGGTGCCTTGGCGGCAAACGCCGTTTCCGCAAGTCAGGTGCAGCGCGATGCCGACATTGCGCTTTATCACGGCAAGGAGCGCTGCCGTGGCCAGTATACCGGCTATTTTGTCGGCATGGGGACGGCCCTCACCCGCCGTTTCCGAGCCATCCGGGATGTCGGTGTCGCACTGTCGGAAAACAGGATCGAAGCTCATTATCAACCAATCCTGCGCCTCGATACGCGAGAAATCGTTGGCTTCGAAGCGCTCGCACGCATGCGAACCCGTAAGGGCGAGCGACTGTCGGCGGCTCATTTTCATGAAGCGACGCTCGACGCCCATGTCGCCGCACAGCTGACCGATCGCATGCTGTCCCTGGTCTCGGCGGATATGCGACGATGGCTCAACATGGGATTGCCTTTGCAGCATGTCGGGATCAACCTGTCTGCGGCCGACTTCCGGTCCGACGATCTCCACTCCCGGTTGACCGCAGCCTTTGCCGCTGCCGGCGTGCCGCTTCGTCACGTCATCCTGGAGGTGACCGAGTCGGTTTATCTCGGCGAACGAGACCATGTGGTGGCCGACGAGATCAAGGTTCTGAGATCGATGGGATTTCGCGTCGCGCTCGACGATTTCGGAACCGGTTTTGCGTCTCTGACCCATCTCTTGACTGTGCCGGTAGACATTATCAAGATCGACAAGTCGTTCGTCGATCGGCTGGTACCGGCCGACGCGGGCACAGTCATCGTCGAGGGGGTCATGTCGATTGCGACGAAGCTCGGCATCCGGGTGGTCGCCGAGGGCATCGAAACACAGGCCCAGGCCGATCATCTGCGATCGCTCGGATGCCTGCTCGGCCAAGGCTATCTCTTTTCCAAGGCTGTCGACCCGCTAACCGCAAAGCATTTGCTGAGCACCTCGGCGCAGCGACCCGGGTTCGCCAAAGGCAATCATGACGGAACGGCTGTCTAGCCTGACCACAAGCGAGCCGGTAAATGCGTGCGGGCTGCGAGGAACTGAAGCGGTAAGCGTTCCAACGGGAGACGCCGATCAGGCCTGATCTGCAATGGCCAAGAGCTTCAGTTCGCGACGCATCGCTGCGCTCGCTGATTGGCGGCATGCAAGTGCAAAGGAATCGCTCTTTCGACGCCCGCGCAAGACTCCCCCGCGCTCGGTATAGGCGCATTTGAGTTTACATGTCGAACTTCGCGAGTAACATCTGTCGGCCGACAGTCAGGCTGACGCTGCCCTATCGATTAGGGGGATCCTCCCATGATGCTCGAAGACCTCTACCGCCTTCTGAAAACCAGTCACGTACAGGCACAGGGCATTGTCGATACGCTGACGGTCCCCCGCTGCAGGCCCGCGAAGGCCGACGCGAAATGTCGCATCCGAGCTTTGCAGCACCAGTCAGGCGATGAGGAGGCAGCTCACTGGTTTGCCGTCGGGTTCTCCACGGGTGCCGGCGTCGCCGGCTGCCCATTGATCATCGGTCGCAGCTCATAATAGGCGCAGGCCACGATCAATACGGATATCAGGACTGCAAGCAACGACCACCAGACCGCGCGCTTGCCATAAAGTCGATGCGGTGTCGTCCTTAGATCCAGGTCGTTTTTGTCGGACGCGGGCATTTTGGTTCCTTGACGTGACAAGTGATCAACACCAGAGCCACCGGTTCGTTCCCGGCCCCGGACTTCAGTCCGATATGGCCAGACCAGCTTGGCTGGGTGCGCCGGATTTGTCAAAGACGCCACTGACGGCGGCGACGGCGATGGCCCTCAGAGTCACGTGACGGACCAATGATAGCCAGCGATGACGATCTCATCGTCAAGGTTGGGAAAAGCTGCCTGAGTAAGGATCGCCCGCCAGAAAGCGCCGCGGGACAACTTACCTGGATTGGTATCATGTCTTTGATGCCGCAACGATCGGGAGGACGCGAAGTGACGCTCGGAGAATTGATGGATCGATACCGGCCGGGCCTTGCCTGCGAGACCTCTGCTGTCCGCCGCAGCTGGGAGGAAATGTTCACCTTCACGCTACGGCACTACACCCGCGAGACGCCCATGGTCACTTTCGACCCCGATTTCCTGTCTAGGCGGCTTATCTTGGCGGGGCTGCATCATCTTATCGTGGCCGGATACGTCATACGCTGGCGCCACATGCTGTCCATGGCGCATGAGCATAACTGAGACCACGGGGTTTATCCTGATCGCCTCCTTCGCAAGGGAAAAACCTCCTCTTGGGGGCGCTCGCTCCTTGGCTTCGGCCGGTCGGGCATCATCACCCATATTTTTCGGCCATGCGACACGAACAGCTGGCGACGACGCATGGGCCGGAAGCTGTGGAAAATCCGGCTGCCGGCCTAAGGATCAGCCCCGGCCTCATGACAAAGAGATTTGCCGATGGCAGAGATCTTGTCCCACAGATGACGCGGAGACCGACATGACGACGACAAATGAAATCGCAGACAAGATCGCCGGCGCGCACGGCCTGACAAAGGTCCAGGGCAAAGCGATCGTCGAGGCCGTCCTGGCTTCGATCACCGAGGCGGCCCTTGCCGGAAACGAGACATCGCTGCCTGGCTTTGGCAAGTTCAAGGTAAAGGCGACGCCGGAACGCGAGGCGCGCAATCCCTCGACCGGCGCCACGATCAAGGTTGCGGCCGCAAAGAAGCTGAGCTTCCAGCCGGCCAAGGCCCTCAAGGATGCGATGAACAAGTGATGCGAGCCTGAGGGGCAAACGCGCCACCTCTGCCCGCGGCAATGCCGGGGGCAGAGGCACCGTTTCGTCCCAGACACTCCAGCTGACAGCAGCCGCTGCTGCCGTCCTGCGTCAAGCATCCACCGCATTGCGACTAGGCAATGCGATCGAAAATCGCCATCTGAAGCCGATCGCGTCATCCATTGCCTTTCCGAGTTTTCGTTCCCGTGTCCGCCGCATGAGACCGACAGGTTAGCCGTAGCGCGTCGAAACTGGCCGGGGTGTCGTTTGCTCTAACGTCAGACGCAGCCCCGCTGCGCCGATCAGCCAGGAGCGGGCAACGCAGGCTTGTGACGGGAAGGGTCGGCCGAGGCTGCCTCTCTGCTGTCGAGCGTATCTGGTGCTGCCGCCGCGCCGCTTCGGCGCAGGCGCAGGCGCAGGCTTTGCCAATGCCCGTTGCCGGATTGTTTTTTGTCGCCCCATGCGCGGGCTCGATGCCCCTGTCTGACCGGAAAGCGGCTACGCCTCGATCGTCCAGCCGCAACGGCAGTCGCAATTTTCTGACCCCTGCCGGCTATCGCCGTCATTTCGCACCCACTCACAAAATTGCGACTTGCCGTCCTCCATTGCATTTCGGCCCTATGGGTGCGGTCCGCTCGTTCCCGGTCTTTTCGACAGCCATCGAGGCCGCGATGGGCGCGGCCCGAAACAGCGAAAGGAACAGGAAAATGGCAAGCATCGGTACCTTCACCAGCATCGAAAATGGCTTCTCCGGCTCGATCCGCACCCTCGCCCTCAACGTCAAGGCCCGCATCGCCCGGATCGACAATCCCACAGACAAGGGCCCGCACTACCGCGTCTTGGCCGGTCCCGTCGAACTCGGCGCCGCCTGGAAGAAAACCTCCGAACAGGGCCGCGACTATCTCTCGGTCAAGCTCGACGATCCGAGCTTCTCAGCTCCGATCTACGCAACGCTCTCGGAGATCGAGGGGGAAGGGGGATACCAGCTGATCTGGTCGCGCCGCGTCAGCCAGGACTGAGACCGAGCGCCCCGCCGAAAGGCGGGGCCTTGCCTGCACCATCAGGATGTCGAAGCGGCGATCGCGTCAGCAGTTCCTCGTTGGTAACGGCCAACGGCCCCCGAACTATCGCGGCGTGTTTCTGTGGAAACGGTTTTCGTGCACGCAGACGCGCATGTCGGCTCTTCGGAAC
Organism: Rhizobium sp. BK512; assembly: GCF_014194915.1. Lineage (NCBI taxonomy): Bacteria > Pseudomonadati > Pseudomonadota > Alphaproteobacteria > Hyphomicrobiales > Rhizobiaceae > Rhizobium > Rhizobium sp. BK512. The sequence goes on along the minus strand of NZ_JACIAS010000009.1, from coordinate 218,889 downwards.
CAGATCGCTCGCCCGCAGCGGAGCGGGCGGTTGCCCGCTGTGAAGATGATCTGCTCATCGGCGCGCATCTGCAGCACTTCGTGAGGCAGGATCAGCGGGCGTGGCGCCAGCTGTTTCGAGCGCGTGCGCGACGATCCCCTCGCCTGCACGCTGCGGCTTTCCTGGTCGACCTCCACGGTCGTCATGCCGCAGCGGCGCGAAATATAGTCGGCGGTCTCCGGATCGTTGATCGCCGCAAACGAAATCCAGCTCGCGCTCTCGAACCATTTGCTCGCAGCATCCCGACCGCCATAGGTTTCCCGCATCTGGCCGATCGACTGGTAGATCATCGCCAGCGTGATGCCATATTTGCGGCCGGCGTCCCTTGCCGTTTCCAGGACGCGCATATAGCCGAGACGGGCCGCCTCATCGAGGAGGAAAAGCGAAGGTTCGCTCACGACGCCGTCGCGGTTGTAGATCGCGTTCAGGAAGGAGCCGATGATCAGGCGCGCGAGTCCGGCATGCGTCTCGAGCGTCTTCAGGTCGATATTGATGAAGACGTCGGTTGTCCCGGAGGCGAGCTCATCGGTCGAAAAACTCGAGCCGGACACCAGGGCTGCGTAATTTTCATAGGAAAGCCAATGCGTTTCCTTGACGGCATTGGCATAGACGCCGGAAAAGGTTTCCGGCGTCATGTTGACGAAGACGGCGACGTTGCTTCGCACGAATTCGGAACCCGACCTCTCGTAGATCCCCTCCAGGCGCCGGCGCAGTTGCGGTTCGGGTTCGGCAAGATTGGCGCGCACCTGCCGCAGCGTCTGCCGGTCCCCGTCGGTCTGCCCCGACAGGCAGACATCGGCAATCATTGCGGTCAGCAGCTGCTGCCCCGATGCGCGGAAGAAATCGTCGCGAAGGCCGCCGCTCCGTCCGCTGTCGCTCATGATCCAGGAGGCGATCGCTGCTATATCCTCCTCCTTCGACGCGCCGAAGCGGCCTATCCAGTCGAGCGCGTTGAAGCCGACAGCGGGCTGATGCGGATCGAGGATCTTGATCCGGCGACCTGCTGCCTGCCGGTGCGTTGCTACCATCGGGGCTACCTCGTTGGAAGGATCGAGCAGGACGAGCGTGCCGCCCCATTTGAGGGCGGTGGGGATGGTCACCGACGTCGTCTTGAAACCGCCGGATCCGGCAAAGACGATTCCATGGGTCGAACCGAACGAGCAATCAAAACAGAGAAGGGGCTGCCTGCCGCCGGGACCCCAGCTCTCCTTGTCGCTTGCCTGAAATGGCCGGCCGGCAACGTCGGTCCGATCCACGCGATAACATTCGCCGATGACGATGCCACCGGTCGGGGTAAAGAGCGCTTGCGCTTGGGACAATGACATCCACTCGGCCTCGCCGTGAACTGCACGTCTGCCACGCGTCCGCCTCGGGATCGGGCGGACAAAAGCTGCGTTGCCTGCAACCACGACCCGTAGGCCGAAAGCAGCCGAGAGCAGAAGCGCACAAGCGCCGATCATCGTCGGGGGATCGATATAGGATGCGACTGACCTGGCTGATGGCATGACTGTGGCGTGTCGCGCGGCCTGCTCGAACGCTGCGATAGCGAGGCTCGACATGGCGCCTGTAACGACACCCGCGCCGGCGTGCCGGATTGCCGCCGACCCGGCACAGGCAAAGAGCAGGGCAAGACCTGTCGCCGCGGCAGAGACAAAGGGCAGAGCCAGGCCGATGCCTGCCAGAGCGCGCCGGCTGGCGCCGGTCTTGCCCAAATCGGCAAGCGTCACATCCATCCCCATCGTCAGGAGCGTTGCGCTCAGCATCAGCCCAAGGGCAAGAACCGGCAGGATGATCCTATGTGCCATCGCAGACGACCTTGCCGCCGATTGCCGCCGCAAGACGGCCGATGCCCTCGTCTTTGCCGATCGCGGCTTGTTTCACATCGTTCCGCAGGCCGGCAACCGCGGCGCGGATCGTGCAGGATGGCCTCCTCATTCGAGATGCTCCTGTCGGGCAGTTTCGACCCTGCGACGATCCTTCAGATCGGCCCGCCCATCTACTGACAGAAATGCGAGTTGGCCCAGTCGACCGCTTTGGCCATGATCCGGACCGTAGCGAAGGGACAGATCAAAGGGCGCGCCAGACTGACCGAAAATGCCGTCTTGCGGCTGTCGCAGTCAGGATCGCGCCGAGAAAGCCCGTCAGCTGGAACGAACTCATGTCGGAGAAGGAGGCTTAACCGATGGTAGCCGGAATGATGAAATCTGCCCGACCTGACGCGGTGTCCGGTGACGACAGTCCGCGCACCGAACGCCGCCTCAGCGTTTTAGGGCAGGAGATCCTGCGAGGTGCCGAGGCAGGTTCACGATGACCCAGGAGGCAAGGTCGATCGGCGGTCACAATTTTCCTATCGCATGGGCTCGTGGCATCCACGCAATTTCGGTGTTCGTCGGATTGGCCGCGGGTCTCGCCCTTCTCCATCAGTTCGGGCTGCGGCTCAATCTGACCCCGAGCGAGCCGATCGGCCTTTGGCGTATCGCACCGCTCGACAGGCAGGCGCTCGCCGGCGCGCGCGTCTTCATCTGCCCGCCGCAGCGCGCGGACATGCGCGAGGCCAGAAGGCGCGGTTACCTGCGGCCAGGCCCGTGCCCTGGAGGCTACGCGCCGCTCATCAAGTCTGTCGTCGCAACCGCCGGCCAGACAATCAAGCTCAGCGGCGGCGTCGTCATCGACGGCGCCCTGCTCGAACAATCCCGGCCGATGGCGGCCGATGGACGCGGCAGGCCCCTGACGGCCTGGCCGGGAGGGCCGGTGCCGGCCGGTCAGGTCTTCCTCCACTCGCCTTTCGAAGCCTCCTTTGATTCGCGCTATTTCGGGCCGGTCCCGGCCTCAGGCATTCTGGGGCTGGCAAGAGAGGTCGCAACCTGTGCGCCCTGACCGAAAGCGCCGCTTGCGCTCGCGCATGGAACCGCTGCGCTTTCCCCTACTCGTCGTCACCTCTATCGCGGCGGGCTGGATCGGCTGGTGCGGTGCCGTCGACATGCTTCCTGCGGCCATGGCGTTTCCGGCGATCTGGTCGCTCTGCCGCGACCGCCGGCAGGCCGGCGCCGTATCCTGCTTATATTTCCTGTCGGCGTCGCGCGCCCTGCCGCAAGGCGTGGCAACCTATTACGCAACCGACCTCTGGCCGGGACTTTTCCTGTGGCTTGCAGCCTCGATCCTCTTCGTCGGCATCCACATGCTCTCCTGGACGCAGGCGTCAGGATGGAGGAGAGCCTGCCGCTACCTTTTCGCCACCACCCTCATGATGGTCCCGCCCTTCGGGATCAGCGGTTGGGCGAGCCCGTTGACCGCGGCCGGAGTTCTCTTTGCAGGCTGGGGCCTTGCGGGGCTGGTGGCCGGCGCTGCCGGTCTTGCGGTTCTTGCCACGCGTTTTCGCCCGCTCGGCGCGATCGTGCTTGCCGGTGCCTGGCTCTGGTCGGCCTCTACCTGGAAGGACAGGCCGGTACCGGTGGGCTGGCAGGGCGTCGACCTGCAATTGGGATCTGCCCTCGGCCGCGACCTCTCTCTGCCGTTGCAGCGGCATCTCATCGCGACGGTTGGCAAGGCGCAGGCTGGCGCCAGCAGCGTCGTCGTCCTGCCGGAAGGCGCGCTGGGCTTCTGGACGCCGGCCGTCGATCACCTGTGGCGCAACGCGCTTGCCGATTGGAACGTCACCGTCCTTGCCGGCGCCTCCCTCGCCGACGCATCAGGCTACGACAATGTCGTCGTCAGCATCGGCAAGGCCGAAAGCCGCGTCGTCTACCGCCAGCGCATGCCGGTGCCGATTGCCATGTGGGCACCCTGGCGAGGCTGGATGGGAGAAAGCGGCGGCGCCCATGCACATATGCTTGGGAAGGCCGAGCAGACGGTAGCCGGTCAACGCGTGACCATCCTGATCTGCTACGAACAGCTGCTGATCTGGCCGATCCTGCAGTCCATGTGGTCCGACCCCGATCTGGTGGTGGCGATCGGCAACGGCTGGTGGACGTCGGGCACGTCGATCGTTGCAGTCCAGCGCGCGACCATCCTGGCCTGGGCGAGGCTCTTCGGCAAGCCGGCCCTCTTTTCCTTCAACACATGATTCAGGGACTGTCATCATGGACGCCAGCCTGATTGCGCAATGTGCCGACCCTACTTTGACACCTGCCGTCGTCGAGCATTTTCTGGCGGCAGCAGGATCTGCGGATCCGCTCGCGGTCACGGTCATGTCCGGAGACCGGCTACTGGTGCTGCCAAAGCCGGCCGATATCGGCCAGGCGATATCCCTGGTGCGCCAGTATGCCGGTCACGCCGTCGTCAGGGTCGGCGTAACGCAGATGCCGGCCGGACTTGGCGCGAGGCAGGTCGAGGAGATCGATGCGGATCTTTTCGACCCGTGCCAGAACCTGAAGCGCGGCTCGGGCCTTTTCAGCCATGTGATGCGCGTCGTTGCGGCTTGGTATGGAAATCCGCAAGGAAGGGAAGCGTCCCGGTTGATCTTCGAGGACGCGGTGCTTTCGTGGAAATCCGGATATTTCGAGGGTTTGAAGGTTTTCGAGGGCGTCAAAACAGCCGAGCGTGCACCGGCAAAAGCACTCGCTCCCGACGAAGACGCCAGTCGCCAACCGGCCCCTCCCCTGGCGCCGACAGATGATCCTCTGCGTGAGGGCGACATCGGTGGCGCGGTCATGCGTGTGGACCTCTCCAGGCTTGACGAAAGACGCTAGAGCCCATCTTGGGGCACGGGCTCGTGCCTCAGATCAATCCGAATTCCTTGGCGAGTGCCGTTGCCTGCGGCAACGTGGTCGCCCCCAGTGCTGCCTTGGCGTTTCGAAGATGGAAGACCACATTGGCGTAGGCCATGTTCTCGATGACGGCGATTGCTTCCATCGACTTGCCCTCCGCCGACCAGCGCAGACAGCAAAGTTCTTCGAGCTTCAGCCTGATATCGGGCCTGGTCGTAGTGTGAAGCTTGAGCATGCTGAGGCGGACGTGGAGCTGCGCGATCGTTGCGGCGGCGATAACGGGATCGAGGCCGGGTAGCTGACTGGCGTCGCCTTCGCCCGAGGCCAGTGTAAACAATGCAAGACCGCCATAGCCGGTATGCACCGGGATGGTGAGGCCGGACCGGATCCCGAACTCGACCGCTTCGGCCATGAACCGGCGCTGCTCTTTGGCACCGTCGAAGGTCGTGCTCGACCAACGGAAGGCTTTCATCCCTGCTCTGGCGCCCCGGATCGCCGGATCGACATGGGCGTAACATCGCTCGAGATATCGCCTTTGCCATTCGGAAGGATAGTTGGAAAGCGCCGCCGCGTGATCGGCACGAAGGACGAGATAGGAATATAAAGTAAAGCCCGCCTCAGCGGTCAGCCGCGCAAGGACCGATGTGGCACTGACTTCGTCACGGGCAAGAGAAAGCCCTTCCGTCAACCTGTCGAACCAGATCTCCATCGTCGCGTCCCTCACTGACGCTGCACCCGGGCCCCTTGCAACAGCATAGGATGTTTTTCGTCAAAATTGCAACCTCTGATACCGAGGGGGAGACCTCAGTCCGGCGTTGAAAGCTCGACGGGCCCGTCACCACCGCCTGCGTCGCGCGACGCCGACGGCTGTTGTCCGCTCAAGGCGGAAGCACGCGGGGATGCTCATGTGATGTCACAGGCTGCGTTCTTCTTCGCCGCATGGGGCGCTCGGCCGCAGTCCTGCTGCTTCGAGCCTCTGTTATCAATGGAGATCAGCCGTTAATTCCTGGCGGTTCCGATTAGACCAGTGGAGTCCGTACCGTCACTCTTTTTCCGGGAACTCATCCAACCGGGAGAACAGACGTGCCGACCATCCAGTCCTCAGCCATATTCTATGCAGCCCTGGCGATCTGCCTGCCTGAGCTTGCCAATGCCGAGACACTTGTCGTCAACAGTTATGGCGGCCCCTATGAAGCGATCATCCGGCAGGCCATTATCGAGCCCTTCGAACGCAAGACCGGCATCGATGTCGTCTACGATGCTGTCGGCTCTGCTTCCCAGGACTACGCCAAGATCAAGGCGAGCGATGGACATCCGGGTTTCGATGTCGTCGTCATGACGGCCTCCCAGTCGCTGCAGGGCTGCCGCGACGGTTTGCTGGACAAGCTGGACGTCTCCGAGATCCCCAATCTCGGGTCGCTGACGCGAAGCCTTCAGAACGCCGCCGGCCCCTGCGGCGCCGTGCATGAAGTCCAGTACATGGCGCTGCTCTACAGGACCGACAAATTGGCCGCTGCGCCGACGTCCTGGGCCGATCTGCTTTCGCCCGATCTCAAGAAAAAGGTGGTTCTGCCGACCTTCCAGAACATCATGGCCGTCTACCTCCTGGAGATGATGTCCGTCACCGAGGGCGGTGGACTCATCGACAATATCGATCCCGGTTTTGCGGCAATGGCCAAGCTTTCCGGGCAGTCGATCGGCTTCGAGCAGTCTTCCGCCATTCTCGAAAGCTATATCAAGGACGCAACCGTCTGGGCAATGCCGTTCTGGAATGGTCGCGCCCAGCTGCTGGTGGACGAGGGCCTGCCGGTCGACTATGTCCGGCCGAAGGAAGGGACGATCCCGCTTCTGGCGACATTGAACATACCTGCCGGCTCCGAACACAAGGCGGCAGCGAGGTCCTTCATCGATTTCTTTCTCGAAAAGACCAGCCAGGAGGCCTGGGTAGCAGGCTACAAGGTCGGCAGCGCGCGCATGGATATCGAGGTGCCCGAGGCACTTCGCAGCCGCCAGGTCACAACCCCCGAGGCCATGAGATCGCTCCGGCTGCCGGATCTGACGGTGCTGGGCGACAGGCTTGCCGAATGGGGCCAACGATGGGAGCGGGACGTCGTCTCGCAGGCCCGGTGAGGACGTGTCATGACAGTGTTTGTCGCAACCGCCCCGCCCTCACCCGGGCGTCTTTCCGTCCGAGCCACGGCACCGATGCTGCTGGCCCCCTCCTGTCTGCTGCTGACGGTCTTCTTTGCCCTTCCAATGGGCGTGATGATCGGCATGAGCTTTCTCGACAGCCGTTCGCTGACGCCAACATTTGCAAACTACGAGCGCTTCTTCGTTGATGGCCTGTCTCTCGCCGGATTTGCCCGCACAGCCGTCATGTCCGCCCTGGTTGCCGTCGCCGTTACGCTTCTCGGCTATCCCGTGGCCTATTTCCTCGCCCGCTCGCGATCACGCTGGCGCACGCTCGTTTTTGCCCTGGCGCTGACGCCCGAACTCGCAGGCGTCGTCCTGCGCACCTATGGCTGGCTGATCATTCTGGAAGATCGCGGCTTCATCAATGATGTCCTGATCCATGTCGGCCTGATAACGGCGCCTCTTCCCCTGTCGAAAAGCCTGTTTGCCGTCGTCGTCGGGCTTACCCATGTCGTGCTGCCTTTTGGCATCCTGTCGCTGATGACAAGCATCCAGGGCATCGACGTCAACCTGGAACGGGCAGCGCAGATGCTGGGCGCCTCCAGGGCCTCCGTTATGCGCCATATCGTCCTGCCGCTGTCGGTGCCCGGCATCGTCAGCTCGCTGCTGATCAGCTTCACCATGGCGGCCAGCGCCTATGCGACGCCGGCTCTGCTTGGCGGCGCGCGTTTCAAGGTCCTGGCGACGATGATCTCGGAACAGGTCCTGTTCTACATCGACTGGCCGTTTGCAAGCGTCATGGCGATCGCATTGCTGGCGATGATGCTCACCGTTTCGCTTGCCGGACTCGGCCTTGAGGCGCGTCTCAAAAAGCGCCGGTCACAACGAGAGGGAGACGGGAAATGACCAGGACAATCGCATTCGGCTTCTGGCTCACGCTGGCACTGGTGCTGGCCTTCATCACGCTCCCGCTCGTTGTCGTCGTCGCGGCGTCGCTGAGCCCGACCGCGGCCGTGAGCTTTCGGCCATGGGACTGGACGCCGATCTGGTATGGCGGCCTTTTCGACGAGCGCTGGGTCCAGCCTTTCCTGTTGAGCGTCAGGATCGCCGTGCTCGTCGCAGCCATCAGCGGGGTGCTTGGAACCCTCGCAGCCCTCGCCCTCGTCTATGAGCGGGTTGCGGGCTCGAGCGTCATCATGGCGGCGCTGCTATCGCCCCTTTCGGTTCCACAGATCGTCAAGGGGGTGGCAATCGTCCTGTTCCTGTCGATCATCGGCCTGCAGAACCTGCTCGGCACGCCGGCCCTGATTGCAGCCCATGTCGTGCTCGCGCTGCCCTTCGTGATGCGAATGGCGGTTGGCGCGCTCGTAAACTTTGACGATAATCTCGATCGGGCGGCACAGATCCTCGGTGCAAGCAGGGCCCAGCGGCTGTTCTATGTCGTCCTGCCCCTGATCAAGCCGGGTGTGCTGTCGGGCGTGACCTTCGCCTTCATCATCTCGTTCAACAACATTCCGCTGTCGGTCTTCCTGGTGCGCCCCGGAGACACGACTCTGCCGATCGCCGTCATCAATCACCTCGAATACAGCCTCGATCCGATCATGGCGGCCGTCAATGTCGCTTCGATGGTTTTTATCCTCGTGGTGATCCTGGCCTTCGAAAAACTTGGTGGCTTTTCGGCGCAACTTCATGGAGGAAGCAAATGAGCGAATTCGATATCGAACTGCAGCAGGTGAGAAAGTCCTTCGGTCAGGTTTCTGTGGTCCGGGATATCGACCTCCAGATCCCCAAAGGCGAATTCGTCAGTATTCTCGGCCCTTCGGGCTGCGGCAAGACGACCACCCTGAACATGATCGCCGGCTTCAGCATGCCCAGTCGCGGCGATATCCGCATCCGCGGACGCAGCCAGATGAAGGTGCCGCCGGAAAAGCGCAATCTCGGCCTGGTGTTCCAGAACTACGCGCTCTTTCCCCACATGACCGTCGCCGAAAATGTCGGCTTCGGACTGCGCATGCGTGGCGTCGCCCGTCCCGAGATGAAGGCCATTGTCGAGAGCGCGCTTCGCAGTGTCCATCTCGAGGGTTTTTCCGACCGCTATCCCAGGGAGCTCTCCGGCGGACAGCAGCAACGTGTTGCGCTCGCCCGGGCGATCGCGCCCCAGCCCTCGGTGCTGTTGCTCGACGAGCCCCTGTCCAATCTCGACCTCAAGCTGAGGGAGGCCATGCGCGCTGAACTCAAGGAGATCCACGAAAGGCTCGGCATGACATTCGTCTATGTGACGCACGATCAGGAGGAGGCCATGGCCATGTCCGACCGTATCGTCGTCATGGAGGGTGGAACGATCGCCCAGCAGGGCGTACCAGGCGACATCTACCGCCATCCCGCTTCACGCTTCGTTGCCGAATTCATCGGGCAGTCGAACATCCTGCCGGTATCGGCCTATTCCCGGTCAGCGGCGGGCTACAAACTCTCGATAGAAGGTGGTCCGGTCATCCTCGCCGGCGCGGGCGCTGACAGTCCCGCCTCTGTCGGCTTCTGCTCGGTCAGACCCCAGAATGTAAGGCTGGTCGGCGTCGACGACGTGCCGCCCGGCATGAACCGGCTCGAAGCCACGTTGCGGCGGGTGACGGACTTCGGTGCCCATCAGGAACTGGAGGTCGTCATCGGCCTTGGGCACCGGCTGGTCCTGCAGCATCCCCCGATCGCCGCCGGACACGCTCTGGCACCTGGTCAGATGGTGACGCTCGCCGTCAATCCGTCCGATGTGCGCCTCCTGGCAGTCTGAGGGCATCTATCGGTCGTCGCCATCAATCACCGGGCAATGACGTTGGAGCCCGGCACTGAGCAGACGTAGCGTCATGATGACCTCGACAGGGGGCAACAGAAGGAGAATGGAAATGCTGAAGAAAAGACTGAAGGCGGAGCAGGCGCAAAGTAATGTCTGCGCCGACATCGCGGGGTTCGATTTTAACGATTACGATGCACATGATATCGACGAAGTGCGCCACTACTGGCTCACATATGGTGTCCTGCGCTTCAAGAACACACGCATCACCGATGCCGACCAGGTGGCCTTCTCGCGTAATTTCGGCGAGTTCGTCATTCACCCGAAGCAGCTCCAGGAAGGCGGCCATCCGACCCATCCGGAAATCCTCGTCATCAGCAATGCGACGCAGGACGGCAAGCCGACCGGCGCCATGGGCAACAGCGAGGCGACCTGGCATACCGATACCTGGTTTTACGAAAGGCCACCTGCCGGGGCAATTCTTCGTGCCGTCAAGATCCCGCCGTCGGGGGGCGACACCTATTTCCTCTCCACCTACATGGCCTACGAGACGTTGCCGGCTGCCCTGCGAAAGCTCGTCGACGGCCGGCAGATCTTCTTCCAGAACGTCTATGACAAGACCGGCAAGCTCAGGCTTGGAAAGACCGAGCCGACGAGCAAGGATTTCCGCGAATGGAGCGGCATGGTCCATCCGCTTGTGCGCACCCATGGCGAAACCGGCAGAAAGGCACTCTATCTCGGCGGCACCGCCGACAAGGCCTGGATCGTCGGCATGCCGCTCGACGAGAGCGAGGCGCTGCTGGCCGAGCTTTGGGATCACACCACCAATGAGCAGGAGGTCTTCGTTCAGCAATGGGAGGAGGGCGACATCATGATGTGGGACAACCGATGCACGATGCATCGGCGCGATTCCTTCGACCCGGCGTCGATCCGCATCATGCACCGCACGACCACGTCCGGCGAACGCCCCATCTGACATCGTTTCAGGAAAGACCGTGACATGACACCCTTCTACCGGGCCCATGAACACCTGCTAAGCCTACCCCCGGATCTCCTCGACATGCTTCCGGCCGTCGAAACCGCCACGATCGGACATGTGGAGCATCTGGGCTTCGTGGGTGACAATGTCCGTCCCGTCTTTCCCTGCCGGGCGTTCGGCCCGGCCTTGACCGTCGCGGCGCCAGGCCGCGACGGCACCATCATCTACCGGGCAATCGACATGCTGAGACCGGGAGACATGCTGGTCATTTCGCGGGTCGATCGCGACGAAATCGCCTGCGTCGGCGGCGGCGTGGCGACGGCCGCAAAGGCGAAAGGCGCCAGCGGTATCGTCATCGACGGGCCCTGTACCGATATCGAGGAGATCGCTGCGCTCGGCCTGCCCGTCTGGTGCCGCGGTGTATCGTCGCGCACGACAAACCGGGCCGTCTCCGTCGGCGGCTCGATCAATGTTCCGATCGCCTGCGGGACGGCGGCAATCCTGCCCGGTTATGCGGTTCTCGCCGATAGTGAAGGCGTCTTCGCCGCCGAAGTCGAGCGCATGCGCGAACTGGCGGACCTGGCGATTGCCCGCCAGCGGCGGTCGGCTGTGCTGCGCAAGCACCTTGCCGCCGGCCGCTCCATCTTTGCCTTCGAGCATGAGGACCTTGCATGAAAATCTCGATGATCCAGCTGAATTCCCGCCCCGACCGCGCCTATAATCTCGCCGAGGCCCGGCGCCTGATGCTGAAGGCCGTCCAGAAGGAAAAACCGGATCTGATCGTGCTGCCGGAACATTTCGACTGGACAGGGGGAACGGTGGCCGAGAAGACGGCCGCTGCCGATCTCGTGCCCGGCGGGCGGGCCCACCAGATGATCCAGCGCTTCGCTGCCGAACATGGGGTTGCGATCCATGCCGGCAGCATATTGGAAAGCGTGCCGGGCCATGACCGGATCTTCAATACGAGCGTCATCTTCGATGCCAATGGAAGCCAGATCGGAACATACAGGAAGGTCCATCTCTTCGACATCATCGCCCCGGATGGGAAACGCTACGCCGAATCGGAGACGGTTGCGCCCGGCAACCAGCTGCTGATCTACGAGCTCCGCGGATTCAGGATTGCCTGCTGCATCTGCTATGATCTGCGTTTCTCGCGATTGTTCGATCGACTGGCAGCCGAGAAAGCAGACGTCTTCATCCTGCCGGCAGCCTTCACGACACAGACCGGGAAATTTCATTGGGAGGTCCTTTGCCGCGCGCGCGCCATCGAGTTCCAGGCTTTCATGGTCGCCTGCGGTCAATGCGGGTCCTACACGACGCCTGCGGGCGAGGAACGGCACATGTTTGGGAATTCGATGATCTGCGATCCCTGGGGACAGATCCTGGTGCGAGCGCAGGACACGCCCGGCGTCTTCAGTGCCCGAATCGACCCTGACCGCTTGCGGCAGGTGCGATCGTGGATTCCCATGGAGGCACACCGTCTCGATCTTGACGTCTTTCCGGTTGCGACGGCCAAGGCCGGTCCGAAGCGCGAACTGTTGGTCGCAACGCAAGACAAGTCTTAGAACCGATCCAGTCCCGGTGACGCGTCTGGATCGGAACTTCTGCGGAGCAACCCGCCGAACGCGGATCAATGGACGATCGAAAATGCCGTAATGCCCGCCTCGCCGGCGGCGCGAATAAGACGTTTGCGGAATTCGGCCGGCTCGATCTCGCCGCTGATTGCGTCCGCGCAGGCCTTGACCGCAGTCTTATATTCCTCGCCGTCGTCGGACGGCCAGTCTCGAAGGAGAGTGGCTGCCGCATCACCAAGGGTGCGAATGATCCTGCTGCGTCGACGGTCTGCGAAAACCAGGCCGATGGGAGCAAACTCCGTCATCCTGTTCCAGGTCATGGCTCTCTCTCCGAAGCGCAATACTGCTCGAGCCCACGCCACGATCTCATCGAGGGTCATGACGACGGGTTTCAAATTGCACGGCTCTCGAATGGCGAGCCAGCAAAGGGTGGCTCAATGCGCGAGCCTCTTGAAATGGGTCTCAAGCCTTGAAGCGAGCTCGGGCGAGCGTCAGGATAGCGTACGAATGCTCGATATCAATTCATCCAAAGGGGCTAACGTCCACCCATGTTCCCCCACCAGTGCCTGGCTTTGACAAAGGGCGAGTGTCTTGATGAAAGCTGGACGGTGATCGATGTCGGCGGCCGGGGTCTTCACGGCGACCACTTTCCTATCATAGGGCGCCGACGCCCAACACATGTCACTGCCATGATTAGGTGCCAAAGCCTTTGCCGCACGGACCTGAAGCCAGTCGAAGCGAGTGGCCCAGTTTCCTGTCCACGTGACGGGCGGCAGACATATCGTGTCACCTGTTTGCGGCTGCGGACGCAAACGTCATCGAATTGTTTCCCGCTTGTTGCCAAACAAGCGGGCGGCAAACCCAAACGTCTCCGAATATTCACCCGCAGAAGTCGCTTAAATCCATAGACTGCACGCTCCTACACCAGGGTCGAGCAGAGGAGGAGACGACGATGGATGCAACCGCCAACATAACCTATTTGAAGGCAGCCGATCTGGAGGCGACCCAGCAGGCGCTGACGATGGGAGAAATTCATCAGGCCGTATCGCGCGCCTGGACCGAAATCCGCTCTGGCCAAGCGCGCGGCGGAAAGGCGGTGCTTTCCCTTGGCGAAGAGGAGTTCTGGTCGACGCCCGACTTTGCCGCCTTCAGGGAAGAATTTGCCGACGAACGGCTCGGCTGGAAATTGTCATCCCTCTACAGCGTCAGCTCGACGCATGGCGGGGTGAAGATCATCGGAGCGAATGCCTTCAATCGACGTCTCGGTCTGCCGAGGTCGACCTCCACCTTCCTGCTTCTCGATAAATATACGTTGCGGCCCATCGCCATTCTGGACGAAACCGGGCTGTCTGCGGCACGCACCGGAACCTATGCCTCGATCGTTGCCGATCGATGCCTTGCCAAGGCCGGCATGGCCCGCGTCTTCCTGATCGGATCCGGGCCGGTCGCCCGTAGCGTCATCCGATCGCTTTCCTGCTCCTGTGGCGACAGGATCGAGCAGATCTTCATCCGCAGTCGCAGGATCGAAAATGCCCGAGCGCTCGCAATCGCTTTGGCAGAAGAGACAAGCATCCCGCTTTCCTGCGTCGAAGACAACCGGATGATGGCCAGCTGCTCGCTCGTCATCACTGCCACGAACGCGCGCCAGCCGGTCTTTGACGACGAGGAGCTGGAAAGACATGCGACCACGCTTCATCTCGGTGGCGACGAAGTCCCGGGCGCATACCTGCAGCGCTGTCTGCGGACCGGCCTCGTCGTCTGCGACGACCTTGCGACGGTTTCGCGCCGCAACTCGCAAAGCATCGCTCTTCATTTTTCGCGAAACGGCCTCTCCTTGGAGAGCATTGGCCCCTTGATCGGCATCCGCTCATTGTCCGAGCCCAAGGAGTGGTACGAGCCTGTCGACGGCCCGACCTGCATTACCTGCGTTGGTCTTGGCGTCCTCGATCTCTTCGTCGCCGAGGCGAGCTACGAGAAATACTGCCGGATCAACGCCGATCGCGATCGGATCGCCGCATGTCTCCCCTGACCCAAATGCTCGCCGAACACGTCTTTGCCGGCCCACGCGATCATTCCGCCGATCTCGTCGATATGGTTCGGCGCTGCGTCCTCGATCTTGTCGGCGCGGCAATTGCCGGATCCGAAAGGGCAAGCGCTGTTGCCGCATGCAATATGGTTGGGCCCGTCTTCGGAGCCGGTAATGCCCGCATATGGCTCGGCGCAACGAGTGCGCCGGGCGGCGCGTTATTGTGCAACGTGATGGCGGCAACCGCGCTCGACATCGACGACGGGCATCGCGCAGCCAGGGGGCATCCCGGAGCAGCGGTCATTCCGACCGCACTCCTGCTTGCCGCCGAGCTCGGCGCCACAGGCTGCGACCTGATGAACGCGATCATCTGCGGCTATGACGTCGGCGTCAGGATTGCGGCTGCGCAGACGGCCGAGGGCATCCGGACCCGTCAGTCGGGGCGATGGGCATCCTTTGCTTCCGCCGCAACGGCCGGGCGCCTACTTCGGCTCGAGCCAGGTCGCCTCGCCCACGCCCTGGCGATCGCCGGCGTGCTTGCGCCAAACCAGCTTGCCAACGGAAGTTCGGGATATTCGCGGATGACCGGCAACGATGTGAAGGAAGGTATCGCCTGGGCGAGCGTTCTTGGCTTGACGGCCGCACGACTTGCCGAAAGCGGCTTCACCGGACCGGTAGACCTCCTCGACCATGGCGACTATTACTACTCCGGCCGGATCGTCGGCTCACTCGGCCAGCGCTGGGAAATAGCCGACACCTATTTCAAGCCCTACGGCTGTTGCCGCTATATCCATCCGGCATTGGACGCCTATCGTGAAATCGCGGGCGACGATATGATCGGTGCTGATGACATCCTCGAGATCGAGGTCCAGACTTTCGCCTGGGCGGGGAGACTGGCCAACCGTACCGATCCGCAGACCCTGGTCGACGTGCAATACAGCCTGCCCTATTGCATGGCACTGATTGCGGTCGACGGCCCACAGGCGCTTGCGCCGGTCGATGAAGGCGTGTTGGGGCGCAGGGAGCTGCAGATGCTGGCGGGCAAGGTCAGGATCAGCATCGAACCTGACCTCGACCGGTCCTTTCCCGCGCAGACGCTTGCGCGGGTGATCCTTCGCACCAGGACGCTCGAGCTTGGGTCTGCCGTTCATACACCACGGGGCGAAAAGACGCGGCCCATGGACTGGAAGGCCATCTGCAACAAGTTCGAGATTGTGACGCGTCATCGCTTGCGGCAGCAAGAACAGCGCCGGATCATCGAGGCGGTCTCGGCCCTGCCCTGCGGCGCTCCGGCGGCGCTGATCGCCGCACTTGAGCCCGCAAGCGCGGTTGCATGAGAAGCGGCGAAAACGGTGCCGTCCAACGGACGGGCCTGTTGAGGACAAGCGTCATCCTGGCCATCAGCGCTCGATACGTTGCAATCGACGAATCTTTGCGCGCTTGACTCTGATCCTTGCAAGAACATAATGAGAACGACGTACAGGTGGGCCGTGAGGTTCCGCCTTGTCCTACGTCCAATCGCATCGCGTGGCCCATGACCAACGACCAACCCCGATACAAGTGGCGCGAAACCTGGCCGGGCGAGGGCAAGCCGGATTTCGTCGGCTATGACGGAAAGGAAATTGTGGGCCGCGTCAGGTTGGACACGACCACTGCGACCAAAACCGGCTTATGGCGCTGGAACGGCGGTTTTGCCTCCTTTGTGAGACGGAGGGTCATGCCGCAGCAGGGGTGGGCGGAGACAGCGCGAGCGGCCTCACGCATGGCTGAGGTACATTACGACAGGTTGAAGGACGTGCATTGCCAGGCGCAGTCGCAAGCGAGTGATGTGCTCTCCACCCAATTTGGCAGCACGGATCACCGATAGACACCATCCTCAGTAGGAGAGCCACGCCTGGCCCGCCACTGCGGCTCGTTTGCTGGTCGGCGACAAGGCGCATCTTTCTTGCATGTGTCGTTCGGCATCCTCTCCGGCCCTGCCCTTGGACCAATCTCGACCGCAGCGCGCCGGCGCCGAAAGCGGCGATAATTAGCCTGGAACATTTCTTCCGCATCCTGGTTGGAGGCCTGGATCGCGCGACAGTTCAATCCTGCGGCCCCGCAGAAATCGCGCGATCCAGTTCCCGTTGCACCCCTTAAATTGCCCGCTTCGGCGGGCTTTTTTCTTTGATCTGAGGGGTTGGACCTCCGGCCTGCGTCGCTTGTCTCATTCGAGAAAAAGATCTGCACGGGAAAACAGGGCGCGAGGCGATCTGGAAATTGCATGTGCCGGCCTGAAGAGCCGAGCGTCTCTCGTCATCGCGGGCCTGGAGCAAGTCCGGGCTCGCTAGCGATCCGTTTCTGGTCTGGGAGCGACAACGATACTGCCGTTCTTGACAACGATCCTGCCCCGGCAAATGACATGACGGACGCGGGCAAGATTGTGGGACTGGCTGATAACGATATCGGCACGCTTTCCGCTTTCAATCATGCCACGGTCGCCAGCGAGCTCCGGAAAGATCCTTGCGACGTTCCCCGTCGCCTTGGCGATAGCAGCGGCCGGCGTCAGGAGCTTGCGGCAAATCATCCGGTGGATCGCTTCCAGGATCATATCCCAATCGCCGCCGCCGAAGTCGGTCGAAATCGTATCGACAAGCCCTGCATCGATGAGGCAGTCAAGATTGTCGGGGCCGTTGCGCCAGCGGGTCGCGATGCAGTCGAGTGTCGAGACATCAATGCCCACGCCGAGGGTGCGAAGCGCGGCAGCCGTTTCCACCGCTTCGGCACGCGTGAACGACGGATGATTGCTGTGGCCGGCGACCATTCTTGCCCTTGGAAACCTTCCGGCAAGTTCGATGAGCTGGGCTGCCGTCGGCGGGGCATTGTGAAAGATCGCCGGCATGCCGGTGCGCGCAGCTTCCGCGGCGATTTCGGCAAGACCCTGACGGGCAAGCGCAACGGACGTCATTACGGTCTTGCGCACGAGGCTTGTTATGCTCTCGATCGCAAAATGCCCTTCAAGCCCGTTCTCCTTCAACAGCGACAACAGGGTTGCGCCGTCGGGATTGGTGTTTGCCTCCAGCCTGCGTCCGAGTGCAGCCTCCTTGAGCTTTCGCGCAAGATTGGGATGGACGACGAGACCGCTGGCTTTCTCGATCGCCTCCGGCAGGAACCGGTAGTCCTGGGCGCCGCCGCCGAGTGTCTGGCCGCCGCCCGCTTCACCGAGCGCCTTGGCACCAGCTTCGAGCAGATGGTCGATCCTTGCGGCGAGGTGACGGGGTGAAAGCCCGCTTCCATCGGCCGCCTGCGCCGCCGCAAGGCTCGCCGGCGTATGGGCCGTGCTGATATGGATGTCGAGCGGATGGGGATGTTGCGCGATGTCGTCGACGTCCTCGGCAAGGGCGAGCCCGCAAACGTTGAGAAGGGTCGTCGTCCCGGATAGAAGATGGCGGTTTTTCTGATAGTCGATTTCCTGACGGTCGAAGGAGGCGGATCCGCTCGGCATCGTCGGGCCGCAGACGCAGCCATGGGCGTGGGCATTGATGAGGCCTGGCAGAACCGTACATCCGGCAGCATCGATCAGCGCATAGTCTTCTGACAGCGACGGCCTCTCCGTCTGGACGACAGCCTCGATGCGGCCCTCGGCAAGAAGCACGCTCGCCCGTTCGAGCGAGGTGACACCGTCACCGGTGATGACACACGCTGCATTGATGATGGCGATCGGACGGATCTGGCTCATGCGTTCAACCCTTCTCTAATCCTTTCCGGCTTCCAGGCCATAGCCAATGCCGCGAACCGTGCGCACGATGTCTGTCTTCATGACCAGGCCAAGCGCCTTGCGCAGTCTGGCGATATGGACATTGACTGTTTTCGGATCGACGAAGACCCCATTCGGCCAGGCAAGGCGAGCAAGCTCGTCACGGCGGAAGACGCGACCCGGCTCGCTCATCATCCGGTGCAAAAGGGCAAATTCGATCGGACCCACATGGACGTCACGCGCGTCATAGATGATGCGATGGGCGCGGGCATCGATGCTCAATCCATCATGGTGGAGCACCTCCGGCCGCTCCTGCTGCGGCATCTGGCGCGCCTCGGTGCCGAGAAGACGGTTTAGCGCACGCAGATAGCGATCGGGCGCTATCGGTCGCATAAAGGCCTCGTCGACGCCCGCTCTCAAGAAGGCTTCAAAGCGGTGTTCGGCCTCGACAGGGACAAGCGTGACAATACGAACATGGTCTGTCGCCGCATCCTCCTTCAGCGCTCTGCACAAATCGATTGCAAACGCGCTCCTGCCGTCGACGATGAGCCCGACGGGCATCTTGTCCCTAATCGCCGCAGCCGTTTCTGCCGAGCTCATGACAAGGTCGGTGGCAAAGCCTTCTGCCTCAAGTATATGTCGAAGAGACAGCGAGAAGTCGGCATCAAGCGAACTTATGACGACGGTGGGTTTCACGACGCAACCACGACAAATCGACATGCTCTCGAGTTCGACAACTCATGGCTGCAGGATGCCACGGAGAGCGTGGGACCGCAAAGGCAATGATGTTAAATTTCGTTTCCTGACGGGCGGGGTCTCCGCTTCCCCGCACAGCGAGGAACATCCTCCCAGATCTGTGACTTGAAGCGGTGGTCTAGTGTGTTTTTCTCCCGCGATGGAAACACGAGAACCAGCCATTCTGGTCGTCACCGAGGACGTCACGCTCGCCAAGCCGATCGTCGATGCGCTGGAGGTTGCAAACTTTCAAAGCAGGGTGGTTCAAACCGCTCTTGCAGCGCATCAGGTCAGCGCCGATCACGGCTTTCTTATCTTCGTCATTGCGACTGGCGATTCAGGCGATCTGAGCGTCGATCTCTGTCGAGACATCCGCAAATCGAGCGCGATACCGATCATTCTCCTTGCCCCGGATGTTCGCCAGCTCGCCGGGATCGATACCGGTGCAGACCATTGCCTGCCAGGCAGTGCCAATCCTCACCATCTGATGGCCGAGGTTCGCGCCTGTTTGCGCGGACTGGAGCGCGGCGAGCGGCAAAGACTGCGCGTGCTGACCTTCGAAGGCTGGCGCGTTGATACCCATCGCCGCGCCGTCACGGCGCCCGACGGATCGAAGGTCAGGCTGCTCGCTGCCGAATTCGATCTCCTGGTCGCCTTCTGCCGGAGCCCTGGAACAGTACTCTCTCGCCGGGTGCTGCTGGAGGCAACCCATATCGGTCTTGGCAGGCCGCTCGAACGCAGCGTCGATGTCCACGTCTGCCGGCTTCGCCGCAAGCTTACGGAGGCCGGCAACGGGGGCGAGCTGATCCAGACCGTGCGTCTTGGCGGCTATGTTCTCGTTTCGCCAATCAACCCTGAATAAGTAAGGGTTCCAATTTGCTTCTCATAGGTGTTTACTTTGGAGCCGCATGCATATGTCCGTTGAGATTTCAGCTTCGGTCGCCGACCTCGCTTGAACGTCGCGGCCGTTTAAGGGAGCGATGTGTCTTGAAGAAGAGACTGGATCATCTGATTGACGTCTTGAGCCTTTCGTCCGATGAACACTCAATACGGCTGGCCTTGTTGACGTTTGCGCAGCAATGCGGCTTCGAGAAGTTCGCCTATGTCAACCTGCGCTACGGCGATACGGAAGCGTTTTCCAACTACCCGCAGGAATGGCAGGAGATCTATCTTTCCAACGACTACCAGCGGATTGATCCGGTCGTCACGGCAGCCAGGCGCGCCTTGAAGCCCTTCTACTGGTCAGCCCCGCCCCAGCGCCCCGAGCCCATGTCGGAAGAGCGCGAATTTTACAAGCACGCCAGTCGGTACGGGATCGTGTCCGGCCTTTCCATCCCGATACGCATCGGCTTCGGTCGAACCGCCATCCTGACGCTCGCCTCGCACCTGCCCGCGTTTAAAGGGGAGGGAATAATCGACGACATACAGGCGATCACGGCCACGACACTCGTCCATGCCAAATTGAAGGGCCGAAGCGTCATGGCCAGGCCACGGGTCCAGTTGTCGGGACGGGAGAAGGAATGCCTCAACTGGGCCGCGCTCGGCAAAACCATACCGGTGACGGCTGACATCCTCGGCATCAACCACCATACCGTTCGCTACTACCTCGGCAAGGCGAGGCGGAAGCTGCGTGCCCACAACACGGTGAACGCAGTCTATCTGGCGGCGCGCCATGGATTGATCTGAGCCATTGGCCGCGGTCTTGAAGGCAGCGTGATGCCGGCCATGGGTATCGCGCCGAAACCTCGGCTGGATGTTGCGTTCGCCGGGGAACGCCTGCCAGACGCCTTATATTCGGCCAGTCGCCAGAAGCCGGTATCAACGACCTTCTCGCGTTGGTCTGACCAGAAAACGGCCAGCCGCTTGCGATCGCCTCTCAGTGCCTTTCGTGTATGAGGTTTGGCTGGACGCCATTCATCTCGAAGACAACCTAGAGGTCAGAGCTGGACATCGAGTCATCTGCTCACCCCTCCGTCGCGCTCGACATAGGCTCCGGGGAAGATGATGTCCTGGTCGACCAGGACATTGAACCTGTAGCCGGGGCGAATTTCGAGGGTTGGCTGCACGTTGAGGTTCCTGTCGATCGTCCGCTCCGCCACGCGACCGAAGCTTTCGGCAAAATTACGCCTTGCCGCGTCCGAGGCCGTGTCCTGGGTCGCCCTGGTCGAGCTTTCCGGCATGGAGGCATCGATGCCGGTGCCGATCAGAGCGATGAGAGCGGCCGCGGTGAACGTGCGGATCGTGTGATTGTTGACGCGGTCGCGAAAGCCGCCATAGCCCTCCGGATCCGAACCTGCCATCCCGCCAATCTGCAGCGTCTGGCCGTTTGGTAAGATCAGATCGGTCCAGACGACCAGCACGCGTGCCTGGCCGAAGGCGACCTTGGAATCATAACGCCCGAAAAGCCTGGCCCCTTGGGGGATCAAGAGCCGGTAGCCGGTCGTGCTGTCGTAGACGTTCTGGCTGACCTGAGCGATGATGCGTCCAGGAAGGTCGGAATTGATGCCCGAGATCAAGGTCGCCGGTATGACCGAACCGCGTTTGAGTTCGAAGGGCGATATCTGCGGCACGACCCTGTTTGGCAGATAGCCGAGCTCCTTAATGTCCTTGTTGAAAAAATCCTCCTTCAAGACCTGCCCGTTCGGATCGGCGTTCTGTGCGAGGGACCCGGCCTGCAGCGCGGCCTGATAAAGATCGAGCGGCCCTGTCTTGGCGCCTTCGCCTGATGGGGCAGAGTTATCGGCCGGCGCGTCACGGGCCTCGGCGTGACTGATGTCGACCTGAAGCGGCGAATCCAATGCGGCGTCGGCAGCCTGCAGGCGCGCCATCCTGCGACGCTGCAGTTCACGCAGATAGCGTTCGCGCCCTTCTCTGGCGAGCCGGGTTTCGAAATCGACCTCCGGCAGCGCCTGCCCCACAGGGTTGGCAAGGCCTGGCTGCTCGGGAGGCCGGCTGGACAAGGTTTCGCGCGCCGGTGCCGGGTCGGCGGCGGCCTTCGGCTCCAACGGACCGACCGGCTGAGCCTCACCGATGATGCCGTCTTCAATGCCGCGCTTCAGCTGGTCGCCATAGGTCGATGCCGGAAGACCGGCGCCCGTGACCGGCGCGGATTGCCTGAAGGGAAATCCGCGCCCGGAGAGACCGAAAATGATCACCGCAGAAAACAGGACCAGCAGGCCGATCGCGATCAGGATCGGCAACCTGTTGAGACGACGCATGGTCTGCGCCTGTTGGCTTTGCGGGCTTCCAAGTTGCAGCGACTGGGCCATGCGAGGCCTCCTATTGCAGTATCATCACGGAGAGTGGGCTTGCCGGCGTGGCCTGAGACCCTGAGACGAGATAGAGCCGGGCAAGCCGCAGCCGCGGCGTCGAAAGACTTGCGAGAAGCTCTGAGCCCGATCGATCAAGACGATAGGCGAGCGCGATTGTCTGTGGCTGCGGCTGCGTGCCGCTTGCGATCCGATAGCCCGATGTCTTGAGAGATGTTGCAAGCGCAATGGCAAAATCTGAGGCCTCGTCTGCAAGCTTCAGCGGGCCGGACGATCGGGGAAGCTGTTCGCTCAGGCGGCTCGCCATGTCGCTTGCAATCAAAGCGGCGACATCGGCCGGCAGCGATGCAGCTGGCGCGTCGGCACTTCCTCCCGCAGTCGACGTCTGGCAGCCGCAGAGGTAGGCGCAATAAAGGATAAGAAGAACAAGGCGGCCCATCTCAGCTGCTCCGGCGGATCGTGATCTTCTGGCGTCGCCACCCGCCCCCCGAGACGAGCACGGCGCGATCGACATTGTAGTCGACCACCATCATGTTCCTTGTCATGCGATAGTTGACGATACGGTTCTTGCCCCCCGACACGATGAAGAGGACGGGTGCATCCTCTCCGGCCACAGAGCGAGGAAACTGGATGTAGGTTTTCAGGCCATCCGAATAGACGCGTGTCGGCTTCCAGGCAGCGCTGCCGCTTACCGAATAGGAAAAGTCGAGCTGGTCGGGAGGCGTTGCCGTGCCGGGCGCTCCCCTGAAGTCAAGGCGCGCGTTTGCCTCGGCGAGTTTTTCGGTGACGTCCTGCGAATAAGAAAAGCCGACCCGGGCCATGTAGCGGCTCGAATGGGACTTCAACTGGATATGATAGGTTCGCCGCGACGTCGTCACTACCATCGATGTCGACAGGCCGGCTTCTGCCGGTTTGACGATCAGATGGATTGCCTGGCCACCGACTGGCCCGGAGGTTGCCGGCTCGACCTTCCATCTGACCGTGTCGCCGACAAGCACGTCGCGCACCACCTCCCCGGTCTCGAGCTCGATGTCGCACACCTGCAGAGGCGAGCAGACGACAAAGGGTTGGCTTTGGCCGTAAAGGAAGATGACTTTTCCGTCGGCCCCCTTGGTGACGAGGCCGGCGCCGTCGCGCCATTGCGAAGACAGGCGCGTCGCCTTCGTCTCGTTGTCGCTCATCGACTGGGCCGGCGCGATCCTTGTGGAGGCGAGCGTTGCGAGCATCGCGCAGCAACCGGCGACCGCTCGATATGTCACGTGTCTCATGGCGTGTCCTCGTTCTATAGCTGTGCGGTCCAGTCGAGATCCTTGAGATAAAGCCCGATCGGATTGAGCCTGATCGTTGCCTCATCCTGGGGGGCGGTGATCGTCACCGTGGCAATCGCGCGAAAACGCCGCGTGCCGGTTTCCTTGCCGCGCCGGTCGCGTTCGAACTCCGTCCAGTCGATCTGGTAGGACTGGTTCGACAGCGCGACGATATTGTTCACCTCGACGGCAATAGTGGCGGCCTTCGCCTTCTCGAAAGGGGAATTGCTGCGAAACCAGGCATTGACTTTCTCGGTCGACGGATCGGCGGTGCGCAGCAGCGCATAGGTCCGGTCGATATATTGCTTTTGAACGACCGCGTCGGGCGTAACCGAACGAAAGCTGGTGACGAAACCACCGAGCGTGGCGCGCACCACACGGGCGTCGGCATATTCGATATGTTCGGGAAAGCCCGCCGAAACCGGCGTGCCCAATCTGTCGACCTCGACAATATAGGGAACAAGCTTGACCTGCGTGCTGAGGAACAAGGCATAGCCCACCCCGACGATTGCAAGAAGAAGCGCAAGCATGGCGACGATGCGCCAGGCTGCTGCCGCCCGCACATATGATCCATACCGCTCGTTCCACTCGTTGCGCGCGGCGAGATAAGGATTTTCCGAAGAGTCTGGCGTCATGGCGAAATCCTCATTTCGATTGGCCCGACCGGAGCGACGACGAAGACGGTCCGGCCGCCCCTGGCCTTGTCTGGTCCAGTTTGGCATTGGCCAGACCAAGCAGGGAACTTGCATGCGCGCCAGGGGCTCCGATCGCCTTGTCCTTCATGGCCGAAGCCGTGGCAGACCCGGCGGCGCCTATACCTTCCGTCAGGCCGCGCATGGCGGCTTCGCTGATCGATGCGCCTTGGGCCCGCGCGGACCCGGCCGCCTCCGCCCCCTTTACAGCGCCGCCGATCATCAGGAATAAGGCGCCCAGGCCAAAGGAGGCAGCCTGGCCGCCATGACGCATCACCTCCATTCCGTTTCCGACCGAGACGCCCTGGACGACGCCCTGGATGATGTTCGGCACATAGATCGCGATGACGAAGACAACGACGGCAATGCCGGCTATGGCAAGCAGCGTCTGGAACTGCTCACCGATCTCCGGGCTGCCGGCAAGCCCGATCAGCACCTCCGATCCGATGCGGGCGATCATCACCAGCGCCATCAGCTTCATGCCGACGCCGAAGGCGTAGACCAGATAGCGGATGGCGAAATCCTTGGTGAAGGATGACCCGCCGAGCCCGAGCATGATCATGCCGGCCAGTAGCCCGATATACATCTCCGCCATGATCGATACGAAGATCGCCGCGACGAGCGAAAAGGCGATGACGACGACGATCATCGCGAAGGCGGCCGCAATCGCCCACACATTGTCCTCGAAGAGGCCAAAGCGGATCTTTTCTGCCATCTTGGCTGCGACAGCGAGCCCCGCATTGAAGATATCGGCCGGCGAGGCATCGCCGCCCGAGGCGCCGATCTGGAAGAGACTGTCGACGACGGCTCTGGCAAAGGCCGGCCCCTGATCGAGAAGGAGCGCGAAAAAGCCGACGAACATGATGCGCCGCACGAGTTCTGCGAACCATTCCTGCAGCGACGGCGCCTGCAGCGCGAGCCAGATCGCAGCAAGGCCGATCTCGATCGAGGCGAGGATCCAGAAGAGCGATCGCGCCGCGTTCAGGACCGTCTGCTCCCACCCCTGCGCCGCCCTGGCGATCTCGTCCTGCAAGGTGGTGATCAGGGCGCCTTCCTGGGCACGAACCGGAACGACGAGAAGCACCAAGATTACCATTGCCGCAACGGCAGGCCGCGTCATGGCAGGCGTTACGAGAGAAGATGGGCGGCTCACCAGCGCGGCTCCATGGTTCGGCCGCCACTCAAGGGCGGAACGGTGCCGCGGAAGAATAGCTCGCGACGCGCCTGCGCCAGATCCCTGTCGGTCTGGTTGGTCTGAAGCCAGGTTCCCATCATCGTGATCTGCTGGGAGACGAGCCCGCGCAGCTTCTGCATCTGGGCGACCTGCTGGGCGGCAATGTCGTGGCCGACCTGAAGCGCCTTCACCTGGCCATCTGCGCTTTCAGACAGCGCGCGAAGCGTTGCCATGGTCGCTTCCTCGCTATCGAACTGCGAGGCCGTGAGGCTGGCAGCACGAAGAGAAGCGGCGATTGTGTCACGATTGGTGTCAGACCAGGCCTGGTAGCTGGTCGAGAAGCTGTCTTCATCTGCAATCCTCGTCTTCAGGCTTGCAAAGCTCGGGAAACGCTGCCGCAGGACATCATCGGCATTGGCCATGGAGAAGGCAACGCCCTGGCCGTCCGCAACGATTCCTCGCAGCTGATTGAGGTCGCTCTCGACCTCGCCCCAGACATGGGCAGGCAAAAGGGCCGTGTTCTGCAACATGTTCTGATAGATCCTCAGCTGGTTTTCGATCTGTTCGGCAAGCTGGGTGATCTGCGTCAGCTGGTTGTCGACCTGAACGCCTGAGCTTTCGAGCAGCTTGATGAGCTCCCCGTTGTTGGCAAGCTGCGTGAATTCGGTCGCAGCTCCGGTCGCAGCCCCTGCCGCGACCGGAAGTGGCCTGCCGGCGGCAAGAAGGATTGAAAGGACGATGGCCAGTCGGTATCTAGATCGTGACATCTGATATCCCTCTCTCCTTGAGCCAGATCGACGGCCAGGCGCTGCCATGCTCCTCGGCCAAGGCGCGGATCCGCTTCAGATCGTCCTTGCCGGAAGCGCCGACGAAGGAGAGCGCCAAGGGGCCGAGGGCCATGTCAAAGAGGCGCCGGCCCTCGGGCGAGACGACGTAGTAGTCGCGTTTGGGGATTGCCGTTGCGACGATCTCCAGCTGGCGCTCGTTAAAGCCGATCCGCTCGTAGAATTGGCGCGTTCCCTGCTCGCGGGCCGAACCGTTCGGCAGGCAGATTTTCGTCTGGCAGCTTTCCTTCAGGACGTCGACAATGCCCGATCTTTCTGCGTCCGAGATCGACTGGGTCGCAAGCACGACGGCGCAATTGGCCTTGCGCAGCACCTTCAGCCACTCGCGGATCTTCTCGCGAAAGGTCGGGTGGCCGAGCATCAGCCAGGCCTCGTCGAGAATGATCAGGCTCGGGGCTCCCGTCAGCCGCGTTTCGATGCGCCGGAAGAGATAGGTCAGGACGGGAAGCAGGGTGCGTTCGCCCATTGCCATCAGCTCTTCGATCTCGAATGTCTGGAAATGCCCGAGCCTCAGTCCGTCGCTCTCGGCATCGAGAAGCTGTCCGAGCGGACCATCAACGGTGAAGTGGTAAAGCGCTTCCTTGATGTCGCGCATTTGCACGCCGCTGACGAAGTCCGACAGCGACCGGCCGGGTGCGCGGGCCATCAGCCCGACCTGGCGGGCAATGGCGTTGCGATGGTCCGGGGTGACGGCAAGACCCTGCAGGCCGACCAGCATTTCGATCCAGCCGCAGGCCCAGGCGCGGTCGGACTCACTCGAAAGCGTCTCCAGCGGGCAAAAACCTGGCGTCCTGACCTCCCCATCGCTGCCGATCTCGTAATGATCGCCGCCTGCCGCAAGCGTGAGCGGCATCATCGAGCCGCCCTTGTCGAAGACGAAGAGCTGCGCCTGCCTGTAGCGCAGAAACTGGGCGCCGATCAGAGCGAGCAATGTCGATTTTCCGGACCCGGTCGGTCCGAAGATCAGGGTGTGCCCGACGTCATCGACATGCAGGTTGAGGCGAAACGGCGTCGAGCCGGAGGCAACCTGCATCAGGGCTGGCGCGTTCTTGTCGTAGAAGGGACAAGGTGCGTTCTGATCGCCCGTCCAGACCGAATTCAACGGCACGAGGTCGGAAAGATTGCGCGTCGTGATCAGCGGCTCGCGAACATTGCAATACCAGTTGCCGGGCAGACTGCCGAGATAGGCGTCGGTGGCGTTGAGCGTTTCGATCCGGGCGCCGAAGCCTTCGGCCTGGATCACGCGGCGAACGCCCTCGGCCTTGTTTTCAAGCCTCTCGACACGATCGTCGAAGAGCACGATGACCGGCGTGTAGTATCCGTAGGCGACAAGCTCTGAGGCAGCCTCGGCAATCGCCTCTTCTGTCTCCGCCACCATCGACAGCGCGTCCTGATCGATGGACCGGCTCTGCGTCTGGAACAGCTGGTCGAAGAACGGCCTGACCTTCTGCTGCCATTTCTTTCTGGTGCGCTCCAGACGATCCCTCGCCTCGCCGGCGTCAAGGAAGATGAAGCGAGAGGACCAGCGATAGGATAGTCCCATCAGGTCGAGATTGTTGAGGATGCCCGGCGAACTTTCCGCCGGCAGCCCGTCGATCGCCACGATCGCGATGTAGCGATTGTCGATCTTCGGCGTCAGACCGTGCTGCAGTTCTCCCGTCACGATGCAGTCGAGGTACATGGGCACGTCCGGAAGGCGGACCGGGTGATTGTCGCCGGTGATGCAGAACCTGATGAACTGCAGGAGATCGTCATATCGGGCGCCATCATGGCTGTCGTTCGACGCGCTTTGCGTCTTCATCCTGCGGATCGACAATGTGATCGAAAGATATTGCTCGATCTCCCGGGCCGCCGTCTGGAAACTGGCAAGGGCGATGTCGGCATGGTTCTGCTTGCGGCTGGCAGCGTCGGAATAGACGTATCGGCTCAGCGTCGAGCGGCGGGGCTCGGGCGGCCTGTAGGTCAGGATGATGGCGTGATGGCTTTCGAAATGACCGCGTTCGGCTTCGAAATGGCGTCGCCGCTCCTCATCGATCGCCCGCGTCACCCGATCGGGAAAATGCGACCGGCCGGCGGGTGCATAATCGTCCGTCGGCAGGCGAATGGCCTCGACCTGGATCATCCATCCGGAGCCGAGCCGTGCCAGCACCTGGTTGATCTGGCGCGCAATCTCGTTGCGCTCGGTCTCGGTCGAACTTTCGCAATCCGGACCGGCGAAATACCAGCCGGCCATCAATGAGCCATCCTTCAACAGGAGGACGCCGTCTGCGACAAGACCGGCATAGGGGACGAGATCGGCAAAGGATGGTCCAGCGTGGCGGAAAGAGCGAAGCGCTACCATGGCCCCTCAGCTCCTTCGCCACGGCGTGGAGGTTGCGCGGTAATAGGCGCGGTAGCGAAGATGGCGCAGATAGACCTTGCGCATCAAGGGATCGGCCTTCGCCATTCGGCGCAGCATACCGACGATCGTAACCCAGATCGCAACGCCGATAATGGCCGAGTAGACCGTCAGAACGACGAAGATGAGGATAATGGCCGCAAGTCCGGTCATGAGGACGAGCTCGCGGTCAGCACCCATCAGCAGGTTTGGCCGCGACAGCGCACGATGAATGCGATTGACGTCAAGTGCAGGGACTGTGGCGGTCATGAGCGCTCCCCTCCCCTCTCCGCTGCTTTCTGATCGATCGACATCGACAGTCCGACCGAGGCGCCCGTAGCGTTGAAAAGGGCAACGATCTGGGTGGCGCCAAGCAGGACGCCGGCGACGAGAACCAGATACATGAGGCGTCGCGCGAAATCGTTGAGTTCGCCGCCGAAGATCAGCATGCCGCCGGCAACCGCAACCGCGGCAAGCGCGATGAACCCTGCAACCGGGCCGGTGATCGATTCCTGGATCTGTTCGAGCGGCGCTTCCCATGGAAGACCGCCGCCGCTGCTTGCAAGGACCGGGTTGCAAAGGCTGATGCCTGCCAGAACGACGAGGCCGGCGAGCCCGACACGATAACTAGGCTGCATGAGGTTCCTCCGTTTCGGATTGGAGATGATAGCTGCCGTTCGAAAACCCCTTCACATGAAGGAGATCTTCAATGCGTCGTCCGGCGCTCGTGCGTTCGATCGAGACGATGAGATCAACCGCCTGGCCGATAACCTCCCGCATCGGTTGACGACTGGCCTCGCCGGTCAGTTGCTCGAGGCGCTGGAGTGCCGAGCGCGCATTGTTGGCGTGAAGGGTGGTGACGCCGCCCGGATGACCGGTATTCCAGGCCTTCAGAAGCGTAAGTGCCGCGCCGTCGCGCACTTCGCCGACGATGATGCGGTCGGGCCGCAGCCGCAGGGTGCTTTTAAGCAGCTGCGCCATGTCGACGTGATCGCTCGTTCGCAACGACAAGACATTGGCCGATGAAGAGCGCAGCTCGCGTGTATCTTCGAGCATGACAAGCCGCTCCTGCGGGCATTGAGCGGCGATTTCAGTCAAGATTGCGTTCGACAGCGTCGTCTTGCCAGACCCGGCACCGCCCGAGACGACGACGTTCAGCCGCGCGCGCACGGCCCGGCGCAAGATCTCCGCCTGGCATTCCTTCATGATGCCGGAGGCCACATAGTCGTCGAGCGCAATCAGCCGTCCGGCGTGTCGGCGGATCGAGAAAGAAGGCGCCGAAACGATGGGAGGCAGCAGGCCTTCGAACCGATGGCCGCCGATCGGCAGCTCCCCGGAAATGATGGGGTGAGCGCGATCGACCTGCGTGTCGAGGACGTGAGCGACGGCCCCGATTACGATCTCGGCCGGCCCTTCGGCCATGCTGCCGGCATGAACGATGCCGGCCCCGAGGCGTTCGATGAACAGGTGACCATCCGAATTGAGCATGATCTCGATGACCGACGGGTCTGAGAGCGCCGTCATGAGCGGCGGGCCGAGCGCCTCCTCCAGCTTGCGCACGAGCCGGGGTAAAGAAAGGGCGTTCATGTCGTCCCCCTCAGGCGGCACTGCAAAACCTGTGCGAAAGGTTCGAGCGGTAGGCGGGCGGGCGTATGGCTTGGAAAAGCTCCCGCGAGACCGGCAGGCATCCCGCCACGCTCCTGACCTCGCCGATCAGACGGGGCTCGCCATAGCGCCGCAGCGGCCAGGACACGCGTTTCAGGATGCGTTCGAACCTGACGTCGGTCACCGTTGCGATCTCTGTCTTGCCGTTTGCAAGGCACCATTCGAGAATACCGGCAAACAGGAAGAGCGTCGCCTCGTTCAAGCCGGACGATCCGCGCTTTGCAGCCTCCGCCTGCGTGTCGACGCAGAAGCGCGAGCTTTCCACCATGTCGGGATGGGCCATGAAGGGATTGCCAGCAAGCAGTACCGAAAAGACATCTGCCAACATGGTCGGTCCCGAGGCGGCAAGCAGCCGCGCTGAGGCGATCGCCTCGCCATCGTCGCCGACAACGATGATGTAATGGGGATCGAACGCATCGAAACGGTCGCGCTCCCTCCCCTCCTCGACCGAGACGCGCCATGCGAGCCGGCCGGCGAAAACGCGCGCCCTCAGACGGAACATGCTGTCGAGAAGAGAAGCGTGCGATGCTCTATCCGCAGGTCCAATCGCCCTTACAAACATGGTCGTTCTCCGCGCCAAATTCAGATGCGCTATGGTGAGCATGAAGCACGCGTCTTGTCAGACCCCCGCATGCGGGGGGGCACTGAGTCGCACTGTTTTCGGAAACGGTCGGCGACAAACGCTGATTTTAGCCTCGAAGACCCGGTCGATAAGGGGGGCGAAAAATTGCCACGCGCCCGATCGTGCCCCCAGGCTAAATCTCTAAGAAATCACATGATTTAGGCAGAGACGGATCGACCCCTCCGGCTGTTTCGGCAGCCCGGTTAAAACTCTGTTAACCTTAAACTCCTTGCTGGCTGAACGAAATCGGAGATAATAACGGTTATGAGGGGAATTTAGCCCTAAAATCGTTATCTGGAAGATCGATCGCCATGAACGCTAATTCGATGCCTTCCGCGAATCGGCCTGTCAGTTTCGAGGATCAGATTCTCGAACAGGGAGATCTGATTTCGCAGAAGCTACACCTTTTGAGCGTGCAGCGATTTCCGCCGAACGCCCAGAAGACCCTGCGCAGTTTTTCGCTTGCCGAGGTCGCCTCCTATGTCGGCGTCTCCCAGAGCACGCTGAAAAAGTTACACCTGGAGGGCAAAGGCCCCTCCCCCAGGACCTCGTCCTCCGGCCGCCGTTCCTATAGCGCCGAGCAGATGCTTGAGCTGCGACAGCATCTCGATGCGCATGGGCGTTCGGAAAGCCGCATGTATGTTCCCCATCGCCGGCCGGGCGAGAAGCTGCAGGTCATCGCTGTGGTCAATTTCAAGGGCGGTTCCGGCAAGACGACGACGGCAGCCCACCTTGGCCAGTACCTTGCGCTGACCGGCCACCGCGTCCTTGCCGTCGACCTTGACCCGCAGGCGTCGCTGTCGTCCCTGCACGGCTTCCAGCCGGAGTTCGATCAGGCCTCCTCGCTCTATGAGGCCATTCGCTACGACGGCGACAGGAAGCCTCTGTCGGACCTTATTCGTGCCACGAATTTTCCAGGCCTCGACATCGTGCCGGCCAATCTCGATTTGCAGGAATATGAATACGACACGCCGCTGGCGATGGCGGACAAGTCGTCCAACGAGGGCAAGACTTTCTTCACCCGTCTGTCGCGGGCGCTCGCAGACGTGGACGATCGCTATGATGTCGTCGTCATCGATTGCCCGCCGCAGCTTGGTTATCTGACGCTGACGGCGCTGACGGCAGCGACAAGCGTTTTGATCACCATCCATCCGCAGATGCTCGACGTCATGTCGATGGGTCAGTTCCTCCTGATGCTGGGCGGCATCCTGAAGCCTATCCGCAACGCCGGCGCAGAGGTCAATCTGTCCTGGTATCGCTACCTGATCACGCGTTATGAACCAGGCGACGTGCCGCAGGCGCAGATGGTCGCCTTCATGCGGACCATGTTTCACGAGTTCATGCTGAAGAACGAGATGCTGAAGTCGACGGCAGTCTCCGATGCGGGCATCACCAAGCAGACGCTTTACGAGGTCGACCGCGCTACCATGAACCGCGCAACCTATGACCGCGCGCTCGACTCGCTCGACGCCGTCAATGGCGAAATCGCCGCTCTGATCCACCAATCATGGGGGCGTTGAAGTTGTCAGCCGACAAAAATCGACTTTTCCATCGGAAATTCAATTCTCTAACCATCAAGTGGAGGCCGTGAGATGGCGCGAAAAGGCCTGCTGACGGGATTGGCCGATCTTCCGAGCGATCCGGCGACGAGCCCGTCCTATCCGATGCGTGGCGCCGGCAAGTCCATGGTCCGCTCGCTCGACGATCTGGCGCAACAGGCCAACAAGTATCTGGAAGGCCAGGTCATCGTCGAGCTGGATCCTGATCAGGTCGATGCCTCCTTCGTTCAGGACCGTATCCTCGGCGACGAAGCGGAATTCGAGGAGCTCAAGGAAGCGATCCGCGCCCGCGGACAGGACAGCCCCATTCTCGTTCGTCCCCACCCGTCTGTCGACGGCCGTTATCAGGTCGTTTTCGGCCATCGGCGTCTCAGAGCTGCCCGCGATCTCGGGTTGAAGATCAAGGCGGTCGTCAAGCAGATCGACGACCGCACCCACGTGATCGCGCAGGGACAGGAAAATTCCGCTCGCGCCAATCTCACCTTCATCGAGCGGGCCCTGTTTGCACGGCGCCTGGACGACCTCGGATACGACCGCGACGTGATTGCGGCGGCGCTCGCCGCTAACGCGGCTTCCATCTCAAAGATGATGACGGTGACCGAACGCATTCCGGCAGCGACGATTCAGAAACTGGGTGCCGCACCAGGCGTCGGACGCGAGCGCTGGATCGAGCTGTCGCTGCTCGTCGGCAAGGCGTCGAATGGCGCAAGGGTTTCCGAGGTCGTGAACTCTGCGGGTTTCGAAGAGCTGCCCTCGGATGAGCGATTCTCGCGTCTTTATGGCGCTCTCAACAGATCGGCAAGGCCGGTCCGCAAAGTCGAGCCGGCAGCCGGAAAGGCGAGCTGGCAACCGCGCGACCGGGCCGTTCAGGCCGAGATCAAGAATAGCGGCAAGGTATTTTCGATGTCGATGAAGGCAAAGAATGCCAGCCGTTTCGGTGAATTCCTCTCCAGCCGACTGGATGCGCTCTATGAGCAATTCCTGGCCGAGGACGAGGGAAACAAAGGAGACTGAACCGCAAAAGAAAAAGGCCCCCTAAACGTCGCCGTCGTGGAAGCCTCTCTCGAAGTCTAGCAGCCCGAGAATCGCACTTCCTCGAATCACAGTCAAGACAGTTTGGCACCGTTTTGGTGGACGGTTTTCTTTTGCCTGACAGAAGGTGAAGGAAAATGCAGACGCATAGGATCACGACGCCTTTCGGGCGGCGGCCGATGACGCTTGCCCTGGTGAAAGGGCAGCTTGAGACGTCCTCGATCAAAGAGGGCAAATCGATAGACAAATGGAAGGTGTTTCGCGACGTCTGCCAGGCGCGGTCGACGATCGGCATTCCCGACCGTGCCCTGACCGTGCTCGATGCATTGTTGACCTTCCTGCCGTGCAACGAACTGACGCAAGAGGGCGGGCTCGTGGTTTTTCCCTCCAACCTTCAACTCAGCGTCAGGGCCCACGGGATCGCCGGCACGACACTTCGCCGTCACCTGGCAGCGCTTGTCGAGGCCGGTCTGATCGTGCGCAAGGACAGCCCGAACGGCAAGCGCTACGCAAGACGCAGCCGGACAGGCAAGCTCGAACAGGCCTTTGGTTTCTCATTGGCGCCGCTTCTGTCGCGTGCCGAGGAACTGGCGGAGCTTGCCCAGTCGGTTGCCGCCGAGCGGCGGAGGTTTCAGATCGCCAAGGAGAACCTGTCGCTTTGCCGGCGCGACATCCGCAAGCTGATCTGCATGGCGATCCAGGAGGGGGTTCACGGGGACTGGGCGCTGATCGAGAGCCGGTTTCGCGCCCTTCTTGCCCGCATTCCGCGCACGCCGCTCCTTGCCGATCTCGAACCGATACTTGAGAACATGGAAATGCTGCGTGAGGAAATACTCAACCAGCTGGATTTGAAAGGAAATTCCGGAAAGCCGGATGGCAATGCTGTCCGTTTTGGCCGCCACCTACAGAATTCAGATACCGAATCCAGCCATGAACTTGAACCCGCTTGCGAAAGGGAGGAGGGGCCAAACCCAACCGATATGAGGCCATCCGCCAAGCCGATGAAAGTCTTCCCGCTTGAATTGGTGCTGCAGGCCTGCCCGACCATTTCCGACTACGCTCCAGGAGGAGGGGGAAGTATCGGCAGCTGGCGCGAAATTATGGCGGCCGGCATCATCGTGCGCTCCATGCTAGGGGTCAGCCCGTCGGCCTATCAGCGTGCCTGCGAGATCATGGGGCCTGAAAATGCAGCCGTTGCAATGGCCTGTATCCTGGAGCGGGCAGCGCATATCACTTCGCCCGGCGGTTACCTCCGCGACCTGACTGGCAAGGCGGCGCGCGGTGAGTTTTCGCTCGCCGCGATGCTGATGGCGCTCTATCGTTCGAACGCCGCGGGGCGCAGTGCCGGCGACAAAAGGCGGGGCGGATGCGCGCAGCCTTCCGCGTTCCAGGTAGATGACGGCCGGAACAGGCCCCCGTATGGTTAACCGCCGTCATCCGGCCTCTCGAACTGGGCAAGGTAAATACCGCCTGGGAGTCTGGCAAAGACGGAAAGCGGAGAAAAAACTTCGTTGAGGTCGTTGCGCAGGCGGGGGATCGTGGCGCGTAAGCGAGTTCGGCCCGGGAATTTTGTTGAGTAGCCCAGCTCGACGGATGCCGCGCTGTATCTGCTCTGCAACGGGTAAGTCTTGGTTAGGCATATCCCCTTGTCCTGTTTGAGCGGTCATCTAGTTATGGGCGCTATGTCTTTCCGCCGTCTTGGTAGGAAAGCATTGAGTTCTGCCGTTAGAGGTGACCGTGACTGACGCCAATACCACCAATGACACCGATACCACTTCAGACCAGGGTCTCGATTTCGACATGTTCTTCGGTGGCGGTACTGCAGGCGCCCTGATGAGGCAGATTGACTGGCAACATACGCCGTTTGGCCTGCCGCAGGAGTGGCCCCAGAGCCTCAGATCGGCCATCAGCATCTGTCTCGGTACGAATTTCCCGATCGCCATCTACTGGGGCCCAGAACTTGCACTTCTCTATAACGATGCCTGGAGCGACATTCCGGGCGAAAAACACCCCTGGGCGATGGGACGCCCGGGTCGCGAGGTGTGGCCGGAAATATGGGACGCGATCGGGCCGCTCTTTGAGGCGGTCCAGCGGACAGGCGAGGGCGTGTGGCAGGAAGACCAGCTCCTGCCGATGAACCGTCACGGTTACACCGAGGAATGTTACTTCAACTTCACCTTCAGTCCCATTCGCGGCGAAAACGGCACGGTCGAAGGTATCTTCAATGCCGTTGTCGAAACCACCTACAGGGTTATCGAGGAGCGCCGGGAAAAGACCCTGCGCGAGCTTGCCGAGCGCATCGCGTCGGCTCGGTCCGAGGAAGACGTTATGACGCTCGCGGCACAAGTCCTGGGAAAACGCCCAGAAGACGTACCCTTCTGCCTGTTTTACCGGCTGAAGGGGGACGGCTCGCAAGCTGAACTGGTTGCAAGGGCGGGCCTGGATGTCGAAGCCTACGCGCCCTCGGCTATTGCCGCCGGCGATAGCGCAGCACTTTGGTCGATAGACAGGCTGGTTGCGAGCGAAGTCCCTGTTATCGTCGATAACGTCAACGACCTGTTCCGGAACAAGCCGGCAAGCCGCGCCTGGCCGGAAGCGGTCGAGCGGGCTCTGATGATACCGATCGGCGTGAATGCCAGCGCCCACGCCCCATTCGGTTTTCTTACCTGCGGCATCAGCCCGAGACGCGAGCTCGATACCGAATATGTCTCATTCCTGGAGCGTGCCGCCGCGCATGTGAGTACCGCCCTTGCCAACGCTCGCGCCTACGAGGAGGAACGGCGAAAAGCCGAGGCTCTTGCAGAGATCGACAGAGCCAAGACGGCCTTCTTTTCGAACGTCAGTCATGAATTCCGCACGCCGCTGACACTTATGCTCGGACCGATCGAGGATGCACTTGCCGACCGTGACAATCTGATCCCGCGCGAGCGCGAACGGATCGAGGTGATCCACAGGAACGGGCTGCGTCTCCTGAAGCTCGTAAACACCCTCCTGGACTTTTCAAGGATCGAAGCCGGCCGGACCCAGGCAAATGTCGAGCCAACGGATCTGGCCGTTCTGACACGGGAGCTCGCGAGCAACTTCCGCTCTGCGATCGAGAAGGCTGGTCTGACCTTCAGCGTAAACTGCGCGCCGCTTTCCCGGGCAGTATGTGTCGATCGCGAGATGTGGGAAAAGATCGTTCTCAATCTCCTTTCAAATGCGTTCAAGTTCACTTTTGAAGGTGAAGTCGCCGTTGAACTTTCCGAAGCCGGTGGCAATGCGATACTGCGCGTGCGCGATACGGGAACTGGAATACCCGAGGAGGAGCTTCCGCGACTTTTCGAGCGTTTTCATCGGGTTGAGGGAGCTCATGGCCGTTCGATCGAGGGATCAGGGATCGGGCTTGCTCTTGTCCAGGAACTGGCACGCTTTCACGGCGGAGACGTTCGAGCCGAGAGCGAACTCGGCAAGGGAACCGAGTTCATCGTGACCATTCCGCTCGACGATCCACGGCAGAGCGCGTCCGACGCGTTACAAGAGCGGCCGATCGCGCTGACGGCGGTTCGTGCCGACTCCTACGTGCAGGAGGCACTGCGGTGGCTTCCGGAGGAAGAGGACAACGGCCCTGACGTCGCCGCCCCCGAACCTGAACCAGAACCGGCAACGGCCACCGGCACATCGTCGATCAGGATCGTTCTGGCCGATGATAATGCAGACATGCGCTCCTATGTGCGGCGCCTGCTGTCGGCGCAATATCAGGTCGATGCCGTCGAGGACGGACAAGCCGCGCTGTCGGCCATACGCCGGGAGCGTCCCGATCTCGTCCTGACCGACATCATGATGCCACGGCTCGATGGCTTCGGCCTGATCAGAGAGATCAGGAAAGACCCCGCGCTTCGTGATCTTCCGGTCATCGCCTTCTCCGCAAGGGCAGGTGAGGAAGCCCGTGTGGAGGGCCTCGATGCAGGGGCTGACGATTACCTCGTCAAACCATTTTCAGCCAGAGAGCTTGTCGCCACCGTCCAGTCAAATCTCGAACTGTCCAGACTGCGTCGGGAGACCACTGCAGCCCTTCGCGAAAGCGAGGCGCGCTTCCGAAACATGGCCGATCATGCGCCCGTCATGATGTGGGTGACCGACGAGGAGGCGGCGTGTACCTACCTTAACCGAATATGGTACGAGTTCACCGGTCAGACGGAGGCAGATGGGCTTGGGTTCGGCTGGCTACGAGCGACCCATCCCGATGACGTGGCGCAAGCCGAGCGGATTTTCCTGGAGGCGAACCGGCGACGCGAGCCCTTTCGGTTCGAATACAGGTTGCGGCGGGCCGATGGCGAATATCGCTGGGCGCTTGATGCCGGCGCCCCCCGCTTTGGCGAGGACGGGTCTTTCCTCGGGTTCGTCGGATCCGTCATCGACATTACCGATCGGAAACGGACGGAGGGATTGCAGGCCGCGCAGGCACGGTTGCTGGAGGCGGCAATGCAGGACGTGCCGCTGCAGGGGTTGCTGGAGAGCCTTGTCACCATGGTGGAAGGTCTTTCTTCCCATGGCGTTATCGCCTCAATCTTGCTCACGGATCCTGATCGACGCCGGCTTTGCCACTGCGCGGCGCCAAATTTACCGGCAGATTTCAACGACGCTGTCGATGGCATCGAGATCGGTCCGAACGTCGGTTCATGCGGCGCCGCGGCCTACCGGAAAGAGGCCGTTTACGTCAACGATATCGCCAACGATCCTTTATGGGCCGACTATCGCGATCTCGCCTTGTCACATGGTCTGCGCGCCTGCTGGTCGGCGCCGATCCTGTCGACCGAGGGAGAGGTCCTCGGCACATTCGCGCTCTACTACCCCCATGCGCTGGAAGCCCCGTCATCGGACCGCGATCTGCTTGATCTCGTCGCGGGATCGGCTGCGCTCATCATCGAGCGGCGCAACGCGCAGGAGGCGCTCAGACAGCAGACGAGACGGCTTGAGGCCCTCAACCGGACCGGTGAAGCCCTTGCCGGCGAGCTAGACCTCGAGCGCCTCGTACAGACGGTCACGGATGCCGGTGTCGAGCTGACAGGCGCCCAGTTTGGCGCCTTCTTCTACAACGTCGTTGATAATGCCGGCGAGAGCTACATGCTCTATACTCTGTCGGGTGTGCCCCGCGAGGCATTCTCCAAGTTCCCGATGCCGCGAAACACGAAGGTCTTCGCGCCGACATTCGGGGGGGAGGGGATCGTGCGATCGGACGACATCATGGCCGATCCCCGGTACGGACAAAGCGCGCCGCACCATGGGATGCCGAAGGGACATTTGCCGGTCAGGAGCTATCTTGCCGTGCCGATTACCCTTGGCAGCGGCGAGGTGATTGGAGGACTGTTCTTCGGCCATCCGGATACGGGCAAGTTCACCGCACATCACGAAACACTGATGGGCGGCATTGCCGGACAAGCTGCGATTGCCTTTGACAATGCAAGGCTGTTCCGCACGGCCCAGACGGAGATCGATCAGCGTCGGGCGGCAGAAGAAAAGCTCAGTCTCCTGAATGCGCATCTTGAGGAACAGGTGGCCGAGGAGATCGCGCGGCGCGCCGAAACCGAGCAGGCCCTTCGCCAGGCTCAGAAGATGGAGGCGATCGGCCAGCTCACGGGCGGCGTTGCCCATGATTTCAATAACCTCCTGCAGGTGATCGCGGGCAATCTCCAGCTCTTGTCAAAGGATTTGGTGGGTCACGAGCACGCAAGGCGGCGGATTACAAACGCCCTGGCAGGTGTCGAGCGGGGCGCAAAGCTCGCCAGCCAGCTCCTGGCCTTCGGCCGAAAACAGGCGCTCGAGCCGAGGGTTGTCAATATTGGTCATTTTGTCTCCGGCATCGAAGACATGCTGAGGCGCACGCTGGGCGAGGGGATCGAAATCGAGACCATTCGTGGCGGGGGGCTTTGGAATGTTTCGGTCGATCCGACCCAGATCGAAAACGCCATCCTCAATCTCGCGATCAATGCCCGCGATGCCATGGAAGGGCAGGGGAAGTTGACCATCGAGGTCGGCAATGCATTCCTGGACGACAACTACGCGCGCCTCCAGAGCGACGTTAAGGCGGGCCAGTACGTCATGCTTGCCGTGACCGATACCGGCTCCGGCATGCCCGCAGAGATCATAGACCAGGTCTTCGAGCCGTTCTTTTCCACGAAACCGGTTGGAAGGGGAACCGGGCTCGGACTATCCATGGTCTACGGCTTCGTCAAGCAGTCCGCTGGCCACATCAAGATCTATAGCGAGGTCGGTCACGGAACGACGATCAAGCTCTACTTCCCGCGGGTCCATCAGCAGGAAGATCAACTCGCAGGTTCTGACACGGGGCCGGTGACAGGTGGGTCGGAAACCATTCTCGTCGCCGAAGACGACGAACAGGTTCGCGATACCGTTGTCGAGATGTTGGTCGATCTCGGTTACCGCGTCCTGAAGGCCAAAGACGCCGCTGCAGCGCTGACGATCATCGAAAGCGGCATCCACATCGATCTTCTCTTCACCGACGTGGTGATGCCTGGCGCCTTAAAGAGCGCGGACGTGGCAAGACAGGCGAAGGTGCGCCAGCCGCACCTCGCCGTGCTCTTTACCAGCGGATACACCGAGAACTCGATCGTCCATGGTGGAAAGCTCGACGCCGGCGTCGAACTTTTGTCCAAGCCTTACACGCGTGATGCGCTTGCCAGAAAGCTGCGTCACGTACTGAGTAACCAGAAGCAGCGTTCAACTTCGACAGTCAATCCCGCCCCGGCTCAGCTTGTGTCGGCCTCGCCCGAAGAGGCGTCGCGTCTGCGGGTCCTCGCTGTTGAGGACGATGCTCTGATACGTATGAACACGGTCGATATGCTGGAGGAGCTGCAGCATGAGGTTCTGGAAGCGAACTCCGGCGCGGAGGCTCTGGCGATCTTGGAGAAAGAGAACGTGGACATCCTGCTGACGGATCTCGGCCTTCCGGGCATGTCCGGCGAAGAGTTGGGTGCTCGCGTGCGCGAGAGATGGCCGCAGGTCGCGATCGTCTTTGCCACAGGAAGGGATAAGGCGCCTGATCTTCCAGGTCCGTCGACGGCTACCTTGCTCAGGAAACCGTTCCGCGTGGAGGATCTGCGGCAGGCACTCGCACGCGTTTCCAAGCAGTCGCGTCAAGTCTGAGGGGAGCTCTTTGAGTGAGTGGTCAGGCGCCACCGATTGCCTGGAGCGGTAGCGATGAGTATCTTCTCATGATGGCTTATCTAGGACCGCATCGAACAGCTGTGGACGCCCTCGGCCAATGCTCGCCTGCCCGCCACTCACGAGCACGATCGGAATGGAAGAAAGAGCGGCATCCCTGCGCATCGCCTGAGCAAGCTCGAGGCCGGTCATCAGTGGCTGAAGCGCGGTTGGCCTGGCGTGCTTTGACAATCGCCGTCTGAGTGACAAGCATCCGGGTTATCTTGTCGACCCTGTTTTCGGCGAACCTTAGATCTTTCTTTTGGCGACGGTGATTTTTCGCCTGCTTGATTGCTGAGAAAGCCATCTGACTGCGTTCATTCATCGAACGACCTCCTGCTTTGACTGGAAGAAAGGATGAGTTGGCGATGCGTTTCTGAACACGCGGACCAGGCCCCACGTGCGATCACTTCCATCGGTTCCTGGGGAGCATCTTGGCCTGATCCTCAATACCAAGATCAGCAATAGGCGTTAGCGGAGTTGCGCGATTCCGAGTTTAACGATCTCGATCAAATCGCTCAACCGCTCGCCGCCGCTACTCTGATATTCTTCAAAGGTAGGGGTGCTGAGGGTGGCACCGGCGAGCGTCCATATGTGATTGTCGTGCACTGCCTTTGCGCCCATAGCCCAAATTCGATCAAAGAGCAGCCGATCTAGCTCGTTATCCGGCATATTGTCCACGCCGGTTGCTGGATCGAAGTTGAAGTTGCTCCGCTATGAGTAGCCGAGCAAGTGAACTCGGCCGAATAACTGCCCTGACCTTTTTTTGCTCACGCCGAAACATCTTAGCGCTCGTGCACGTTTGGCTCAGATCATAGGTATGGTAACGGCAAGGATGGCAGCTAGCGCAGCTGTAAGGACCGATGTCTCGATGAGAAACATCGCGATTTGCCTTCCCGTAAGGCCTGGAAAATAATATTGCATGATTTTCTTCCGCTAAAAAATTATTCTACAGATGCACCATATCAACGTTTATCGAAAGATATTTTTTTATTTTTGTGAATGCTAAAGTTTTTTTGGGAAACAGCCTGTTCCATCAAGACGCCGGTCGGTTGCCACCTCGGGGTCGGTCAATGGGGATCGACGATATCGGCCATCCCACACTGCAGCCGCAGTCGCCCGAACGGGCCTTGAGGCTGCCTGATAGTGGCCGGCTTCGAGATGTCTTGATCGCGGATCATTGTCACATTGAACCCGTGAGTCCAAATCTCGGAGAGCCGGTACTTGATCTACCGTCGTTTCGCGCAAGCAGGGTTCAGTTAGAGATCCGTTCGTCCAAGCCGTGCTCCTTGAACAGCAAGGAAAGGCGCTGACGATTGCGGCAAACGCGTAGAAGAAGCAGCCTTATGGTCAAGCCTTCTGCGTGGAGCCCCGGCAGTTTTGTCGGGGGCCTTTCGGGGGCACCGTAAGGTCAATCGCCGGGTTCCACCGAGCCCGCCTTGGTAACTTGAAGAGCTCGGCAGCGGCCGAAATTTTAGGAACCGTCCTTCCCGCCACTAAACCCTACAACTATTGGATCAGGCGAGAGACCGTCTCAATCAGCTTTTTTTCGTTGTACGGTTTGTCCAATACGGCGTCGAAGACATCGGGATGAGCTCGACCAATGCTACCCTGAGCACCGCTTACCAGGATGATTGGAATACCTGCGAGATCTTTGTCCGACCTCATCGTCTGCGCCAGTTCGAGTCCCGTCATCAGCGGCATCATGAAGTCCGTCACCACCAGGGAAGGGCTCTTCTCCCGCACAAGCGCCAGCGCGGCCTTGCCGTGCGGAGCCGACGCAACCTCATATCCGGCGTCTTCCAGCATCATGACCAGAACTTCGGCGATGAGGTATTCGTCCTCTGCGATCACGATGAGTGGCATGCGGTTTATGCTTCCCTTTTAATGCTCTCGTTCGACCGGGGCTGCCACTCCCGTCGCCGCGCCGGAAACTGGTTCCAGCGGCTGCTGGATCAGCATCCCGTTCGAGCCAAACCCCACCTCATGAATGACCGGCTCGTAGGCTCTGTCCCTAACTTTGAGAACTGAAATGGTGCGCTTGAAGCGCGAATTGATCTCTACATGGCGCAGCATCACGAGATTATCCAGTAGGCTGGAGATTTCCGACCCCGGAGCCGTTACCGTCGGCCCGAAAAGGTCGCGCAGTTCCCATGTCGCAATTGTCGTAACGCCAAGCGCGCGCAGTTCGTTCGTGAGCGCGGCAAAAAATTCGACCAGCCGGGGCGGGTAAACGGCAGCTCGCTCGAAACCACCCAATCCATCCATGAGAAGGCGCTTTGTACCTTGCGCGCGCACCTCGTCGAGGAGCCGATGCCCGAGCTTGTCGAGCAGGTTTTCTGTCATCGGGCTCCAGATGACTTTGAGCGCTCCCGAGCTTACGGGGCCATTGAGATCGACGCCGAGCGCGCGAGCCTTGCTCATCAACCTCGCAGGCGTTTCATAGAACCCGAAATGCAAGGCCGGCTCGCTTTGGCTGGCCCGTGCCAGAAAATTAACGCCAAGCGAAGTCTTGCCGCAGCCGGAGGGGCCGAAAACGAGTGTCACCGAGCTATCCTGCAGCCCGCCGCCCATAACAGCGTCCAACCCTTCGGTTCCCGATGCGATGAGATCGGAAGACCCTTGATCGATGACACTGCTCGTTGCCAGTACCGCTTCAATTCGCGGATAGACGACGATACCCGCCGACGTGATTTCAAATTGGTGGTGACCACCAAGCGCAGCAGTGCCTCTCGACTTGCGTATCTGCAGGCGTCGCACCGAACGGACCCCGACCAGCTCGTTATGCAGGTCGATCACGCCGTCGACCATCGTATGCTCGGGACTGTCTTCGGCGACCCTGGTGCTTGTCAGAAACAAGACGGAACAGCCGACAAAGGCCGCCTGGCTTTGCACCTCTGCAATGAATGTCTTGACGTCGATGTCGGTCTCGCCTCGGTCTCGTGCGTTCAGGAGCCCGTCGAAAACGAGAAGGGTCGCGCCCTGACGGTTGATCTCCTGCCTGATGAGCTTGACGACAGCCGGCAAGCCCTCTTCCTTCAAGGTCTGGAAGACACTGATATAGGAGATACTCGTCCCGAGGCAGGCCCGGTCGAAAAAATCGAGCGTGCCGAGCGCCTGGAAAAGGCGATCATGGGTTTCGGCCAGAAGGGTAACGTAAAGTACTTTACGGCCGTTCGTGACGCTGGCGAAGGCCATCTGGTTGGCAAAGATCGT
The DNA here is from genome assembly GCF_014194915.1 of Rhizobium sp. BK512. Lineage (NCBI taxonomy): Bacteria > Pseudomonadati > Pseudomonadota > Alphaproteobacteria > Hyphomicrobiales > Rhizobiaceae > Rhizobium > Rhizobium sp. BK512. The sequence goes on along the minus strand of NZ_JACIAS010000009.1, from coordinate 175,215 downwards.
CTTGCCGGCGCCCGGATGGCCTTGAAGGATGTAGGAAGCACCTTCCACCAATCCTCCTCCGAGGATGGTGTCAAGGCCCGTGATTCCGGTGGTTAGTCGTGGAAGCGTATGTGTCAAAGCGACTGCCCTGTCTTGGTGGAAGGCGCACCGTAGGATCGTCACGTAATTTTGCAACTGGTTATCGCCTCAGGGCTACCATCATTGTTATAAGACGCTAAAGTTTCTCTGTTTCGTAATTCCAAACCATGGCCATGAGGCAATGACTGAATGCCAGCTCTCAACGACCAATCCCATCATCCAGATTTTGAAGGACGCTTCCTGGAGCTCGAGGAAAGCGTAAGGAATGCGCGCCCCGGTCATGATGCGGCAGCTTTCCTGGCCGCCATTGTGGAATCGTCCGAGGACGCCATTATCAGCAAGAGCCTGACAGGCATTATCACGACATGGAACAAGGCTGCGGAAAGACTGTTCGGCTACCCTGCGTCCGAGGCGGTTGGACAACCCGTGACCCTGTTGATCCCGGATGACCGGCTTGATGAAGAACCAAGTATCCTCGGACGCATCCGCGCCGGCGAGCGGATTGAGCATTTCGAGACCGTTCGGCGCCACAAGGACGGGTCCCTGATCGACATCTCGCTGACGATCTCACCGATCAGGAACCGTGAGGGCAAGATCATTGGCGCTTCGAAGATAGCTCGGGACATTTCCGAACGGCGACGGGCGGCGCAGCACCAGGATCTGCTTCTTCGCGAAATGCATCATAGGGTCAAGAACCTGTTTGCGATCACAAGCAGCATCATTACGGTCGCGGCTCGCAACGCCACGTCTGCAGCGGCGCTCGCCGCAGACATGCGGAACAGGCTGGTATCGCTTTCTCGTGCTCACGAGATGACGCTTCCAAGCTTCACGGGAGATGATGCTTTCCAAGAGCGCGCAATGACGCTTCTCCAGCTGCTGTCCACCATCCTCGAGCCGTTCTCCGAGGTGGGGGAGGGACGTTGGGCGCTGAAAGGGAGCGACTTCGAGATTGCCGCCAAGGACGTCACCAACTTCGCCCTTCTTTTTCACGAGCTTGCCTCCAATGCCGCAAAATATGGGGCCCTGTCGGTCCCTGATGGCCGGCTGGAGATCGAAGTCGATGTTACCGGCGAAGCATTAAAGCTCCGTTGGCTGGAAAAGAATGGGCCGGGGCAGTCGCCGGCTTCCACCCATGTCGGCTTCGGCACTCGGCTGGAGCAGACGGTAGCCCGCAGCCTGGCGGGAGAGATCGATCGGGAGTGGTTGCCGGACGGGCTTTGCTTAACCCTTTCCGTCAGGCTTGAGCAGCAGCCGTAAGAGCCGCTTGCTTTTCATCCAGCTTTTTCAGCAGGGAACCGAGACGATCATTGCCCTCCTGCGGAACGGCAAACGCTGGCAACCTGCGCATTTGACGCGAGGCCGCCTCGTTCGTGGCGTAATGGGCGATCAACTTGGCGAGTGCTTCAGCGGGTACGGTCATGCCACTATAACTTGATCAAGCGATGCTGGTTCCAAATGTCGGCACGAACCGTTCGCGGCGATCAAAGCAATCGGCCCTGCCAAGCGATCTGAAGTTCATGAGGTCGAGGAGTTTCGTGTCTGGTCTCGTACCTGTGCGATCGAATGGCCCTCGAAAACCTGCGACAATCAAGAAGAGAACCTGTTTCGACAGTGACGCCGACCCCGGCCCTTCAGACGCGATGTCGCAGCATTCGGGTCATGCGTCATCGGGCCACCCGTCCAGCATGGCATGACCACCATTGTCCGATCTTCGACTGCAATGGCCCATTCGTGCTCATCGAGGCTGGCTATCAGCAAAGGCAACCTGATGCGCATCATATTGGTCCCATGCGGTTTCGCGCAGGAACTTCGACGGCGTCATTGTTCAAAGCCTAAACATCAAAGAGGCCATGATGAACACGCACCCGCGCAAGACTTCCACCTTCCTGACGGCCGCTGCCGTTATCGCAGTCCTGCAGCCCGCCATCGGCCACACGCAGACGATGGAAAATCTCGCCAACAAGGCGAGGAAGCTCGTCGCGCCGATCACGGGCAAGACCGATGATCGTCTCGAGACAGTTGCAACCTTCGACCATCAGGTGACCGGCGTCACCGTTTCGCAAGATGGACGCATCTTCGTCAACTTCCCGCGCTGGTCGCAGGACGTGCCCGTTTCCGTCGCCGAGGTCATGAAGGATGGTTCTATCAAGCCGTACCCGAACAAGGAATGGAATGCCTGGCGAAACGCCAGGATGAACGAGATCTCGCCGAAAGATCACTTCGTCACCGTCCAAAGCGTCGTCACCGACAACAGGGGCTCGCTTTGGGTCGTTGACCCGGCGGCACCAAACAGCGAGAAAACCGTCAAGGACGGCCCGAAGCTCGTGCAGATCGATCTCGGGTCGAACGCAGTCAAGCGCGTCTACCCCTTTACCCCGGACGTCGCCGGGCCGGCAAGCTATCTCAATGACGTCCGCATCGCCTCTGACGGCGCATTCGCCTACATTACCGATTCCGGCTCGCCAGGCGGCCTGGTCGTTCTCGATCTCATTTCGGGCAAGGCGTGGCGGGCACTCAGCGACGATCCCTCGACGCAGTTCGAAAAAGAGGTCGTCATCCACACCGACGGCAAGCCGCTGCGCCGACCGGATGGACGCCAGCCACAGTTCAACGCCGACGGGATTGCCCTTTCCAAGGACGACAGGACGCTCTACTTCCAGGCGCTGACGGGCAAGACGATGTACAAGGTTTCGACAGATGCCCTTGAGAAGGCAGCAACCGATCCTGCCGCAGTCAAAGCGGAGAAATTCGCAGATACCGAGCCGACCGACGGTCTTTGGATCGACGATCAGAATCGCATTTATCTCAGTACGATGGAGAATAATGGGGTGAAGGTTCTCGGCCCGGACGGCAAGGTCACGCCCTTCCTGGAAGACAGCCGGCTGCGCTGGCCAGATACATTCGCGCAGGGCCCGGATGGTGCGCTCTACATCACGGCCTCCCACATCCAGGATTCGCCCTGGTTCAACGAGGGCTGGACCGACACGTCGTTCACGCTGTTCAAGTTCGCCCCTCCGAAGTGAGGCTGGTTGGTCTGGGAAAACGGGTTGGCGGCAGCAGCAAGACGTGTTGCCGCCTATCGATTGCCTCTGCGTCGCCCACATCATCCTTCTGTCGTTTGACTTGAAATAAGGCGGCGGATCAAGGCAACGTTACGGCCAAGCCCAGCCTTTCGTCCCCCCCGGCTATCGAACGCTCTCGGCAAAGGCTCGGTTGCAATCCCGTGCGAGGCCAGCGGCCGTCAGTCAGCAATGGGCGTTAGCGACGCTGCCCCTGAAAATGCTGCTTTGCGGTGGCGATGGCGATCTCCAGCATTTCCTTTATGCTTCGCGCTTTCGCCAGAATGTCTTCGACCTCTTTCGCATCCAGGGGCAAGCAAGCAGGTCTGTTATCATTGGCGGCCATTTCGGCATCCCGAGATCCAAGAAAGTCGAAAGGCTAGGCCACCCCGCTTAACGGACCGTTACGATGCGATGGGGAACGCACGCATACGTGACCGTTAATGGACGGTTTCGACCATGGACGGCACGGGGCGGACGTCGACAAGGTTCCTGCCGAACGGATTGATGGCAACCAATACGGCCAAGATCGCCAATGCGGACGCGGCAAACAGTTTTCGATGAATGCTCATGTTGTCCTACCCTGAGGTAACCGATCGTGCGCTATATCAAAGAAAATTTGACAGATCGTTTAGGCAGCAACGCAATCACGACGGTTTGCGTGACGGATTTCCTGAAATCGTTCTGTCCGCCAATCAATTTCCTTCGCGCCGAATTGTTCCGGGCTTGGATGTCGAACCGAGGGAAAAGATCAGAGTGAAAGACCTTGCCCGAGATGTCAGGAACAACAAGGATGGGTCTAAGATCAGACCGCTGAAGTGATATCCATTAATTGGGCTCTTGAAATCATCCGCAAGCTGGATCGTTCCTGATGGCCCGCTCAAGCCTACCACCACCAACACGATTTTGAATCGATCGACACGTCTTCTGGTTTCTCCCGGGTTTGGTACTGTCTTGAGAGACACCTGTTTCGGCGCAACCATCAAGGCGAGGCGGTCGAGCGGAAATCAGGTCGTGCTGGCGAGCGTGATAGGTCCGTCTCTGTCTGACGGCGTCGGGAGAACCTCAGCCGGATCCGCCCACTTCGGTCGTCTCCATTGGTCTATCGCTGTCGACGCCGCGGCGCCGGTCGATCCAATTCATGACCGGTGTGACAGCAATTCCGTGCACCACGATAGAAATCAAGACGATGACGAACACCGTCGCCCATACCACCTCAGCTTTGTCGAAGGACGCATGCCCGGACGCGTAGGCGACATAATAGATGGACCCGATGCCGCGAATGCCGAACACTGACACGATAAGCTTTTCAGCCTGAGGGCGTTCACAGCCGATAAGGCTCGTCCAGGCTGCCACCGGCCGGACGATGGCAAGCGCGACGACGGCGACGGTGACGATGCGCCAGTCGACATGGGCAAGGAGCGTGCCCTCTGCGAGGACGGAGCCGAAGCACACCAGGAGGACCATGGTCAGCATCCGCTCGATTTGTTCACCGAAGTCGTGGAGTTCGCCGTGAAAGTCGCTATTGCGCTCGACGTTGCGTAGGGTCAGCGCCGCTACGAAGACGGCGACAAAGCCGTAGCCATGCACGATCTCGGTTGCGCCATAAGCAATGCAGGTAAATCCAAGCGCCGCCAGGCCGTCACCCGTCCTGGCGATACGGCCCGCCTTCGGCAATTTGAACGTGAAGTAGCCGAGGACCCTGCCGACAATCCAGCCCATGGCGATGCCCGATGCAAGCTTCCACAAGACGTCGAACACGAGCCAGTGGGCGGTCCACCCGAATGGGCTGTCGCCGGCCGAGGCAAGTGCGACCGCCGCCAGCACGAAGGGAAAACTGAGACCATCGTTGAGGCCGGCTTCCGATGTCAAAGCAAAGCGGATGTCGTCTTCCTCGCCGGTCTTGGGAGGCCCGACCTGGATATCGGCGGCGAGCACGGGATCGGTCGGCGCGACAGCGGCACCCAGAAGCAGGGCCGACGCCGCGTTCAGGCCGAGGAACTGCCAACCGAGAAAAGAGATCGCAGCGATGGAGATCGGCATGGCTAGTCCAAGCAGCCGCCAGGTTGTTGCCCAGCGATGGAGGCCGAGCGGCCGATCGATCTTCAGGCCCGCGCCCATCAAGGCCACGATGACGACGAACTCCGTCAGATGCTCGGTGATTGCGCCATTGTCGAGCGGGTTCATCCTCGGAAGGGGCGTGAGAGGCGACCATGCCAACAGGACGCCGATCCCGACACAGCAGATCGGTAGCGACAATGGCAGACGCCGCAACGCCATCGGCAGCCATGCGGTCAGGAGGATGACGGCGCCGAGAATGAAGAGCGTGACGACATAGGTATTCAAATCCTACTTCTCTCTCGCCTGCTTCAGGCGCGATCCGGCCGCAAACTGCCTGCCGTCCTGCTTTGCAAGAACGGCCTCTTGCAACGCGCGGGCGGCATTTCGGACTTCCTCCTTCATCGACTGGTCCTTATCGAAGGCCGGATGGCTGGTCGCGTAGGGTTCCCAATAGCCGATATAGCGATCGACTTCCGCCAGTGTCCCGGCCGGTTCCAGTTCCATTGATTTCAGCCAGTCCGAGACGCCGCGTCGGACATTTTCGACGCCTTCGGTGTCGCCATGGACAATCACGGAAAAGAGACGCCCTTCGAGATGCCTGGGATAGTCCCATCCCTTCATCTCGATCTCCTTGGCTTCTTTTGCATGCTTTCCATGCGTCGTGGTCGGATCAGGGTTTCCCCCGTCCGCACACACCAGCTGGTCGATCATCAGCTTCAGAGGCGAGGAGGTCTGGTACCAGTTCACCGGGGTGACGATCATGATGCCATGGGCTTCGACCCACATCGGATAGATGTCGTTCATCCAGTCATGGATCTGCCCGAGCGAGTAATTGGGATAGCAGGAACAAGGCCAGTGACAGAGTGCGGCCGACGTCGAGAAGCAGGCCTTGCAGGGATGGATCTGGCGACCGTATTCCGATGTGATCCGGCTCAGATCGAGCACCTCGACACTGCTTTGCGGGTTCTGCTCCAAAACCTTCCTGGCAATCTCGACCATGCGAAAGCTTTTCGATATTTCGCCAGGACAGGTATGTTCGCTGCGCGACGACCCGTTTATCAGCAGGAAACGGCGGGGGCCGTTCGCATCGTCATGGCGGTGCTGCGCTTCGCAAATAGCGTCGCGCGCCGCCAGCCAGTCTGTCGCAAGCTCGTAGGAAGGATCTGCGAACTCCGGCCCGGCCTTTTGCGTGCGAGGGCTCTTGCGCGAGTGCTCGTATGCGTCCCAGGCTGCCGCCGTGACCTTCTCGAGCTCCGCCTTCAGAGGCTCGAAGGCAGGATCTTGAAACTGGTTACGAAAGCGCCTCTTGAACTCGTCCTCGTCGATGCGCGGGCTCGGGCTTCCTTTGCGGGGTTCGAGATCGGCTGGCGTTTGTTGCATCGGGCGGGCCTTTGGTATGGCAGGTATCGGGCTGCCTGGACATCCAGGGGGCTCCAGCTAAAGTTCTGGGAACCGACGAAGTTCCGGACCGGCTGCCCTCAGGCTGCGAGAAACACTGCAAGTTCCCGCGCCACTGCCTCCGGATCCTCCCGCTGAGGGAAATGGCCGACATTTTGCAGCAGGATCCGTTCGAACGCTCCTGTGAACTTCTCGTGCACGGTCTCAGACGTCGACAGTGGAGTAACGCCGTCCTCAGTCCCATGAATGAAAATCGCGGGAAGCGACAATGATCTCGTCGCCTTTACCTTTTCCTCGAGCCATAGGCTGCGCGCATCAGGCTCCGCCTCCTCCCAGCGGACACGATAACCGTGCAGAGTGACGCCGAGCCAGTCCGGGTTCTCGAAGGATTTCGCCACACGATCGAACGTCGCGTCGTCGAACCATCCGTCCGGCGCCCAGTTCTGCCACTGCAGACGGGCATATCCCTTCCGATCATTGTCGATGGCCGCAGCACCGCGCTTGGTCGCCGTGAACCATTGGTACCAATAAAGCTGAGCTTGGCTGAAGGCCGGCGTCGGCAGTCCGCCCATGCGCGGCGTGGACGAAAGCAGGGCAATGCGATCGACCCTGTCTTGCCATCCGATCGCCAGGCATTCGGCGATATGCGATCCCCAGTCGTGGCCGACGACCGCGAATTTTTCGATGCCAAGTCCATCCATCAAGGCGATCGCATCCATGGCGAGGATCCCGCCATTCGCCGTTCTGGGCGCTTTGTCGTTTAGAAACGTCGTCGGCCCAAAGCCGCGCAGATATGGAATGACAAGACGAAGATGGCGGTCCTTCAGAAGATCCACGACCGCTTCCCAGGTCGTTGCGTCATCAGGCCAGCCGTGAAGCAGAAGTACCGGTTTTCCGGACCGAGCGCCCGTCTCTTTGAACGTTATGCGCAGGTCGTCTGTGTCGAGGTGGGGCATCGGGATCTCCTTTGCTCGACCAACACGATCAGCATCGGTTGGTTCCTTGAAATGCTCGTTGCTTGGAACATTGGCGTTGAAGCGAAGTTCAGCAAGACCCATCGACCGGAGACGATGATGACAATCCGACTTCCCCGACCGTCACGACACGGGACGAATGCAGCAACTATCGTCTCGCACGATCAACGCATCTTCCTGCCAAGGATGTCCCATGACCATGAAGATTAGACGCCGCTCGGTGCTCGCGGCCGCCTCCGCGGCTTTGGCGTCATCCGTCTTTCCAGCATTTGCCCAATCAAGCGCCAATCGATCAAAGGAGCCGATTATGTTGCAGGATCCGACGTCCAAGTATCCTAAGCCGCCGTTCGAAAAACAGAAGCAGCCGTTCCCGGGCCTGGCGGGCAAGATGAACCCGAAGCCCGACCATGGCGAGAACGCCTACAAGGGATCGGGTCGTCTGGCCGGTCGCAAGGCGCTGATCACGGGTGGCGATTCCGGCATGGGCCGGGCCGCCGCGATCGCTTACGCCCGAGAGGGCGCCGATGTTGCGATCAATTACCTTCCCGACGAGGAGCCCGATGCCAAAGAGGTCATCGCCCTGATCGAGAAGGAAGGACGCAAAGCCGTTGCATTGCCCGGCGATCTTCGTGAGGAGGCATTCTGCACCAAGCTTGTCGAGGATGCTGCGGCCGCGCTCGGCGGTCTCGACGTCCTCGTCAGCAATGCGGGACGACAGCAACAGGCCGGCGCGCTCTCCGACATAACGAGCGAAGCGTTCGATGCCACCATGAAGACCAACATCTACGCCATGTTCTGGCTGACGAAGGCCGCGCTCAAGCATCTCAAGCCGGGATCGAACATCATCATCACGACGTCGGAGCAGGCCTACGATCCCTCCGAGGATCTGGTCGACTACGCAATGACCAAGGCTGCCGGCATGAACTTCACCAAATCGATGGCAAAGCAGCTCGGTCCGAAGGGCATCCGCGTCAACGGCGTGGCGCCGGGGCCGATCTGGACGCCGCTGCAGGTTTCTGGTGGGGCGACCATGGAGAAGCTGGAACAGTTCGGCGGCAAGACGCCGATGGGCCGTCCGGGACAGCCGGCCGAACTGGCGTCGATCTATGTGCAGTTGGCAGATCCGTCGGCGTCCTATGCGACGGGACAAGTCTACGGCTCGGCCGGCGGAAGTGGCCAGCCCTGAGAGACGCGGGACAAGAGATATTACTCCTGGAAGAGGATGACATGACATGAAAGCTTTGACCTGGCACGGCAAGCACGACATTCGCTGCGAAAGCGTTCCCGATCCGGTCATCGAGGATGGCCGCGACGCAATTATCAAGGTAACCGCCTGCGCGATCTGCGGATCGGATCTGCATCTTTACAACGGGGTGATGCCCGACATGCATAGCGGCGACGTCATGGGCCACGAGACCATGGGCGAGGTGGTCGAGGTCGGCAAGGACAACAGCAAGCTGAAGGTGGGTGACCGCGTCGTCGTGCCCTTCACCATTTCCTGCGGCGAATGCTTCTTTTGCAAGCGCGGCTTCTTTTCCGGCTGCGAGCGGTCCAACCCGAACCCGGAGAAAGTCACCAAGATGTGGGGCAACTCGCCGGCCGGCCTGTTCGGTTATACCCATCTGCTTGGCGGGTTCAGCGGCGGGCAGGCGGAATACCTGCGGGTGCCTTATGCCGATGTCGGCCCGATCAAGGTGCCGGACGGCCTGACCGACGAGCAGGTGCTGTTCCTGTCGGATATTTTCCCAACCGGCTATATGGCGGCCGATTTCTGCGACATTCAGCCGGGTGATACGATCGCGATCTGGGGTTGCGGGCCGGTGGGCCAGATGGCAATCAAGTCCGCGTTCATCCTCGGAGCTGAGCGTGTCATTGCAATCGACAGCGTGCCGGAGCGGCTGGCGCTTGCCCAAAAGTCTGGCGCCATGACGCTCGATTATCTCGAGGAAGATATCTATGACCGCATCATGGAACTGACACACGGTCGCGGCGCCGATGCCTGTATCGATGCGGTTGGCACCGAGTCCGATCCTTCCGCAAGCTGGGATGCCCGACTGGACCGTATCAAGGTGGCGACCTTCATGGGCACCGATCGGCCCCATGTGCTGCGCCAGGCCATCCATTGTTGCCGCAACTTCGGCACGGTATCGATCGTCGGTGTTTATGGCGGCTTCCTCGACAAGATCCCGATGGGATCGGCAATCAACCGCGGCCTGACCTTCAAAATGGCCCAGACCCCTGTCCAGCGCTACCTGCCGCTCCTGATGGAGCGGGTCCAGAAGGGCGAGATCGATCCATCCTTCATCATAACGCATACGGGGGGTCTGGAAGACGGGCCGGATCTCTACAAGACTTTCCTCGAGAAGAAGGATGGCTGCGTCAAAGTCGTTCTCAAGCCTTAACGGGGCAGACATGGCGACCGAATAGGTTCCGTGTCTGTTCAATCGGAGGCACAACTCTGCTGCCAGCCGCTTCCGTTTAATCGCGCGTTCGCAAGCTCGGGAGTGGACGATTGCCGATCACGGCACTGCGCTGTTGTGGAGGATCGCATTCTTGACGCCTCCTCTGGGCTGACGTCGCCGTCGTTGCGGCGACGGAGCAGCGCGCTAATAACCGCGCTGTAATCGAGCGGCTTTTGAAGGACGATCTTGTCCTACGCCGACATATCCCAGGGATTGATCACAGTTGCGTCGGTGTCCTCGAAGTCCTTGACGTTGCGTGTGACGAGGATCAGGTCGTGGATGATCGCGGTCGCGGCGAGCAGCCCATCAATATCGCCCCGCGGACGGATCGCTGCGATCCGACCCCTTTCCACGGCGATCTGGTCAGTCACCGGCAGGATACGATCGCCGTGGTTCCGGCGTAGCTTGCGCAGCCACTTGAGAGGCGGCTCTCGGGTCAGACTTTTGTTCAGCGCGATGCCGCGCATGATTTCGCCTAGAGTCAAGGCGCTTACGTGGACGCTAAGCGGATCTACCGATCGTAACCAAGAGACTGCCTGCGGGTGCCGCGTCGCGCTTCCGAGACAATATTGGTCTCCAGCAGGTACATCAGAAGGCCACGTCGCGGCTGGAGCTCTTGGCGCGCGCCTCGACCGCATCAACGAGCTCGTCGTCCCACGCCGGACCGCCGAGTAGATCGTCAACGAGTGTGGGGCGGCCTGCGCGCAAGGTGTCATAGTCCCGCGTAGACAATACAACAGCGGTTCTTTCTCCACGGACTGTGATTTCCTGCGGACCTTCAAATCGCGCCTTTTGCACCACTTTTGAAAACTGGTTTTTCGCGTCCTGTAGCTGCCATTCCATGGTTGTTCTCCGAGCGAGCTAGCCTGTCTAGCCATTTAGTTGATTTCGGTGGCCAAAGAAGGTGGAAACGCCACGACTTCGTGGATTTTTCCGAGACGCGGCGCTTCATGGATACGAATATAGCAGGGATAGGATCTATCTGGCGCAGCGCATCGGTCGGCAGATGCAATTGCCACCTGATGATGCGCGATGCTATGGATGCGTCACGCCAGGTCTAGCGACTGCTTGAGTTCGTCAATGCGCTTGGAGGCTTCCGCTTTCGTCAGATCCTCGCCGTAAGCGTCCGGTTGATGCGCCTGTTCCGATAGGGTCTTCAGATAAGAGCGCTGCGCACCAGTCATCGGCTCGTCGCCGCTGACCCATTCGTCCGGGTCCTTCTGCGCGTTGGACGACATATCGGTTTTCGGGTTGCCACTCATTACGATCTCCTTCAATTTGTTCTGCAAACGTTCTTTGGCAGCTGATGGTTCCCATGTCTGTTCAATCGCGGGACGCAACTCTGCTGCCAGCCGCTTCCGTTTGATCGCATATTCGCAAGTTCGGGAGTGGACGATTGCCGATCATGGCGCTGCGCTCTTCTACCAGGGGCCAGGGGCCAGGGACTGCCTTGATGCAATTGGATTATCCCGGAGACCGGTGCCTCAACGGGCGTTTTTACAAGGCTGCGCTTCGAAGGGCAGGACGGCTTGGCCGCGGCGGGCGGGCGCTGCGCGAGCCGAAATCGAAGCTCAGCCGGCGGATCGCGGGCCTTGAGGCACGCCTTGGTGTCCGATTGATCGAGCGCTCGAGCCGGCGCTTTCGTGTAACCGATGTCGGGCAATCCTTTTACGAGCGCTGCAAGGCGATGCTGGCAGAGGCAGAGCGCGCCGAAGCCCTGGTTGCAGAGGCTCAGTCAGAGCCGCATGGCCTGATCCGGATGAGTTGTCCGACCGGCCTCGTCGAACCGATCTCTGGTCTGGTCACGCAGTTTCTGGCGCAACATCCGAGGGTACGCCTTCAGCTTGTCGCGATCGACCGTCTGGTGGATCTGATCGAAGAACGCATAGATGTTGCGCTGCGTGTGCGAACGTCGCTCGATGGCGACGCATCACTGACGATGCGCTCGCTGGGAAATTCGGTTCGCATTCTTGTCGCAAGCCCACAGATAGCAAGCCGCATCGGCGACATCGCCGGGCTCGCCGATCAATCGACGCTCTCAACGACCGATGACCGGGGGGAGGTCAACTGGTTTCTCGAAACGGACGATGGACGCACGCATACGCTACGCCACGAACCGCGCATGGGGTGCGCGGACTTCACTGCCGTCAGGGCCGCAGCGATTGCCGGGCTTGGGGTCGCACTCCTGCCCGACCATACCTGCCGCCAGGCCATCGACGAGGGAAAGCTCGTTCATGTGCTGCCGGCCTGGCGTGGCATGAAGGGACTCGTCCACCTTGTGTTCACGACACGCCGGGGTCTTCCGCCGGCGGTGCGCAAGTTCATCGACAGCCTGGCTGCCGGGTTTCCGAGGGATGCCTTGGCACGCTGACATTTTTGGTTGCAGCCTCCGAACCCGCTAGACCGGGCCTGGGTGTCGGCTCGGAAATCGATTTTCCTGAGGCGAGAGCACTTCGACTTTTGAACCTTTACGAACCGCCGTGGCCCGAAGGTTCCGTCGAAATAATCGGGCAGGTCGTGATCCGGATCGGCCGCACGTTTCTCCGGTTGCACAGATGGTGTGCGAGCGGCCAGTCCTTATGCTTTGAGGTGAGCGAGATCGGACGTGAGCGCTCTAGATGTATTGTCGCCCACGCCTCGTTCGACGGGCTTCAGGGTCTCCACGTCTTGGTCGGTTAGCAGCTCTGCGAGGGCGTCTATCGCGTGGGCCTCGGCAGCCTGCGGTTTCCCGGCAATAGCCCACCGCCCGAAGAAAGGTATCTGCGCTCTCAAGCCAGCATCGACTGCTGGGCGGAAATCCCTGCCGTCGCGCCCTGCGATATTGCCGTAGTGACCGAGTTCATGGCCGGATTTGCGAGATCGCCGGCGGCGTAGATGCCCGGCATGCTGGTCTCGCGACGCTCATCGACCTTAAGGGCGATGCCGAAGGGCGTATTGACCGTGGCGAGGCCCAATGGCTCATGCAGGCTTGAGGACGGCTTGTTGCGCGGATGCGCGAACAGGATATCTACGCCGGCATTGCGGCCACTCTCGAGATTAACGGTGGTGATATGGCCCCGGTGATGGCCGATTTCGGCGATCCGGCCATCGACGACAGGTATGTTGCGGCGCGCCAGATCGGCACGGATATCGGGTGAAATGTCGTGACCATCGGCAAAGACGGTCAATGTGTCGGTCCAGTCATGGTACAGCCTGACGTAATTGTGCGACGGCGGTCCTGACCACACGAGGCCCCAATGCTGGTTGGCGACTTCAAAGCCATCGCAGTAGGGGCAGGGCACGATCGAGGTGCCCCAGCTTTCGGCAAAGCCAGGAACATCAGGCATCTGATCAGCGACGCCGTAGCTTAGGATGAGGCGGCGCGCATCGAGGCTTTCGCCATCGCCAGTGAGGACAGAGAAGTTGTCGATGGGGCCGGAGATGCTGTCGGCCCGGGCATTGACCAAATTGACCGTGGGATAACGCGTCAGTTGCCGCCGCGCCTCGGCCAGGATTTCCAGCGGCGGCTTATGATCGTGGCCGAGTAGACCATGCGAGTGGCCGGCAAAGCGATTGCGCGGCAGGCCGGTATCGAGAACGGTGACCTTGCGTCGGGCGCGGCCGAGTTGCAGGGCGGCGGCGAGGCCGGCAAAGCTGCCGCCGATGATGATGACGTCATCCATGGTGATAAGCTCCGTGTTGTGTATGCAAGAGGTTGGGCTGAGTCTGGCGCAATTTCATCCAGCGATGCGCACTCGATGGGCGGCCAAGGAAACCTGATTTGGCGGACATGATAAAATCCACTCTTGGAAATTATGAAACTGTGTAGTATCGTAATTCGAGAATAAAGATACTGTCAAGGACTGTAATTATCGTGCCCGAAGAAAACGTCCGCGCACGGCGCGGCCGGCCCGCCAATGAGGCGCTTGGCCAAACCATAGTCGACGCCGCGGGCGAACTGTTTGCGGAATTGGGTTTTCAAGCGACGACATTGGACAAGGTCGCCCAGCGAGCGAAGATATCCAAGCTCAGCATCTACAGGCACTTCGAGAACAAGGAGGCGCTGTTTGGCGCGGCGTTTGCGGCCCGCTGCCAGCAGTTAATACCACAGGCGCTTTTTGAAGGCGTCGGCGGTTCGGCCGAGGATCAACTCATGGCGGTGGGATCATCGCTGCTTCGCACACTGCTGCGCCCAGACGTCCGCAACGTGGAAGCAATGGTCACGGCCGACACGCCGAACCAAAAGTCGCTAAGCAAGATCCATTACGAAGCTGGCCCCGTCCATATCATCGCCCAAATCGAGGCCCTGTTGCGTCAGTTGCATGCGAAGGCGCTTGTGAACGTGCCCGATCCTCTCCGGTCCGCCCGCTTGTTTGCCGCCCTTTTCAAAGGATCCGATCTCCTAATTATCGCGCGTTTCGATGAGGCGAGAGCAGAGGACGATAACGAAATCGAATCCTATTGCCGATCGGCCGTCACCATGTTCATCGCAGCGCACGGTGGCAGCGACCACGCAGGCGGATAGCCTAGCCATGAACGGACGTTGGCCGTGGCGCGATCGAACCCGAAACGGTGGTGGCCCGAACAAACAAGAAGCCTACCGATAATGCTGGCTTGCTGCTGCTTGGCCTCCTTCCGAGCTGCAAGCTCTGCTTCCAACTGCCATCCTCCCAAGGGACCAATCACAGGTGCGTCGGTCGCTTCAAAGTCCTTGACGTTGCACGTAACGAGGATATGTGGTGGCTGCGGCACGCGAGCAGCCGGTCAATATCGCCTTGAGCCCGACTGCCGCGATGCGGCCTCATGCGATGTGATCGGACGCGACCTACTTCGCGGCGATGAAATTAGCGTCACGTGATTTAAGGCCTTACTGCCATGGGTTTACTATCACCAGGCCGACGCCCTCGAAGTCGGCAACGTTTCGAGTTGCCAGCGCGGCGCCGCGAGAAATCGTGATGGACGCAATCTGGGCATCGAATTGGCTGATCGGGCGACCTGCCTTGCGTCTTTCCGTTGCAATTGAACCGTAGACGTCTGCGGCCTCCCTATCGAACGGCAGCACACGACCGGCGAGATCTTGGGTGAAGATCGGTAGGATAGCCGCCTCAAGTTCGCGCCGGCGGCGACCGTCTGGGAGCAGGCGTAGCCCGTAGAGGATCTCCGCTTCGGTAACGGTCGTCGTGAAAATGGCAGCGGGAGACTGATCCGCGAGCCAGTCGACAACTGCGGGCTGTGGAACCGGCAAGAGCAGTTCAGATATGATGTTGGTGTCGAGGACGATCATGAAGCCGAAAAATCCAGAGCCTCACGGATCGGTTCACGCGTCGGAAGTTCCAGTTCCACGCCGCCGAGCGGCTGCAGCCGCGCACGGATGGTCGCGGCGAGGTTTTCAGCGGATGTTTCCTGTTGAGCTAACGCCATTTTCAGGATGTCCCGTGCCTCGTCTTCCATCGATCTCCCGTGGGTGGCAGCGCGGATGCGCAGCCTCTGTTTCAACCGATCGTCGATGTTGCGAATGGTCATACTGGCCATACTGAACCGCCTCCAGTCATCATTGATTGCATATAAGGCAATGATGTCAGTATTTCAATCGATATGCGCTAGTTTCAAGATCCATCTGGCAATGGAGGGGCTGCCGAACCGATGTTTTCCTATTCGAAATCCCTCACTATCGATAACCTGTACTTCTCGCTGCGGTCGAACCTCACAGCTGAGCCCTGGCAGCGCTGCGACTTTGAAGTTGATTCTGGGTGAGGCGACTGCAAAGCTATCGCCGTCGCGAGCATAAGGGAGCCGGCACGTAAACCTCCTCGCCTTTCATCGGCGGCCCGTCAGAAGCCGTACATTGGAGACCGGCGGCGCTGTATTTCCCGCGTCTAGAAGCTATGGTCTGTCGAAGGGCGCGAAACCCTCTCGTTCAAGCTCTTTTTGACTCACATCCTGGGGTACGTGAACGTCAATGGCAGAAAGAAACTATGCGGGTAGCGGCGACAAAACCGAAGACCGTCTTCAGCAACTGGAACCGGGTGGTAGGGGTGCGCAGCCAGGACATGATGCAGCGGCTTTCTTTGCGGCGATCGTCAATCCTCGGATGACGCCATCATCAGCAAGTCGCTCCAGGGCATCATCACCACCTGGAACAAGAGTGCCGAGCGCGTTTTCGGCTATACGGCTGACGAAGCGGTAGGACGACCGATCACCATGCTGATCCCGGGGGATCGACTGGACGAAGAGCCGGCGATCCTGGCGCGGATTAACGCCGGCGAGAGGGTCGACCATTTCGAGACGATCCGCTGTCGCAAGGACGGCGCCTTCATCGATATTTCCCTGACGATCTCGCCTATCCGAAACAGCGAGGGCAAGATCATCGGCGCATCCAAGATCGCCCGTGATATTTCGGACCGGAAACGGGCGGCAGAACATCAGGATCTCCTGTTGCGCGAGATGCACCATCGCGTGAAGAACCTTTTCGCCATTACCGGCAGCATCATCGCTCTTGCGGCACGAACGGCGCAGACGCCGACCGAGCTCGCTATCAGCATGAAGGACCGGCTCGTCGCTCTGTCGAAGGCGCACGAGATGACCTTGCCAAGCTTCACGGCGGCGAAGCGTTCGTGGAGCAGTCAACGACCCTCTTCACTCTCCTCTCCAGCTTGCTTTCACCCTTCGAAGATAAGGAAGGCGGGCGATGGCGACTACATGGCGAGGACGCGCAGATCAGCGCTGACAGGGTCACGAGCCTTGCACTGCTGGTTCACGAATTTACCACCAATGCGGTGATCTGGCCGGCGAGCGGATAACACCGGTGGCAATACAGCTTAAAGCCATCGGCGTTCCGTTCGTACTCGCAAGCGCCGCTGACCAGGCCGTTCTTGCCCAAAACGCCGTCCTGGCAGGCGTCCGCAACCTTGGCAAACCCACCGACATGCGACAACTCGCAGCGGCAGTGGCCGATACTGCGAGGGCATGAGGACGCTCGTTGATCAGCCCCTTCAGCATGTCTGTGAGATCCTGGTCGCGGGTCGACGAAACATTTGTCAGTAATCGACGTTTTGAAAAATCAGCCAGCAAAACAAGGTGAGCCGTGATTGAAGCCAAGCCGTCAGACATTCATGGGGACAAGCCAGCCGTGGCGTCGACACAAGGGATGGTCGATCACAAGGAACTCGCCGCCTTCTCGTTTCAGCGGACCCGAATGCCGATCGTGGTCGCCGATGCCCGCCAGCCCGACTTCCCGATTGTCCTCGCAAACGACGCTTTCCTGCACCTGACCGGTTATTCCGCGGAAGAACTCGTTGGGCGGAACTGCCGGCTTCTACAGGGAGGGGATACATCGAGGGAAGCAGTCGCCGCGATCCGTGCCATTATCGACGCAGAGCGCGAGGGTACTGTCGAGATCCTCAACTACCGCAAGGACGGAAGTGCCTTCTGGAACCAGCTTCATCTCAGCCCAATCCGGGACGACGATGGACGCCTGGTCTATTATTTCGCGTCGCAGATCGACGTTACCGAATACCGGAAGGTGCAGACGCTCGAAGAGGCGGAGCACCGTTTGCTGCTGGAGGTGGACCACAGAACGAAGAACGTTCTGGCGATTGTTGACAGCATTGTACGCCTGACCCGCTCCGACAACGCCGCGACGTATGCCGCATCCGTACAGCAACGAGTGCAGGCGCTTGCCAGAACGCACATGCTGCTGGCAGAAAACGGCTGGCAGGAGGCCTCGCTCCGCGACATCATATCCCTGCAAGTCAGCATCTACGGCAACAGAACCGTCGAGATTAGCGGCCCGTCGGTCACGATTCCCGCGCCATCCGTCCAGCCGCTTGGACTGGCAATGCATGAGCTTGCCGCAAATGCGGCGGTCCATGGCGCGCTCTCTCACTCTGAAGGCAGCCTTACGATCACCTGGCGACAGGCAGAAGACGACGGGCTAATCATCGAGTGGGACGAGCAGGGCGTCAGTAAACGCAACGCTGAGCCACGGAAGGGCTTCGGTACCATTCTGCTGGGTGCAGTGCTGGAGAAGCAACTTGGCGGGAAAATAAGCCGGGAGTGGCGGGACCGGGGCCTTCACATCGCTGTCGAGCTGCCGGCGCTAAACCGTGTCGGCGCTAGCCTCAGATCGAAACCGTGAAAACGAAGTATTTCCCGTGACGCCCCATTGCGGAGAATGAAGTTGCACTGAAGTCCGAAAACTACGAGAACTCGGCGAGCGCGAACGACAGACTGTTCTGGAACCCATTGCTGTCACGCTGGAGCCAACCGCAAAGTGGGCGGCTGACGAAGGAGACCACGCACTGGAACTGGTCCTCGCTTCGATGGGACGGGCTCTCTTGTCTGCCGCGAGCAAACTCTCGTCCAGCAAAGACACCCTCCTTGCCTAAGATGTCGCGATCCGCGCGCTCAGTCTGATGGCGACGTTCCATTGCAGGCACCCGCAGTATCCTCTCGGCCCGGCTCTTTATGATGAAGGTATTCATCTACGGCACCCTCAAACGCGGCTTTCCGCTCTTCAACAAGGGTCTTGGTGGGGCTCGATACGTCGGCGACGTAGAGACAGTCGAACCGTATCCTCTTTATATTGCCGGCTCGTTCTACGGCCCGATGATGCTCGACCGCCCGGGCGAGGGGCTGCGTGTTCGCGGTTGTTCGACATCGACGAAGATCGGCTTCAAGTTCTCGACGAAGTGGAAGATGTCGATAACAAATCCAGCTTTCGCAGTCCTGCCGCAGTCGCGCCGGTCGGGGGAGGGATACCGTCAACGGCAATCGGATACACGAAGACGGAGAAGTGGCTTGATCCGATCCAATCCAACTACCTGGCGGATTACCAGGACAGGCGATTCGAGCGGTAGCGTTCAGGTACGGGATAATCGGGTGTGTCTCAGGTCAGGCGGAGAAGTCGTTGTCGCTGTGTCTTCCGTCTCATTCAGCTTTTTCTACAGCGAACAACGGCAGCCTGCGCAGCTGGCGCGAGGCTTCCTTGTACATCGCTTAGTTGGCTCGCAACTTGGCAAGTGCTGCAGCAGATTCGGTCATGCGAACTTAGCCACCCGATGTTGACCTCCATTTGCTGTTGCGATTTCCGGGCTGTCAGCTTTTTCGAGAACCCCGACGGCTGCTATCGGCCTTGCCCTTTGCCGACGACGTCTTGGCATCATAAGCCTGGCCAAAGTTTGTGCCGCCAAGATGGCCGCCGCCACTGGTGTTCTTCACCTGGCGCACTGCCCTCTGAATCTGCTGTTCGGCGCTGGTCTTTTTCATGTGAGATTCCTTTTCAACAAAAAGAAGGCCGAGGGCATCCCTCGACCTTTCGACATGCGGTCAATGCCAGTACATCCGTGGTCAAGGACCGATTATCGGTCAGGCTGCCTGAAGATTTTCGGCAGCGCTTTTGCCTGAGCTGCCATCGGCGACGATGTCGTAGCTCAATTTCTGGCCCTCTGAGATGAAGCTCATCCCGGCGCGTTCGACTGCGGAGATATGAACAAAGATGTCCTTGGAGCCGTCGGTCGGCTGGATAAAGCCGAAGCCTTTGGTGGTGTTGAAAAACTTTACGATGCCGGTGTTTATGACGATTATCCTTTCAATCGCACGATTAGTCGCTGTCCGGCGAGAGCCGCCGACAGTCATTTGATCGATGTCTGAAAGAAAAGACCCGCCAGATGCGCTCAAGCGCAAAGCAAAGCTCTAAAAGCAAATTCGATAACCCATACATAATCTCAATGTTACATTGCGCAAGGGCGCGGAGGGCATTTTATATTTTTACGCTGTGCTCAAAAATTCAGGAGCAGGCCTCACCGTCACGACTTTCCTGATGCTGAGACCGGGCATATTTAGTACTAAATAAACCCAAGCAGGCCTGGCCACCACGGCTCATCCGCAGTCCAATCATGACCCAGTAGCCAACAAAGGCTCACTCCCTCAGGAGAAGAGGCGCCGGCAACGGCAAGCGCAGTTCATCACCAACCGCGAAAACGCTAGCGATCACGGTTTCGCTTGGGTCGCGCCGATCAAACCAGGGATGCGAGCAAAGCGTCCCGTTGTGGAGGGACGGCAGCGGCAGGACCATCATGCTTTTTGAGAGGAAACCGGGCCGATCTCCTCCGCCCTGTGGTTGCTGGGCAGCGGGAAGGGGTTCCGCAAACATTCGCCCTGCCGCCGTCAGACGCTAGGTCTGAGAGCGGATCTCGCCCCTGGATTCGATCAAGCCCTGGTCCTGAGCTTCGAATGCTGTCTTCAGCCCGGCGTGTCTAGGGGTGCTGCGCCATTCTGCTTCATCAAGGTGTTGCAGGAGCCTTGCGAGCCGGTTCGCGCGTGTCGACGAAATCCGGAAACGTTCGACCCATCCGAGCGAGTAGAAGCGTGAATGGTTTTGGAAGCGTTAGCCCTCAAGGCGCTCCTCTGTCGTCCAGGCGGGAGCACTTGGTAACCCTCAGCCGCCACTGCCTTGGAAGTTGTGACTGTTCCGGATTATGGAGACCCCGCGAGAAAGCGCAAGCGGACCGAAAGGTTTGTACGCGAACGCACGAGGTCGCGCCGCCCGGGTTACCCGCCTTTGCAAGCGTTTCGACAGGGTAAGCTTCGTGATTGATCCGGGGACGGTCAGCCGAATTGATTCGCTAATGTTCTGGATATGTGAGCAGGTGGTGATTGCCCGGTGCGGCCCGTTCCTGGGGACCGACCTCTGAGCTCTTTGGAGCCCGCAAAGCACCCCTTTTGCGGGCTCCTTCCGTCGGCGCAGGGCTGCAGCGCCAGGCGAGTGATTGGCCCATCAACAAGTTGAAGAGAAGGGCGATCGCGCAGGCGGCGCGTCAATTAGGGAGGCGCCATGGTTGCCGGTGCTTCGAAGATTGCTTCGACGGCCTGTCGGAGCTTTAACGTCGCCCTCTTCAAACGAGCCGACGTAACTGAGGCTCTTGTTAAAGCGGAAATTGTACCCATATATCTATAATCGACCAATGATTGTCATATCGAGCCGGAGCATGGCTCCATCCCGATTTCCTTTCAAATGATCGATCTGTCTGGCAAGTGCCGGGGACACGACGGGTTTAGCCGTTCCCGTGAGCGTCATTTTCCTTATTAGGGGCCTTACCCCAAACAGAAGGAGGACAAGATGTCTTCCAATCAGTATCCTGCGTGTGTGTCGCAAAACCTCGTGCGAACAAGTGCATCCGGCTATCATGAACAAACAATGATTGGTGACTGCATGTTAAAGACGGTCGTCGTGCGAAAGCTGCCTCTGGCGAGCATGAGCCCCTTTTTCACGTATCAGTGGAAAGCCCGAGCGCCGACGACGGCATAAATCATGCCGGAATGCGCAACCTCCTCTCAACAGGGGAAGTCAGAGCGCAGCAAGCTGTAACTGGGATCCCCCAGAAATAATCGAGCGGCGGTTAGGCGATTTGTTGCCATAGCTTTTGCTCACCACGAAGGAATCATAATGAACTCTAAATTCCGCCAATCTGCGGACAAGCTTTTTCGCGCTGCCGAGGCAGGCTCAAACGCGGAAAAACTCACGACTCTGCGAAAGGGAATGCAGCTACGACAGCGCGAGCTGCGAGAAACAGAGCGCACCGTCAGGGAAGCCAGCCGGGTCAATGCTCAGTCTCCTTCTGCAACGTGGAGGACAACCCCTTGACCCAGTTCGACTACACCGGCGTGGCAGGCCTGTATTCGGGTAAATCTCTCCGCGGGAGCAGGGGGCCACGCTACCGGCGTTTTGAGACGGCCGCCGAGGCTCTGCGTTTCGCGATTGAAGACATGCCCGGCGCACAGCAACTGGGTTCTCTCCTCGAAGTTGATGAGGCGCGGTTCGACCATAGACAGATCCGGGCACTTTACGACGCGCCGGCGTATCCGCTGGTACGCCGCATCAAGTAATCCCCCGTCTCCCGGCTCTTGCTACATGCGGCGCTTATCCCAAGAACGCAATAGGTATAGTTTGACCTCAATTAAACCGCCGGTCAGCCCAGGCGCTGATCCCGAATCGGCTTGGCTCAAGATCATCGCCGGCTACCGCAAGCCCGTGTTGGCGCGAAGCCTGTACGAGCTTGCCGTGACCCTCATCCCGTTCGTGCTTCTGTGGGCGACTGCGGCGATCGCGCTGCAGTTCGGATACTGGATTGGCCTACTCCTGGTCATTCCCGCGGCTGGCTTTTTGCTACGCATCTTCATGCTGCAGCATGACTGCGGGCACGGTTCGTTCTTTGGCAAACGACGCCTGGACGATTGGACCGGCCGCGTGCTCGGAATCCTGACGCTCACACCCTACGACTACTGGCGACGCGCGCACAACGAACATCATGCCTCTGCCGGGAACCTGGATGAGCGCGGCGTTGGCGACATAACGACCCTCACGGTATCAGAGTATCGCAATCTGACCCCGATGGGACAGCTTGGCTATCGCTTGTATCGCAATCCGTTCGTAATGTTCGGGATCGGCCCCGCCTTTCTGTTTCTCCTCAAGCAGAGGCTACCGTTTGGGATGATGCGCTCGGGCGCACTGCCCTGGGTCTCGACCATGGCAACGAACGTGGCCGTTACCGTGTTGACGGCGTTATTAATCTGGAGCGTCGGGATTATCCCGTTCCTCTTGATCCATCTGTCGATCGTCCTCATTGCCGGATCCGCAGGCGTCTGGCTGTTCTACGTCCAGCATCAGTTCGAGGATACGCACTGGTCGAGACCACCAGACTGGGCTTTCCCTTACGCTGCCATGCATGGAGCCTCACACTATGATCTGCCGCGCCCCTTGCGGTGGATGAGCGGTAACATCGGCATGCATCATATTCATCATCTCTCCAGCCGGGTGCCGTTCTATCGGCTGCCTGAGGTGCTTCGAGACCATCCCGAGCTTGCAGATGTCGGCCGCATCAGCATTCGCGACAGCCTGGCCTGCGTCAAATTTGTTCTCTGGGACGAGAAGAGGCAGCGACTGATTTCCTTCGAAGAGATGGAGATGAGCGTATGATGATAGCCTTTTGCTGGCCTGGTTGCCGCTCTTGTCGCTGTTGCCCACGTTGAGCAAACGGCTTGCTTCCATCACTACGGGTCTTGCAATTGTGCACCGCAGCATTACCTAGGAAATCCGGGATGTCAGTTGGCTTTCCGCGAGCAGCGAGGAAGCCCCTATGAGAAATCTTTCGGATACTTTGCAGCGCCTGCAACGGTTTCGCACCCCGCCGACCATGCCCACGGGTTCAAGCCGGTTGGAGAAGCTGCAGAACCAAACGGCTAATCCCGGCGATCTCCTGGGGTGGTATCGTGTTCCCGGATCCGCAGATGCATCACATCCAATCCCGCTTGTAGTCGTCTTACACGGTTGCACCCAGACGGCTGCCGGATACGATGCCGGGTCGGGATGGTCGAAGCTGGCCGACGAATTTGGCTTTGCTGTCCTGTTTCCGGAGCAAACCCGCCAGAACAACCCCAATCTCTGTTTCAACTGGTTTTCCGACGACGATATCCGGCGCGACGGTGGCGAGGTCCGCTCGGTCCGTGAGATGATCGGCGTGATGATCTCCAACCACGGCATCGACCCTACGAGGGTGTTCATCACGGGACTGTCGGCTGGCGGCGCCATGGCGAATGCCATGCTTGCCGCCTATCCGGAAGCGTTTGCCGGAGGAGCGATCATTGCGGGCCTGCCCTATGGCGTTGCCTCAAGCATCCCAGAGGCGTTCGACCGGATGCGCGGCCACGGTCTACCCCCTCGTGAACGACTTCAGCAGCAACTTCGTTCGGCGTCAGCGCATGCTGGACCCTGGCCGAGCATATCCGTCTGGCATGGTACGAATGACAAGACCGTGGACGAGATCAACGCCCAGGCCATTATTGATCAGTGGAAAGCCATACACGAGGTTATCGATCGACCTTCGCGGTTTGACGTCATCGACGGGCACGAACACCACGTCTGGACAGACAAGACTGGCTCGGACGCCATTGAACTCTACCGCATCGGCGGCATGGGACACGGCACTCCTATCGACACTTCAAGCGGCTACGGCTCGCAAGCACCGTACATGCTCGACGTTGGCATCTCGTCGACGGAGCACATCGCCCGCAACTGGGGTCTCACACCATCCTTTGAGCGTCATGCGCATCCCGAGGCCGCGCGCGAAAGGCCCACCGGGGGAGCGAAGTCTGATCGCAAGATCACGAATAACGTCCAGGACGTCATAGAGAGTGCGCTGCGGTCTGCCGGGCTCATGAAATGACGCATCCCTGGCGACCAACGGCCAGCCGGACGGTCGCGAGCTGCACGTTCTTATCGGATCTGCACCGTCCCAATCCTGGCTGAGCTTGTTAGCGGCGCGAAGAACTGGCGATACCTGACCATATCCCCCTGGGTTTGTTCTGTGCGAGGAGCGGCAATGCCAAAACTTTCCATATGCCACCGGACGACCTACAGCTACCGATCTCCGGTTCAGCTCTCTCCTTACCGACTATTGCTGCGACCGCGCGAGGGACCGGAAATCCTGCTGCTAAGTCACGACATAGCCTTTTCGCCCGAAGGCAGGGTTTCCTGGACAACCGATGTTTTCGGAAACGCGATTGCGACCGTGACGTTCTCGGAAGCGACGCAACGGCTCGAGATCACAAGCCGTGCGGATGTCGACCTGACATCGGAAGCCTGGCCGGTGTTCGACATCGCTGCGTCAGCCGCGAGTTACCCGTTCCGATACGATGATCAGGATTGGAAGGACCTGGGCGCCCTAAGGGACGTTCAGTATTCCGATCCTTCCGGCGAATTTCACCAGTGGGTCAGGGGCTTCGTCATGGCGGAGCCGACCGATACGCTCTCGCTGTTGAAGGATCTCAGTGCAGGTGTTTCGAACGGCGTTGCCTATCAGGCACGCGATACAGAGGGAACACAACCTCCGCTGCAGACCCTTGGCCTACGGTCGGGGAGCTGCCGGGATCTTGCGATGGTCCTTGTCGAAAGCGTGCGGGTGCTTGGCATCGGGGCGAGGATCGTGTCCGGATATCTTTATGATCCGGCGTTCACCCTCATCGGTTCGTCGCCGGGCGGCTCGACCCATGCGTGGGTTGAGGTGTTCCTTCCCGGTGCAGGATGGGTCGCGTTCGATCCGACAAACAGGAGTATGGGCAGCGCCAACCTGATTCCCGTAGCAGTCGCGCGCGATATTATCCAGCTCTTCCCCGTGTCGGGAACGTTCATCGGTTCGGCAGATGCCTTCATGTCGATGGACGTTGCCGTGGACATCTCCTTCACTGCCTGATGAAGCGTGAACGCAGGTCTAAACATTGTTCTCCGCAGTGAAGCTGAGTTTAATCCGGCGCGTCTCTTGTAAAATCCTGACTTGTACCCATATATGGATTATCGACCATTGCTTGTGATGTTGGCCGCAGCTTCGCTCCCGCCGGATTTCCTCAAATCATCGATCTTATCCCGCAAGGCATCGCGGGAACCACAACGATTGCTCTGAAAGGAAATCGTCATGACTACTGGTACCGTAAAATGGTTCAACTCCACCAAGGGCTTCGGCTTCATCCAGCCTGACGACGGTAGCACGGACGTTTTCGTGCATGCGTCTGCTGTCGAGCGCGCCGGAATGCGTTCGCTCTCGGATGGCCAGAAGATCTCCTACGAGGTTGTCCAGGACCGCAAGTCCGGCAAAAGCTCGGCCGAAAATCTTCGGGCAGCTTAGGGATTTCATTCGCTGCGCTGACCACGGATGTACTGGCAGCAGAGCTGAGTGACTGTGGAAGGTCGGGCTAGCGCCCGGCCTTTTGTTTTCTGGTCGGCCTTTTCCGGCCTGTATCAACCGTCGACCGCTTGGATACATCCAAGCCGCAGACCGAAAGACGATCATCATGACCATGACCAAGCCGGCATTTTTCAAGCCCGAAAAGGTTTCCGCGCGAGACAAGGCTTCGACCACGAGTGACGTCGCGCGGCAGATCATTGAAACGGAAGCGGCTGACCGGACCCGCAAAACCGCGCGCCTGCGCCAGCTGCGCGAAGCCCGGCCGATCGAGCTGAAACCGGTCCGTCCGACACGACGCCGAAAGCCACCACTATCCGCGGCAGCGTGACGAGGAACTTGCCAGCGGGATGATCTCGCAAGTCGGACCGACATGTTAACGGAAGGAGAGGATATGCCTCCCACTCACAAAACTGTTTCGCCAAGCTATTCCAGCGCCGCTCCAACAATCGTCGCCGTGATCAGCTTTGTTTTTGTTCTATTCTTGATCACGGAGGGCTGGATGTGGTGAACATAACCGGCATGAAGCAGTCTCTTTTGCGCAGGCTTCTTAAGAGAGCGGACTATGCCACGCTTGACCTGAAGCCCGAGGCGGGAGCGGACCACGCGGCGGAGACCACTCTCATCGAGCAGATCCGGGCCGGCATGATCGCTCCCGAGGATTATCCCGCGTCTACGAGCACAGGCGACGCGCAAGCGGGGGGCGAGCAGGCAAGTTCCCAGAACGAAATGAACCGTACGCGGGAGGGGTTCGATACGGAAGAGCAGATGGAATTCGCCGTGAGCTCCAACGGCGACCGCTGGTTTCTGTGCTGCCAGAGCAAGGGCGACGCCGCCTTCGTCCTGCATCGCGCCAATCTGGCGTCGGGCGGGACCGAGAGACGCAGATCCGTCGACGCCTTCCTTAATCTAAAACCCATTGGGCCTGAACATGAGGCCCTGCGAGCGCTGCTCAGACGATCGATGGAAGCAGGATCCTGAGACATTGAACAACGTTTCTGGCTTGAGCGTTCACCGCTCTGACACAGAACGCAGCCGAGTGGGACGTTTATAGCATGCGGGCAGCCCGGCCCCTCCGCGTCGTCGCACTGTTGTAGTAGCTCGACGCCTGCTGGACGGATCGATGGCGAGACTGCTCCATTGCTTCGGGGAGCGGGATGCCGCGATTGGCTGCCTCCGTCAGATAGCCAGAGCGCAATCCATGCGCCGAAAACTCCCCCGCCTCGAGCCCAGCCATCGCCACCCGCCGCTTGACGATGTCATCGACCGCCTTCGGATCAAGCGTTCGGCGGGACACATTGCCCCAGCGGTCGATCGCCCGAAACACGCTGCCGCTGTCGATCTTGGCGGCGGTCAGCCAGGCGTTCAATGCCTCCACCGGCCGGCCGGTCAGATAGACGACCTCGTCCTGGCTGGCGCCGGAATTCTTCGTCCGGCCAAGACGGATGGAGAGCGAGGGGAGGGGGCTTCCGTCCTCGGCTGTTACCGGCGGCTCGATTGTCAGCTGCTCCTTGCGCAGGCTGGCGACTTCGCTGCGCCGGCAGCCGCCGGAGGCGAAGGCGACCATCAGGATGGCGCGGTCGCGGACGTCGCGCAGGTCGCCGCCACCGCAGGTCGCCAGCAACTTCGCCAGCACGTTACCGGTGATTGCCTTGGCGCTCTTGCGCTTTCGCGCCCGCGGCACGGCGCGCACGGCGAGACGAATGGCCGATTTCAGGGCAGGGGAGGCGAAGGCACCGGTCAGACCACGCCATTTCGTCAGCGTCGACCAACTGGCGAGACGCCGGCGAACGGTATCGGGTGCATGCGGACCGGTCGATCTGAGAAAGCCCCGGTCGCGAAGCCCTTGTTGGACATTGGCTGGCATGCCGTGGTGCGGATCGGTGTCTCGCTTTTTCGGGTCCCACAGATGATGGGCGACGAATTTCAGGAGCAGCGCCTCTGGCGCGGGCCAGGGCAGGGAAGAGCCGGTGGCGGAAAGCGACCAGGCCTGCAGATAGGCAAGTCGGAGGTCAGAGCCCGCAGCGTATTATCGCCCGTGCCCTTGTTGACCAGATGCCGCAGGGTTTCGACGTCCTGGTCGGTCAGCAGCTCGACGAGCTCGTCACGGCGCTCGATTGGCAGGACAGCGGCAATGCTATCGAGGTCTTCGGCGCGATGCGCAACGTCGGTCTTATCTCTGCCTTCGGGCTTAGTGATCATTTTCCAGCGGACCCAGAAGGACAATTCCCTCGTTGCGCGCCGCGCTCGCCACTGCAGAAACCATGCCGCGGCAACGGATGCATCGAGTATGAATGGCATCAGTAGCGACGACCTTCGTCACGCCAGGCGCGGATTTCCTCTTGAGTGGTGAACGGCAAGCCCGCACGTTGAGCCTTGATCTCGCTGATCACCGCGTCGACGTCGGTTTCTCGTCGGATGCGAGAGAGCCGTGCTATGGGTGTGTTGCCCCGGGAAATGATGACCTCTTCACCCGCTTCGACCTGTGCGAGTAGCTCGGAAAGATGGGTTTTTGCCTCTGCTACTTTAACGCTGACTGCCATTGGGTTTCTCCCGCGGCCGATGTTTTCCCTCAAGATAGGCATGCGTTGGTCTACCATAAACCATATCAGTTCCGATAAGCACTAGATAGCCTTGCGTGGCTGGCACACCTTCCCGCATGTAGGGCCTCACGTTGAATGCTAGGCAAGTCGTTGTCGGTCGAGCGAACGAAAATTTACCCACAGCGATTTCACACGAGACGCCAGCAAGGGCGGACAGTCACATTGTCTTATCATTTCAATATTTTAGCTTCCATTGACCGACGGGTCCCAGGTTCACATCCCTTCAAGGCGTAGTCGACCATACCCTATACCCGCGTCATTCATGAAAACCCGTTAGAACGACCTTGCCGAACAACCCGCCGGCCTCCATCCGGCGATGTGCATCCGATACAGCCGCAAGCGAATACGTCGCTCCAATGACCGGCTTCAGCTCGCGCCCAACCCTCGGGAGTACCTGTTCCCTGAACCGCCCGATCATCGCTCGTTTTTCTGACCGCGACCTTGATTTCATCACCGTGCCCATCAATTGCAGGTGGTTGTGAAGAACGATGTCGAGGGGAATGATGGCGTTGTTATCGCGGCCGAGCAGGCCGACCTGGACAAGCCGGCCACCAGGCGCAAGACCACGAATGTTGCGGGCGAGGTAGGACCCACCGACAAAGTCGATGATCAGATCGACACCGCGAGAGGCGGTCGTATCGACGATCTCTGCCTCGAAGTCGGCCTGCCTGTAATCGAAGACCGCATCCGCGCCGAGTGACAGCACGTTTTCGATGTTGTTCGCAGATGCCGTGGCCAGCACAGTCGTTCCTGCTGCCTTTGCGAGCTTGACGGCAGCCGATCCGATTCCGCCTGCCGCAGCGTGGACGAGGACCGTCTCACCTTTTGCGACCCTCCCGAGATTTGAAAGCGCCTCCCAGGCCGTGACGAAACTTTCCATGATCGCGGCTGCGTCGGTGAAGGACATGCCGGCCGGGATGGCAGCGGCCATCCCGTAGTCCAGGCGCGCATATTGCGCATAGGCGCCGCCCCCGACAATGCCCATGACACGGTCTCCGACGGCAAAGCCGGTCACTGCATCCCCTATGTCAACGACGTCTCCAGCGACCTCAAGCCCGAGGATGGTGCTGTCGCCGTAGCTCTGCGAACCGTAGACACCCTCCCGTTGAAGGAGGTCGGCTCGGTTGACGCCAGCCGCCATGACCTTGACCAGAAGGTCGTTGGGGCGGACGTTGGGCATGGGAGCTTCGCCAAGCCGCAGGACATCCGCGCTTCCGAAGTCATCGAATATGATCGCTTTCATCGCAACGGCTCCTTACTTAGACAGTGCCCGACGGGCGATGCTGGCAGCAAACAGCGGCGTCTCGCGGCTGTTGTGGTCGCCGCCGGCGGACTGACGGGCTGCCGCGGCCTCTTCGTAACTGACACCGTGCTCTTCGATGAAGCGCATGAACGCATCCGTCGGATGGGCTGTGACCTTGTTGGTGTAGCGCGTCCTGCCGTCGTCGATCTTCTCGGCCATCAATTCCCAGACGACATTGACCTGGGTCCGCCCATTGGCCGTGAACACGTCCGAGATGGAGTTCATGCGGCAATAGGCCGGCTCGGCGACTTCGGCCACATAGTGCTGCACGACCAGGCCCGAACCGATCTGCTCGACATTGATCGACATCCGGCGTCCGTCATCGGTCCAGGTGATGCCGGCGGCGATATGATCGGGCGGACAGCAGCGAAGATATTCGGCCTCTGGCAGGTTGAAGAGCCAGTCCGCTATGTCGATTTTTTCAAGGGGAACGTCGATCTCCGCGGAATAGGCGGACTGAGAGAGAATTGTATCGAGGACCTTGACCATCGTAGTGTTCCTTCTGTTTGTTGGGCGACCGCCCGTTGACGAGAAGGAAAGTGCCCCGAATGCCTGCAGATGATAACGAACTGAATGGTCGAAACGGTTTTGCGTCGTAGGCAAAGATGAGGGACCCACGCTTCGCCGAACATCTCGCGGTTTACGTCGATGTCGTCCGCACGGGGAGCTTCTCGGCAGCGTCTCGGCGCCGGGCCGTTACGCCCTCGGCTGTCGTTCGACAGATTGATGCGCTGGAACAAGACCTGGGCGTTGCTCTCCTTGTTCGCTCGACACGGGCGCTGTCTTTGACGGATGCGGGACGTCACCTTTTTGAACGCGCCCAGCGCTTGCTTGACGATCTCGCCGATACCTATGCCGAGGTTGCCGCTTTCGATGGCGCGGTCAGTGGCATGCTGCGGATCGCCTGTTTCCCGACATTCGGAAAGCGCTACGTCATCCCCGTCCTGGCATCTCTCGCGCGGGAATATCCAAGCCTGCACGTCGAACTGGATCTCACCGAGCGATTGGCCGACCCGGTCGCAGAGCGGCTCGATCTGGTGGTAAGGATGGGCGAGCTTCAGGACAGCACGTTGATTGCAACCAGGCTGGCGCCTCACGATCACATCATCGTGGCGAGCCCCGCCTATCTTGAGCACTACGGCGTGCCGGAAAGTGCAGATGCGCTTCGCCAACATCGTGTCCTCGATAAGCTGCACGGCAACGATCTTCTCGGTTGGTCGAATATTCTCGGCGTGCCAACAGGGGAGGCGTGCGAGCGCGTTGTATTCCGGTCTGACGATTTTGAAGCGCTGAACGGCGCTGCGATCGCCGGGATGGGGGTGGCGTTCCTACCGAGCTGGGTCTCGGGGCCGTCCGTCCAGACGGGTGATCTCGTCCGCCTTTCACTATTGGGCGAAGCATGGAATGAACGGCCTTCCGGGATCTATCTTCTTCGTGCGCTTCAGGTGCCATCTGCGAAGATCAAAGCATTCACCGAGGCGCTCAAGAATCATGTCGGAACACCGCCGCGTTGGAATTGAGGCTCCCCGCAGCAGGAAGATCAATGCATGGCAGATGAGCAGGCAGCTGATAGCTGCCGACTATGTTGTGGGTTCCTTTCAAGGCGAGGAGGAACATAACGTTCACACCTCCACGCCACGGTCCTAAATGTGGCATCTCCCGTTCAACCGATGCGTATCTTTTTGCCGCTGAACATGCCGCCACGAAATACCTCGGCTTCAGGGTCGAACGCGAATAGAACGACGTCTGAGCCCGCACTGGCAATGAGCTGGTGATCAAATGAGCGAGTAAACGCGCTCTCGCCGGTTGTGATCGTGACGTCGCCGAAATCTATCGCCCCGTCGAAGACATAGAGCAAAAAAGCCGTCCCGGAATCGGCCGCGGCAGGCAAGCGTAGCCGGAAGCCCCTCGTGATGCGCGCATCGAAGACACTGACGTCGGATCGCACGGTCAGCGGCGCCTCCTGTGGCCCGGCAATCAATCGCCACTCGTTGTCACGGCTTTCGTCAACGAAATCATGAAACTGCACCATCGGCTCAAGATCGGGAGCGTTGGGCCGCAGGAAGATCTGTAGCGCTCGAACCGGACTGTTCCCGAGCATCAGTTCTTCGTGCTGGAAGGTGTGGCCTGCATTCATCATCATGAAATGCGTTTTGTCGAGCGTCTTCTCGTTTCCGACGGTATCGCGGTGAAGCATCTCGCCGCCGCGTATATAGGTCAGGATCTCGTCGTCCTTGTGGGGGTGCATGCCGATGAGGTGACCGGGTTGCACCTGGGCGCGATCGATCCTGCCGATCGGACCGATCCCGCTATCATCGGCCGTCAGGGTGAGACCGGGATAAAGGATTTCGACGCCGAAACTTTGAACGAAGTTCCCGCGCATCCGGCCTGCGGAGATCTTGGTGATCGTCATTGAAGTGTTTCCTTCCATTTTGGGCGCGGGCTCCAAGGCCCGCGCCGAACGGGACCAATGCGCGGTCAATGATAGTTGAGGATGCCCACCAGCTTCTGCCCGAGCGGGCTCGTCCAGTCGACGGCAAGCTCGGAGATGATCTGGTCGACGGTGGTGATGACCGCTCCCGCCTTTTCCATGCGGCGCAGAGCAAGGTCGTCGCCGTACTTCGTGTAGGAGGCGGAAGCGTCAGCCGAGACCTGCACCTCGTAGCCTTCGTCGAGCATCTGCAGGACCGGGAAGGTGACGCAGATTTCCGTTGTCACGCCGGCGACGAACAGCTTCTTGCGGCCGGTTGCCTTGACCGCCTGGTTGAAGCCGTCGTGGTGCATTGCGTTGACGATGCCGGGGCGCTTGATACGGGCCTCGAAGGCTTCGGGGAGGATTTCCTTGAGTTCGGGCAGCAGCGGCCCCTGGATCTGGTCTTCCATGCTTGATGTCAGGATGGTCGGGATGTTGGCAGCCTTGGCGATGCGGGCGAGCTTCAGCGCGTTCTGCTTGACCAGGTTTATGTCGTGCGAGTGCGTCCAGGCCATCGTGCCGATCTGATGGTCGATCAGCAGCATGGCGGAATTTTCCGGGGTGAATGCTTGGCTGTGCATTGTCGTGTTCCTTTTCCTTGTCGGCGGCGAGTTGGTAAAGTTCGTTTTGATCCGCTCGATGACTGGAATTTAGCGTTGCGATGAATGGTACGGTAGCTCTATATTGAGCCACTCTGTAGAACGGAAAATGGAACGCAAAATGATCAGCTTCGAGGATATGCAGACCTTCGTCGAGGTCGCAGACGGCGGCGGGATTACCGTCGCGGCCCGGCGTCTCGGACTGCCGAAGTCGATCGTCAGCCGCCGGCTTGTGCGCCTCGAGAGCGAACTTGGCGTTCAGCTTCTGGCGCGCACGACGAGAGGCGCATCACTCACGGAAGCCGGTGTTTCCTTCCGCGAGCATGCTGCCCGCATGTGCCTGGAAATGGACGTGGCGCGCGAGGAAATGCTGCCGACCGGGGAGCTGCGGGGACGATTGCGCGTGGCGGTTCCTTCATCCTTCGGTCCCGGACATTTCGCGCCGGCGCTGGCCGAGCTTGCCCGCCTCCATCCGCTCCTGCAGCTTCACGCGCATTACAGCGACCGGTACGTTGATCTGGTGGCAGAAGGGTTCGATTGCGGGATACGGGTCGGCTATCTTCAGGATTCAAATTTGACCGCACGCAAGATCGGTGCCTTTGCGGCCGGATTGTTCGCCAATCCAGACTACCTGAGTGCCCACGGCATCCCGAAAAAGCCCTCGGACCTGCTTGAACACCAGGCCATCCTGCAAGGGACTGAAAGCTGGAAGGTATCAGACGGCAGCCGAACGGTCGTCGTCAACGGGCAGGGAAGGTTCAAGGCGGACAGCGCTGTGGGGATCGCCGAAGGGACGGCGGCCGGGCTGGGCGTTGCGGCCCTTCCTGTCGTGATCGCGCAAAGCTACGTGACTGCGGGCGCGCTAGTGCCGATCATGGCGGAATACAGCCTGCCGGAGATCGGCGTCTATATTGTGCGGCCGCCGGGATCGCACGTGTCCCGAAAGGTCAGGGTGCTGATCGATTTCTTTGTCGCACGGTTCTCGGCGAGCGCCGCACGGGATGCGTCCTAACCTCATGCGGAGAGCCGACGCTCCTGAAACGCGACGCCCCAGTCGCGCATGGCCATCAACACGGGCGCGAGTGTCTGGCCGAACGGTGTAAGCGAATACTCCACGCGCGGCGGGACTTCAGCGAAGACTTCACGGAAAACAATCCCGTCGGCCTCAAGCTCCCGGAGCTGCATCGTCAGAGATCGCTGGCTCGGATCGCCAACCAGGCGGCGCAGTTCGCCAAACCGGCGCGGCCCGTCCAGCAGCCGGTAAATGATCATCGGCTTCCACTTGCCGCCCGTCACATCGACGGTGGTCTCGACGGGACACTTCTGGCCAAGGCTCATCCTGGTCTCCAATGGTGTACTTTCTATCCCTATAGGCGGAACTGTTGCCTACTTGCAAGATCGCCTGTGGCGCGCCTAGTTGGAGCGAGTTGATTGGAGGTGTGTCATGCGCGCTGCGTTTTACGAGAAACAAGGAGCTGCGAGAGAGGTGCTTGTTGTCGCCGACTTGCCCGATCCACAGCCCCGCGCCGGTGAGGTCCGGGTGAGGGTGATCGCCTCCGGTATTAATCCTTCCGACATCAAGACGAGAACCGGCTTCGGCGGCAAGGCCATGCCATTCGGACGGATCGTACCGCATCAGGACGGCGCGGGCGTGATCGACGCCGTCGGCCCTGGCGTTGCTGATACACGGATCGGAGAGCGCGTGTGGATCTACATGGCGCAATGGAACCGCGCCTTCGGGACCGCTGCGGAATTCGTCGTCGTGCCGTCCGCGCAGGCCGTCAGGCTGGCCGAGAACGTGCCCTTTGAGATCGGAGCATCGCTCGGCGTTCCTGCGATGACGGCGCATCGCTGCCTGTTCGCCGATGGTGACCTGCGCGGCAAACGGGTTCTGGTGCAGGGTGGTGCCGGTGCGGTCGGCAACGCGGCGATCCTGCTTGCGAAATGGGCGGGCGCGTGGGTGGCGGCGACAGTGAGCCGCGAGCAGCAGGCGGAGGTCGCGCGAGCCGCAGGGGTCGATCTTGTCATCAACAGGCACCAGGAAGACGTGCCGCAGGCCATACGATCGGCCACGGGCGGCCACGGCGTCGACCGTATCGTGGATGTCGATATCTCCGCCAATATCGAAGTGGCAATCTTTTGTCTGGCCCGCGACGGCGTCGTCTCGGCCTATTCGACGGAATCATCGGATGCTAAGCTTACAATACCGTTTTTCCCGGCGCTGCTCGGAGGTTTCTCATTCCGTTTCGTCTACGTGTACACCATGCCGGAAGCGGCGATGCGTCACGCAACTGAGGAGATTTCGGCCTGCGCCGCGTCGGGGGCATACGTTCCGCAGATCGCGAAAACATATGCCCTCGATGCAGTGACCGATGCGCACGAGTTCCAGGAGAGCGGCAAGGCTGTCGGCAAGGTCCTGGTCCGACTTTCAGACGCCTGACCCGAGCGGTTCGATTGCCGGTCCAAGTTAGCGATCGTCACGCAATGACGGCTTTCGGCTCCAGAAACGCCTCGAGGCCGAACACGCCGTATTCACGACCGATCCCTGACTGCTTGAAGCCGCCAAAGGGCGCGAGCGGCTCATGCGGCGCGCCGTTGATGACCACCCGCCCGCTGTCCAATCGATCCGCAAGCGCCTGCATGTGTGCGGAGTCGGTGCCATGCAGATAGGCCTGGAGGCCGTATGGGGTGTCGTTTGCGATGGACACGGCTTCGTCCTCGTCGCGGTAGGCGATGACCGAGAGGACCGGTCCGAAGATCTCTTCGCGTGCGATCCGCATCTGGTTGTCCACGCCGAAAAAGATCGTCGGCTTCGTAAACCAGCCACGATCCAGACCTGCGGGCCGGCCCAGGCCACCCGTCAGGAGACGGGCGCCTTCCTGCGTTCCCAGTTCGATGTAGGACTGGACGCGATCGTACTGCTTGCGGCTGACCATCGGTCCGATCATCGCGTCCGGATCGCTCGGAGCGCCGACCTTGAACGTCTCGATCTCCTGTTTCAGCCTGTCCAGGACGTCGTCGAGCAACTGGTTCGGAACCAGAATACGAGTACCGGCAATGCAGGCCTGGCCACTGTTGATGAAGCCCATCCGCAAAACGGCGGGAATGACAACATTCAGATCTGCATCGTCGAGAATGATGTTTGGACCCTTGCCGCCAAGTTCCAGGGTTACGCGCTTGAAGGTATCAGCCGCGTTGCGTAGGATTTCCCGGCCGACCGCGGTGGAGCCGGTGAAAGTCACTTTTGCGATATCAGGATGCCGGCTGAGTTCCGCGCCGACGACATTGCCATAGCCATTGATGATGTTGAACACGCCTTTCGGCAAACCCGCTTCATGAAGGCACTCCGTCAAGATCTGCGTCTGGATCGCGCTCATCTCGCTGGGCTTGATGACGATGCTCGAACCAGCGGCGATGGCGGTTGCGAGCTTCGAGGTGATGAAGCCGATATTGCTGTTCCAGGGCGTGATGGCCGCGGCAACACCAGACGGCTGCATGACCACCCGCGCGCGGCCCATTTGGCGCTCGAATTCGTAGTCCTCCAGGACGGACGCCATGGTGAGAAAGCTCGAAGCAGCATGAGGAATAGCAAAGCGCGTGAAGGTCTGCGGAGCGCCATATTCGAGCGCCATTGCTTCGGTGAGATCGGTAACGTGCGCGGCGACCGCGGCGTTCAAGCGCTTCAGCATATCGATGCGTTCGGCCTTTGACGTGCGTGAGAACGCAGGGAAGGCGCGTTTTGCCGCGGCGATGGCTTCCTGTGCGTCTTCTACGCCGGCAAGCCGGACCGTACCGATCTTCTCTTCAGTGGACGGATTATGAAGATCGCCCGTTTCGGTTCCCTTCGGTGTGACGAACTGACCGTCGATATAGATCTTGTCGATGTTGCGCATGTCTAACTCCTTTCGACTGTCAGGCTTATCTGGCATTTCTCCATTGTCCTGATAAGCTCGCGAAAAGCGCTCAGGCTGATAAGGAGTTACGGACAATGATGCGTGGCTCGCTCGCCGAACTCGAAGCAGTTCTCGCGGTCTCTTCCCGTGGCGGGTTTCGGGCCGCCGCGCGCGAGCTTGGGATCTCGTCGTCTTCGCTCAGCCAGCAGATCGCCGCGCTGGAAGCGCGCATGGGCGTCAGACTATTCAACCGATCGACGCGGAGCGTGGTCCTTTCCGCCGCGGGCGAGCAGTTCGTGGCGAGCGTTGGCCCGGCGCTGGAGGCCATTCGCAACGCCGTTGAGCATGTCGACGAGCATCGTGCGGAAGCCACCGGTACCCTGCGCATCAACACGTCGGTCGGTGCGAGCCGAATGATCCTGACGCCGCTGATCCTGGAATACATGCGGAGAAACCCGCAGATGGCGGTGGAGATTGTCACGGAGGGCGCGCTGGTCGATGTCAATGCCAAGGGTTTTGACGTGGGGATCAGGATTCGGGAAGCCGTTCCCCCCGACATGGTCGTCGTTCCGATCGGCGACAGCGTCCGTCCGGCCATCATCGGTTCGGTCGAATATTTCCGGCAGCATGGAAAGCCGCAGGTTCCGGCAGATCTTCAGAACCACGAGTGCATTCGGGCCAGAATGGCGAGCGGCACGCTCTATCGCTGGGAGTTCGAAAAGCGAGGCGAGAGCTTCATGCTCGACGTTCCTGGCAAGCTCACGCTCGATGACAGCGACCTGATGCTCCGGGCGGCCCGCGACGGAGCCGGACTCGCCTATCTGAATGAATGGCAGGTATCAGAGGACGTCGTTGCTGGACGGCTGGAGCAGGTTCTTGCCGACTGGACCCCACCCTATCCGGGGCTCTGCCTCTATTATCCCGGAAGACGAAACATCCCCGCCAAACTGCGGCGGTTCGTCGATCTCATCAAGGACGTTCGGCGCGGCAGCCACGTTGAGAGACCGCCTCAGGACTGAAGAATGTCTCGACGGGACTCCGTAACCCGGAGGTTTGAGCAGGCCTATCCGACTATGCGTTCCGTTACGGAATGAGCTCACCACGCGAAGCGGTTCCAACCACTGTTGCGTGCAGCGTAACGGTGCACTGTCAAACATGAGTATTCAGCCCGCTGATCGCCCGTTGCATCCTTTGCGCATGGATCGGGAACGGACCCGACGTTCAATCACACACCTGCTTTTGCCGTTGACACGCGGTGTGCATCCCTAGCGCGGATCGCAGTAACGAACGGCGTGAGGATAGAATATCTCATGGAAGCCGATGTCCGCGAAGATATTGCTGCAGGGCGACTCGTGCGCATTCTCGAAGACTGGACACCGCCGCTCGTACCGCTGTGCCTCTACTATTATAATCGGCGCAATTCCTCCGCAGCCTTCCAGGCCTTTATCGCGCTTGCGCGCGACTACGCGGCCGGGCGGCTCGCACAGCGTTGAGTCTGCTGCACGTCAGGTGAGGCGCGCCCTGGTCGAGCTAATTTTCAGCCAATTGATCAGTTCCTGCCCCTGCGGCTCCTACGAACCCTTGTGCTCGATAAGGAAAGGGCGTCGCGAGCGGGTGCGGAGCGGGGCTCATTTCTTGGTTCTCGAAGAGGCTGCTTTGGACAGTTCGAGGGCTGTAGTCCCGTGAAGATCAGGGTAATAGAGATAATAACCGGGGAAGGGGCGCACCATGGTGCCAGCAGGCGGATGAGCCGGCTGTCGGCCATCGGCCACAAATACCGTTGTCATGACAACTCCACCAAGGTGTCGAGGAAGGCGCGAACAGCGGGGTTGGACCGACGGCTCGCTGGCCACAGCGCCGTGATGTTGTGCCGGTCGACGGCATAGTCTGCCAGAACAGGAACAAGCGCTTCGCGCTCCACCCAGGAGTTGGCCATGAAGCTGGTTGCCATTCCGATACCTGCGCCAGCGGCAATCAATGCAAGAACGGCCTCGCTTGCATCGACGACGATACCCGAGGATGGCACGACTTCCACCTCCCGATCCCTGATACGGAAGGGCCAGCGGAATAGCTGGCCACTATTTTGGTAGCGCAGATTGACGGTCTCGTGCTCTTCCAACTGGTTCGGATGCTTAGGTGTGGGGTAACCGTCAAGATATTCGGGTGAGGCGTAGCAGCATAGTCGATGGGGCGATAGGCGCCTTGAGAGCAGGCGAGAGTCGGAGAGATCGCCGATCCGAACTGCCAGATCGAAGCCGCCTTCGACCAGATCCACTATGTGATCGCTCAAACGGAGATCTATGTGCACATTTGGATAGAGTCTGCGAAAATGAGGAAGCGCGGGCGCGATAATGTGCAGGCCGATCGGCAAAGATGCTGCTATCCGCAATGTGCCGGCAGGCTCGGTGCGCGCTGCCTTTGCCGCCTGCTCGATATCTTCCGCGTCGCTCAGCAGCCGAAGCGCGCGCTCATGGAGGTCGCGTCCTTCGTCCGTCAAGGTCAGGGAACGGGTCGTGCGCGTAAAGAGCGAAACGCCAAGTTGCTTCTCTAGCCGCTGGATACTTTTGCTGACCGCCGAGGGAGAGATGGACAGGGTGCGGGCCGCCGCGGTGTAGCTTCCGAGCGATCCGGCGCGTGCAAACGCGATTAGCCCCGTCAGTCTATCGATTCCGATTTGTTCCTTCATGGCATTAGTAAAGCGAATTCAACACCGATTATCAATCGTCGTCGACGCGCATATCTTCTGTAATCAAAGCCAATATCCAAGGAGGCAATGGTGACAGAGATAATGAAAGCTGTAAGACTGCATGAATTCGGCGGTCCCGACGTTCTGCTTTGTGAGGACGCGCCCCAACCGGAAATGACCGATCACGACGTTCTCGTCCGGGTCCATGCTGCGGGCATCAATCCGCCCGATCTTTACCTGCGCGATGGCTACCGGGCACTTCCGCCGGAGTGGCAACCCAATCCAACCTTCCCGCTGATCCTTGGCACCGACGTCTCTGGCGTCGTATCGGCGGTCGGCAAGAACGTGTCTGGGTTTCGCGTCGGCGACGAAGTCTATGCGATGGTTCGTTTTCCGGAAGACCTCATGAAGGGCAGCAACGCCTATGCGGAATATGTTTCAGTCCCCGCATCGGAACTGGCGCTGAAGCCCGCCGGGATCGACCATATCCGGGCGGCCGGTGCGCCGATGTCGCTGTTGACCGCCTGGCAGTTTCTGGTGGATCTGGGCCATGATGCGCCGAACCCATTCCAGGCCTTCTCGCATGCACCGGTTCCGCTGGATGGAAAGACCGTGCTGGTGAATGGCGCTGGAGGCGGTGTCGGCCATCTCGCGGTTCAAATCGCAAAATGGAAAGGGGCAAAGGTGATTGCCGTTGCTTCCGGCAAGCACGAGGCGCTTCTCCGCGATCTCGGAGCCGATCGTTTTATCGACTACACCAAGGTGGCTGCGGAAACGGTGGCGAAGGATGTGGATCTGGTACTCGATGCCGTCGGCGGCGCGAATATGGAACGCTTCCTTCCCATCATAAAGCAGGACGGCGCCTTGTATCTCGTCAATCCCTTGGGCTTTTCTGGCCATGGGCAAGCTGCCGAGCGAAAGATCATCGTATCATCGACGCAGGTGCGTTCGAACGGCGCGCAACTCGTAGAGGCCGGCCGCCTCCTTGATGACGGCACCGTTCGCGTGGTGATCGACAGCACCTATCCGCTTGCTGACGCATCTGCAGCCCACCGCCGCGCGTCCGAAGGAAGCATCCAAGGCAAGATCGTGCTGATCGCTGCCTGATCGTTGCGGATGAATGAACACCCCAGATTGCCGAGAGCCTGCAGTCTGGGAGAGGAGAATACCCATGCTTGTCGTAACAGGCTACATGCACGTCAATCCGGCCGACCTGGCGCAGTTCGTGGCAGAACTCAAATTGCTCGCAGTCAGTACGCGCAAGCGTTCTGGCGCCATCGCCTATGATGCTGCCGTTGACGATCCCCAGTCAGGCCGATTGTTGATATCGGAACGCTGGGTGGATGAGGCTGCGCTCAGCGCTCATCTGCGGGCGGCTGATACGATCGCGTTTGTCAGCCGCTGGAACGGCAAAATGCGAGGGGAAATCCGGAAATACGACGCGTCAAACGAACGAGAGATTATGGACCCTTGATACAGCCCCTCGAGATTGGGCGCATAGCCTGACTTTTATCGAAGTGGTTCAGCCGTCTTTAAGTGCCTGAGGTCCAAAGACACTTCCATTTTCCATGGTGGTGTCGATGCGTCGCATTATTGAAAAGTCATTTTTGACTGGCCTGTGCTCGATGCTGGCCTCACTGGCTCTCTCGTTCTGGATCGTGCCATTACTGGGCGGGCAGGTGGTTGGAGCGGGGCTGTTCATGACCATCTTCTGTCCGCTGGCGATATCGATTCCGGCCTCGGCGTTTCACTTTGCCCAGTCCGAGAAGATTCGGCGGGCTGAAGCGGCGACGAAGGAGGTTCTACAGCAGCTCGCAGAAGCCTACGAGGCCCTTCGTCTCCAATCCCGCACCGATGGCCTGACAGGAGTCCTGACACGGAGCGCCTTCATGGAAGAACTGGAGGGTATGAGTGATCGCGGTGTATCCGGGGTCCTGCTGTTTCTAGACCTGGATCATTTCAAGATGATCAATGACCGTCATGGTCATGCAACGGGTGACGAGGCGCTCCGCCTGACCGGCCGAATTCTCTCCCGCTACCAGAGACAATCAGTGTCGCCGGACGCCTGGGCGGTGAAGAATTCGGTCTGTTCCAAAGCGGTCTAACGTTTGAAGAAATGCACACCCGATGTGAAGAGATCCGAGCGGAAATTGCTGCCGTCGTTTTACATGCGGCTTCCGGCTCGCGGGTGCAGATATCGGCGAGCATAGGAGCGTGTCAATGCCCGCCTGGTTTTGACCCGTCCGAGCGCCTGAAAGCCGCGGACGAAAATCTCTATCAGGCGAAATCACTCGGCAGAAACAGGGTCGTTGCATAGGCGACGACGCTGAACCATGGGCTTTTGGAGCGCTGCGACGAAGGCCACTTTTTCTGTGTCGATCGGCTTGATCAAGCGCAATCAATCCCCTTGAACTCACACAGTTGAAGCGCTGGCCGTTCGCGTGTTGGCTCCCCTCTCGACCGGTATCCGCCGAGCGGAATTGCTGCGCGAGGTTCGTCGGGCGGGGCGAATCCAGCCGCGGCGGTGAACTCGAAGACGCGTCAGCTCACTCCGCAGCACGGCCGTCAAACGCTTGACGCGCCTGCTCC
The DNA here is from genome assembly GCF_014194915.1 of Rhizobium sp. BK512. Taxonomy (NCBI): domain Bacteria; kingdom Pseudomonadati; phylum Pseudomonadota; class Alphaproteobacteria; order Hyphomicrobiales; family Rhizobiaceae; genus Rhizobium; species Rhizobium sp. BK512. The sequence goes on along the minus strand of NZ_JACIAS010000009.1, from coordinate 133,324 downwards.
ACATCATCGACATGCTCAATGGTCCATTCATGGAGCGCCTGAAATGGACCCAGCAGCGAGCGGCCAAGCGGCGTGATGGTGTACTCGACCCCGATCGGCGAGGTCGGAATGATCCGGCGGGAAATAAGTCCATTGCGTTCCAGCCGCCGCAGGCATTGTGTCAGCGCCTTCTGCGTCACGCCCCCAATGTGCCGCTTGATTCCGTTGAAGCGCATCGGGCCCGCATCCAGCACGCTGATCACCATCATCGACCACTTGTCGGCGATATTATCGAACAGCGAGCGGCTGGGGCAGCTTTCATCGAAGTGCTGGCAGACGGACATTGGGTTTCCTCAGCGATACCTAGGCGACTGTAAGTGCGTTCTTGCAACTAAGTAGCAGACGTATACCTATCTCACAAGTTGGGGAGAAATGGCTCTCCTACGACTTCCGCACGCGTGACATTCGCGCCGATACAAATGAAACTATACTAGTTAGGACCTCTCGTGATCCGCTTCTTCTCTCTCCTTCCCCGCCGCCCCGACATCGACCGCCAGCGCTTCCACGACCACTGGCGTCACCCGCACGGCACCCTGGGCCGGCAGATCCCGGGGATGCTCACCTATGTCCAGGCGCACCAGTTTGACACCGACCGCCTCGGCCCGGGGCAGGACCAGTACGACGGTGTCGCCATGCCCTCGTTCGACTCTCCAAAGGCCGCCGGCGCACTGGTCGACGAACCCTTGTTCGTCGATAACATCCGTCCCGACGAGCCGTTGTTCCAGGACCTGCCGAGGGTCATCTTCTTCATTACCGAGGAGGAGGTCATCGTTTCGCGGCCCCCAATTGGCGCCGGAGCCGCGGTTGATCGCCAATGGGACGTGCTGGAGCGGCCGACAAGCATTCATCTCCTTCAGTTCGTGCACCGTGACGGCAATCCCGGTTGGGCGGACGCGGACGACGACGCGCTCGGCCTGCGGATCGGTGCGCTAGGCCACGCGGTGAACCGACCGAGTGTCGAGGTGCATGGCGACGAGCCACCGTTCCTAGGGGCCCGTCAGTTGTGGTGGCCCACACTGACGGCGTTCCAGGACGGCGTGGACGCCGATCGGGCGGCATTCGACGAACTCCTCGCCCGGGCCGGACATTCCGTGACCATGCTGGCGGTCTCGGAGCGTTTCCTGCGCTGAGAGAGCCTGAGCCTGTCATTCTCTATCTACGAGGACGCTGAGCGCTCCAGCCGCGAGCTGGCAGCGTCCTCGACCTTCACCACCGCAGAAGGGCATCTTCATGATCCTCAAGACATACACCCGCATCGTCACGACAGACCTTGAGTCCACCGTGGCAACGCTCAAGGCAGTCCACGGCACCCAGCCCCATCTCTGGCTAAACTATGACCCCGTGACCCTCGTCGGTATTGGCGACGTGCTCGCGATTGGCGGAACGGATGAGGTGCTGGCGCCGATCCGCGGCAGCCTCGGTCCTTGGATCGTGGAGGACATTGACAGCGCCAAGAGCAAGCTCCTTGCAAACGGCGCGTCTGTGATCCGCGACGTAGGAAACATTCCGACCGGACGAATGATGTACATGAAGCATGCCGACGGCAGCGTGGTGGAGTACGTCCAATGGGCGCCTGAATTGGTCGAGCAGCACATTCTGGCACCACTACGCGTCGGGACGCCGGCCTCGCAGATCTGACAGAGAGGGTGCCGTCGAGGATGAGCGGTCCCTACAGCATTCGAGCGCCCCGGCCGCTCCTCCGGGTCGCATTGTTGTAATAGCTCGAGGCCTGCTGAACTGATCGGTGCCTCGATTGCTCCATCGCTTCGGGGAGGGGGATGCCGCGATTGGCCGCTTCTGTCAGATACCCCGACCGCAGTCCGTGCGCCGAAAACTCCGCACTCTCCAACTCGGCCATCTCCGCCCGCTGCTTCAGGATCGCATTGACCGACTGCGGATCGAGCTGGCGCCGCGAGACAGTGCCCCACCGCCCGATCGCCCGAAACACGCTACCCCTGTCGATCTTCGCCGCCACCAGCCAGGCATTCAATGCCTCAACTGGTCGGCCGGTGAGATAGACGAGGTCGTCCTGCCCGTCGGTCGTGGTCTTGGTGCGACCGAGATGGATGGCCAAAGAGGGGAGGGGAGGGCCGTCGGGCACCTCGATGGGCGCCTCGACCGAGAGCTGCTCGACGCGCAGTCCGGCGATTTCGCTGCGCCGGCGGCCGCCGGAGGCAAAGGCGACCATCAGGATGGCGCGGTCCCTGACATCACGCAGGCTGTCGGTCACACAGGTGGCGAGAAGCTTTGCCAAAATATCGCCGGTCACGGCTTTCGCGCTCTTGCGACGGCGCTGCCTCGGGACGGCGCGCACCGCCAGGCGGATCGCTTGTTTAAGGGCAGGGGAGGCGAAGGCGCCAGAATGTCCTCGCCACTTTGTCAGCGTCGACCAGCTGGCCATCCGCCGGCGCACCGTATCCGGCGCATGCGGGCCGATGGATTTTAGAAACCCCTGGCGCCGGAGCTTGTCGTCGACATCATCCGGCATGCCATGATCGGGGTCGTTCGCTCGCTTCTCAGGATCCCACAGATGATGGGCGACGAATTTCAGCAGCAGCGCCTCGGGCGCCGGCCAGGGCAGCGAGTGGCCGGTCGCGGCCAGCCCCCAGGCTTCGAGATAGGCGAGATCGGAGGTGAGAGCCCGCAGGGTATTGTCGCCCATGCCGCGCTCGACGAGATGTTTGAGCGTTTCGACATCCTGGTCGGTAAGCAATTCCGCCAGTTCGTCGCGGCGCTCCATCGGCAACACGGCGGCAATGGTGTCGAGTTCTTCGGCGCGGCGCTCGACGGCGGTCAGGGACTGTTTAGCTTTGGCCACGCGCGCTCCAAAATCGCTGTATTCGGCGGCCTTCAGGGCCGTGATTTGCCCCGATTCTTTCCGATTTGCGACTCGAGATCAACTACCATCGATAAGCAGTACTTATCGATGGTTACAAACCCAACCCGCCATCATACCATGTGAGGAACCACAATACCCCTATAGAGTTCCTTTAGCAAATCATTTAGCGTGATTTCAATGTCTTACGATCTCGCTAATTTGCCTATCCTGAGACTGCTCAAGCCCATATCCGCGGCAGGAACCGCGATCGCCCGTCTCGACGAGCGCATTGCTCGTTCGCCGGTCGGCGCCGGCTTCCTCGAACGGCAAAACTTCGCCGACGCCTGCGCCTCGCTGTGGATCGACGGCGAGCTCGTCCATCTCGAAGACCTCGTCCTCCACGACGCCTTCCGAGACACCCGCACTCCGACCCACGAACTCACCATCGCCCGGGACGTTCTGCGCACCCGCCGGCGCATCGCCGCACAGTCCCCGGATTGGGCGCTCTCGCCGGAAGGCATTCGCACACTGCGGCAGACTTCGGAGATCACAGCCGCCGGCCCTGAGGCGTTTGGGTCGCCCGGCGTCATTCGGCCCGCGGCCGCTGAAAAAAATCCGGAAGGGGAGGGGGACGATGGTGTCGATGCGGGAAATCTGTCCGGCGTCGACTACGCCGCCATCGATGCGCTGCTGGCCCGATCGGAGGCGGCGATTGAGGACGCCAGGCGGCCCGGCCACGTCGGCGGCCGTTCGACGGCCGGCCGTCCCGAAAAAGACCCGATGATCTATGACCTCGACTGGGACGAGGATGCCCGGCTTGACGAATGGCGCGCCGTGCTCCGTCAGGCCGAAAATTTGCCGGCGACGCTGCAGGCCGTTATCGCCCTCGATGCCTGGAACGAGCTTTCCGTCCTTCAGCACGCGCCCTGGCTCGGACGGCTACTTGCCGCGTCGATCCTGCGGCAGGCCGGCATCACCACCGGCGCCCATCTCGCCGCGATCAATCTCGGCCTCAAGACCATTCCCGTCGATCGGCGCCGGCATCGCGACCTGGAAACCCGGCTGCTCGCCATCGCCCACGGATTTCTGGCGGCCGCCGAGATCGGCCTGAAGGAACATGACCGGCTGGTACTGGCGAAAACGATGATGGAGCGGAAGCTGGAGGGGCGCCGGATATCTTCAAAACTGCCGGAGCTGGTCGAGCTCGTCATGGCGAAACCGCTGGTGTCGGCGAAAATGGTAGCAAAAACGCTCGACGTCACGCCGCAGGCGGCGCGGCGGATCGTTTTGGAGTTGGGTTTGAGGGAGATGACGGGGAGGGGGAGGTTTCGGGCGTGGGGAGTATTATGATAGAGGCGCGGCCTTGCTCACGCCAGATTCCCTCTGGCTACCCGGCATCATCCATAAGATCATAAGCAAAATTACTCTCCGCGAGCACCTGCGTGGCTTCATATGGAACGCCAATCCCGCTGATCCGACCTGTTTCAGCGATCAGGTGCAGGTTCTTTCTGGGGCGAGAGGCAACGACATAGAGCAGTTTGTTGGCGCTCTCTGCCGCGTTCGGATCTGAGAAGTGCGGAACCATTCCCTCAAGGAGCGCAAAAGCGATCACGGTATCGAACTCCGCTCCCTTCACCCCGTGAATCGTCGAAACCGTTATGCCAGCTCGGGTGGCGAACACACGTCTGAACATGGCAATGCTCGATACGCCTTGAACGCCGGCATCTTCCAGCCGTTGGATTTGAAGTCGGGACCGTTCGAAAAAAGCGACGTGGTGCTCCTGGAGCGGTGGGAAAAGATCGATCTCGATGTCGAGAGCCAACAGCAGTTCCGCAAAAAACAACTCCAAATATTCTAGCCCGTCCTCCACAGCAATCTCGATGCCGTTGCAATGGCGCAGCAGGTCACGCGGCGAGATCTTTGAGACGTCGACACCCGCCGATCTAAGATGATCCAAGATTTCCTTGGCCCATCGTGTGCGCCGGACGAAGAGCTGTGGATCTGGACGGGTCAGGGCGATACGTGAGATCTTGAACCAGATGTTGTCCTGGTCACGAGAGAACGGCGCCATGCCGGGGCCATCGAAACTATACTCTGGAAGTGCTGCAACGAGACGCCTAGTGACCGCAGCCAGCTGGATCCACTGTGGTCCAACCACGCAAATTTCATGAGGAGGAATTCCGAGCGTCTCGATATTGTAACGGATGAGCCGGACGATTTCGTCGTCGAGTTCCTGCTGATTGATCTCCTGATTGAACGATACAACGCTCGGGTATTCTTTGTCAGGACCAACCGCTTCGATGACCGCTGGAACGACGCAATAATTGGAAAAGTAGTCGACAACCCTGTCCGAGGAACGGTAGTTGCTTGCAAGGCTTTTATCGGCAAGTGCAATGCCTGCCAGAGCGGCGAAGTCCAAACGGCTCATGGCGAACCCGCCTAGCGATCCGTAGATTGCCTGATTAGGATCGCCAACGATGAATGTCTTTGTATTCCCAGCTGACGCGCCGAGTATCGCGGCGACGATCGCATACTGGATCTCCTTTGTATCCTGATACTCGTCAATTAGGATGTATTTGAAAAGCTTACCGAGCAGGAGTGAAATAGAGGGTTGGGCGGTGATAAGGTCGTAAGCGCAACCCAAGATCATCTCAAAATCGATTAGCCGGTTCTCCTCGAGATGCTGCCAGTATCCGTTCAACACGGAAAGCGCAGCTAAGCGTCGGTACGGGTTCGCATTCTCCAGCTGACACCCCGCTGTCGAGTAATAATATCTGCAATCGAATGCCCGAACTTGATACGGTGACTGATGGCAAAGTTGGTCCAGAATTGCTTCAGTTTCATGCTGGTCCACCACGCGAAACCCATTCTGCAGCTTCTGGTGATAGATGGAGTAAGGCCGCAAGATCCAATCAAGGCAAAACGAATGGATTGTACCGATCCATAGCCGGTCTGTTGCCACGCCCAACCGCTCGATCCGCTCGGCGATTTCCTCGGCGGCGCGGTGCGTGTACGTGATGGCAACAACCCAATGACGTTCGCTTTCGAGCTTGGATAACTCTAATGCGATTTTATAGGTCAATGCTCTGGTCTTGCCGCTCCCAGGGCAGGCGGCAAGGTACACGCTTCCGTCATGCTCGATGGCGTCCACCTGCTCTTCGTTGAGGTCGCCGTCTTCCCAGACAAAAACCATCAAGCGTATCCCAGAACATCAATGATGACGTCTCCCGCCATCGTGCCGATGATCGCTTCTCGAAGTGGTTCAATCTGCAGATCGCCGGCGCGGAAAGCTTCTACCTGGGTACGCAACGCCATAACCTGCGCCTCGGAAATAACGGTCGGATCCGTGTGGAACTTCAGCCGGTGATCAATCATGTTCGCTAGCACTCGTCGGCTCAGGGGTTTGTGTGCGGTAAAGATCGCTTCCACCAAGTAGCTGGGGATTCGCGTCGTTCCTGTAACCAACTTGGCAACCTGAATTGCCAGCCAACCCTTCTTGGCGTAGCTAGCCATTGCGAGGATCCGCTTTCCGTAGATCGCCACATCGCCGGAACGCAGCTCCGCGGTTGCCGCAACAATGGTTGCGGCGTCGCTGTACACAGAATTGAGCACCGAAACTGTCAGTTCGACATTGCCCGCCGCAACGAAGTCGACTTCGAACGTACGCGGCGCGTAGTGAACCGAAATCCAATCGTTTCCGTCCTTGAAGGCCGTCAAACGAGTGCGTCGTGCGACGCCAGCTGCCTGCGAGCCGAGCGCCTTCTCTTTGGCAATCTTCAACGCATCAGAATCGTCCGGATGCGGGTCAGTGTTGAAAAAGATCGCGTCGAGATCAGTCACGATTGCACAACGTCGACGAATGCGATCATCGTGAAACAAAACAGCGACGTTCTCGAAGCCAGTACTGCGGATGTTGATCAGGCTTATGCCCAGTTCGTCGAGGCTCACACCGAGCACCTCTTTGACCAGCACCGGCACGAGGATTTCTTCGGCGTCGCCCTCAACCAGAATCACGCTTTTCGCGAACAGAAGATTGCTGCGGACGGCATCAAGATAGCGCTGGATGCTCCGGATTTTTGGTGCTTCCAGGCCAGCGCTCGGCTGGTATGCTTCGCAGCGCGACCCGCTCCGGCCCAAGATGTTGACATTCTCAATGTTGCTAACTTCGGAAATCTGGGTTGAGTGCGTCGAGTATATCACCTGAGTGTCGGTATAGCTCAATCGGTCGAAAAGGGTCTTCTGAATATGGGTGTGAATATGCGCCTCAGGTTCTTCAACGACTAAGAAGTTGGCGCAGGCCTGCTTTGCTTTCTGGTACTTGAACTCGAGAAGCTTCAGGGTGAGAAATATGAGGTTGGCGCCTCCGAGGCTCAACTCGTTGATGGCTCCCTCGTATTGATCGTCCGTCTCCCCAACAAACAATTTTAGGGATTGAAAAAGCCGATCAGCTTCACCCGGGACAGCCGATCGCACTGCGAGGCTCGCTGGCGAATAAGTTTCGCCGGCAGCATCCCGGATCGTTTGGCGAATGTCGGCCCGGATTTCTCCGACGTCGGGAATCGCCTCGATTTCATTGTTCAGTTCGTTCACCCGCTCAGTGATCGGGGCAAGCACTGCCGGATCCAGATCCCCGCTTTTGCTGCGGAGGAGCGTCAAAAGGGGATTTGTTCTCTGGCCCTGGAACTCACTGACTACGTCACGAAGCGCTTGGATGAAGGTGAAGCAAACCTCCTTGCTGACCGACATTATGCCTGGAACCCTTCCTCCGAGGGCCGCTGGATGAAGCTCTGTCGGAAAATGCACGGTTTCGAAATTTCCGACTAGTTCCTGGTACACGGCTGGATCAGAAAAGTCCGCGGTGCTTTTGCCGGTGAAGACGGTCTCGTAGTCGTCCAATGTGACTGCGTTCAAGATCGCCGACAAACCCGCCTGGTCGTCTTGATCGAGTTGCGCCAATCGCGTCCGGACCGCGGCATTCGGCCGGAAAATGAGATTGTAGGTTGCCCGAGCGATCGCTTCGTCTTCAATAACTCCGGTCCCATGTAGGAAAAGTGCTTGTACGGCTTCGTCCTGAGACACCTCCGCGAATTCTATGCTGATGATAATCCAATGGCCGCGCCAGTTGCCGATCCCGCGATGAAAATCGCTTTCATCCATGCGATAGGCCCAGCGAAGGAAATCGTCGTCCAGCATCAGACGCATCGCGCGGAACAGATTGGTCTTGCCTGATCCGTTTTCACCGATGACGGTGTTTATGCCTTTGTTGAAATGAAAACTTGCGCGCTCGAAGTTCCGATAGTTAACGAGCTGAACGCGAGAGATATGCATCGGGAACCCTTTTTGAATCGCCAGCAGGCATACGAATTCGATGGACCGTGACGAGCCGTTGCTGCCAATCTTTTTGGCCGCGTACCTTTGAAGGTAGCGTGCTATACCGACCGGTTCAGGAGAAAGACGGCGATGCTGCACGCAACGCTGACAACGAGCTCAGCCTCGGCAGCACTTGCATCGCGCCCTTCCTGTACATGTCGGCCATTTTGCGAAGCATATCCCCAGAGCTTGTGTAACGCGTCGCCCAATGGGGGCGTGAGGGCGAGACCATTGATGAGCTGACCCAGGTTCATGTTTGGCGCATTGGATAGGTCACGAGCGACACATTCAAGCGCCGCCATAGAATGCTGGATTGCGCCGGTGCGATCAGGTTCGGGTCGGCGTGAAATATCCTCTAAGGCTTCGCGGATCTCCCCTGCTGCCGTATATCTTCCGCTCTTGGCAAAGGTGGCAACGGCCTCCTCGGTGGCAACTTTGAACGTTTGGCCGCCTCGAAAGACGATACCGTCTGGATGCTTTAGCTCCCACCCGATGCCTTTTTCACGAAAGCCGCGGTTTAGTTCGCTTCCAAATCGAGTTTGCTGATCAGGTCGGCGATCGAGAGACCGCCAGATAGCTTCGGCGATGTCATAAACTTTATACCAATCGCAGTGCTGGAGGAGCCCAAGAACCTCGTCCCAAACGTTCGGATATTCACTCCAATTCCTGGGATCCGGTACCTCCAAGAGGACGTTGCAAACGATGGACCGAATTTCGCTAGGCCTGAGGTCGCATTTTTCCGCGATGCTGGCGACCTGGAAACGGAGAAAGTCGGGCGCATCTTCCCGAATGGAAATGTCCGGCTCGGCCCCGCGGTAGCCGTGTCTATCTGAAAAGGCTCGGTCCATTTCCCCCCCGCAACAACGCAATCAACCGTTGGATTTGCTCATTTTGCGTTCGAAAATGCAACCGAATCTCAGTAGGCTCGCAGAGATTCGAAGGTGAACGTCATGGCAGTGCAAGGAAACGTTACGTTCGATCCTCTCGCTTTCGCCGAGCCTGTGAAGGATCCCGAAATCAGCGAGATTATCGATCTCGAAACTGGCGCTTTCCTCGATGTTGTTTCGTTTATCTCAGGGCGCCGATATGATCGACTCATTTCCGAGAGGATGTCGATTAGCGAGAGTCTCGCCAACACACCGAGGTATGGGTGCGCTCTGTGTGCGACTCCGGTCTATCTCGTAGCTTCACGAGAGAAACGCTTCTTTTTCCGGCACAGTCGTGAGGATGGGTCCTGTCCGTCCGTTACCAGATCCCTATTGAGCCGGGAGGATATCAAAGCTCTGAAATATCGAGGCCAGCGGGAGAGCCTTGCCCATCGGGTGGTGAAGGAGCGGATCGTGCGAAGTCTATCCGCGGACCCGTCCAACGAAAAGATCCTGGTTGAAAAACATTGGCGCTCCATACGAGAACCAGCAAGCCGCCGGCAACCTGATGTCCAAGCCATCACCGTGCACGGGCGCGTTGCGTTCGAGGCACAACTCTCAACAACCTTTCTGGACGTCGTCGCTGGTCGGCGAACCTTCTACCGCGACGAAGGAGCGCTGCTTGTTTGGATAATGGCCGAATTCGACCCTAATTACCGCCGACTAACGACGGATGACCTGTTGTTTCCCAACAACTCGAACATCCTTGTGGTCGATGAGGAAACTACGGTTCTATCTGAAAGCACCGGGACATTTTATCTTCGGGCGCATTTTCGAGTGCCGGAAATTGTTTCGGGCGCCATACAAGACCGATGGAAGTCAGAAATCATAGCCTTTCGGGATCTCACCGCCAATCTTGCTACACAGACGGCATGGGCCTTCGACTACTCAGGCCAGTCGGAACAGCTTCTAAAGCAGGAAAAGGAAAGCACTGAGAGTCGCGACGACGATTTGCGCGAACGGATTTGTTCCTTCTGGATCGGGAGGAACCACCATACGCCTGGCGGCGTGTCGACCGAGGAAGCTTGGCTCAGCCTGATTGGAGAATTGTGGGCCCGGGGCGTAACGCTACCGGCCAACGAGAGACATGATAGAGCAGTAACCGGTCTCATGAACGGAATTCTAAGCGCTCGCGTGAAACAGCCGGTTGGCTGGGACTTCAAGCACCTCGTCGAGGTGGCACACCGAATATGTGACGGCTATCCCGAGCATGCGTTGGCGATGGGCTTCGCGCTTCGCATATACAGGTGCGAAGAATTGTTGGTATCTCAAGACAAGAGCAGGAAATGGGAGAAGCGCGCCCGCTTATTGAAGGAGGCAATCCGCGCCGGTGATCAGCGCTATCTGCCTGATCAGGATACACTGCCATTTCTGAAATTTGTGTTTCCCGAGGTTGGTGAAAAGATCGAGCGGTTCCTTGCCTCGCGCCTCGCGCAGTCGAACTTTTGAGAACGATGTCGGTGCTATCCCAACAACGGAAAACCACACCAGAGGACCGAGATTATGCTCCGGTGGGGTTAGTTTCTCGCCGGTCGAAACGTGTTTGAAGCACCCGCCAAAAGTTCGTCAGACCTGCCGTGCACCTGTGCGCTGAACCTGTGCAATGACTTGGGTGGCAATGAGAGGAGAAATTCTTTTATCTCGACTGAAAGCCCCCGAATGGAGCCGATTTTCAAGGTGTAAATTTTTGTGTCCTTGCTTGGTGCTGCGTCGTAACCGCTAACATACAGGCTTTTCTGGCAGGCATCTCGGGCGAAGCGCTTCATCTCGCGCACATCCACTGAGATTGCCCCTCGTTCAATCGACACGCATGTCGAAAGAAAGACCATGTGCGCGGCTGGCCCGTCGACGGAATAAATGGAGGAACCACCTGTCAGCATCTCCTTGAGCTTGAAGATTCCAACTTTGTTCAAGATGAAAGCCACGAGACGTTCTAACAAAGGCTCGCATTTTGCTTGGCCCAGATAGTCGGCGGATAGCGCGTAAGCTACGCCCACTCGGTTGACGGGAGTCGCCTTCGAGAAAGTGTTGAATAGGAAACTTTCGATCTCCTGCCGAGCTCTCCCATTCTTCAAAAGGTACTGGTAATAGACGTACAGGCGGCCAGGCGTGGTATTGCCCTCCGCCAGTGTCTTCTCTTCCTGCTCGATCGCCGGGTCCCGCGCGGTAATCATGAGGACTTCTGAACTGATCGTGCCTTTAGCGTGCTCAAGCCCGGCGCGCATGTTCGAAACTGCCTCTGCTGGACCTTCCGCAATGAACGACAGAATCTCGCTATTCATGTAGCGGAAGAAGGTAGTGTACATTTCGATGCTGAATTTTTCTCGACAGAAGAATTCTGCGACCAGGAATTCGACGTAGCTCTTGTGGGGGAAATAGTAGATCCGCGGCCCTTTCGTCCCAAGTACCGAGGGCTCGCCAACGTGCTCCACCACAGATCCGACGATGATCTCTCTGAGTGCGGCGTCGCTGCTGCGCGAATTTCGTATTGATTGTGGGACGAAATCGGCCGGTACTTCATTGGCTCTAAAACGGTTTTCCTTTTTCTCGGTTAGAAGCCACCACGCCAACCTCTGCATGAATATTGTACGGGGGTCGCTGTATCCGATGGACGAATCGCCCAGCTGATCGACAGTTAGCTTGCGGCTCGCCTTCGAATGCTCACGATGGACAAAACGGTAAATGAATTGAAAATAGAGATCATATCGGCTGAATTTGCCCTCCGGCGCCGCGGCACTGCTCATGATTGTCGTGAACATATTCAACTGGACCGGTCTCGACAGAATGTCGAGCTCGTCTTCGAGCGCCCTGTCTTTGAATTGCCTTAGGCGGTTGATGTTTGGATCAGCGGCTTTCCGTGCAAGAAAGTTGTCGAGGTAAGTGGCTACTTGGTCCCTGCGCAACAGGTCAACTTCCACTTTTCGAAGGCGGCGCAAGTCACCGAGCACATTCGTTAAGATCGCGTCGATGACAGCATTTTCTTCCTCCGCCGAGAAGAAAGAGTCGGGTCTGCCAAGTATAATAGTTTTGGAATTGCCTTCGAAAAGAAGGGCCATATCCTCGAATATGAACTTGAAATCGTCGAGCGTCATGGCGTGGCGCATCTCGTCGAAGCCGTCCAAGATCAGAAGGAAATATCCCTCACGGTTCATCTGAAGGAAGAGATTGTAGGAAAAGTTTTGGACGGCGGCGCCTCCATCGGCGCCGGTCAACGCTGAGCATATGACACCTTTGAGGTCCTGTTTGGTGAACAGGTCCCCAAGCGTCAGTCGGATTGGTATCCTATCGAATTCCCCCGATCGGTGCCGTTCGGTCATCAATTTACAGAAATACAGGCTAAAACTGGTCTTCCCGACGCCGTATCCACCGTAAGTGAGCAGGATATTCTCGTCTGATGCGAGCCAATCGAGAGCTGCTTGCTCCAAGCTCTTGTTTTGCCCTTTTACGTTGGTGTGGATGAAGTTCTTCGAAGAATCGTGATTGTGATAAGCCGCAATGTTGTCCTGAAGAACATAGCTAAAATTCATCAGCGTCGTGACAAACCGCTCAAATGAGACGTACGTCACATCACGCAATGCTGAAGTCGACCTTGATGGCTGTTGTGAAAGCTCCTTGTCCCCGATGATCAATAAATTATCGATTTCACCGCTGTCGAGCGACGGCCTGTAGAGATTATAAATTTCCGCGATGTCAGAAGAGGCGAGACCTTTCTTCCAGTCTTTGCACTCAACGGCGATTTTCTTCGGAAAAAGCTGACTGCTTTCATCAATGAAGAAGACGTCTGCAGTGGTCACTGCGAGACCTTTTTCGAGCTCCACGTCAGCGTGGATGCACTTCAAGAGGCCAGCTACTTTATCTCGAAGAGAGGAGCCTGCGGGTTTCAGCTTTGGCGCCATTTCGAACAATCCATATCGTTTGATGAGTAGCTGACAAAGCCGGTTGTCGTCTACGCAGAATTCAAGGCCGGAGCTCGCTTCACAATTAACTCATCTTCACGGGACCGAACATTCCACTCTCAACCATCGCGAGATAAATTTTTTTCATTGCCAGTGCTGTATCTTGGCTGACGAAGAGCGATGATCTGCTTCCATGTGGAGCGCCGAGAAGATAAGGCCGCATCGTTTCCCAGTTCTCCGCCCGGGATGACCATCGCCAAACCGGCATTTCCTGCTCAAGCATAAGCGGGACAGCAAGCGATTTCGGCACCAGCTTCCCCGGCTCAAGCATTGCATCCCATTCACAGCGAACAAGAACCGCTTGGGTACCGGTATTGTAGAAGGGAACGTCAAGAATCTCAGCGGTGATCTTTGCACGAGGATGGTGCGGGAGACTGTCAGCGGATGCGACAACTTTCTCGCCGTTTACATATGGGCAAGTTAAAAAGCCGTGCGCGAAATAGACCGTGTGATCAAGCCCCTGATAGCCACAACGATCACTGGGATAAGTCTCAGGATTGTGCTCATCGTGACGCGATACCAATGGATGCCATGTCGGATAGCCTTCAACAACTGGTCCACACTCATCGATGATATCCAGTAGCGTACGCTCGCTCCGCGAGCGTTCAGCGGGAGTGAAATTTCTCGACACCAGATAGCTTTTCGCTCGTTCGAAACCATTGATGGCGGCTTCATCAGCTCTGAACGCCATTCTCTGCACTCCTCAATTGGTTAACGCATAGAATATAGTTCAAGCGCACGAAAAGTCAATTTCGTGCGCAGAAATTTGATTCCGTTTAAAGATTCTGCTCGTGACGCGCGAGGACCGAGCCGAACCAAAGGCTCGCCCATCGATCGATCACCTCGGATAAGATTGCCTTCCTATGCGAGTTCATGCGAATGTTGAGGCACTAGTTGCTCGTTCCGAAGACCGAACCCCAATGAGTGGCCGAAATATTCGGAAGTAGTAGTGTCGGGTTGATGTCATACGTGCAGCGCCCGTCTTGAGCTCGAAAGTTCGAGGCCGCCAAGCCCACCCAGAACAGCGCCATGTCCCTGTCCGCAGTGCAAAGCATAAGATGTTCGTGCGGAAAAAACCCGAAGAGAGCTGTCAGGATCTCCAGCGCCCGAATGTCGGCGAGCGCGTTGTAGACATCCGCCAAAGCGTACTCCTGGCCAAACTTAAGCAGGCCTTTAGCGGGATTGTTCTTTTGCGGCGAGACGACCGCACTCAGTGCAGCCAAGACGACGAGGGAAGCGGTCGGAAGACCGTGACGCGCCGCTGCATCAACAACGCGATTCCAAACAACGTCGCGGCGTTGGCGGCTCACGGGTGATTTGACGTATTGATTTATCTCAAGAAGGAATGTCTGCTTGCGCTGCGCTCCCTCGCGAGTGTCTTCGATGAGCCCCAGTACGCCACGAAGACCTTGGTCATCTCCGGCAACTATCTCGCAGTTCGGCAAGGCCGACCGCAGCTTCGTGCGTGCTTCAGCCAAGTGCCGGCGGAGTTGGTCGGGCGTTGGATTGCTTCCCTGGTCCCCCTCAAGCACAAAAAGTAAGGGGTTGATTCGAACAGGATTGGCTGCGAAGAGGTCGATGAAGTCCGGTTCGGATCCGTTTCTCGTAATCCCATCCTTCAATCTTGAGGCGAGCTGGGCGACCACGCAGCGGTCGGGTAACACGACTGTATCTGCGATATGTGCTAAAGCCGAAGGCAGCCATCCGCCCTGCACAAGTCCGATGGCTTTCGATGTAAAGCGGCTCTCCAGGATCGTGCTGAAAGTCGCAATCTTTCCGTGGTGGATATCAAGACCCTGGGTCGAATGGACCCGACCGCGGCCTCTCAGCGGGATGTCCAAACGCTGGTGGAGCTTTGCGTCCCGCAGAGCCTCAAAAGCGAGCGGCGCAAACTCTACGTCGGTGATCGATATCTCCCGGCCCTGCGACCCATCGCTGCCGGTCTCTCGAACCGTCAAAACATTACCCGCCACCTCTACACCTCACTTAAGAACGTCCCCGCATGCTCCACTTGGTCAGCTTTCATCGAGCCAGGCTACCGGGTTGATGGAAGTGGCGTCCACTCCGCCGGCGTTCATCAAGTCACCACTAATTTCGTTCAACAACACCGAAATATCCTGGGAGTCGCCCAAAGTGTAAATCGGGAACACCGTTCGGGAGGCCAAGCGGCCAAACACTGCCCCGCCATTGAACCCATCGAACCGGCCAATACCGACTTCGCCCATCGTGTGGATGTCAACGCTCACGTCGGCGGGCGCTGCAGGGTAACTGCTCTTGCGCCTCAAGCGGTCGAATAGCCCGACGGCGAAACCCGCGGCAGTGATAACGAGATCCGCTGTGCATGTGCAGTATGACGTCGGACGGACCTGAACGAAGGACACTGTGACTAGACCGTCGCGCATGACTGTTACGGTCTTGTCGAACCCTCCCTCCTGGCGCGACGTCATCCCGCCGAGGATTTTGCGCCCCGAACCTTCGACGTAGGTGTAGGTCTCGATCCAATGCGTAGGTCGCCGCTCTGAGCCCTGTAGAATGCCGATGGCACCGGGATCGGGAACCAGACCATTGAAGCTTTCGAGCCGTGGGAGACCGATTCCAAAGTGTGGAACGATTGTGACCTGCAGGCCTAAAGCCGCCTGACCGGTCTGCTTCAGCCATACCGGAACGCCGGTGTCATTCGGGCCGCCGAGAAAATTCGCAGGCTTCAGATGAACGAGGTGGTCTGCGAAGTGCTTCTGGAATCGACTCCGTTCCTCAACCAGCCGTGCGGCAGCCTCGTCCAGCGATCTTGCGCGTCTGAGCAACATGTCGTGAAGCTCCGGCATTGAAAGAGTATCACATCGATCTTCTCTGCGAATGGTCGGTTTTCTGCTTTTCTTCACCCAATGAGGACCAAGCGATGAGGGTGAGGTTTCGATAAGCACGATCCCCGAGCCATCATTCTCGGTCACCAGGGAGCGTACGGCAAGGTAGGGAAGCCTGGGCTCGATGCAATCGTTGAACGCATCACGCAGGCGCCTCTCGAGGTCAAAGACATTCGGAAGCAAGTTCAGCCTCGAAGCTCTCGGCGGCGCTGCCTCGGTCTCCTCCATTCCGAGAATGAGCGTTCCGCCGTCGGCATTGGCAAAGGCAACAATCTCTTCGGCAAGTGCATCGCGTCCAAAATTCGAAATGCTCCCGGAGCCCTGCCAGCCGCGAGGAACGGAAAGCGACGGGTCCTTCGCTCGCCGGGCCTTCTGCTCCTCCGGGCTCACCGGGATATCCAGTTTGAATTCGATGTTGAGGCTCTCGCTCACGCCGTCCACAATGAGCTGACGGACATCTTCGATCGTGATGAACTCGATTGCTTTCCCGCGCATGGACCTGCCGTTCCTAAAGTGTCGCCCGTCTGTCAAACGCTGCGTGGGCTTAGCTGAAAGTCGCGTCTTCTAACTCTCGCAGATCTTTGACCTCGCGTCCGACCAGGGGCTGGTCGTCGAGGCGCGCCACCGCCTCGGCATGCTCGGCCCCTGCAATCTCGCAGCGGCTCGGAAGATCGCCGGCAGGATAACCGTGTGTCATGGCGCTCCACCAGGCGTTCATGAGCATGATGAGGGTAAGCCCCTTCTCTGCAGCTTCTCTCGTTCGATAGAGCCATTCCGATGGTCCGATCATCAAACCGATCTCTCCGCGCTGAGCGCATGACAGGAGATAGCCTCGGTCGGTTGAGGTGAGACGGTATCGATGTTCGGTATCGATTTCGGTTCTTAGAAGCTCAACCATCTCTTTTTCCCTGAACTGTTTTGATGAAGACCCGGCCGGCAGCCGCGCTCACGCAACGCTTTCCACGATATGGTCATCGTCTCTCGCCATCCTCTCTATCGTGTCCAGCAAGATTGTTTCGGGACGCCCGAGATTCAGGTAGGCGAGCGCGCTCGAATTAGCGATCGCCGTGTCGAGGCAAGTTTTCAGTAGCTCTCTCCTGCGGCCGTCCTCTTCGAGCAGATCGAGCACATCCTCGAACGGGCGACTTGATCCGCCATTGATGGAAAAATTGCCTTTCTGATGGACCGCCACGTAGGTCGCCTCGTCGATTATTTCTCTGTGCTGAAGCAATCGCAAAAAGTCCGTCAGGACCTGCATTCTCAACATGCCCGAGACGATCTCGGTCCAGGTCAGCGCCCGGCCGAATGTCTCCACCGCGGCCGGGATGAAGTCGGAAATCCGGAAGACCAATCGCGCAGCGAATGCAGCGGCCGCGCGTGCGTCGAGGGGAAAGACAGAGCTGAGGACGGATCGGCATCCCAAAGCCAGGAAACCGTTTGCGACCGTCGCATGGTTTCTATCGGCCGCGTGGGTATCACAGGCGCTCAAAATGACGATCGGCGGCGGTTGCGGAACGCGGTCGCGCAATTGCCAGACGTCAATCTCCTGGTCCTTGAGGTGCAACACCCCAACCCCGTCCTTTGGATGACTGCCATGTCCATCAAAGATTACTAGGGGGCCTTCGAACTCATTCAGGGCGGAAACGAGCTCGTGGGCATTTGAGACCTCCACGAAATTGACTTGAAGCGTTTCGTGCCAGTGCTTGCCGAAGGCATCAAAGGCGATTTCGAACATCGGCCGAATTGGGTCTTCGCGTTTCAGTGCACTGATGACGAGGATCCGGCGGAAACTTTCGGGGATTAGCCTGATCAGAGGAAGCGGCGCCAGCTGGTCGATGAACAGGTTCCCGGGTGTGACAGGAATTCTTGAGACGTTCTTCCTCAGGCAAAGCGGAAGGCCATCGACATCGAGCCATTCCACATGCGCGTCGGCAACAATGCGAACTCCGTCTTTTGATGATTTCACGAGCGGCAGAAAGCGTGCGGGGAAGGCCGAGGCGAGTGCTGCCTGTAGCTGCTGAAAGGCTCGTAGCCGCTTTTTTGATCCGTCCCCGTCGCTACGATAATGCGCTGCGAACTGCCGTACCGCCCCCGATGTCGTGTTGATGGCGTTTGGAAGACGAATGGTTGCCGAGAGATCCGAGGCTGAAAGGGCGGCGATCGCCTCGGTCGCGAGGGCGAGCTCCAGTTGGCGAAGTCGCGAGAGCGGGTGGGGTGACGGTTTGGCTCGCCCTGCTTTTATCTCCTCCAGCGACGCACCGAACAGAGCCTCTGCCTGATGCGGTGTTTTCGCGGTGTACCCGTAGCCAGTTTGGCGTACAAGGGCGTTCCTAACCGTTAAGAACCGCTGCTTTTCCGGCCCCACCATGTCAGCGGGAGGAGCCATCGTCGCCACGTGGGAGAACATTGCCGGCGCAAACAGGTTCAGGTCGGGGAAGCTGCGATAGGCGTCGCTAGCACCTCCAGCATCGGATTTTTCTCGCTCCGCGTAGATGCTGTTCGTAGTTGCCACGACTTGCTCGACATATGGGTCAATCCCGTTGCCTATGTCGTCAAAGGGGCCTTCCACCATATCTGCAAACCCAAAGGCCGACAGGGCCATCAAGTTGGGGACGACGGTCGCATGCCCTCGGATGTTATATTTGAGACGACGTGAAGGAGGAGGCGACCATCCTTGGAGCGCTTCTCTGGCGTCACGAACGTGGTCCGGGTCGATCGATTGCGGCAGGCGATCGCAGGCGCGTAGGCAATAGGCTTGTAACGCATTGATCGTGAGGTCCGATAAGGCCAAATCACCCTCTTTATCTGCGACGACGAGGGGAGTGATGGCGCAGGATTGCACCCAGGTACGAAAGTCGGCGGCAGCGTGCATCTCGCCAACCAAAAGGATGTTGAAAGGTAGATAAGCGGGCAACGGCGCGGAACGGATCGCCCGTGGAGACATCGGAAACCAGTTGATCGGATTTACCCCGCAGATTCGCCGGGGCGCGAAGGTCCGCAGACCATCCTCGGTTAGATCATAGATGGAAGACGGAAGGAACGACGCCGCGCGAATGAGCCGCGCGTTATGGCATAGGCTCACGGAGAAGCCTTGGAACGGTGTTGCCTTCGTGGGCTCGCCATCGGCCACGGGAATCAAGAATCGAATTGAACTGTCGAAAGTCGATATCTCCGGGAGTTCACTCATTGGCTTGCATTCGCACCACATTGTACCGTGAGCCCACACGCTATCTAACCGTGGCGCCAAAATCTACTTCTTGAAGTTGCGGGTTGTCGAATGTAATTCCCTTACCCTGAACCGAGTATGGGTTGCCAAAACGGATCCGTTTTTGTGTCCCCCCGCGCTGGGAAGACAACTACGTCATAGCCCAGCATCAGGGATACGCGGAAATCAAAAGCTGGAAATTCGCTAAGCGCCCAAATCTCGAACGCGAATCGCCTGGCCCAAATTTCTTAGTCGGCCTGTCACGCGGCGCCTGCGGTCAAAGCACGCTGAAGTTCTCGGCCTTCGACTTCCTATCTAGCGGTCGGGGCGGGAGAGCTCCCAACGTTATCTATTTGTTTGCTGTACAGTATATATCGACAATTCGGCAAATATGCGGCATAAGGGCTATATTTGCTGTGCAGGGAATATCGATGGAAGAGCCCATAGCTTTTGATATGTTGAGCGAGTTGGCGACTAGCCTTACGGAGGCAGGCGCGGAAATCACGTCCGAGCCAAGGTTTGGGGCGAAGATCGGAAAATCTTACGCAGATTTCCTTTTAGACGCGCGATTTTCCGACGCACCGTTCAAGCTTGTTGTCGAAGCCAAAAGATCTGCTTTTCCAAGAGACGTCAGGGAAGCAATCTGGCAGCTAAAAAGATACATTGCAGCGATGCCGCCGGGCAATGCCAGAGTTCTCCCGCTATTAATGGCCGACTCCATTTCCCCTGGTGCCAGAGCGCTTCTGCGCGAGGAGAAGATTGGTTATTTCGATCGTAGCGGCAGTCTCTATCTTTCGGCCGACAATCTTTTTGTTCTCATCGAAAAGCCTGCCTTAAAGCGGCAGGCTCGATCGCTCAACAGCCTGTTCGTCGGAAGTCGAGCGCAAGCCCTCCACGGGGTTTGGACGTTCAAGGACCAATGGTTTGGTGTGCATGAACTGGCCGAGCGAGCATCCGTGTCTCCGACAACTGCATCCCAGGTTCTTATCGAACTAGAGCGCCGCGAATGGGTGGACTCCAAGGGGGCTGGTCCATCGAAGGAAAGGATGCTCGCCAATCCCCGCGCGCTGCTTGACGAGTGGTCTTCCTATGTAGCTTCGCTCAAGCCAAAGTCGCTCCGCTCGTACTATATGCGGATGGCCAGCATCGATGAGGCAATCCATGAGATTGACAGGATCTGCGACGAGACGGGCATTCGTTATGAGATATCGGGGCTCATGGCTGGGCAGATCCATGCGCCGCACCTTTCGAAAATATCCCAGATCCATTGCCGCATCGATCACGGGAGCGAAAACCTTCTCCTAAATCTCGGAGCAAAGGCTGTTAAGGAGGGCTGGAACCTGGGAATTATCGATTCAAATCCACGTCACGACTTTCTGTTTCGCCAACGGCTCGATCATGTCTGGGTCACAGACCCACTTCAAACTTACCTTGACCTTCTGCAGCTTGACAGCGGTCGCTCAAAGGAATTAGCCGAGCATCTTCGGCTGACAAAACTCGCGGTACCCGAATGACAAAACCTCAGATACTGACCGAATACAGTGCCGATGTTACCCGGGACTGCGAGCGTGTCCTGGTTACGCTCTTCAGCAGCCTCGGCCCCTGGCGCGATTCCGTCTTTCTGGTCGGTGGTCTGGCACCGCGCTACATCGTCACCAAGCGGCCGCCCGACGTCCCGCCCCATGCAGGAACCGGCGATATCGATGTCGTGGTCGATCTTTCGATTCTCGCCGACACCGAGGCGTACCGGACGCTCGAGCAGAACCTCAAAAAAATGGGTTTCGAGCGTGCGCAAAATGACAAGGGCAATAAAGTCAACTGGCGTTGGCAGACCAAGACCGAGCATGGCATTCTCGTCATTCTGGAGTTCTTGGCAGACGATCCGAAGCTCCGGGGCGGCGCATTGCAGGAACTACCGACGGAAGGAAATGTCTCTGCGGTGAATATTCCTCACGCGTCGCTCGTGTTTCGGCACCACGACCGAATGGAGGTCACCGCTGACCTGTTGGGTGAAAAGGGCCGGTCGACGGAATCCATCCCTTACGCTGATATCGTGGCATTCACATGCCTCAAGGCGTTTGCCTTTGATCACCGGCGTGAGCGCAAAGATGCGCACGATCTCGTCTACTGCCTCGAACATGGGGAAGGCGGCCTCGCCGGTGCAATTGCCAAATTCCAGGAGGCTCTGAAAGGCAACGATCGGGAGGTCATCGAACGTGCACTCACGCTATTGCTCAACCGATTTTGTGACCCGCAGCCAGACGATGGCTACCGTCGCGAGGGCAACGTTGCCGTCGCGCAGTTCGAAATTGAAGGTGCCTCAGAGGACTCGGAAATCAGAGAAGCGCGAGTTTTGCGCCAGCGTGACGTCAATGACATCATGCGAGAGTTTTTAGGCGCGCTAGGTATTGCGTTTAAGTGATGCTCGGAGCGCGGAAGCGGATAGATCATGCAGTGACTTGATCGATATCACATTCTGATGCCATTGTTTTCTATGCATATTTTCGGCAGAGAACTGGGGTTGCGGGTTCGATTCCTTTCAAGGCGATCAAGAACATGACCGTAGCCGCAAGGCAAGCTCTTGAGCAATCCCGGCAGGCGCGTCGTCGGGTATCGCGAACACGCAACTGACGTTGATCTCGCACAGCACGTAGGTATCGCCATCAAAGCTGTCACGCGGTCCGAAGAGGAAGTCCGCGTCCCAGATGATGGGAAGCGACTGCCGGTCTATACCGAGCACCGACATCATCTGCGGCGTCCATTCGTTTTCCATTTTCGCCCTTAACGGCTGGAACGGCGCTGACGACGCAGGGTGCATGATCCTCGGGCCGGGCTGCAGCGCCTCCGGCCCGTAACCGGGAGGCGGCGTGACCAGTGCCTTGATCAACTGGTGGCCGTAGCCGACAACCTTGTCGCCGCACATGTAGCAGCGGATCATGCCTTCCGGCAGCCGCTCCTGGAACGGCTGGTCGACGATGCTCCCGCCGTCCTCGAAGTATGCCTCGCAGCGCGACAAGAACGCTTCCAGTTCGACCGTCTCGGGAATGCTCCAAGCCTTCGCCTCCAAGACCCTGACAAAAGTGCCGTCGGACTGCCGATCATCGATCTCGACCTTCCAGACGCCCTGACCGCCATTACCACGATTGCGCTTCAGAACCCGCGGGCCGCCTGTCGCCAGTCTCGCCGGAAACGCGTCGCGAAACTCCTCGGCCGACCGGTAGATCAACGTGTCCACGCCCCATCCAAGGTGCCTCGTTTCGTAAAGCACCTCCTTCACGCCCATCTTGAGGATGACGTCCGGATGCGCGCTGACGAAGACGCCCGCCTCGGCCACCTTCCGAAGCAGGGGATCGAGAACGTTCCTGGTCTTTCCATCGTCGAGGGGATTGACCCAGACGAGGACGGCGTCGACAGCGAGGAGCTGCTGAAAAACCTCGTGTGCGAACGCCTCGTCGAACACAGCCGGCTCCGGCGCGAACCCGGCAGCCTCTAACTCTTCGAAGATCCGGTGGTAGCGGCTGTTGGTCTTCGTGGCGGCGCCTCTGGTCTCGCGGTCGCCGCGCCAGACGATCGCGACCTTCTTCACGTTTTTGCTCATGGATGAACTCCGAACGCCAGGCCGTAGGCAAGTCCGGCGAGGGCGCATGCTGCCAGGACCTTCAGCATGCCGATTTTGAACCGGAAGACGGCGATGACGGCTGCGAGCGTCAGCGCCAGCGCGGGAAGGTTGACCGAGCTCAGAACGGGAACGTCCACCGACATCCCGAGGCCGTTCACCTTGCGAACCTCGGAGAACAGCACATGGAGAGCAAACCAGACGGCGAGGTTGAGAACGATGCCGACAACCGCGGCGGTGATCGCCGATAGCGCTGACGACAGCGCCTTGTTGCGACGAAGCGTCTCCATGAACGGTCCGCCGAGCAGGATCCACAGGAAGCAGGGGACAAAGGTGACCCAGGTCGTCAGAAGGCCGCCGAGCGTGCCGGCGAGCAAAGGCGACATCCCACCCGGCGACCGATAAGCGCCCAGGAAGCCGACGAACTGCGTGACCATAATGAGCGGGCCGGGCGTCGTTTCGGCCAGACCGAGCCCATCCAGCATCTCGCCCGGTCTCAGCCAGCCATAGTGGTTGACCGCTTCCTGGGCCACATAGGACAGGACGGCCTAGGCGCCGCCGAAGGTTACCATCGCCATCTTCGAGAAGAAGACTGAGATGTCCGAGAAGACGTTGTGCTGGCCGAAGAAGGCAAACAGCAGAAGGATGGGCCCGAACCATGCGACCGCGCCAACGATGGCGACCTTCAGGAGCCAGCGCGCGTTCGGACGGGTATGGTCGGGAATTCCTTCGCCGAGCAGGCTGTCGGCGTCGGCAAGGTGCGTGCCGCCCGCCTTGCCGTGGCCGCCTCCGGGAGCAAACGCCTTCCAGCCGGCCTTGCCGCCGACGAAGCCGATCAGGCCGGCGACGATGACGACCAGTGGGAACGGCGCCTGGAACAACGCCAGCGCCAAGAAGGCTATGACAAGGCTGATGACGGATGTCCTGGGATACGAGCGGTTCGCCGCGCGCGGATCCGACCAGGGCGCGCTTGTTCTGCAGCAGATTGCGCTTCGGTCTCCAGGCCGGCTCATTGGTCTGCACCGATCGGGAATTACTCCGTTCGCCGATCCCGTGCCCGATGACCTTTCTTTGGAGGAACTCGAGTATCAGAACGAAGTTGCGGCGTGGGTGAAGAGGGAAACCGCCTATGCCGTGCTTCAGTCTACGCGGCCGGAAACGCTGGTGCCCGCGCTTGCCGACTCTCCGGTAGCGCTCGCAAGCTGGTTCGTCGAGAAGTTCCAGCGGTGGGGCGACTGCGGTGAGCAGCAGCCGGACGTCGTGTTCGGGCGCGATAGGCTGCTCGACAATCTGACGCTCCACTGGCTGTCCGGCTCCGGCGTTTCGGCCACCCGTCTCTACCGACAGGGGCCGAGTAGCAGCCTGAAGGGCAGGGCGGAGGTTCCGACCGCAATTCTCATGCCTCTGAAGGACGCCGTCACGGTTCCAGCGCCAAGGTCGTGGTGCGAGCGGCAGTACATTGTCCGCAGGTTCACGATCCTCGAACATGGCGGACACTTTCCCGAATGGGAGGTTCCCCACGCCGTGGCGGACGACGTCCGCGCATTCTTCGCAACATTGTCATAGAAGAGGAGATACAGCCGCCATGACCAGCACGGGCAATCTTGACCGCGTACTCAACTATCTGAGAGCCGTTGAAGCCATGGATGGAGAACGGGTTGCGACCATGCTATCGCCAACGGTAGTCCAGACGGAACTGCCCAATGCCCTGAAACCGGACGGTGGGACTCGGAACTTAGAGCAGCTTCTAGCAGGATTGAAGGCGGCGCGGACGATCCTCCAGTCCCAGCGTTACGAGGTCCTGTCAAAATTTCAATTCGGCGAGCGCGTCGTTCTGGAAGTGCGATGGTCCGGCACGTTGGCCGTTGCTTTAGGACGGCTTCGGCCGGGCGAGGAGATGGTTTGCCACTCGGCGATGTTCTTCGAGTTCAAGAACGGCCTGATCGTGAAGCAGAGAAATTATGACTGCTTCGAACCCTACAACTGACCTGCTGCGGTTTGACATCGAGGCCCTCAAATTGACGCCGGTATCCCTTCATACTCTCCGACAAGGTCTGGTCGTCGCGCCCTGCGAGGAGTGCGACATCCCCGACGTCACAAAAATCTATAGCCATGCGGTCGTTCACGGCCATGCCAGCTTTGACTCGAAGCGCCAGATGTCGATGAGATGAGACGGCGGTGGGAGAGCCTCAACGAGGCCGGCTTCCCCTATGTTGTAGTCCGCTTTAAAGAGCGGACACTCGGCTATGCCGACGTCGGTCCCTATAGAAGCCGTCCCGCCTATCAATACGCCGTCGAGGACTCCGTCTACATCGACCCCGATGTAACAGGGAGGGGGCTGGGAAGGCACTCCTGGCGAAACTGATCAGGGTATGCGAAGCGAGAGGCGATTTACGCCAAATGGTAGCGATCGTTGGCGACGGCGAAAATCTCGCGTCCCGCCGGCTGCACGCGGGGGCAGGACCGGCTTATCAGAACACTAAGCTCGGTCGGATGGAGCACGGCAGATGGATCGACTCGGTGATCATGCAGCGGTCGCTCGGCGACGGAAGGGAAGTTCCCCGATACGGTTCAATGAACCGCGCGACGTCGCCGGATGATATCACAGGCTTGGGCGCTCGACGGTGTCCTCCACAACCATAGACTTGAGTTCCCTCCTGAGGGTGGCGACCTTTGCGCCGTTGAGCTTCGCGAACTCCTGTTGCGCCGCATTCCAGAGAGACGACGCCTTTTCATGCAGAGCATCGCCTTCACGGATCAGCTCAATGATCCGATAGCGGCCAGGGAGGCCGCTCCAAACAGTCGCGACGTGTGATGTTCAGAAACAAGAACTCGCCATGGCTGGCTTGATTTATTTGCCGTAAGCTTTGGCGACCTGGCCGACGAGGTTAGCCCAGGGCATATCGAGGGCAGTGTAGACGGCTGCGGCCTCCGGGCGGCCGTTGTCCTTGAGGATTTCGACCATCAAGGTGGCATAATCAGACAGGATGACACCTGCTTGCTGCATGCGCAGGAGCCCTGCCTGCCGCTTGGTTTCGCTGAACGTGCCGGACGCATCGACCGCCACATAAGCATCGAGACCGCGGGCGACTGCCGTCATGGCCGGAAACGCGGCACAGACTTCGAGAGAGATGCCAGCGAAAATCAGCTTCTTGCGGCCGGTGGCTTCGATTGCCTTGGCGACGCGCTCGTCGTCATAGGCGTTGACGGAGGAACGGTCGATGATTTCGATACCGGAAAGCGCTTCGACGAGTTCCGGAATTGTCGGACCCCACATGCTGTCACGGGCCGTGGTCACAGCAACGATCGGGATATTGAGGGCTCTGGCAGCCTTCGCAAGTGCCACGACGTTGTGCTTGAGTTCGCCCGTGGAGTAATCGCGCACGCCAGTCATCAGGCCGACCTGATGATCGACAAGGATAACAGCAGCATTTTCGGCGGTGAGGGGTTCGTAGGTGCGGCTGGTCATAAGATTGTCCTTTGATGTGAAGCAATCGGCAGGATGCCGGTGCTCGTGTTTTTCTGTGACAACCAGAAGGTAGACGCTGGACGTGCGGCCCAAAAGCCATCAAAATCGCAACGTAATGTCCAACCAAATGGACGATGTTTGATGCTCGATTTAAATGACTTCTTCTACTACGTGCAGATCGTCGATCGCGGCGGCTTCACGGCAGCAGGCCGAACACTTCGTGTGCCGAAGTCGACGCTGAGCCATCGGATGCAGGAACTGGAAAAAGAGCTGGGTGTCCGCTTGCTCAACCGAACCTCCCGCCGCTTCGGCATGACGGATGCTGGAAGCGACTTTTATCGGCATGCGGTCGCCATGCTGCGCGAAGCCGAGATGGCAGAGACGACAATCCGGCACCGTCTGACCGAGCCGACTGGTACCGTGCGCTGCACGGCGGGTGTCGCAACGATGCAATTTGCCATGGCGGATATCATTGCCGATTTTCTGGTGCAGTATCCCAAGGTAAACGTCTTCGCCCATGCCGCCGACCGGACGGTCGATATCGTCGGTGAGAATTTCGACCTTGCGGTCCGGGCTCATTCGGATCCTTTGCCGGATTCGAACCTTGTGCAGCGGACGCTTGCGCCTGCACCCTGGTATCTGTTTGCAGGATTGGATTACATTGAAAGAAACGGCGCTCCAAAAAGCCCTCAGGATCTCCAGACACATCCGTCGCTGTTCATGATGAGGACTGGCCTTTCGCCGGTCTGGCGGCTACGTCACGTCCGTCAGGCAAGGGACGAAGTCGTGGTGCCGCTGACGCCCCGGCTGATTGGAGACGACATGGTCGGGCTTCAGCAAGCGGCCATCAAAGGGATCGGTGTGGTCGCGCTACCGGGCTATATCGCCAGAGCGGCAGTTCAATCTGGCGCCCTTCGTCGCATCCTGCCGGATTGGCTTGCGGGCGATTCCACGCTGACGGCACTTATCCCGTACCGCCAGGGCCTGCTTCCATCGGTCCGCGCTTTTCTCGATCACCTGGCGACGGAATTTCCAAAATCGGTCTTGCTTTAGATCGTCCAGTGTCTTGAACGCAAGGTTGGGATATTAGCGACTTCTCGTCCAATGCGGTTCGCCGCAGATTTTGTTGGCAGATACCTGTCAATGGAGCGAGCAAGATGCAACCTGCTGCAAAAATAGAGGTCCCGGAGGGTCGTGCGGCGAGAATTGGGGCGACCGTCACTGGTGTGCCACAGGAGATAGGCAACGGATTCGTCGCGATCCACTTCTCCGAAAAGATGTTCGATGGTCGGATGGATCCGCTTCTGATGGTGGATCATTTCGTGATGACGGCGCCAACCTTCGATCCGCATCTTCATAGGGGGATATCGGCTGTCACTGCAATCTTCGAAGATTCACAAGGGGCGTTCCTCAACCGGGATACGCTTGGGAACAACGTCGCCCTGCAGCCGGGGGATCTTTACTGGCTGGCTGCGGCAGCTGGTGCGGTCCATGAAGAAAAGCCTGAGAAAGGTGGGAGAACCCACGCACTGCAAATCTTCGTCGACCTGCCGGAGCGCATGAAGAACGAACCGGCACGAGCGCTCCATGTGGAAGCGCAAAATATGCCGACAATCAAAACGCCAGGGTACCGTGTCCGTGTCGTTCTCGGTCGCAGCGGTGACGTCGCCGGTCCTCATGGAACGCCTGAAGAAATGACGCTGCTGGACGGCTTTCTGCATCCCGAAGGAAAGTTTGCGCATCTGCTGCCGGAGGGCACGGGGGCATGGATCTACGCCGTGTCGGGCACGCTGTCGCTGCAGGTGGGCGGCGAGAGCCGTGACCTCAATGCAGGAACCGCGACAACGGTTGCCGCAGGATCCGAGACGGAAATCCTGATCGAGGCCAATGAAGCGGCGCACTTCGTGCTTCTTGCAGCAAGACCGATCACCTGAATCTCGCCTTCGACGAAGACAAACGGTGGCGCCTGAGGGCACCTCCGATCTCAAACTGCACCCCGGGGCTCAAACCCCCGAAATCCTCAAGCCTTGAGCGCCGCCGGACGAGCGGTACACGGAGACAGACGATGCTGGATGTTCTGAAGACAAACCACACTCAGACTAAGATCGAAGTCATCAAGATCTCGGCCGAAGAGCGAACTCGCGAAGATGCCCTTCGCCAACGTTTCGCGGAGTTCTGGGCATCGGCCACGACCGACCTGCGCACCACCTATGACGCGTTCATCTCGGCGAGCCCGCTTGTCGATCATGTGACCCTCGAAGCTGTCGATGAGGATGGTGTCAAGGGCTGGTGGGTTCGCCCCCAGCAGGCGAACAGTTCCCGGGCAATTCTTTACATACACGGTGGCGGATATGTTCTCGGGTCAGCACAAGCCTATCGCGGCTTCGTCAGCCAGATCGTGGCACGTACACAGGTTCCGGCATTCATCCTTGAATATCCCCTTGCGCCCGAAGCCTCCTTGCCGACCGCGCCGAACACGGTACTCGCCGCCTGGCAGTGGCTCGTCGACAAGGGTTTCGAGCAGATTGCCATTGTCGGGGACTCAGCCGGCGGTGGCCTTTCGCTCGCGACGTTGACGCAGCTCAGCAATGGAACCTTGGATGTGAAGCCAGTCGCCGGCGTCGTCTTTTCCCCTTGGGTCGACATGACCTTTTCGGGGGCTTCGATGACCGATGCGGCCGTGGTCGATCCGCTGATCGGTTACGATTACCTCAAGGACTGTGCCCAGAAATATCTCGGCCCGTTCTCCGCCTCCGATCCGCTGGCATCGCCTCTTCTGGGTGACCTGCATAAGCTGCCGCCTCTTCTGATCCAGGTCGGCACCGATGAACGTCTCCTCGACGACTCCAGGCAATTCGCCGACCGGGCAGGTCAGGCTGGCGCGCCCGTGCAGCTCGAGGTCTGGGAGGGGATGCATCACGTCTTCCAGCTCGATGTTGCGCATATCGAAAGCGCCAGATCCGCGCTCGACCGGGCAGCACAGTTCCTCCTTGCCGCCTTCAATCGCCGTTGAGACGAAGTCGGACACCAACTGATCCAGGAGATTTGAGATGCCAACCCAGACCACATACGACGTCATCATCGTAGGGGGAGGTTCTGCCGGTGCAGTCCTGGCGAACCGACTAAGTGAAGATGCGAGCAGGCAAATCCTGCTGGTTGAAGCCGGCCCAGCTTATGCGTCTTCTGACTTTCCCGATGTCATCGCAAACGCCGACCGCGTCGGCGGCGATGCGGCGCATGATTGGGGCTACCGCACCCAGGATCATCTTGGTCCCGGGCATGATGTCAGGGCATTGCGCGGCAAAGTGCTCGGTGGTGGCTCGGCGGTCAACGCCGCTGTCGCAATGCGCGCTCGTGCCCCCGACTTCGCACGTTGGACCGCGCGCGGCGTGACGGGCTGGACCTTTGAAGACGTCCTGCCGGTCTTCAAGGCGCTGGAAAATACGCCAACAGGCGAAGATACCTGGCACGGTCGCTCGGGCCCTTTTCCGATCCGGCAGAGAACGATGGAGGAAAATACGCCATCGATGCGGGCATTCGTCCTGGCTGCCGAGGCTGCGGGCCTTGCCCGTATCAGCGATTTCAATGGCGCTGAGCAAAATGGCGTCTCGCCCTATCCCATGAACGTCGTGGAGGGCCGCCGGATCAACACGGGCATGGCTTACCTAATTGACGACGTCCGGCGCAGGCCAAACCTGACCGTGATGGGACACGCGGAAGTCGATTCCATCGTCTTCAGCGGGCGGCGCGCCATCGGCATCAATCTCATCGGCGGGGAGACGATTGAAGGCGGAAAAATCATCCTGTCCTCCGGGACCTATGGAAGTCCTGCCATCCTGATGCGCTCGGGTATCGGACCCGCCGCGCATCTGGCCGAGCTCGACATTCCAGTGGTCGTCGACGCCCCGATCGGAGAGCGGCTGAAGGAGCATCCCTTCTACTACAACGTCTACGCTTTGAAGCCCGAGGCGAGATCGATGACGCCTGCAGCTGGCGCCATTGTCTGGACCAATTCCAGTGAGGCTGGCCCGGATGAACTCGATTTGCATGTTTCGGGAACGCATATATTCGATCCGGGGCAAAGCCCGACGGGCGGCGCGATTGTGCTTGCCTGCTCGGTAACCTTGCCTAAGTCGAACGGATCAATCCGCCTCGCCAGCCGTGATCCGCGCGCCATGCCGCTCATCCGCTTCAACTTCTTCCAGGATCGAAGTGACCTGCGACGGATGATGGAAGCTGTAAAGCTGTCGCGCCGCATTGGCAGGACGACACCGTTCAGCGACATGATCGAGATGGAGATGTTCCCGGGCACGGATGTCGATGACGACGCTGCACTCGAAAAGGCGATCATCGAACAGGTCGACGGCTATTCCCACCCAACGTCCTCCGTGCCGATGGGAAGTGCTGAAGATCCGACCGCCGTCGTCGACGGGAATGGCGCAGTCCGGGGCACGGAAGGCCTGCATGTCATCGACGCATCCATCATGCCTGACATCGTTTCCGCACCGACCAATGTGACGACGGTCATGATGGCGGAAATGATCAGCCGAAGGATTTGAACGAAAAGCCAACGCTTTACCCATGCCGGCGCGGCGGGGACGGGCGCCGGCTCATCCCATCGTTGAAGCTCCGCTCGTATTCCAACAAACCGGTAGACATTGGAGAATTCCGATGAGACGGCTCAGCATTTTCCTTTTTCCGTTGTTGAGGAATCATTAAGATTAGCCACGAATAACGGCCGCTTTCAACCGATGGTGTTTCCGCCATTGCTTGACGCGTCCCGTGTTATTTTCAGCGTCATGGTTCGGTTCAGATCAACAGAACCCGTTCATCCCAAACTACCGGCAAACCGCTCCGGGTAGCGCTCACGCTGAAACCACTCCACAACGAAATCGATGAACACGCGCGTCTTTGCCGGAAGCAGGGTCTTGTTGGCGTAGTAGATCGATATCGGCCCGGCATCTACCCACCAGGTGGGCAACAGCCGCACGAGTTCCCCACTTTCCAGATGAGGCATGGCGTCAGGTTTCGCAAGCAGCGTAACCCCCAGCCCCAGGATCGCGGCCGCTCGCATGGCGGCTGGATCGTTGACGACAATCGTTTCCTTGAGGGAGACTGCCTGCTCATCCCCCGCAGCGTTGCGCATCTGCCTTTGCGTCACACGGCCGGTCCGCAGCGATCGCATGACAATCCCGTCCATGTCAGCAAGGTCACTCGGAGCAGCGACCCGCGAGCGGCCTTCGAGGTAGGCGGGGGAGGCGACCGCAATTAAATGGGCGGGTGCAAGCGTTCTGGCGACCACGCCCTGCGCAAGTTCGAAGCCTCCACCGATCGCAGCATCGTATCCTTCGACGATCAGGTCGACCTGTCTGTTCTCGAACATCCATTCAGGCCGAATGAGAGGATATCGCTGCCTGAACTCGGGTAGCATCGGCAGAATATAGCCGATACCGAAGGTCGGACCCATGCTGATCTTCAGTGTTCCGGCAGGTTGTCCGTCTGTCTGCGCAGCTTCAGCGATTGCACCCTGGAGGTTCTCAAGATGATCGCGGATCGAAATGAGGAACCGTTCGCCAGCTTCTGTGAGCGTCAGGCTACGGGTGCTGCGGTGAAACAGTCGGAGCGCCAGGTTGGATTCGAGCGCCGCGACATTGCGGCTCACTCCTGCCGGGGTCAGGCCAAGACGCCGCGCTGCAGCCGAGAAACTGCCAAGTTCGGCGCTGCGCACGAAGGATTCCAGGTTCGCCAGGCTTTCCATCTTTTTCACCTTCAACAATCACTTGAAACGGATAGCGCCTATTGGCGGCTAATCAAAACAAAATTGTGGGGCCATTTTCACGTCATCGAAGAAACAGGATTTGAAGGCCATGACCCAGATACATCAACCACTCGCCGGTAAAGTCGCTCTTGTGACTGGCGGGTCACGCGGCATCGGCGCCGCCATTGTCCGGCGCCTTGCCCGTGACGGCGCCGACGTCGTATTCAGCTATGCCGCTTCAGCCAAAATTGCCGATGAGCTCGTCAAGGAGATCGAAAACACCGGCCGTCGCGCGCTCGCTGTCAAGGCAGACCAAGCCATTCAGGCCGAGGTCGCGGCACTGGTGCGTGCGGCTCATGAAGCTTTTGGCAGGCTCGACATACTGGTCAACTCTGCCGGTGTTTTTGTCACTGGCATGGTCGATGACGCGCAGGCGGATGTTGCCGCTTTCGATCGTCAGATCGACGTCAATCTGAAAGGTGTTGTTGCGGCTGTCCGGGCTGCGGTACCCCTGATGACTGATGGTGGCCGGATTGTCTCGATCGGCACCACAGGCGCCGTCCACATTCCATTCGCGGGCGCTGCGGACTACGTTGCCACCAAGGCCGCGGTCGCTGCCTATACCCGCGGATGGTCCCGCGACCTCGGGCCGCGCAACATCACAGTCAACATCATCCAGCCGGGCGCAATCAACACCGACATGAATCCGCAGGACGGCCCGTTCGCGGAAAGCCTGATCAAGCTGGCGGCGCTCGGTCGATACGGACAACCGGAAGATATTGCCGCGGCTGTCGCATTCCTCGTGGGACCGGACGCCGGATACATCACCGGCGCCACCCTCAACGTCGATGGCGGCCAGTCCGCTTAACCCGCAATCAATCCAACAGGAGAAAGACATGACGACCATTGGCATCATTGGCGCTGGGAACATCGGCGCTGCATTTGCAAGGATCCTCGCACGAAACGGGATTGCGGCAACCATCGCCAACAGCCGGGGGCCGGAGACGCTCGGGGACTTGGCACAGGAGCTTGCCCCTCACATCACAGCGGGTACCATCGAGGCTGCGGCAGAAGCCGACATCGTCCTAATCGCCGTTCCCTGGTCTAAGCTCTCTTCAGCCCTTGCCGGGCTGCCGAACTGGAATGGTCGTATCGTTATCGACGCGAACAACCCGATCGAGGCACCGCTCTTCAAGCCCGCGGAGCTGAATGGACGGCTTTCGACCGAGATCGTTGCCGGCCTTGTGCCGGGGGCGAGGGTGGTGAAGGCATTCAACCATCTTCTTGCTGCCCTTCTG
Source organism: Rhizobium sp. BK512 (assembly GCF_014194915.1). Classification (NCBI taxonomy): domain Bacteria; kingdom Pseudomonadati; phylum Pseudomonadota; class Alphaproteobacteria; order Hyphomicrobiales; family Rhizobiaceae; genus Rhizobium; species Rhizobium sp. BK512. The sequence goes on along the minus strand of NZ_JACIAS010000009.1, from coordinate 100,005 downwards.
ACTAAAGACCCGCATGCCGAAGGCGGGAGCCGTGTCCTCTTCTACTCAGGCGACGACGATGGCGCGAAGGCGGTGGTGGCGGATCTGATCGCAAAGCTCGGCTTTGCCGGCGTCGATCTTGGACCCATCTCGAGTGGTGGTCGGCTCACGCAGTTCCCCGGCGGACCATTGCCGGCAAACAATTTTGTCAAGTTCGCCTAAACCCCTTTCAGGAGAGCAGCCCATGTCCAAAACTCCGATCGACATTGCCACCATCTTCTTCGGCCACTGGACCGCCAATCGCATAGAAGACGCCCTTGCGATGCTGTCGGATGACGTTCTCTACGACAACGTGCCCCTGCCCAACATCGTTGGAAGAGACAACGTCCGGAAGTTTCACGAGGACTTCGGCGTGGGAACGGCGTTCAGGGTAGAGTGGACAGTGACGAACATCGCGGCGTCGGGAAACGTCGTCCTCAACGAGCGCATTGATGTGTTCACCCATGAAAGCGGCGGGACGATCACGTTGCCGGTCATGGGTACGCTAACCGTAGAGGACGGGGTGATCACGGTCTGGCGCGACTATTTCGATCTGGGCGACTTCGAGAGGCAGGTTTCACTCCTCAAGCGATAGCCAGACCGCAAAGCCGCCTCCGGTGGAATGCCGCCGGACCGATTGGCCGGTTGGACGGTTACCGTTCATTAACCATGATCTGTCACTCTCTCCTTCTCGGCGTGGTTCTCCTCCCTCCGCTGTCGAAGAAAAAACTGGGCCGTGAGACACTGTCTCCGGCCCTTTTTTGTCTGTTTCGGCGGCCGACGGGCAGAGGAAAAGAATGCTCGAGTCTCAACCACACCTGGCACTGACAACGCGTGCCGAACCGGGATCGGTCTCGATCGTCACGCGATCGCCCCGGTAGTCGTGGGTCACCATCTGGCCAGGTTCGATCTCGCGAAGGGTTTTGGCATTCGTCAGTTGCATCGCTTCCGCGCCGGTAGGCTTTCTGCCACCGACGAGGCTTCGGGCGGCGCTGTCGTTACATTGTCCCTTCACGGCGACGGTCGGGTGCGAGCTGACGCATCCGGCGAGAACGGATGCCAGCCCTGCATAGACCACGGAATTCAGCGTTTTGAGCGTGAACATTCACGAAGTTCCATTGAATCGGCTCTCATATCTACCGAGCGCCGGCAGGCTAGCGCAACACAAGGTTCATGCGCTGCGCCCGGTCGGGCCGCAACGTCACTTTCATGATGGGCTTCGGCGGTGCGGACCCTATGGCGGCAAGCCTGACTTTTTGCAGAAGCACCGCGAGAATGGCTACAGCCTCCATGACCGCGAAGGCATTGCCGATGCAGACGCGCGGACCGGCGCCGAATGGCATATAGGCGTATCGATGCCGTGCCTTGGCCACCTCCGGGCTAAAGCGATCCGGGTCGAATACCTCAGGATCCGACCAGAGAGAACCGTGGTGATGCACCGCATAGATGGGTACAATCAGCACGGTTCCCGACGGGATAAGATATTCGCCAAGCTGGAAATCCTGCAAGGCCGTGCGGGTGATAATCGGCGCCGGCGGATAGAGGCGCATAGCTTCCGAGAAAACCTGCCGCGTATATACCAGTTGCGAAACATGCTCCGCATTTAACGGCTGACCCTGCGTCACCGCATCGATTTCCTGGAGGACCTTTTTCTCGATCTCCGGATGTCGGGCCAGCAGGTCGAATGTCCACGCCAGTCCGAGCGCCGTCGTCTCATGACCGGCCGTGATGAAGGTCATGAGGTTGTCGACGATCTCCACATCGGTCATCCTGCGGCCGGTCTCCGGGTCGCAAGCCGACAGCAACATGTTCACGAGATCGTGGCGGTCATCCGGATGCTGGCGCCTCGCCTCGATCACGCTCAGGAGGCTGGATCGCAGAAAATCGACGGCCGCTTCCGCCTTGCCGCGACCGGGATAAGGGATCCATTCGGGCGCGTGCAAAAGCCCAAGGGCAAACGTCCAGCCGGTCGGCTTGAGGAAGTCGGAAATGCCTGATTCGACCCGCTCGACGTCGATGCCACGGCCGCCGGACATCATCGTCTCCACGATGATGTCGAATGTGGTGCGCATCATCTCGTGGCTGATATCAATCGCCCCTTGACCCGTCTCGATCCACCGGTCGCGCGTACGCGAGGCCGCTTCGATCATCGTCGGCTGCAGTTCGAGCAGCTTGTCGTGTCGAAACGCGCCGGCGACGGACTGCCGTTGCCATTTCCAGTGCGCTCCATCAGCCGTCAGCAGTCCCTGGCCAAGGGCCGGTCCCAGTGCTCTTCTGACCTGATCGCCCTTGCCCAATACGTCGGCATTTTTAACCAGCGCTTCGTGGATCAGCACGGGGTCGGCCAGATAAGCCTTCAGTTCGCCGGCAGTCTTCGAGAAGACCAGTGGTTCCGTAAAGATCGATGGAGGAAGCGCGTCAAGCGGATTGCGAACGATTGCCAACAGCGCCCCGAGTGTCGACTGAGGCGTCAGGGGAAACGTGGTCTTCAGCGTACCGCTGTTTTGAACCGTGCTATCCATCTCGTACATCCTTGCTTACCAAATGCGCGCGTTCTATGTGTAAGGTGTTCACCTTAGGGAATTTGAGGTGTGCACCTTAGTCATTCAAGGGGCAAAATGAAGAACGCGGCGACAAACCATGCTAAAAAGGCCGGCCGTGTCAGTACCCGCGACAGGATCCTCAATGCCGTCCTGGTCTTGTTCAATGAAAAGGGACCCGACCGTGTTACGACCGCCGAAATAGCTCGGACGGTCGGCATCAACGAGGGCAACCTCTATTACCACTTCAAAACGAAGGAAGCACTTCTCCAAGCGCTGTTCAAAAGGCTGGAGACGGACGCAACTGCCTTCATGAAAGACGCCGGTTCGAACACTGCGACGGACCCCGGCATCTTCTCAGGTTTCATGCGGCGCTGGTTCTCGATTGTCTGGGAGCATCGCTACATTTTTCGGGATCTGCCCGGCATCATCGCTATGGTACCCAGCTTGCGCGAGCCGGCGCGCGCCCTCAGCACTGGGATGCGGATCGTCGTGGACGGGACGCTTCGTCAGATGCGCGATGCGCGGCTGATCGACGTACCGGATGACGACGCACCGCAGCTGCTTGCCAATGTCTGGATCGTATCGACCTATTGGGCCGTGTATCTCAGCCTGCAGGAGGGTATCGAGGAACTGGGAGAGGAGCATCTCGGCTGGGGACTAGGACAGGTCGCGAGCCTATTTAGGCCGTACCTGTCGGATGCAGCAAAGAGCGAGTTGAACGCTATGCTTGGTCGGCCGATCACGAATTAAAAGGGGTTCGACATCTGACCAGACTTTCAAAGCCTCAAGACCCCAGAGACTAGCTTTCTTTTGCTACCTTTCCTCCGAGCGACTGCCGGCAAACGCGGTGGGCGCTGGCGCCTGTTAAGCTGGAACTGCCGCCAGGAAGGCGCGCGTTTCGGCTACGACGCGATCCTGGAACTTTGGATCGCGCACGAGCGCGGAGCCGAGCATAGGATTGCCGCTCTGGTCGTAATAAAGGCCGGTTCCGTCGGACGTATCGAGCAGGACTTTGGCGATCATCCGCGCAGCCCGGTTCGGAGTGCTCAAGAAGGGCATGAACGGTATGAGCAGCGGTACGACCAGCGGAGCGAAACATGCCACGAGAAAGCGCACCGCGGCACTGGCGTCGCGCCCCAGTCCGGTGGTCGGATTGAAGCCGGGCTCGACCGCGTTGAAGTGCAACCGTGGCGTCTCGCGGGTGAATACCATGACCGTGGCAAGTGTGCACTGCTTGGATGTCGCACAGGCGTCGAAGCCCGGATTGGGGGAACCCCCAGCTTTCCACTCGCCGCGCGCGCTCGCTTCCGCCGAAATATACCGACCCCCGCGAAAACCGGCGGACACGGCCGGCTTCCGTTCGGGATCTTCTACGCCGGAAGCGACGAAAACAACTTTAGCGCCATCGGGAAGGTGCGGCACGAGTGCTTCGGTGAGCGCAAATGGACCGAGGTGGTTCGTCGCGAATGTCATGTCCCAGCCGAGCGCGTTCTTCGTCGCGCGAACCGGCATGATGCCAGCGTTATTGAGCAGCCCGGCAATTGGAAGATCGAGCGCGATGATCTCAGCAGCCGCGCGTCGCACGCTGAAGATATCCGACAGGTCGCAGACAATGGAGACCGCGTGCTGCCTCTTCCGCTCGATGGCTTTTTGCACCTCGTCGAGCTTCTTGCAGTCCCGGCCGACCAGAATGACCGTGCCATGATCCGCTAGTTTGAGCGCCGTGAGGCGACCGATGCCGGAGGTCGGGCCGGTAACGATGTAGGCCCTGCGGCCCAATGCGTTTTTCAAATTCGAGTTCAGCAAAGTTGGTCTCCATAAATGTCTGTCTAGTCAGTCGTCTGTTGATCAAAAAATTTAGGCGACGATCCGCCAGAGCGCCTCGAACCCAGCCTTGCTATGTTTGGGGGCATTGCTCGGATCACGGACGATAAAGTCGATTGTCGCTTCTGCGATAGCGCCCATCAGGGCGGCGACGAATCCGAGCGGCGCATCGCGCATTGGCCCGTTCGCCCGGCTGCGCTCAAGAAGCACGGCTATACTAGCGCCCGTCCGACTTGCGATCTGATGGCTCTCCAAAGTGATTTCATCGCATACGTCGAGATGCGCCAGTGTCCGGCGCTTTTCCGGGTGAGACGTCGCCCAGCGCAGCCAGTTTGTCCATGTGTGGAGCAACTGGTCACGGATGTCGCGCTCCGCAGGGAGCCCATCCAGGGCGGCCGAAGCCATCTCTGTTTTTAGCTCGATGTAGATCTGATTAAACAGGTCGGCCTTCGTCTCGAAATAGGTGAACAAGGAGCCGTTGGAGACTTCTGCCTCCTTGGCGATCGTCGCTGTGGCCGCCCCCAGTCCCTGGGAGGCGATGACACGGATCGCCGCTGACGTGATGGCGCTCCGTCTCTCGTCGCTTTTTGGTTTGGCCATGCTTCCCGTCCTTGCCTCCGGCCATATATAAGAGAGTGTCTAGTCGGTCAACAGGACGCGGCTTGCGGAGTCGGCCGAGCAGCGAGATGTCCTCGAAAAGCTGCAGCGCGCTTTGATGTCAACTCTCCCGGCGGGCCGCAGGTTCGGATCAGTTCAAGGCGAGGAGGCTTAGCAAAAGGGTTTTTTGGTCCTTGACCAGTGCGATACTGACGACCTGAAATGCCTGGACACCATTTTGCAGTCTGAACGCGCGAGCGCATCGCTCGATGTCGCAGTGGAAGTCCCGCCGCTCCCGCCGCGTTGAATCAGACCGCCCCATGGTCACTCGTTGAGCGGCGAGCCGCTGGGAACGCGAGAGCGAGGGGAGCTGCGACGAGACGTTCCGATTCTCTGCCTTGGGTCCACCGGTTAGCCAAAGCTCGATATTCCGCCACTTGAGGCCCAACGACGGCGATCTATATGCTTCTCACCTCTCACTCGCGCTGCACAGGTAGAACATGTCTGAAACATCAGATGAAGTAGAGACGATCGACACGCCGCGCATTTCCACCGGGGTCGCGGGCCTTGATGTCATCCTTGAGGGTGGCGTGGACGAAAACCGCTTGTACCTCTACGAGGGCCGCCCCGGCACAGGCAAGACCACGATAGCCTTGCAATTCCTCCTCGAAGGCGTCCGGCAAGGTGAGCGAGTGCTTTACATCACGCTTTCGGAGACCGAGCGCGAACTGCAGCTCGTCGCCAAACGCCACGGCTGGTCGCTCGACGGCGTCAGCCTCTTCGAGCTTGTTCCCCCGGAGACCACGCTCGATCCGGATCGCGAGCTGACGGTGTTTCATCCGGCGGAGATGGAACTGAACGAGACGACGAAGCTCATCCTCGACCGGGTCTCCGAGCTCAACCCAAAGCGGGTCGTGATCGACAGCCTCTCCGAGTTACGTCTGCTGGCCCACAGTCCCCTACGATATCGGCGACAAGTGCTTGCGCTGAAGCACTATTTTACCAGCCGGCAGTGTACGGTCATTCTTCTTGATGATTTGTCATCTCAGCAAAACGACCTGCAGCTTCATTCCATTGCGCATGGTGTTGTCATGCTGGAGCAAACCGCGATCGACTATGGCGCTGAGCGGCGGCGCCTGCGGGTGGTAAAAATGCGCGGAATCAAGTTTCGCGGTGGCTACCATGATTTCATCATCGAGAAAGGCGGGCTCCACGTCTTCCCCCGGCTGATCGCAGCAGATCACCATCTTGCGTTTGAGGAGGAGTTTACCTCGAGCGGCATCGCAGAACTCGATCAGATGCTGGGTGGAGGGCTCGAACGGGGGACAAACGCTTTGTTTCTCGGTGCGGCCGGCGTAGGCAAGTCGTCGCTCGCGCTGACCTATGCGTTGGCAGCTGCCGACCGGGGCGAGCACGCCGTCATTTACGCTTTCGACGAAGGACGAGGGACCCTGCAGGCGCGAGCCAGGACTCTCGGCTTCGATTTACAGAAACATTTGCAAAGCGGGATGATCCGCTTGCAGCAGATCGATCCGGCGGAAATGTCGCCAGGAGAGTTCACCGCCAACGTCCAGAGAAGCGTCGAGATCGACGGTGCCCGCGTCATCGTCATCGACAGCTTGAACGGGTATATGAATGCGATGCCGGATGAGCGTTTCCTGATCCTGCAGATGCACGAACTGCTGACCTACCTCGGCCAGCGCGGCGTGATAACTATTCTCGTTCTCGCTCAGCATGGGCTCGTCGGTCCTCTCGAAGCGCCGCTCGACCTGAGCTACCTCAGCGATGCCGTTGTGATGCTACGTTACTTCGAGGTGCACGGCACGGTACGCCGCGCGATCTCGGTCGTCAAAAAGCGAAGCGGCAAGCACGAGCATAGCGTTCGCGAATTCAGCCTGTCGGATAAAGGAGTTCGGCTAGGGCCACCAACGGCCGGCTTCATTGGCGTGCTGGCGGGATCGCCCCATTTTACCGCAGCTCCAGCAGTAAATTCAGTTGACGGACATGATGGCCCCAAGTGAATTCGACCCCGTTCTCGTCTTTGCTCCGGTGGGCAGGGATGCGGCCGCGTCCGTCGAGCTGCTCATGCGCAACGGGATCGCTGCCAAAGCATGCCATGATCTTTCCGCGTTTGTCATAGAACTTGAAGCCGGCGCATCAGCCGCGTTTCTTGCCGAGGAAGCGCTGTTTTCCAGAAATGCCAGCTCGTTATACAAATGGGTCGCCGATCAGCCACCGTGGTCGGACCTTCCTTTTATTTTGCTCACCAGCCGACAGGAGCAGATGGGCATCGAAGGGTGGCGGCAGAACGTGATCGCCAAGCTGCGCAATGTGGCGCTTCTGGAGCGGCCGGTCCAGGCGCTCACGCTCGTCAGCAGCTTGCAATCAGCACTTCGCGCAAGGACGCGGCAGTTGCAGCTGCGCGCGCTGCTCGAGGAGCGCGAGCGTTCGGCACAGCAGCTCGAGCAACTCGTGGTGGCCCGAACCGAGGCACTCGAAGCGGCTAACACGGCGCTGCGGGAACAGATACGCGTCCGGGCGGAGGTCGAGGAGAAACTTCGTCAGGCTCAGAAGATCGAAGCCATTGGTCAGTTGACGGGTGGCGTCGCGCATGACTTCAACAACCTTCTCATGGTCATTTCCGGCGGCCTGGAGATGCTTGACCGCCAGGCCGACCCGGCAAGGCGCAAGCGACTAAGGGACGGTATGCGGCAAGCTGCCGAGCGGGGATCCGGCCTGACCCGGCAACTGCTGGCCTTCTCACGGCGTCAGGAGCTCAAACCGCAAACCATCGACCTGGCGCGCCAGATCGGCGGCATGCGCGAGTTGCTCGACCGTAGCTTGAGGGGCGACGTCCACGTCCTTATTGATCTCTCACCAGACCTGTGGCCGGTCGAAGTCGATGCCAGCGAACTCGAACTCGTGGTTTTGAACCTTGCAGTCAATGCGAGGGACGCGATGCCGAAGGGGGGCACGATTAAGATTACCGCTAAGAATGAGGCGGCACAGTCTGGAGCTGACGGTCACGGCGACTTTGTTCGCCTCGTCGTCGCTGACGATGGCTGCGGAATGACGCCTGAGGTGAAGGCGAGGGTATTCGAGCCCTTCTTCACGACGAAAGACATCGGCAAGGGGTCGGGACTTGGTCTCGCACAGGTTCACGGCTTTGCCCAGCAATCCGGCGGAACGGTCGAGATAGAAAGTGAAGTGGGCAAAGGCACCACGATCTCGCTACTGCTGCCGCGTTCTCTGGACCGTCCTGCATCGGATGAGCATCACCTTGTCGATCTGCATGTCGCGAGGCGGCGAGCAGAACCTGCCGGCAACATCCTGCTGGTCGAAGATGACGACGAAGTCGCGGCGCTCGTTGCCGAAATGCTCGACGAGCTCGGATTCGAGGTGGTGCGTGCGGCGACTGCTTCAGCTGCCCTTGGCGCCTTGGCAAACGGCCGCAGCGTCGACCTTGTGTTCTCGGACATCATGATGCCAGGCGGGATGAACGGCGTAGAGCTCGCGAAGGAGGTCCGGTTCCGACGGAGCGATCTACCCATCCTGCTCACCAGCGGTTATTCGGAGTCGGCAAAACAGGACGCGGAGGCACAGGGGATCAACATCCTGCGCAAGCCGTATCAACTGGCGGAGCTCGAAGAGGCAATCCGGCGAACCATGGCCGGAGGAGATGGAAATTGAGGGTGCGACAGACAACAGCGGGAGCGGCGAGCATCCAAGATGGACCGTGCATTCTTTCGCTAGCCATTCGCAGGCCTATGTGGACGGCGAGGACAGCTATCACGCGCCAACTTTCGTCGCTTGCCGATTGTTTGATTTCTCGGCATATCCCTGCAATGCAAACCAACCGTAGTTGTATAGCGCTACGCCATCTGCGCCTCAGCGAGCAGGTCATAGAATGAACACTGCTTCCCATTTCCCCGCCGAACGCCTCCAGCAGGTCCTCGACAGCGCAGTCGATACCGGGATCATCATGCTCGACGTCGATGGCATAATCACCGGCTGGAGCAAGGGCGCTGAAGCTCTCCTCGGCTGGTCGCAGGACGAAATGCTGGGCAAAACTCTGGTGGCGATCTTTCCGCCGGAAGGAGGAGCCGCCGCGCTGCTCGAGGCGGAACTGACCGACGCCAGGACCAGGGGAAAGGGAAGCGGCGAAGGATGGCGGCTGCAGAGGGGCGGTGGCCGCATCTGGGCCGTCGGTGAGACAACGCCGATAATGGATGATGAGAGAAAGCTTGTCGGTTTCGTGAAAGTGCTGCGCGATCGCACCGAGCAGCGCGAGACGGAGATCGCGCTGCGAGAGCGTACCCGCGCACTCGAGATCCTCAATCGAGCCGGAGCAGACCTCGCGCGCGAGAATGACCTGGAGAAGGTTGTCCAACTGGTAACGGATGCCGGTGTCGAGCTTACCGGAGCGCAGTTCGGCGCATTCTTCCACAACGTCATCAATCCATCGGGCGAGAGCTACATGCTCTACACGCTATCCGGTGTACCTCGCGAGGCATTCTCGAAGTTTCCCATGCCACGCAATACGGCTGTCTTTGCACCGACCTTTCTCGGAGAGGGGATTGTGCGTTCCGCCGATATCACCCAGGACAGCCGGTACGGCAGGAATGAGCCGCGCAAAGGGATGCCGGAAGGTCATCTTCCCGTACGGAGCTATCTGGCCGTGCCAGTCATCTCGCGAATGGGCGAGGTAATTGGTGGACTGTTCTTCGGGCATGCTGACATCGGCGTGTTCGACGAGGCGTCAGAAAGCGGTCTCGCTGGCCTCGCCGGCGAAGCTGCGGTCGCCATCGACAACGCCCGGCTGTACGATGCCGCACAACGTGAGCTGCAGGAAAGACGCCGCGCTGAAGAAGCACTCAAGGAACTGAACGCCAATCTGGAGCATCTCGTCAAGCAGAAGACGGAGGAGCTGACCCAGAACGCAGAGGCGCTGCGGCAAGCGCAGAAAATGGAGGCGGTCGGGCAGTTGACGGGGGGAGTCGCCCACGATTTCAACAATCTACTGCAGATCATTGTCGGCAATCTCGACACGCTCACGCGGAACCTGCCGCCGGAAGCGGGGCGGTTGCGAAGGGCAGCCTCGCAGGCGATGAACGGCGCGAGGCGGGCAGCGGCCCTGACGCAACGGCTTCTCGCCTTTGCCCGGCGGCAGCCGCTCGACCCCAAGCCGATCGATGCCAACAGCCTGATCCGCGGCATGTCTGAGCTCCTGCACCGGACGCTCGGCGAGATCTACAACATTGAAGTTGTACTCGCCGCCGGCCTCTGGAAGGCGGAAGCCGATCCCAACGAACTGGAAAGCGCGCTTCTTAATCTCGCAATCAATGCGCGCGACGCGATGCCTGAAGGCGGTAAGCTGACCATCGAGACATTCAACGCTCATCTGGACGAAGCCTATGCTTCAGCGCACGCAGAAGTGATCCCCGGACAGTATACAGCCATTAGCGTTTCCGACACTGGGATGGGGATGGACACGGAAACGCTATCGCATGTGTTCGAGCCGTTCTTCACGACTAAAGATCAGGGCAAGGGCACCGGGCTTGGCCTCAGCCAGGTGTATGGGTTCGTCAAGCAATCCAAGGGCCACGTGAAGATCTACTCGGAAGTTGGGGAGGGAACGACGGTCAAGATCTATCTGCCGCGGCTCTACGCAGATGGGGCCGATGAAGACGTGGCAGAGGCACCTGCTATACCCGAGGCTGCGCCCGGCGAGGTCATTCTTGTCGTCGAGGACGATCCGGACGTCCGTGCCTATTCGGTCGAATCGCTGCGCGAACTCGGCTACCATGTACTCGAAGCCAAGGACGGCCCAGCGGCTCTGCAGGCTCTGTCCAGCCACGGCAAAGTCGATCTGATCTTTTCGGATGTCGTGTTGCCGGGCGGCATGAGCGGTGCCGACGTGGTTGCCAAAGCGCGAGAGACAGACCCGGCGCTAAAAGCATTGTTCACCACGGGCTATTCCCGCAACGCCATCGTTCATCATGGTCGCCTCGACAAGGGCGTGCATTTGCTACCCAAGCCGTTCTCCTTCGAGGACCTTGCCGTGCGGGTGAGGGATGTGCTCGACCGTAGTTGACGGCTTATCTTGCGGCCACGGCCTTTCCGCGAACTTGCATCCACTTCAGGTTCCTTTGATCACAGACCCTGGCCAAGCTGCGGCGTTCTTCGCCGTCGGCCTCCTTCTCGTTGGTAAGAGACAACAATGTTACACCGAGCGGCCGAACTTGCCGCTTGAACGGGTAAAACCGGCGAGCAAGACGGTGGCGGCTAAGAATATGGGCGCTTCAAAGTTGGCAAGGCCGCCGTCGACGGCGACTTCGCTGGCGGTCATGAAGCTGCTGTCCGGCGAGGCTAGAAAGGCAGCCACCGCTCCGATTTCCGCGGGATCGGCCATGCGCTGGAGCGGGGTCATCGAGGCGAAGGCCTTCTGGCCGTCCTCGCCCAGCGCGGTCGGCTTGATGATGATCGGCCTGGCCAAAAACGGCGCCGGCAGGTGTGATCGAGTGCGGTCTTCTGTCAGGCCTTTCTTTGCGGCACTTTCAGAAGCCGCTGGCCGGTATGGTGATCTGCGGATCCGGCCCAAATCTTGTTCCCGAGCTCGTGGCTCCAAAAGCAGTACTGGTTTTCCCGATCCAGATCGTTTCGATCATGCGCCCATTCGGGTCATCGACTTCTCACACCTCCTAGCCGGTCCTGGTTATCCGTGGCAGTTCCGTGTCACGCCATAATTGCCAGAGCCGGGTCTCTATAATCTTCCTGCTTCGTCAGCATGGCCCAAATATTCCGCGCCATTTTGTTCGCCAGTGCGATAGCCACCAACATCTTCGGCTTCTTTGCAAGCATCCGTGAAAGCCACGATCCATGTACTGGCGGTTTGCGACCCGCCCAACTTACGCAGGTCATCGCGCCGATGATCAGAAGTCTGCGAATGTCGGCCTGTCCGGCCTTCGATACCCGGCCGAGCCGTTCCTTTCCGCCTGACGAAAATTGTCGAGGAACGAGACCAAGCCAGGCTGCGAAATCTCGGCCGCACCGGAAATTCTCCATCGCTGGCGCGAAGGCTTCTACCGCCAGTGCGACCAGCGGACCCACGCCAGGCATCGTTTGAAGTCGATGCGCGATTCCGCTCTGCCGAGACAGGTCCACGAGCTTCTTGGCCTTCTCCTTAATCCGAGCTGTCATCTCGTCTATCTGAGCCAGAAGATCACGGCACTCCTCCCGCACGAGTTCAGGCAGATCGATCTCAGCCCTCTCAACGATCGCTTCAATGCGCTGGATGTGAGCAATGCCCTGTGGAATGGCCTGGCCATATTCATAGAGAACAGCACGCAAAGCGTTCACCAATTCCGTTCGCTGCCGGACCATCCGCTCGCGCGCCCGGAACAGAACCGCCCGAGCTTGCTGATCCGCAGTTTTGGACGGGACGAAACGCATCTCGGGCTGACGGGCCGCGATGACGATTGCTTCAGCATCGGCCGCGTCGTTCTTCTGGCTCTTCACGAAAGGGCGGACATATTGCGGAGCGATCAGCCTGACCTCGTGCCCCACTTTGACCAATTCACGGGCCCAGTAATGGGCGCTACCGCAGGCTTCCATAATCACAATCGCTGGCGGCTGTTCCGATAGGAAGCGGAGAAACTGTCATCGTGACAGTTTCTTTCGATACCGTACTTCGCCCGCCATCGTTGCTGCGTGCAGCACGAAAACATTCTTTGCCAGATCTACCCCGATCATCGTGTCTTTCATTTTGCCGCCTTCTCTGTCCTGTGGACTACAACCACATCATCTTGGCATATTGCGATGCCGTGAGGGGAGGACGGCAACCACCCCATCTTGTTCTGGCCCTTTCCTCGGTGGATCGTCTTCCATCGTGATCGAGAGGCCGGGTGGAAGCGACGAGAGGATCCGGATCGATTCGGTGAAGCATCTGGGTGTGATCTACCTGCAGGTTCTCGAAGAGACGGAGAACGGAGGAGCGGGCGATATCCTGAACTATCGTCTCCACGGACCTGATGGCTCTCCTGCGCCATCCTGGCTCAAGCAGCTCGGTCCCCGGTCGTTCGCGGGCAACCCCGATGCCGCCGAGGGCATGGTCGATCTAATCCTGTCTGTCGTTCAGCGCGATGGCCAGGTGATCGACTACGAGATCCGGCTGGACAGTTTCAGCGGCCACCTTTACCAGCCGCGCGGACCGGAAGACCACGGGTTCGAGCCGAGGCCGGCACCGATGTTCTCCCAGCAAATGCTGGCCGGGGCCAGACAAGGCGATATCGGCGCACTGGAGAGGGCACTGGGTCTTCGTTGACCCAGTTGGAAGAGGAAACTAGCCGGAAAACGAAGTTGTTGTCATTGCAGTTCCTGCCGGTGTGATTTGCAAGGTTGCCAGCGCTGCCCAGGCTTGGTAGCGCTGGCAATTCTCCAGATGCGAATAACTGAGACGGCAGAGGCAAGAAGCTGAAGTAGATATCCTCGACCACCATAGAAGACCGGATTCGCGACGCGACCGTGGCGGAAATTCCACGTCTCCAAAGTGAGGAAGATCGGATATCGGCTGCCCGCCAATCGATCGACGATTCCAGAAATACCCAGCGGAATGATCCATGCTCTGAGCTCCGTTTCGACAGAGCGGGCGTAGGCAAGTGCATCGCAGAAGGAGGATAGATCCCTTTATCAACCTGATGCCATCGGCCGCCCACGCCATCGGGCGATAAAATGCCTCCCTCGACGCCTTCTCTTCTCTCGAGATCGGAGAGTGCTGGAACTCCAGCACCGCTCCACTTTCCGCCCGGACATCCGCGATCGAACGCAGCGTAGGAGGCTGCGCTTCTAGCAGCCTCCGGCCGGAGCTACGATCGGCAATCAAGGCAACACCGCTTGGTTCGCCCGTTCAAAGCGCGTCGCTTCCCAGAACCGCTCTCAACCCAGTTTCCCTACTCACTTCGGCCAAAGAGCTCGCAATCAGTTCCGCAGATAGCTGCATCCGTCATGCAGTACCGACCTGCTCTGACGCGGCGCCTAGCAGGCCACAGTTCTTCGTCGTCTACGACAGCCGTTCTGGAGAGCAGAGCATTCGGACCGGCTTGCTGAACCGAGCAACCCTTCCGAATTCCTCACTTCACCAGTCCGATCTCGCTGGGTCGCCATGATTTGTCGAAGAAAGGCTCGAGCGGGCTGTACAGGCGCAGGATCGTGAACCAGCCCTTCTTCGGGTCGGTCTGAATCCAGTTGCCGCGCGGAACGCCTTGCGGCTGGTTAGGCGCAAACCAGACCGTGGTCGAGCCGTCGGCACCGGCCTCGGCAGCAGGTGAAGGATAACTCTGGCTACCCGCGCGCGGATAGCGCTGTGGCGTGTCGAGCATTGAGCGAGTCATATTGTCGTACACCGTAAACGACCAGAAATTCGCCTCGGGGACGCCCTTCGGTAACGTCACCTTGTAGGTCTTGGCACCGTCGAAAGGGCTTTTGTCAGCATCCGTCATCGCCAGCAGATATTGCGAGCCGACGCCTGGCAGCCGCATCGCCATGGCCGGAGTGATACCGGTAATGCCATAAAAGAAGTTCGTCCGCGCGTCCATCGTCCGAGAGCCGGTCGCGGGAAATGGTTTGACGCCGTCGGCCGTAATCTCCGGGATCGGTGTTTCGAACTCGTAGCCGGTGAGGAAGAGAAAATTGGACCAGGACGAATTTGGATAATAGAACCAGCTCGGATCACGCGGGGACATGAAAAGGCTGCGCGAGCTCGCGTTGGCGACCGCCAGCGCCTCGGTCATGATCTTCTTCATGCGTTCGTTCGGCGCAAAGGGCTTCCCCTTGGCGATGCCAATTGCCGCCAGCGGCCCCATCAGTTCCGCGTCAAGCGAGGTGGCCGGCTCCCTCTGAACCACCTCATTCAGCATCTCGAAGTAGCTCCAGTCGTTGGGCGGGATTGTGTTCATCACCTTGCCGCTGCCTTCGTGGAACACGGTGGGCGCTGGCGGTTCGATCTTGCCCAACTTAGCCTTGCCGGCAAGAAACTCGGCAATGGGGGTACCGACTCCGCCGGGCTGATACGGGTAGACCTTGGTGAACTTGCGGATTGTCTCCACCACCGGCTTCGGATCGTCATGGTTCTCGAGGAACGATCGGCCGAACCATAGTATCGTGTTGGTCCTGGCCCGGGCGACATAGTATCCACCCTCCGGCAGCGGCCCGTCGTAGCCCGGAGGTACGATAAGGTACTTACCGCCTTCTCCGCGGTCGGGTCCCGGCCCACCGAGGTCGACGACCCAGCGGAACCAGGCATCCTGTACAACGCCCAGGAACTTGGGCGGAGCCTCCAGCACGACGGGTCCCTCGGAGAGGTCGAGATACCCCATGACGTAGATCGTGTCGGCATTGGCCGTCAGGAAGAGCGACTTGGCGTCCATCAATTCGGAGAAGACGAGAACCTCGTTCTCCTTCATACCGATGTCCATCATGCTCTTGCGCAGCGCATGAATGCTGACGCCGCGCATGTTATCCATGAAGGCGCGGTAGGCATAGGTGAAGTCGAGATTGTCGTAGAGCCTCTCTGCGGTGGACTTGCTCGGCACACCGTCCTTGAACTCGAACTTGCCGATATTGGTATCGACAACATTCGGCGTTGAAATGGACTCGGGGATCGGTGGTGCCTCCGCCAAGACGACAGCCGGTTGCATGGCAAGGAAAATGCCTGCCGCGAGCGGCGTCATCAATGCGGAGAGGTAGTCCTCGATTGGTCTCATGGTTCTTCCTTTCGTTGCATCACTTCGGGAACAGCAGGAACGTCAACTCGCACGCTGACGAAATCGGCCCCGCTGCCGCCAGACCTGCGAGCAGGCTGATCGGCTGTCTCTCGACTTCTAAAGGTTTTGGCACCAGAAAATTGATCAGACCGACGGTTGGTTGGTCTCGGATTGCTGGTAGGATGTCGCTCGCTGCGCAGAGGCGGCTCTTCATTCCGAAGCAAGGGTTTCGACGGAAACTTGGTCGCACGCTTTAGCAGCGAAGGCGAGAGCGGACTCATGCCGCCTTGTCCTCCTCCACTCGCTCCCGCCGCGCCTGCAGTCTGTCGAACTTGCCGAAGTCGGTCATGATGCTGACGAGGACGCTTCCCGTCCAACCGAAGGTGAACAAGCCCGACATTGCGATGATCGGTCCAAGCAGACGCCAGCGATCTGGCAGCGCGATGTTGCCTTCCCCAAGCGTGGTATAGCTCTCCAGCACGTAATAGTAGCTGTCGCGCATCGAGGGGATGATCTCCCTGATATAGAGAGGAACCGCCCAGAGCAGAGTTTCTGCGAAATGCAGGATCGCCAGCGCGGCGATCGTCACCGCCAGCATCAAGTTTAATCGCCAGTGCGACGTGGTGCTCGTCACGCGTGCCCAGGATTTGCTGAACTGAAGGCTGATTGTCCGGATGCCCACGCCGTGCACGAAGATGATGACGATCAAAATCAGAGTGCCGACAAAGATTTCGAATACCGGGTTCGGGTTCGATAGGTGGTCCAATCGCTAGGTCCTCAATCTTGTCACCGCCGATGGAAGGCTCCTTGAAAGCCTCCTGTCGTACAGAAACCAGCGCATCCATGTTCCTTCGCCCTGGTGCTAGTAGCAGGGAGGATAGGGATAGTAGCCGCACGCCGGGGGCGGGTAGTAGCGCCGATCTTCCGCGACTGCCGCACCGATTGCGGCGCCGGCGACGACACCCGCACCGTAGTATGCGCCCGGATGCGCGTACCAGCCGCCACGCCAGACTGGAGCGCGTCCTCCGACGGCGACGCCGCCGTCCGGACCGCGGGCCGCAAACCAGTCGATGAACAGTGATGCGGGACCATCGGCTCCAGCGAGATCGCCTTCGAGGACGGCGACCTGAAAGGTCAGGTTTCCGCCCTCAAGCTTCGGTGTCTTCAGAACGACCACGGCATCGGCGACAGTATCACCCTTGCCGCTCAAGACCGATATCGTCGCGTTGGGAGGGTCCTTGGCAAAGCTGTCGGCCCCCTCGCCCCATTGCTTGATGAACTCGGAGGTCAGGACATGCCCCGCGGATCGCACCGGACGGTCGGCGAATACGATCGAAGTTCCGGAGATGCCGGTCATGGTGAGTTTTCCGTTCTCGAGCTTTGCTCCTCCGGAATTGAGGACGGCAAGCGACGGCACCATCTTTGCTTTTGTTGCGCCGATCGTCTTCTGCGCGGGGGCCGAGATGGCGTCCTGCGCGAACGTTGGAGAGGTGGATAGCAGGCTGACGGCTACTGCGGCCAAGCATATATGGGATAATCTAAACATCAGTCTCACTCCCGGATTTTCACTGGTGAAGCTATTTTAGAAGCCCAAGGTTGATCAGTTGAACGCGCCTGTTGTCGGCCGACTCGGGGTGACCGGGATCGATCGGCCACTCTTCTCCGGCACCGACCGAAAAGAGGCGATCAGGCGAAACTGCGAAGGTGGTCGACAGCGCTTCGTTGATAGCGTCGGCCCGCTTCTGGCTGAGTTCGAGATTGTGCTTGGCGGTTCCGGTCGCGCTCGAGTGCCCGACGATGAGGAACTTGTAGCGGAACAGATCCGGATGATGCAGTGCATCCGCAATCAGCCCGACGGTGCGGTAGGATTTCGGCTCGATGGCAGTCGAGTTGTTTTCGAAATCGATCTCGACGATCAACTGCGAGAGTTCCGACAGCTTGCCCCAGTTGGGTAGTGCGGCAACGCCCTTTCCCACATTGGCGTTGGCTTCCTCCACGAGGAGCGCGACATCGACGGCAGGTGCCGCCGACCTCATCTGTGCGAGCGTGCTCATGATCTGACTGTTGTCGAGTTGCTGGGCGGAAGCGATGCACGGGGCCAGAAGCAGGCCGAGTGCCAAGGAGATGCTACGAACGTTCATTTTCTTTTCCCCGGTTCCGGTCATGGTTCACCGCCATCCGGCGTCGGTGATTGCCTGGTTACATTCCCTGTTGTCGACGCGCTTCGTCTGAACGAGGCATGAGAGAATGTTGCCGTCGCCCTTCACGCCGTTGCAGTACTGCGAGACGTCATGCTGGCAGACCTTGAACACCGACGCCTGCGCCTCCTGGCGCTGAGCGATCGACGTCATGACGCTGCCAAGGGTCGATGTGCAGGTCGGTGAGACCTTCGACGCGTTCTTTTCGAGGCAGGTCTGGATGCGGCCGTTTCCGAGGTTCTCGCCATTGCAGAACTTCTTGATGTCGGAGCCGCATTCCTTGGCAAGGGTCGTTACCGCGTCAGCGTAGCTGAGCGTGTCTGCCAGACCCACGGCTTTTATGGACAGGAAAGCGGCAAGCGCCGCCCCTGCGAAGATGCCAACTCTGTCTCTCATCATTGTTCCTCTCTCCGAGCGATTGATTTGAAGTGGTTATTTATCGGTATGCGCAGTGGGGTTATTTTCGTGGGGGTTTGAACGGGACGACGGCCTCTCTATCGAGGGCCTGCTCGATCTCGATCCGCATGCTGTCTATGAGCTCCTGATACTCGTCGATGCGTTCGCCCCGTTCTGGAGCGGATGATCGTTCCCATTGCAGTTTCTCCTCATGCGCAGTCAGAAAGTCGTCGCAGAGGTCGCGAAACCCCTCGTTGCGAGCGGCGAGTTCCTCGATGACTTTGGCGCGTTCCTTGAAGGAGCTCTTTACGAATTCAACACCGTTCCCCATCCGGTTTATCCATTCGCGTGCATCGCCTGACAGCAGGCGATCTCAGAACATGATGATCCAAATTTCTCCCTTCGCACCGTATGTTACTGTAACAAACGGTCTCGATGGGGGGACACCTCTCAACGCAGCCCCCATCCCAGAAGCAGCATGCCGCTCGCCGCCGTCCAACTGCCAACCACCCGCATCGCAATGCGGGTCCAGTCCCACTTTGCTTTCAGGACGGCAGCGGAGACCAGGGCGATCAAAACGAAGACAAGACCGGCGGAGCCAATGATCGCTGGGGCACCGTCACGGGCTGCGGAGTACGCGGAGCCGAAGACGTAACCCTCGAAGGCTGCAAGGACGATTGCCAACGACCCCGTCGCCCATACGGGCATCCGAACGTCGGCCGCCGCCAGACCTCCCAGGATCAGCAGCGGCAGGCTTTCATAAGCCGGATTGATGGCGAGCAAGCCAAGCGACATTCCCACCAGTCCGAAGGTTATCCATGCGACGGGCAGGAGCAGGACGGCGACCCGGGCATGGGCCAATCCTCTTAGCCCGGCGAGAACACCAAGCGCGACGATGGGCAGAATGGCTTCCGGCGACATCGCGAAATGCGCGACCCCGTCGTAGATCGGCCCAAGCCCTGTATTGACGAGATGTGCGCTGGCCTCGACCGGAATTATTGCGATCCCGATCGACGCCCCTACGGCGCGGATACGACTTTTCGTGGAAGCCGCCGCCTTCGTCATGCCAGTGCATTCCACAGGAAGAACGCCCCGACGGCTCCAACCGCTCCCCCGGCGGCCCTGACGGTGACCTTGCCCCACGGCCACTGGTACAGCAGGCCGATAACGATGCCGACGGCGTGCAATAGGCCAGTGGCGATCACGAAGCCCAGGCTGAAGAACAGGGCGTTCTCGCCAAGCGGGAGTTCGGCACCGTGCGCGTAACCGTGGAAGATCGCGAAGATTCCGACCAGGATCGCCGCCGCGAAGAAAGGCGGTCGAGTTTCGGTCAGCACGGCCATCCCTAGCAGGACGCCCGACAGCGCGATGCCAATTTCAACACCGGGCATAGGCACACCGAGCAGGCCCAGAAAGCCGCCGAATGCCATGACGAGGGGAAACGTGATCGGCAGCACCCAGATGGCCGGCTTTCCCAATTGTGCGCCCCACAGGCCAACGGCGATCATGGCCACGACGTGATCAAGGCCCGTAATCGGATGGAAAAAACCGGCGGCGAAACCTGAGGCGCCGCCCGTCCCGACATGGGCCTCGGCGACGCCGGTTGACAAAAGCAGTGCCGCAAGGACAAGGCCAATGCTGCGAAGTACCGAGTGTTTCATGCAATTCCCCCAAACATTGCAACGATGCGATCAACGGTCCAGTAGGCGCCCAATATTCCCACTGCGTAGGCGGGCATCAACTCCATGCCGCGCGGCAATCTGATTTCGATCGATTTCAGGGCTGCGATCAGCAGTAGGATCAGTCCCACGAAAGCCAACTGGCCAGCCTCGACCCCAAGATTGAACATCAACAGCGCAACCGGAATGTCACCTTGCGGCAGGCCGAGCGCGGTCAGTCCGCTCGCAAATCCAAACCCATGAAGGAGCCCGAAGGCGAACGAGACGATCCATGGATGGCGGATCGTGAAGCTCGTTTGTCCACGCGATACCCGAACGATCTCTGGCCCCAGAAACAGGATCGACAGTGCAATCATCGCATTGAGCGGCAGCGCGGGAATCTCGACCTTGCCCAGCGTCGCGACGGCAAGCGTGATGGAATGGGCGAGCGTGAAGGCGGTGATCGTCTTCACCAGCATCCACCTGGAGCGGACGATGAACAGCAAACCGAAGACGAATAGCAGATGATCGATACCGAGAAGAATATGCTGGAAACCGCTCACGAAATAAACCTTGGCGGCAGCCAGCGGGCGGCGGGCGGCGGCGAACTCGATCCGGGGTTCCGACGGATGGATCATGGTCGTCTCGACAGTGCCATCCAGCAGATGAACGCGGACCAGCACATCGGTAATTGTCGCCTGTAGCCCGACGAATTCAACACGCTTACCTGAAAGGCCGTCGCCATCTGTCTCGATCACCCGCGTTTCGACAACCGAATCCAGAAGCTCGCGTTCGGCCGGCTCCGTCACGTTGCGCACGCTGTCCTGAAACCGCAGGACGATCGGGAGCCGCATGCCTGACAGCATGGGCGTCCGCCAAACGACCTTGTAACGGTTTGCCGCCATTTCATCGATCTGAAGATAGGCGGGCCGTATCTCGTGTGCGACGGCACCTGAGACGAACGCAACGGCTGCCACGACGACACCAAAGAGCAAACGCCAAAGCGACATGGGCAAGTACAATCGAGCGCTCATTGGGCTGACAACTCGATCTGGGCGCCTGCCCCTGCCGGCACCTCCAGGCTCCGCAGGTCGTCCGCGGTAACGGTGGGCAGGCTTACGACGTAGCGCGAACGCATCTCCTTCAGGGCGTTGCTCTTCACCTCAGCGTAGCGTTCGTCGAGCCACGCCGATTTAACGGCAGGCGCAACTTCCTCGAAAGCAGGAACCCGTCCAGGCTCGATGGAATCGACCCATATAAGATGCCAACCGTAGCCGGATTGTACCGGTCCTTGCCAAGATCCCGGTTTCAGGGTGAAGAGAGCCTTGGCAAAGTTCGGTCCGAACTCCTTGGCCATCTGATCGGGCGTGGCGTCGCCGTAGTAGTTCCGGAACATGAACGGGTCGGCGACCGACGCAACCTCCGGCGAGTCCGCAGGTTTGCCGGCGACGGAAGGGATGGCGGCTTCGGCAGCCTCGCGAGCGGCCTCGCCGTGCTTGTCAAATGAGAAGTAAAGATGACGAAAGCTCAGGTGTGGCGAAAGCGCGAAGCGGTTTGAGCGTTTCGCATACCACTCCTCGAGTTGAGCGTTGCTCGGCTCGTCCAGCGTCGCCAAGTCGGCGGCAAGGAAGTCCATTTTCTGGGCCAGCCTTCGCTTGATGATCTCATCGTCGCGATCAAGGCCAAGGGAGACGGCCTCGCGGAACAAAATCTCCTCGGTGACCTTCTGGTCCATGAGGCTTCGCATCTCATCCGGCGTCGGTGCGGGCCGGCCCTGGGCCAGCCAAGTCACCGCAAGCTGACGGACGTCGTCCTTTGTCAAATCGATTTTCTGCTGATCGACGACTTCAACGAGTACCGGGGTGAACAAGCGGTAGCCACCGAAGAGCACCACACCGACGATGACGAAGTGCAGGAGCGGTTCGCTGAGAAACCGCTGCCATTTCTCTTTCGGGGCGTCGGACAGAACCTTCATAAACACACCTATTGTCGTTGATCAGCAGAAGAACCCAAAGCTGCCTGAGCAGTGGTCAGCGGACTGCGTTTGAGATAGCTGAGAATAGCAAACTGCTCGGCGGGATCGCGGACCGCCTTAGATCTGACGATGGCGACATAGTCCGGGGTCGCATCCCACGCCTCCCAGTCCGCCAGTTCCGTGGCGACGAACCCGGCCATCGGATTGCGCGCCTTGATGAAGTAGCGATAGGCCTCGATCACCCGCTGGCGCGAGATGATAGCGTCGGCTCCGCCGTGGACGCTCAGTGCGAGAAGAGCCGCCTGAATTTCCGGCAGGGTCCGCTGGCGATCGGCGAAGAAGGTTGTCTCTAGCCAGTCGACGCGGCTTGCACCACGCAATTCCAGATCGGCCGCCAGCAAAGCCGATAGGTTTGTTGCGTCCCGTGTCTTCAACGCCGTGTCGATTTGCTGTTCAAGCGCGACGGCTGTACCGGGACCGCCTGCGATCCCTATCAGCAACGTGTAGGCTGGACGTCGAGAAGCCAATGTCGGATCGTTGGTCCAGGTCACGAGTTTGGCGGCATCGAGCTGTGGCTTGAGCAGCCGCGTCACGGCATACGGCGCGCGCGACAGCTCGCCATAGGCAATCTCGGCCACCAAAGGTTCAGGACTTTCGAGTTGCGGCGCGACGACGACAATCCGTTCGCGCCATTCGGCGTCCGTCAGATACGAGGATGTGAGGGTCAGTTGCGGCCAAATTCTCTTCGGCGTCGCTGCGCCTTGCTTCGTCTGCGCGAGTTGTCGCAGCCATCCGGCGAAGTCGACGGATATTGCACCCAAGCTTGTCCACTTTTCGGAAACCTTGTCGTGGAGGAGAAGCAAGGGCTTCTTGTCGAGTTTTGCCGCCTCTGCGTCCCCGACGGTCAGACCGTCGACCGACATCACAGCCTGAGCGACTGCGATGGACAGTCCGGACTGCGCGACGACATCGCCGACCGTGCCATCCCCCTTGACGATTTCCATGACGCGGAACCGACCTTGCCCATCCACTGGAGCGGCGATCACGGCCTGATCTGCGGCGTCGAGCTTCTGGCCGGGAGTAACCACCAGCCCCGAAAAGCAGATGGCGCAGGCCTCAGCATTCCCCGCGAACGCCAGGATTACGCAGCCGAGGCTCACAAACAGCCGGGCGGATGCTTTCGCTACCATGGAACTCTCCATTACCAGCCAGCCCTCCAACCGTGGCCGACCACCGTCAGCGCGCGGTCAACGAAGCTTCCAGCTCAGAACGGTGCTTTCTGCGGGGTCAAGGGATCGAGCATATGCGGCGTCGGCACGACTTCGTAGTTCGCGAAGCCGAACTCGTTGCTGCGGGCGGCGTAGTATTTTTCGCCTAGTTTGTAGACGGTTGCCTCGTAGGGAGCATTGTTGAGGGTGGTGACGATGGCTCCGTCTTTGATGGCATAGGCAGTGCCCTGTCCCGTCAGGCCACCATGCAACACATCGCCGATCTCGCTGGGCTTCGGGATCGAGCCATTGACGTTTCCGACGAGGCGCTGACCGGATGTGGTCCAGGCGACGTTGAAGACTTCACCAGTCACGTTGTTGCGAACCCAGCTCGACTTGCCGACAATGAGGTCGGTGAGTGCCTTGGTATCAAGCGCCGTAGCGCCTTGCTGCTTCAGGTCGGCAACGGTCACACCCTTGTCGGCGGCAGCTCGCAGTTCCTGGGTTGGCGTATACCAGATCGGCGAACTCCACGCGCGTTCCTGAACGGTCGCTGCGACATTGTCGGGGGGCGCAATGCCCAGTTCCTTTGCCTGGATTGTGGTCCAACGAGGTGTCGGGATTTCGAGGGTACGCAGATAGTAAAAGGCATCGAGACTCGGATCAAATTCAGGATCTGTCCAGGAACCCTTCAATTCCACCGAGCCGATGGTGTTGGTGTAGCTGGCATCGGAGATGTTCACGGTGCTGCCGATCGGCGGGACGATACCGGTGAATTCGTCGGGCGTGCGGTTCCCAGCCCAGGCGACGTCGTAGACCTTCTCGAAGCTCTGGCCATGCTTCGACCAGCCCTTGACGATCTGGATGCGGTCGAGATTGCCGGAGGTCGGGTCCTTCACCGCCCACACGGCAAAGGACGGCGCTTTCGCTTCACCAAGCGGCGGCAGGTCGCCGCCCATCGGCACCCCGCCCGCATATGCGCTCTTCACCCAGTCTGGCTTGGCAACATCGGTTGTATTGGCGCCCCCGAAGAACCGAACCTTGATATGGGGTCCACTGGTGGCAAAGGTCTCTTTGCGCTGCATGGCGTCGAAAAGCGAGGCGCGAGTGTTTTCTTCGGCCCATACCCCGGTGAGACCTGCGGGGTTCTCGAGTCTGACATCAAGGCCTGCAAAAACGTAGCCCGACATGCGTTGCTTGATCTCGCCATCGTTGCGCGCATGGCCGCCGTAGAAGTTGTCCTGGCGATAAGGCACGCCCGTATTGTGCGAGTCCGATCCGCCGACGAATCCAGTCTTGTAGGGGTTGAATCCCTTCGCCTCCGCCATCGCGAGGCCATCCTTGAGCGCCTGCCTGATGTAGCTGCCGGAGACGGTCGGGAAGCGGCCCGCCGGATCGCCGAGCAGGTAGGTCAGGATTTCGAAGTTGGCGAACTCGTCGTTGGGAGACAGCGTCGGATGGGTCTCGGACGCGCCCTTGATTTGCTTGATCTCGCTCAGACGCTCGTTACGGTCGCGCGACGCCGCCCAGGCAGCGTCGATAGGACGACCCTTCTCGTCGACGTCGGTCGGAAACATGTGACCGTCGGAGAGATTGGCATTGTGGGAGATTGCCAGAAGGTCGTTGCCTGCCTTGCGCTGGCCATCCATCCAGTTCCAAAGATCAGACGGGTCGCTTGAGTTGATCGAACTGTAGGGTGCTTCCGGGACCTTGGCGCAATCGCGGAAGAAGACGTTGCGGTGCATATTCCGGTTGTTCGGCGTCGAAGTCCACTCATACGAGCAGAAGGCGGTGAACTTGCCAGGCTCGTTCGCCTGATTGGCCATGTCGTTGTTCTGCTTCCAGACGGAACCGGCGACCTGCGGGGATATCAGCTCCTCGATCGGCTTCTTGTCGACGATCGTGCCTCCCAACCAAAGATAGATGCGTGTAATGTCCGCCGGATCACGTACAATCAGCTTTTGCGCGATCGGAAGCTTGCTGATCGCCGAGCCCGGCGTGTTGGCCAGCGCGACGGTTCCGACATACTCGGAATGGTCGGTGACGCCCATCCAGTCAAGCGGTGTGTCGATCTTTATGTCGTATCCGAGCGGATGCTTGATTGTCTCGCCCTTGGCGTATCTGTACGCGTCGGCTGGCGTGCTCTTGGTGTTGCCGAAGATGTAGGCGTCGAACGACCACCCGGTGTGGACGTGCGTTTCACCGAAGTAGGCCTGCCGTTCCTGGGCGGAAGCTCCGGTCGCAACCATTGCGAGGATGGTTGAGGAAAGCAATAGTATGACCCGGTTTGACCTGCGCATGTCTTGCCCTCGATTGCGACTTCGGGATGAAAGTTTCGCGTCAACCTGTGAACAACGGCGCGGAAGCGCAAGGTATGTAACGGTAACATACGGTCGCGCGGCGTGTAGTTTCGGCATAACGAGTTTCGCCATTCCGACAGGAGCCTTTGCTTCGGGGCTCAAGGAACCTCGGGCAGCTCTTCCACTATCTTTATGGACGATGACCAGTTTCTGCAGTAGGTTGCATTCGTAAACGGTAATGTTATTTGCAATAGATGAACCTCAAGAGCGGGTGAGGTGAAGACCGTGCAGAACAAATTGCCACCGGGGGGCGAGGATGCGCCGCCCCTGTTACGTCCTGCTCCGGCTCCGGATGAAATTCGTGGTCAACTCGACCTCATCATCGCCAGTCCCGAATTCCCACGAGTTGGTCGCAGTGCGGCGTTCCTGACCTATGTGACAGAAGAAGCGCTCGCTGGCCGTGCAGAACGCATCAAGGGCTACACGATCGCGGTCGAAGTCTTCAAGCGCAGCGAAGGCTTCAAACAGGACGATCCGGTCGTTCGGATAGAAGCTGGGCGTCTACGGCGTTTGCTGGAGCGCTACTACCTGGTAGCGGGGCAGAATGATCCCATAAGGATCGACATTCCCAAAGGTGGATACGCGCCGTCCTTCGGCTGGAATGACAAAGCCAATGACGTCCCGGTACCCGATGTCACTACACCACCTCGAAGGTCGCGCTTCCGGCTGCCGCACCTGATGCCGTTCGGTATCGGAGCAGGCGTAATGCTCGGCGTTGGCGTTGTCGCTATAACCCTGTTCACATCGCACCTGCTCTCAGGCCGGTCGCACACACTCCTATCCGAGGGAGGCCCGACGCTCGTCGTCGCCCCATTCGCCAATCTTGGCGACGGGCCGCAGGCGGAACTCTACTCGGTGGGCCTGACCGAGGAATTGCTGACAGCCCTCCCTCGCTTCAAGGAGGTGCATGTGTTCGGACGGGAGGCTTCCAAATCCCTATCGCCCGGCGTGCCTGCCTCACAGGTGCGCCGGGAGCTTGGTGCGCGGTTCTTGCTCGCAGGCGGCGTGCGCGTTTCAGGCAATCGGGTGCGCGTGACAGCACGCCTCGTGGATACCGAGACCGACAGGATTCTTTGGTCCAATACCTATGATGACGACACTCACATCCGCGATCTGTTCAGTATTCAGTCCGACGTGGCGAACAAGGTTGCGACCGCAGTAGCCCAGCCGTATGGAATCATGGCGCAGGCGGATACCGTCAATCCTCCCCCTGACGATGTTGGAGCGTACACCTGCGCGTTGGGCTTTTATGCCTATCGTGCGCAGTTAGCGGTAGACCAGCATGCGACCGTGCGGAACTGTCTCGAGCGTGCCGTCGAACGATATCCGTCCTTTGCAACCGGATGGGCGATGCTTTCACTCGTCTACCTCGACGAGGAACGATTTCGATTCAACGCAAGGCCCGGCACGCCGACGCCAGTCGAGCGCAGCCTAAGCACTGCTCGGCGCGCGGTTCAACTGGATGCGGGCAATACCCGTGCGCTGCAGGCCCTGATGACCGCGCTGTTCTTCAGCCAGAAGGTCGACGAGGCGTTGAAGGTCGGCGAAGAGGCGTTGGAGACCAACCCGAACGACACCGAACTTCTGGGCGACTTCGGCACGCGTGTAGCCCAGAGCGGACAATGGGAGCGCGGAGCAGCGTTACTTGATCGTGCCCTTGAGCTCAATCCCGGTGGTGCGGGCTATTATCACGGAATGCGTGCCCTCTCGGCGTATATGCTTCATGACAGAAGAACTGCGCTCATGGAGATCGGTCAGGCGGACCTGCAGAAGTTCCCGCTGTATCACGCGGTTGCTGCAGTCATCTACGCGGATGCGGACATGATGGCCGACGCCCACCTGGAGGCAATGCGGTTTAACGAAATGCGCCCTGACTTCATTCCGAACATCGTGGCCGAACTGAAATCGCGCAACTTCCAGCCCGCGGACCGGGCGAAATTGATCGCAGACATCAGGAAGGCTGGGCTGCCTGCGGTGGATGAGGTCGAGGCGTCGATGGTGCTTCCGACGAACGGGCGACCGGTTCCTCTACCCTAGTCGCTTATCCACCTCAAATATGGCCGTCACGGCACAGAACATACCAGAAGTTACGGGCGCTCTGCGCCTTTGAGAGATAGGTTTTCTTGCCGAAGTGGTTTGTTGGCTTCGGATGTGTCGGTTTTCAATTGAGGGCGATCCGTGGGCAGCATTGGTGGTAGGATGGCGTCGGCTCCAAGGAGCTGGTTTCGTTGGTTTGTTGTATGTGTAGTGGTTGTCCTGCTTCCAGGATGTGGCGGCCATCCGAAGGATGTTTTGACCCCTGTAGCCGACACGTCTCCGCAGTCGCCAAAAGTGGAGATGCTGATCGCCACGACTCGCACCCGTTCGACCCTGCCAGGTGAAATGTTCAATGGAGAACGTGCGCGGACTCCCGCGTTCGCCGACATGACGATATCCATTCCACCGAGCAAGGTTCGCAAGGAGGGAGAGGTCGCGTGGCCGAAGAGATTGCCGTCGAATCCCGCCACTGACTTCGCCACCATCAAGGCCGACGACTTAAACGTTGACGAAGCCAAGAAATGGCTGAGCGCAAGCGTCCGGAAGACTCCGGACGGAAGCGTGCTGGTCTTCATTCACGGCTTCAACAATCGGTTCGAAGATGCGGTCTACCGCTTCGCCCAGATCGTTCATGACTCCGGCGTCCATAGTGCACCCGTCCTGGTGACGTGGCCCTCGCGCGGCAGCCTGCTTGCCTACGGCTATGACCGGGAAAGCACAAATTACACACGCAACGCATTGGAGACGCTGTTCCAATATCTCGCGAAAGACCCGGAGGTGAAGGAAGTATCGATCCTTGCTCACTCGATGGGCAACTGGCTGGCACTTGAATCCTTGCGCCAGATGGCCATTCGCAACGGACGCCTGCCCAAAAAGTTCAAGAACGTGATGCTTGCCGCACCTGATGTCGACGTTGATGTCTTCAGCCAGCAGATCGTCGACATGGGCAAGCAGCACCCTCAGTTCACACTGTTCGTGTCCCGAGACGACAAGGCGCTGGCAGTTTCCCGCCGCGTCTGGGGCGACGTCTCAAGACTTGGCGCTATCGACCCGGAGCAAGCTCCCTACAAGAAGGAGCTGGAGGACAACAAGATCATGGTCATAGACCTCACCAAGATCAAATCCGGTGACAGCATGAACCATGGGAAATTCGCGGAGTCGCCGCAGATCGTCCAGCTTATCGGGCAGCGTATCTCGGAAGGCCAAACGTTGACCGATAGTCACGTCGGACTTGGCGACCAGATTCTTGTCGCAACGACAGGGGCCGCCGCGGCCGCCGGAAACGTCGCCGGACTTGTTCTAGCTGCACCCGTTGCTGTCGTCGATCAGGACACGCGCGACAACTACGCGACCCATGTCGGAAGCCTGGCAGGTGCAGGCCGCACACAGCCGCCCGCCCCAGGGAATTGCGATCCAACCCGACCGGCGCCGAACTGCAAGCACTGAGTGCGCGGCCAGAAACTACTGTAACATACATAGGCAGAGGCGGCTTTTACGGCATATTTCCGGCGGATAGTTAAATCGAGGGACTTCATGCGGGCATTATTGTTGCAGGCGACCGTGTTGTGTGCTGGCTTTGGCGTTGCGTCATCAGTGCAGGCGGCCGACATCGCGCCGGGGATTCCGGAAGCGAAGGTGGTCGAGAGCGAAAACGGATGGACCTACACCGCCGCCCCCTACTTCTGGGCAGCAGGGCTTTCCGGCGACATGGCGCAATTCGGTTTGCCCGAAGTCCACATCGACTCCAGCTTCGACGACATATTGGAGAACCTCGACTTTGCCTTCATGGCGGCTGGCGAAGCCCGGTACGAGCGTTTGAGCATCTTTGCCGACGTCATGTACACCAAGCTCGGAGCAGACGCTCACACGAGAAGGGGCATCCTGGCCGACAGTGTCGATGTGACGGCAAAGACCTTCGCCGGATTGCTCGGGGCTGGGTATTCGGTGCTCGAGAACCAGTCAGGGCATCTCGACGTCGTTGGCGGCGTACGTGTGTGGTCGGTCGACACAACCATTGGATTCAACGGCGGCCTGCTCGGTGGCCGTGAGGCAAACGACGGTGCGACCTGGGTCGATGCCCTCGCTGGTGTCCGGGGCAATTACTTTTTCACGCCCGAAATCTACGTGACTGGCTGGGGCCTGATCGGCGGCGGCGCCGCCGATCTCGATTGGGATGTCTCCCTGGCCCTTGGCCACAAATTCACCGACACGATCTCGGCAGTCGCTGGCTACCGGGCGGTCGGTGTGAACTACAATAACGACGGGTTTGTCTTCGACGTCGTCGAGCAGGGACCGATTATCGGCGTAGCGTTTCACTTCTAAGCCGACGCTTGCATAAGATCGTGGATCAATGGAGACGGCATCGATGAATAGAGCGGCTTACGCTGCCACCCTGCTGGCTCTCGGGCTGGGTCCCGGGTTGGCGAACGCCCAGTCGAATGAAGACCTGGCGAAGAAGCTCTCCAATCCGATCGCCTCGCTGATCAGCGTCCCCTTCCAGTTCAACTACGATCATGGGTACGGCCCCGACGATGGCGACAAGGCGACGCTGAACATCCAGCCTGTCATTCCTTTCGCAATCAACGAGGACTGGAACGTTATCTCGCGCACCATTCTTCCTGTCACGTGGCAGAATGACATTGCCGGGCCATCGGGAACACAGTTCGGTCTGGGCGACATCACCCAGAGCTTCTTCCTTTCGCCTTCTAAACCAACCGAGAGCGGAATTATTTGGGGTGCGGGACCGGCGTTCCTCATTCCGACGGCGACGGACGAGTTGCTCGGTACCGGCAAGTGGGGCGCAGGCCCGACGGCGGTCGTTCTTAAGCAGGAGGGGCCATGGACAGTCGGGATGCTCGGGAACCACATTTGGTCGTTCGCGGGTCAGAGCGATCGGCCGGACGTGAGTTCGACATTCCTCCAGCCGTTCATCTCCTACACGACCAAGGATGCCTGGACGCTCTCGCTGAATACCGAATCCACCTACGACTGGGAGACGAACGACTGGTCCGTTCCAATCAACTTCACGGTCGCCAAGTTGATCACCATCGACAAGCAGCCGATCAGTCTAACGGCGGGCATGCGCTACTGGGCGGATGCGCCGGACAACGGCCCCAGCGGTCTGGGCTTTCGGGTGGCTCTGACCTTCCTGTTTCCGAAGTAAGTCCTGCTATCGCCAAAGGCGGTGGAGCACCCCAATCCAAAGTGAGATCACAGATGAACTTTCTCAAGTCCACCGCCAATCTACTCGCAACGATATCGATTCTGATGCTGGTCGCCGCGCCAATGTTCGGCGCCTCGCCTGCGGACGCGAGACGGGCGGCCGCCGCGTGTGGACCTAGAGGTTGTGCGGCAGCGGCGTGTGGACCACGCGGCTGCGCTGCCGGGGCACGAACAGCTCCAGCCTATCGTCCGGTGCCGCGCCGTGGCGTCGTTGTCGTCGCTCCCCATCGCTACTGGCGGCCAGGCGGCGCGATCGCTGCAGGCGCCGCGATAGGCTTCATCGCCGGCGCAACAGCGGTATCAATAGCCGGCACGCCTCCCAAACCGGGATATTGCTGGTATTACACAACTCCCGCCAGAACGACTGGCTTTTGGGACGTGTGCCCCTCGTAAAGTGGGAGAGGACACAGATCGGATGAAGACTTCGCGGGCACGATATTCATGGCTCCTGACCACGCAGGCGATTGGGTCCACAGCTCTGCTGAGCCAATGTTATCCCTTGTATGCTCGGTTTCTTGACGATCCGGGTCACGTGCAGGTGTATGCGGATACGCCGATGGTCACGGTCATTGCGTCGAGCGTCACGCTCGTGCAAGGCTCGCATTGGTATCGGGTATTCAAGGTCCCCTTGCCAGAGCGAGACACCCACGTCGTGTTGGGTCAGCTAGTCCTCTTCGTCAGCCGCCTCGCCTTCATCATCGCAAGCGCCCTGTTTTCATTGGTGCTCTTCCGTCATCTTCCGGAGATCGATTTCGGCCGGAACGGGAGTGGGTTCGTCTGGCGCGGGCTCCTCCTTCTCGCGGTGCTGTTCTCCGTTTTCTGCTTCACAACCGAATTGGAACGCCTTGGCCTAGCCCTCCGAGGTCAGGAGCGAACGCCAGACAACGACGACCGTGCCCGACATTGAAACTGATGGAATTTCAATCCAACAAAGGAAAACACTATGAAGCGCATGTTTATTGCCATCGTCGCACTCGCTGCCGGGCCCGCGATCGCCCATGCAGAAGATCCAATCGTCGGAAACTGGAAAACGGAGCTTGGAGACACCGCCGCGATCACGTCCTGCGGTAGCGGCTACTGCATCACGCTTAAATCCGGCAGGCATGCCGGAAAGCAGATCGGCACCTTCAGGGGCAAGGACGGCAGCTACGAAGGCAAGATCACCGATCCCGACGCCAACAAGACATACGACGGCTCTCTGACCGTATCGGCCAATGCACTGAAGCTGAAGGGCTGCGTACTGAAGGTCGTCTGTGAATCGCAAACCTGGCCACGCCTCTGAGACCATCAGGAACCACCACGACAGGGGAGATTGTGAAGATGGGCTCCATCTTGATCGGCGGGGCTGTCTTCGCGAGCCTTGTCGCCGCCACGCTGATCGGCATGGCTTTGCGTGCCCGCTTGCCGGAGCACCATCTGGACGCCGCCTCCAAAGATGTGATCCGATTGGCGACGGCTGTCGTTGGAACGTTGTCGGCGCTGGCCCTCGGCCTCCTCATCGCGTCTGCGAAGACCGATTTTGACGGTGCGGACGCGGAACTTCGAAGCTCGATCGGCCGTGTCGTTCTGCTCGACCGCATCCTGGCCCAGTACGGCGACGAGACCTCGGAGGCGCGCGGCCGTTTGCATGAGCTCATAGAGACCAGGCTGAAAAGCGGTTGGAGCGGCAAGAATGAGGACGAGGCGGCTGGCAATCCATATGACGTATCGCAGACTGTCGAGCCGGTACAGGTCGCAATCCGGGCATTGACACCGGCGGACGACGCTCGTCGCATACTTCAGTCCCGCGCCCTGGTGGTCAGCGGCGAAATCGCGGAAGCGCACTGGATGGCCGTGGAATCTGGCACGGAAGGACTCCCGACCGCATTCCTGATGATCCTAGTGTTCTGGCTGGCAGGCTGTTCGCGACGTTCGGGCTTCAGGCGCCGCCGAATCCCACGGTCTTCTGCATCATCCTTATATGTGCGATCTCTGTTGCGGGGGCGGTATTTCTGGTCGTGGACATGGCGCATCCGTACGTCGGCGTCGTTCATGTCTCGGACGAGCCGTTGAGGTCCGCCCTCGGGCATATTGGCACGCAGTGAAGGCGATCAGGGTGCTTGAGGATCGCGACCTGCGACAATCTTCAAAACTGCAATCCCACTACGGCGGAAGCTCGATCATGCCCGCCTTGCCCATGGCGCGCCTCCAATCCCGGACCTCTGGCAGAAAGTGGTGACGGCGTGCGACCTCATCGGCCCGACTGACAGCGGCGCGTGGTCAGCCCGAGCCAAGCGCCAACTGAGCGCGAAGTTCCGAAGTTTTCCGGGTCCTCGATTGCCGCGCCGCTTAATAAGGTGACGGTCAAGTATGGCCGCACGCTTGCGGATGTCGTGCCACGCATCAAGTAAGGGCAAAACGATCTGTGCCAGAGAGGTCTGCCTCTCCAGAAGATCCCGAACATGGGCATCAAACACGCGACCTGTGCCTTTGGGGACGATAAGGCCGAACGGCGATGTCACGTTGTCGGTGGCTTAACGGTCGGCGGATAATTGGGCAGGGAAAGAACTCGCCGATGATCAGTTACAAGATGTGCGCCCTTTCGTGAAGCGTCAGAAAAACGACGCTGCTGATGCGGAAGCGATTGTCATCGCGGCACGACAGCCGGAAATGCGTTTTGTCGAACCTAAAACACCGGATCAGCAAGCGCGGGCTGTTCTATTTCGAGCGCGAGAACGCATTGTCCATCAACGCACGGAACTGGTGAACGCGCTACGCGCAATGCTCTATGAATATGGGCATGTCGTTCCTGTGGGCCTCGGACAGGTCAAACGGTTGGAAGCAATATTGAACGACGCGGCTAGGGATCTCCCCGATCTCGTACGCGAAGAGGCCATGATCTCTTGGCACAAATCGGTGAAAAGACCGTCAGAATTGACAACAAGACCCAGAAGCTGGCCTCTCTCGCCAAGCAGACCGATGTGGCGCGGCGTCTTCAGACTATGCCGGGTATCGGGCCGATGACCGCTGTGGCGGTCGAAGCTTTCGCGCCAACGATGGAAAACTTCAAATCGGGGCGCAACTTTGCCGCCTGGCTTGGCCTCGTGCCGCGACAGTTTTCGTCCGGCGGCAAGGAAAGGCTGGGTAAGGTCTCGAG
Organism: Rhizobium sp. BK512; assembly: GCF_014194915.1. Classification (NCBI taxonomy): domain Bacteria; kingdom Pseudomonadati; phylum Pseudomonadota; class Alphaproteobacteria; order Hyphomicrobiales; family Rhizobiaceae; genus Rhizobium; species Rhizobium sp. BK512. The sequence goes on along the minus strand of NZ_JACIAS010000009.1, from coordinate 66,073 downwards.
GGCCGGCCAGGTCGACATTCGTCGGCTGCTGATCATCGGTGCCATGGCTCGCGTGAATTGGGCGAGCCGCAAGGCAACATCCACTGATCCCTGGATGGTGCGTATGCTTGGAAGAAAGCCCCGAATGCTGGTGGCGATCGCGCTGGCGAATAAGATGGCGCGTATGATCTGGGCGATGCTGACGCGGCAAGAAGATTATCGGAATCCGGGGTTGCCGGCGGCTGCATGAATGCAGCTATTGTCAATGCCGGCCAACAGGTGTGAGAAGTCGATGACCTGAACGGGCGCAAGATCGAACGATCGGGCTCAGGAAAACCAGTACTGCTCTTCGAGCTCAGAGCTCGTGAACAAGATTTGGACCTGATCCGCTGATCACCATCCCGGCCAGCGGTCGCTGAAAACGCCGCAAATGAAGGCCTGACAGAAGACCGCATTCGATCACACGTTCAAAAGGTAAGAAACGACTTGCACAACGGGCGGCAACCACAGAAGAGCAGTCCGAAATCGATGGGATGGAAGGCTCCCGCTCCCCCGGTGCTAGAATGGCATCGGTTAGGATGGACAAACAGGGAGCGTTCGAATGCAAGAGATCTGTAACCGGTGTTCCATTCCCACGTTGTCCTCGCCGCCCTGATCTGTGATCGCCTGTCCATGGACGAGCAACGGGAGTTTCTCATGGAGACTACATTGGAGTTTCTCACAACCAGGAAGTCTGGACGTGAGAGCCACCGACATTGGCCTGATAAGGTCAAGGCGCAGATCGTATCGGAAAGTCTTCGGCCCGGCGCGAAGGTGAATGAAGTCGCCGAACGCTTTGGATTGCGGGCGAACCGTTTGTCGACTTGGCGAACTATGGCCCGACAGGGCAAGTTAGTTCTACCTGCACCCGAGGATGCGGTCGAGTTCGCAGCGGTGATTGTTGACTCACCCGTTCGGGAACCGTCGATCAAGGAAGTTAGTCGCCCCGAGATCATCGTTGGCGCTGTTACGATTCGTCTGGAAGAAGGTGCGTCTGCCGCTCGGATCGCCGCTGTCGCGCGTGCCTGCGTGGGTCCGGCATGATCTTTCCGTCGAACCGCGTTCGGATCATGGTGGCGACAAAGCCCGTCGATTTCCGCAAGGGCCACGATGGACTGGCCGCGTTGGTCAGAAACGAGCTGCACAAGGACCCTTTTACAGGGACGGTCTTCGTATTCCGCTCGCGCAAGGCGGATCGCCTGAAGCTGATCTACTGGGATGGCAGCGGGCTGGTGATGGCCTACAAGCGGCTGGAGGAGCACACGTTCACCTGGCCGGGCATCAAAGATGGCCTGATGACGTTGGGCCATGCTCAGTTCGAGGCGCTGTTTGCAGGCCTCGACTGGCGTCGTGTCCGTTCCGTGGAGGCAAGAGCGCCGGATGCCATCGAATAGATGCGGCACGATGACTCGGGCGGTAAATTCCAACGGCGAAGCGACGTTGGTTTTGATAGACGTTCACCATGTTGGACGCCGCCGATCTTCCCGACGATATTGCTGCGCTAAAGGCGATGCTGATCGCGGCGCAAGCGCGGGAAGTTCGCAAGGATGACCGGATCGAACGGCTGGAGAAGCTGGTCGCCGCTTTCAAGCAAGCGGCCTTCGGTCGCAAGTCCGAGAAGGCCGATCCCGAGCAATTCGACCTCGCACTCGAAGACCTGGAAACAGCCATAGCGGCCATCCATGCCGAAGATGAAGCCGATAGCCCTTCTGGGAAGCCGCACCCCAAACCCCGCGCCATCAATCGCGGTTCTCTGCCCGCCCACCTTCCTCGCGTCGAGGAGATCATCAAGCCGGAAAACCTGATCTGCGCTTGCGGCGGAGGCTTGCATTGCATCGGTGAGGACGTCTCCGAGCGGCTGGATGTCATTCCGGCGCAGTTCCGTGTCGTCGTCACCCGTCGCCCCAAATATGCCTGCCGTTCTTGCACCGACGGCGTTACTCAGGCTCCAGCGCCTGCACGACTGATCCCGGCCGGGTTGCCCACGGAGGCAACCATTGCTCATGTGCTTGTGTCCAAATATGCCGATCATCTGCCGCTTTACCGTCAGGCCCAGATCATGAGCCGCCAAGGCATTGATCTTGATCGATCCACTCTGGCAGATTGGGTGGGTCGCGCTGCTTTCGAACTGCGCCCGGTCTTCAACGCTCTGATCGCCGATCTGAAGCGATCGACAAAACTATTCATGGACGAGACCCGTGCGCCGGTGCTCGATCCCGGCTCCCGTAAAATCAAGACCGGATACTTCTGGGCTCTGGCCCGTGATGACCGACCGTCGGGCGGAGGTGCGCCGCCGGGGGTGGCCTTCACCTATGCACCCGGTCGCGGCGGGTTACATGCCGAGCGGATATTACAAGGGTTCGCGGGCATCCTTCAGGTGGACGGCTATGCCGGATATAATCGGCTGATCGCACCGGACCGTGTCGGTCCCGACATCCGGCTAGCCTATTGTTGGGCGCATGCCCGGCGTAAACTGGTCGAGATCACCCGCAACGGCTCGGCACCGATTGCCGTGGAAGGCGTGAAGCGGATCGGCGAACTCTATCGCATGGAAGACGAGCTGCGGGGTCTTTCCCCAGAGGCTCACCTGGCCGGGCGGCAGGAACGATCAGCGCCATTGATCGCCGACATGCGGATGTGGCTGACGCAGCATCGCGCCCGCGTCGCTGGCAAGTCGCCGCTTGGCGAAGCTCTGGCCTATATCGCCAAATACTGGGACGGCCTTTGTGTTTTCCTGACCGACGGCCGCATCGAGATCGACAACAACACCGTCGAGAGAACCATCCGACCGATAGCATTAAATCGGAAGAACGCTCTCTTCGCCGGTCACGACGCCGGGGCCGAGAACTGGGCCACCATCGCCTCGCTCATCGAAACTTGCAAGCTCAACGCCGTCGATCCGCTTGCCTACCTGACCAGCACGCTCACCGCCCTAGTGAATGGCCACAAACAGAGCCGAATAGATAACCTCCTACCTTGGAATTATGCGGTGGAGTAACGCGTGCGTTGTAGACGCCCGTCGGCCCGAAGCAGACTTGAGCATTGATTAACCCAACTGCGTTGCGCACGCTGGAAGAACCCAGCTCTGACATGCATATTCCGCAAATCGGGACATTAAGGCCAAGGAAATGCTATGAGGCGCTGGTTCTTGCGCGCAAGGTTTGTGCTTTCGATCGCGTTTCTCGCCGGTCTCTTCTGGTCGAGCGGGATCATTATGCATCTCGGGTACGAATGGCTCGCAACGCTGTCCGACAATAATGCACGCGGATCACCTTATCAGGCCCTCTCTGCCGAACAGAAAGTCCACTGCGGAAGCATAACGTCGCAAGCCATCATCGCAGGGGCGATAGGGCGCTACGTTGAAGCGGGCATAGCTCACGAAAGCGGCAATCAGCGGGCGGAAAACAATCCATGGCGGTATACGTCCATCGCCAATTTCATGAACATCAATCCGGATTGTTGCAGCGTACTAGCGCGAATTCCTGGCGACTATTCTCTAGAAACGCAGAGGTTGGGAGCGCCGCATTTGGCTCCTCCGAAACTATACGCGGTGAAAATGGCCTTCAAGGAATGGCAGAGCGATGATCACACGTTCACGAAACACGATGTCGTTTTAGTGAACTGCTTTGGGGAAGCCACCGGAGGCATCAGCTTTGATTTGCGGCGAGGTATTTTTTGATCGGTTGTGGAGCATAGTTGCCGCATCCCATCATGGATGCAATCATAGGATTTTAGTCAAGGTGCGAGCGGCACGTCGCTTTCGTTGCATGGCCGACCTGACCGCCACACTCGCCTCCATCGCAAATGACAAGCAGAGCCGGATCGATGTGCTGATGCCTTGGAATTATTCGCGGTGGACAGGCGGCTAAAATCTGCAGTCGGCCGAAGCGGTCAAGCGTCCCTTCGCAAAATCTCGTCAAGAACGCTTTCGTTTAGCACCTCCTCGTTACCGACAAAGCGAGACACCTCGACGTGGTCATCCTCGAAGACGGTAATCTCAACACGCTCGCCCACAACGGTGGCCGTAATGTCAATCGTATCAGAGCGATACCTGCCGATGAAATAGTGCACTTTCGCTTCATCTAAGCGCTTTAGGACCTCAAATACCTTAGACATCGACGTGACCTCGTGCGCTTGCCTCACAGCCACGAACCTTAGCTATTCCGCAGATGACCGCAATTGGCTCGTTGTTGTCCCTAATGTTGCAACGGTAGCTTTCGGAGCGGCCTCCGAGGTCAACGTGCAAGCTAAACACCGCTTACACCGAAGGCAGGATGCCGATCGATAACAACATCCTGGAACGCGAGATCAGAGTTTTTGCGACCGGAAGAAAATCGTGGCTGTTCAGCGATACCGCCGACGGCGCAAAGGCCAGCGCTGTGATTTACAGTCTGATGCTGACTTGCCGCGCCTGTGGCGTCGACCCGCTATCCTGGCTGCGCCACCTCCTCACTGAGTTGCCTCAGCGCCAAGAAGCCGCCGACATTCGCGACCTGCTGCCGTTCAATTACTCCAAGACAACTGCGGCCTGATAAAGCTGGCTATCGCTACCCAGCTAAGCGCGAGTATCCGTCAACTGCCGTCAATGCGCGTCGAAAACCGCGCTTACGTTCTACCCGCCACGCTCTTCAGATGTAACGGAAGGCGAACCGCCGCCGCCTTTCCGGAGTGTTTACTGCCGCTTCTTCCGCCAGGGCGCATTCTTCTGCCAGTCGCCGGCCATGATGCTTCCGTAGGGGATCACCTCGTCGACCACTTCGGCCAAGCCATAGTGCTCGAACACGCTATTCTCAGAGGCTTAGCTGACTTTTGGGGTGTTTGAAACACCGGACCGAAGGTTCGCATCCCTTATGTGGACGGCCCCCGACCCGCAAGATATTTCGAGATAATTTGATCTGATCGCTTGCGTCCATATGTCCGGCCTGTTGTTGCGTTCGCGCATGAACGCTGGCCAAGATGGTTTCCGCAACACAGGTCCCAAACATCAAGGCGGCCTTGACGGGCCGAAGGGATCACCGGGGTGTCCAGTGTCCCGGATCGATCGATCACACCATCTGCTATTATCTTGCAAGTTGTAGTATTGTCTACACGTGATGAAGATCAGGATACAGTTGGTTCTTGCTTCCCAGTCTTCATGTGGCGCACCCGTTCAAAGCCGGTACCGATTGTGCGCTGTACGTTTCTCCGGAGACCATGAGTTTCCAAGCTATGCGCGCCATTTTGTTGGCGAGTGCGACAGCTGCCAGTTTAGGCGGCTTGCGCCTGAGCAGTTCCGCCAACCATCGAGAGGCCTTGCCAGATCGCCGCGCGTGATGAATGACAGCGGTTGCTCCATTCACCAGGATAGCCCGCAGAGCTTCATCGCCGGCTCGCGTGATACCACCGAGACGCAGCTTTCCGCCGGTCGAGTGATCTTTTGGCGTCAACCCTATCCAGGCTGCGAACTGGCGGCCAGATTGAAAGAGCTCCGGAGCGGGTGTCTTCATGATCAAGAGAGCCGAACCAATTGGGCCAATACCGGGAATGGTGTTGAGGCGTATGCTGCGTTCGTCGTTGCGCTGCCATGCCTTTACCTTGGCCTCCACATCCGCAATCTTCTTCTCCAGTTCAGCATATTCCTCGGCCTGGCTCATGAACAATTCCTGCGCGAGCTCTGGCACAGTTTTCTCAACTTTTATCCTTTCGAGCAGCATCGGAATATGTGCTAGCCCCTTAGCTGCGGAAATGCCGAATTCATTGGCGTAACCCCGTATAGCGTTGGCGAGTTGGGTCCGGTTGGCTATCAGACGGGTACGGACGCTGATCAGCATGAGTGCTGCTTGCTCATCAACTGTCTTGACCGGAACAAACCGCATCGTTGGGCGGGCCATCGCCTCGCACAGCCCTTCGGCGTGGGCAGCGTCATTCTTGTTCCGCTTAACGTAAGGCTTGGCGAGTTGTGGTGCGATCATCTTCACCTCATGTCCAAATGAGGCGAGTAACCGCGCCCAATGATGGGAACCACCGCAGGCCTCGATCGCGACCGAAGTAGGCGGGCAAGTCGTAAAGAAGTCGATCATCTCCTTCCGTCGCATTTTCTTCCGCAAGACTGGCTCTTCTCCGGCATTCACGCCATGCAACTGGAAGACATGCTTTGACGTATCCATGCCAATACGAATAATCTTGTCCATGGGCGGCCCCTTCGATTGAGATCTCAACAGCTCATTCTGGCACATTTCGATGCCGTTCAGGGGCCGTCCACTCCAACATCAAGAGCCAAGAAGCGACCGAGCGCGGCGAAAAGTTCCCCTCCACGACGAACTCGTCCTTTAGACAGTCTCCAAGTCAAACGCGAGGTCCGACTCAAAGCGCTAATCTCTCAACGGCATTATTGAGAGCAGCGGTGTCAGAGGAAACTATCGTTTCTTTATCGCCAATTGGCATTGATCCGAGCCTTTCCGCCCGTTTCTTTTCAACTTCAAACTCAGCCAGCCAAGCCTCAAAAAGGTCTCCAGCTTCCTGCTGAGTGATATCAGGGGACTTTCTCATTTGCTGGTACGCGGCAACAAGATTTGCCTTTGCCCGCTTCAGGCCATCTTCCCCGTCGGAAAGTGCATTCATCGCGTCCACCTTTAGAGAGTAGAACGGGAGTAGGCTCTCATCACCACGTGCGTCTGAGCCTGTGACACTCAGCAAGACGAAATCAGACTCTCGATACGGCAAATCTTCCGAGTTATGCTCCATAAAAAGGCGTCGATTTTTTACTTTTAACAATGCAGGGTTCTCGGGTCTGGGCGGAGTAATTAATGCCGAATACCCTGCGCGGAAGCCTTCTATCGGCGAAACCGCCAAAGAAAGCCGATGCCCCGCCAAATAGGTGGTTTCACTTAGGCTCAGAAGCCCTTCAAGCCCCTCCAGAATCGCGCCTCCCGTTTTTGCGATCATCTGCATTTCCCCGGGAGATCCTAGGGCGTTGGCGAGACTATCAACCACTTTGAGAAGCGTCTTGACATAGTTTGCGCGTTGAACTCGATAGAAGCCGACAGAGATGTCGACGTCTCCCCCTTTATAGGGATGAGGACCGACGACGCGCGTGTCGAGAAGCACAACTCCATGCTTCGGCTGATCGGATGCCTCCTGTTTTTTAATTAGGTTAGGGCCGATCACCGATGGGATTACGACCCTCTCCGATCCATGATTGAATTCAGTAACAATCACGACCAGCGGGTCATAGACGGTCCACCACTGGCGGTTCTCAGCAAGATGCATTTCGCTAACGCGAATTGTGAAATACTCTTGGTCACGGCGGATCGGATAGCCAGTTTCATCTCGAGGTTCACACCGGTCTTGCGAAATTTTTTCCACGGAAGGGAGCTGCATCGCACCGGATCTAATAACATCCCAAAAATCTATAACTGGACCGAAAGCGTTCCTCATTACCTAGCCCTCCAAGTTCAGGCGCACGGTTGCCGCCGATCATCGGCGATCTCGAAAAGTTGTGCTTCCGCTTCAGTGAATTTACCGCCGCTCTCATCCGATTTGACTACCCGGCATGCCTCCGCTCGCAATGTTTCAACGTCCGAATTCAAGATCCAATCTCGCCAGGATTGCCGCAAATCCCAAATGCGCACCTGCACCGGACCAGTGAATTGGCGTTGCTGCTGCAAAATCAAAAATTCACCGTCCGAAGTAAATTGGAGCTTGGTGCCACCGCCACCGCTCAGCAATGGCCCACCGACAATTGGATAAGCGTCGTTGGTTCCATCCCTAGTCTCAACCACCCACACACCGTTTGAAGCAAGCCAAGCGGCACGCCACGCACTTTTGGTCTCAGCAGCAGCAAGCAGGGGCGGTAACATGCCGAGGCTCGCAGGCAGAACCTGCAAATTCGAATCCACCTGACGGACATTGTATCGTTGCACCCGTAGGTCATTGGGATTGCTCCATATCTTTGCTAGATCGAAGATATAGAACGAAGGCCCATCGAACTTAAATATCCCGGCCCCTTGGTTTGCTGCGAATGCGAACGTTGATCGCCTCCTGTCGGGCAAGCCAGGTTCGGAATGTACAATAGCTACGGGTATGCGGCGCTCGCGGACCTCATTTCGGCCGAGCTTGCTTGCCACATCGCCGATCACAAGATCCAACTGTGAGAGCCCTCCTTCGTCCCTTTGCGCTCGCCCACGGCCCGCAAAGCTAAGCACCGCATCAGGCTCGATTGGTAATCCCGCCGTAAACGATGCGATCTTGGACTCACCTAGAAAACCGTACATTTGATCGGTTTTCGGTATGTCAGACAACACAGGAGGGAAGCCCGTTACTGGACGCTCCGTGAGTAGGGGCGGATCCTCGTCCGGGATTGCAATAGTATTCTTCGCAATATCTGCAGCATCGAGCCTGATGATACGCATGCTGGTCTTTTGGTTCTCGAATGCCAGGCGTGTGCCCTGTAGTTGCCCGCTAACAATATCGAACCGAGGGGGGAACCCCACCTTCAGGCGCTCAGGTAAACTACCCGAGAGATCTCGCTCAACTACAGCCCCGGCCGCGTTCTTGAAGAACAAGACGCCCCGATGAACCGCAACCGGACCAAGTGCAGAAACGAAACCGGTCGACGAACTGATAAAACCGGTTGCCTGCGGCTTCACGAAGTTGAAGCCTTCGTCACCGAAATTCGGATTGGATTGGATCTCGGGTCCGTTGGGAAAGTGTAAAACCTGAAGCTTACGATCTCCAAGTAGTGCTACCCGATTGGCGCCAGGATCAAGCCCGACGGCACGGTAGCTTCCAGAGAACCATGGGACGCGAAGCATCACTTGACGAAGTTGCTCAATTGTAGACCGTTCGATGTCACCATTTCCCCCGGCTAACCTTTCCACGAGCAGCGGTGGCTTTGTGGTGGCATCTAGGTTGGAGATTAAGAGGAGCAGACTAAGCCGAAAGTCACCGGCGGGAGAGCGTGCGGCAAATGCATTCGTAAGGTTCGTCGCCTTATTTTTTGACTTAAGCGAAGCAACCGCTCTATCGTACGCGACGTATGCTACCACGGCAGCGATGGCGGTCAGCAAGGCGACCATGAACGCCGCTGCGTAAATAATAAGCTTGCGCTTCCCCGCCTCTTCGGTTTGGACTTTCAGCGCTCCCTGCCGCTCGTCATGCCACCTTGATAGCGCTACAGCGAGCATATCGTGCTTCAATGAGAATGTGCGAGGCCTATCCGGAGGCTCTCCCCTTAACAGAGGGGCAGGGTCTTGCGTCAGCTTTCTCAGGATCCGTGGGATATCACCTGTTATCCCATTTACCTTCGCTTTTAAAACCAGGTCCTCGAGTGTCTCGTTTAGCGAAACGATTGTGCCTCCGCCCTGACGGCTAACAAGCGAATGGAGGACCTGGTACCACTTGTCTGTCTGTGCGCCTGAGATGGCGCCAGTGCATTCCAGGCCGTGCTGAAAATACGCGCGGAGAATTCCCCGGACTCCACCCTTTTCAGTATATTCTCGAAGGGAAATTTTGCGATTGCCGTTTCGCCGACATTCATGAAGGCTCGAGCATACTACCTGCAATGCGGGCATAACAGATGCGTGGGGGAATTCCCCTAGCAAGTCCGCCACTATTGTTTCTACAACATTGGGGTCAAACCCAAAATTATATACTGACTTTCCGTTGATGCCGACCGCGCGGGTCGGGGCCAAAATTACTCGGATCAGTGCATCGCGCTCTCTTACGGGCCGAAGCAAATAGGGCGCTATCCCGCCACTTCGTGGTCGGTCACTTAAACGATTGTCTGCAATTTTGAGTTCGTCTCGAAAGCGGCCGTAGTACTCCGTGCGCATCGCAATCAAGATTCGCAGGTCCGCGTTCCGGAGGTAAATTTTCTCGAGAAATCCAAAGAAGGCGGCCGATGATTGGTTCCCCTCCAGTTGACCGGTGGTACGCGTGAGAACCTCCTCTGCCTGATCCAAGACTAAAACAAGCTTTCCAGGGAGATCGGCAGCGATTTTGATAAGAGCCTCAACAATCCTATCGACCAGTGCGGCCGGTCCTATAATTTGAGCATCATTCAGCAGATTGGTAATCACCTGACGCTTTTTTTCATCGATCCCCACATCGCTCGCCGTTCCACCCAGGAGAGGAGTCTCTTCACCCACGGCACGCAAGATCGTCCCAGCGATTTCAAGCATAGGATTCGATGTGCATCGGATGACGCTATCCCCACAGTTGAAGAAATAGCAGTGTTTTCGGTCATCGCTGCCCATGCCCGAATTAGATTTTAGGTAGGGGATGAGTCCGGCGCGTAGGAACGATGATTTGCCCGCCCCGCTCGAGCCTTGAAGCACGATTATTTTCACGCCATAGCTTAAAAGGAGATCCGCGCAATCCCGAACATGTTGCTCTCGTTCCCCAAAGAGGGGTGCATCTACCTCGCGGTAGTAAGCCAGACCTTTATAGGGTTTTTTCGGCCACTCGCTGAAAAACTGGTCCATGGCTCATGCCCTCATCAACTCAGTCAGCGGCTGAGTGAGGTGGAATCGTCGATCGGCATAGCAGGTGTAAAATAGATTTAGTGGGAATAGATCAGGATCGTACCGCATCGACTCGAATGCGTCTCCCAACCGCGCTCCATTCGCGCAGAGTTCCCACATAAGGCGTGTACCACACCGAAGTGCATAGGTATTGAGGATTTCGGCTTCAGTTCCGATCATGCCGCAGAAACCTTTTCTGGCGATGACCGACAATAGGGAAGCACCCTCCTTTCCGCTTGCCGACAAACAGCAATTCAAAATTAAAAGCGTTGGATGTTCGCTGCCGCCTTTTTCCAATATTTCGGCGATCGTTAAGCAATCCTTTTGAGAACAATTACTAAGTTCTATGCTATCGCCGTCGGAATGCGCGAAAACGAAAATAATGTTGTCCATTTCTCGGATGTCACGCCATGCGATGGCAGTTTCATTCCAATCTAATTTCGTGCCGACATCTACGTTCAACAGCCTTTTCAGATGCTGGAGTTCTGCTTCTAGTAACTGAGCTTCCATAATGCTGGCGGCATTGCCGAGCGCTGTTTCGTGAAGTGCGTAAAGCGCTTTAAAGGCATTTGGGTCGGCACCTAACTCGCCCTCGCAACCTCCCCCTTCCACGAACATCGTCAACTTAAAACGAAAGAGCCAGAAGTCAGCAAAGTCATGAACAGAAGGCTTACCGTTTATAACGGTTGGCAAGATCTCGGCGTCAAACAAGAAGCCAAGGGGCAATGTGACTTCGCCATCGTTGCAAAATACATTGAGGGGTGTTCCAACTGGTAGGCCCTTGATTACGCTTTCGAGAGCTTCAGCGCCTGCCGCATCAGCGCGGAAAATGGCGCTTCGCAACATGCGTCCCTTTTCCTTTAAATTCTGCAAGGCGTCACGATACCGCCCCCAGCCTGGATCTCTCGCCTCCTCCATCGTTGGATTTTGTCGGACGTATTCATTTAGTGCGTTCAAGGCCTCCCGTACTCGCCGGCTACGGTCTCGGAGAGTTGCCGACGGCAACCGCAGCGGCTTTGAATAAGGTCCCGTCGTCTTCCACCTCAACTTAGTTTCACTGTCATTGGGTGAGAGATCAAAGTGCAGTTCTTGACTCATGGAGCGCCCCACTCATTTCAGCAAATTGGCGTCGGCAAGTTATGTCTGGCTTCGGTTCGCCCAAACGCTGGACGAGGCGCTACCGCTCGGAGCAATTTGCTCAATTCGTTGAAATTGTCTCATTTGCGGACAAAGCTTCGCTCTCCCTCAACCTACGGGCTGCATTGCCATCGAAATGCATGCTTATATATGATCGCAGACAATACTCGTTTGCATTGTTATTTTCAACCAGAATCAACTCGAAACCGTTCAATAAATTTAGTTTTTACTATCGGTCTTCTCAACCGTACTAAGAAAGACGTACATTGGTCGCGAATAGATTAAAGATACTGGCAGCATTTCTTCTGATTAGAAGGCGGCCATTCGTCACGACCGGTTGAATCCAGACGCCCAAACCTTCCAACGCCAAACACAGTGAATTGACCGAGTCCGGGAGATAACAGCTGGCTGCAACTCCACTTTCCGCTGCTCATTTGATATCTACTTCCCAGCTTGTAGTTCAGGAGGGCTGTTTGGGACTTCAGCACGATTTACCGGAAAGACCACCCTAAACCTGCGACCACGTTGGACCGGGCCAGGGTACGAGCGGGACTGTTGTTCCTATGCCGAGACTTTGTCGCCAAGCATAACGGCCATAACGAAGCGGTAGGAGTGGTTCGCCATATGGCGGTGAAGACTGTTGAACGCCGCTCCGATTGATGCGCTTTCCAATATCGCCTGATGCTCGCAGCATTCTTGTGCGTTGTCGGAACCTCTGGATCAACGTTTGCTTGAGACGAGCAGTCCGGAACGTTCGAGTGTGTTGGGTGACCAGATGAACCGTCGTAGAGTCTATGGCGTTCCGAAAGAGATCGCGGCTGGACGGCCAACCTCTCGTCGCCTTTTGGTGGTGGTTGAGCTTGGTGTCGTGCTAACTATTTGATGTTTCCAACGCCAGATGATGCAGTTCGGAAACACATTCCGATTTCTGTTCGGAGGTGACGATGACCACGTAGAACGCGGCACGTGAGATCTCTTTCTTGGCAAGCCGGGATACTTTCCTCGAAACAACGCAATCAGTTCTGGGTTTCAACTCAGGTCTCGCGAGCTGCTCGATCGTGTTTGCGACGTTTGCAAGGCCGACGTTGGGTTATCCTTCATCCCAGTCTCCTGTCGGTTTCTTACGTCCGATGCCTGAGTAGGACGAACGTGTGGGGCGTGAAGTTCCGATGATAGCTCGATGAGACTATCGATTGGATGAAAAGTGGCTTCTCGAACCTGCGTCTCTGCTCGCTGGCCGGGTGTTCATCGCCGATCAATAGCGGGGTCGTCGGTTCTGATCTGATCAAGGCGCCCAAATCTACAAGTCTGCATGCCATCAGGCCCCCGCAACCAGATCCTCCAGCCAATTCGCATTGTAAAGGTTCCTTCGGCGTCCTGTTCCGCGGTTCAACGCAAGGATTCGACCAAAGCGTTCAAAACGCCGCGCGGAACTGGGCCTCCTGGCTCTCGCTTGCTGAACCGCCTGTCACCGCGCCGCACATGTTTGAGCGGCTTCCCGAGCTTCGAGCGAACCCACCGGGACCTCTCGACCTCTCCAGACCTCGCGTCTATCGGTAGAGCGACACTACGGGCGAATCTTTCCTCGCAAATCTGTCGCCAGAGGGAAGAAGTCTCCCCGCGAGCTGGCCTGGAGATGGTATGTCGGTGAGACAAAGTGAGAGAAAACGAGCACGATATGTTTAGGACAACAACTGGATAATACCGCGCAGTAGACTTCGGCGGGGCCGAAACCCTAGTTGAAAGGGCACATTCAGCTTCCTTTAAGGCGGCCAAGAGAGGGGTGCATTGACAAGCAATAGATCAACTTGCTTCTGAAACCGACTTGAGCCGAACGCCGATTCCGCCTTGAATCATCTCTCCTTCATCCTGAAAGATGATGCCTGCGGACTCGAAGGTTAGCTTGATCAGCCGAAGGTTGCTTTCTCGCATCTCGCCGCCTTTTTCGAACGCACGAATTGACACCGCGCTGATCGCCGTCTGCTCGGCGAGATCGCCTTGGGTCCAATTCAGTAGCGCTCTCGCGGCGCGGCATTGCGGTGGCCTGATCATAAAACTTTCTTTTTCCGAAAGTTTGATATTGAAAACGAAAGTTTACTGTGTTACGAAGCTCCAACTTATCTTTTGCGAGGCGCGGTTGCAATCTAGGCACGCGCGTCGGAGGTAGTCCGTGGAACTACGCCAGCTTTCTTACTTCGTTGCGGTGGCCGAGGAACTGCATTTCGGTCGTGCGGCAGCCAAGGTGAACATCACCCAGTCAGGCCTGTCGGATGCGATCCTGGCGCTCGAGAAGGAACTCGGCGTGCAGCTGTTGCTGCGAACGACCAGGCGGGTGGAACTGACGCGGGCAGGGGCCTCCTTCTACGAGCGCTCGGTCAGGATGATCAGCGAGCTGGAACTGTCGAAGGAGATCGTCCGCTCAATCGCCGGCAATACGACACGCAAGATTGCGATCGGCACGGTCTATCCGGCAACGATCGGGGTGCTGCCGGCATTCCTCTCGCGTATCGGCAGGAAGTATCCCGATATCCGCATGCATATCGAAAGCGGCACCACCGATGACATCATCCGTCATATCGAGGCGGGCCGCATCAATCTCGGCTTCATCCGGCCGGTGGAGAATATCGGCTCCTTGCGCTTCTTCTCGATTGCCCATGAGCGCTATCTGCTGGCGGTGGCCAAGCAGAGCCCGCTGTCGTTGAAGAGCGAGATCGATCTCGAGGATCTGCGCTCGGAGAAGATCATCTCCTTTTCCCGTCAGAACCTCTCCTACAGCGAGCGCTATTTTGCCGAGAAGTTCGAGGAGCATGATCTGACCGACAATGTCGCCTACACCTGCGACGACACCTTCTCGCTGGTGTCGCTGGTCTCGGCCGGGCTTGGCATCGGCTTCGTGCCGGAATGGACGCAGGATCTGCCGAACCGCGGGTTCGAGCTGAAGAAGGTGAGGGGCGTCGATTTCAAGATCGGCCTCGGGGTTGCCTGGAACAGGGAGGATCCGACGGCGGCACGCGATGACATCATCGATATTGCGCGGTCTCTCGTGCGGCCGGGTAGATGAGGGGTGTGCCGGTATACCGTCGCCCGACCACGATACCATTGGCGCGGCCAAGGTTTCGTGGCTCGGGCGGGTCTTCATGCCGCCTCCCGCCGCTGGCATGACAAAGATCCGCACGTTCGCTAAGGAGGCCGGTATGCACGAGATGTTGCGGCAGGCCGCAAGCAGCGCCGCTGCTGGGTCCGAAGATCCTCCTTCAGGGCGTGGAGATTGAGCGGCCGCTCGAGGTGGTAACAGCGCCTGCACTTTCCGCAGACGACAAACGGACGATCCTGGCGTCATGGGCCTCGGACTTCTACGCGGGCGACTCGAAGCCGGCGTTCCGCCATATGCCAGGGGCACCGGAGCCGGTTTCCATCGATGAGGTTCAGGCTGTCCTCAATGAACTTGATTGGCGCTACGGATATTGAGTGAGCGTACCGGCCGAACAGGCCGGTTCACTCACCTGTCGGGAGGTTTGCGATCGAGATCGGAATGGTCAAGACCGAAGTGATCCAGAACGAGGTCGAGATTACGGCGGTTGGATTTGAAGTAGACGTCAAACAGGTCCCCGACCAACGGAACGCTCCCGGCCGCCGCATCGAAACCGATATTGACCAGCATCCTAAAAAGCTTGTCATTCGGCACGCCAAGCCGCCGGGCCTCATTGACGATGTAGAGACTGATCGCAGCCCCGGCGAAGTCACCAATACCCGGGACCAACCCGATGATCGAATCTGCCCCAAACGAAAAGCGTGTTCCGGGAACGCTCAGCGCGGTGTCCATGAGCCGCGCCAACCCGCGCATGCGGCGAAGGCGGATTAAACGGTCAACGTTGCGGAAATTCGTGTATTGGCTATGCGCTCGGTCGTCTGTCATGCCGCCGTTTTCATCACCTTGCTCAGACGTCTGATCGCCTACTCACCTTTGCCCGCCGCGGTACTCTGCGATGAGGAACCGGAAAACTCATCGCCTTCGTCATCTCGGTCACGTTAGGTGACACAGCACGCGACCTCAACTTCCATAGGTTGGACAGGAGGGCCATCGACGCGGAATACGCAACCTGGCCCTGTCGCCGCCCTTAGCATGACTGCGCTGCAGCAAAGTCTGTTTAATGGGCTGGCTAGCGGTGGAGATTGTGCGACATTATTTGCGTCAACGGGAGCAACGAGCGGCCCACACCGTATCAATGGGCCGGTGCCAAGCTGTTTCACGCAAAAAACTACCATCTAGGTTCACCAGGAGACGAACGTTTCGAGTAGTAGTGGTCGCCGAAGTGTTTGACGACGGCGGCCGACGCTGGCGATCTGGGAACGCTTGGGCAGCCACGGGAATACTCGACCGGAGGAAAGCGGAAGCTTCTCGGCAGCCGTCTCGAAACGCTGCTGGAGTGCCGGCAGCCTCCCCGGCAGACAAGTGTAGATGCGCAATTCGTGGATCATCGGATGCTCCTCCCGTTAGATCGTGCATATCGTTTAGCGCTGAAAGAAGCGAGAGGTCCTTTGGCCGTCACCACCCTTCGCATGCTAGCAATCGCCCGGTCGATGTGGTGGAAGCGAAAGCAGAATTTTGAATGACTGCCTTCATCGAAAGCGTAGCCATTCGAGGCAGCTGCCGTCGATATCCTGGTCGGGAAAACCGAGTTCGGTCGCCCGCTCGGATTTGGTCGTCACGCGGTACCATATGCCCTGTAAGACGCCGTGAAGAAACCAGCCTCCTTCCCCGAAGCGGGTCCAGTATCCGCCGAGCCGAAGGCGTTGGGTTCGTTGCGCCTAGCCTCGCGCGCCCTCGTCAGCCTGTCCTGCGCGACATCCAATACCGGGTCGTCAAAAGTAGGGCCTCGTTTTGACGGCAGTTATCTCGCAAAATCCTTCACAAAATGAGAAATAACGACATTGAAACAATGCCGGTGCCCCCATGCCAATTCTACACATCCATCTGCTTTGCACCGAGACATCGCCAAAGAACGGCGCAGTTGAATACGTGCGCGAATACAAGCGCAATGAACTGGCCGAGATTTTCACCCCCGATGAACTGCTTCGGATGTCAGAGGGCAAGGTGATCGAACGAAACGGCCAATATGGTAAATGCACTTTTGTCGACATGGTGGTGGCATCGCGACGCATGCGATCGGCCAATGAGCCTCAGCGCTTTGATACCCCGCGTCTTGCCTTCGATCCTAAGTCCCGCAAGGACGTTATCGTGATGGCCGCAAGGCTCACAGCCGGGGGCAATGCTCAATATCTGGTTGATGATGGATCGGGCCCGCTTGCCGTCCGCTGGCGTGATTGCGGCGAGATCGAATTCTACAAGGGGACCGAGGTATGAGCTCTATTGCGCTTGAAGTATTGAGGCCAGAATGACTGTTGAGGATTTCCTTTACTGGCTCGAGGCCATGCGGTCGGCCAAGGGCTTGAATAAGAGCCAATGCGGAGCTCTCTTAGGCCGCAGCCCGCAATCGATCAGCCGTTTCCTGAATAATGGCTCGGACCGGACCGTAGCACTCGCATGCGCTGCGCTGCTCGCAGACCTCCAGCCGTACAAGGGTAAACGGTGACAAAACTGTTTGAACATCGTCCGTACGGACGCGCACCAGACCTAAGTCCGTGCTACATGGTGTAACCAGCTGTCGTAGCGTAGTTTTGTCCAAATCCTGAAGGACATCGGAAGCCTCTATGGGATATGTTGCTTGTTCCCCCTGGTGGCTTCCCCGTTGGAACCCTGGCCGTGAGCGATAGTTTAGGTGGTCATGGAAAACCTCCTCCTTGCAGTGCTCCCCAGAACGCCGTCGTCGACGCTCGTTCGATATTCGATAACCGTTGGCATCGTTCTGTTGGCGGCTCTGCTGCGGATGGCCCTCGATGAAACCCTCAAAAACTACCCTCTGTTGTTGTTCGTTCCTGCCGTCTTCTTGGCAGCTCTATTGTTCGACCGAGGGTCCGGCTTTCTCGCTACCGTCCTAAGCGCGATCATAGCCGCGTGGATTTTCATTCCTCCCGAATGGAGCTTGTCCATTGGTGCCGACCAATGGTTCGCCGTCGTCCTGTTCGTTGTGATTGGTTGCGGAATAACGATGATCACCGAGGCCCTTAGGCGGGCGGTGACGAAGCTCGATCGCATGGAAAAGGCGAGGGCCGTCCAGCTGGAAGAGCTAGGGCATCGCACTAAGAACGATCTGGCCACCGTCGCCTCGCTCCTGCGCCTTCAAGCTCGAACCTTGGAGCAGGGGCCGGCTCGTGCTGCCCTTGATGCGTCCGTTTCGCGCCTCAATGTTATCGCGCAGGTTCACCGCCATCTTCAGGCTAGCCACGAAAATGGAGCCTCTATCGACATTGCCGACTATCTGGGAGAGCTAACACACGGTCTGGCTGATCTACTCCGCGATGTCAGGCCGATCGCGCTCAGAGTTAGGTGTCCTCATCTTCTTCTGCCCACCAACCACGCGTCGTCCATAGGTCTGATCGTCAACGAGCTGGTCACGAACGCCTTCAAATATGCCTTCCCGGATGACAACGGCGGAAACGTAGAGATAACGCTGGTGGCCGAAGCAGACGCCATCCTGGTTACGGTCGAGGACAACGGCGCGGGTTGCCCTCCAGACCTTGGGGAAGGAGTGGGATCAAAGCTCGTGAAATTGATGGCATCCCAGTTTGACGGTGAGGTGAACAGGAGGCCCTCTGAGAAAGGGTGTCGCGTCGACGTGAGGCTAAGGTCGACTGCAGCCCCAGGGTGAGGTAAATTTTTAACTGACAAGCTAGCCGCAGTACCTGACTTCTTCAACGGCCCGCACAGCGGTCTTTGAGCGAATCCGCCTGCTGCGCCTACTAGCCGGGGATTTCGATCCCCCTATCCTTGCGACCTATCCCCTCGATCGTTATACTGTTTTTGAAAAACAGTATAACACAGGAGTCGAGGCTATGAAGTCAATCGACCTGATGTATCAGACGATGCTCGCTGAGCTAGGTCAGCGCACGCTCGACGCCGCATGGACGGCCGATTTCCCTCCAGAGGGTCGGTTCACCCCGGCGAACATCAAGGGGCGCAAATACTGGTATTTCGACATCCCTGATGGACATGGTGGTACGAAACGTCGTTACGTCGGTTCTGCTGATGATCCGGTTATCGCGCAGCGCGTAGCTGATCACAAGCGGGACAAGGACGATCTACGCGCTCGCAGGCGCTTGGTAAATACCCTGACCCGCGAAGGCGGTATGATCGCCCCTGATGCGATGTCGGGTGACATCGTCGAGGCTCTTGCCGATGGCGGTCTCTTTCGTCTCCGAGGTGTTCTCGTCGGCACGGTGGCCTTTCAGTGCTATTCCGGACTTCTAGGCGTCCGCCTTCCCATGGCTGCGATCCTGACCGGCGATGCGGATATCGCTCAGGACTATGCCATCAGTCGGGAGGTAGAAGACAGTCTGCCTCCGATTGTTGAGCTGTTGCAGAGCGTCGACGCCAGCTTCCGGCCAGTTCCACATCGATCGGGATCCGCTGCCTCGTCGGCGTTTCAGAATGCTGATGGTTACAGGGTTGAATTTCTGACATCGAATCGTGGTTCGGATGACTACATCGACCAGCCGGCGAAGATGCCCGCACTTGGTGGCGCCAGCGCGGATCCACTGCGCTTTCTCGACTTCCTCATAAGAGAACCCGTCAGGACAATGCTGCTCCACCGAAGCGGGGTCTCAGTCGTCGTCCCTGATCCGTCCCGGTATGCGGTCCACAAGCTCATAGTCGCCAGCCGTCGAAACACTGACGGGCAGGGGCCGGTGAAGCGAGACAAGGACGTTCGTCAAGCTGCGCTGCTCTTTGAAGCCCTGCAGCAGACAAGGCGATCTGCCGACTTGGCGCTCGCCTACAGCGAAGCATGGGAGCGCGGACCTGCGTGGCAGGAAGGTATTCGAACCGGGGCGGGAATGCTGCCGGCACAAGATGCCGAGCGGCTCAACACGGTCCTGCTCGAGGGCGCAAAAAGAAACCGCGAAGAAATTGAACTTCCGTTTGGTGCATAGGCCATCCGTCACTCGAAAGTTGACCGGCCGGAAGCGAGGACGTGTCTTCATCTATAGGCGGTATCTGGCGATCCTCAGTGAAGGCACTGATCCGTTGCCCGCAACCTCGTAAAAAACTAGAGCGTGGCTGATTACATTTTTATCATGGTTTTGTCAGAATCGCGACTTCCATCAAACACGACATCAAGGAAAACAATACGATAAAGGCGCGAGCGAACGGCCTTTTATATCAGAAGCAGGCTGACGATGGCTTTTCCGCCAGAGGTTCTCCTGACGCTTAAGCAGCGGCCTCCCAGACTTGATACAAAATAGATCTCCTATTTCGACGCTTCCAGTCGTGCCCTTCGTTCGTGCGATTGTAGCTGCCACGGCGCTCGGTGACGCCGATCGTGGTCATCAGGGCGATCCGAACCGGACGGCCGCCAATCGATGCAATGAGGTCGCGTACGCCGCGGTAGTAGACGGCTTCTGCCGCTTGCCTGCCCTGGCCGTCGGCGTTGACGGTGAGGACGACGGCGTCGATCCCTTCGAGTGCGGCCGCGAGCGTCTCGGGCTTGGTCACGTCGCCGACCGCGGTCTCGACGGCTGGCAGACGGCTGGCGCGGGCGGCATTGCGAACAAGCGCTCGAACCTTATGACCTTTCGCAAGAGCTTCGGACACAACGAGCCGACCGACGCTTCCCGTTCCCCCGATCACCAGAATCTTAAATTGCCTCATCAAAGCCATCCTCATTCAACGTGACGAAGACAACGCCGTCGGATTGATCTGATTAGTCGAGATGAATGGCATGCGCTTATATCAGTAGTTCATAGATGCGAGCGGGAACGGGCGGCGCCTGCGGCAAGCATTTATGAACTGCAGCGATGACTGCATGCGAACTAGAGCATCTAATCTGCGTTATCGAAAATCCTATCTCGCCCGAACGGATCGAAGGCACCTCCGTCTTCGTTCCGCAAACGCGCCAACGTAAGGAGAGCGAAGAATGTCGGACTTCAACCAACTGGAACTTTCTCGACGGGAGCTCCTTATATCGTCAGCCGCCACGGTCGTGGTCACGGGGACCGCCACAGGGAGCGCGGCCGCCCAGTCATCTGGAGACGATATGAAATTTACGACGCCTGTGGCGTTCACCGTCAACGGCGAGCGCCGGGAGCTGGATGTCGACAACAGGACGACGCTTCTCGACGCTCTCCGTGAGCACCTGCATCTGACCGGTACGAAAAAGGGCTGCGACCACGGCCAATGCGGTGCATGCACCGTGATGGTCGACGGCCAGCGGATCAACTCCTGTCTGTCGCTCGCCGTCATGCACGAAGACGGCGAGATCACGACGATCGAAGGACTGGGTCAGCCCGGCAAACTGCATCCGATGCAGGCGGCCTTCGTCAAACACGACGGCTTCCAGTGCGGCTACTGCACCCCCGGCCAGATCTGTTCCTCCATCGCGGTTCTTGAAGAAATCAGGGCGAACATTCCGAGCCACGTTACCGGTGACCTGACAGAAGCGGCAAAGCTGACGGCGGCGGAAGTGCGCGAACGCATGAGCGGGAATATCTGTCGGTGCGGAGCCTATTCGAACATCCTCGAAGCTATTTCTGAAGCGGGAGGGATCGAAGCATGAGAGCCTTCACCTACGAGCGTGCGCAATCGATCGAGGCGGCAGCCCAGGCCGCGACCTCGAACCCGGAAGCAAAATTCATCGCCGGCGGCACGAACCTCCTCGATCTGATGAAGCTCGAGATCGAGCGGCCCGCGCATCTGATCGATGTAAACGGTCTCGGCCTGGACACGATCGAGGCGACAAGCGATGGAGGCCTGAGAATTGGCGCCCTCGTACGCAATACTGCCCTGGCAGCCAACGAAACTGTGCGTCGAGACTACGGGCTCTTGTCGCGAGCACTGGTGGCAGGCGCTTCTGGCCAGCTCCGGAACAAGGCGACGACGGCAGGCAATTTGCTTCAGCGCACGCGCTGTCCGTACTTTTATGATCGAAACCAGCCGTGCAACAAGCGTCAGCCCGGCAGCGGGTGCTCGGCCATCGGCGGCGTCACGCGCCAACTCGGCGTCGTGGGAGTGAGCGACGCTTGTATCGCCACCCATCCAAGTGACATGGCGATCGCCATGCGTGTCCTCGACGCTGTCGTGGAGACGGTTAAGGCAGACGGGTCCCGACGATCGATCCCGATCGCGGACTTCCATAAGCTTCCAGGAAAAACCCCTCATATCGAGACCGCCCTCGATCAAGGCGAATTCATCACCTCAGTGGTGCTGCCCCCGCCGATCGGTGGCAAGCACATCTACAAGAAGGTGAGGGACCGCGCGTCCTATGCGTTTGCACTCGTGTCTGTCGGTGCTGTCATCCAACCGGACGGCAAGGGCCGGGTCGCGGTTGGCGGCGTTGCGCACAAGCCTTGGCGTATCGGTCAGGCGGACGCCGAACTTGAAAATGGCGCAAAAGCTGCGGCAGCCGTCCTCATGGCTGACGCCCGGCCGACGGAGCAGAACCGTTTCAAGGTCGACCTCGTCGAGCGCACGCTCAGGGCCGTGATCGCAGAGGCAAGGGGTTAATCATGCAGTTCGACAAGCCAGCGACTATAAACTCCATCGACCAGCTCAAAGTGGTGGGCAAGCCCATCCACCGCATCGACGGCGAGCTGAAAACCACCGGCCGGGCGATATACGCCTACGAATGGCACGACAAGAACCTGCCGTACGTCTACGGCTATCCCGTAGGCTCGGCGATCGCCAAAGGCCAGGTGAAGTCGATCGACACCGCCGCAGCCAAGAAGTCACCCGGCGTTCTCGCCGTGGTGACCACGCTCGACGTCGGCGACCTCGAGAAAGGCAAGTTCAACACTGCAAAGTTGTTCGGCGGGTCCGAGATCCAGCACTACCATCAAGCCGTCGCCGTGGTCGTTGCCGAGACCTTCGAACAGGCGCGGGCCGCCGCCGGGCTGATCAAGGTGGACTACGAGGCTGAGGACGGCACCTACGATCTCCGCGCCGCCATGGCGTCCGCGAAGAAGCCTGATGAATCGACCAAGCCTGAAACCGCGGTCGGCGACTTCGAGCGTGCGTTCAAGTCCGCCGCCGTAACCTTGGAGGAGACCTATACTACTCCTGACCAGTCTCATTCGATGATGGAGCCGCACGCCTCAATCGCCGTATGGGACGGTGACGAAGTGACCGTCTGGACGTCGAGCCAGATGATCGACTGGTGGCGCACCGATCTGGCCACGACACTTGGGGTCGACAAGGAGAAGGTGCATCTGATGTCGCCCTTCATCGGCGGAGGCTTCGGCGGCAAGCTCTTCCTGCGGGCCGACGCCGTGCTTGCAGCCTTCGGTTCAAAGGCAGCCGGCCGTCCGGTCAAGGTCGCCCTTCCGCGTCCGCTTATGCCAAACAACACCACGCATCGCCCGGCCACCATCCAGCGAATCCGGATCGGTGCCGAACCGGATGGCAAAATCACCGCGATTGGTCATGAGAGCTGGTCGGGCGACCTTGAAGGCGGCGGACCAGAGACCGCCGTCAACCAGACCCGGCTTCTGTATGCCGGGGCAAACCGGATGACGGCGATGCACCTCGCGACGCTCGATCTTCCGGAAGGCAATGCCATGCGCGCGCCTGGCGAGGCTCCAGGCCTCATGGCGCTGGAAATCGCCATCGACGAAATTGCGGAAAAGGTCGGGATGGACCCGATCCAGTTCCGTATCCTCAACGACACGCAGGTCGATCCCGAAAACCCCGAACGTCCGTTCTCGCTGCGCAATCTGATCGGCTGCCTCAAGCTCGGAGCGGAGAAGTTTCGCTGGAGCGAGCGACCGAAGACGGCGTCGCGCAGGGAGGGCGACTGGCTGATCGGCATGGGGATGGCGGCAGCCTTCCGTGACAACCTCGTGATGCCCTCCGGCGCGCGGGTGAAGCTTGGCAAGGATGGCGTCGTTACCGTCGAGACAGACATGACCGACATCGGCACCGGAAGCTACACCATCATTGCGCAGACTGCCGCCGAGATGATGGGCGTCGGTATCGACAAGGTGGCAGTTCAGCTCGGTGACTCTCGCTTTCCTGTATCTGCAGGTTCCGGCGGGCAGTTTGGCGCCAACTCTTCGACCTCTGGCGTCTACGCGGCCTGCGTAAAGCTCCGGGAGGCCGTGGCGGCCAAGCTCGGCTTCAACTCGGAGGATGCGGTATTTGAGAACGGGCAGGTGCGCTCCGGCAACCGGTCAGTTCCGCTTGCAGATGCCGCAGGCGATGAGGGCCTTGTCGGCGAGGACACGATAGAATGGGGCGATCTGACCAAGACCCACCAGCAGTCGACTTTCGGCGCCCATTTCGTCGAAGTCGGCGTCGACGCCTTCACGGGAGAGACGCGCATCCGTCGAATGCTCGCTGTCTGTGCGGCTGGTCGCATCCTCAATCCGATCACTGCCCGAAGCCAGGTCATTGGCGCGATGACCATGGGAGCGGGCGGTGCGCTCTGCGAGGAACTGGCCGTGGATACGCGTCGAGGTTTCTTCGTCAATCACGATCTGGCTGGCTACGAGGTCCCAGTTCATGCTGACATCCCGCATCAAGAAGTAATCTTCCTGGACGAGACCGATCCGATGTCGTCGCCGATGAAGGCGAAGGGCGTCGGCGAGCTCGGCCTCTGCGGCGTGTCCGCGGCCATCGCCAACGCGATCTACAACGCGACCGGCGTCCGCGTCAGGCACTACCCGATCACGCTCGACAAGCTGATCGGTGAATTGCCGGACGTGGCCTAGGAGGTTGGGATGGACCAGATTGGCAATGTCATTCAGGCCCCGGTTCGCTCGGCTTTAACGGACGATCCTGTCGAGATCCTGACCTTCGCCGCCGACGCCTTCGACAAGGGTGGCGCTGCACTTGCGACCCTTGTCGAAATCAGAGGTGGTGCCGCCCGTGCCCTCGGATCGCACGTGGCGATCTCGAGGGATGGGCGATACTGCGGCTACGTATCCGGCGGATGCGTCGAGGCGGCCGTCGCTTCGGAAGCTGTAGCCGCCATCGCCGAAGGGCGCGACCGCCTGGTCAGCTATGGCGACGGATCGCCATTCTTCGATATCGTGCTGCCGTGCGGCGGCGGGATCACGGTCGCAATTCATGTCCTGCTTGATGGCCGAGCGATACGAGCGACCATCGACAGTCTATGTCAGCGACGCTCCGCCGCGCTTCGCTATTCGCCGACGCTGCACCGTCTTGCAGTAGTAGCCGCTTTGGAAGGGTCCGCATGGCACGACGAGGAATTCATAAGCGTCTACCGGCCACGAACAAGGCTTCTGATCTCCGGGAGGAACCTGGAGGCCCGGGCGGTCGCTGCGGTTGCGCAGGCCTCCGGTTACGACGTGGTGTTGGATGATCAGAGCGTCAAGTGCGCCATCGACGACGCCACGGCCGTCGTGATCCTCCATCATGATCTCGACGCCGAGGACAAGGTGCTGGAACGCGCGCTAGCGTCGCCTGCATTCTATGTGGGCGCCCTCGGCAGCACCCGCACGCACCGCCGCCGCAAAGAGCGCCTGCGACAGCATGGCTGGGCGAATTCGGACATTAACCGGATAAAGGCGCCGATTGGGTTCTTCAGCCCTACGAGGGACGCTAGCTCGCTCGCCCTGTCGGTGCTGGCTGACGTCGCAGCCGCGCGGCTTGCCGCTCACCCATGAGGAGAAAGGTGATCGATCCAAGGATTTCCGTTGCAATAGTGGTTCTTGCCGCAGGGCGCTCGAGCCGAATGGTCGAAGGTCGGCGCCACAAGCTCCTGGCCCTATTCGATGGTCAGTCGCTGGTTCGGAGGTCGGTGAGCACGGCTCTGGCCTCCGATTGCGGGAGGGTGGTCGTGGTCACTGGTCATCGAAGTACCGAAATTGCCGCGCAGGTTCGCGACCTGCCGTGCGAGGTCATACACAACGCCGAATATGCATCAGGCATTGCCGGTTCATTGCGGACCGGCGTGAAGGCGGCATCGAAGGGCTGTCCCGGCGGTATCATGATCATGCTCGCCGACATGCCGAGGCTTTCAACTGGCCATATTGATACATTGATCGCGGCCTTCCGTTGCGGCCAAGGGAGGGTCATCGCGCGCGCCGTTGGAAGCGGATCGCCAGGCAATCCCGTCATCTTCCCTCACGACCTTTACAACGATCTTCAAAATCTGACCGGAGATGTCGGCGCTCGTTCGCTGATCGAAATGGGAGACGTTCCGGTCCTTGACGTTGAAATAGGCGAGGCCGCTCTTGCCGACGTGGACACGGCGGAGGAGATGCTGGCGGAAGGCGGAATTTTCGACCGACAGTTCCTGGCATGAACGCGGCTTTCAGCTAGAAGCCTACGGTCCGATTATCCCCCACCCATGAATGAGGTTCATGACAACATGCCGGTCTGTCTGTCTAATCCCGGCCTCTGCGGACTGTTACCGTGACGCTCAGGAAGCTACCCCGTTGCCGGGGAGGCCTGAGCCATTGAAAGGATTCCGTGTGAAGAAGCTGGTTCAAGCCGCTATCGCATCGGCTGGCGCCGCCCTTTTCCTGTTGCTCGCGACACTTATCCTTCTTGGAAAAGAGACCTCGAACGCCGTTACGTTTCCTCCGGTCGAAGAGTTCGAGCACTACACGACCGTCGAGCGCGGCGTCTCCACCGAACACATGATGACCAGTCGCGAGGCATTGGCCGCTCTTAAGGCCGGTACACCGGTTCCAGTCGGCACGCATATGGTGCTGGTGGACTACCGCGAAGGAAACGTGTTCCGCTACTTCGTCTCTCAAAAGATGGGGGAGGATGCCGACGAATGGGCGTTCCAATGGTTTCATCCCGACCGCTCGATCAAGGTCGATGAGAATACCTCGCGGTGCTACTCGTGCCATCGCTCTGGTCAGACAGTCAGTTCATGTTCACTGCCCGAAGCGCAGGCGTTCGGATCGTGAACAAATGCGTCGTCGTGCAAGCTCGGCGGTGTTTCGGGCTTCGACTGGCAGTCGCCGCCGTGATGGCGGCGCTTCTCCTTCTCGCTCTCGGCTACTGGTGGCTCGACAATCTGCCGCATGAGCTATTCGGGACGGCTATGTTCGTTCTGCTTGGATGGCATGTTCATACGAAGAGGAACTGGTTTCGGAATCTTGCCAGGGGCCGCTATGGTGTCCGCAGGACACTGATCGTCGCTTTCCATCTGGCGCTGATCCTAAACATGCTGATCGTCCTTGTTACGAGTCTTTTCGTCTCGAAATCGATCTTCGTCGCGCTCGGGCTTCCCAACAGTCCACTCGTGAGCGAGATCCACTGGTTCTCGGCCTAATGGGTAATCAGCTTGATATTCCAATCAGGGCGGGATACCTCGCATCGCCCGACCAGCATGCTGCAACTCCTGCATGACTTGCAAACCGGCTCGTGCGGTGTAACCTCTAGCCTCCATGGCTCTAAGGGGAAAAAGTGTTGAACGAGGGCGGGTCCTAAGCCTTGGCGAAGCAGAACGCCTATCTATTCGGCGATTTCCGGCTGTTGCCGGAGGCCCAGTCGCTCCTGCACAAGGGAAGGCCGGTTGCGCTCGGCGGGCGGGGTTTCGATATCCTCACCCTGCTGGTAGAGCGGGCCGGTGAAGTGGTCAGCAAGGCCGACCTGTTTGCCCACGTATGGCCCAGCTATATCGTCCACGACCATAATCTGAAGGTCAATGTCGGTAACCTGCGGCGCTCGCTCACCGACTGCGATCCGGCCGCGGACTATATCGCGACGATAGCCGGCCGCGGCTACAAGTTCGTCGGCGCGGTGGAGAGCGATCTCCCGGCACCGGTGCGGCCCGTTTCTTCCCCCGCAAGTCTTCACTACGCAGCGCCGCACGACGTGCCGAAGCTGCTCGGCCGCGATGAGGCGATCCGGCAGATCTGCGGCCAGCTCGATCAAGCCGGTTATGTCACCATCGTCGGGCCCGGCGGCGCCGGGAAAACCTCGCTTGCGGTCACGGCGGCCCGGCATTACCGCGCCGGAGACGACGCCATTGCCTTCATCGATCTCTCGACGATCGGCGATCCGCGCTTCGTCGTCCCCGCGATCGCCTCCGCTCTCGGCATCTCGCTCGGGCTCGACGACCCGGTCGGGGGCGTGATCGCCGTGCTCCGGGAGAAGACACCGCTGCTGATCATCGATAATTGCGAGCATGTCATCGCTATGGCGGCGACAGTCGTCGAGCGGATATCGTCCGAGGTTCCCGCCGCCTTTATCCTCGCAACCAGCCGCGAACCCTTGCGCACGCGGCACGAGCAGATCCATTTCCTCTCCGGTCTCGCCCATCCGGACCCGACGATCGCGCTTCCGGCGAGCGAGGCATTGCAGTTTCCGGCTGTCCAGCTCTTCATCTCCAGGTCTCAAGGCTGCGGCACGGCCGAACCGACGGAGGACTTTGTCCGCAGTGTCGTCTCGATCTGCGCAAGGCTGGAGGGCTTGGCGCTCGCCATCGAGCTTGCCGCCGGCACGGTCCGTGCGCTTGCGCCTGCCGCGCCCGACGATCTCTTCAGGGACGGGTTCGGTTCGATGAGCCGGGGAGAACGGGACGCGCCTTTGCGCCACCAGACGCTCGAAGCCGCGCTCGACTGGAGCTACCGGCTTCTTCCCGACCGCGAGGCCGTCCTGCTCGGCCTGCTTTCGGTGTTTTCGGGCCGGTTCACTGCCGACGACGCGGAGGCCCTCTATTCCGCCGGCGCACTCGACCCCGTGACGGGACGCGATGCGCTGTCCCAGCTCGTGGCGAAATCGCTCGTCTCGACGGACTATGACGGCGGGACAGTGCATTACAGGCTGGCCGAAAGCACCGGCGCCTATGCGGCGCAGCGTCTTTTCGGCTCAGGCCATCGGCAGCAGGCGAGGCGACAGGTTGCGATCCGGCTGCGGGACAAGCTGCAGATCGCCGAACGGGAATGGTCTTCGCAGACGTCTCGCGAATGGCTGCGGAAATATCGCCGGACGATCGACGATGTCCGGGCTGCCATCGACTGGGCCTTCGATCCCGCCGGCGACGCCGAACTGGGCATCGAGCTGGTCGTGGCCGCACTGCCGCTATGGCAGGAGCTTTCGGCGTTCCGGGAAATGCTGGCAGCCATCGACCTTGCAGGAAAAAACAGCGCGGCGCTCCTGAAGCTTCCGCCGCTGGGACGGGCGAAGCTGTTCACGGCGCGGGCCTGGGCGATGACGCTTGCCCGCCACATGCATCCGCAAACCGACAAAGCCTGGCGCGAGAGCCGCTTTCATGCGAGCAAATCGCGCAATGCCGAACTTGAAATGCGCTCAGTCTGCGGACAGGCGGTCTTCTTCGCCTATTCCGGCCGGCCGCGCACGGCTTTGCGCCGCATGCGGGATTTCGCCGCGGAAAAGGGGCTCAACTGGTCGAGCGCGCCCGACGGCAAGCGGCTGCTCGCCCATATCGAGATCTATGCCGGCGAACTGGATTCGGCATCGACCCATCTTAAGGCACTGATGGACGAATGGGGCGATCTGGAGGACGGGCACGGATTGTCACGATTCCAGGTCGATCTGCCTACCGGAATTCGCCTGTCGCAGGCGCTTCTGTCGTGGTTGCAGGGAGAGCCTGATCGCGCCGCCCGTCTGGCCGGCCATGCCATCGATCGGGCCGCGGATCTTGATCACATGATATCGCTCGGCAATGCGATCTCGCTTGCGGCGCTTCCGATCGCCTTCGTGGAGGGCGAGCTCGAAACCGCGTCCCGGCTTCAGCGGCAGCTGGATGACGTCGCACGACGCGAGAATGTCGGCATCTACGAGGGCACCGCCCTGTTCTTCGCCGGCGCTATTCAGGCGGCTCGAGGCGACGCAGCCGGCTTCACCGGGATGCAGGACAGCATTGCCGGATTGCTCCGGGGCGGCTGGCGCAATCGTGTGCCTTTCTACCGCAGCCTTTTGGCGGAAGCCTATATTGGCGCGGGCGAGATGCGCCTTGCGGAAGACAGCATGCGCGCCGTGCTGACCGAAATCGGGATTCGCGAGGAGCGCTGGTGGCATCCGGATCTGTGGCGCGTCGCGGGAATGATCGAAGCCCGCAACGGACGACCGGATAGGGCGACACGCTGTTTCGAGAAGTCTCTGAAGTGCGCCCGCGCCACGGGTGCGGGCGCCGCGGTCCGGCGGACGGAGCGTCTCATGGCGGGCCTCGCCTGATCTCCGGTTGCCGAACTAAGCGCATCTATCATATCGCAGGCACCGGATGGCTCTGCGCCTGGCTTGCCTCGCTGGCTGCCTGCCGGGCACCGGCATAACTTTCGGCGACCGCCGCATAGTTTGGCGCGGCAAGCCCGTAGAGTTTTGCGAGTTCGGCCGCCTCGGGCCGCGCCCAGCTGCGATGAAGCTCGGACAGAAGGGCGTTGGCAGATGTGGGTTTGACGCCGCCCTGGACGAAGCGGGCGAGCGAAATGCGCGAGGCCATTTCGCTCGGGTCCCCCGAGGCATCGAGTACGGCGTAGACGTCATAGCCGGCGGCGCGGGCGTCGAGCGCCGGAAACATGACGCAGACGCTGGTCCAGACGCCCGCCATGACGAGCGTCTTGCGGCCGGTCGCGCAGACAGTGGCGACGAAATCGTCATTGTCCCAGGCGTTTACCTCGCCATTGCGCGGCACATAAACCGCGTGTGGCGCATATTCATGGATCTCCGGCATCAGCGAGCCGTTGGGGCCGGCAGGTTCCGAGGCGGTCGTGACGACCGGGATATCCAAAAGCGTGGCAAGCCTGGCGATCATCTCCACATTCCGGCGCAGATCGGAGACCGATATGTCCCTGACCGTCTGGAACAGGCCCGACTGGTGATCGAGAAGCAGAATCAGCACGTCGGAGGGATCGATGAGGCTCATGCCGCCGCCCGTCGCAAGCACGCTCGACTTGGATTTGCTGTTATACATAGTCGCTGTCTATCTCTGAGTTCCGGTTAGCGGGCAAAAGGGTTCGCGCGAGGAAGTCGCGCATGACGGGGGATCATCTCGTGCGCCTTGTCTTCGAGGGCGAAATGTCCGGTGTCGAAGAAATGAGGTTCGGCGCCGGGCAGGTCGCGAAGGAAGGCGTGAGCGCCTTTTAACAGGAAGATCGGATCATTCTCGTCCATAGGATCAACGCCGCCGGCTGATGCGCGCGGAAATAGGCGAGAAAGGCGGGATAGAGCGCGACGTTGGTGCGTGAGTCGTAGATGATGTCCAGCTGGATTTCCTTGCCGCCCGGGCGGTCGAGGAAGAGCTGATCGTACAGCCATGCGGCGGGATCGATGCAGGCCTCGTCCCTCGTGCCAGCGAGATATTGGAAGCGCGTGCCCTCCAGCGACAGGAAGGGCAGCATCGCATCGCGGTTCGCCGCTGTCGGCCCAGCAGGCGCGGAGCGACGAGGACTTCGAAACCGAAGCCGGCAAGCTCGCCATGGACCTGTTGCCAGCCGGAGCCGTCGACGAAGGCGCCGTGCACGAGACGATCGAGAGGGACGGCGCGCCGACTGCCCGGGCGCCCGAAACGACATGGGGCATGTCTCTTCCTTTTAAGGTGTTGTCGAGGGAGAAAGACCGCAGGGCCGCCGGCCCTGCGGGACGCATCACTTGCAAACCTTGCGGTCGAGGAAGTCGTGGATCAGCGGCGCCATGACGTCGAGCTTGTCCTCGAGGGCGAAATGTCCGCTGTCGAGAATATGCATTTCGGCGTCGGGGAGATCGCGGAGATAGGGATGCGCGCCCGATTCCGGGAAGATCTTGTCGTTCTTGCCCCAGACTATCAGCGTGGGCGGCTTGCGCTCGCGGAAGAAGGCCTGGAACTCCGGGTAGAGCGGAACATTGCTGCCGTAGTCGCCCAGGAGATCGAGCTGAATATCCTTGTTGCCCGGCCGATCGAGCAGGGCCTGATCGACGTCCCAGTTGTCTGGGCTGATCCGCGCGATATCGCCCATTCCATCGGTGTATTGGAACTTCGTAGTTTCGAGCGTCACCAGGCCGGCGAGTGCTTCCCGGCGTTGCGGTGTCTTTTCGGCCCAGTAGGCCTTGATCGGATCCCAGAAGGCGGCCAGGCCCTCGGTATAAGCATTTCCGTTCTGCACGATCAGGGATTCGACCCGCTCGGGATGCTTGAGCGCGAGCCGGTATCCAATCGGCGCGCCGTAGTCCATAACATACATGCTGTACCGGTGGGCGCCGACCTTGTCGGTCAGTTTCTCGACGATATCAGTCAGATGCGCGAATGTGTACTGGAACCTGGTATGGTCGGGCGCGTCGCTCTGACCATAGCCGGGATAGTCGGGCGCGATCACGCGGTAGCGGTCCGCAAGCAGCGGTATGAGGTTGCGGAACATGTGCGACGAGGTCGGAAAGCCGTGCAGGAGCAGGATGACCGGTGCGTCCCTGGGGCCGGCCTCGCGGTAGAAGACGTTCACGCCGTCGATCGACGTGCTCTTGTAGTGAATGACGGGAATTGCCCTGACGGAGGCGGTGATCGCGGTTTGTGGGAGGCAACGGGCTTCGGCGGCAAACGGAGCGGCGGCGACCAGTAGTGCAATGGCGCTAGCGAGATGTTTTTTCATGACCTTTTCCTCTTCAAACGGGTGCAGGAAATCTGCGCCTCTGGAGAAAAGGACTACCACCGGCAGCCTTCGGCCCCGGGATAAATAAGGGTAAATAGTTGTAAGATCCGGGCTGGCCGAATGCACAATGAGCTACTTGAGTTTGCCGATGAACAAACGTGCCAGCCCCTCAAACCGATGATCTAGCGAACTATTTCGATCCTTTTAATCGTATCCCCTGCGCTTGCTGATAATTAGCCTCCCCTAAAACGAACGGTCTTGCTGCAGAGTTGAGGGAAGAGTGAGGAAAAGATCACCGTGTCGACGGTTCGTTTCCCTTCAAGGCGAACGGCTTGCGCAACAGTTGCCGGACAGAACGTGAACGGAACGACTGAATAGCCCGAGGTCGACAGGCTCGTCGAGCATGGTCTGGCACGTGCAGGCCTCTGAGCCGCAAAATGCCTATTCCCGGTGTGATTGACATGCACCGGGAAGAAAAAAGCCACTGCTTCGTCTGCTCTTGTCAGAAGAACTGGAATAAGCCGGATCAATCGCCCGTTGCATGCCTGCGTCTGCTGTGTTTATTGCGTTTTCGGCGGCTATGTATTATATAACTTATTGAAAAACGGTGGTGATAACGATGTCTAGCGTTGCGATTAAGGTACTGTCGACGGTGAACGCCCCTTACGGGACGAACCTATCGGCTGAGCAACTCGCTTCGAAGATTTCGGATTTTGCGAGCGTTAAGAACTTTGATGCTTCCGCATTTTCATTCTATTCCGAAGTGAAAGCCGAGCTCCAGCACCAGTTTCTCGATGAGATGGAGATTGATCACGGTACCGCATTCGAAATTGCCCAGAAATTCTCGCAGCTGGCTGGATATCCCCTCGCCCTGGCCGCCTGAGGGCTGTCCTGATGAGCCATTGGGAAAGCCTTTTCGATCAGGCTGTGTCAATTATAAATCAGGCGAACTCTTCTTTTAAGCTCCTCGATAGCTGGACTTTCGGAGGTGGCACCGCCCTTATGCTCCAGATAAACCATCGTGAAAGCTTCGATATCGACATTTTCATCGATGATCCGCAGGTCCTCCCATATCTGAACCCGAAAACACAGGGCTATACCCTACAGGTGAACCCTGATGAATATGTTTCGGACGGGACGCATGCTTTGAAAATCGTGTTCGCGGGTATCGGTGAAATCGACTTCATTTGCGCTCCAAGTCTGACCAACGATCCCACATCCCTTATCGCAGTACGTGGAACCGAAGTTGACCTTGAGACCCCGGGCGAAATCATCGCGAAGAAGGTTCACTATCGAGGATCCTCTCTTCAACCACGTGACATGTTCGATATCGCGTGCATTGCCAAGGCACTCGGCGATGGATACGTTCTCGAAGCTCTCTTGCCATTCAAGACCAGGGCTGCCGCTGCATTGGCAGTCGCCGAGAGAATGGATGCAGGCCTCGCTAGCACAGTCATGGGGAAGCTTCAGCATAGCGAAGGATATGCGGATATTTCGAAAACTGCTCAGGCGACGACAATCTCGCTTTTGAAAGCGGTGTGCGACCATAAGCCAGCGTTATCCGCGGCACCTTCCTGTCCGTTTCCGCACTGATTTCTCAGCAACTTGGTGGTGCCGTTCGGTCGATTCCTTTAGATGGGCGTCATTCCGTTAGCCAGCAAAACCAAGTTACGCCGGCGTCTGCAATGAATTGTGTTGCACATGTTTAGCCAACCGCAGGCGAGGGGTCTAGGGTTCGACTCCTTTCAAGGGGGCCAAGCTGTCCGGTGGACGGTGCTAGCCCCGACGAACAGGGCGCAGATTTTCAGGAGGCTGTTCTCCTTCAGTAGGCTCGGCAAGGAGTTCGTAAACCTTGCAATCGAGGACGCCGGCGATTTTTCCGAGCGAGTCGATCCCAATGTTGATTTGCTTCCGCTCGATTTGAGAGATCGAGACGCGCTCCAGGTTTGCTTCAGTTGAACTTCGTCAGGAATGATGACGTGCTGGGCCGCCAGAACATTGACGTAAAGCAAGTTGGCATCAAATCCGTCTCAGCCGGCGATCTCTTGTCCGCGAAGGAAGACTTACCGGGCATCCGCCAGTGCCCGGCGGAAGCGGACAAGGGCTATCGTGAAGAAAAGCGCGCCGATCACGCCGAGAGCGACAGCCTGTCGCCAGATCGCCTCCCAATCTGCACCGCGATAGAGGATGGCCTGCGACAACGAAACGAAATGCGGCGTGGGCGAAATGACCATCGCGTATTGCAGCCAGAGCGGCATGCTATCCATCGAGGTCGTGCTGCCGGAGAGCAGATTCATCGTGATCAGGATCGGCATCGAAATCAGGCCGAACTGCGCCATCGAACTCGAGGCCGTCGCGATCAGGATGCCGAGCGAGGTGACGGAGAACTGGTAGAGCAGCGCGCAGAAGACGAAGAGGCCGATCGAACCGGCGATCGGCACCGAAAGCAGCCGCTCGACCACCACCGTCAGCGACAGCACCGCGGCCAGGACGATGACGAGCCCGTTCGCCCAGACCTTCGATATCATGATTTCCGCCGGGGTGACCGGCATGACGAGGAGATGTTCGATCGTGCCGTGCTCCCGCTCGCGGATCAGCGCCGCACCGGTCAGGATGACCGAGAGCATCGTCACATTGTTGATGACCTGCATGACCGCCGTGAACCAGGTCGACTGAAGATTGGGATTGAAGCGCGCGCTGACGACGAGGTTGATCGGCGGCGCGCGCCCCCTGTTCGGCAGCGCCGTTTGCACTTCCTGCAGGATGATGTTCTGGACATAGGAGGCGCCATTGCCGGCCTGGGACATAGCCGTCGCATCGATATCGAGCTGCAGCGATGGTTGGCGGCCGGCGATCGCATCCTCCTCGAATTTCGGGGGGATCTCCAGGACGAAGACGAAACGGCCGGCATTCATCGCCGCATCCACCTCATCCGCGCCGATCAGCACAGGCTCCTTGAAGAAGGGCTTCAGCATCGCATCCCGCAGTCGTGCCGAGAGCATCGAGCGGTCCTCGTCGACGACAGCGACCGAGGCATTTTCGACCTCCAGCTTGGCACCGGTCGAGACGGTATAAACGGCAATCGTGAAAGTATAGATGATGAGGACCATCATCACTGGGTCGGCCTTCAGGCTGTAGAGTTCCTTGATGCCGAGACGGAAGATCCGGTTGAGCTTGCCCCACATGTCAGGCGCTCCGCTTCCTGAGCGCAACAAGTGCAGCGCCGACAAAGACAACCCCGAAACCCGCAAGGGCAATCAGGTTGGGCCAGAGCTCGGCAAGACCGAGCCCCTTGGTGATGATGCCGACGCTCAAAGGCTGATACCAGGCCGACGGGAAGAGCAGCCCGATGAACCGTCCGCCGCCCGAGAGCGATGAGACCGGCACCATCAGTCCGGAAAAATTAACCGCCGGAATGACGGCAACGATCGCCGTCGCAAAGATCGCCGCCACCTGGCTGCGCACGAAACTCGACACGAAAAGGCCGAAAGCCGTGGTCGACAGGATATAGAGGATCGAGCCGGCTGTGAGCAGGCCGATGGAGCCCTTGACGGGCACGCCAAAGACAAAGCGCATCATCATCACCAGCATCAGAAAACTGACGAAGGCTATCACCACATAGGGAAGCTGCTTGCCGAGCAGGAATTCGATGCGGCTTACCGGTGTCGCCTGGAAGTTGGCGATCGAGCCCGTCTCCTTCTCCTTGACGATGCCGAGCGCCGTCATGATCGAAGGGATCAGGACAAGCATCAGCATGATGACGCTCGGAACGATCGCATTGGCGCTTTTGAAATCCTGATTGTAGCGAAAGCGGCTCTCGATATCGACGGGATAGGGTGAAACGAAACGGCCTGTCCGCTGCGCAGAAGCATCGGCAAGATAGGAGGAGACGAGACCGGTGACATAGCCCCGCGCCGTCTCGGCACGGAATGGCATGGCCCCGTCAAGCCATATGGAGACTTCCGGTGTCTCCTGCCGCAACAGGTCGCGGCCGAAATCGGGCGGAATCTCGATTGCCACCATCAACTCACCATTCTGCAATCGGTCCTGCAGTTCCCGCGACGATGTGATCGGCGAGCGCTCCTGGAAGTAACGCAAGCCCTGCAGGCTCTCCACCAGCTGCCGGCTTTCCGCCGACTGATCCTGGTCGAAGACAGCGAAAGGCAGATGCTCGACATCGAAGGAAATGCCATATCCGAATGTCAACATCAGCAGGGCCGGCCCGAGCAGTGCAAAGACGAGCCGCGCCCGGTCGCGCAGGATCTCCAGCGTCTCCCGTCGCGCATAGGCCCAGAGCCGGCCGGGATCGAAGCGCCGAATGGGCCGGGCAGTCTCTGGCACCGTATCCTCGACGCCGGCATCGGCGCCCTCGCCCATTCCAGCTTCGGTCAGCACCTCGATGAAGGTTTCCTCCAATGTCGCCTTGCCGCGCTCGGCGCAGAGTTCCGCAGGGCTGCCGATCGCCAGCACCTTGCCGGCATGCATCAGCGAGATGCGGTCGCAACGCTCGGCCTCGTTCATGAAATGCGTCGACAGGAAAATGGTCACGCCATCGCCCCGCGACAGCGTGATCAGCGAACGCCAGAAGGCATCGCGGGCCACCGGGTCGACGCCGGACGTGGGCTCGTCGAGGATGAGAATCTCCGGTTTGTGGATGACGGCTGCGGCAAGCTGCAGGCGCTGGCGCATGCCGAGCGGCAGATCCTCCGAGCGCTGGTCGGCGACGTCGGCAAGATCGTATTCGGCGAGCATCTCGGCCACGCGCGGCTCGATCTTGTTGGAAGGCAAAGCGAAGAGGCGAGCGTGCAGCATCAGGTTCTGTCGCACCGTCAGCTCGCCATAGAGCGAAAAAGCCTGCGACATGTAGCCGACGCGCTTGCGGGTTTCGATATCGCCGGCCTTCAGCGACTGGCCGAAAAGCCTCGCCGTGCCCTCGCTTGCCGGCAGCAGCCCGGTCAGCATCTTCATCGTCGTGCTCTTGCCGCTGCCGTTGGAGCCGAGGAAACCGAAGATTTCGCCTTTCCGAATTCGAAAACTGACATGATCGACAGCAACGAAATCGCCGAAGCGGCAGGTCAGCCCTTCCGCCTCGATCGCCGGCGGTCCGTCGACAATCACGCGCGGAGTGACTGCCAGCGGGCCGAGGCCCGCCTTGTCCGCATTCGGCATCAGCGCCGTGAAGGCAGCCTCAAGCGTCTTTTGACCCGCATGCCGCATGATTTCGGCGGGACTGCCGGTGGCAATCAGCTTGCCTGCATGCAATGCGGCGAGCCAGTCAAAGCGCTCGGCCTCCTCCATATAGGCAGTGGCGACGATGACGCTAATCTGCGGCCGCCGCTCGCGGATGCGGTCGATGAGCTCCCAGAACTGGCGGCGCGAGAGCGGGTCGATACCGGTCGTCGGCTCGTCGAGGATGAGGAGCTCGGGATCGTGCAGCAGTGAGGCGCAGATACCGAGCTTCTGCTTCATGCCACCCGAGAGCTTGCCGGCCGGGCGATCACGAAAGGGCAGAAGCCCGGTCATGCGCAACAGCTCGTCCATGCGCTGCCGGCGCTGCTGGCCACCCTGTCCGAAGAGACGACCGAAGAAATCGAGGTTTTCGGCAACGCTGAGCGTCGGATAGAGATTGCGCCCAAGGCCCTGCGGCATGAAAGCGATGCGGGCGCAGACGGCGCGGCGATGGCGTGCGCCGGCCATGTCGCCGCCAAGCACCTCGATCTGTCCCTTCTGGATGCGGGTGATGCCCGCGGCAAGGCCGAGCAAGGTCGACTTGCCGACACCGTCAGGCCCGATCAATCCGACTATGCAGCCGGCGGGAACGGCGAGATCGACGTCATCGAGCGCGACCTGGTGACCGTAATGATGTGTCACCCCGGCAAGGCGAACGGCAGGTTCATTCATTGCGGCAGCTTCACTTGCAGCTCGGACGGCCAACCCGCCGCGGGATCGGTGCGCACATAGCCAATCCCCCTCACGCCCGTCTTAATGCGCGATTCATACCCTTTGAGCAGGTCCGGCGCGATCCTGAGCTTCACCCGGAAAACCAGCTTCTCGCGCTCATCCTGCGTC
Organism: Rhizobium sp. BK512; assembly: GCF_014194915.1. Lineage (NCBI taxonomy): Bacteria > Pseudomonadati > Pseudomonadota > Alphaproteobacteria > Hyphomicrobiales > Rhizobiaceae > Rhizobium > Rhizobium sp. BK512. The sequence continues at coordinate 27,731 of NZ_JACIAS010000009.1, read as the reverse complement.
TCGACTGTCTTTGGCGTGAACTGCGCTTCCGAGGCGACAAAGGAAACGGTTGCCGGTACGACATATTGCGGCGCGGGATCGAGGATGATCCGGGCTTCGTCGCCGATCGCCAGGCGGCCAGCAGCACTTGCCGGCAGGAAGATCGTCATGGAAACGTCCGACAGGTCGAGCAGCGTCGCCACCGGTGCGCCGGCCGCGACAACCTCTCCGGTTTGCGCCAGTTTGTATTCAACGCGGCCACGGCGTGGCGCCTTCAGCACGGCATCATCGAGCAGCGATTGAATTCGCACGACCTCGGCTCTCGCAGCCTCGGTCGCAGCTTCCGCCTCGTCGCGGCTCGCCAATGCCGCCCGCTCGGCGGCTTCCGCGACATTGAGCTGGCTGCGCCGCAATTCGAACTGCTGCTTGGTGCCGCTACCCGTATCGCTCATCGACTGCGCGCGCTGTAGCTCCTGGCGGGCAAGCGTCAGCTCGCTCTCGCGTTGTGCGATCGAGGCGGCGGCTTCGACCTGGCTCGTCTCGCTGCGGCGCACCTGCGCCCTGGCACCTGCAAGCTGGGCATCGAGATCGGCGGTATCGAGCCTGGCAATAGGAGTACCGGCATCGATGACGTCGCCCTCATTGACCATGACCTCGGCAAGACGGCCGGCAAGCTTTGCCGAAATCAGGATCTGCTGGGCCTCGATGCGGCCGTTGGACATAGAAATATTCGCCGGCAGGCGCTGCCCGGTTACCTTGTTCCACAAGGCTTCGAAGCGGCTGGCAAGAGCCGCGGCGCCATCTTGGGCCAGGAGAGGCGGGCTGGAGCCGAGAAGGGTTGCGGCCGAAATCAAAATACCAAGCTGTCGCCTTATCAAGACTGGGCCTCCGGTCGAATATTGCGGGTCTTGTCCATGCAGACCCTTCTATCGGTGGTTCCGGTGTCCATCCTTGACTTATGTCATGTCCGGGTTTCGACATTGGCCCACACCTTCAACGATCGAGAACTAAGTCGGCAGATGTTTCCTCCACCGGAGGAATTGTGGTGGCGGTGGTCTTTTTTTTCGCGCGTGTCCGTCTCGTTTGGATGGGGTCGTGGGGTCAATGTCCAGTGAGGCCATCGGGCCGGCGGCGTCAAGCTTTGACAACCATAAGTTTATTATTGATCGAAATCAAGTTGCGCGGGGAGGCTGGCCCCGGGAGTGGAGGGAAACATGACAGCGATGGTACTTGAACAGATTGGGCCGCCCACTTAGCCTCGCAAACGCCCGGATCCTTTGCGGCCCCGGGTTCTTCGACTTCAGCTTCGAGAGCAGTAATTGAAGTGCCGGAACTCGTTCCCCTTGCCCATTGATCATGATCGCGATGTTCTTGGGAGGCCAACATCTTGATTGAACGTTCGATCATCGGCCCGGATGTGGGTTCTCAAGGGAGAGCCAATGCCGCCTGAATCTCGTTAACAGATTGCCCGGCCAGGTCGCTGTCGATCTCAGCAAGCAGCCGCTCGATCAGAGCGGGATGGAAATGGCGACGCAGTTCCCCGAGTGAACGAGGGTCGGCGATGACGACGAGTCGCCTGACGCGGCCTTGAAGGACCTCTCCGTTGAGATAGGAGGCGGCGGCCGCGACAAAATCATCTTCCGACAATCGCCGGCTGTCTGGATTGGCCAGACTGCTGCGATGATGAGTGCCGGAGCCTGCATTTGCTGGGTCGAGCGCGGGCTCTTCAAGTGCGATCAAATTGAGGTGCGGCTCGTGTCCCTTGTTACGAAAAAGCCGGAGCTTCTCGCCGTCGACGACAGCAACGACAGTATCATTTGGGACAATCATTTCTTTCTCCGCTTGAATATTGATGAGAGGCTTCGCTCGGTCAGCCAGCGTCAGGATGCACCAGATTGTCGGATCGGCTTTGATATGCGTCAATTGCGCGTTGCGAGAGAAACCGGCCGCAAGGTCCGCGCTCGCGCTCATGCCAAAAGAAAGCCGGCCATTCCGGCAAGAGCGGCGACGGTCGTTGCGATAGCCAGTCGGACTGCAAAGGCGAAAACTACCGGTGCTAGCTGCAAGCACCGCTTTCGCAAGAAGATTAGCGAACGCCGCGACCGCTATGGCATGGGCGGCCGCGTCCGCAGAAGCTTGATTGACGCGAGTTTTGCAACGGAATGCGTTATCGCGTCGAGATCGCCCAGGCCAGTTATGATGGCAAGGGTCGGCAGCGAGTTGGTGCCGAACACGACCAAGGTCACCCGCGTCAGGATTGTCACGCCAGCAAGGACAAGGGCGAAACGCACTGCCACCATGAGCTCGAGCGGGTTTCGCGGTGAGAAGGTGGGGCTGTGTTCCGGACGCCGAAGTGCTCTAAGCGGCTCACTGCGCCGGATCAAATTTCCTTGCGAGAAACGTGGGCATGACCTGTCTTTGACACCCGTCAATGACCGTTTGCCCTGATTTCAGGATTATGGCTCGTGACGATGAGGAGCGGCGCATGAAGGCAATGGTCCTGGAAGCGATCGGGATGCCCCTGCGTGCAATGGTGCGGCCTGATCCGGTGCCGGCGGCGGGGCAGTTGATGTTGAAGGTGGAGGCTTGCGCGGTGTGCAGGACGGACCTTCACGTCTGCGATGGCGATCTTCCGAACCCGAAGCTTCCGCTTGTTCCCGGGCGTGAGATCGTCGGTATCGTCGAGGCGGTCGGGGAGGGGATTGCGCCGTCGCGCATTGGGCAAAGAGTCGGCGTGCCCTGGCTCGGTCACACATGCGGTTGCTGCTCCTTCTGCAGGAGCGGGGAGGAAAACCTCTGCGATGAGCCGCAGTTTACCGGCTACACGCGCGACGGGGGCTTTGCCACTCATGTCGTTGCGGATGCCGATTATGCCTTTGTGCTCGACAGCGCGGCCGATCCCGTTGCCCTTGCTCCGCTCTTCTGCGCCGGCCTCATCGGTTGGCGTTCGCTGAAGAAGGCGACGGCAGGAAGATAGGGCTCTACGGGTTCGGTGCAGCCGCGCATATCATCACGCAGATCTGCCGCTGGCAGGGCCGCGAGGTCTATGCGTTTTCGCGCCCGGGGGATGAGGCAGCGGAACGCTTCGCGCTAGAACTCGGCGCTGTCTGGGCAGGAGGTTCGGATGAGCGGCCGCCCGTCCCGCTCGATTCGGCGATCATCTTTGCACCCGTCGGCGAACTCGTGCCGACGGCATTGAAGGCGGTGCGGAAGGGAGGCCGGGTCGTTTGTGGGGGCATCCACATGAGCGACCTGCCCGCAATGCCTTATGCCCTGATCTGGGGCGAGCGAAGCGTGGTCTCTGTCGCCAACCTGACCAGGAGAGACGCCGAGGAGTTCTTTCCCGTTGCCTATCAGGCTGGTGTCCTAACCCACACGAAAACCTATCCGCTTATGGAAGCCAATGCGGCGCTCGACGATTTACGCGCCAGCCGCCTGAGCGGTGCAGCGGTCCTGAAGCCTTGAATAGCGCTATTCGGAAGTGACGATACCTGATCCGGTTTCGAGCGCCTTCATGCGCAGCGGGATTCGAGCTAATCGCAGGAGCTTTAACAGCCGCTGCCTGCCGTTTTGATCACCATCAATTTCGGCAAAAGGCGAGCGGCATCATCCGGGCCTTTCGTGGCGAGCGTTTTGGCACGTTCGATGGCGACGGTAAAATGCGAAGGACCGAGCAGGCCACTAGGTAGGCGCGATTAAAGGGGAGCGGACGGGAAGTGCCAGCTAACAGGAAGTTAGGCAGGTTCTGTCTGCTCGCGACGGGCAACGTCAGGCCACTGCGCGGGCACCAGCCGCATCGGCGTCGACGGGAAGTCACCGAAATCGCGGTGGCAGCTCGACATTTGCGAGGAATTCCTGCCTCGTAACGAAATCGCCAAACAGTGTCTTCAGCTTTCGTTCCTGTTCATCGCGAATGTGCAGTGTGCGGGCGAGCTCGGTAATTTTGTAAACCCTTTGAGCTGGCATGCGGGCTATATTATCCATTTGCATTTCAATCTCCCTCGAAAGAACAACGAAATTCACGACGGTGAATGCGCTGTGTCAGCCAATCCCTTCAACCTTTAACTTAAATTGTTCGCGGTTCGTCGTCGTTGATCGATCTCAAAGAGCGGTCATGACGGGCATTCGCACTTTGACCGGCGCCAATGTCATCGATTTTGCTGCGTCGCCAGGTCCATATGGTTGACCGCGCTGTTAATCTCCGACAGCCCCATGGATTGTTCTTGGGCGGCGGTGGCGACAGCGTCCATGTGCTGGTTGATCTGCTGTACAAGTTCAGCAATCGCAGTAAGGCCTTCGCCGGTGTCGTTGACCAGGCGTACACCCTCGCTCACCGCGACCTCGGAATTACCGATCAGGCTTTTAATCTCCTTTGCGGCATTGGCGGAGCGCTGCGCCAGCTCGCGCACTTCCTGCGCGACGGCGGCGAAGCCCTTGCCGGCTTCACCGGCACGGGCAGCTTCCACGCCGGCATTCAGGGCCAGCAGATTGGTCTGGAAAGCGATCTCGTCAATGACGCCGATGATCTGGCTGATCTGCCTGGACGAGTGCTCGATCTTGCCCATCGCGGTAACCGCATTGTTGACGACCTGGCTTGAATTTTCTGCGCGAGAGCGGGCACCGCGCACGAGATCGCGGGCGTCGCCGGCACGCTGAGAGGTCGATCGCACGTTGGCGGTGACCTCTTCCAGTGCAGCGGCAGTTTCCTCGAGCGAAGCGGCTTGCTGCTCGGTCCGCTTGGAGAGGTTGTCGGACGCTTGCGAGATCTCGAAGCTCCCGCTGCTGACCAGTGACGCAGCCTGACCGACGCCCTGCATGGCGCCGCGAAGCTGGCTGACCGAAGTGTTGAAGTCGTGGCGGAGCGCCTCGAACTGCGGCGCGAGAGCCGTATCGATTTCACAGACGAGGTCGCCGGCAGCGAGTCGGCGCAGGCCTGCGGCGAGCGAACCTGTAGCCTGCATGAGGCGTTCTTCCGCTTCGGCCTCGGTGCGCCGCTGCAACTCGATGCGCTCGCGCTCGGCGGAGACACGTGCCTCCGTAGCTTGCTCCTCAAGTGCCTTATTGCGGATAGCAGCCTGCTGGAAGACCTCGACGGAGCCGGCCATTTTACCAATTTCGTCACGGCGTTCGACACCGGTCACGTCGATCTCCAGATCGCCCTGCGCCAGGGCCGTCACCTCCATGCGTAGCTTCACAAGCGCCATCAACGGGAATTCGCGTGCAAATTCCGCTTCTGTCGTCAGCCGCTTTCGGCGGGCCGAAACGACCTTAACCTGCGGTTGGAGCGCAAGGTCAAATCGTCGGTGCTCGGGCCTAACCTTTCCTATTTGCGATGTATGTCCCGGCTACCCGCGACACCAGCGCCAAAGAGACTGCACCAGCATCAGGATGACCGATGCTCTTTTCGGCAAGCGGCCGGGCGCGACCGAGTTTTGGAGCCAACCTTGCAGTCGCATCGGCGGCAGCCTTTGCCGCATCTGCCGCAGCAGACCATGCCTCGAACAGCGACTTGCCGGCAGCAGCTTCCTTCTCCAGCGTTTCGACGAAGGGCACGAGTGCGTCAACGAGGGTTTTGTCCCCCGGGCGAGCGCGGCCAAGACGGGTCACGCCGTCTAGCGCCAGACGGGCGCCGCTGACGACCGCATGCTTTTCGATTGCAGCCGTATCGCTAAAGGCATTGCTCCACGCGCGCAGCAGCAAACCCCAGATGGCGCCGGAGGTGCCGCCGGCACGATCGGCCCAGGCGTCGCCTGCAACGGCCAGAACGCTGGCTGCGCCCGCGCCAACCGCAACGGCTCCCCTGGCGGCATCGAGAGCCGCGGCCGAGCCGCGGCGCATGCCCTGACCATGGTCACCGTCACCGGCAACGGCGTCGATGCGACCGAGTTCTTCTTCCGCGTCCTTCAGTGTAAGTGCGATCTTCTCGATCACGCCGGCTACGCATTTGCCGTCGGCCCTGGAGACGTCGCTGGCTTCGGCAAAGTTCGCGAGTGTGTTTTCGTCGTCGAGCGCGTCCATGGCAGGTTCGGTCGTGAAGGTCGCGCCGCGGCGCAGCACCGGCGTATCGCAGGCAGCCGTCCAGAGCGGCTCCAGCTCATCGTCTAGCCAGAGCAGCGTCAGCGAGCAACCCTGCATGTCGAGGCTGGTGACGAATTCGCCGGCCTCCGGCAGAACGGATTCGAGGCCGGCAGCCTCAAGCCGTGCGGCGACCGCCGTCCAAAGCACAAAAAGCTCTTCGTATTTCGTTGCACCCAGACCGTTAAGCACGACGCCTGCACGCTTTGTTCCCGCCGGGCGTTCGGGAAGCAGCTTGTCCACGAGCAGGGCGGCAAGGTCGGTCGCCGAAGCGATGTCTTCCTCGCTGATGCCGGGTTCGCCATGGATGCCGAGGCCGAGCGCCATCTGGCCCTTCGGCACGGTAAAGAGTGGACTGGATGCTCCCGGCAGCGTGCAGCCCTTGAAGGCGACGCCGAAGGAGACTGTGCGCTCATTGGCATGGCGGGTCAGGCGCTCGACTTCATCGAGGTCGAGGCCGGCTTCGGCAGCAGCCCCGGCGATCTTGAAGACCATCAGGTCGCCGGCAATGCCGCGCCGTTTTGCTGCTGTCTCGGCCGGTGCACTTGCCACGTCATCCGTTACAGGAACGATGCGCACGTCGATACCTTCGGCGCGAAGGCGCTCGGCGGCCACGCCGAAGTTCAGGACGTCGCCAGCATAGTTGCCAAAGCCAAGCAGGATACCACCACCCTGATCCGCCAGACGGCAGACACGGGCGACCGCTGCGGTCGATGGTGAAGCGAAGACGTCACCGGCGACAGCGGCATCCGCAAGGCCCGGGCCGACGTAACCGGCAAAGGCCGGATAATGGCCGGACCCGCCGCCGATCACCACGGAAACCTTGCCCTTCGGTACCTTCGTTGCGCGCACGACGCCTCCCTTCACATGCCGGACATAGCGACTGTAGATGGCGGCAAAGCCTTTGAGGGCCGTGCTTGCAAATTCCTCCGGAGCGTCGAAAGTCGTGGTCATGGCTTTTGTCCTTCATCGCGAGGCAAGATGCGCCTCAGATAGTCTCGGTTCGAAGCGCAGACGGAAAGCCCGTCGCCGCCGTAATGTTCACAAAGAAACGGGCTCGAAAAGCCATGGGCCAGCGCAATGCGGATGGCAGCCCGATAATTGATAATGCCGGATTCGAGCGGCGCCGGGTGGGTCACGATGACGCCCGAAGCAGGATCTTCCGTGCGCGTGTAATTCTTGACGTGCCAGTATTTGGCGTAAGGCGCGACCTTCGTCATCATCTCCTGCCAGTGCTGCATCGGCCGATGCAGGCGGATGAGATTACCGAGATCGGCATTGATGCCGACGTTCGGCAAACCCACCTCTTCGACAAAACGAACGGCGCTTTCGGCGGTGCCAAGGTAAGTGTCCTCGTACATCTCCAGTGAAATCTCGATGCCGAGATCTTCGGCATGGCGGCCAAGCTCTCGAATGCGTCGCACGGCCTTCGTCCAAACCGCCGCGTCGTCGGGGTTCTTGTGGCCTTCAACGGTCCAGAACCAAAGTGCTTTCATTTGTGCATCGGTCAATGGCTCGAAGAAGCCAAACGAAACCGAGCCGGCGCCAATTGCCTTGGCCGCGTCAATGACACGGTGGCTGTATGTCAGGTGATAATCTCCATGCCGCGCGTCGATGACACTACGCCGAGACGTAGAAATCGCAGGAATGGTCAGGCCAAGCGAGGCAACGAGGCTCATGAAGCTCTCAAGCCGGGCGGGCGTCAGATCGGCAAGCCTCAGCCAACTGTCGGTTGGATCAAGCTCGGTAAAACCGGCATCGACAACATCCGATACCGTGTTGGCCCACTCCTCCACGGATTGGTCTTGGACGGAACGTCCGTCATCGAGCAGGTTGGGGTACTGAATCATCGCGGCAGCTATCGGCCAATTGTCTCTCGTCCACCGTTGAGGCTTGGTGGTCATGATGCATCCTCGCAAGATGTGGGTGGGAAGGCTTGGCTTAGAGAGCGGCGTCACGCCGCTGTCTTCCGATCGTGGTCGTCAGTCCCGGAGTGAGCAATCGCGGCCGATCGAGGGCGAGCGCTCGCCACCAGCCACATGATTGCTGGCGATAGAAGCAGCGCCAGACCGAGCAACATCAGACTGGTCACCAGCCCGTTCGACCAGAAGATCGAGAGGTTGCCGTTGGACATCAGCATTGACTGGCGGAAGGCGTCTTCGGCTTTGTCGCCAAGAACCATCGCTAGCACCAGAGGAGCGAGCGGATAGTCCAGCTTCTTGAAAACATATCCAAGAATGCCGAAGCCGATGACCAGCCACACATCGATGATGTTATTGGCGACCTGATAGGCACCAGAGAAGATGACGGCGACAATGATCGGGCCGATGATGGAGAAGGGAACACGCAGGATCGATGCGTAGAGCGGGACAGTGGCGATCACCAGGATGACGGCAACGATGTTGCCGAGATACATGGATGCGATCAGACCCCAGACGAAATCCGGCCGATCGGTAAACAGCGTCGGTCCGGGGGTCAGGCCCCAAATCATCAGACCGCCCATCATGACCGCAGCTGTGGCCGAACCGGGTACACCGAGCGCCAGCATCGGCAGCAGTGCCGAGGTTCCGGCGGAATGGTCTGCGGTTTCCGGAGCGACGATACCACGCGGGTCGCCCTTCCCGAACCTCGACTTGTCGCGTGCCGAGCGGCTGGCCACGCCATAGCTCATGAACGATGCGGCGGTCGGGCCGGCAGGCGTGATGCCCATCCAGATGCCGATGATTGTCGAGCGCAGGATAGTGAACCAGTATCGGGGCATTTCAATCAGCGTCCGGCCGATCTCGGAAAGTCTGACACGTGCCTTGATGCCGTCGAAACGCAAGCCCTCTTCCGTCGTCAGCAACAGCTCGCCGATGCCGAAAAGACCCATGACCGCGATCAGGAAGGAAACGCCCTTGATCAACTCGGGGATGTCGAAGGTGAGCCGCAGGTTTCCCGAAATAGTGTCCATGCCGACGGATGCCAGTGCAAAGCCGATCATCATGGAGACGAGGGTCTTGAAGGGCGACTGAGCGCCCATGGAAATAAAGCTTGAGAAAGCCAGGAAATAGACTGCGAAATATTCGGGCGAGGAAAAGCGCAGCGCGAAATTCGCAACCCAGCCGGAGAGCAGAGTAATCATCACCACGCCAGCCAGAGCGCCGATGCCGGCGGAAACGAAGGCAAGCGTTAGCGCACGGCTCGCCTGGCCGGATTTGGCCATCGGATACCCGTCGAAGGTCGTCGCGACGGACGACGGCTCGCCCGGGATATTGAAGAGGATCGACGTGGTCGAGCCGCCGAAAAGCGCTCCCCAATACATGCACGAAAGAAGGATGATCGCCGAGATGGGGTCCATTGAAAAGGTGAGGGGCAGAAGCAGCGAAACGCCATTCGGAGCGCCCAAACCGGGCAGCACGCCGACGAGAATTCCGAGCGTAACGCCGAGCATCATCAGAAGAATGTGATTGAAGCTGAGGATGTGGCCGAAGCCGTCCATCAGGAGACCAATGTTTTCCATGTCTTTCCTCCTAAAGACTTGAAGCCGGCGGGATCAGTAAATCCCGAACCACGCTTCGACCGGACCTTTCAGGAGCGGGACCTTGAAGCCGATTTCGAAGATGACGAAGAAGAGAGCCGAGACTGCAACGCCAGTCGGTAGGCCGATCCACCATTTGTATTTGCCCTGCAGCGTCATGGCGCCGGCTATGTAGAGCGCTGTGCCGATATAGAGGCCAAGAAACGTGGAGATCGCCGCGAAGGCGACAAGCGGAAGAAGAAAGCTAAGAACAGCCTTGAAGCGGGCCGTCTCCACGAAGATGGTGCCCGTGCCGCGATGCTTGAGGAAAGCACTCACCAGATTGGCGACGCTGCCGAGAATGATCAGGAGGCCGATGTAGAACGGGAAGTAACCCGCATCCGGCCCCATTTCCGTCCAGCCCATGCCGGCTTCGCGCGAGCCGACGCAGACGGCGACGCCGAAGGCGCCAGTCAGAAGCGCGACGGCAATTTCCATGGAGAAGCGGGTCACGCCCGTGTTGCTGCTCTCGCTCATCGTTCAACCCTTTCCGATGGGGAAGCGGGCGCCGTCATGGCGCCCGCAGAACCTTGGGAGGAGGTTCAGTTTGCCAGCCAGCCTTCGCGCTTCAGAACTTGCGAAACCGAAGCCTCGTCCTTCTTGATGAAGTCCGTCAACTGGGTTCCGCTCATGAAGTTTGCGGACTGGGAGGAGTCGGCGAGGTATTTTGCCCACTCCGGTGTCTCGGAAACCTTCTTCAGCACGCCGGCGTAGAAATCGATGACGTCCTGATCGACGCCTTCGGGCAGCCAGACGGTGCGGGGCATGGAGTAATTGTCGATTGCGATACCGCTGTCCTTGCAGGTGGCGATATCGCTCCACCCCTTGTCACCGGCAACCTTGGCGTCGCTCTTTAGCTTTTCAGCCTTGAAGACGCAGAGCGGCTTGACCATGCCGGCCTGCCACTGGCCGAGGTTTTCACTCGGGTTGTTGACGTTGGCGGCAATGTGTTCGCCGGCGAGCTGGACGGCTGCCTCGCCGCCGCTCTTGAAGGGGATGTAGCCGAGCTTGGTGCCGGTTGCGTCGTTGATCATCGAGGTGAGGATCTGGTCGACGTCCTTGGACTGGCTACCGCCAACTTTCATGTCGGCCGTTTCCTTGGCCTTTGCGACGAAATCGGCGGCCGTTTTGAATTCGGACTTGCCGTTTACCCAGAGGATGAATTCGTCGGCAGCGAGTGAGGCGACCGGGACCAGGTTTTCAGACTTGTAGGGGACCTTCGCGCGGATCGGCAGCAGGTAGGCATTGTTGGTTCCAAATGCGAGCTTATAGGCATCGCCATTGTAACCGGCAGTATAGACGAACCCTTCGGCGCCGCCGGCGCTGCCCTTGTTCGTGACAACGACCGGAGCCTTCATCAGCTCATACTTGCCGATGATCGCTTGGATGGTGCGGGCAAAGATGTCCGTGCCGCCGCCTGGGCCAGCTGTGACAACAAATTCGACGGGACGGTTCGGCTCGAAAGCCATGGCCGGGGCGGCAATGCCGAAAGCGGCCGCCATGATGCACGCGATGGATAGTGGGCTTTTCATTTTCACTCCTCCGTTTTGAATGAACGGCGCGGCCCTCAACCACGCCGGCAGCGACAGAAATCGATAGAATTCAGGCTGCAGCCTGAGCCGCACTCCTCTTCGCCATGCGAGCTGCAAGCAGCACGGCTTCGCGGCTTGCGCCGGCATCGGCGATGCCCTTGCCGGCGATGTCATAGGCAGTGCCATGGGCAGGGGTGCAGAGCGCGAAGGGCAGGCCGCCCATCATGGTGACGCCCTTGTCGAAGCCCATGAGTTTCATCGCGATCTGGCCTTGGTCGTGATACATGGTGAGGACGGCGTGATAACCTTCCTTGAGCGCACGCAGGAAAACGGTGTCGGCCGGGAACGGGCCCTCGACTTCCCAACCACGCTGGCGAGCGAACTGCACGGCCGGCTCGATGATATCGATTTCTTCCATGCCGAAACTACCGCCGTCGCCGGCATGCGGGTTGAGGCCTGCGACGGCGATACGCGGGCTGGTATGGCCGGCTGCGATCAGGCACTGACGGGTCAGCTCGATTTCAGCGAGAATGCCGTCAACCGAGAGATGCGCCGCGACGTCCTTCAGCGGGATGTGCGAGGAAACGCGGGCGTTCCAGACTTTTTCCAGAACGTTGAACTCACGAACCTTGCCGGTGAAGTTGATGACATCGGCAACAAAGCGGATTTCGTCGTCATAACCCGGATAAGCGTAGCGCATCGCCTGCTTGTTGAAGGGCGTGAAACAAACGGCTTCGGCGCGGCCTGCATTTGCAAGTTCGAGGGCGGTGCGGAAGTTGCGGGTGGCGAAGGTACCGCCGGCAAGCGTTGCCTCGCCGCGCTGAACATCGGCCGGGTCGAGATGGCCGAGATCGATGAACACATGCCGCTCCGTTCCGGAGCGTTCGAAATTCTCAAGCGACGCGGATGCCAGACGAAGCTCCAGACCAGCGCAAGCGGCACCCTCGTCGAGAATCCGGCGATCGCCAATGACGACGAGATGGGCTGCATCGCGAATGTCGTCCATGGCGAGAAGGCGTGCCGTCAGTTCGGGGCTGATGCCGGCCGGGTCCCCCATGGCCAACGCGATTACGGGGCGCACGTCGTCGGCGCTCTGATTCATTGGTAAAGTCCTCCGCTTGCTATCTCGAAATCTGTCATAGGCCATTCAAAATTCTGCATCAAGTCTTTTGTATTTTGTATGCAGCATTTTTTGTTGACCCTAATCCGGCCAGGGCTCATGGTTCTTCAACTGCGCCGATTCAGCGCGGATCCGGGAAGGGACAGGTTTTAGAGACATGGACGAGACTTCAGCTTTGCAACGCCGGCCAGACGGTTCCGCATCCGGCCCGATCCCCCGCACGGCGCTGCACGACACGCTCGTCAACCGTCTGCGCGACATGATCATCGAGGGTGATCTGGAGCCGGGCACGCGCCTGCATGAGGGTCAGCTCGGAGAGCAGCTCGGCGTTTCCCGCACGCCCCTGCGCGAAGCGATCAAATATCTGGCGAGCGAGGGCCTGGTTGAGCTGGTTCCGAGCCGTGGCGCCGTTGTCAAGCGGTTCAGCGCGAAGGATGTGAAGGATATGCTGACCGTTCTCCGCTCCCTGGAAGAGCTTGCCGGCAAGCTCGCCTGCGAGGTGGCCAGCGACAACGATATCGCCGGCGTCCGCGCCCTCCATGACGAGATGATCGATTGTTACAAGGCTGGCGATCGGCTACGATATTACAAGCTCAATCAGGATATCCACTCGGCGATCGTCAAGCTGTCGCAAAACGCCTCGCTGGCGGATATTCATATCATGCTGCAGACCCGGCTGAAGCGCATTCGTTTCATCGGCCATGAGGGCCCCGAAAAATGGGCTTCTGCCGTCGGCGAGCATGAGGAAATGATAAAAGCGCTGGAAGCCCGCGATCAGAGTCGTCTGTCGGAAGTGCTAGGCCGGCACCTCTTCAATGCATGGGATAGGGTGCGGGACGTGCTTTAGCCGTGTGCTGACGGTGGCAATCACCCTGACTGGCGTCCGCCAGCGACGATGCTACGCCGATCTCGATTTGATTGAGACAGGTCCGGTATGTGCAGCTTGATCGCCATACGTTGATGTCGTTCACAGGAGTATTCCTGAGTTGCCATATTTCCCTAAGTAAAACCTCCTCTGCACCAAACGCACTCTATCAACCACTTGCCTGAGTTCGGTCACGGGCCGGTAGTTCAGATCGCATCAAGGCGAGAGGGGACACACTCTCTGTAGTCATCTCTGTGTATATCCCATTGACATATCCAATTCCGAAAGATACTCTGCGGGATATGCCAGACGTATATTCCGTAGAAGGATTTGATGGAACAGGGTGCGGTATTTCAAAGCAATCGTAGCCAAGCCATTCGGTTGCCAAAAGCAGTTGCACTGCCTGATGATGTTAAGCGTGTCGATATCGTAGCGGTTGGACGCACCCGGATCATAGCGCCTGCTGGTGAAATCTGGGATAGTTGGTTCGAAGGAGCCGAGGTGACATCCGATTTTATGGGTGAACGTGATCAGCCGGCCCGGCAAGAGCGTGAATCATTCTAATGCTTAGATACATGCTTGATACCAACATCTGTATTTTCACCATCAAGAACAAGCCGCAGCAGGTGCGAGATGCGTTCAATCGCCATCACGGTCAGCTGTGCATAAGCTCAATTTCGCACGCTCTCGCGGACTGATCACCGTGACAAATAACAGGCGCGAGTTTGACCGCGTACCCGGTCTGCGTGTTGAGGATTGGACAGCCTAGGTTGGTAATATGTCGTTGTGCGCCCCAATAAGCGCGCGAACTGATGCGTCCGAATATCAGAGAAGATTAGCGGGTTTCCGGCTCACATCTCTTCAAGGGGCCATCCCTACAATCGAGAGCCTACTTTTCGAGGCGTACCCCTCTGCCGCCGTCAGGAGACGCTCCCTCATCGAGAAATATGATGCCGCGCTCTTGATAGACTCGTTTAATGGCCTCGATCGTCACTGGCTGTGGACCGCGCGGCCCCATGTCGTCCTGCTCGACGCGGCTCACCGTATTGGCGGTTACCTTCGCTAACTCGGCGACTTCCCGGACGCCAAGCTTTAGCATCGCACGCGCAGCTCTGGCTTGAGCAGGATTCACGAAGACCTCATATTTATTTCGATACAGGGTATTGACGTATCGCCTGTATTGTTATAGATACACTGTATTCGTGATTCCATCAATGATCGCGTGGCTCACTGGGCGTATTGCGTCCGGTTTGTTGATCTATGCCTTTAGCCACCGTCGGAGTGAATTGCATGGAACTACGCCAGCTATCCTACTTCGTCGCGGTGGCCGAAGAGCTGCATTTCGGTCGTGCGGCAGCCAAGGTGAACATCACCCAGTCAGGCCTGTCGGATGCGATCCTGGCGCTCGAGAAGGAGCTTGGAGTGCAGCTGTTGCTTCGAACGACCAGGCGGGTGGAGCTGACGCGGGCAGGGGCCTCCTTCTACGAGCGCTCGGTCAGGATGATCAGCGAGCTGGAACTGTCGAAGGAGATCGTGCGATCGATCGCCGGCAAGATGACGCGCAAGATTGCGATCGGCACGGTCTATCCGGCAACGATCGGCGTGCTGCCATCCTTTCTGTCGCGCATCGGCAGGAAGTATCCCGATATCCGCATGCATATCGAAAGCGGCACCACCGATGACATCATTCGACATATCGAGGCAGGCCGCATCAATCTCGGCTTCATCCGGCCAGTCGAGAATATCGGCTCGCTGCGCTTCTTCTCGATTGCCCATGAGCGCTATCTGCTGGCAGTGGCCAAGGAGAGCGCGCTGTCGTTGAAGAGCGAGATCGATCTTGAGGATCTGAGAGGGGAGAAGATAATCTCATTTTCCCGCCAGAACCGTTCCTACAGCGAACAGTATTTCGCCGAGAAGTTCGAAGAGCACGATCTGACCGACAATGTTACCTACACCTGCGACGACACCTTCTCGCTGGTGTCGCTGGTCTCAGCCGGTCTTGGGATCGGCTTCGTGCCGGAATGGACGCAGGATCTGCCGAACCGCGGCTTTGAGCTGAAGAAGGTGAGGGGTGTCGACTTCAAGATCGGGCTCGGTGTTGCCTGGAACCGGGAAGATCCGACCGCGTCGCGTGACGACATCATCGACATCGCGCGGTCGCTGGTGCGGCCGGGCAGGTGAGGGCGGCGACCACTATGCAGGCGATTCGTTTTTTGACTGCCCAATTGGGTGTGCATGATACTGGCGGCACCCTCGAAAGCATAGGGTCAATGTAATGCACCGAAATGCTACGCTCCAATCCGGTTTCCATTCGCATGGAGATGACATGCAGGAACGATTGGAACTCATTCTTCAGTATTTGAGGTCTGCGCGACCGATTGCCGAGAAAAACCCGGTGCATGGCAGGGTGGTCGAACGCATCGACGAGGCAATCCGTCAGGCCGAGAACCTGCTGCAAGCGGCGCGCGACGGCGACCAACGAAAGCACTAGTCTGGCTCAGTTTGCCGACGCAAGGGGTAGGCCAGCCAGAGCAGCGTGCACAACGTAGGAGCAGAGATAGGCATAGCGAACCCAGCGCCGAGCCAGGAGGTCGTAGCCGAGGAACATGTTCGTGAACTCTCCAGGTCGCGGAGCTTCAGCGCAGCCAACACGCACATGCTGAAGGCGACGAACCACTCGACCGTGCGAAACGATACCAGCGTCCCGGCAGCGTAGCCTGCGGTCGTCGCCATCAACGCGGTCATCGCAAACACTGCCACGACTGGCACGTAGGAAGTGGCGTCCGGATCTTGCAAAGGATCACCGAAGAAACCTCGAAGGTCATCGTACCCACCGACGCGTCTGCCGTCGATGAAAGTCTGCGGGGTGGTATCGACGCCCTGGTCGGCCTGGAAACGAACCGTTTCTTCACGGGTCCTGAGCCAGTGGTCCTCGACCTGGTATCCTTCGCGTTGCAGCAGGTCGAGCGACTTGAGACCGAACGGACAGATGTGATCCTTCATAACCATGCGGTAGATGACAGCCTTCTTGACCGGCGTCGCCATGAGCATCATGACGTCCCCATGCTACGGGTCGACTTACGTTGGATCAAAAGTTCCGCATCTTCGTAGGCCCATCGCGCGAACTCATCCAAAGTCTCCGACCGGGTAAAGGAAACGCCGATGACTCTCATGGTGTAGTCGACGACCCCGCGATCGATCCTCGCGACATATCTGCAATTGCATCCGCCACGCGCGACGTAGGAATGGTTCTGCCTGATGAGGGTAGGCTGCATCTCCGTACTCCCGTTATCAAGAGATAATGGAGAGGCGCCTTTGCGGTTCCGCGATCCGCAAAATTTATATCACGTTATGATGAAGATGGCTCACAGATAGAACAGGACATAAACCGATCCGCCATAGATGCCCGCACACATGATGGCTGCTCCGGTGAGAAAAAGCTTTACGTCCATCCCGTCGGCCTCAATTGACCGCGTGCTGGGTCTGCATTTGTGAAACGACCCCGGGCGCTTCTCCGGGGATCGACGCAACGGCGAACATGATGGCGACGTAGCCTGCGAATAGCATCGAAATCAAAGCCGTCTTGGTCATCATGTCATCCTTTTGTATCATGTGATGACATTCTTTAACGGTTCGACCATATTGTCAATCCTGAATGCAGGCTGAACAAAAGAAGGAGGGGCGATGACAGCCGACAAAATACTGATCGTGGAGGACGACGCCATCCTGGCCGCCGATCTTCGCGACATAGTGACGAGCTTCGGCTACGAGACGTCCGGCGTCGCCGATAGTTTCGAGACCGCTCGGGCGCTCGCCCCGTTCAGCGACATCGCGCTTGTCGATGTCAATCTTCGAGACGGTGCGACGGGTCCCAGAGTTGGACATTATCTGGCAAGCGAGTTCGGGTTGGCGGTCGTGATGGTGACGGGCAATCCCGAGGTCCTTAAAGCTGGACTTCCGGGCGTCGTGGGCGTGATATCCAAGCCAGTTCATCCGCCGATGATAGGCAAGGTCCTGACCTATCTCCAGGACTTCCGAAAAGGCGGTCGTGGCATTCCCCCCGGGGGATTGCGGCTGTTCGACTGAGCTGACAAGGGCGGGGGTAGGCCGATGAAAGACATGCGCGCCGAACTAGGCCTTTGGGTCGGTCGGATCGAAACCATACTCATCGATCGGGGAGTGCTCGATGAAAAGGGACAGCTCGCCGTCGGGATGGGTCCTTCGTTTCCGCAGGAGATAGAGGAGATTCTCGACGGCTTCATAGACAATCCGATCGAGTTGATCGGTCTCCTGAGGATTTCGCGCGATGCGCGCGACGGACGGCCGCTCTCGACCGCAGTCCTAGTGGCGGCACATCTTATGGCGAAGGAGGTCTTGAACGTGTTGCAGCGCTTGGAATCCGAACGATAGACGGAAGCCTCGCTCGTTCAAAATGTCATTGCCACGATCCATACGAGGACACCGGTCCCAAGGATCGCGGCAATGCCGATCGTGCCATAGTCCGTTTCGCGGTTCATGCGTCGTTACCTCACTGGCCAGCCGTGCCCGAGCGACCTAACCATACGCCGAGAAGAGTAGCGAAAGAGATGATCACCAAAAAACTGCTCGCGACAATAAGCAGCCCGCTCGAGTAGTGATGAACGCTATACAGGCATCGCATGACGCCAATCGATCGAGAAATCTAGGATTGACCGGACGAAATTTGCGGCATTCTGCGCTCATTCATTCGAGCGCGTCTCCGCTGGTAAGTCCCAGTTCAGACGATACGGTTCGTGCCAGATCCAAAAGACGAAACAGATGCCACAGACCAGCACGGTTCCAATAACCGCCGCCAAAACAATGCGAGTATCTCTCTGCACGATTGGGTCCGTAGAAATGTCATCCCGTGATGTATTGGATGGTCGAATACTGGTCAAGTTTTAATCGCTGCCAACTTTTCAGGTGTCTTCACCACCGTTGCGTGGGACGTCGGCGCCTGGCAAACGAATGTCTTCAATAATTGATTTGCCCATCAAGAGTTCTGCAAGTTCCCTGGGCGGGCGGCCTACCGGAGTTGCCTAGCCAGCCTTATCACGGCGGGCGCTTGGAGACAGTCGCCACTCGCTCGGCTGCGATCGCCAGGTCGAAAGTCGCCAAGCCGTTCACCTAGTCCCGCTTCAGCACGTGCTTCGCCAGGCGCCCTAGCGTAAGGCCCTGAAAAAGTATCGAGAAGACGACCACGCAATAGGTTGCGGAAAGAAGGAGCGGCTTCCATTCAGTCTCTGGAAGCGAAAGTGCCAGCGCGATGGATATGCCTCCGCGCAGGCCACCCCAGACCAGCACCGCGATCGTGCCGCGCTGGAAACTGTACCAGCGCTTGAGTGTTGCGACCGCCGATCCCGTGGCGACGAACCGCGCGCCGACGGCAACCGGGATCGCCAGGAGCGAAACCGGAAGGTACGTCGGATCGAAGCGAAGCACGACAACTTCGAGGCCGATCAACAGGAAGAGGATTGAATTGAGCATTTGATCGACCAGGGTCCAGAAGCCGAACAGGTAGCGCTGGGTCGTGTCGCTCAGGGCATCCTTCGGGCCGCGGTTCCGACGAGAATCCCGGCAACCACGACGGCGATTGGTCCGCTCATATAGAGCGCTGTCGCAAGTGAATAGCACCCCATCGCCAGCGCGATAGAGATAAGAACTTCGACGGGAAAGTCGTCGATCGCCCGCATGGCGCGATATCCCGCGTAGCCGCAGACCAGCCCCAGCAGGCCGCCGCCGACGGCTTCCACGAGAAAGAGCTCGGAAACCTTCGCCGCGCCGATCTCCTCGCCTGCACCGTTGGACGCAATTGTCAGCAAGGCGGTAAACAGCACGACACCGACGCCGTCGTTGAACAAGGACTCGCCGGCCATGTCCGTTTCCAGCTCCGGCGGAACCTTCGCCGCCTTGAGCGTCGCCAGCACAGCGACAGGGTCGGTCGGGCTGACGAGCGCGCCAAATACGAGCGCCCATACGAGAGGAAGGTCGGTCCCAGTCGCTCGGGCTAGTCCCCAGACGCAGGCGCCGACGATAGCGGTCGAGACCATCGTGCCGGCGACCGCCATCGCGCCCACGACCGCGAGGCGCGAACGAAGAGCGGCGAAGTCGACATGAAGCGATCCGGCAAAAAGCAAGAACGCCAACATACCGTTCATGACCGTCGTCTGGAAGTCGACCCTCCTGACCAGGTCGCCTAGCTGTTCGTAAAGCTCCACAGTCGGAAGGGCGAGTTCCAGCAGCACGAGCACGGTGGAAGCCGCCAGTCCCATGACGAGGACGCCGATCGAAGGAGGCAGGCCAAGATAGCGCCTATTAATCCAAGAGAAGCCGGCCGTCAGGACCATCAGCAATGAAATAAGATCAAACACGGACAAAGGATGTGAGCTTTCTCAGGTTGGCGACAAAGCTGTGCGACGGCGTCAGATCGTCGTTTGAAGGCCGAGTTCGACGACCCGGCCGGTCGGGAGGCTGAAATAGTCTGTCGCATTTCCAGCGTTCTGGGCAAGGGCGATGAACAGCCGATCCTGCCAGAACGGCATGCCGCCCTTCCTCGAAGGAAGGATCGTGCGTCTGGACAGGAAGAACGACGTCGACATGATGTCGAATTTCAGTCCCAGCTTCCTGACGAGCACGAGCGCTTTCGGTATGTTCGGCGTCTCCATGAAGCCGAAAGTGATAATCAGCCGGCTGAACAGCGGATTGAAGCTTTCCAGGAAGATCTTCTCGTCGTCGGGGACGAAGGGCGTGGTGGCCGTGACGACGCTCAATATCACGTTCTGCTCGTGCAGCACCTTGTAATGTTTCAGACTATGGAGCAGTGCGGTCGGAGCCCCCTCGACATCGCTGGTCAGAAAGATCGCCGTTCCCGGAACGGTCGGCGGCTTCTTGCGTGCCAGACTGTCGATGATCGATGCCAGCGGTATTTCGTCTGCCTTCGTGCGAGCGGTCAGAAGCCGACGGCCCGACATCCAGGTCTGCATGACCAGTCCCATAGTACAGGCGACAGTTACCGGCACCCAGCCCCCGTCCGCAAACTTGGCGACGTTGGACGCAAAGAAACCGGCGTCGATCAGGAACAGTGGCACGGTGACCGCCGCGGCACGCACCGGCGTCCAGCCCCAGATGCGCAGCATCACGACATAAAGAAGCACCGACGTGATGAGTATCTCGCCTGTCACGGCTATCCCATAGGCTGCGGAGAGGCCGCTTGAGCTGCGGAAGTAGAGGACGAGCGCGACCACGAACACGAAGAGGAAGGCGTTCACCTGCGGCATGAAGATCTGGCCGGAATGGGTCTCCGACGTATGCAGGATTTGGAGGCGGGGCAGCAGATTGAGGTGCATTGCCTGACGTACAAGCGAATAGGCCCCCGAAATCACTGCCTGGCTCGCAATGACCGTTGCTGCGGTCGCAAGACAGACCATCGGCACCTTTGCCCAGTCGGGGTGCATTCCGAAGAAAGGATGTTCTGCCATCTCTGGATTGGCGAGCACGAACGCGCCTTGCCCGAAGTAGTTAAGAAGCAAACACGGAAAGACGAGCACAAACCACGCAGTGACGATCGGTCTACGGCCGAAGTGACCGAGATCGACATACAGGGCCTCCGCGCCCGTGACGGCGAGGAAGACCGCGCCCAGAACCGTAACAGTTATTCCAACGTTGCTCGCTGCATAGCGCAGCGCATGCGCGGGGTTCACCGCCCAAAGGATCGCGGGTTCGTCCAGGATGTGAATGGCGCCGCTGATGCCCAGGACGACGAACCATAGGGCCATGACCGGGCCGAAGACGGCCGCCACGCCACCTGTGCCAAATCGTTGGACGAAAAACAGAACCGCGATGATCGTCAATGTGATGGAAACGATCCACGACGAGAGTGCTGGAGCGACGACTTGTATGCCTTCCACCGCCGAGAGAACCGAGATCGCCGGTGTTATGATCGCGTCGCCCAGGAAGAGGGACGCCCCGGCGACCCCCAGCACGAGAACCCAGACCGGCCGGCCACGCAGGCTTTCGCGCGCCAGCGTCATGAGGGAAAGCGTTCCACCTTCGCCACGGTTGTCGGCCTTTAGCACGAAGGTGACGTACTTGATGGTTACGACGATCGTCAGCGCCCAGACGATCAGCGAGAGAATGCCAAGCACGTTGTCGTGGTGCGTGCCTTGTCCTGCCGTGGCATGCAACGCTTCCCGGAAGGCGTAAAGCGGGCTGGTTCCGATGTCGCCGTAGACGACACCCAAGGCGGCAAGCACGAGCGCGGGCAAGCCGCTGCTGCTTTGGTGCTCCAGTTCAGGATCGTCGGATCGCAGTTGAGCGTGTGTCAAAGGCTGTGCTCTCGAGTATATGGAGGAAGGGAAAGAGGCGACGCTCCGGCGAAGTAGTCGAAGCTCTTCGATCTCGAATCAACTGCAAGTCCCAGTCGCGGGTTCCAAAAGGCCGGGTGGAAAACGGAATTCCCTCGCTGAGCAAGCATCGCCCTGACATGATTAGCATCATGGCATGATGTTTAAATAGGACTTTCCGACTTAGCAATCGCGGTGCTCGCTGTGCGCAGGGGGTTATTGGAACCAGTTGTGGTAAAAGGGGTTGAACCGCTGGCGCTCTTTGATTTATATCACGACATGATATTGCTGTGACCGGAGCTTGCCGCCTTGGTGTCAGATCCAATCATACCCCGGCATCTGCCGAGTGATGAGATCCTAGCGGATCGCCTGGGCCTCTCCACCAAGGAGTTCCAGCGATATCGCCTGCAGAACCTCGTTTCAGTTTCCACCGCGGACGCGGTCGGGAGCGACGGGTTACTGGTCACCTGCCAGCTCGGCAATAGGATCTGGGAAGGGGTCATCCTGAATGGGAGCGTCACCTCCGAAGAGGTCCGGTTTCTGCGTGGAAAGCGAGCGAGCAGCCCTCCATCGATGGTTCGCCGCGAATCCTGATTTGACTTGAGGAAAGGAAAACAATGAAGACGCTCGCCGGCCTCTTTGTCGCAATGTCGATCCCTCTTTCCGCCCACGCTGCGGCGAAAATGGTCTCCCAGACAGGCGACTGGGGTGTCTACTCCTTCAAAAGAGATGGAAAGCCCGTCTGCTACGCGCTGTCGGTGCCCAAGGAAGCCAGACCCTCCGACGTCGATCACAGGAAAAACTACTTCCTGATCGCGCCAGCGGAGAAAGGCGGCGGCAACGAGCCAGAGGCGATCTTCGGCTACGCAGTGCAGGCCGGTTCGCCGGTGCGGGTTTCAGTCGGCGAGAAGACGTTCAAGATGTTCGTAAAGGACAATACCGCCTGGGTTGCCGACGCCGCGCGGGAACCTGTCCTCATCGACGCCCTTCGATCCGGGAGCCGGATGACCTTGCAGGCGACGTCTGCAAGAGGAACGCTCACCACCTACGACTATTCTCTGTCAGGGGTCACGGCTGCTTTGGAGCGGGTCGCTCGCTGCAAGTGAAGCAGGGCCAACCGATCCCGAACGCTGCTTCGTTATCGGGAATCGCGAGTTCGCCAGGACGGGCGACGAGGTTACCCTTGCCCGAAAATAGCAGGTCCAGTTCGTGCTTGAAGTTCCCGAACTGCCAAGGCGCTCTGCTTCGTGTCGGCCGACACCGTAGGGTCACCGCAGGCTCCTGACATCGTAGCCGGATTGAATATACTGTTCGTGCTGCAAGAGGCTATAGTCGCCGAAAGGTAGGCGTTCTCTCAAAAAAGTGGCCCGCCCGAAATCATTTCGGGCGGGCCTCGCGCGGACCGGACATCTCATCACGTCCGACCTGAGCTCTAGCTGTCGGTGACTGGCGCATCTCCTCCCGACTGCGGCAGTTCCTTCATTTTTACGAGCTGGTCGGCGCAAGCGTCGGCCGCGTTCGCGACGGTTCCGTCGATCCCCGCGATCTTCGCCCAGCCACCTTCGGTGATGAAGTCGTCGCGCTGCCATGAGGACTTTGTCTGGAGCGCTTTAAGATTGTGCTCAGCGTCGTTCGCAGTAACAAAGTTATGGACGCAGATGCTTGCGACCAGATCCGCCTTGGCGTTGCGGACGGCAATCTCGGTCATGACGTTCGCCCTGCCTGATGTCGTCCAGCCGCCCCAGGTGAAGCCGAGCACCATCGTCAACGCCGAAGCGCCAACAATCGACCAACCCCAAAGAGTCTTGGAAGGCCGGTATCCCGACCAGCCACTTTCGCCATTTTCCATAGCTGTTCTCCTCTGGTTTATATCACGGAATGATACAAAGTTGAGGGCGGAGGTCAATCACGCCACAATCAAAAAATGGTGACCACGGTCAAGCGAGCTCGGTCACCTGTCGCAGTCGCGAGAGGGATTCGGCCAGAAGCGGTTCATTCTTGAGCATGCCGTCGACATGGACCTTCGCCAGAGCTTCAAGAACCTTCTCTCCTTTCGTCGTCATGCCAATCAGCACGCTTCGCTTGTCGTCCTCGGCGGGTATCCGCTCCGCAAGACCCGCCGAACACATGCGGTCAACGAGCTGCACCGCGCCATGGTGATGCATCAGCATCTGTTCTGCGAGATCGCGAAGCTTGATCTGGCGGCCGGGCGCCGTCCGGACGACAAGAAGAACCTGATACTGTTGGGAGGTCACGCCAGCCTCGGCGAGCGCCGCCTCGCTGAACGACAGGAACCGCCGCATGGCAAGCCGGAAGCCTGCAAGTCCTTCATAGACTTCGTCAGCCAGGCCGGAAGTCCGGCGTCCCGATCGGGGCATTCATTAGTCCTTCCAAAATGTCATGATGTGATATAAATGACAAACCACGCCAGAAGAGCGGTTTGCGAGTGCGACCGATGCGGGAGACGGTGCAAAGCACCGGCGTCGAACGATCACTCGCGGACCATATTCTCCTGATGGTGGCAAAAAGACTGTGCCTATTTCGTGACGTCGAGAAAAAATTACATCGTGGTTGGCAAGAGCAGGTCTGGAACACAGCCATACGAGACCGATCGTTTCGGCATACGGGTCGAAGGGGATGGCACCTGGACGGTGTCCGACGTCTTCACCGGCTGGCCGGCAGATTATGTCGGACGTTTTCTCGATGGGTTGGACAAGGGCGTCGCCGATAGCCTCTGCGACGTCGTAAACGCCTTGGATAAGCGCCGCCGCGCAACGCCGCGCCGCTGAAATGGTTCTTTCCAGCTCAATTTCAGGCCCGAAGTATCCGAGCGATTGTCTTTCGATCTTCTGAAGCTATCTGACCCTGTCTCGGAAGAAGGGGACGCCATGAGCTCGCGCTTGATTTGGTCGATATCGGTTCTGGCGCGGCGCATCTGGTTCAGGGCGACCCTGTTCTCCATCGCAGCGGTTGCTACCGCCCTGCTGGCGATCGTCGTTACGCCCTACATCCCGGCGGACTTGTCGACGAAGATCGGCGCCGACTCCGTCGACAATATCCTCGGCATCATCGCTTCGAGCATGCTCACCGTCACGACCTTCTCGCTCAGCACGATGGTCTCGGCTTACTCTGCAGCAACGAGCAACGTAACGCCGCGCGCGACCCGTCTTGTCATGGAGGACAGCACGACGCAGAACGTGCTGGCGACTTTCGTCGGCTCGTTTCTGTTCAGTCTTGTCGGCATCGTCGCCCTGACGACGGGGGCCTATGGCGAGCAGGGGCGGCTGGTGCTCTTCGTCGTTACGATCGGCGTCATCGTGCTCATCGTGGTGACGCTTTTGAGTTGGATCGACCACCTGTCCCGGCTAGGACGGGTGACAGAGACGACGCGCCGTGTGGAGGAGGCGACGCTCGACGCCGTCAAAGCCTGGCGGAAATCCCCGAACTTCGGCGGGAAGGCGCTCGACCGAGACAGCCTCGCGCCCAGGACCGCCGATACGCCGTTTTTCTCAGACGAGATCGGCTACGTGCAGCATGTCGACGCGTCGGCATTGGCGAAAATTGTCGAGGAGAAGGATTGCGATCTGGTGATCGTGGCGATACCTGGCAAGCTGGCCTCGCCCGCCGGACCGCTCGGATGGCTGCGTGGAGCTGTTGGCGAGGACGTTCTCAATCGGGCCGCGGCCTGCTTTTCGATCGGCGACGTCCGCTCCTTCGATCAGGACCCGCGGTTCGGAGCGTCGGTATTGACTGAGATCGCATCGCGCGCCCTGTCTCCTGCTGTCAACGATCCGGGAACCGCCATCGACGTGATCTCCCGCGCGATGCGAATTCTTTTCTGCTGGCATGACTCGGGCAGCGAAGAGCCTGACGAAATCCCCTATCCCCGGCTCCATGTCGCGACACTTGAGGCAGCCGACCTGTTCGACGACCTGTTCACGCCGATTGCCCGCGACGGCGCCGGCCTCGTCGAGGTCGGGCTTCGACTCCAGAAGACTTTAGCAACTCTTTCAACGCTGGGCCCGGAGTTTCATGCAAACGCCGTACGCCATTCGAAGGAGGCGCTCGATCGTGCGGGGAGGGTGATGCAGGTTGAGGCCGACATGGAGAGGCTGCGGGCCGCTGCTGCAAAAATCACCGCTGACGGTAAATACAGTTGAGTGGCGGAGCAAGGGAGGTTGGAACTTGAGAGCGAGACATGATATTTCCTGCTACTGTCGAGCGCCATCGACCGATCGTGCTATTACGCAGTCGAGCACGACGAGCGCGCCTCTCGGCGACGGTTCACTGACGGGCGTCATCTCGCAAGCCGGTCCGTTTTGAGCGGCACCGCCTACATTGCTAAGGCGTCCAGGGAACAAGTTCTCCGAGCCTTGAAGGCCACAGTCCCAGATCGTCTTGCACCGCAACCGGCAACCCGTCTCGCTGCCGTACCAGGAGGGCGTGATGGATTGCAGCTTCGAGTGGTTCGGCTTCGCCTTGATGAGGTTGGCCTCTGATTGCGAGTTCGCCGGTTGTCCTGACATCGTCGCCCGCGACGACTATGACGTGCCCCGGATAAGACGATGCGGTTCGCCTATCCACCAGGTCTAATCTATGCATTCATTCCCCCTTGTCGCTGTTTTCGGCGCCCCTCGCAGCGTCCGAAGCGATTTCGGACCACACCTCTTCGATGGTTTTGCCGGACTTTCGGAGCGCCACGATCCTTGCAATTGTGGCGTAAGCCATCGGATCGCTTCGGTTGACCGCCGATTGCATGCACCACTGGTCAAGCAGAAGGCTCACAGCCACCAGCTCACGGGCGTCCGTCCTTTGGGCGCCCGGTCGACGATGGAAGGCGGGGCTTACAAACCCAATGACCTTCAGGCCTAACGCTGCGGCGGAAAATATCATGTTGTGATATTAACTTATTTTTGGACGTGGGGGAAGTGACAATCCCGCGAGCGGTGTGTGCTGCCGGGAAGCTGGGCAGGTGAAAGCATCGGTTAAGGCTCGCTGGAGTGTCAGCCTCCAACGCGCAGATCGAGCCCCACCCAACTCATTCGACTTTCCTCGTAGACGCTTTGCGTCGGAACAAGGGAGGACGGATCGTTAAAACAACCCAGTGCGACCGCGACGAGATCTTCCCGGAACTCCGGCATCCAGAAAACCGTCGACCCGCAGTCAGGACAGAACCTGAACTGGATCGATTTCCCGCTGTCGCCAGTTCTTGTGTAACTATTCGAGGTTCCGGAAGCTGATACCTTTTCCCTATCGAAGAAGACCGCCACCCCGAATGCACTGCCCGTGCGTCGCTGGCATTCCCGGCAGTGGCAGGCGGAGATCTTGATCGGGTCTCCGTTGGACGTGATAGAAAGCTGGCCGCAGGAACACCATGCGTCTCGTTTCACTGTCGCTATGGTGTGCTCCTCCATATGGCCTGCGTCGCTCCTAATCCACTGCGAGCACTATTTCGAGGTCTGTCGCCGTCGTTGCTTGTCGAGGGCATTCATGACGATGCACAGGGACTTCGATCCGTCATCGTCCATCAGGATTGTCGGACGTCCTTGATACTCCGCGGTGAGCCCGGTGAACAGATCGAAGATTGTCCAGGAGCCGTCATGCTCGCGGCGAGTAGAATACCGGTCAGTGAGATAGTCGCGCATGGGCGTGGATCGTCTGTGTCAGGTTCGAGTTAAGTCCGGCTTTTCCGCGGCACGGCGCGCCCGGATCGCCGCTGCGATGAAGACCCGTGACAGACCGTGGTAAAGCGGCTCGCGTGAAAGGATACGAGAGGTCACGTAGCCGATCATCGAGACCGCCATGATCGGGATGACGGCCTGGTGGTCGCCTGTCATTTCGAGAATGATGACGAAGGCCGTCATCGGCGCCTGCACCACGCCCGCGAAATAGCCTGCCATGCCCAGGATCGCGGCGAGCGCAATGCTGGTGCCGAGCAGAGAGCCGACCGTGCTGCCGAAACCGGCGCCGACGGCAAGCGACGGCGCGAAGATGCCGCCCGGAATGCCTGACAACATCGACAGGAAGCTGGCCGCAAGCTTCTCCACAAAAAACAGCATGGGCAGGGCGTTGCCTTCGACCGCACCTCGGGCCTGCTCGTAGCCGGTGCCGAAGGTCGTGCCGCCGGATGCGACGCCGATGACTGCTGTTGATTTGCACTGAGAGCTGACCCGGGATTGCGGGAAAATATCACTGAGAATTGACCCATGTTTCAATCATCCCCTGTGGTTTCAGCGGGGGC
>NZ_JACIAS010000008.1:0-351918 GCF_014194915.1 Rhizobium sp. BK512 | reverse complement strand
CGCTGCCGTCAGAGACGTCTTGCCGTGGTCAACGTGGCCGATCGTGCCAATGTTGACGTGCGGCTTGTTGCGCTCAAACTTACTCTTTGCCATTTGAATGCTTCCTGTGGACGTAAAATGGGTGACCCCGGCGAACCGGTTTAGTGCCGCCGTTTAAGGCTTTCGGCGAAATTGCGC
This sequence comes from Rhizobium sp. BK512, assembly GCF_014194915.1. Classification (NCBI taxonomy): domain Bacteria; kingdom Pseudomonadati; phylum Pseudomonadota; class Alphaproteobacteria; order Hyphomicrobiales; family Rhizobiaceae; genus Rhizobium; species Rhizobium sp. BK512. The sequence goes on along the minus strand of NZ_JACIAS010000008.1, from coordinate 351,741 downwards.
AAGACTTAATTGCAGACGCCATTCTTGGCGTGCCAGCGCATATGGGAGATAATTCGCAACCCGCAAGGCGATTCGCCCGCACTCTCCCGAAAACGCCTGAAATCCAAGGCAAAATCGAGAGGTATTGCCGCTTCCGGCTTTATTGAGGCAGGTGCCGACCGGTGCTTCCGCGAGCGATGCCCGGATGCCTTTCAATACCGGCGGCGCAATGCCTGCCAACAAGATTAGCTTACATTTTACCAATTGATTTCACGGAACGGGAAAACTTTCATGATATCCCTCTAATATACGGAGGAACACTCAATGCAATCGGAGAGCTATAGCAACCACTATTCGGCATTCACGGAAGATCATCGTGCGTTCGGCTATCCGCGTGACGACGACGATACGGATACGAACACGAGCATCAAAAGGAACACGGGCCAGTCGTCGGTCTTCATCGCCGGCATTGCCATAGGGGTGCTCGGCTACTGGATGATCGGCAATTTCATGAACCTCGTTTTCGAGTTCTGAAAGCCGGCGCGATCCTGCGATGGTATCAGAGAAGTTGGAGCGGGTAGCGGGAATCGAACCCGCGTATTCAGCTTGGAAGGCTGCTGCTCTACCATTGAGCTATACCCGCGGGGTTGGTCCGATCCAATGACGAATGGTGGAGAGAGTTGGATTTGAACCAACGTAGGCTGAGCCAACGGATTTACAGTCCGTCCCCTTTAACCACTCGGGCATCTCTCCAGTTTTTCGTCCGGATCTTGAAGACCAAGTTTGTCAGACGTTGAAGCGTTGCCGCCCCGTCGTCTGCGCCGCGTATATGACCGGACGATTTCAGTCTGTCAACACGATGACAATGGAAAAGACAGGAAAAATTTCATCGCCTGTTGAAAGCCGGCACATGAAAGAAAGCCTATGCGGCAACAGGCGCCATCGTTATAAAGCCGCATGAGCAAAGATAACAAATCCGGCGACAAGCCCGCCAACGACAAGTCCGCAAAGGACACGCATTACGCAACCTTGCGACGCGCGCATCGCGACGGCAAGCGCGAACGCGGTGAAATCCCGACACCCGCGCCACAGAAACGCAAGCGTGGTGGAGACGACTGGAAACCGCCCGCATTGGCTCCCGACCAGGTCTTCCTCTACGGCCTTCATACCGTTCGCGCCGCGCTCGAAAACCCTGAACGCAAGAACATCAAGCTGTCGGTGACACAGAATGCTCTGGCACGGCTGGAGATCGATCCGGATACGATCGGCATCCCGCTCGAAATGGTTTCTCCTCAAGATATCGACAAGGTGCTCGGCCCGGAGGCGATCCATCAGGGGGTAATGCTCGAAACACGCCCCCTGCCCGTCCGACGATTGGAAGCACTGAAAAACAGCCCATTGCTTCTCGTGCTCGATCAGGTGACCGATCCGCACAATGTCGGCGCCATCATGCGTTCGGCCGTCGCCTTCAATGCAGGTGCCGTTATCACCACCCAGAGACACAGCCCCACCGAATCGGGCGTGCTCGCCAAATCGGCTTCCGGCGCGCTGGAGCTCATACCTTATATACAGATCACCAATCTCTCGGATGCGCTCGGCGAGTTGCACAAGCTCGGCTTCTTCACGATCGGGCTCGATTCGGAAGGACCGGCAGCGCTAGAAGGCACTTTTTCGGGCGACAGAATCGCGCTGGTTCTCGGCTCGGAAGGTAAGGGCCTGCGGCAGAAGACGCGGGAGACGGTCAACGCGCTCGCACGGCTCGATATGCCCGGCGCCATCAAATCGCTGAACGTATCGAATGCCGCGGCGATTGCCCTTTATGCGGCAAGGCTGCACGTGAAAGCGTAGGCGGCAGCCGACGGGTTTCCGTTGTATCACGCGCAGTCAATTGAGAGCGGAGGCCTGCTTGGCGGCCATCGCGGTTGAACACCTGCCCTCATGGTCCATATTGGGCCTTGGAAAGAGCGCGCCGGTCGCTAAGATCGGCGACGCATTTTACCCTCGGGGCGTCGGTAAAAAGGAAATCCGCATTATGGCATTTCGACCGCTGATCTTCGGCGTTCTCTTCATCGCGGTCTTCGTCATGGTCATTTTGAGCATCATCTGGGTGGACAAGTCGCACCCTATCCGCCAGCCCGATCCCCTGGCACCATCGACGACGCCATCCAATCCTCCTCCATCCGTGCAATAGCAGATCCGGAACCGGTAAAGCGGTCAGACGTTAATCCCCGCAGACAAACAGGGATTCAATGTCCATGCGCCTGATGATTGCCGTCGTTGTCGTCATGATTGCCTCCGTTCTCAGCATCGCAATGATGTCACCGTCCGGTGCGGGGCAGACCGGCAACGGGACGAAGATCGAATCGAGCGTGAACGAACCCGCGCAAAAGTGACTGCGCATCGCCTCATCGGACAAGGCGCAGACAATGCGTCTGAACCGATCAAGCAAAAATCCCGCCGCGAGAAATTGCGGCGGGATTTTTCTGGAGCTGGAATTACTTTCTCGGTTAGCGATCAGCTCCGGTAGAGCCAATAGGGTCCACCATGGTGGCGCCGCCACTCGTGACGCTCGCGCCAACGCTCTTCCCGCCATGGGTTCCAGCGGCGTTCATAGCCCCAGGCCGGGCGCCAGTAGCGACGCTCACGCCACTCACGGCGCTCTCGCCAGTCACGGCGATCGCCCCAATCGCGATCACCCCGATCGCGGTCACCCCAATCCCGATCGCCGCCGCGGACCTGGATAATATCGCCCTGTTGAGCGACTTCCGAACGGTCGAGAGGGATGGCCGCAGCCGGGGCTACAGCGGAAAACAAAGTACCGGCCGAAAGGGCGGCTGCTAGGAGAAGACTGGAGATCCTCATGGCTCACTTCCTCGTTTCTGATGAAGCGAGAATGGCCTGATGCCCCTGAATTGCTGCTGAAGCGAGCCTTCAGTCTCCGTTCATGTAGTGGAATGGCCTTTTAAAGCCGGTGCCCCCGCGCTTGTTTGTTGATAGGCCGCCGTTAGAAGCTGTTGAAGCGAAATGGAGCGGTCAATTGTGCGCCACGCCCCTTGCCTATGTCCGGTATAGCGACATTTTCCATTCCGGTGCGTTGTCAGGGAAGGTGATCATGAAGAGTAGGCTCCGGACACTCATAGTTAGCGCCGCACTGATCGGCGTGAGCATACTCGCTTCGTCCTGCACGACACACCCGGCTACAAATCGCCCCGATTTCCAATATCAGCCCAGGACTTCCGTCAATCCCGCCTGCGGACACGGGTTCAGGCCCACCAACGCGCTGTCTTGCAGCTACTGAAGTGTTCAAGTCGCATCGCGAAACTTGACGCCAGTACCGTTTCCGTTCGAATCGATAAAGCAGGGCCACCTGCGACCACATCCCTCGTTCCTGAGGAATCACAGCTGCATCGGCGAAAGCCCGGAAAACACGGTAACCCTCGAAATAATTTGCGCACAAAAAAACCGCCTCAGACGGGCGGGTTCTGATTAAGCGCTTGATATCGCTTGCGATTGTATGGTGCCCCCGGCAGGGTTCGAACCCGCGACCCCCTGATTACAAATCAGGTGCTCTACCAACTGAGCTACAAGGGCAATGCGTGCGAAGTAGCAGATTCTGATCTTTTGTAAAGAAAATTTGCCCTTTCCGGCTGTCCATTGACGCTATCCACAGCGGCTGCCGATCAATGCACTGGTTGGGAAAAGCCTGCGAGGCTTGGATATGGACCTGTTGGTCCTTCGAATCGTCCGGCGATTTACGGGAGCCCAAGATCATCCGAACTTCGCCCGCAACGCAAAACGTCTTGTCGTACAAGCCCTTTATCCTTTAGCTAGAGCAGCATAACAAAGGGCATTGCATGGGCCGTTCATTTCAGACGCTTTCTTTTATCGCCTCGCCGACCACGGAAGCACTCGCCGCGCGAGACGAATTGATTCGCCTTTATGGCGACGTGCCTGCGAACGAGGCCGATGTCATCGTTGCGCTCGGCGGCGACGGCTTCATGCTTCAGACGCTGCACAGCACGATGAACAGCGGCAAACTCGTCTACGGCATGAATTGCGGCTCGGTCGGCTTTCTTATGAACGACTACAAGACTTCCGACCTGCATGACCGCATCTGTGCCGCTGTCGAGAATGCCTTTCATCCGCTGAAGATGACGACATCCAATGCCGACGGCAGCAAGTCCTCGGCGCTTGCAATCAACGAGGTCTATCTTTTCCGGCAATCCTATCAGGCAGCGAAGCTCAGGGTGGAAATCGACGGACACGTGCGATTGGAGGAATTAATCTGCGATGGGTTGATGGTGGCAACGCCCGCGGGCTCGACGGCCTACAATCTTTCTGCCCACGGCCCGATCCTGCCGCTTGACGCGCCTCTTCTCGCCATGACGCCCGTGAGCGCCTTTCGGCCGCGGCGCTGGCGCGGAGCGCTGCTTCCCAACCGGGTAACCGTCGACATCCATATTTTGGAAGCCGAGAAGCGGCCGGTGAACGCGGTCGCAGACAATACGGAGATCAAATCCATACTCCAGGTGCGCATCGCCCAGTCCGAAGATATGACGGCACGCATCCTTTCCGATCCTGACCGCTCTTGGTCCGACCGGATTCTGGCAGAACAGTTCGAGGATTGAAATGATGGCGATGCGGCAAGCAGTGATAATGGCACTCCTCGTTTCGGGATGGTCGGTCGCCGCCGAGGCGGAGACCGTTCATGACGATATCCTACCGGCCTCGATCATCTTCGCGACCAGTACCGGCTATTGGGAAGATGACGGCAATTCGCTGCCGGTGGAACGTGCCCCGACAACCACGCAAAGCGTCAGCGCACAAAATGTGAGCGGCGAGGCTGCCAAGCCGGAGCAGCGGCACGGCTATTACAAGCTTTTTGCCGTGCGTCAGGCGGACAAGACCTCAAGGGTCTTTCTGCAGCAGATCGCGCAGATAGACGACGGACCTGCCATTCTCTCGACGGTCGAACTGCAGGAAATCAGCGATCTCAAGCCCTATATCACTGACATCCGGCCCGAAAATTCGAGCGGCTTCATCAAGGAACCTGGCCTTTTCGCCACCGTCTATCTGAAGACCGATCCGGCTGCCGAGCCCGACGGCTGGACAGTGGTGATCGACGAGTTTGGGGACATTACCGTGGAGAAGGCGACCAACTGAGCGCCAGGGGCCTATTCATCGGGGCTAAGCCATGAAACTCGGCTTTCGCGAAGGTGTTCTCTACGACGAGACGCGGCCGGACTGGGACGAGACGGGCCCAAGACCTGTTCGCTGGTCTCTCTGGTATCCGGCAGCCGCGGGGTCGATCGAAACCGAAATCTCGGGACGAAGCTGGTTCCGAAGGACCGCGGTCGCCCGCGATGCACCCGTTCAGCCGACGACCAAGCCCTACCCGCTGGTCCTGCTGTCGCATGGCACCGGCGGCTCGGCCGCAGGGTTGGAATGGCTCGCTCGCCGCCTGGTCAATCGTGGATTTATCGCTGTCGGTGTCAACCACCACGGCAATACCGGCGGCGAAGCCTATCGCGCCGAGGGCTTCGCCTGCCTTTGGGAGCGCGCGCCCGATCTGAGCCTCATGCTCGATCGCCGAAAAGACTGGCAGGGTGATCTTGCCGGGCATATCGATAGCAGGAGCGTATTCGCCGCCGGCTTTTCAGCAGGAGCCTATACGGTGATGCTGCTCCTCGGCGCAGTCGCGCAATTCTCACAATTCGAACAATCCAGATTGAAGCCTGGGGGCCCGCGTGGGCCGAGGGAATTTCCTGACCTCGCCGATCATATTCCGTCGCTGCTTCGCACGAGTAAGGCATTTCGCGATTCATGGTCGCGGATGTCGCGATCCTATCGCGATGACAGGATCAAGGCCGCGCTGATCTGCGCGCCCGGTCGATCTATCCGCGGCTTCAGCGAACAGAGCCTGAAAGCCATCGATAAGCCTGCCCTCATTCTGGTTGGTGATGCCGACAACACGGCCCCAGTCGAAGAATGTTCGTCATGGCTGCATGCGCAGCTTGATCGCAGCACCTTCAAGATACTCCAGGGCGGTCTTGGGCATTATATCTTCGTGCCCGAGGGGACGGCATTGGGGCTTTCCTTCGCAGAGCATCTCTTCACCGACCCGGCGGGCGTAGAACGTGCTGACGTCCACGAGGAGATTGCCGAACTATCGGGTGTGTTCTTTCACGCAATAGACATTCCAGTGGACACCTGAAAAAGAAAAGCCCCGTTTCCGGGGCTTCTATCCAAGGTCTGTCTTCACCGCTCAGTCGACGTCGTCGACGACCGCATCGGCTGCCCCGCTGATGCGGTGAGCGAGTGCTGCTTCCATGAACTCGTTCAGATCGCCATCGAGCACGTCATCGGGAGCGGTGCTCGCAACGCCGGTGCGCAAGTCCTTGACGAGCTGGTAGGGCTGCAGAACGTAGGAGCGGATCTGGTGGCCCCAGCCGATATCCGTCTTGGAAGCGGCTTCGGCGTTGGCGGCGTCCTCGCGTTTCTTCAGCTCCGCTTCGTACATGCGGGCGCGCAGCATGTCCCAGGCCTTGGCGCGATTCTTGTGCTGCGAACGCTCCTGCTGGCACTGCACGACGATGCCTGTCGGTATATGCGTGATACGCACGGCCGAGTCTGTCGTGTTGACGTGCTGGCCGCCAGCGCCGGACGAACGGTAGGTGTCGATACGGCAATCACTTTCGTTGATCTCGATCTGGATCGAGTCATCAACGACGGGGTAGACCCAAATCGACGAGAAGGAGGTGTGGCGACGCGCATTGCTGTCGTAAGGCGAGATGCGCACCAGACGGTGCACGCCCGATTCGGTCTTCAGCCAGCCATAGGCGTTGTGGCCCTTTACGAGCAGCGTTGCGGACTTGATGCCGGCCTCTTCGCCGTCATGCACTTCCAAAAGCTCGACCTTGAAGCGCTGGCGCTCGGCCCAGCGAGTGTACATGCGCAGAAGCATGTTCGCCCAGTCCTGGCTTTCCGTGCCGCCTGCGCCGGAATGGACTTCCAGATAGGTGTCGTTGCCATCGGCCTCGCCTGACAGCATGGCTTCGACCTGTCGGCGGGCCGCCTCGGCCTGCAAGCTTTTCAGCGCGGCCTCAGCTTCCTTGACGATGCTTTCGTCGCCTTCTTCTTCCCCGAGATCGATGAGCTCGACATTGTCGGAAAGCTGCTGTTCCAGCGCCTTGACGCCATTGATGCCGTCATCGAGCTGCTGACGCTCGCGCATCAGCTTCTGGGCTTCCTGCGCATCGTTCCAGAGGTTGGGATCCTCTGCCTTGTTATTCAACCAGTCCAGTCGTCTTACCGCCTGGTCCCAGTCAAAGATGCCTCCTCAGCAGGGTGATAGCCTGCTTGGTTTCATCGACTACGTTCTGGATTTCCGCTCGCATTTTCCTGCTTCTTTGCTTCGGTATTCTGTGAGTGCCGGGGTATTCTGCAAGGCCCGTGACATAGAGACGCCCGCCGCGGATGTAAAGAGCCGTGGCGGGCGCAAAGGCAATCGGTCTCGATCAGAACAGGCCGGGTGTGTTGGTCTGGACCGCCTGGTTTGCCTGGGGCGACGTGCGCAGGATTTCTTCCGGCGCCATCGTGCCGTCCATGCCGATGACGGAGAAGCTGTCGGCCGGCCCGGTGCCCGGCTTGAAGGCTTCGATGATGGTGCCCGGCTCGCCATCGGCAGCAGCCATGCCGGTCTTGCGGTTGATCGCGATCATGTTCATGCCGGCCGGGACCACGAATTTGGATTCCGGCATGTCCTTGACTGCCGCCTGCATGAATTCATTGAAGATCGGTGCCGAGAGAACGCCACCCGTACCGCCGCGTCCGAGCGGTGCCGGCGTATCGAAGCCGAGATAGAGGCCCGCCACCAGATCCGGCGTGAAGCCGACGAACCAGGCGTCCTTTTCATCGTTGGTCGTACCGGTCTTGCCGGCGACGTCACGGCCGGAGAGATCGACCTTGCCAGCAGCCGTACCGCGCTGGATGACGCCCTGCATCATCGAGGTGATCTGGTAGGAGGTCATCGGATCGAGAACTTGCTCGCGGTTGTCGACGATGTTGGGTTCTTCCTGGTTCTGCCAGTCGCCGGCATTGCAGCCTTCGCAGAGACGCTCTTCATGCTTGAAGATCGTCTTGCCGTAACGGTCCTGGATGCGGTCGATCAGGGTCGGCTTGATCTGCTTGCCGCCATTGGCAATGACCGAGTAAGCCGAGACCATGCGCAGCACCGTCGTTTCGCCCGAGCCGAGCGACATGGCGAGCAGCGGCGGCATCTTGTCGTAGACGCCGAAGCGTTCGGCATATTCGGCAACGATATTCATGCCGAGGTCATTGGCGAGGCGCACCGTCATCAGGTTGCGCGAATTCTCGATACCGGAGCGCAGCGTCGAGGGGCCGCCGACTTCGCCGCCGTAGTTTTCCGGCTTCCAGACCTGACCGCCCGAAACGATCTCGATCGGCGCGTCCATGATGACCGAGGCCGGCGTGTAGCCGTTGTCCATGGCAGCGGCATAAACGAAGGGCTTGAAGGAGGACCCCGGCTGGCGCATCGCCTGCGTGGCGCGGTTGAATTCCGACTGCGCATAGGAGAAGCCGCCGACCATGGCAAGAACGCGGCCGGTCTTCGGATCCATGGCGACAAGACCACCCTGCACCTTTGGCGGCTGGCGCAGACGATAGGAGGTCGAATTGTCGCCGCCGAGGCGCTCGACGTAGACGACATCTCCGGCCGAGACGGCGCCGACCGGCGACTTCGTCGTCTTGCGGTCGCCGGCGGCGGAGCGGAATGCCCACTGCATATCCTTGGCTGCAATCGAACCACGCTCGCGTTGGGCTGCGACCTTGCCGCCGCCGTCCTTGGGCGGCTGAAGGCCGATATCGACGCTGTCACTGGAAACAGCGAGCACGACTGCCAGGCGCCATTCCGGCACGTCCGAGAGAGCGGGCACTTCGGCGAGCGCCGGACCCCAATCACCCGATATGCTGATCTGTTTGACCGGTCCATGGAAACCGCGACGCTCGTCGTAATTGGTCAGGCCGTCCTGCAGCGCCTTGCGCGCAAAGAGCTGCATCTGCGGATCGAGCGACGTGCGCACCGAGAGGCCGCCCTCGTAGAGCGACTTCTCGCCGTACTGGTCGATGAGCTGGCGACGGACAGCCTCGGCGAAATAATCGGAAGCAAAAAGAGACGGTCCGCTATTGCGGGCGGTGACGCCGAGCGGCTGCTTCTTGGCATCCTCGCCGTCGCTCTGGCTCACATAACCATTCTCGACCATGCGATCGATGACCCAGTTGCGGCGCTCAAGTGCTGCATCCGGATGGCGGAAGGGATGATAATTTGCCGGGCCCTTCGGCAGCGATGCAAGATAGGCAGATTCGGCGATCGTCAGTTCGGTGACGGACTTGTTGAAATAGGTGAGCGAGGCACTGCCGATACCGTAGGAGTTCAGACCGAAAAAGATCTCGTTGAGGTAAAGCTCGAGGATCTTGTCCTTGCTGTAGGCCTGCTCGATGCGGAAGGACAGGATCGCTTCCTTGATCTTGCGGTCGATCGTCTGATCGGAGGTCAGAAGGAAGTTCTTTGCGACCTGCTGGGTAATCGTCGATGCACCGACCGGGCGGCGGCCAGAGCCGAAATTCTGAAGGTTGACGAGGATGGCACGGCCAAGACCGGTCAGATCGACGCCGGGATGGTTGTAGAAGTTCTTGTCTTCGGCCGACAGGAAAGCAGCCTTGACGCGGTCCGGGATAGCCTGGATCGGCAGGAAGAGGCGCTTTTCCTTGGCGTATTCGGCCATGAGCGCACCGTTACCCGCGTGGACGCGGGTGGTGACCGGCGGGGCATAGCTGTTGAGCACAGCATAGTCAGGAAGATCCTTCGCGACATTCGCAATGTAGACGGCAACAACCGCCGCAGCGCCCAGGAACAGGACGCATGCTATCCCGAAGAAATATCCAAGAAGTCTAACCATATTTTTCAGCTACCGGTATTTCTAATCATTAGATCGGCGCAGCCGCACAATCGCACAGATCATGTCTCTTTGCACGTTGCGCGGCTTACTCCATGCGCGCTGGCGCTACAAGCCGATTTCGTCTCACTTGCGCGAAACATATAGATCGGAGTAACGGCGCGAATGTGAGCAAAATAGGGCCCGTCCTGCCACTTTCCGCTCCCCTTTCCGCAAGGGCTCCGGTTTAGGCGCGAGTGTCACTTCCAGGCAACGCCCGGTTTACCCGCCATTCGCCATCAGGCCCGTGCGGTAGCGCTTCACCGCATCGGCCAAGAGATCGGCCATCTTCAACCGCCAGGCATCATCGAGCAGACGTTTTTCGTCCTCAACATTGGAGAGGAAGCCGAGCTCGAGCAGGATCGACGGAACGTCCGGCGCCTGCAGCACCCGAAAGCCCGCGTGACGGTGCGGATTGTTGATCGTGCCAACCTGATCCTTGAAAGAGGCAAGCACGCTTTCGGCGAGCGAAATCGAAAAGGCCTGCGTCTCACGCCGCGTCAGGTCCAGCAGAATATCGGCGACCTCAGGCGGTTCGGTGGTCGTTTCCTTGCCGGCGATCTGGTCCGACAGGTTTTCGCGTTCGGCAAGATCGGCGGCGAGCTTATCCGAAGCCTTGTCTGAAATCGTGTAGACCGTCGCGCCGCGAATATCCTTCTGCTTCAGCGTATCTGCGTGCAGCGAAATGAAAAGGCCCGCATGGTTCTGCCGGGCAATCAGCACACGCTGCGAGAGCGACAGGAATTCGTCGTCGTCGCGCGTCAGGAAAGCCTTGATGCCCGGCTCCTTGTTCAGGCGATCAGCCAGCGCCTTGGCGAAGGCAAGCGTCACCTGCTTTTCCTCTGTCTTCGTATCGACGCCGATGGCGCCGGTGTCGATGCCGCCGTGGCCGGCATCGACGGCGATGACGAAATCACCGGGTGCAGCCTTTTCCGGCTGGGGAATGGCACTCGTCGTCTCCGCCCCATCCGCCTTGTCACTCCAGGACTGGGTCTTCACAAGCTCGGCGAATTTCTGCTTGTCGATCATCTCGGCATCGAGAACGAGCCTGTGACCATTGCCGCTCTCATCCGTCTGCACCTTGGCAAGGGCGAGTTGGACCGGGCGTGCCGCCGTCAACACGATGCGGGCGCTGCCTTCATCCATAGCGCCATAACGGATGTCCTTGAAGAGGCCGCGCGCCTCGAGATCTTTGGCCGGAAAGCCGAAAGCGGTTGCCGGCAGGTCGACGACGATGCGCTCAGGATTGGCAATATAATGGACGGAAAAACGGGGCTCGCGGTCGAAATCGATGACGATGCGGGTTCTGGCATCGTCGCCGACGATACGCGCTCCGTAGGCCAGCAAGGGATTCTTCGCGTCGGCGGCACTTCCAGGAACCGCGCAAAGCACTGCGAAGCCGAAAAGCCCCGCTGCAAAACCCAATTTTCGCCCTGCGGACAACTTCGCCGCGATCCGAAACCTCTTAAACAATAGCCCGCCACACCCTATTTACTCTGCGATGGACCTTACACCGTCCCCGCTGACGCCCGCTAGAGGCGAGCGCATACGCACCGACCCATGAATCGGGATCGTTTATCCCCGACAAGTTTATGCGATACGAAATCCATCAATATTATGGCACATTTGGCTTTTCCCTTGCTATTGTGACAGAGAAAACATACAACGAATTTTAGGGTAGAAGTGTTGACGGGATAGAGTCGCCGCAAGGCAGCCAGCCGGCCCCCGGACCTGGCGCCACAACCGGTAATCGTCCGCCGTCTAACGCATTTCCACTCGAGAACTGGATCCTGATTTTCCGGCTTCGCGCTGGGATTTCATCGGTGGATCAGCCACCACGCTCTCAGGGAGCAAACTCATCGGACCCGAAACGGGTCTTTGTCATTGTCGATCACGCTTGGTTGTTGATGGTTTCGCAGCAGGTTTTATCTGAAGTGTACAGGCCCCGGAACGAAATCGTTCCGGCTGCGGTCTGGCTGCTGCCTTCTCCCTCGCACCAATCGCGACTTTCATTATCCGGCGCGGCCACGGCGGACCGCATTCTTCCTGTGTCAACAGCAGTCGGGAATGCGCTCTCGCGGCCTCGCCGAGGAGCTCAGCTTACATGGCAGACAAAATGCTTATCGATGCGTCTCACGAGGAAGAGACGCGCGTCGTTGTCGTTCGCGGGAACCGCATAGAAGAATTTGACTTCGAGTCCCAGCACAAGAAGCAAATTCGCGGCAACATCTATCTTGCAAAGGTAACGAGGGTCGAACCCTCGCTGCAGGCAGCCTTCGTCGATTACGGCGGCAACCGGCACGGCTTCCTGGCCTTCGCCGAAATCCACCCTGATTATTACCAGATACCGCTGGCAGATCGCCAGGCCCTGCTTCGCGCCGAAGCGGAGGAGCATCGCCGCGACGAAGATGTCGAGCATGTCGAGACTGCCCCGCTCGTCGATCTCTCGACGCAGGATCAGCCCGATATCGGCATCGTTCCGGTCGAGCAGCCCGAGGCAGTTGCTGCAGAAGAAGTAGCTGCACCCGCCGAAGAGGCTGCACCCGTCGCCGAAGAAGCGCCGGCCAAGAAGCCCCGCGCCCGCCGCAGCCGCAAGAAGGCAGCCGAGCCGGTTACAGAAGAAGCAGCGGCGCCGGAAGCATCGGTCGTCGACAACGATGACGAAGGTTCGACCGGCGGCGAGATGGCTGCGATGGTTGAAACGGACACCATCTCCGAGGATGTCGACGTTTCCAAGCGTCGTCATGACGACGACGATGATGACGACGATCATGGCGAAGAGGAAGTCATCGAATCCGTCGGCGCCGAAGACGCGATGGAAGAGGTTCCGGATCGTGTTCAGCGCAAGCCGCGCAAGCAATACCGCATCCAGGAAGTCATCAAGCGCCGCCAGATCCTGCTGGTGCAGGTCGCCAAGGAAGAGCGCGGCAACAAGGGTGCTGCCCTCACCACCTATCTCTCGCTCGCAGGCCGCTATTCGGTTCTGATGCCGAACACGGCGCGCGGCGGCGGCATTTCCCGCAAGATCACCAACCCGCAGGACCGCAAGCGGCTGAAGGAAATCGCCCGCATGCTGGAAGTGCCGCAGGGCATGGGCGTGATCCTGCGCACGGCCGGTGCCAACCGTACCAAGGTCGAGGTCAAGCGCGACTTCGAATATCTGATGCGCCTGTGGGAGAACGTCCGCACGCTGACGCTCGCCTCGACGGCTCCCTGCCTCGTCTACGAGGAAGGTTCGCTCATCAAGCGCTCGATCCGTGACCTCTACAACAAGGATATCGGCGAGATCATCGTCTCCGGCGAAGAAGGCTATCGCGAAGCGAAAGACTTCATGAAGATGCTGATGCCGAGCCACGCCAAGGTGGTTCAGCCTTATCGCGATCTCCACCCGATTTTCTCGCGCTCCGGCATCGAGGCGCAGCTCGACCGCATGCTGCAGCCGCAGGTGACGCTGAAGTCCGGCGGCTACCTGATCATGAACCAGACGGAAGCGCTGGTTTCGATCGACGTCAACTCCGGCCGTTCGACCCGCGAACACTCGATCGAGGACACCGCCCTCCAGACGAACCTCGAAGCAGCGGACGAAGTCGCCCGCCAGCTTCGTCTGCGCGACCTTGCCGGTCTCATCGTCATCGACTTCATCGACATGGAAGAGAAGCGCAACAACCGCGCTGTCGAGAAGAAGCTGAAGGAATGCCTGAAGAACGACCGCGCCCGCATCCAGGTCGGCCGTATCTCGCATTTCGGCCTTCTGGAAATGTCGCGCCAGCGCATCCGCGCTTCCGTTCTTGAATCCACGACGCAGGTCTGCTCGCATTGCGGCGGCACCGGCCACGTTCGTTCGCAGTCTTCCGTTGCGCTTCATGTGCTGCGCGGCGTCGAGGAGTATCTGCTCAAGAACACGACGCACAATATCACCGTTCGCACGACGCCCGATATCGCGCTCTACCTGCTCAACCACAAGCGCCAGACGATCGTCGATTATGAAGCCCGCTTCGGTGTGGCGATCATCATCGATGCTGACGGTTCGGTCGGCGCGCAGCATTTCGCGATCGATCGCGGCGAGCCGGTCGAAAACCCTGTCAAGATCGAAAGCCTCTTCAACTTCGCAGCCATCCCCGATGACGATGATGACGATGTCGTTATCGAGCACGACGAGGAGGAAGACGAAGAGTTGGAAGAAAAGCCTGCCGCCGCCGAACGTCCTGCTGCCCGTGCAGAGGCCGAAGGCGAAGGTGGACGCAAGCGCAAGCGCCGCCGCCGTCGTCGCGGCCGCAACGGCAATGCCGAGCAGCAGGTTGCTGCAGATGCAGTTTCCGGCGAAGCTGACGATGGCGATGAGGGCGAGGACGAGGGCAGCGAGGGCGACAGTGATGCCGCCGAAGGTGCTGCGGAGGACCGCGCCGAAGGTGATGACTCCCAGCGCCGCAAGCGCCGCCGTCGCGGCAAGCGTGGCGGTCGTCGCAACCGTGGTGAGGAAGGCGCCGAGACGAGCGCTGCTTCCGAGGGCGGCGATGCCGACGAAGGCGATGATACCGCAGCCGAGGAAAGCGCGGAGACCGAAGCCGAAGTAATCGAAGTCGCCACGGTCGACGTTGTCGATGCTCAGCCGGCCATGGCGGCTATCGAAGGCAGCGAGAGCGTTGCCGAAGAGGTCAAGCCGGCACGTGGCCGTGGCCGCGGTCGCCGCAAGGCTGCTGCCGCGCCTTCGCCGGTCGAGGAGCCTGTGATCGAAGCGCCGGCTGTGGAAGCAGAAGCCGAGCCGGAAGTGACAGAAGCGTCTGCAGATCTTGCCGAGCCTGTTCAGGAAGAGGCCAAGCCGGCTCGCGCTAACCGCGGATCCAATATCTCGTCTTCCGAGCCGACGGTCACCTCGAACCGCACCGATAACGGTGAAGCCGAAGGTGAAGGCAAGCCGAAGAAGGCAGGCTGGTGGCAGCGCCGCGGCTTCTTCTGAAAGATGATTTTTGGCGATAAGTGACATGATCCGGCTGTGGCGACGCAGCCGGATTTTTTGTGCCACAGATGACGAATACTCAGCCTGTGGCCAAAGGGAAAAGGCTTAGAGTGTGCGGCCGAGCCAGACAGAGGCTTCCGATGCCGGGATGAGCGGCGGGATCAGACGCTCGAAGCCGCGGGAGGACCAGAAGCGCAGGCCGCTCTGGTTGTCGGCGTTGACGCCGAGGTGAATGCCGCGCACGCCTGCCTGACGCGCTTCAGATATCCACTGCTCCAGAAGACGGCTTCCGCCCCCCTGCCCCTGCAGGCGTGGCATCAGGTTCATATGGATATGAGCCGGGTAGGCCGTGACGATCTCAGCCCACATGGTGCGCGGATGATGGATCGCAAAGCTGCGGCGCTCGTCGGCCATCCATCCAGAGGGATCGCCGGCCGGATCGGCATATTGATCGCGCAGGGCGGGCCACCAGTCACGTTCAAGGCGCGTTTCGAAGGCGGCTGTATCGTAGGTGCCGACGATGTAGCCGGCGATTCCGAACGCATCCTCCGCAACGAGGGTCGCTTGCGGGTTGAGCACGACATAGGGCGCAGAATAGATATGGCCGATCAGGCGGCCATCACGGTAGAGGTGGCTCGCATCCTGACCGCCATTGCCGGTCGCAAGCGAAATGCCGTAGATCTGATCGAGATCGTCCCGCCGTGCGTTCCGAAACACCTGCATCAGGCCGCTGGCGGGTAAAGCAGATCGACGATGTAGCTGGCGTCGAAACGGGAATCGAGCATGCCGTAGGTCGACCGCCAGCCGCCCGCCAGACGGGTCTCGATGAAAGCGTCGGCAATGCGCCCTGCCCCGAGCCGATAGAGCTCGGCGGCGCCGGCAACGAGCGCCAGCTGCTCGACGAGCAGGCGGGCAGCGCCCTCATCCTGTTCGCAAAGCGCGATTGCGGCGCGCAGCACATCGATCGTCTTCTTTCCGGCCGGTCCAAGATCGCGCGCAAAACCTGCAAACACCGTCTCGAACAGATCCTTGCCGCGGTTCAGCACACGCAGCACATCGAGCGCCATGACGTTGCCCGAACCTTCCCAGATCGCATTGACCGGCGCTTCGCGGTAGTGGCGGGCGATCGGGCGTTCTTCGATGTAACCGCTGCCGCCGATGCATTCCATCGCCTCGTAGATCAGCGACGGGGCAATCTTGCAGCACCAGTATTTGGCGACCGGTGTCATGACGCGGGCATAGGCGGCATCTTCGGCATTGCCGCGCGCCTTGTCGAAGGCGTCGGCCAGGCGGAAGGAAAGAGCCGTGGCGGCGGCAACATCGAGCGCCATGTCGGCGAGCACGCGCGTCATGATCGGCTGGTTGACCAGCATCTTGCCGAAAACGCTGCGGCCGCGGGTGTGATGAACGGCTTCGGCCAGCGATGCGCGCATGATGCCCGAGGAGGCAAGCGCGCAATCGAGCCGCGTCAGCGTCACCATATCGAGGATAGTCCGGATGCCGGCATCAGGACCGCCGAGCAGGAAACCGAACGTATCAGTGAACTCCACTTCGGACGAAGCATTCGAGCGGTTGCCGACCTTGTCCTTCAGGCGCTGGAATTGCAGGCCGTTGGCGGAACCATCTTCCAGCAGCCGCGGCACTAGGAAGCAGCCCATGCCTTCCTTGGTCTGCGCCAGCATGATGAAGGCGTCGCTCATCGGCGCGGACATGAACCATTTATGGCCGGAGAGCCGGTAAATGCCTTCGCTCACCTTTTCCGCGGCGGTCTTGTTGGCCCGAACATCCGTGCCGCCCTGTTTCTCCGTCATGCCCATGCCGATCGTCACGGCGGACTTCTGCATGGCCGGACGGTTCGACGAGTCATATTTGCGCGACAGGATCTTGGGCGCCCAGTCCTTCTGCACCGCAGGCGAGGCCGAGAGAGCGGCAACGGATGCGCTCGTCATCGTCAACGGGCAAAGATGGCCGGATTCAAGCTGCGCCGTCAGGTAGAAACGGGCTGCGCGAATATGGTGGGCCTGATCCTTGGCCTCCGTATCGGCCTGCGGATCCCAGACGGAAGAATGCAGGCCGGATGCCATGGAACGGCGCATCAGCGCATGCCAGGCGGGGTGGAATTCGACGATATCAAGACGTTCGCCGCGCGGGCCATGGGTGCGAAGCTGCGGCGTGCCCTGGTTTGCCATGCGCGCCAGCTCCTGCGCTTCCGGCGAGGTCACGAAACGACCCATGTTTTCAAGGTCTTCACGGATGGTGCGCGGCAGCGTGGCAGTCAGATCGACGATCAGCGGATCGGATCTATAGGCATTGATTCCCGACCAGAGGCTTGGCTGGTTGAGTTCGGCGAGTTTGTCTTCAGTCCGGTTTGCGGAGGTCATTGTTCGCTTCTATTTCATGGACCCGGAAAAAGGAAACCGGAAGTTCGTGATTCGCAGATTTCTGCTCTACAGCGCCGCGCCTCTTTTCAGACGCGCAAAGGACGCTGTAGCACCTTAAATTGCTGCATAATTTTATCCATAAATCGATTCCGATTTAAGGAATCATGCAGTAGCGGGATTCGACGGAAAATGCATGGGGAACATGGGATTTGCGCACAGCACGCGCTTGCCCCTTCCCCCCGCACTCTTTATAGACCCCGCGAAGACAAGAAGAGGCAGGGTCATGGTCTTTTTCCCCCACCGCCACCTCATTGGCATCAAGGGCCTCACCGAGCAGGATATTACCTATCTTCTCGACAAGGCTGACGAAGCCGTCAAGATCAGCCGACAGAGAGAAAAAAAGACGTCGACCCTTCGGGGACTGACGCAGATCAACCTCTTCTTCGAGGCATCGACACGAACGCAAGCCTCCTTCGAACTCGCAGGCAAGCGCCTCGGCGCCGACGTGATGAACATGTCGGTCGGCAATTCCTCGGTGAAGAAGGGCGAAACGCTGATCGACACGGCGATGACGCTGAACGCGATGCGGCCGGACGTCCTGATCATCCGCCACTCCAGCGCCGGTGCCGCAGCGCTTCTCGCCCAGAAGGTCTCCTGCTCCGTCGTCAACGCCGGCGATGGCCAGCACGAGCACCCGACACAGGCGCTGCTCGACGCGCTGACGATCCGCCGCGCCAAAGGCCGGCTGTCGCGTATCATCGTGGCAATCTGCGGCGACGTCCTGCATTCGCGCGTGGCGCGCTCCAACATCCTGCTTCTGAACGCCATGGGCGCCAGGGTGCGTGTTGTCGCTCCTGCCACGCTGCTTCCGGCCGGCATTGCCGAGATGGGCGTCGAGGTCTTCCATTCGATGAAGGAAGGGCTGAAGGACGCGGATGTGGTGATGATGCTGCGGCTGCAGCGCGAGCGCATGTCCGGCTCCTTCGTGCCGTCGGTGCGCGAATATTATCACTTCTACGGCCTCGACGCGGAAACGCTGAAGGCGGCGAAGGAAGATGCGCTCGTCATGCATCCAGGACCGATGAACCGCGGCGTGGAAATCGCCTCCGAAGTCGCGGACGGCCCGCAGAGCGTGATTGCCGAACAGGTGGAAATGGGGGTCGCAGTACGCATGGCCGTCATGGAGACGCTGCTGGTTTCCCAGAACCAGGGACCCCGCACCGATGGAGTGGGCGCATGAGCAATCTCGTCCTCAAGAATGTCCGCATCGTTGATCCCTCCCGAAATCTCGATGAAGTCGGCACCATCATCGTCAAGGACGGCCTGATCCTCGCAGCCGGCAAGGAGGCGCAGAACCAGGGTGCCTCCGAAGGTGCTACCGTTCGCGATTGCACCGGCCTCGTCGCCACGCCTGGCCTCGTCGATGCCCGCGTCCACATCGGCGAACCGGGCGGCGAGCATCGCGAGACGATCGCTTCGGCAAGCCGCGCTGCGGCAGCGGGCGGCGTGACATCCATCATCATGATGCCGGATACCCATCCCGTCATCGACGACATCGCGCTCGTCGAGTTCGTCAAGAAGACGGCGCGGGATACGGCCATAATCAACGTCTATCCGGCAGCGGCCATCACCAAGGGTCTTTCCGGCGAGGAGATGACGGAATTCGGTCTGCTGATGGAGGCAGGCGCCGTCGCCTTCACCGATGCGCATTCCAGTATCTCCGATACGCAGGTTCTGCGCCGGGTGATGACCTATGCCCGCGAATTCGGCGCCGTCATTTCCTGCGCCACGCGTGACAAATATCTTGGCGCCAACGGTGTCATGCATGAAGGCCTGCTTGCGAGCTGGCTCGGCCTCTCCGGCATTCCGAAGGAAGCGGAGGTGATCCCGCTCGAACGCGATCTGCGCATCGCCCAACTGACGCGCGGCAATTACCATGCGGCCATGATCTCCGTTCCGGAATCGGTCGAGGCGATCGAGCTTGCCCGCTCGCGCGGCGTCAAGGTCACATGCGGCGTCTCGATCAACAATCTGGCGCTGAACGAGAACGACATCGGCGAGTACCGCACCTTCTTCAAGCTCTATCCGCCGTTGCGCTCCGAGGACGACCGCGTTGCCATGGCAGACGCGCTGGCCAGGGGGGCGATCGATATCATCGTCTCCTCGCACGACCCGCAGGATGTCGACACCAAGCGTCTGCCCTTCGGCGAAGCGGAGGATGGCGCTGTCGGGCTCGAAACCATGCTCGCGGCGGCCTTGCGCCTGTATCACAGCGAGCAGGTCAGCCTGATGCGGCTGATCGATGCGATGTCGACGCGCCCGGCGCAGATCTTCGGTCTTGATGCCGGCACCCTGAAACCAGGCGCCAAGGCGGATATCGCTCTCATCGACATCGAGGAGCCTTGGCTTGTCGCCAAGGACATGCTTCTTTCCCGCTCGAAGAACACGCCTTTCGAGGATGCGCGATTCAGCGGACGGGCGATTGCGACCTACGTCGCGGGCAAGCTGGTTTACGAATTGCAGAACTGAGGGCGGCCTTTAAGGGCAGATTCTCGTCAGAAGATTGGGAAACAAAATGATATCTGATCTTGTCACCTGGCAGATTACGCTGCCTCTTGCACTTGCCGCCGTCGTGGTCGGCTACCTGCTCGGCTCCATCCCGTTCGGTCTCATCCTCACACGCGCTGCCGGCCTTGGCGACGTGCGCAGCATCGGCTCCGGCAACATCGGCGCCACGAATGTTCTGCGTACCGGCAACAAGAAGCTCGCGGCGGCGACCTTGCTGCTCGACGCGCTGAAGGCTGCCGCTGCGGCCTGGATCATGGCCTATTTCGCGGGAGAGGAAGCGGGCATCATCGCCGGTTTCTTTGCCTTCATAGGCCATCTCTTCCCGGTCTGGATCGGCTTCAAGGGCGGCAAGGGCGTCGCCACCTATATCGGCACATTGCTTGGCGTAGCACCGCTCATGGTTCTTCTCTTTGCCGCCGTCTGGCTGGGAACGGCCTTTATCAGCCGCTACTCCTCACTTTCCGCTCTGCTTGCGATGCTTGTCATTCCGGTTGCATTGTGGATATTGGGCGACGAAAAGGTTGCGGCGATCATGGCGATCATGAGCGTCATCTCCTACTGGAAGCACAAGGCCAATATCTCCCGCCTGATGAGCGGGACGGAAAGCAAGATCGGGGCTAAGGGGTAATGGACGCACTCAGCGCAAAGCCAAGAGGAATTGCGCTGACGGAGAGACAGAGGATCGCCTGGCTGCGGCTGATCCGTTCCGACAATGTCGGACCTGCAACCTTTCGCGATCTCATCAATCATTTCGGTTCGGCGGAAGCAGCACTTTCCATGCTGCCGGAACTGTCGGCACGCGGCGGCGCGACGCGCTCGATCCGTATTGCCGCTGAGGCTGAAGCATATCGCGAGCTTGAGGCGGCGCAGCGCTTCGGCGCCCGCTTCGTCGGCATCGGCGAACCTGATTATCCGCAGGCACTGCGCCAGATTGACGGCGCACCGCCGCTGCTCGCGGTCAAGGGTGATCTTTCCATATTGAACAGGCCTGCGGTCGGCATCGTCGGTTCGCGCAATGCCTCCATCAGCGGCGCAAAGTTCGCGGCGATGATTGCCAGAGACTGCGGCCGGGCCGGCTATACGGTCGTCTCCGGCCTTGCGCGTGGCATCGATACGGCCGCCCACCGGGCGAGCCTCAATACCGGCACCATCGCCGCAATGGCAGGAGGGCTGGACCAGCCCTACCCGCCTGAAAATGTTGGGCTGCTGGACGAGATATGGAATGGCTATGGGCTTGCCGTCAGCGAGATGCCTTTCGGCTGGGAGCCGCGTGCGCGTGATTTCCCTCGCCGCAACCGGCTGATTGCGGGCATTTCGCTCGGCGTCGCCGTCGTGGAGGCAGCATTCCGTTCAGGTTCGCTTATCACGGCGCGGATGGCCGGCGAATTCGGGCGGCTGGTCTTTGCCGTACCGGGTTCGCCGCTCGATCCGCGATGTCACGGCACGAATGGCCTTCTGAAGGACGGCGCGATGATCGTCACTTCGCCTGACGATGTCGTGGAAGCGCTGGCGCCACTCGCTCAGCCCGATCTCTTTTCGCTGCCGTCTGCCGAGGAACCGAAACGCGAAAGTGGCAGGATAGTGCTTCCGCCAGACGAGTCGGACCGCACGCTCGTCATCGATGCGCTCGGTCCGACGCCGGTGGAGGTCGACGATATCATTCGTCACACCGGTCTTTCGGCTTCTGCCGTCTATCTTGTTCTTCTGGAGCTGGATATGGCCGGTCGGCTGCATCGTCATGCAGGCGGACAGGTTTCAATTTCCATGACCGACTGAGTTGTCATCGATGCGTGACTGCAGGTCTCCGGCTTCCACATAGGCCATTTCGATGAGATAGCAGAGCATCTCCGCATTTTCATGTTCGGCCACCTTCTGCAATTCTCGGAGCATCTGGCGGATGAAAGCGATGTTTTCGAGCGATTTGGAGCGAGCGGTGTCTTTTCCTGCAACCTTGGGCGCCATAATTGTCTCTCTGAAAACGGAGAGGGCTGCCTTACCAAAGAGCCCGAACCACACTTCAAAAACGATAGCTCAATCATCTTGAATTGCAATAGTCTATAAATCTCGCAATGGTTGCGATGCCCGGCAAAGAGGTAAAATTGAAGCAAACCTCTTGACCGGAGCGAATTCCCTGTCCATGTCGGAGGGCCGGTATTCATGTTGCAGTGCGTGTTGCGCCTGCTTCTTCGCCGGATCGACATCTTTTTTAGAGAATCATCATGAATGTTGTAGTGGTGGAATCGCCTGCCAAGGCCAAGACGATCAATAAGTATCTGGGTCCAGGATACAAAGTGCTCGCCTCTTTCGGCCATGTGCGCGATCTGCCTGCCAAGGACGGCTCCGTCCTTCCGGATCAGGATTTCGAAATGCTGTGGGAGGTGGATGGCGCCTCTTCCAAGCGCATGAAGGATATTGCCGATGCGGTGAAATCCTCCGATGCCCTGTTTCTTGCAACCGACCCTGATCGCGAAGGTGAGGCTATCTCCTGGCACGTGCTGGACCTTCTGAACAAGAAGCGGGTCATCAACGGCAAGCCGGTCAAGCGCGTCGTCTTCAACGCCATTACCAAGAAGGCCGTGCTCGATGCGATGGCCGATCCGCGCGATATCGATGTTCCGCTGGTCGATGCCTATCTGGCACGCCGCGCACTCGACTATCTTGTCGGCTTCAACCTCTCGCCGGTTCTGTGGCGCAAGCTGCCCGGCGCACGTTCGGCCGGCCGCGTGCAGTCGGTCGCTCTCCGCCTTGTCTGCGACCGTGAATCCGAGATCGAACGTTTCATCTCGGAGGAATACTGGAATCTTTCGGCGCTCCTGAAGACGCCGCGCGGAGACGAGTTCGAAGCAAGGCTCGTTGCCGCCAATGGCAAGCGGCTGCAGCCGCGCTCGATCGGCAACGGCGAGGAGGCCGGCAAGCTGAAAGTGCTGCTGGAAGGCGCCAGCTATTTCGTCGAAAGCGTCGAGGCAAAGCCCGTCAAGCGTAATCCGGCACCGCCGTTTACGACTTCGACGCTGCAGCAGGCCGCCTCTTCCAAGCTCGGCTTCTCGGCCTCGCGCACCATGCAGATCGCGCAGAAGCTTTACGAGGGCGTCGACATTGGCGGCGAGACCGTCGGTCTGATCACCTATATGCGTACAGACGGCGTGCAGATGGCGCCGGAAGCGATCGATGCGGCGCGAAGCGCCATCGGTGAACAATTCGGCAACCGCTACCTGCCGGAAAAGGCACGTTTCTACTCGACCAAGGCGAAGAACGCCCAGGAAGCGCACGAAGCGATCCGCCCGACCGACTTCAACCGTTCGCCGGATCGCGTCCGCAAGTTCCTGGATGCCGACCAGATCCGTCTCTACGATCTGATCTGGAAGCGCGGCATTGCCAGCCAGATGGCATCGGCCGAAATCGAGCGTACGACAGCTGAAATCATTGCCGACAACAACGGGCAGAAGGCCGGCCTGCGCGCCGTCGGGTCCGTCATCCGCTTTGATGGCTTTATCGCCGCCTATACCGACCAGAAGGAAGATGGCGAGCAGAGCGACGACGCAGATGACGAGGATGGCCGCCTGCCGGAGATCAATGCACGCGAAAATCTCGCCAAGCAGAAGATCAACTCGACACAGCACTTTACCGAGCCGCCGCCGCGTTACTCCGAAGCCTCGCTCATCAAGAAGATGGAAGAGCTCGGCATCGGTCGCCCATCCACCTATGCCGCAACGCTCGCGACCTTGCGCGACCGCGACTATGTGACGATCGACAAGCGCAAGCTGATCCCGCAGGCGAAGGGACGTCTCGTTACCGCCTTCCTCGAAAGCTTCTTCACCAAGTATGTCGAATATGACTTCACGGCGGACCTCGAGGAGAAGCTCGACCGGATCTCCGCCGGGGAACTGAACTGGAAGCAGGTTCTTCGCGATTTCTGGAAGGATTTCTTCTCGCAGATCGAAGACACCAAGGAACTGCGCGTCACCAATGTTCTGGATTCGCTCAACGAAGCCCTGGCGCCGCTGGTCTTCCCGAAGCGCGAGGACGGCAGTGATCCGCGCATCTGCCAGGTCTGCGGCACCGGCAACCTGTCGCTGAAACTCGGCAAGTACGGCGCCTTCGTCGGCTGCTCGAACTATCCGGAATGCAATTACACCCGCCAGCTTTCCTCCGAAAATGGCGGCGAGGCTGAAGGCGCGGCGCTGAATGAGCCCAAGAACCTCGGCACCGACCCGACCACCGGCGAGGAACTGACGCTGCGTTCGGGCCGTTTCGGCCCCTATATCCAGCGTGGCGATGGCAAGGATGCCAAGCGCTCGTCGCTCCCCAAGGGCTGGAAGCCGGAAGATATCGACTACGAGAAGGCGATGGCGCTGATCTCGCTGCCGCGTGATATCGGTAAACATCCGGAAACCGGCAAGATGATCTCTTCCGGGCTCGGCCGCTACGGACCATTCCTGCTGCATGACGGCACCTATGCCAATCTGGAAAGCATTGAGGATGTTTTCTCGGTCGGTCTCAACCGCGCCGTGACGCTGATTGCCGAAAAGCAGGCCAAGGCGCCGGGAGGAGGCCGCGGCACACCGGCGGCGCTGAAGGAACTGGGCGATCATCCTGACGGTGGTGCGATCACCGTTCGCGACGGACGCTACGGCCCCTATGTCAACTGGGGCAAGGTCAATGCGACGCTGCCGAAGGGCAAGGATCCGCAGGCCATTACCGTCGAGGAAGCGCTGGCCCTGATTGCGGAAAAGGCCGGTAAGGCTCCCGCAGGCAAGACCAAGGCCAAAACAGCTGCGAAGGCTAAGCCAGCCGCGAAGCCGAAGGCCGCGGCGGCCGAAGCAAAGACGACAAAGACTGCCGCAAAGCCGAAAGCAACCAAGGCAAAGGCACCGGCGAAAACGAAAAAGAGCTGAGAGTGGCGAGAGAACCGCGCGAGACTACGAGAGCCATGGGCAAGCGCCCGGGAAAATTCGGACGCGCGAGCAAGGAACCTGCGCCTGAGCCGCTGAACATCGTGCACGGCATCCTGCCGCCGCGAGACGTCATCCTGCGTTTCATCGCCGAGCATCCGCAGAAAGCCTCCAAGCGCGAGCTCGCGAAGGCCTTCGGGCTGAAGGGCGAAAGCCGCGTCGAACTCAAGCGCCTGCTGCAGGAGCTGGAGCAGGAAGGCATGCTGCAGAAGACGCGCAAGTCGCTGATCCGGCCGGGTGCGCTGCCACCCGTCACCGTGCTCGACATCACCACGCGCGACAAGGATGGCGAGCTGATCGGCCGCCCGGCGGAATGGCCGGAAGACCAGGGCGTGGCGCCAGCCGTTGCCATTCGCCAGCAATCGCCGGCGGGCCGTCAGGGCAAGAGCAAGGCACCGGTTGCCGGCATGGGTGACCGCATCCTTGCCAAGATATTCCCGGCAGTCGATCGTGGCGGCCCGGCCTATACCGCACGCATCATCAAGGTGATCGACAAGCGTCGGGGCGCCACCATGGGTGTCTTCAAGGACGCGCCGGGTGGTGCCGGACGCCTTCTGCCGATCGACCGGCGCGGCGAGGAAATGGTTATCGACCCCGACTATAAGGGCGATGCCAAGGACGGGGATCTCGTCGAGGTGGAAGTTGCGCGTCTCGGCCGCTTCGGCCTGGCTCGTGCCAAGGTGCTTTCTGTCATCGGCTCCGTCGGTTCGGAAAAGGCGATCTCGATGATCGCAATCCACGCGCACGGCATTCCGCATGTCTTCCCGCCGGCAGCCGTCGCAGAGGCGGATGACGCCAAGCCCGCCACGATGTCGCATCGGGAAGACTGGCGTGACCTGCCGCTGATCACCATCGACCCGGCCGATGCCAAGGACCATGACGACGCCGTTTATGCCGAGGATGATCCATCGGAAGACAATGCGGGCGGCGTCATCGTCACGGTCGCGATTGCCGATGTCTCCTGGTATGTGCGGCCGAATTCGCCGCTCGACAGGGAAGCGTTGAAGCGGGGCAACTCCGTCTATTTTCCGGATCGGGTCGTGCCGATGCTGCCGGAACGAATTTCCAACGATCTCTGCTCGCTGAAGGAAGGCGTGGACCGCCCTGCCCTTGCCGTGCGCATGGTCTTCTCGAAGGACGGCCGCAAGATCGGCCATACCTTCCACCGCATCATGATGAAGAGTGCGGCGAAGCTCTCCTACCAGCAGGCACAGGCGGCAATCGACGGCAAGCCCGACGACAAGACCGGGCCGATGCTTGAGCCGATCCTCAAGCCACTCTGGCACGCCTACGAGACGATGAAGCGCGGCCGCGAACGTCGACAGCCGCTTGAGCTCGACATGCCCGAGCGCAAGATCCTGCTGAAGCCCGATGGTACCGTCGACCGGGTCCACGTGCCGCCTCGTCTCGACGCACACAAGCTGATCGAAGAGATGATGATCCAGGCGAACGTCTCGGCTGCAGAGACGCTGGAGAAAAAGCGCCAGCCGCTGATCTACCGCATCCACGATGGGCCGACGCTTGCCAAACAGGAAGTGCTGCGCGAATTCCTCGCCACGCTCGGCATATCACTTGCCAAGGGCGGCAACATGCGCGCCAACAACTTCAACGGCATCCTCGCCAAGGCAGATGGCACGCCGCACCAGACCATGGTCAACGAAATGGTGCTGCGCTCGCAGAGTCAGGCCATCTACAGTCCCGAGAATATCGGCCACTTCGGCCTGAACCTGATGAAATACGCGCACTTCACCTCGCCGATCCGGCGCTATGCCGACCTTATCGTGCATCGCGCGCTGGTTGGCTCACTCGGCTTCGGCGAAGGCGGCATCACGCCGGAAGAGGAAGCGACGCTCGACGACATCGCCGCCGAAATCTCCACTTTCGAGCGCCGCGCCATGGCTGCCGAACGCGAGACCGTCGATCGCCTCATCGCTCATCACCTTGCCGGACGTGTCGGCCAGGAATTTGAGGGGCGCGTTTCAGGCGTTACCAAGTCAGGCCTGTTTATCCTGCTGCCGGACTACGGTGCGGACGGCTTCATCCCTATATCTACGCTCGGCACCGACTACTTCATCTATGACGAGGCACATCAGGCGTTATCAGGTGAAAAGACAGGTCTCGGCTATCGTCTCGGCGACGATGTGACCGTGCGCCTGGCCGAGGCGATCCCGCTTGCGGGCGCCCTGCGCTTCGAGATGCTGAGCGAAGGACGCAAGATGCCGACGGCTGTGCGCTCCTTCCACAAGGCAGGGAAACGCGATGCAAATCGCGCCCGCAAGAAGATCGGAACGCGTCCGCCGCGCGGGCGGCGCTAGTTCCGGAAAGGAAAGATCGTGAGCACACCGACAAACGAGGTCGTCCGCTATGGGGATACGCCCGATGTCGAGCGCCCGCTCGGACGCTCCATCATGCGCGGCCTGCTGAACCGCTGTCCGGCCTGCGGCAGCGGCAAACTGTTCCGCGCATTCCTCAAGCCGGTCGACCATTGCGCCGCCTGCGGCGAGGCAATGTATCACCAGCGCGCCGACGACCTGCCCCCCTATCTCGTCATCCTGGTGCTCGGCCACGTCGTCATTGGGGGCTTCATGCTGACTGACATGGTCTTCGTGCTGCCGGTCTGGGTGCATCTTGCCATCTGGGCACCGATCACCGTCATCACGGCGCTTGTCTCGATCCAGCCTATCAAAGGCGGCGTCATAGGCTTGCAGTGGGCGTTGAAGATGCATGGTTTCGGCGGCCATGATGATGAACCCGACGATTACGACACGCCCGGCCGCCAAGCTTGAACACCTTCACCTTCCAGACATATTTCGCGTGTAGTGGCAGCGGCCAGAGCGTCAGGGCTTGTAGCCGACTATCTGCAGAGGAACGATACGCTCATCATTTCTTGTATGGGGAAAGCTTACACTCAAGAAATCGCCGGCGGATGCCAGAACTATTGTGAAACCCTGCCCGTCACTTGGATTTGGCATGCCTATGTCTTTCTATGTGGCACCAGACGGACGATTCGTCCGCACACTTCTCTAAGGATGGATAAATGTCTCAGCCGAGGAACGGCACACCGGGCGATGTCGAGGAAATCCATTGGCCTTCTCTGGTGGCAGCCGTCTCGTCCATCTCCGCCGTGGGCATCGCGATCGGCCTGGGACTTCCCCTGCTCAGCATCATCCTCGAAAAGCGCGGCATTTCCTCCACCCTCATCGGCCTCAACACCGCGATGGCCGGTATCGCGGCGATGGTAGCAGCGCCCATCACCACCAAGCTTGCCCACAAATACGGTGTAGCGCCGACAATGATGTGGGCGGTGCTGATCTCGGCGCTCAGCGCACTCGGTTTTTACTATGCGCAGGACTTCTGGATGTGGTTCCCGCTGCGCTTCGCCTTCCACGGCGCGACGACCACGCTCTTCATCCTCTCGGAATTCTGGATCAACGCCGCGTCACCGCCGTCCAAGCGCGGATTCGTGCTCGGCATCTATGCAACGGTCTTGTCCATCGGCTTTGCAGCAGGACCGCTGATCTTCTCGTTGCTCGGTAGTGACGGCATCCTCCCCTTCCTCGTCGGTGCCGGCGCGATCCTGCTTGCCGCCATCCCGATCTTCATCGCCCGCGATGAGAGCCCCGTTCTGGACGAGAAGCCGGAACTGCACTTCATGCGCTACGTCTTTCTGGTGCCAACCGCAACGGCCGCCGTCTTCATCTTCGGCGCGGTCGAGGCCGGCGGTCTCTCGCTCTTTCCGATCTTTGCGGTGCGCGCGCATTTCACCGAATCGCAAGCCGCCCTGCTCCTCACCATGATGGGTGTCGGCAATGTCATCTTCCAGATTCCGCTTGGCCTGCTTTCTGACCGCATAAAGGACAAGCGTCCCCTGCTGGCGCTGATGGCCCTGACCGGTTTCGTCGGCACGATGATGCTGCCGATCCTCGTCAACAACTGGCTTCTCATGGCCGGCATCCTGCTTTTCTGGGGCGGCTGCGTCTCCGGCCTCTACACTGTCGGTCTCAGCCATCTCGGTTCGCGGCTGACAGGTTCGGACCTTGCGGCGGCTAATGCGGCCTTCGTTTTCTGTTATGCAGTCGGTACCGTTGCAGGCCCGCAGGTGATCGGCGCTGCCATCGACGTTGCCGGAAACAACGGTTTTGCCTATGCAATTGCCGGTTTCTTCGGGCTTTACGCCCTGCTCGCAGGCATAAGACTGCTTTTCCTCGGAAAGCGGGCTTGACTTTTCGGGCTAGATTCGTAGTTTCGCGCCAGAATTTGCCGTGGAGCCTATCCGGCTTTCCACGGCTTTCATTTTCTTAAAGGCAGGACGACCATGGCCAAGGCTACCACTATCAAGATCAAGCTTCTGTCGACGGCCGACACCGGTTTCTTCTACGTCACGACGAAGAACAGCCGTACGATGACGGACAAGATGACGAAGACCAAGTATGACCCGATCGCTAAGAAGCACGTCGAGTTCAAGGAAACCAAGATCAAGTAATCACTGATCTTACGGGTTTTGGAAAAGCGCGCGCCTTCGGGTGCGCGCTTTTTTGTTTGTACTGGGTTCGCCTGACATCAATGTTAGCGCAAACACGAAAAACGCCGCCCTTCCATCTTCGGGAAGTGACGGCGTTTTTTCGAAAAGGGGGTCGGCCAGCATGCAAAACGGCACGAGGAACCGTTTAAGATTGCGTACCAGCCGACCGACCCCACGACCCAGGAGATGCGGCGGACCTGAGCATCATGGGGTATCGACAACTCCTCCACGGGAGCGTTTTCTGTTCTGAGCCGATAATTTGCTCAAAAACGAAAGAAAATCAACAAATTCTTAATGGTAAAATTTCCGAGTATGATTCTATGGTTAAAAGTCCAGTTTTGGAACGTGTAAAGAGGCACCCAATTCCGCTTTACCAAAAGGACAATATTTTAGCCTATCAAGAATATTAGAAATATATCTCAATAATACCACCGCCCCTCCCCTTACGTAAGGCGCCGGCGTTACGTTTTCTGAAATACGATTTACGGGAAGGGGTCATTCTGAAGGCAATTATAGTCCGCTCTTCTTGCCTCGTCCACGGCCTCTAGCTTTTTGGATCAGCTGGCACGTGTTATCGAAAGAAACACGCTTTAAAGTCCATTTTTGGGCTAGCGGGTTGAAAAACCAACCTCTTCATTGCAGCCATCAACATTAAATATCCGTAAGGTCCAGCCACTGCCGGTGGATAACCCAATGCGATGCATCTCGAAAAGCCGTGCCTTCAGGCGGCCGAGGCCACGACGCGGTTCCGCCCGGTATTTTTCGCCTGATAGAGAGCAAGGTCCGCCTGCTTCATCAGCTGGTCGGGCGTTATGACCGAGGATATGCGCGAGGATATGCCGAAAGAGGCCGTAATATTCAGCGTTTCGCCTGAGGACTTCAACAGGAACGGGGTGCTTTCGATGGCCGCGCGCAGGCGCTCGGCAACGGCCGCGGCAACCTCCGGCGAGGTGTCGGGCATGACGACGACAAATTCCTCCCCGCCGTAACGGCAGGCGAGATCAGCGCCGCGGACGGTCGAGCGCACCCGGGTCGCGAATTCCTTCAGCACCTGATCGCCACCGTCATGGCCATAGGTATCGTTGACCTGTTTGAAGCGGTCGATATCGGTGATCAGCACCGAGAGGGGCCGGCCGCGCGCCATCGATCGATTGAAGAGCACATTGAGATGGTTGTCGAGATAACGGCGGTTGTTCAGGCCGGTCAACGGATCGGTGACGGCAAGTTCGATCGTCTGCTTGACGCTGGCGCGCAGGCGATCGTTGTAGCGCTTGCGGCGGAGCTGCGTCAGGCTGCGCGCGACCAGTTCGTTCGGATCGACAGGGCGCACAATATAGTCGTTGACGCCGAGATCGAGTGCCCGGATGACCATGTCGTCTGCGCCCTGTTCCGTGATGATCAGGATCGGCAGAAAACGGGTTCGTTCTAGCGACCGGAACTGCGAGCAGAGCCGCAGCGGGTCGTAATCGTCGAAATTGGCGTTGACGATGACGAGTTCGAAGGCGTTCTCGGCGGCTTCGAAAAGAGCGGCCTGCGGATCGGAAAGGGCAACCACATCGGCAACAGGCTTCAGCGTCTTGATGATACGCTCCTGCGAGTTGGCACGGCCATCGACCAGCAACACCTGTCCCACCTCCTCGGTGCGTCCGTCGCCGATGCGCATCAACTCATCCATGCCCATCGTATGGGCGGTCTCGGCGCGCACGCGCAGTTCGTCGCTCAGGGTCTTCAGGCGCAGCAGGCTTTTTACGCGGGAAATCAGTTGCAGATCGTTGACGGGCTTCGTCAGGAAGTCATCGGCGCCGGCTTTGAGGCCACGCACCCGGTCGGCAGGCTGGTCGAGCGCGGTGACCATGACGACGGGAATATGGTTGGTCTTCGGATTGGCTTTCAGCCGCTCGCAGACTTCGAACCCGTCAATGCCAGGCATCATGATGTCGAGCAGGATGAGATCGACCTGGTTGCGATCGCAAATCGCCAGTGCCTCGTGGCCGTCGGCAGCTGTCAACACGTCGAAATATTCGGCGAGCAACCGCGCTTCGAGCAGCTTCACATTTGCCGGAATATCATCAACAACCAGTATTCGCGCAGTCATGAATCTTTTCCGATGCCTCAGGCGTCGCCCAAATAAGTCTTGATCGTCTCAATAAATTTCGGAACGGAGATCGGCTTGGAGACATAGGCTTCGCAACCGCCCTGTCTGATCCGCTCCTCGTCGCCCTTCATGGCAAAGGCAGTGACGGCGATGACCGGGATCACATGCAGATCGTCGTCTTCCTTCAGCCACTTGGTGACTTCGAGGCCGGAAACTTCCGGAAGCTGAATGTCCATCAGAATAAGATCGGGCCGATGTTTGCGCGCAAGATCAAGCGCTTCCATGCCATTGCGGGTCTGGATCGTGGTATAACCCGAGGCCTCGATAAGGTCTCGAAAGAGCTTCATGTTGAGCTCGTTATCTTCTACAATCATCACCTGTTTGGGCATGATCAGCTGTCCCTACGTCCGCTCTTGAAGCCAAATGTCCACAATAAAGACATTAGCTGACAAATGGCTCCATGAAACCGATAGTGCAAGCTACCGGTATTTGGTTGAAGAAAAGGTAACTCGACCACCGCAATGCAAAGCAATTTCAAGACTTCGAAACAACTTGCGGCGACAGCCGATCCGCAAGAAACGGCCATCGCCGTCCTTGGCTGGCTTGCAAACGACCCGGATCTCTTCGGTCGCTTCCTGGCATTGACAGGTGTCGAGCCGCAGCAAGTGCGCGACGCGATCAACGATCCCGGCTTCCTTGCCGGCATGCTCGATTTCCTCATGAACCATGAGCCGACGGCGGTCGCCTTCTGCGAGGCGACGAACACGACGCCGGAAGCGTTGACCGCGGCATGGCGCCACTTCTCGCCGCCCGGCCTCGACTCCGGGGAATACTGATCGTGAGCGCCGAACTCGACATTTCGCACATCCGCCTTGGCGACAGGCCGCTAATCGTCTGCGATGTCGATGATGTGGTGCTGCAATTCATCGATCCTTTTCAGCTCTACCTCAAAAGTCTCGGCCACGAATTCCTGCCGCGCTCCTTCCGCCTTCACGGCAACATCGTGTCGCTGGCGGATGGGCTCGCGCTTGACGATCAGCATGTCAGCCGGCTGATCCTTGATTTCTTCGAAGCCCAGGAAAGCTGGCAGACGCCTGTCGACCCGGTCGTTTCGACGCTCGAACGCCTGTCTGACGATGCTGACGTCCTCTTCCTCACCGCGATGCCGCCGCAGTTTTCCGCCCATCGCCGCCGCCTCCTCGACAGGACGGGCCTCACCTTCCCGCTGCTTGCCAGCGAACAGCCGAAGGGACCGATCGTGCAGGCGCTGCATGGCGGCCGCGACCTTCCCGTCGTCTTCATCGACGATATGGCGCGCAACCTGCATTCCGTGAAGGAGCACGTGGCAGATTGCCTGCTCATCCATCTCATGCCGGATTCGCCCGTTCACCGCTTCGCGCCGACGGCGGCCGCCGATATCGCGCGAGCGAGAGACTGGGGCCATGCCACCGAGCTCATCGACGAACATCTTACAGCGCACACGATCAGGCGTGCAAATCCAGCCGCATGAGCGGCCGGCCGTCCTTGCGCCGTGCAATCGTCTCGAAACCGGCTGTGTCGAAAATCGCCGTCGAGCCGATACAGAGCGTGACCGATTTCGACTGTTTCACCTGGTCGATCGGACAGGCTTCCAGCAATCGCGCACCCTGGCTGCGGGCGTAGTCGACGGCGCCGGCGAGCAGTCTGTGGCTCAAGCCTTTGCCGCGCAGTTTCGGCAGCAGGAAAAAGCAACTGACCGCCCAGATCGAGGGATCATGTGCATCACCCTCCTCCAACGGCCGCGAGACCGTTCGTGGTGAATTGAACTGCGGCACGTCGTGGCGCGGCCCCACCTGCACCCAGGCTACCGGCTCACCCTCGGCATAACAGAGAATACCCGGCGGCGGTCCGGCCGAAATGCGCTGCTGCATGTGGGCCTTGCGCTCCGAAGGTTCCATCTTCGTTCGGACAGCATGTGGAAGGCGCAGCGCCACGCACCAGCAATTGTAAAAGGCGCCCTGCGGGCCGAACAGCGTTTCGAAGTCTCCCCAGCGGCCGGCCGTGACAGGTTCGAAACGAAGATCGATATCCACGGCCAAGCTTTCCTCCCACTCTTGAGACTCAAGAGCTTAGGGCGTAGTGTTGCAATGTTCAACCTTTGTTCCAGCCATGACGCCTGCATCTGACAAGACACCCGGCTTCTGTCGCGACTGCCTTGCCGAGCAGAAGGCAGACCTGCGCCGCTGCCATGTTTGCGGCAGCCCTCGCCTCGCGCGCCACAAAGAGCTTTATGACCTGACGCTCGCGCATATCGACTGTGACGCCTTTTACGCCGCCGTGGAAAAACGCGACAATCCGGAGCTTGCCGACAAGCCCGTGATCATCGGCGGCGGCAAACGTGGCGTCGTCTCCACCGCCTGTTACATTGCCCGCATCCACGGCGTCCGCTCCGCCATGCCGATGTTCAAGGCGCTGGAAGCCTGCCCGCAGGCGGTCGTCATCCGCCCCGACATGGAAAAATATGTAAAGGTCGGGCGGCAGGTCCGCGCGCTGATGCAGGAACTGACGCCGCTTGTGCAGCCACTCTCCATCGATGAGGCCTTCCTGGAACTCGGCGGCACCGAACGGCTGCATCACGATCCTCCGGCCCGCACGCTGGCGAAGTTCGCCCGCCGCATCGAGAAGGAGATCGGTATCACCGTCTCGGTCGGGCTGTCCTATTGCAAGTTCCTCGCCAAAGTCGCGTCCGACCTGCAGAAGCCGCGCGGCTTTTCCGTCATCGGGCGCGAAGAGGCCGTGGAGTTTCTGGCGCCTCGTCCCGTGACGACCATTTGGGGCGTCGGCAAGGCTTTTGCCGCAACACTCGAAGCCGACGGTATCCGAACGATCGGCCAGCTGCAGCAGATGGAAGAGAACGATCTGATGCGCCGCTACGGCAGCATCGGCCAGCGGCTTTCCCGCCTGTCGCGTGGCGTCGACGACCGCCAAGTGCATATCAACGATGCCGCCAAGAGCGTGTCGGCCGAAACCACCTTCTTCGACGATATCTCGCGTTATGACGATCTGGTGCCGATCCTGCGCAATCTCTCGGAAAAGGTCTCGTGGCGGCTGAAGAAGAACGACATTGCGGGCCAGACCGTGGTGTTGAAAATGAAGACCGCCGATTTCAAGTCACGCACCCGCAACCGTCGCCTCGAAGACCCGACGCAGCTGGCCGACAAGATCTTCCGCACCGGACTCGACCTACTGGAAAAGGAAACGGACGGCACGAAATTCCGTCTGATCGGCATCGGCGTCACGGACCTCGGTGATGCCGGCCGCGCTGACCCGCCCGATCTCATCGACCAGCAGTCCGGCCGGCGCGCGGCGGCGGAGGCGGCCATGGACAAGTTGCGCGACAAATTCGGCAAGGGCACTGTTGAAACCGGCTATACTTTCGGCGGCAAGGGGAACCGATAGGCCTTGTTTGACGCATGTCGTGATCGCAAATCCCCGCATGCATGGCGCAACTGGCGTTAAGCCGGTACGGTCTCCATCTCTCGCAGTGCCGCATCGCGGTTTTTCACTGCCTGGGCATAGCCGGGCTCGGTCGCGACGGCCTTCTCGTAGCTTTCCAATGCCTCAGCGTGGCGTCCCAGGCGTCGCAGAACGTTGCCGCGATTGTTGAGGGCGATGGCATGGTGTGTATCAAGCGCAATCGCCCGGTCATAGCTTCTGAGAGCCTCTTCGAAATTCGACAGCTGCGCGAGAATATTACCGCGATTGCAATAGGCTGAGGCGGAAGCCGGTCTCACGTCGATCGCCCTGTCGACGCAGACCTTGGCGTCGTTGAAAGCGCCTTTCTGCAACAGCAATAGTGCCAGATGCTGAAGGGCGTCGAAGTGATCCGGCACGACGGCAATCACTTCGCGGTAGCCAGCCTCCGCGGTGGCAAGATTACCGGCACGGTGCCGTTCGGCAGCGGCGGCGAAATGAGCGGCAGGGTCGGCGATAGGCTTGGGCGGGTGCGTCGCCTCGATCTTCGCCAGCAAAGCGGTTGCCGGCCCGTAGGCGTTGTCGGCGGCAAGAATCTGCCGACAGCAGAGTTCGGCAGCATTCGGGTTGTCGTTTCTGACGAAATACACTGCCTGATGCATGGCTAGATCGAGCGAGTGCGGATCGAGCCGATCGCCGATATTTTGGCCCGAAAGCGTGGAGACCTGCAGCTTCTCAACGATGTGGTGCTCGGAACCGAAAAGATCCTTGTAGCCATAGTTGCCGGTACCGAGATCGTATATCCGGTATCCGTTCTCGATGCCCCAGCGCATATTGTAGCAATGGAGCATGAAGCCGGGGCTGATTGAGTGGCGAAAGCTCAGGTCACGGCTCCCGAGGAAGCACATCATCGACTTGCGATAGGGATCCAGGAACATGATGAAGGTAGCCACCGGCTTATCCCGGTGCCAAAGGATCGGCATGAAAACCGAACCGTCCTTGATACAGGCCGGCAACATATGCCGGCTGTTGTCGAGGATGAATTTGCCGTAGCGCGGCTGGCGTTCACCCCATTGGACGTTCCACATGTCGTAGAAGATGTCGAGGTCGCGCTCCATCGTCTCCGGGGTGACATGGGTAATGCGCAGCTCGTTTTCCGGTACGACCAGATCGCGCAGCGCCTTTCGCGCATTGCGCCGCGTCTTGGGGCCGATGCGCTCGTCCAGGAAGGTTTCGAAACTCTCGCCAAGCGGCACGTAGACATAGACATCATGATCGATGTTCTCACCATCAGCCGTGATATGCGGCCTGCGTGGAACCTTGCGCTTCGAGAATTCCGAGGCAGGAAAAGCCGCCAGAAAAGTCTTCAGCCTCTCGCTGGACACATAGACATCGTCGAGATCGAGATGTTTCCAATTGAATGTCATCAGGCAATCAGCGAAGGCGGCGAGTGCTGCCTCTGCATCGTCGGAGAATGTGAGAAGGCCGTTATAGCCGGCATAGGGGGTGCCCCCCAGCCGCACGATATTGCCGAGGCCCTGCCCTTCCTCGAAATCGACATGAAGTTGAATGGGCAGGAAAGCGACATAGCGGTCGTCCTCCTTCTGTCGCTTGGCGGCAAGAACGAACCATCGCGAGCGCTGCTCCAGCCACCGGACGATCCAGTGCCAGGACAGGAAATAATGCCCTTCCGGATCGGCGGCATAGACCTCGTTCCAATTATCCTTCAGGGCATGCAGATCATCGAACGCAGAAACAATATCGACATGCATTTCCAAGTCTCCCCCAAGACTTCCAGTATTTTAGATTTGCATAAAATTGAATATCCCACAATCTTGTGATCAAAGCGCGGCCGCGTATTCAAGCCTTCGTTAAACTTCGCATGCTTAAATCCCGTCGTTTTTGTGCATGTGGTGTATTGCGTCATGTCTGTGCGTGTAGGTGTTCTTATCGGGTTGCTGTCGGCGACCGCTCTCGTCGATCCGGCTTTTGCTGCCGATGCGCGCACGCTGCAGATATTCGTGTCCAAGGATAAGCAGTCGCTGGCGGTCTATGACGGTGCGGAGGTCGTGGCGACTTCAAAGATCTCGAGCGGCAAGGACGGGCACACGACGCCGAGCGGCATCTTCTCCGTCATCGAGAAGCAGAAGTACCACGAATCCAATATCTATTCGAACGCGCCGATGCCCTTCATGCAGCGGCTGACATGGTCCGGCATTGCGCTGCACGAGTCCAACTCCGTGCCGCGTTATCCGGCCTCGCACGGCTGCGTGCGCATGCCCGGCGCCTTTGCGAAATCGCTCTACAAGATGACCGAGATGGGCGTGCCGGTCGTTATCACCGACAGCGAGCTGACACCGGAGCCTATCGACCATCCGACCCTGTTCCGCCCCGACCGGCCCGAACCGGCGCCCCTGCTTACGGACGTGGAACTGCGGCCTGCCATCGGTGATGCGAAGACGCAGGTGCAGGTCGCCATGAACGAGACGACGGCTGCCCTGCCGATACCGCAGTTTCAGCTGCAGGCACCGGCTGCCGAAACCTCACCGATCAGCATCCTGATGACGCGCCGGACGCTGCGTGAAAATGTCGTCGATATCCAGACCCTGCTGAACCAACTCGGCTTTGCCGCCGGCGAGCCTGACGGGCTGGCCGGTTCCGCGACCGTTCAGGCCATCAATGCTTTCAAAGCGCTGCGGCCAAAGGAATTTGCCCGTGACAAGGGCCTGATCACGGATACTCTCCTCAGGGAAGTTTACGCAGCGGCAGGCCGGGGCGAACCACCGAATGGCGTCATCATGGTGCGGAAGGATTTCAAGCCGCTCTTCGAGGCACCCATTACCATCGCCGATCCGGCCCTTGCTCTCGGCACGCATTTCTTCTCGCTACATTCAGTCGATGAGGCAGCTGGCACGGCGGATTGGCTGGGCGTGACGCTGGAAAACAATCTTTCTCGCGAAACGGTGAAGCGGCTCGGCATCGCCAACCAGGAAAGCTCCATCATCAGCGGCCGTCCAATCGCCAGAGCACTCAGCCGCATCTCAATGTCTGAAGAGACCCGCCACCGGATCGATGCGCTGATCTCGCCCGGCTCGACGCTGACAATATCAGATACAGGGGTCGGTCCCGAAACCGGTAACGGTACGGAATTCATCACCATCACGCGCGAGAGCTGAGACCTACCAAGGCTTCTCGCTGGCACGCTCGTCGTAGCTTCGGCGGGCCGCGATGATCTTTGTCTGGTTCGTCTCGGTCCAGACGACAAGCGCCTTGATCGTGTCATGCAACGTGCAACCGAGCTCCGTCAGCGCATATTCGACCCTTGGCGGCACCACGGGATAGACCGTTCGCTCGATCAGACCGTCTCGCTCGAGCTGACGCAGTGTCGTCGTCAACATTCGCTGGCTGATGCCGTCGATGCTCCTGCGCAATTCGGTAAAGCGCAAGGTGCGCTTTTCCAGCAGGGCGATAACCAGAAGCGACCATTTATCGGCGATGCGATCCAGAATCTGCCGCACCTCGCACTCCTGTCGCGCATCCCATTGATGGATGTCGTAATCGCGGTCGGTGCTGCAGCAGTCACTCGGTGAGTTTGAAGTGCCTTCTTCCATGGGTTCGAACAATGCCCTACCTTTTCCTTGGTTACAATAGGGAACCGAGGATCAATATGTAACCATCTTCGCTCTTCCCTGCCCTCTACCGACAAGGAATCCATGATGTCTACAAGTCCTCCCCTGACAGCGGAGCGTGGAAGAATGAGCGCCGGTGCCGCCGGCATGCTCGCGGTACTCTGCGGAGCGATCTTCCTCGAAGGCGTCGATGCGGCCATGCTCAATGTCGCGCTGCCCTCGATCCGGGCCGATCTCGGTCTTTCGACCACGACGCTCAGCGCCGTGGTTTCTGCCTATGTGCTTGCCTATGCCGGGCTGATGCTGCTCGGCGGGCGCGTCGCGGATATGTACGGGAAGCGCAAGGTCTTCCTGACGGCGCTGACCGTCTTCCTGCTCTTCTCCGGCCTCGGAGGCTTTGCGAGCGAAGGATGGATGCTGCTGACGGCCCGCTTCGTGACGGGTGCCGCCGCCGCCTTCATGACACCTGCCGGCCTTGCACTCATCAATGGCAGCTTTCCCGAGGGACCGCAGCGCAACCGGGCGGTGCTGATCTATGCCGGCACGGCATCGGCCGGCTTCTCCCTCGGCCTCGTCATCGGCGGGCTTCTATCCGCAATCGGCTGGCGATGGGTGTTCTTCGCACCGGTGATCTTCTCCGCCATTCTGCTCGCTGCCGGTATCAAGCTGATCGCGGAGGACAAGGAGGTTACAGCCCCGCGCCAGAGGTTCGATGTTGCCGGCGCGGTCACCCTGACCGGCGCCATGCTGCTCGCCGCCTACGCGCTGACCCGGCTCGAGCATGCGACGAGCGACCTCACCTGGACACTTGCGGCAGCAGGGGCGAGCGCTGTGCTCTGGCTCGCCTTCATCCTCATCGAACGCAATTCACGGGCGCCGCTGGTCCGCCTCGGGATCTTCCGGTCATCGGCATTGCTGCAATCCAACCTAGGAGCGATGCTCTTCACCGGCGCCTTCTTCGGCTTCCAGTTCATCGTCTCGCTCTACCTGCAGGAATTGCTCGGCTGGTCCGCCTTCGAAACCAGCCTCGCCCTCATCGTCATCGGCATGGATGCCATCCTGGCACCGTTGCTGACGCCCTTGCTCGTGGAGCGCTTCGGCAATGGACGTGTCGTGCTCGGCG
Organism: Rhizobium sp. BK512; assembly: GCF_014194915.1. Lineage (NCBI taxonomy): Bacteria > Pseudomonadati > Pseudomonadota > Alphaproteobacteria > Hyphomicrobiales > Rhizobiaceae > Rhizobium > Rhizobium sp. BK512. Next base: position 312,069 of record NZ_JACIAS010000008.1, on the reverse strand, counting down.
GCTTCGCCCTTGCCGTCGCAGGCTACGCGCTCTTCCTCGACATGGGGCTCGACTGGACCTACGCAGCGATGCTGCCCTCGACAATCCTGCTCGGCCTCGCCTTCTCGCTCGGCTATGGGCCGCTGACGATCATCGCAACCGACGGCATTGCCGAAAACGAACAGGGACTGGCGAGCGGGCTGGTGAATACGTCCTTCCAGTTCGGTGCGGCACTCGGCCTTTCCGCCGTCAGCGCCGTCGGCACTCTGGCGCTCGGCGACGGCGAAAGCCCATCCGAACGGCTGGACGCGCTGCGCACCGCACTTCTGGTGCCGGTCGGAGGCACGCTGATCGGTACGGCAATCATGGGCTTCGGCAGGTGGCGCTGCTCCGGTCTATCCGGCCGGCCGCAAACCGGCTGACAAACAAGGGCGGCCGGCGCATGCCGGTCGCCCTTTTCATTAGACGAGTTCGACGTCGACGATGCCGGGAGCGGCCCGCAATGCGGCGGCGATCTCAGGCGTGATGCGGTATTTGTCCTGCAGTACGACTTCGACCTCGCGCTTGCCCTCCTCCTTGATCACGATGAAGGAGACCAGGCCATCGCCCCTGGCGTTCAGATGCGCAGCAACGGCGCGCAGCGGGCCGGAATCGCGCACATAGACGCGCAGCGCCTTCTGCATCTGCAGCGATTTTTCCTCCAGCGACTGGACGGTCTGCAGACGCAGGCTGACGCCTTCCGGCCGCTCTTCGCCAATAGCGGTAATGACGAAGGATTTTCCGGGCTCCAGCACGTCACGATACTGGTTCAGCATTTCGGAGAAGAGGACGGCTTCGTACTGACCCGAGGAATCCGAAAAGACGATGATGCCCATCTTGTTGCCGGTGCGCGTCTTGCGCTCCTGCTTGGAAATCACCGTCCCTGCCAAGCGCCCGTTCGCAGCACCCTGCTTCACCGCCGTGGAGAAATCCGCGAAAGTCTGCACGCGCATCTTCTGCAGGATGTTGTTGTAGCTGTCGAGCGGATGGGCAGTCAGGTAGAAGCCCAGCACCTGGAATTCCTTGAGCAGCCGCTCGGAGGCGAGCCAGGGCGAGAACGGCGGCAAGGCGATCTTTTCCGGACCTGAAGAGAGCGCTCCGCCGAAGATATCGGACTGGCCGCTGAGCTTGTTTTCCTGGGCGCGCTGCGCATAGCCGAGCACACGGTCGAGACCAGCCGAAAGCTGGGCGCGATCCAGATTGAAGCAGTCGAAGGCGCCAGCATAGATCAGGCTTTCCAGCACGCGGCGGTTTACCTGACGCGGATCGATGCGCAAGCAGAAATCCTCGATGCTGGCAAAGGGCTTGTCACCGCGCATTTCGACGATGTGATCGACGGCGGATTCGCCGACGCCCTTGAGGGCCGCAAGCGCGTAGTAGATCCGGTTATCACCCGTCTCGAACTGGCGGAAGGACGTCTGGACAGAGGGCGCGATGACCTCGATGCCGAGGCGCTTGGCATCCTGGCGGAAGTCGTTGACCTTTTCGGTGTTCGACATATCGAGCGTCATCGAGGCGGCCAGGAACTCGACCGGATAATGCGCCTTCATATAGGCCGTCTGGTAGGAGACGATGGCGTAGGCGGCGGCGTGCGATTTGTTGAAGCCGTAGTTTGCGAACTTCGCCAAGAGTTCGAAGATATTGTCGGCCTGCGGCTTCGACACGCCGTTCTTGACCGCGCCGACGACGAAACGTTCGCGCTGCTGGTCCATTTCGGCCTTGATCTTCTTGCCCATGGCGCGACGCAGAAGATCGGCCTCGCCGAGCGAATAGCCCGATAGGACCTGGGCGATCTGCATCACCTGTTCCTGGTAGACGATAACGCCCTGCGTTTCCTTGAGCAGATGGTCGATCGTCGGATGGATCGATTCCAGCTCTTCGTCGCCATGCTTGCGGGCATTGTAGGTCGGGATGTTTTCCATCGGACCCGGACGATAGAGCGCGACCAGCGCGATGATATCCTCGATGCAGTCCGGCTTCATGCCGATCAGCGCCTTGCGCATGCCGGCGCTTTCCACCTGGAACACGCCGACCGTTTCACCGCGCGACAGCATCTCGTAGGTCTTCTTGTCGTCGAGCGGGATCTTGGCGAGATCGACCTCAATGCCGCGCTTCCTGCAGAAATCGACGGCGACCTTGAGCACGGTCAGCGTCTTCAGGCCGAGGAAGTCGAACTTCACGAGGCCGGCCTGCTCCACCCACTTCATGTTGAACTGCGTGACCGGCATGTCCGATCGCGGATCGCGATACATCGGCACGAGTTTCGACAGCGGGCGATCGCCGATCACGATACCGGCGGCGTGGGTCGAGGCGTGGCGATAGAGGCCTTCGATCTTCTGGGCGATATCGAGCAGTCGGGCGACGACAGGCTCCTTGGCGGCCTCTTCCTGCAGCTTCGGCTCTTCCTCGATCGCCTTGGAAAGCGGCGTGGGGTTTGCCGGATTGTTCGGCACGAGCTTGCAGATCTTGTCGACCTGGCCGTAGGGCATTTCCAACACGCGGCCGACGTCGCGAAGGGCGGCGCGTGCCTGCAGCGAACCGAAGGTGATGATCTGCGCCACCTGCTCGCGACCATACTTCTGCTGCACGTAGCGGATCACCTCTTCACGGCGATCCTGGCAGAAGTCGATATCGAAGTCCGGCATCGAAACGCGTTCCGGATTGAGGAAGCGTTCGAAGAGCAGTGAGAAGCGTAGCGGATCGACGTCGGTGATCGTCAGCGCATAGGCGACCAGCGAACCTGCACCCGAACCACGGCCCGGGCCGACCGGAATGTCATGCTGCTTGGCCCATTTGATGAAGTCAGCAACGATCAGGAAGTAGCCGGGGAATTTCATGCGCTCGATGACGCTCAATTCGAATTCCAGCCGCTCGCGGTAATCCTTCTCTTCGTAACCTGCCGACATGCCAAGCTCGGCGAGGCGCATGTCGAGCCCCTCTTCCGCCTGCCGGCGAAGCTCCAGCGCCTCGGCGCGTTCGGCCTCTTCAGGATCGGCGGTGGCGCCGGTGAAGCGCGGCAGGATCGGCTTGCGGGTCTTCAGAATGAAGGAGCAGCGTCGAGCGATCTCGACCGTATTCTCCAGCGCTTCCGGCAGATCGGCGAAGAGCTTTTCCATCTCCGCGCGGCTCTTCAGGTAGTGATCCGGGGAGAGTCGGAAACGGCTGTCGTCGGAGACAATGGCGTTGTGGGCGACCGCCATCAGCGCGTCGTGGGCATCATAATCGTCGCGCGTCGGGAAGAAGGCTTCATTGGTCGCGACCAGCGGAAGATCATGCTTGTAGGCAAGGCCGATGATCTTCTGTTCGTGCCGCTTGTCGTAAGTGCCGTGCCGCTGCAGCTCGACATAAAGCCGGTCCCCGAAGATGCGCTTCAGCGTCAGCAGCCGCGTCTCCGCCGCGGCGGCGTGGCCGTCCTTGAGCGGCATGTCGATCGGCCCGGTCGAGGCGCCCGTCAGCGCTATCAGGCCTTCCGTCCCGATCTCATCCAGCCATGAGGCACGGATATGTATTGTCGAATTGCCTTCGCCGCCGAGATAGGCACGGCTGACGAGATCGACCAGCCGTTCATAGCCCGCATCCGTCGCAGACAGAAGCACGATGGACGGCAGCTTGACCAGCGCCTGCTGGCCTCCCCGCTTTTCGGTTTCGAGGCCGTCTTCCATGTCGATCGACACCTGACAGCCGATGATCGGCTGCAACCCGTCATCCATCGCCTTCTGGGAAAACTCCAGGGCGACGAAGAGATTGTTGGTATCTGTGATGGCAATGGCCGGCTGGCTGTCGCCGGCCGCCTTGTAGAGGATCTTCTTGAGAGGCAATGCGCCTTCGAGAAGTGAATAGGCGGAATGCACCCTCAGATGGACGAAGCCCGGCGTTTCGCCGATCGCACCCTGTTCCGCATCCGCCATGACATGCCCTTCCAACTGCATCAATGAAGAATGCGCATTGTCGGCATTGAAGGCGATTCTGTCCAGAAAAAGTCCCGCTTCAGGACCGCATGGCAGCCATGCGGTCCCCTGAAATCTTACATTGCCATGACAATCAGCGAGAAGCTGGCAACGAACATTGCGATGGAGGTGAATGCTGCGATATCACGGATCATGTCAGTCATTTGGCTCTCCTTTGCTCTTATGTTTTTAATTTGTTCCATGTATGTTCTATTGTCAACAGGTTTACCCCCCGCTTCTGCGGGACATGGTTAACATCGGAGCAGAGGGACTATGGACGTTCTGGAACTCAATAGCTTCATTGTCGAAGCCAAATCGCAGACATATGTCGCCGGCGCCAAGTCGCAGCCGTCCTATCGGATCGGTGCCCACGATATCGGTTACAAGCGCGGCATCTGGCGTTATCTCGACAGCTATTTTGGCGGTACGGACTTTGCCGGCCAGGAAGTGGTGTGGCTGGAGGAAAAGCCGGTGTGGGCGATGAACTATTTCGGGCGCATCATCGAACCGGGAATCATCGACTCGACCATTGCCGGCACTGTCATCTGCGCCGCGCTGTCACAGCTCTACAGGCAAGGCCGCTTTCTCGGCGGAATGGTTCTCCATCACGCGCTGGGACACTATGTCGATAGTAGCGAAGGCGATTGCACACATTTCCGCGGCCACGAATTTATTCTCGTGGACGGCCTGAAGGCCTACGAGCTCGATTATCGCGGCGGGCTGATTATCCCCTGAGAATCAGAAATCCACGACCTTGCCGTCGGCGATCGTCACGCGTCGGTCCATGCGCCGGGCGAGCTCGTGGTTGTGGGTGGCGATCAGCGCGGCAAGGCCGGACTGTCGCACCAGCGCCTCAAGAGCGTCGAAGACATAGCTGGCGGTTTCCGGGTCGAGATTACCGGTCGGCTCGTCGGCCAGAAGCAGGCTCGGCGCATTGGCAACGGCGCGCGCGATTGCCACGCGCTGCTGCTCACCGCCGGAAAGCTCGCCCGGGCGATGCACGCCGCGATGGCCGATGCGCATGTAATCCAAAAGCATCTTTGCCCGTTCGCTCGCTTCCTTCCATGAGAGGCCGGCGATGAGCTGCGGCATCATGATGTTCTCCTGTGCCGAGAATTCCGGCAGCAGGTGATGGAACTGGTAAACAAAGCCGATCTCGCCGCGGCGGATGGCGGTGCGCTTGTCATCGGAAAGGCCATCACAGGGGCGGCCGTTGACCACTACCTCGCCGCCGTCTGGATGCTCCAGCAGCCCTGCGACATGCAAAAGCGTCGACTTGCCGGTGCCTGACGGCGCCACCAGCGCCACCATCTCACCGCTCGACAGGGTGAAATCCGCACCCTTGAGGATGGTCAGCAGCGTTTCGCCCTGTCCGTAATGGCGCTCAACGCCCGAAAGCTTGAGAACGACGTTGCGTTTCATGAATGCGGCATTCCTTGGATTGGGCCTTGGATCGTGCATGATCTTGACTCGGGCCTTATTCGTAGCGGAGGGCCTGGACGGGGTCGAGGCGGGAGGCGCGCCAGGCCGGGAAGATCGTCGCGATGAAAGAGAGCGTCAGCGCCATGACGACGACGGAGATCGTTTCACTCACATCCATTTCCGCCGGCAGCTGGCTGAGGAAATAGAGCTGCGGATCGAAGAGCACCGTGCCCGAAACCCAGGAGAAAAACTGACGGATGGATTCGATGTTGATGCAGACGAACACGCCGAGCAGCACGCCGGCGATCGTGCCGACAATGCCGATAGCAGCCCCCGTCATGAAGAAGATCCGCATGATGGCGCCTGAACTTGCGCCCATGGTGCGCAGGATCGCGATATCGCTGCCCTTGTCCTTCACCAGCATGATGAGACCGGAGATGATGTTGAGCGCAGCGACGAGCACGATCAGCGTCAGGATCATGAACATCACGTTCCGCTCTACCTGCAAGGCGGAGAAAAAGGTCTGGTTGCGCTGGCGCCAGTCGGTGATGGCGATCTGCCGGCCGGCTGCCTCCTCGACCTTCGGCCTCAGATTGTCGATATCGTCGGGATTGTTGACGAAGAGCTCGATCGACTGCACCAGCCCGTCGGCATTGAAATAAAGCTGCGATTCCTCGAGCGGCATGTAAATGATCGAAGCATCGTATTCCGACATGCCGATCTCGAAGATCCCGGAAATCTTGTAGGATTTGATCCGCGGATTGACGCCCATCGGCGTCACGTCACCTTCCGGTGACGTGAGTGTAATCAGGTCTCCGACTCGCAGCCCGAGCTGATCGGCCATACGGCTTCCGACGAGAACGCCATCGCCAGCGGCAAATCCCACCATGTCGCCGGACTTGATGTTGTCGGAAACCGTCTTCAGCTTGGTCAGATCTTCAGCCCGCGTTCCACGCACCAGCGCGCCTGTGCTGCCGCCGGTCTGCGAGGAAGCCAGCACCTGGCCTTCCACCAATGGCAGCGCCATCTTGACGCCGGGTACGGCTTCGAATTTCTTCACGAGATCGGCGTAGTCGGTGAAGGGACCGTCGACCGGCTGGATGATCATGTGGCCGTTGATGCCGAGGATGCGGGAGACCAGTTCCGTGCGGAACCCGTTCATGACGGCCATGACGATGATCAGCGTCGCAACGCCCAGCATGATGCCGACGAAGGAGAAGCCGGCAATGACTGAGATGAACGCCTCCTTGCGGCGGGCGCGCAGATAACGCCACGCCACAAGGCGTTCGAAGGTGGAGAATGGCTTGCCAGCCGGACCCAAGCCGGATTTGGAACTCCGGTCCACTGCTGCCTCTGCCATTTCGCCTCCGTCTTTCCTAGGCCACGAACCTGTTGATCGCCGCTTCGATGGTCATCGTTTCGCGGGCGCCGGTCTTGCGGTCCTTCACTTCCACCTCGCCGTTCGCGACCGCACGCGGACCGGCAATGATCTGGTACGGCACGCCGATCAGGTCGGCGGTCGCGAATTTGGTGCCGGCACGGTCATCCGTGTCGTCATAGAGCACGTCCTTGCCCGCCTTGGTCAGCGCCGCGTAGATCAGCTCGCAGGTGCCGTCACAGGCCTCGTCACCGGCCTTCATGTTGATGACCACGACATCGAAGGGTGCGACCGACTCCGGCCAGATGATTCCGTTCTCATCATGCGATGCTTCGATGATGGCGGGAACAAGGCGTGTCGGGCCAATACCGTAGGAACCCATGTGAACGAAGTGTTCCTTACCGTCAGGACCCTGCACCTTTGCACCCATCGGCTCGGAATACTTGGTACCGAAGTAGAAAATATGGCCGACCTCGATACCGCGAGCAGAAAGGCGCTCGCCTTCCGGAATGGCGTTGAAGGCCGCCTCGTCGTGCATTTCCGAGGTCGCGGCATAAAGCGACGTCCACTTGTCGAAAACTCCCTTCAGGCCTTCGACGCTGTCGAAATCGGTGCTTTCGGCGGGAATGTCGAAATTGACGAAATCCTTGTGGCAGAAAACTTCGGACTCGCCGGTATCAGCCAGAATGATGAATTCATGGCTGAGATTGCCGCCGATCGGGCCGGTATCGGCGCGCATCGGAATGGCGCGCAGGCCGAGACGATCGAAGGTGCGCAGATAGGCAGCGAACATCTTGTTGTAGGAATGTTCCGCACCTTCACGTGTCAGGTCGAAGGAATAGGCGTCCTTCATCATGAACTCGCGTGAACGCATCGTGCCGAAGCGCGGACGGATCTCGTCACGGAACTTCAGCTGGATGTGATAGAGATTAAGGGGCAAGTCCTTGTAGGACTTGACCGAAGACCGGAAAATATCCGTGACCATTTCTTCGTTCGTCGGGCCGTAGAGCATCGGACGGTCCTGGCGGTCCTTGATGCGCAGCATCTCCTTGCCATAGGCGTCGTAACGGCCACTCTCCTGCCAGAGCTCGGCCGACTGCAACGTCGGCATCGAAAGCTCTATGGCACCTGCGCGGTTCTGCTCTTCGCGGATGATGTTGTTGACCTTGTCCAGCACCTTCTTGCCCAGCGGCAGCCAGGAGTAGATGCCCTGCGATTGCTGGCGGATCATGCCGGCGCGCAACATCAGCCGATGGGAGACGATTTCCGCCTCCTTGGGATTTTCCTTGAGGATGGGTACGAAGAAGCGGGACAGACGCATGGCGGATTCCGGTACAGTTGAGACGCCGCTTACCCAAGCGGAATCGACGGTCTTTGTTAAAGATGGGAGCGTTCATAGCCGCTTCGAGGCAGGAAAGAAACCCGCGACCGACGTGAGCCGCCTCCCGCTGACGCATGTTAGCGCCTACAAATTCAGTAGACGTGAAAAAGCGCGTATTTATAAGGGCTTGAAGGTAAATCTTGTCAACAGAAAAATTTTGCGTGACTGTAGCAAAAATGCAAAAAAACCTAATGACAAAGCACAATCTTTGAGCTAGTTTTAGCTCACAAAACAGGCAGGAAGGTTAAATTCTTGCCGAACTCGCGGTCAAGTCTTGGGAGGATCAGATCTTAGGCGCGCTTGTCGCTGCCCCGGTAACGGTTAAGGATCACGCGATAATTAAAACAAGGCTTTTAGCCTTGTTTTTTTTTGCTTTTTCGGCTTCCCACAACTCACAAAAATCAGGCCTGACTTTCGTTAGGTAAGCCCGCCTTCCGTTACGCAAGCTCTTTGCCTCACTTGCATGACGTGCGTATGACAGATTTTTCGCGGTTGCATTTACATCTGCTCAAAGATTGAGCAAAAGCCATTCCTAATAGAAGCTAGGCCCTATTTGTGGAAGCGCATCGAAGCCGAAGCCGAAATAGGTCGAACAGATATACCAGAAGCCGTAAATTGCGCCGGAAACGAGCGTCGTCAGCGAAAAGACGAAGGCCGGGCGGAAACGGGTCGGTGCGCTTGGCACGGTGCCCAGCACAACATCATTGTCTTCCGCCTGGGTGCGCAGGCCGATCGGCAGCACGGCGAAAAGCGTGATCCACCAGATGATGAAATAAACTGCGAACCCCTGGAGGAAGGCCTGAAACATTTTGGTTCCCGTCGATATGGTGCCTTGGCGGCAGGTTTTGGCTGCTTATAAGCCGGAATGGCGGCCAGTTCAAAGGGAGCAGACTGCTTAGGTCACTCTGACGCAGAGCTTCAGACCTGTTCCAGCTCGATTAACGTACCGAAGAAGTCCTTCGGATGGAGGAAAAGCACCGGCTTGCCGTGAGCGCCGATCTTCGGCTCACCATTGCCAAGCACCCTGGCGCCGGATGCTTTGAGCCGGTCGCGGGCGGCAAGGATATCGTCTACCTCGTAGCAAATATGGTGCATGCCGCCGGAGGGGTTCTTTTCCAGGAAGGCTGCGATCGGCGAGGCTTCACCAAGCGGTTCCAGCAGTTCCACCTTGGTGTTCGGCAGTTCGACGAAAACCACAGTGACGCCATGCTCCGGCAGGGATTGCGGCTCGGAGATCGCCGCACCCAGCGTGTCGCGATAGCTTGCAGCGGCGGCAGCCAGGTCGGGCACGGCGATGGCGATATGGTTCACCCGGCCGAGCATCACTCAGACCCTGGTGATGAAGACGGTGACGACAGGCTTCTTGCCCCAGGCATTGTTGGCAGCGGCGCGCACGGCGCGGCGCGCGGCCTCCTGCACCATGTCGATATCCTTGCGGCGGGCGCGCGGAATACTCTCGATCGCGCTGATTGCCGCATCGAACAGGGTATCTTCCATATCCTCACCCTCGTCGTCATAGGCAGGCAGGCCAATCGCCACGAGATCGGGCTCGCCGATAATGTCGTAGCGATTGTCGAGCACGATGCTGACGGCGACATGGCCGACATAGGCGAGCTTCTTGCGCTCGCCGATGCCCATTTCGTCGAAGTCACCGATCAGTGACCCGTCCTTGTAGATGCGGCCATGCGGCGCTTCATCGATCACCTCGACCGGTCCTGGCGCAAGCCGCAGCACATCGCCGTTGCGCACGCGCGGCACAGTCGGAATGCCGGACTGTTCTGCCAGTTCCTTGTGCGCCGTCAGATGTGTTGCCTCGCCATGCACGGGCACGACGATCTTCGGCCGCGTCCACTCGTACATCTTCTGCAACTCGTTGCGGCGCGGATGGCCGGAGACATGCACCAGCGCCTCCGTGTCGGTGATGATATGGACCCCCTGCTCGACGAGACCATTCTTGATGTCCTGGATCGCCTTCTCATTGCCGGGAATGGCGCGCGAAGAGAAGACGACGATGTCGCCGGCGGCAAAGGCTACATTGCGCATCTCATCGCGGGAAAGTTTGGCGAGGGCAGCGCGGGGCTCGCCCTGGCTGCCGGTGAGAATGACCACGACCTTGTCACGCGGGATGAAGCCGTAATCCTCCTCCGAGATGAAGGGTTTTACGCCTTCCAGCAGACCGATATCCTGGGCAACATCGCACACGCGCTTCAGCGAGCTTCCGAGCAGCAGCACTTCACGGCCAGCGGCTTCGGCGGCTTCGGCGACGGTGCGGATACGGCCTACATTCGACGAGAAGGTGGTGATCGCCACACGTCCCTCGGCATTCTCGATGATCTTGCGCAGGCTTTCGGAGACATCCTTCTCCGAAGGCGAGACGCCGTCGCGCAGTGCATTGGTGGAGTCGCAGAGCAGCGCCAGCACGCCTTCATCACCCAATTGGCGGAAGCGCGTCTCGTCGGTCAGCGGCCCGAGCGAAGGTTCGTGGTCGATCTTCCAGTCGCCCGTGTGGATGACATTGCCGAGCGGCGTGCGGATCATCAGCGACATCGGCTCGGGGATCGAATGATTGACAGCCACGCCCTCGATGCTGAAGGGGCCGGCATTGATCTTATCGCCGGCCTTGAAAATGGTCACCGGCACCTCGCCGATCGCGTCCTTCTCGAAATTGCGCTTGGCTTCCAGCAGGCCCGCAGTGAAGGGCGAGGCATAGACCGGAACATTGAGGCCCGGCCAGAGATCGGCGAGCGCTCCGTAGTGATCCTCATGGGCGTGGGTGATGATGATCGCCTTGAGGTTCTTTCGCTCATTGGCGAGGAAGCGGATATCCGGCAGGACGAGATCGACACCCGGCAGATCCGGGCCCGGAAAGGTGACGCCGCAATCCACCATGATCCACTGGCGATGATCCGCCGGGCCGTAGCCGTACAGCGCGAGATTCATGCCAATCTCTCCAACGCCGCCCAGGGGCAGAAATACCAGTTCGTCCTGTTTCGCCATAATGTTTGTTTTTTCCACTATCCAAAGAATACATCGCCGGCCGCAATCGGCATCATCCTGCCCGTGCCGGTATCGAGCATCAACAGGCCATTATCATCTATTCCGGCGAAATATCCGGAAATCGACCTGTCCGGCAGATTAACGGTTATCTTTTCGCCAATACCGCAGGCGACAGCGCGCCATCGGGCCGTGACCTCGGCAATGCCTTGCCCTCCATCCCAGATATCCAGCGTCTCGGCCATGGATGCAAACAGATGGGCGAAGAGCTCCTCGGGCGAAGCAGCACTTCCCTGATCGCGCAGGCAGGTGACGGGATAGATGGGATTGTCGGGCATGACCGATACATTGATGCCGATGCCGATCACGACAGCATGGCGGCCGTCCGCCAGCCGTTCGCCTTCCACGAGGATGCCGCAGGTCTTCTTGCGTCCGATCAGGATATCATTCGGCCACTTCACCTCCAGCGGCTCCGCACCTGGCGGCAAGACGCTGCGGATCGCCTGATGCACGGCAACCGCGACTGCCAGCGGCAGGGAGGCAAGGCGCTCCATCGGCGCCGGATCGATAAGGAGAAGCGAGGCATAGAGATTGCCGCGCTCTGAAACCCAGGGACGGCCCCGGCGGCCCCGGCCGCCGGTCTGTCGTTCAGCGGTCACCCAGAGCAGACCGCTGTCCCCTGCCCGAGCCCGGGCAAGGCATTCCGTGTTGGTCGACGCAGTATCCGACAAGGCCTCGTGCCTGATATCGCCGAGCGATATCCGGCGCCGCTTGTCGGAAGCCATCAAAAGAGCGTCGCCGCAGCAAGCTCGGCCGCGCCGCCGATCGGACCACCGATGAGAACATAGGCTGCAACGAAGAGGCCGGAAAGACCGAAGACGAGACGCAGCGATCCGGAGACGCGAGCGAATTCACCGGTCGCCTCATCGAACCACATCAGCTTAATGACGCGCAGGTAGTAGTAAGCGCCGACGACAGACGCAAGAACACCGATGACGGCGAGCGCATAGAGCTTGGCCTCGATGGCGGCAACGAAGACGAAGTACTTCGCGAAGAAGCCGGCAAGCGGCGGGATACCGGCAAGCGAGAACATCAGCGCGGTCAGCACCACCGCCATGAAGGGGTTCGTTGCGGACAAGCCGGCGAGATCGCTGACGTTCTCGACGACGGTGCCATCCTTGCGGCGCATCGACATGATGATCGCGAAGGAGCCGAGGGTCATGACCATGTAGATCGCCATATAGAGCATGACGCCGGTGACGCCCGTCTGGTTTCCGGCTGCAAGGCCGACCAGCGCGTACCCCATGTGACCGATCGAGGAATAGGCCATCAGTCGCTTGATGTTCTTCTGGCCGATGGCAGCGAAGGAACCGAGCAGCATGGAGGCAATCGATATGAAGACGACGACCTGCTGCCAGTCGGTCAGCACCGGCTGGAAGGCGGTGATGACAATGCGGGTCATCATCGCCATCGCAGCGACCTTCGGTGCACTCGCCAGGAAGGCGGTGACCGGGGTCGGCGCGCCTTCATAAACGTCCGGCGTCCACATATGGAAGGGAACGGCCGAGATCTTGAAGGCGATGCCGGCGAGGATGAAGACGAGGCCGAAGACGAGGCCGAGCGACCGCGCGCCTTCCACCGTCAGCGCCTGGGCGACGTCAGCAAAATGCGTATGGCCGGTGAAGCCATAAACCAGCGACATGCCGTAGAGCAGCATGCCCGAGGAGAGCGCACCCAGAACGAAGTACTTCAAACCGGCTTCAGTCGACTTCAGGCTGTCGCGGTTGATCGCGGCGATGACGTAGATCGCGAGCGACTGCAGTTCGAGGCCGAGATAAAGCGCGATCAGATCGTTGGCCGAGATCATCAGCATGATGCCGAGCGTGCAGAGCACCAGGAGAACCGGGAACTCGAACTTGTCGAGCTGATTTTCCCGCGCATGACCCATCGACATGAACAGCGCCACGAGGGAGCCGATCAGTGCCAGAACCTTCATAAAGCGGGCGAAGCCGTCGGCGACATAGACCCCGCCATAGGCAAGGCCGTCACCAGGGATGAAGATCAGCCAAAGGCCAGAGATGGCAATCACGATCATTGCCAGCGTGCTGACAAGCCGACCGGACCGCTCACCCGCAAAGACGCCGATCATGAGCAGGACGAGAGCACCGATCGCGAGGATGATTTCCGGCGCGGACAGGTACAGGCTCAGGGAGATTGTTTCAGCAGTCATGTCCTAAAGTCCCGTCATTTCATGGACAGCGCAACATTCTGCGCTGCCTGCACTGCGGCCGAATAGCTGTTGATCAGATGGTCTACGGAAGCTGCGGTCGCATCGAAGACCGGAGCCGGATAGACACCGAAGAAGATGGTGAGCGCAATCATCGGGTAAAGGATGATCTGTTCACGCGGTGAAAGGTCGAGCAGAGCCTTCAGCTTTTCCTTCTCCAGCGCGCCAAAGATCACCCGGCGATAGAGCCAGAGCGCATAGGCGGCCGAAAGGATGACGCCGGTGGCGGCAAAGAGCGCAACCCAGGTATTGGCGCGGAAGACGCCGATCAGCGTCAGGAATTCGCCGATGAAGCCCGACGTGCCCGGAAGGCCGACGTTTGCCATGGTGAAGACCATGAGGGCGACGGCATATTTCGGCATGTTGTTGACCAGGCCGCCGTAGGCCGCGATCTCACGGGTGTGGGTGCGGTCATAGACGACGCCGACGCAGAGGAAGAGTGCACCAGAGACGATGCCGTGCGACAGCATCTGGAAGATCGAACCCTGCAGGCCCTGCGCGTTGGCAGCGAAGATGCCCATCGTCACGTAGCCCATGTGAGCAACCGAGGAATAGGCGATCAGCTTCTTGATGTCGTCCTGCATCATCGCGACCAGCGAAGTGTAGATGATGGCGATGACGGAGAGCGCGAAGACCAGCGGCGCGAAATGATCTGATGCGACCGGGAACATGCCAATCGAGAAGCGGATCAGGCCGTAGCCACCGAGCTTCAGGAGCACGCCTGCCAGGATGACGGAGCCGGCCGTCGGCGCCTGGACGTGTGCGTCGGGGAGCCAGGTGTGGACCGGCCACATCGGCATCTTCACCGCGAAGGAGGCGAAGAAGGCAAGCCACAGCCAGGTCTGCATCGCCGGCGGGAACTTGTAGTCCAGAAGCTGGGCGATATCGGTCGTGCCGGCCTGCCAGTACATGGCCATGATGGCGAGCAGCATCAGCACCGAGCCGAGCAGCGTGTAGAGGAAGAACTTGTAGCTCGCGTAGACGCGGTTCGCACCACCCCAGACGCCGATGATCAGGAACATCGGGATGAGGCCGCCTTCGAAGAAGACGTAGAAGAGAACGATATCAAGCGAGACGAAGACACCGACCATCATCACTTCGAGGATGAGGAAGGCGATCATGTATTCCTTCAATCGCTTCTCGATCGAGAGCCAGCTTGCGAGCACGCAGAAGGGCATCAGGAAGGTCGAGAGGATGATGAACAGCATGGAGATGCCGTCGACGCCGACATGGTAGCCGATGCCGGTGCCGAGCCAGCTATGCTGCTCGATCATCTGGAAGCCCGGATTGGCGTTATCGAAGCCGATCCAGATGAAGAGCGAGACGATGAAGGTGAAGACCGTGGTGATCAAGGAGATCCACAGCACGTTCTTGCGACCGTTCTCGGTTTCGCCGTTCATCAGCAACAGGAGCACCACGCCGACGAGCGGCAGGAAGGTGACCGTTGAAAGAATAGGCCAATCGGTCATCAGAAGGAACTCCCGAGCATCATCCAGGTAACGAGCGCCGCAATGCCGATCAGCATCGCGAAGGCATAGTGATAGAGGTAACCGGTCTGCAGGCGCACGACGCGATCAGTGACGTTGACCACGCGAGCAGCGACGCCGTTCGGACCGTAGGTATCGATGACACCGACGTCACCCTTCTTCCACAGGAAGTTGCCAAGCGCCTTGGCAGTGCGGACGAAGAGGAAGTCGTAGAGCTCGTCGAAGTACCATTTGTTGAGCAGGAACTGGTAAAGCACACGATGCTGCTCGGCGAGCTTGCGCGGCGTCGAGGGCGACCTGATGTACATGTACCAGGCGATCACGAAGCCGAGCAGCATGGCAATGAAGGGGCTGAGACCGACCCAGGCCGGGACGTGATGGAACTCTTCCACCAGTTCGTTCTCGGCGCCTGTGAAAAGCGCACCCTTCCAGAACTCGGCATATTCCTCACCGTAGAAGCGGCCTTCGAAGAGGAAGCCGGCAACAACCGCGCCGATGGCGAGGATGTAGAGCGGCACCAGCATGACCTGCGGCGATTCGTGAACGTGATGCATGACTTCGTGGGAAGCACGCGGCTTGCCGAAGAAGGTCATGAAGATCAGACGCCAGGAATAGAAGCTCGTGAAGAGAGCAGCGATGACCAGCAGTGTGAAGGCAAAGCCAGCGACCGGCGAGTGCGACGCGTAGGCGGCCTCGATAATGACGTCCTTCGAGAAGAAGCCGGCAAAGCCGATCGGGGTGAAGGGAATGCCGACACCGGTAATCGCCAGCGTGCCGATCATCATCATCCAGAACGTCACCTTGATGTGCGGACGCAGGCCACCCATGTAGCGCATGTCCTGCTCACCGTCGACGGCGTGGATGACCGAACCGGCGCAGAGGAAGAGCAGAGCCTTGAAGAAGGCATGCGTGAAGAGGTGGAAGATTGCCGCGCCATAGGCACCGACGCCGAGAGCGACGAACATGTAACCGAGCTGCGAGCAGGTCGAGTAAGCGATGACGCGCTTGATGTCGTTCTGCACGAGGCCGACGGTCGCCGCGAAGAATGCGGTGATCGCGCCGATGATCGTCACGACGACGAGCGCATCATGCGAGAGTTCGAAGATCGGCGACATGCGGGCGACGAGGAAGACGCCGGCGGTCACCATGGTTGCGGCATGGATGAGTGCGGAAACCGGCGTCGGGCCTTCCATGGCGTCCGGCAGCCAGGTGTGCAGCAGGAACTGCGCCGACTTACCCATCGCGCCCATGAAGAGCAGCAGGCAGGCGCCGGTCAGCGCATGAGCCTTGTCGAGATGCATGCCGAAGAGGTTCAGGATCACCTCGCCGGCTTCACCGCCGCCTTCAGCCGGAGCGAAGGTGGAAGCATTGGCGAAGATCGTGTCGAGGTTGATCGAGCCGAACAGCACAAAGACGGTGGCAATACCGAGCACGAAACCGAAGTCGCCGACGCGGTTGACGATGAAGGCCTTCATTGCAGCAGCCGATGCCGAAGGCTTCTTATACCAGAAGCCGATCAGCAGATACGAGGCCAGACCAACGCCTTCCCAGCCGAAGAACATCTGGGCGAGGTTGTCGGACGTCACCAGCATGAGCATGGCGAAGGTGAAGAGCGAGAGATAGGCGAAGAAACGCGGACGGTGCGGATCGGTATGCATGTAACCGATCGAGTAGATGTGCACGAGTGTCGAAACAGTATTGACGACGATCAGCATGACCGAGGTCAGCGTATCGACGCGCAGCGACCATGAGACGTCGATGCCACCAGACTGGATCCAGCGCAGAACCTCGACCTTGATCACGCCCTCGGGATGGCCGAGCGCAACCGTGAAGAAGACGACCCAGGACAGGATGGCGGCGATGATCATCAGGCCGCTGGTGACATATTCCGACGCCTTGGCACCGATCGCACGGCCGAAGAGGCCAGCGATGATCGCGCCGATCAGGGGAAGGAAGACGATAGCCTTATAGAGGAACATGAGCCGCTCAGCCCTTCATCATATTGACGTCTTCGACCGCGATCGAACCGCGGTTGCGGTAGAAGACAACGAGAATTGCAAGACCGATCGCCGCTTCAGCAGCAGCAACGGTCAGAATGAACAGTGCGAACACCTGGCCGACGATGTCGTTGAGGAACGACGAGAAGGCGACCATGTTGATGTTGACCGCCAGCAGGATCAATTCGACCGACATCAGGATGACGATGATGTTCTTCCGGTTAAGGAAGATGCCGAAGATGCCGATCGTGAAGAGGATGGCGCTGACCGTGAGATAATGGGAAAGTCCGATGACCATGTTCTTTGTTCCTTGACCTCTCGGCTCAGCTTACGCCCTGGCCCGGCTTGACCTTGATCACCTCGACGGCGGTGGCAGGCGTGCGGGCAACCTGGCGGGCGATATTCTGCCGCTTGATATTGGTGCGATGCTTCAGCGTCAGCACGATCGCGCCGATCATGGCGACCAGCAGGACCAGACCGGCGATCTCGAAGAAGTAGACGTAGTTCGTGTAGAGCACGTCGCCGAGTGCCGCCGTATTGGTGCGTTCGGTCAGCGCCGGGATCGGCATGGCGACGGTCTTGGCAATCTCAGGCGAGATCGCGCTGCCGCCGACGACGACGATGAGTTCGGCTGCGAGGATGAGACCGATCAGCGCGCCGATCGGCGCATATTCGAGAACACCGGCGCGAAGCTCGGTGAAGTCGATGTCAAGCATCATCACCACGAAGAGGAAGAGAACCGCGACCGCGCCCACATAGACGACGAGCAGGATCATCGCCAGGAATTCTGCACCCAGCAGCAGGAAGAGACCGGCTGCATTGAAGAACACCAGGATCAGGAACAGAACCGAGTGAACCGGGTTCTTCGCCCAGATGACCATGAACGCCGACGCTATCGCGACAAAGGCGAAAAGATAGAAAAATAGAGCCTGCAGACCCATGTTGGTGCCTTTTTCATCTTCCCCCGGGCAGCCGGGAGTTTCCCTGCCCGATAGGACTTCGCACAGCATTCGCCGGCAAAGCCCCGGTGCATGTTGACCGCGGCAGGCGTTGAGCACCCTTCCCGCGGCATTTCAAATTTCAATCAACGATAGGGCGCGTCGATCGCCATGTTGCGGGCGATTTCACGCTCCCACCGGTCGCCGTTTTCGAGAAGCCTCTGCTTGTCGAAGTAGAGCTCTTCGCGGGTCTCGGTGGCGAATTCGAAATTCGGGCCTTCGACGATCGCATCGACGGGGCAAGCCTCCTGGCAGAAGCCGCAATAGATGCACTTCACCATGTCGATGTCGTAGCGCACCGTACGGCGTGTGCCGTCATTGCGGCGCGGGCCGGCTTCGATGGTGATCGCCTGAGCGGGACAGATCGCTTCGCACAGCTTGCAGGCGATGCAGCGCTCTTCACCGTTCGGGTAACGGCGCAGAGCATGCTCGCCGCGGAAGCGCGGGCTGACCGGACCCTTTTCGAAGGGATAGTTGATCGTCGCCTTCTGCTTGAAGAAGTAGCGCATCGACAGGAAGAATGCGCCGACGAATTCCTTCAGGAAGAGCGAGTTGATGGAGGCGGACAGGCTTCCCATCTTATTCTCCAATTTTGCCGGAAACGAGGTTGGACATCAGCCTGCCCATCCCGTCAGTTTCAGCACGAATGCAACGATGATGACCATGGCGAGCGACAGCGGAAGGAAGACTTTCCAGCCGAGACGCATGAGCTGGTCGTAGCGGTAACGGGGCACGAAAGCCTTGACCATGGCGAACATGAAGAACACCAGGCACGCCTTCAGCATGAACCAGATGATGCCGGGCACCCAGTTGATGAGCCAGAAATCGACCGGCGGCAGCCAGCCCCCAAGGAAGAGGATGGTCGTCAGCGAGCACATCAGGACGACGGCCGCATATTCGCCGAGCATGAACATCATGTACGGAGCCGAGCCGTATTCGACCATGAAGCCGGCGACGAGTTCGGATTCTGCTTCCGGAAGATCGAAGGGCGGGCGGTTCGTCTCGGCAAGTGCGGAGATGAAGAAGACGACGAACATCGGGAACAGCGCCAGCCAGTGCCAGTCGAGGAACGAGTTCGGCAGGCCGATCATGGTGCCGAGACCGGTGCGCTGGGCATTGACGATGTCCGTCAGGTTCAGCGAACCGACGCAGAGAAGGACGGTGACGATGACGAAGCCGATCGAGACTTCGTAGGACACCATCTGCGCTGCGGAGCGCAGCGCACCGAGGAACGGGTACTTCGAGTTCGAAGCCCAGCCACCCATGATGATGCCGTACACTTCGAGCGAAGAGATCGCAAAGATATAGAGGATGCCGACATTGATGTTGGCAATGACCCAGCCATCTGCGAGCGGCACGACCGCCCAAGTCGACAGCGCCAGAAGCACGGTGACGAGCGGGGCAAGAAGGAAGACCGCCTTGTTGGCGCCGGCCGGAATGACCGGTTCCTTGAAGACGAACTTCAAGAGGTCGGCGAAGGACTGGAACAGACCGAAAGGACCGACGACGTTCGGGCCGCGGCGCAGCTGGACGGCGGCCCAGATCTTGCGATCGGCAAGAAGGACGTAAGCGATGAAGACCAGCAGGCAGACGAGCAGCAGCAGTGACTGACCGATCATGATGATCGCCGGCCAGACATAGGTCGAGAAGAAAGAATCCATGAGTTCCTGCCCTTACTCTGCCGCGACTTTGAAATTGTTGCGGGCCAACGCCGAGCACTCGGCCATGACAGCCGAGGCGCGCGCTATCGGGTTCGTCAAATAGAAGTCTTTGACCGGCGACGCAAACCCGGATTTGTTCATCTTACCGGCTTTTTTCGCCAGTGCGGCAATTTGGGCGCTATCGCCTTCGGCGATCTCGTCGATGGCCGCAAAATGCGGGAATGCCGCATAGAGCTTGCTGCGCAATTCGCCGAGAGAATCAAACGGAAGCTTCTTGCCGAGCACGTCAGAAAGGGCTCGGATGATCGCCCAGTCTTCGCGGGCGTCGCCCGGTGCGAAACCGGCGCGGTTGCCCATCTGGACGCGGCCTTCGGTGTTGACCCAGGTGCCGGACTTTTCTGTGTAGGCGGCGGCCGGCAGGATGACGTCGGCGCCATGCGCACCGTTGTCGCCATGCGAGCCGATATAGACGGTGAACTTCGCAGCCTTCGCCGAGACATCAAATTCGTCGGCGCCGAGCAGGAAGAGCACGTCCATGGTCTTCAGCATCTCGGCGGCATTGACGCCCTTGGCACCCGGCACGAAGCCGAGATCGAGGCCGCCGACGCGCGATGCTGCGGTATGGAGCACGGCAAAGCCGTTCCAGCCTTCGGCGATTGCGCCGACATTGACAGCGAGCTTGGCGGCGGTTGCGAGAACGCCAGCACCATCCGTGCGGGTCAGCGCACCCTGGCCGATGATGATCATCGGCTTGGAAGCCTTGGAGAGGACTTCGGCGAAGGCGTGGCCGCCGTCGAGAATGTCCTTCAGCGTATCGGGGCCAGCGCCGAGATAATCATAGTTGTAACGCATCTCGCCGCCCTCACCGATCACGCCGATCGGGAAACCGCCGCGACGGTAACGCTTGCGGATGCGGGCGTTGAGGATAGCCGCTTCGAAGCGCGGATTGGCGCCGATGATAAGCAGCGCGTCAGCCTGTTCGATGCCCGCGATGGTCGGGTTGAAAAGGTAGCTTGCGCGGCCGAGCGACGGATCAAGTGCCGCCCCATCCTGGCGACAGTCGAGGTTCTCGGAACCCAGCGACTTTACGAGTTCGGAGAGCGCATACATTTCTTCGACCGAGGCGAGATCTCCGGCAATCGCGCCGATCTTGTCGCCGGAGGTTGCCGAAACGGCCGACTTGATGGCGCCGAAGGCTTCGCCCCAGCTCGCCGGCTGTAGGCGACCGTCCTTGCGGACGTAGGGCCGGTCGAGGCGCTGCGTCTTCAGGCCGTCCCAGACATGACGGGTCTTGTCGGAGATCCACTCTTCATTCACCGCCTCATTGATTCGCGGCAGGATGCGCATGACTTCGCGGCCGCGGGTATCAACGCGGATCGCCGAGCCGACGGCGTCCATGACGTCGATCGATTCGGTCTTGTTCAGTTCCCACGGACGGGCCGTGAAGGCGAAGGGCTTGGAGGTCAGAGCGCCGACCGGGCAAAGATCAACGACGTTGCCCTGCAGCTCGGAGGTCATGGCCTGCTCGAGATAGGTGGTGATCTCGGCGTCCTCGCCACGGCCGATCAGGCCAAGCTCGGAAATGCCGGCCACTTCGGTCGTGAAGCGGACGCAACGCGTGCAGTGAATGCAGCGGTTCATGACCGTCTTGACGAGCGGGCCAATGTACTTGTCTTCGACGGCGCGCTTGTCTTCCTGATAGCGCGACGTGTCGATACCGAAGGCCATGGCCTGGTCCTGCAGGTCGCATTCGCCGCCCTGGTCGCAGATCGGGCAATCCAGCGGATGATTGATCAGCAGGAATTCCATAACGCCTTCACGAGCCTTCTTGACCATCGGCGTGTTGGTGAAGACTTCAGGCAGTTCGCCGTTCGGGCCGCCGCGGATATCGCGCACGCCCATGGCGCAGGAAGCCTGCGGCTTCGGCGGACCGCCCTTGACCTCGACGAGGCACATGCGGCAATTGCCGGCAACCGACAGACGCTCATGGAAGCAGAAGCGCGGAACTTCAGCGCCGGCTTCTTCGCACGCCTGAATCAGCGTGTAATGATCCGGAACTTCGATCTCGTTGCCGTCAATCTTCAGTTTTGCCATCGTCACTCAGTCCTGTTTCCCATTCGCCGGATACCGGCAAACAAACCTATTTTTGCAACATCCATATTGCCAAGGCAGACATTTCGTCCGTCCTGGCGCTGGTATTGCCCAAATTCTCTTTTCGCCGGCTCCGAGACCCGAAACCCGCCATCGGCATTGCGACCCGAGGCCCCTGCCCCGCCGATCGATATGCCATTCCGCCGGCCATTGCCCGGGGCCGGAAACCTACTTCTTCCTGCGGCCCCGTGTCGCCAGCACCTTGGCCTGGCCGACCCAGTCGTCACGCAGGATACGGCCGTCGACGCCGAGTTCGGCGTCCAGGCTCGCAACGTCCTGATCGTTCCATGCCGCGACATCGGCAAAGGTGCGGATGCCTCTCTTGTTCAGCACCTGCTCCAGTTTCGGGCCGATCCCGGCGATCAGTTTCAGATCGTCAGCCTTCCTGGACCTTGCGGCGGGCTTCGCCTTGGCAACCGTCGGCTTCGCCGCTTCCGTTGCCGGGGCCTTGCTGGAAACCACCGTCAGCTTCGGCTTTGCAGCCTTACGAACCGGTGCAGCCGTTTCTGCCGGGCGAATATTTTCCGGACGGATATCCATCTCGGGTGTTTCTTCGTCCGGCGGCGTTTCATCGAGCGCTGCGGCCGCGAGGTTCGCCGTCTCAAGCGCGCCCTTCAGCGCACCGAAGAAAACGCCGGCCATCTGGGTGGAAATGCCGAAGCCGATCGCCGTGGCAGCGGCAAATGCGGCAGCCGGATGCGCCATCAACGGATGAACGGGGAAAGCACGCGCATTTTCCAGCATGCCGGCAGCAAGACGGCCGAAGTCAGCCGCAAAATCGGCTGCCCCTTCATTCATCTTGCCGTCGGATGCCTCTGATGTCATGCGCTTACTCAGCCGCCTCCAGAACCGCACCGTGATCGAGAGCATTGGCCGTATACTGGTCGATGCGGGCTTCGATTTCCGGACGGAAGTTACGGATCAGACCCTGTACCGGCCATGCGGCGGCGTCGCCGAGCGCGCAGATGGTGTGGCCTTCGATCTGCTTGGTGACCTGGAACAGCATGTCGATCTCGCGCTTCTGGGCGTTGCCACGCGCCATGCGCTCCATCACGCGCCACATCCAGCCGGTGCCTTCGCGGCACGGCGTGCACTGGCCGCAGCTCTCATGCTTGAAGAAGGCCGAGATACGAGCGATCGCCTTGATGACGTCGGTGGACTTGTCCATGACGATCGAGGCGGCCGTACCGAAGGAGGAACCGACAGCGCGCAGGCCGTCGAAGTCCATCGGGCAGTCGATAATGTCCTTGGCCGGAACGATCGGGCACGATGCGCCGCCCGGGATGACGGCAAGCAGGTTGTCCCAGCCGCCGCGGATGCCGCCGGCATGCTTGTCGACGAGTTCGCGGAAGGTGATGCCCATGCTCTCTTCAACGGTGCACGGCTTGTTGACGTGACCGGAGAGCATGAAGAGCTTGGTGCCGACATTGTTGGGACGGCCGATCGCCGAGAACCAGCCGGCACCACGACGCAGGATGGTGGGAGCGACTGCGATCGATTCGACATTGTTGACCGTCGTCGGGCAGCCGTAGAGACCCATGTTTGCCGGGAATGGTGGCTTGAGGCGCGGCTGGCCCTTCTTGCCTTCAAGGCTTTCGAGCAGCGCGGTTTCTTCACCGCAGATGTAAGCACCAGCGCCATGATGGACATAGATGTCCATGTCCCAGCCGAGCTTGTTGTTCTTGCCGAGAAGGCCGGCATCGTAGCATTCGTCGATTGCCGCCTGCAGGGCTTCGCGCTCGCGGATATATTCGCCGCGAACATAGATATAGGCGGCATTGGCGCCCATGGCGAAGCTCGCGACCACACAGCCTTCGATCAGCGTATGCGGATCGTTGCGCATGATATCGCGGTCCTTGCAGGTGCCGGGCTCCGATTCGTCGGCATTGACGACGAGGTAGTGCGGACGGCCGTCGCTCTGCTTCGGCATGAAGGACCACTTGAGGCCGGTCGGGAAGCCTGCGCCACCACGGCCGCGAAGGCCGGAAGCCTTCATCTCTTCGATGATCCAGTCGCGGCCCTTTTCCAGGATCTGCTTGGTGCCATCCCAATGGCCGCGGCTCATCGCGCCTTTCAGGGATTTGTCCTTGAGGCCGTAGATGTTGGTAAAGATGCGGTCTTTATCTTCTAACATGTCTCACACCTCTTACCGCGGCTTCTTGCCGAAGACCTTGATATATTCCGCTTCACCGCCCTTGGCGAGCGCCTTGGCCTGCTTGACCCAGTCGTCACGCTCGATGCGGCCGCGGAAATTCAGGAAACCATCGACCCATTCACGTTCGGCTTTCTTCCAACCCGCGATCTGCGCGAAGGTGAAGATGCCGATTTCATGCAACGTTGCCTCGATCTTCGGACCGACGCCCGAGATCATCTTGAGATCGTCCGGCGCTGCCGGCTTTTCGATGCCGGCCGGACGATTCTTGTCGGTCAGCGAAGGCTTTACAACAGCTTCAGCAGCAGGTTTCGGCGCCGGCTCGGAAGCGGCTGTGCCGGAAAGCGGCTGAACTTCGGCAGCCTTGGCATTCTTGGCGGATGCCTTCGGTGCCGTTGCCGGCGTCTTCAGCGCCGCATTGGTCTCGGCATCGGTGCTCTTCGGACGCGCAGCCTCGGAGGGCGGAACGGTGGCGCCATCTGCCGGTGCGGTCGTTGCGGCCTTGTCAACCCAGGTGCGGGTGACGGTACCATCACTCAGCAGGGTCGTCGGGCCACCTTCGGGCGAGGACAGGTGACGGTCGATCTGCGGGCCAACCTTGACGCTCGCGCCATTGCCGGCCGCGAACGTATCAATGATCTCTTCGAGGCGCTCGGGCGTCAGGTCCTCATAGGTATCCTTGCCGATCATCACCATCGGTGCGTTGACGCAGGCCCCGAGACATTCGACCTCTTCCCACGAGAGCGTGCCTTCAGCATTGCGCTCGAACGGGTGCTGGTGGATCTTGCTGCGGCAGACGCCCATCAGCTTTTCCGAGCCGCGCAGCATGCAGGGCGTCGTGCCGCAGACCTGCACGTGAGCGCGCGTGCCGACCGGATGAAGCTGGAACTGGGTGTAGAAGGTCGCGACTTCGAGAACACGGATATAGGCCATGTCCAGCATGTCGGCGATCTTTTCGATCGCCGGGCGGGTGACCCAACCATCCTGTTCCTGCGCCCGCATCAACAGTGGAATGACCGCGGACTGCTGACGGCCTGCGGGATATTTCTGAATCGTCTTTTCCGCCCAGACCGCATTGTCATCGCTGAAAGCGAATGCGGACGGCTGGAATTGATCTTCGGCTAATCGACGAACGGACATTCTTCCTCACGCCTTGTCAGTTTAGCGTTCCACACCGCGAAGCAGTCAAAGACTGCATTTCACAGGCGTAGGCCGACTGGTCTTTTTGCATAAATACCACGAACTTGCCGCCGTTCGGCACGGCGGCCTTGATTTGATAGCCCTTGGACAAAAGCTCGCCCATGGACGACTGCTCTGCCGGCGACTGCGCCTCCTCGTGGCCCAGCGGTGTGCCGAGCTTTCCGGCATCCTGCGCAAAGGCAGCGGAGGCCGAAAGAAGAAATGCTGCTGCGAGCGGCAGAGCCTGCATTAGCGGTCTACCTCACCGAACACGATGTCGAGCGAGCCGAGAACAGCCGCTACGTCGGCAAGCTGGTGGCCACGGCACATGAAGTCCATCGCCTGCAGATGCGCATAACCCGGGGCGCGGATCTTGCAGCGATAGGGCTTGTTGGTGCCGTCGGAGACGAGATAGACGCCGAATTCGCCCTTCGGCGCTTCGACGGCAGCGTAAACCTCGCCGGCCGGCACGTGATAGCCTTCGGTATAGAGCTTGAAGTGGTGGATGAGCGCTTCCATCGAACGCTTCATCTCGCCGCGCTTCGGCGGAACGACCTTGCCGTCGATCGAGGAGAAGGGTCCCGCCTTGGCATCACCGAGCAGGCGATTGACGCACTGCTTCATGATCTTCACCGATTCGCGCATCTCGATCATGCGGATCAGGTAACGATCGTAGTTGTCGCCGTTCTTGCCGACCGGGATATCGAATTCGAGATCCGAATAGCATTCGTAGGGCTGCGCACGACGCAGATCCCAGGCAGCGCCCGAACCGCGTACCATGACGCCCGAGAAGCCCCAGGCCCAGCAATCTTCCAGCGAGACGACGCCGATATCGACGTTACGCTGCTTGAAGATGCGGTTGCCGGTGAGAAGATCGTCGATATCGTCGAGCTTGCCCGGGAACTCGTCGCACCACTTGCCGATATCCTGCACGAGCTGTTCCGGCAGGTCCTGGTGAACACCGCCCGGACGGAAATAAGCGGCATGCATGCGGGAGCCGCTGGCGCGCTCATAGAACACCATCAGCTTTTCGCGCTCTTCGAAACCCCAGAGCGGCGGCGTCAGCGCACCAACGTCCATGGCCTGAGTCGTGACGTTCAGGAGATGCGACAGGATACGGCCGATTTCCGAGTAGAGGACGCGGATGAGCTGGCCGCGAATCGGGATCTCGATGCCGAGCAGCCTTTCGACCGCCAGAGCATAGGCGTGTTCCTGGTTCATCGGCGCGACGTAATCGAGGCGATCGAAGTAGGGAACAGCCTGCAGGTAGGTCTTGGTTTCGATCAGCTTTTCGGTGCCGCGATGGAGAAGACCGATATGCGGGTCGACGCGCTCCACAATTTCGCCGTCAAGCTCCAGGACAAGACGAAGCACGCCGTGCGCCGCCGGATGCTGCGGTCCGAAATTGATGTTGAAGTTGCGGACATTATGTTCTGTCATGGCGATCAGGCTCGCGTTCTCAGGTAGTTGGTGAATGGCGGGAACAGGCCCACCAGCCGCCTTGAATTATTGCTTCGCTTTTTCATCGCCGGGCAGCACGTATTCGGTGCCTTCCCAGGGCGACAGAAAGTCAAAGTTTCGGAACTCCTGCTTCAGTTCCACCGGCTCGTAAACGACGCGCTTTGCCGCATCGTCGTAGCGAACTTCGACGAAACCTGTCGTCGGGAAGTCCTTGCGCAGCGGATGGCCTTCGAAACCGTAATCGGTCAGGATACGGCGCAGGTCCGGATGGCCGGTGAAGAGCACGCCGTACATGTCCCAGGTCTCGCGCTCGAACCAGTCGGCGCCCGGATAGACGGCGCAGGCGGACGGAACCGGCGTATCTTCGTCTGTTGCCACCTTCACGCGGATGCGCAAGTTCTTCTTGGGCGACAGAATATGATAGACGACATCGAAGCGCAGTTCGCGCTGCGGCCAGTCCACACCGCAGATGTCCGTCAGGTTGACGAAGCCGCACTTGGCATCGTCGCGCAGGAAAGTCAGCAGCGGAATCAGATTGTCGCCGGTCGTCGTCAGCGTCAGCTCACCATACTTGAGCTGAGAGGCGGCAATCAGGTTGCCGCGCGCTTCCGAAAGGTACGACGAAAGCTCAGTGAGGGCTTCGCTCATAATGTCCTGTCCTTGCCCTTAGCGTTCGATCGTGCCGGTGCGGCGGATCTTCTTCTGCAGCAGAAGCACGCCGTAAAGCAGCGCTTCGGCTGTGGGGGGACAGCCCGGCACATAGATGTCGATCGGCACGACGCGGTCGCAACCACGAACAACCGAATAGGAATAGTGATAGTAGCCGCCGCCGTTGGCGCAGGAGCCCATCGAGATGACGTAACGCGGCTCAGGCATCTGGTCATAGACCTTGCGAAGAGCAGGCGCCATCTTGTTGGTCAGCGTGCCGGCAACGATCATGACGTCCGACTGGCGCGGCGAAGCACGCGGTGCAAAGCCGAAGCGCTCGACGTCGTAACGCGGCATGGAGAGCTGCATCATCTCGACCGCGCAGCAGGCGAGACCGAAGGTCATCCACATCAGCGAGCCGGTACGAGCCCAGTTGATCAGCTCGTCGGTCGACGTGACGAGGAAACCCTTGTCGGCGAGCTCATTGTTGATCTCGCCAAAAAACGCGTCGTTGCTGCCGATCGGCTTGCCGGTCGAGGGATCGATGATCCCCTTCGGCTGCGGCGCTACGAGCGTCTGATTGCCAGCGGGGGCTACTCCCATTCCAGGGCTCCCTTCTTCCATTCATAGATAAAGCCAATGGTCAGCACGAAGAGGAAGACCATCATGGACCAGAAGCCGAACCAGCCGATGGCACCGAAGGAAACGGCCCACGGGAAGAGGAAGGCGACTTCAAGATCGAAGATGATGAAGAGAATCGACACGAGGTAGAAGCGGATGTCGAACTTCATGCGAGCGTCATCGAATGCGTTGAAGCCGCATTCGTAGGCCGAAAGCTTTTCCGAATCGGGCGCCTTGAATGCAACGGCAAACGGCGCAATGAGCAGCGCCAGGCCGATAACGAGCGCGATACCGATGAAAATAGCGATCGGAATATAGGAACTGAGCAGTTCAGTCATCATGTTCATCCCTGCTTGCGGGCGGCGCCGGGCGGCGCAACTGGGCAAATGCCCGGCAAGCGAACGTGCGTTGCAACAAGCCGTGGTTAGCGCAGCCGGAGCCCCGGCGCAAGACTTTTACAGAAGCTATTCGAACAGCGTGAGACGGACATTATCAAGCAGATGCAACGATGTCGCGACAAATCCGCAAATGTCGCGGAAGGCCGCATGGCTGACCCTCGGAAACTGCATGGCTTTTTGAAGATAAATGGCGCGAGTGACGGGGCTCGAACCCGCGACCTCCGGCGTGACAGGCCGGCACTCTAACCGACTGAGCTACACCCGCGCATTGGACCTTTCGGACCGTGAGGATATCACGAAACCGGACAGACAGCGTCAATTTGACGCCTGCTTGAAATGGCGCGAGTGACGGGGCTCGAACCCGCGACCTCCGGCGTGACAGGCCGGCACTCTAACCGACTGAGCTACACCCGCATTCTTTCAAGCAATCCGGTGCCTGAGCACCCTCTCCGAACGGGCTGGCCGTTGGGATGAGCGGCTAACTAAGGGGTTCGCCTTTTAGTGTCAAGCAGGTTTGGAGACAAAACCATGACAGTGCTGAAATTGTTTCGGAACCGCTTCGCCAATCTCCCGCAGAACCGGCAAATTCGCGTTCGTGACGCGGGCGCTCCCTGCCCCGCCTGCAGGCCATTGCATCGCCTTCGCGACCACTTACGCCTGTCGAGGAACTTTTCCACAGGCTGAGAAGCATAGGCGTGTCGTGAGCTGTTACCGGTCACACGCGACGGCACCCGCCCAATCTCCGAATCATGCTGCACGGCCACCGCTGCCCTCAGGCCTTGCCAGCATACTGCTCGTCACTGACCTGCTCCAGCCAGTCTGCCACGCTGCCGTTCAACGCTTCCTGGATGGCAATATGGCTCATGCCAGTCTCCTCACTCGCCCCATGCCAGTGCTTCTCGCCCGGCGCGAACCAGACCACATCGCCGGCACGGATTTCCCTGATGTCTCCACCCCAAGTCTGCGCAAGCCCCCTGCCTGACGTAACGATCAGCGTCTGCCCCAAGGGATGCGTGTGCCAGGTCGTGCGCGCGCCGGGTTCGAAGGTCACGTGCGTGGCCTGCACGCGGGCGGGATCCGGCGCATCAACAAGCGGATCCAGCCGTACGGAACCGGTAAAATAGTCGGCCCGGCCTTTGGTGGAGGGGCGTGCGCCCGCGGTCTTGATATCCATGTTCTTTCCGTTCTTCCGTCGTGCGCAGTTGAAGCCGTCTTGGGCAAGGGTATTTCATCGCAGCAGGTGATCCAAGCGGTATCGGCGATTGCCGCTCTATCCGGCAGCTGCTACTGCGAGGGCCTTTCATCACGAACGGAGGATTTTTCATGAAACATCATGCTTTCGGCCGCCTGCCCTTCACCGTTACCGATGTCGGCTTCGGCGCCTGGCAGATCGGCGGTTCCTGGGGCGATGTCAGCGAAGCGGACGGCCGCGCTGCGCTGAATGCCGCACTCGATGCCGGCATGACCTTCATCGATACCGCTGACGTCTACGGTGATGGCCGCTCCGAGAAGATCATCGCCGACGTGCTGAAGGCGCGTGGCGGCGAGCGCCCGATGGTCGCGACCAAGGCCGGCCGCCGTCTCAACCCGCATGTCGCTGAGGGCTACAACAAGGCCAATCTCGAAGGCTTCATCGACCGCAGCCTGAAGAATCTGCTGGTGGACAGCCTCGACCTCGTGCAGCTCCACTGCCCTCCGACGGAAGTGCTCTATCGCTCCGAGGTTTTCGCGGCCCTCGACGACCTGCAAAAGGCAGGCAAGATCAAGGGCTATGGCGTCAGTGTCGAAAAGGTCGAGGAAGCCTTGAAGGCGATCGAATACCCTGGCGTCGTCAGCATCCAGATCATCTACAATATCTTCCGCCAGCGTCCCGACCATCTGTTCTTCGGTGAGGCCCGCCGCAAGAACGTGGCGATCATCGCCCGTGTGCCGCTCGCAAGCGGCCTGCTCTCCGGCAAGATCACCCGCGACACCAAGTTCGCCAGCGACGATCACCGCAACTTCAACCGCAACGGCGAGGCCTTCGATGTCGGCGAAACCTTTGCGGGCGTGCCCTTCGAGGTCGGCCTGCAGGCGGGCGAGGAAGTGCGCAAGCTCGTTCCAGCAGGCGCCGGCATGGCAGCCTTTGCGCTGCGCTGGATCCTGATGGCAGAGGCTGTCACCGTCGTCATTCCCGGCGCGCGTAATGCCGAGCAGGCCAGCGCGAACGCTGCCGCCGCCGATCTGGCGCCGCTGTCGGCTGATGTCATGACGGCGACCCGGGAGATTTACGGGCGGCTGATCGCTCCGCACGTGCATCAGCGCTGGTAGGCCCTTCAGACCATCAATCCCGGCCAGCAACTTGCAGGCCGGGATTGAGACATGATCCCCAACAGGACCGCATCAGACGGTCACGACGACCTTGCCGAACTGCTCATTCGTTTCCAGGAACCGATGCGCTTCGGCGATCTGCTCGAAGGGGAACGTCTTTGCTATGAGAGGCTTCAGCGCGCCGGACGCGAGCCCATCGAAAATAAAGGTCTTTGCGGCCTGAAGTCGTATCGGATCGCGAATGATCTCATGGACGAGATAGCCGCGCAGCAGCAGGCATTTGCCGAGCACGGCAGGCAACGGAAACGGTGCTGGCTGCGGGCTTAATCCACCATATTCGATAAGAATGCCGCCCGAGGACATCGCCGCCGTCAACGGCTCGAAGATAGGTCCGGCCACGGCGTCGAGGACGACCCGAACACCTCCTTCTCCGGCGATCCCCCTTAGCCGCGCTTGCAAGTCCTCCTCCTGCGAGGCGATCACATGCGCGGCACCGGCCTCCTGCAATGCCCGACGCTTTGAAGAGGTTCTCGTAATCGCAATCGGCGTGGCGCCGATCACGTTGGCGATCTGGATTGCGGCAAGACCTACGCTGCTCGATGCAGCGGTAATAGCGACGAACTCCCCCCTTGATAGTCGGGCGATATCGATCAGGCCGCCGTAAGCAGTCAGATACGGCATCCAGAGAGCAGCAGCCTCCTCCCAGGAAAGTGTCGGCGGGTGCCTGACAACAGATGCGGCGGGAAATGTGACCAGTTCTCCATAAGCCGGCGAGCGGACCATCGAGATCGGCGGGATGACGCTGACAGCGTCGCCGGGCGCAAAGCCATCCACGCCCTCCCCTACCGCCTCGATGATGCCTGCCGCCTCGAGGCCAAGGCCCGACGGCAGCGGCGCGGTTTCGATATAGGTACCGGATCTCAGCAGGGCCTCAGCCCGATTGATCCCAAGAGCCTTGACGCGGATCTGAACCTGTCCCGGTCCAGGGGCTGGAATATCCATATCCTCAATGCGGAGAACGTCAGGACCGCCAAATTCATGAAAGCGGATTATGCGTGCCATTTCCCATCAACTCCAAAACAATCGGACTGAATGATCTATGCCAATTGGATTGGTGGAGATAAATTGGGCTCTGAGAAAGACAGAAGAAACTGTGAGTTTGCAATATGGATCGCCTTACCAGCATGACCGTCTTCGTGAAGGCCGTTGATCTGGGCTCGTTTGCGGCAGCGGCAGCAGCACTCGGCCTCTCCGGTCCGATGGTCGGCAAGCATATCCGCTTTCTTGAGGAGCGATTGGGAGTCAGCCTTATCACCCGGACAACGCGCCGCCAGAGCCTTACGGATTTTGGACGCGCCTATTACGAGCGCTGCCGGGTGATCCTCGCCGAGACCGAAGCCGCGGACGCGCTCGCGTTCGACCATCTTTCCGAACCATGTGGAAAGCTGCGCGTCACCATGCCCGCGCATTTCGGCCGGCATTGCGTGCTTCCGGTTCTGCTCGATCTTGCAAGGCGGTATCCGAGCCTCGAACTCGATCTATCGCTCAGCGACCCCATTACCGATCTCGCCGATGACGGCTACGATCTCGCGATCCGTACCGGGGAACTCGCTGACAGGTCAGGGATCATCGCGCGGCGGGTCTCGCGCCAGCGCATGGTGGTCTGCGCCTCGGCGAACTATCTCGATGCTCATGGCAGACCGGAGACTGTCGAAGATATCGGCAAGCACGATGCAATCATCTACGCGCGCTCCGCGCGCTTCAGCCCATGGCTCTTCCCGGATGGAGACCAGGCTCCAGTAGAAGTTCGGCCAAACGGCCGATTGCGGCTCGATGATCTCGATGCAATTGCAGATGCGGCGGCAGCCGGCATGGGGCTTGCCTGGCTACCCTACTGGCTCATCCGCGAGCGCGTGCAGGCCGGGACGCTCGAAGTGCTGCTGCCAGGTCAGCCGGAATTTCTCTACGACTGCCATGCGCTGTGGCTGCAGACGCCGCACCTGCCGCTCAGGATCCGTCTTGCGGTCGACGCATTGGCCGCCGCACTGCCCAAATTCATGGCCTAACCCGGTCACGCCGTCAGCGTTGTCGGGCCAAGGAAAAAGGCCGGGCAAAGCCCGGCCTCTCCATTTCGCGGAATGTGAACTCAGTTCGTTGCGGACAGGTTGACCGGGAAGAACAGGGTTTCGCCCGAAGAATCGCTGACACCGTCATTGTCGGTCACTGCAAAGGCCTTGCCCGACGCGTCGAAGGCGAAACCTTCCAGCTTGTCGAGAACGTAGCCGTTGGTGGCCGACTTCAGGTCGCCGATGAAGTCATGGGCTTCCGTCTTCTTGACGACAGGCAGTTCGCCGCCGAGCTTGCCCGGCTTCAGGTCGGAGATTGCGACCTTGTAGAGCTTCTTCAGCTTGGCCGCGTCGCCGACGAGATTGTCACGCTCGATAATGTAGACGCTGTCTCCCTGAGCCGTGATTTCGGAAAGACCGACCCAACCACTCTCGCTCTTGTCGAGCGGGTAGCGTACGCCGCCCCATTCCTTTTTCTTCGGGTTATAGGAAACGAGCTTCACAAAACCCTTCTCGTCATCGTTCCATTCGCGCTGAACGGCCATCCACAGCGTTGCGTCATCGCCGGTGCCGATGATCGTGACACCTTCGAAGCCATAGCGGATTTCGTTGGCGAGCAGTTCCTTCGGAAGGGCGATCTCGGCTTTGATGTCGCCCTTGGCGGTGACGTTATAGAGCGCGTGCGGCACCAGGCGCTCGGTATAACCTTCCGAAGCGAGCCAGAAAGAACCATCGGCAGCAACGGCGATGCCTTCGATGTCGAGTTTCTGGGCCGGAGCGCCGTCACGCTTGACGATGAGGGCATCGGTGATAACGGCCGGCTTCTTGGTGGCGTCGATCGTGTAAATCGTCGGCTGCGAACCGAGGACGCTGTCGCTGACGGCGTAGAGCATGCCCGGCTTGCCCGGAACGGCGGCGAGGCCCGAAAGCGCGGCAAAACCGATCGGATTGCCGTCCTTCTCTGCGGAGACGATATGCGGATAGGCCTTCTCGCCTTCGCCGCGCTCGTAGATCATGACGTGCGAACGCGCACCGCCGTCCTTGCCGAGGTCAAGCTCGTTGGCAGTAGCGAACAGGTTACGCTGGGGAATGGCGATTGCGCCTTCCGGAGAAATGCCCGACGGCAGGATCTGCAGCAGTTCCGGATCGGCACCCGTGTCCTTGTAGACACCGACGACGGAAGCGCGTTCGGCAAGAAGGAAGAACAGGTTGTCATCACCGAACTTGGCCGCTTCGAGACCTTCCGGCTCGACGCCCTTCGACGAAGAGCGGCTTTCCGGATAGTGGCCGAGAGCGGCAACGGCGCGTTCGAAAGAGGCGCCGGATTCGAAGAGAACCTTGCCGGTCTTGTCGAAGATGGTGAAGCCGCGCGAGCCGCCTTCGTAGTCGCCTTCGTTGGCAACGACGATACGGTTGTCGTCCAGCCACTTGACCGCGTCGGGCTCACGCGGGACGCCCTTCTTCTCGCCGGTGAATTTCAGGGCGCCGTCGCGCTTGGTGTCGATGCCGGTGAGGTCGACGCTGCCGGCGGTGAAATGCGTCTTCACCGTGCCGGTCGTACCGTCAAGGATAATGATCTCGTTATTTTCCTGCAGCGTCAGTGCGATCTCGTTCTGGCTGTTGAAGGCAACGAATTCAGGTTCCGGATCTTCAGGGGCGACACCAGCGAGGCCGGTGAGCGCAACGTGCTTGATCGTGCCGCAATCGACGGTGCCGTCGGTCTTGACCTGGAAGACGACGAGGTCGCCTGCCGGCATCTGCGGGATCTTGCCGTCGTTGACCTCTTCATCGCGTTCGTTTTCGATCGCGATTGTCCCGAGCGTCCTGTCCTTGTTGAGGGCGATCGAATCGGGCTGGCCGCCGAGATCGCAGGTCGCGTCGATCTTCTTCGAAGCGATATCGACAATTGCCAGACGGCCCGACGGCTTCTGCTTGCTTTCGCCGGTATTGACGGCGACGAGCGCCTTGCCGGCTGCCGTCGTAACCGAGGTCGGCTCACCGTCCATCATCAGCGCGCCACCGGCCTTGGGTGCCTTGGCATCGATGATGTCGATGAAGCCGATCGCGCCGAGCGGGCTGTCGCTGTAGATCAGCGTGTTGCCATCCTGCGAAGCGGTGATGATTTCGGCCGAGGTGGCCGAAAGCTTGTCCTTGTCGGCCGGCAGATTTGTTGCGACCGGGAAAGAGGCGATGCGGTTGAAAACCGGTTCCGCTGCTGCCGGGACCGCAACGGATGCAAGAAGCACGGCAGCGAGCGCTGCCTTGCGCGAAGACGATGTCATTGAAAAATCCCCCAATGCCGAAAAATCGAACAGAGGGTTTTTGCGGGACTGCCATGACAGAGACATGACAGGCTGCGACATTTTGTACAGTTTGCGTCAGGCTGCCTGCCGTTCGCGACGCATCTCACTGCGCATGATGAAGAGCGAGGCGGAGAGAATGAGCGCGGCGCCCAGCCACAGATAACCAGCCGGCGCATAGCCGAAGAAAAGCCAGCCGGCGAGTACGTTCAGCGGCAGTTTCAGGTCATCGAAGGGCTGCACATAGGCAGCATCGGCGCTGGCATAGGCGAGCGTCAGCAGATATTGCGCCACGACCGTCAGAAGGCCGGCCAGGAGAAAGAGCGCAAGCGTTGCGCCCGTCGGCACGGCAAGGCCCGACGCGAGTGCCAGGCTGCCATTGATCGGCGTGAGCAACACCAGCAGCCAGACGGTAATCGTCTCCGGTTTCTCGATGCCCGTCAGGCTCTTGGTGATGAGCGACGAAGCACCCCAGAGAAGCGCCGAGAGGACAGGCAGGAGGGCGGCCCAGGTGAAGCTGTCCGACCACGGCTGGAGGATGATCATCGCACCGACAAAGCCGATCCCCGTTGCTATCCAGCGAGCAGGCCCGACGCGCTCACCGAGGAACAGGCGCGCGCCGAGAATGATGAAGAAGGGCGAGGTCATCACAAGCGCGATCGCCTGCCAGATCGGCACCGAGGCGAGACCGGAGACCCAGGCTTCGACGCCAAGCGCGGCAAAGGCAACGCGCACGACATGCCGCCAGGGATAGCTGGTGCGCATCGCCGATAGGCCGGCCTTGCGCAGGAAGGGCAAGGAGAAGAGAAAGGCGAAGCCATATTGCCAGAAGGCTGCAGAAGCCGCCGGGAAGGCAAGCGTCATGGTCAGCCATTGGGTGACGACATTGAGAAGCGAGAAGGCAACGCCTCCGGCCACCATGAAGGCAGCGCCGGCGAAGGCGCGGGAATGCGAGAAGGCTAGGGAATTCTGATTCATGTCTTCCATCCAGTACAGGGACCAAACATAAATCAGGACGCATGAGGCGAAGGCACGCAGACGCGGCAGTCTCCTGCCCCGCACGGCCACGCTCATTCTCTTTCATCCGGACTTTAACCGTCGGCTCCGGAATCACACCGGATCTGCTGACCCTTCCTTGACCGAAGCTTCGAAAGGCGCTCGCGGGCTCGGGCCGAAACCCTTACCGCCGGTGGGGACTTTCACCCCGCCCTGAGAACACAGGTTTCGTAAGACAAAGCGCGGCCTGCGGCAAGCGCCCAAAACAAAAAGGGGTCCGGCAATGCCGAACCCCTCAAAATCCTGCGCGGCCGTTCTCGTTTACGGCCGGCGGACTATCTCGTATCAGCCGTTGACGGCGTCCTTCAGGCCCTTGCCGGGCGTGAACTTCGGCACGTTGCGTGCCGGGATGTCGACTTCGGCGCCGGTCGAAGGGTTACGGCCCTTCGTGGCAGCGCGATGGGAAACGGTGAAGCTGCCGAAGCCAGCGAGGCGAACGTCGCCCTTGCTCTTCAGTTCAGCCTGTACAACGTCGAAAACTGCGTCGACGGCAGATGCTGCATCAGACTTCGTCAGTCCAGCCTTTTCGGCTACTGCGGACACGAGTTCATTCTTGTTCATGTTTCCACCCCTTTCTAAATGGTTTGAAACAACTCAATCTGTAAGCTAGGCGCAGAAATCGCTTTCATCAGGCCCGCCGAGAACCCAAAAACCCTGCAAATCAAGGAAAAGCAAGCGTCTACATGACGTTTTCACAAAAAAGGCCGGCGTTTCCGCCGGCCTTTTTCACGATTTGCAACAATTGGGCTTAAATGTGGCCGCCAAAGCTCAATGAGCGATGGCTGCACCTGCATCATCGAGCCCTTCGACAGTCGCGATGACGGGCGTTTCAACCGTGCCATCCCATTCGATCGGCTCGGGACGACGGACCAGCGCGTGCTTGATCACCTCGCCCATACGGGAGACCGGAATGATCTCCATGCTGTTCTTCACGTTATCAGGAATCTCGGCCAAGTCCTTGGCGTTCTCTTCCGGAATCAGCACCTTCTTGATGCCGCCGCGCAGAGCCGCAAGCAGCTTTTCCTTCAGGCCACCGATCGGCAGGACGCGGCCGCGCAGGGTGATCTCACCCGTCATTGCCACATCCTTGTTGACCGGAATGCCCGTCATGATCGAGACGATCGCGGTTGCCATCGCGACACCGGCAGACGGACCATCCTTCGGCGTTGCACCTTCCGGCACGTGCACGTGGATGTCGCTCTTGTCGAAGCGCGGTGGTTCGATGCCGAAATCGACGGCGCGCGAGCGGACGTAAGAAGCCGCTGCCGAAATCGATTCCTTCATGACTTCCTTCAGGTTGCCGGTGACGGTCATGCGGCCCTTACCGGGCATCATGACGCCTTCGATCGTCAGCAACTCACCGCCGACTTCCGTCCAGGCAAGACCCGTGACGACACCGACCTGATCTTCGCGTTCAGCTTCGCCGTGGCGGAAGCGCGGAACGCCGAGATAGTCGTCGATATTCGCTGCCGTAACGTGAACCGACTTCGTCTTGCCCTTGATGATCTCGGTCACCGCCTTGCGGGCGAGCTTCATCAATTCGCGTTCGAAGTTACGCACGCCGGCTTCGCGGGTGTACTGCTGGCTGATCGCCATCAGGGCATCGTCGCTAACCGAGAATTCGTTCGGCTGCAGTGCATGTTCCTTGATGGCCTTCGGCAGCAGGTGCCGCTTGGCGATCTCGCGCTTTTCGTCTTCGGTATAGCCGGCGATACGGATGATCTCCATGCGGTCCATCAGCGGAGCCGGGATGTTCAGCGTATTCGCCGTCGTGATGAACATCACGTCCGACAGGTCGTATTCGACTTCCAGGTAGTGATCCATGAAGGTCGAGTTCTGCGCCGGGTCGAGCACTTCCAGCAGAGCCGAAGACGGATCACCGCGATAGTCCTGGCCGAGCTTGTCGATTTCGTCGAGCAGGAACAGCGGGTTGGACTTCTTCGCCTTCTTCATCGACTGGATGACCTTGCCGGGCATCGAGCCGATATAGGTGCGGCGGTGACCGCGGATTTCAGCTTCGTCACGAACGCCGCCAAGAGCCATACGGACATATTCACGGCCGGTTGCCTTGGCAATCGACTGGGCGAGCGAGGTCTTGCCGACGCCCGGAGGGCCGACGAGGCACAGGATCGGACCCTTGATCTTGGTGGCGCGGGCCTGAACAGCCAGATACTCGACGATGCGCTCCTTGACCTTCTCAAGACCGAAATGATCGGCTTCGAGGATCTTCTCGGCATTGTTGAGATCGGCCTTGATCTTCGACTTCTTGCCCCAGGGGATACCGAGCAGCCAGTCCAGATAATTGCGCACGACGGTGGCTTCAGCCGACATCGGGCTCATCTGGCGCAGCTTCTTCAGTTCCGCATCGGCCTTTTCACGGGCTTCCTTGGACAGCTTCGTCTTGGCGATGCGCTCTTCCAGTTCGCTCATCTCGTCGCGGCCTTCCTCGCCGTCGCCGAGTTCCTTCTGGATCGCCTTCATCTGCTCATTCAGGTAGTATTCGCGCTGGGTCTTCTCCATCTGGCGCTTGACGCGCGAACGGATGCGCTTTTCGACCTGCAGGACCGAGATCTCGCCTTCCATGAAGCCGAGCGCCTTTTCGAGGCGGGCCTTGACGCTGGTGGTCTCCAGCATCTCCTGCTTCTCGGTGATCTTGATCGAGAGGTGCGAGGCGACCGTATCGGCGAGCTTTGAATAGTCGTCGATCTGGCTTGCCGCACCGACAACCTCGGGCGAAATCTTCTTGTTGAGCTTCACGTAGCTCTCGAATTCCGACACGACCGAACGCGACAGGGCTTCCAGCTCTACCGGATCGTCATGCGGCTCTTCGAGCACATGGCCGAGGGCTTCGTAGAAATCTTCGCGGCTCGTATAGGTATCGATCTCGGCGCGTGCGCGGCCTTCGACCAGAACCTTCACGGTGCCGTCGGGAAGCTTCAGGAGCTGCAGCACGTTGGCAACCGTACCGACGCGGTGGATCGCAGACGGATCCGGATCGTCATCGCTGGCGTTGATCTGGGTGACCAGCATGATCTGCTTGTCGGAACCCATGACCTCTTCGAGCGCGCGGATCGACTTTTCCCGCCCGACGAACAGCGGCACGATCATATGGGGGAAAACCACGATGTCGCGCAGGGGGAGAACAGGATAAGCGGTGCTGCTCGCTACAGACGTTTTCTTCGTCATTTTTATTCCTTTCCATCGTCCCGTTACCGGGCTCTTTGGCGCGGCCGCTTGGGACCGGCCGGCACTCTCACTTGCTGTTACAAGTGGAGGTTCTGACTACGCTTTTCAAGCCACGTTAACGCCCGCGTTCCACGGTTGTGACAGCTTTATTACATGGAACGCCAACACAATGAAGCGCCTATCTGGAGCGACGCTGACCATTTCCGAACGGCCTAAAATAACAACACCAGCAACACGCTACGGAATCACAGCATCATTGCCAAGGGTCATCCTTTGCGCAATATCGGCCAAGGCTGTTTTCAACCTTGCCCGCAACTATTATCAGCGCCTGGCATAGGTTTTCAAATAGAAAGGGGCCTGCACAAGGCAAGCCCCTTAAAATAGCGGTTTTTAACCCAAGCTTCAGGCCGAGACGTTTGCCTTCTCGTCCTGGCGGTCGGCGTAGATATACAGCGGACGGGCCGAGCCGCGAGCGACCTCTTCCGAGATGACGACCTCGCGCACGCCTTCCAGCGCCGGCAGTTCGAACATCGTATCGAGCAGGATTTTTTCCATGATCGAACGCAGGCCGCGGGCGCCGGTCTTGCGGATGATCGCCTTGCGGGCGATTTCACGCAATGCGTCCTCGTGGAAGGTGAGTTCGACGTCTTCCATCTCGAACAGGCGCTGGTACTGCTTGATCAGCGCGTTCTTCGGCTCGGACAGGATCTGGATCAGCGCGTCCTCATCGAGGTCCTCAAGCGTTGCCAGAACCGGCAGACGACCGATGAATTCCGGGATGAGGCCGAACTTGACCAGATCTTCCGGCTCCAGCTCGCGCAGCACTTCGCCGACGCGGCGATCGTCCGGTGCCTTGACAGTTGCACCAAAGCCGATCGAGGTCTTCTCGCCACGGGCAGAGATGATCTTGTCGAGACCGGCGAAAGCGCCGCCGCAGATGAACAGGATGTTCGTCGTGTCGACCTGCAGGAATTCCTGCTGAGGATGCTTGCGGCCGCCCTGCGGCGGTACCGAGGCAACCGTGCCTTCCATGATCTTCAGAAGCGCCTGCTGCACGCCCTCGCCCGATACGTCACGGGTGATGGACGGGTTGTCGGACTTGCGGGAGATCTTGTCGACTTCGTCGATGTAGACGATGCCGCGCTGAGCGCGCTCGACATTATAGTCCGCAGCCTGCAGAAGCTTCAGGATGATGTTTTCGACGTCTTCACCGACATAGCCGGCTTCCGTCAGCGTGGTCGCGTCGGCCATCGTGAAGGGAACGTCGATGATGCGGGCGAGCGTCTGGGCAAGATAGGTCTTGCCGCAGCCGGTCGGGCCGACCAGCATGATGTTCGACTTCGCCAGCTCGACATCGCCATTCTTCGAGGCGTGTGCGAGACGTTTGTAGTGGTTGTGAACGGCGACCGACAGGATCTTCTTCGCCTGACGCTGGCCGATGACATATTCGTCGAGGACCTTGATGATGTCCTGGGGCGTGGGAACGCCGTCACGGGACTTGACCATCGAGGACTTGTTCTCCTCACGGATGATGTCCATGCACAATTCGACGCATTCATCGCAGATAAACACGGTCGGTCCGGCAATAAGCTTCCGGACTTCATGCTGGCTCTTTCCGCAGAAAGAACAATAGAGGGTGTTCTTACTGTCGCCGCCGTTGCTGCCGCTGACCTTGCTCATATCACTTTCCTTCCAGCACGCCGCATTTCGAACGCGAAATCGCGGTCCACTCAATCAGCTCCCTGACGGCGCTCCCTACCCGGAGTTTCTGCCGACAAGGGCTTCAGGGGGTACGAACCGGGCCCAATCAATCATGTCCGGGTACCGGCGGCAACGAATTCCCCTTCGAATGCCGAATGCTATGTCACAAAAATTCAACATAGCATTAATAGTTACTATTAGCGTCTCCGCCGCCAGATGAAACCCCTTGTTCAATCACAAATGGGATAGAACTGTGGCGGCGAAAATACCATCCCTATTAATTACTAGGCCTGATCGCCTTCCATTTCGATGCGCGAGGTCAGAACCTTGTCGATGACGCCCCAGGTCTGGGCCTCGTCAGCATCCATGAAATGATCGCGGTCGAGGGTCTTTTCGACCTCCTCGTACGTACGGCCCGTGTGCTTCACATAGACCTCGTTGAGGCGGCGCTTCATCTTGATGATGTCGCGGGCATGACGCTCGATATCCGATGCCTGACCCTGGAAACCACCCGAGGGCTGGTGAACCATGATGCGGGAATTCGGCGTGGCGAAACGCATGTCCTTGTGACCGGCGGCCAGAAGCAGCGAGCCCATGGAAGCGGCCTGGCCGACGCAGAGCGTCGATACGGCCGGCTTGATGAACTGCATCGTGTCGTAGATCGCCATACCGGCAGTGACGACACCACCCGGCGAATTGATGTAGAGCGCGATTTCCTTCTTCGGATTTTCGGCCTCGAG
This sequence comes from Rhizobium sp. BK512, assembly GCF_014194915.1. Classification (NCBI taxonomy): domain Bacteria; kingdom Pseudomonadati; phylum Pseudomonadota; class Alphaproteobacteria; order Hyphomicrobiales; family Rhizobiaceae; genus Rhizobium; species Rhizobium sp. BK512. Next base: position 270,530 of record NZ_JACIAS010000008.1, on the reverse strand, counting down.
GAAGAGAAGCTGGGCGCAGACGAGTGTCGCCATATGGTCCTCGACAGGGCCCGTCAGGAAGATGATGCGTTCCTTGAGCAGGCGGGAATAGATGTCGTAGGAGCGTTCACCGCGATTGGTCTGTTCCACAACCATCGGCACGAGTGCCATAGCGGTATCGACTGGGTTTCTCATGTGCGTCCTTTTAACGTCTTTCCGGCGAAGGCCGGGAATCAAAGAAAAATGCCTTATCCCTACATAGAGTGTCCCCGCCCCCCTCTTCAAGACACGCATAAGGATAACGTTAAGAAGGGCGCGCGAGATATGGCTTTGACATTTCCCTATCCGGTTTCTCCCAAACGCCTGTTAACGGCGAGGCCAGCCCTTTCGCTCTCACAGCTTTTCTCTATGACAGGATGAAGGAAGGCTTACCGCGCTCGAGGAAAGTCGCGGTCATTTACCGGGCGGAAAGCTTACCGGCAGATATCGGCCAGATTGCCGACTCTAGCCTCACGTCATTAATCAAACAGCGAGCTTCTTCGGCAAGGATGCGGCCACTATTCAAGGGGTTGCTGCCGTGTTCAATGTCACTACAGGTCTGTCCATCTGGTGTTCCGAAGCCCTTACGCTGGCTCTGGTTCTGTTCGTGGCCTGGCGCCACAACCGGAAAAGCGCCGCCTACCTTTTTTGGGGGCTCGGCTTCCTGTTCAGCGGCATCGGTTTTGCACTCGTTGCAGCCCGCGGCGAAATCCCCAACCTGCTTTCCATCGAAATCGGCAATGCCATCGCCTTGCTCGGACAGAGCGCCTGGGTTGCCGGCTTCCTGGCCCTCGACCGCAAGAAAATGGAATGGTGGGCGCTGCTGCCGCCGGCGATCTGGCTCGCGGGCGTCTTCCTGCCTTGGATCAACGAAGATTATTCCAACCGGGTCATTCTTTACAATCTCGCTTCGGCGACCGGCGCCACTGCGCTCGGCATGGCGGTTGCCGCCGGCGATATCCGCCGTGAACGCACGCGCGTCTTCCTGATGGCCGTCTTCGTGCTGCAGGCCTTCCTGTGCTTCGGCGTGGCCATCGCAATGGCGCTGATCCTGCCTTCGGATGCGCAGGCAACGAATTTCAGCGGTGCGGCCGCCATGGCGAGCGCCTTCCTGCTCACCATCGCCTTCGCGCTTACCTGCCGCCTCATCATGGAACGGTCGGAACGCCATCTGCGCGTGCTGACGCTGACGGACGCGCTGACCGGCGTGCTGAACCGCCGCGGCCTGCTCGGCTATTTCGACAAAATCCGGGAAAAGGCACATGACGAGCAGCATCAGGTCGGTGTCATCCTTTTCGACCTCGACCATTTCAAGCGCGTCAACGACCGCTTCGGGCATCAATCCGGCGATGCCGTCCTGACCGCCTTTGCCCGCCTTGCCCGCCAGTATATCCCGAACAATATCTTCGGCCGCATGGGCGGCGAAGAATTCGCAGCCTTCGTAACCGTACGCGACCAAACAGAGGCGGAAGCGCTGGCGGAATCGATCCGCGCCGAATTCTGCCGCTTGCCCGTCAGCACAGGCGAGGCGCTGATCCCCGCCACCGTCAGCGTCGGCATCGCGCTTTCCTCGGCGATCGAGGCTAATATCGACCGGCTGGTCTCGGCTGCCGACCGAGCGCTCTATGCTGCAAAGGCCGCCGGCCGCAACTGCACGGTCGTCTTTGGCGAGGAAGAAACGGCAGCGCCCGCGCCAGGCGAGCCCAACTCCCATGCCGGCGAACTCGTGCCGACCGTCGACGATCAGGTGGAAGCGCTGCGCCGCATGGGCGTGCTCTCCCGCGCAGGCTAGAGCATTTGTTTTTACGCAATTCCGGACGCAAACCACTGCACTACATTACTGGAATAGCTCCAAGCGCCCATCTTTCCGAGGCACGGCAAATCCGCTAAGCCTCTGCCCATGATGATACCGCCCTTTCTCAAGATCGATCCCGCAACCCGCCATGTCTCGCTCGACGGCAGCGACCCGGCCTTCTACGGCAACCCGAACGCGGTCTATGCCGCGCTCCATGCCCATTGTCCCACCTTCTACTGGGAACAGCAGAAGCAGTGGTTCGTCACCGGCTATGATCATGTAAACGGGCTGCTGCGCGACCGCCGTTTCGGCCGGCAGATCCTGCATATTGCCAGCCGCGAGGAGCTCGGCCTTCCCGAGCCCGAACCGCATATCGCCGCCTTCGATCTCGCGGAGCGCTATTCTCTGCTGGAGCTGGAGCCGCCGGAACACACGCGGCTGCGTACGCTCGTCAACCGCGCCTTCGTCTCGCGCCATGTCGAGAAGATGAAGCCGGAGCTGGAAGAACTCGCCAACCGGCTGATCGACGGCTTTGCCGACAAGGGCGAGGTGGAGCTTCTTGCGGCCTTCGCCGATATCATCCCGGTGACGATGATCGCCCGCATGATCGGCATTCCCGAAGACATGGGGCCGCAGCTCCTCAAGTGGTCGCATTCCTATGTGCGCATGTACATGTTCGGGCGCACCCGCGCGGACGAAGATGCCGCCGAGCAAGCAGCGCGGGAATTTTCCGACTATGTGAAGACGGTCATTGCCGAGCGCCGGGCCGAACCGCGCGACGACCTGCTGACCCATATGATCCATACCGAGCACAAGGGCCAGTACCTGACGGAAGACGAACTCGTCTCGACGACCATCGTGCTCCTCAACGCCGGCCATGAGGCAACGGTCCATCAGATCGGCAATTCGGTGCGCGTCATTCTGGACAGCGACTACGATCCGGCCGAGCTTTTCCGTGATGAGACCGCCACCGAGCGTACCGTCGAGGAATCGCTGCGCATTTGCGCGCCGGTCCACATCTTCCAGCGATGGGCGCTGGAACCCGCCGAGATCGACGGCATAGAGTTCAAGCGCGGCGACAAGGTGAGCATGATCCTGGCCGCCGCCAATCTCGATCCGGCGAAATTCAGCGATCCCCTCGCCTTCAAGCCCGACCGCAACGAGGCGCCCAATCTTTCGTTCGGCGCCGGCATCCACTTCTGCATCGGCGCGCCGCTGGCGCGGCTGGAGCTCAATGTCGTGCTGCCGATCCTGTTCAAGCGCCTGCCGGGGCTCAAGCTTGCGAAGACGCCCGTCGTCAAGGACGTCTATCACTTCCACGGCCTCGACCGCCTGGATCTCGCCTGGTAAGCCATTTTCCGATATCAGGAAACGAAAGCGGCCGGCATGCTCATCGCATACCGGCCGTTTCTTTTCCGCGCAGGGAATGTCGTATCAGCCGTAGCGGCCGGTGATATAATCTTCCGTTCGCTTGATCTTCGGCGACTGGAAGATCTGCGCTGTCGGGCCGTATTCGATCAGCTCGCCGAGATACATGAAGGCGGTGTTGTCGGAGATGCGGCTTGCCTGCTGCATGTTGTGGGTAACGATGACGATCGTGAAATCGCCTTTCAGCTGCGCCACCAGCTCTTCCACCTTGGCAGTCGAGATCGGGTCAAGGGCCGAGGTCGGCTCGTCGAGCAGCAGAACTTCCGGACGCAGCGCTACCCCGCGGGCAATGCAAAGACGCTGCTGCTGGCCGCCGGAAAGGCCGAGACCGCTGCCCCTCAGCTTGTCCTTGACTTCATCCCAGAGGGCGGCCTGACGCAGCGCCTGTTCGACGCGGATATCCATGTCGGCCTTGTTGAGGCGCTCGTGGTGGCGAATGCCATAGGCGATGTTGTCATAGATCGACATCGGGAACGGCACCGGCTTCTGGAAGACCATGCCGACGCGGGCGCGCAGCTCGTTCATCGAGAAGCTCGGGTCGAGGATATTCTTGCCGTCGAGCTTGATCGAGCCGGTGGCGCGCATCTTCGGATACAGCATGTAGATACGGTTCAGGATGCGCAGCAGCGTGGACTTGCCGCATCCCGACGGACCGATCAGGGCCGAAACCTGGCGTTCAGGGAAGCTCAAGCTCACATCCTTGATCGCGTGGGCGTCGCCGTAATAGAAATTGACTTTCTCGAGAGCGATCTTGTCTTTGGCCATCGGCTTTTCCGATTTGCTGGCGGCGTCGAAAGTGTCTTGGGACTGAAGCATCATTTCCCACCTTTTCGGTTCAGGACGGAGCGCGATACGACGCTCAGGATTAGAACGACGGCCGTCATCACAAAGGCACCGGCCCACGCAAGATTCTGCCATTGCTCATACGGGCTCATGGCGAACTGGAAGATGACCACGGGGATGTTTGCCATCGGCTGCGACATATCGAGGCTCCAGTACTGATTGTTCAGAGCCGTGAACAGCAACGGCGCGGTCTCGCCGGAAATGCGGGCGATCGCCAGAAGGATACCGGTGAGGATGCCGGTCGACGCGGCGCGGTAGAGGACGTTGACCGTGACCTTCCAGCGCGGGATGCCGAGCGAAAGGGCTGCCTCGCGCATCACGTCAGGAACCAGCCGCAGCATCTCGTCGGTCGTGCGCACCACGACCGGCAGGAAGATGAAGGCCAGCGCGATGCCGCCGGCAAAGCCGGAGAAGCGTGCCGTCGGGCGAACAACCAGCTCATAGACGAACAGACCGATGATGATCGAGGGCGCCGAGAGCAGGATGTCGTTGACGAAGCGAATGACCTCACCGAGCTTCTTGCCGCGGGCGAATTCCGATAGGTAAGTGCCGGCGAGCACACCGATCGGCGTGCCGATAACAACAGCAAGCACGACCATCAGCAGGCTGCCCATGAAGGCGTTGGCGAGACCGCCGCCATCTTCACCAGGCGGCGGCGTCATTTCCGTCAAAAGCGTGGGGCTCAGGGCGGACAGGCCGTGGATCAGCGTTGTCCAGAGTATCCAGACAAGGAAGACGAGGCCAAGCACGGTGGCGATGCCGCAGAGCGTCAGAGCGATGGCGCTGCTGAGCTGGCGCCGACGGTAGAGCGAACCGGAATAGGTAGCCATGATTACTCTCCCCTCTGCTTTGCCATACGCACCAGCATCAGCTTGGCAGCAGCCAGGACAATGAAGGTGACAACGAAGAGGATCAGGCCGAGTGCTGCGAGCGACGACCGGTAGAGGTCATCCGAAGCCTCTGCAAACTCGTTGGCAAGCGTTGCGGCAATCGAGGTGCCAGGCTCCATCAGCGACACAGCGATATTGTGGGTGTTGCCGAGAACGAAGGTGACCGCCATGGTCTCGCCGAGCGCACGGCCGAGGCCGAGGAATATGCCGCCGACGACGGCTGTGCGGGTATGCGGAATGACGATGTCGCGCACCACTTCCCACTTGGTCGAGCCCAGCGCATAGGCCGATTCCTTCAGCTGTGCGGGGACGACGAGGAAGACGTCGCGCATGACGGAGGAGATGAAGGGGATGATCATGATCGCCAGCACGATGCCCGAGGTCAGCATGCCGATGCCGAGCGGAGCCCCCGAAAACAGCGCGCCGATCAGCGGGATCGGGCCAAGCCAGTCGATCAGCACCGGCTGGATGTAATCCGACATGAAGGGCGCGAAGGTGAAGAGACCCCACATGCCGTAGATGATCGAGGGGATACCGGCGAGAAGCTCGACAGCGCCGCCGATCGGGCCGCGAACGGAGCGCGGCGCAACTTCGGTGATGAACACCGCAATACCGAGGCTGACGGGAACACCGATGATCATGGCGAGCGCCGAGGTCACCAGCGTGCCGTAGATCGGCACGAGACCCGCGAACCGCTCGGCAACCGGGTCCCATTCAGTGCCGGTCAGAAAGCCGAAGCCGAACGTGCGGAAGGCAAGAAGCCCGCCCATGGCCATGGAGACCGCCGCTGCCAGCAGGGCAAAGAGAACAAACAGGCCGCAGCCCAAAACTATCCAAAAGAAAATACGATCGCCTGCGGCGCCGTCGCGGCGCTTCACGCCCGCGATGTCGGCGGGCAGCGATGCCAGTGCTTCGCTCATATCCGTACGCTCTGCTGCTTTGAGGGGGTGTCAAAGGCATTTGGGGCGGAAAGCAAAGCTTCCCGCCCCAACCGCAGTTTCGTCAGGATCAGCTCTTGAAAGAGGCCGTCCAGTAGTCTTCGATCTGCTTCACGAGCGTGTCCGGAAGCGGAACGTAGTCGAGCGAGGACGCTTCCTTCTGGCCCTTTTCGAGAGCCCACTTGAAGAAGGAGAAAGCAGCCTTGGAGCGCTCGGCGTCCTTCGGCTCCTTGTACATGATGGCCCAGGTGGTTGCCGTGATCGGCCAGGCCTTTTCGCCCGGAGCGTTTGTCATGATCAGGTAGAAGTCCTGGGCCTTGCCCCATTCTGCGCTTGCAGCGGCAGCCGAGAAGCTCTCGGCATTCGGCTTCGGATACTGACCGGCAGCGTTCTGAACGAGAACGAAGGGCAGCTTGTTCTGCAGGGCGTAGGCGTATTCGACGTAGCCGATGGAGTCCTTGACGCGGGTGACGTAAGCGGCAACGCCTTCGTTGCCCTTGCCGCCGATACCGACCGGCCAGTTGACCGCGGTGCCTTCACCAACCTTCGACTTCCAGTCCGGGTTTACCTTCGAGAAGAAGTTCGTCCAGTTGAAGGAGGTGCCCGAACCGTCCGAACGGTGAACGACAGCGATCTGGCTGTCGGGCAGCTTCAGGCCCGGGTTCAGGTCGGCGATTGCCTTGTCGTTCCACTTGGTGACGTTGCCGAGGTAGATGTCGGCGAGAACCTTGCCCGAAAGCTTCAATTCGCCTGATTTAATGCCCTTGACGTTGATGACGGGAACGATGCCGCCGACAACCAGCGGGAACTGGCCGAAGCCGCCAGCCGTCAGGTCTTCCGGCTTGAGCGGGGCATCGGAAGCGCCGAAGTCAACCGTGGCAGCCTTGATCTGGGCGATACCACCGCCCGAACCGATCGACTGGTAGTTCAGCTTGTCACCGGTTTCCTTGTTGTAGTCCGCGGACCACTTCGAAAGGACCGGATAGACGAAGGTGGAGCCAGCGCCGGTAATGTCAGCAGCGGAGGCCGAGACTGCCAGAGCGGCAACCAGGCCAGCGCCGAGGCAGGCCGAAAGAAGTTTCTTGGTGAGCATTTGCGACTCTTCCCTGATGGAACTAGAGGACGACGAGGTCCGGCGCCATGGAGGGGGTGTCCATTGTCGAGAGCGCTGAATTTCCTCGTCACGGGAAGGCGGGCTAGGCGTCTATTATTACAGTTTGATGACAGCCGGAGGCAGGCGCCGCGACATGCAAAGCTGTGCATAAGCCGCTGAAGGCACTGACCTTCCGAATGAATCGCGCGTTAACAGGGCCTTACCGAAGGAGGTGCGGCCCTATTGCCGCAGGGCTGCGGTCGATTGCCGCAGCAATGCCTGAAAATGTCGCTTTCAGAGGTCGAAATGCTCCCAAGCCGAACGGCAGCCAGAGCGCTAGCGCTATCTGTCTGGCATCACGCTGCATGCTCCCGGAGCTTGCTGGATATGTCGAGTGCCGACATCGGTTTTCCGATCAGATAGCCTTGCAATTGATCGCAGCCCGCCTCCCGCAGGATCTCAGCCTGGTGCGCATTTTCGATGCCTTCCGCGGTGACCGGAATCTGTAGCGCGGTCGCCAGGGAGATGGTTGCCCGAAGTACATCCGCACCATTCGAGCTTTGGTCGAGGGCGGATACGAGCGAACGGTCGATCTTCATTCGATCAAACCCGAACTGCCGCAACGCGCCGATGCTCGCATAGCCGCAGCCAAAGTCATCAAGCGCGAATTTTATGCCAACCTGTTTGAGATGATCTATCGACCGGCGGGCCTGGTCCGGATTTGTCATGAGAACTCCTTCGGTGATCTCCAATGTCAGGCGCTTCGGATCGAAATCGAGGCCCTGCAGGAGCGAGATCACTTCGGCGGCGAATTCCGGATTGCAGAGCTGGACCGGTGAAACGTTGACCGACAATGCCAGGCCGGGCCAGCTCTTGGCATGCTCGATCGATGTTTTCAGCATGAGGGTGCCTAGCGCATCGATGAGACCGCACCTTTCGGCGAGCGGGATGAAAATCTCCGGGCTTATGTTTCCTGTCGGGGTTCGCCAGCGCGCCAGTGCTTCAAGACCCGTGACAGCGCCTGTCGCAGCAGAGACGAGAGGCTGGAAAAAGGCTTCGATCGCACCATCGCTGATGGCGCTCTTCAACAGAGCTTCCATTTCGGCGACCTTCTGGCGTTCCCGATCTAGCTCCGGGTCGTATTCGATCGCCCGGCCCCTGCCATTTTCCTTGGCGCGGTAAAGCGCCATATCGGCCCTGCGGAGAAGCTCCAAAGGCGGCAGGTCTCCGTCACGCGCGGCAGCGCCGATGCTTGCGCCAACTTCGATCGTCCGCCCATCGATTTTAAAGGGCTCGGCGAACAGCGCCAGAATAGTCGCTTCTATCTCTCCAGGCGCGGCAGACCCAATCTGCACCAGCGCAAACTCGTCGCCTCCCAATCGGGCCGCAGCGACGACTTCAGGGTGGCAGGCGACCAGGGCGTTCGAAACGATCCGGATCAGGTCATCGCCGACCGCATGCCCCCATGCGTCGTTGACAGCCTTGAACCCATCGAGATCGACCAGATAGAGCCGGGGCTGCGCAAGATCAGTGCCCTGCACTTCTTCCAGCAGTGCGAGAAGCCCTTGCCTGTTCAACAGGCCGCTCAGGCTATCGTGGTTCGCTTCGAAAATCGCTGCTTGTGCCAATTGGCGCAGGCGCCGCGCCTCGGAAGCGCCCACCAGAAGAACGCCCCCCAAGAACATCACAAGGATAATGATGGCGGCCGATATGTAAGGATAGACCTGGTGAAACACGGCGCTGCCAGGCGCTTTGCTCGGCCACACAAGATGGCCGATGACACCGCCCTGCATGTCCGTGATGGGTGTGTTCAGCAGGCCTGGCTCCGGCGCGGTCGCAAGGTGCAATCCGTCGAGTTCGTGTTCGCCCGAAAGAATGTCGAGAACTTCCGGCGTGAGATCCTTGTAGAGGCTCAGCACACTCAGCTTCGGAAGTTCGCCTTCTGCGGTGAAAGGCTGGATTGCCTGCGATACGATTAGCGCGATGCCCGTTTCGGTCCGGATGAAATTGACCACCGGCGCCTGTCCGGCATCGGCAGCTTTGTTGATCTGCTGGAAAAAGCCCTCGCCGAAAAAGGCGCTCGGCTGGAAAGGCTTACCTTTGGCATATGCGGAGACGATCGAAGAATGATCGGGGCCGATTACGACCGCGCCGTCATAAAGCGGGTAATCCGCAGTGGTTTTACCCCAGTTTTCATAGGCCCAGTCCGCCGCGCTTGAAGATGAGATCGCCTTATAGGCATCATCCCATACGGCGTTATCCGTGGTTGTCGCGCTCAAGCGATTGACAAGAGCTGCGATCGCCGCGCTGGCGGCGCGCGTGGCCCTGGCATCGTCGATCTCGTTTGCAGATCGTGTCATCGCGACGACGACATGGGCCATGAGGCCCGTCAGCGCGAGAGCGACGACAAGGAAGCATACGGTTGTCGCAATGATGGAAGACGTCTGAGACCGACCGCGTCTACGCGCAAGATTCGACGACATGCAAATCCCAAAAAGATGAATTGCAAGGGCATGTCTTTGGTGACGGCAGGAGACATCATGTCCGCAATGCGCTGCAGATGAGCTTTAGCACTTGATGATGTAGGCACTCTTAATAAGAAGGATCAAAAACCTTCTATCCGGCCCGGCGCTCAAACCTTGATCACATAATCCTTGCGAGTCGTTTCAACGACTTCCCAGGTTCCTTTAAAGCCCGGCCTCAGGACAAGGCGGTCGCCGGCCCTGAGATGGACCGGCTCGCCGCCATCCTCGGTCACGACCGAATAGCCGGAAAGCAGGCTAAAATATTCCCACTCCTCATAGACGATCCGCCACTTGCCGGGTGTTGCCTCCCAGATGCCGGCGTAGAGGCCGCCCTCGGCCTCCTCGAGATTCCAGGTGCGAAATTGCGGACTACCCGAAATGATGCGTTCGGCCGCGGGAGCGCCGACTTCCGGTTCGACGCCGCCGATATCGAAGGAGATCGTGTTTGCCATGGTCAGCCTTTCCTTGAGTGTCCTTCGCGGCAAAGATTAAGCACAAAAAGGGCGACATCGGCAGAGTCAAAAACTCGCCGACCATCGCCCCGCCTCTATTCGAATCGCACGCTGATCCTATGGCTGTATCCCAACAAACGCAGGCTGCAAAATTGCAAACCTTTGCTGCGGAGGACACTCCGTCTTCTTCGCCTGGCGTGTCGCCCAGCTGACGTATTAGCACAAATTGATATATGTCCGAGAGCGTTGCTCTATGTGAAAATGCGTCCCCTAATCCTACAAGGGAGGCAACCATGAAGCCTTTTTGTGTCGCACTGACGATTTGCCTGTTGTTCGGGACGTCGGCAAGTCACTACGTCTCCCTTCCAGGTTATGCGTTCAGGACAGACCCGACTTGCCACCGCACCGTCTCTAAACTCCAGTTCGACAGGAGATGCGATTGGCCGAAAGTCGGAATAAAAGACTTTTCGCAGCCGAACCAGTTTGGCCTGGGGCTCTAAATGGTCCGCGATTTTCGTCCGATCGGACGAAAGCCGCGTCCGAGTCTATTCCACTCGGACGCTGATCCCATGGTTGTATCCCGACAAACGTAGTCTGCAAAAATACAAGCGTTGCGAGGGACGCTCAGATCTTCGACAGCGACTGCTCGAGGTCGGCGATGATGTCCTTCACGTCCTCGATGCCAACGGAGAGGCGCACCACGTCCGGTCCGGCGCCTGCGGCGACCCTCTGCTCGTCGGTCAGCTGCCGGTGCGTGGTGGAGGCCGGATGGATCACGAGGGAGCGTGTATCGCCAATATTGGCGAGATGCGAGAAGAGTTCCAACCCCTCGACCAGCGCCTTGCCAGCCTCGTAGCCGCCCTTGACGCCGAAGGTGAAGACCGAGCCGGCGCCCTTGGGTGAATAGCGCTGCTGCAGGGCGTGGTTCGGATCATCTTCGAGGCCGGAATAATTCACCCAGGCGATCTTGGAATGGGCCTTGAGCCATTTGGCAACATCAATCGCATTGTCGCTATGACGCTGCATGCGTAGCGGCAGCGTCTCGATGCCGGTCAGGATCAGGAAAGCGTTGAAAGGCGAGATGGCCGGGCCGAGGTCGCGCAGGCCGAGCACACGGCAGGCGATCGCGAAGGCAAAATTGCCGAAAGTCTGGTGCAGCACGACGCCGTTATATTCCGGCCGCGGGCTGGAGAGCATCGGGTAATTGCCGGTCTTCGACCAGTCGAAGGTGCCGCCATCGACGATGATGCCGCCCATGGAATTGCCGTGGCCGCCGAGGAACTTGGTCAGCGAATGCACGACAATATCCGCACCGTGCTCGATTGGTCGAATGAGATAGGGTGTCGCCATGGTGTTGTCGACGATCAGCGGCAGGTCGTGACGATGGGCGATTTCGGCAATCGCGGCGATATCGACGAAGGTACCGCCCGGATTGGCAAGGCTTTCGATGAAGATCGCTCGCGTCTTGTCGTCGATCCTGCTCTCGAAATCACTGGGGTTCTCAGGGTCGGCCCAGCGTACCTGCCAGCCGAAATTCTCGAAGGCATGGCCGAACTGATTGATCGATCCGCCATAGAGGCGGCGGGCGGCGACGAAATTTTCGCCGGGGCGCATCAGCGTGTGGAAAACGACCATCTGCGCTGCATGACCGGAGGCGACTGCGAGCGCTGCCGTGCCGCCTTCAAGGGCTGCGACGCGTTCTTCCAGGACCGCCTGCGTCGGATTCATGATGCGGGTGTAGATATTGCCGAATTGCTGCAGGCCGAAAAGGGCTGCGGCGTGGTCGGAATCGTTGAAGACGAAGGCCGTGGTCTGGTAGATCGGTGTAATCCGCGCGCCGGTCGCCGGATCGGGCTGCGCGCCCGCATGGATCGCCAGCGTGTTGAATCCCGGATCGTTTTTGGCCATGTCGTCCTCCCGTACAATTGTTGACGGGCGCGATCATAGCCGCTCGAACATGAAAGTTAACCGCGATCTTTTTCAACCGCGGCGCGTTCCGGAGAAAATCCGTTCTGCCTGACAGCGTCAGCCGAAAAGACGCGGATACTCGATTGCCGGGCAGCGGTTCATGACGACCTTGATACCGCCGGCTTCGGCCTTGGCGGCGGCTGCATCGTCGCTCACGCCAAGCTGTGCCCACACGACCTGCGGGCGGGGATCAAGTGCCAATGCCTCGTCCACCACCCCGTCAAGATATTCGGATGCGCGGAAGACCTCGACCATGTCGACCGGTTCGGGGATGTCGGCAAGACGTGCGTAAACAGTCTGCCCGTGGATCTGCTTGCCCGCCTGCCCCGGATTAACGGGAATGACCTTGTAGCCGCGCGACAGGAGATAGCCCATGACACCATTGCTCGGCCGGGCCGGATTGGGCGAAGCCCCCGTCAGCGCGATGGTTTTGACGGATTTCAGAATACCGGAGAGATAGTCGTCGGCGTAGGCATCATGGTTCATATCTGCTGTCTCCTGGAACTGGATCTCACAGTCGCGATTCATTGAAACCGGCGGCCCGTTTGCGCGTATATATAGGTGCCGGAAATCTAAGGGAGAAATTGTGCCATGAAAAAAATCGCCGTTACCCTCGCGCTTGTGCTCGCCGCCTCGCCGGCGCTTGCGATCTCGCGCTACAATCCGCTCACCATGAGCTGCCAGAGCGTGCGCGCAGCGATCCATAATCAAGGCGCAGTCATCTTTCGCTACACTTCACCCCGCGGCCTTCCTCTCTACGACCGCTATGTCCGAAACAGCAATTACTGTGATGCGACCGACTATGCGGAATGGACGAGCATTCCCTCAAAGGACAACCCCAAGTGCCGGGTGCTGAACTGCCAGAACATAGACAACCTGGACGGGATGTTCTTCATTCCACACTATAATCTCTAAGCGAGCATTCATTCGGAATTTTGAATATTATCGATCCTTTCGCATCTGCGAAAGGACTCGTCGTTCAATCTTTAGATACAAAATATCTCAAGAAACTCGCTTTGATTGTAAATTTATAACCATTTCAAAGTTATAGAATAATGTCTACATTTCAGCAGCATAGGATTGTCGACATTCTCTCGCCATGGCTGAACTTCACCTTTCATACATAATTTGATCACGATATGTTCATGTGTCCATTAGTAACATCTCATAGTTGTGTGAGATAAGCGGAATTGAACGTATTTCGAGCGCACGCAGAAATTGCCACATCAATGGGCAATTGTTCGCTTCATCGATCCATGCTATTGAATTTGGACCGTGTGGAGTACACCTTGCAGATCAAATCGCGCAAACACAGGTTGTTATTTCAAGGCGGACTCAAACGGGAAAGCTGTGATGGTTTCCCATATTTTGCTGCAGTGCTCCCGGATCATTCACCTTGCCCCTCGACGTTATTCTTCTTGTCCTTTTCGGTGCGCTTCTGCACGCGACATGGAATGCCATCATCAAAGCCGGCAAGGACAAGTCACTTGATGCGGCGCTGATCTCTGCAGGCGGCGCTGTTGCCTCGCTGCCTTTCCTTCCGTTGCTTCCCCTGCCGCAGCCCCAGGCCTGGCCCTTCATCGGCGCTTCCGCGATCCTGCAATTTGCCTATTTCCAGCTGGTGGCCGCCGCCTACAGGGCGGGCGATATCGGCCTCGTCTATCCGCTGATGCGCGGCGCAGCGCCCCTGCTCATCGTCGCCACCAGCGGCTTCATCCTCGGAGAGCATCTGACAGGCGGAGCGCTTGCCGGAACCATGACGATCTGCGCCGGCATCCTCACCCTGGCCTTCGAAGCCCGCCACGGCAGCCGTCACGCGATCATGCTGGCGCTGATCAACGCCTGCGTCATCGCCACCTATACCTATGTGGACGGCATCGGCGCCCGGCTTTCCGGCAATGCGATTTCCTACACGCTGTGGATGTCGCTTCTGCCGCCGGTTCTCCTCTTTGCCTGGGCGATTTCGCAGCGCGGCCTCATAACTGTCGCCACTCACGTCAGGCGAAACTGGTGGCGCGGGCTGATCGGCGGCGCGGGCTCGATCGCCTCCTACGGCCTGGCACTCTGGGCGATGACGAAGGCCCCGGTCGCGACGGTAGCGGCGCTGCGGGAAACCGCCATCCTGTTTGCGCTTGTCATCTCGGTTCTGGTGCTGAAGGAAAAGGCCAGCGTCTGGCGCTACCTCGCCGGCATCATCATCGCGCTCGGCGGTCTGATCCTGAAGCTTGCCTGATCAGTCGCCCTTCCATTCGGGCGTGCGCTTTGCAAGAAAGGCACCGATGCCTTCCTGCGCATCGCCGGTCAGCATGCTGTCGACCATCACGCTTGCGGTGTAGTCGTAGGCTTCCGCGATGGGCATTTCGAGCTGTCTGTAAAAGGCTTCCTTGCCGATCCTCAACGCCTCCGGCGACTTCGAGGCAATGACGGATGCGTATTTGCTGACCACCTGGGTGAGGTACTGCTTCGGTACAATGCGGTTGACCAGACCGAAATCCTTTGCCGTCGAGGCGTCGATCGTCTCGCCCGTCAGCAGCATCTCCATCGCCTGCTTGCGGTGGGCGGCGCGCGAAACGGCGACAGCCGGCGTCGAGCAGAAAAGGCCGATATTGACGCCTGGCGTGCAGAAGGTCGACGTATCCGTGCAGATCGCAAGATCGCAGCTTGCGACGAGCTGGCAGCCTGCTGCCGTCGCGAGCCCATCGATCTCGGCGATGACCGGCTTCGACAAACGACTGATCTCGAGCATCAGATCCGCGGCCAGCGCAAAGGTTTCTTCGAAGAAGGCGACGCCGTCGTCCTCGTCGGCGCGGTGCGCAGTCAATTCCTTCAGGTCATGACCGGCGGAAAAGACATTGCCGGTCGAGGCGATGACGACGATGCGCACGTCCTGGTCATCCGCCGCACCCTGCAGCTCGCCCATCAGCGTTTCCATGACTGAGATAGAGAGAGCATTGGCCGGTGGATTGTTGAGCGTCAGGCGCAATATGCCGCCGGAAAGCTGGCGAAGCACGAGGGCGCCCTCGCCCGAATTGTTGTTGTCCTTGCGGAAGGATACGATCTCGGCCATGGCATGTTCCTGTGCTGTCTGTATCCGTCCTTGTGCCACAAGGGTGGGGCGATTTCGAGCCGAATACGACAGTGCGGGACTTTGCGGATGCGAAACTTCCTGTTTTCGAGTGCACTAAAGTGAGGTATCATTGTACCTCACGATTAACCTGTTGTTTTTTCTATGCTATTTTTCCGACCGCCAGAATGGCTTGTATTGACCGGCTAATCGATTGCCGCTATAAGCCGCGCCGGAAATGCAGCCTTTCGGGGCTGTTTTCTTTTTTGGTCTGTCTTTCGAGCAGCCAAGCCAAGCAACAAGAAACGCCCCATCGCCTTCGGGCACGGGGATCCAAGAGAGAGTAACAACTATGGCAACCTTCTCCCAGAAGCCTGCAGAGGTGGAGAAGAAGTGGGTCGTCATCGACGCCGAAGGGCTCGTCGTTGGCCGTCTCGCTTCCGTTATCGCTATGCGTCTGCGTGGCAAGCACAAGGCAACTTTCACGCCTCACGTTGACGACGGCGACAATGTTATCGTCATCAACGCTGACAAGGTCGTTTTCACCGGCAAGAAGTATTCCGACAAGGTTTACTACTGGCACACCGGTTATGCCGGCGGCATCAAGGAGCGTACTGCTCGCCAGATCATCGAAGGCCGCTTCCCGGAGCGCGTCCTTGAGAAGGCTGTTGAGCGCATGGTTCCCCGCGGCCCGCTCGGCCGTCGCCAGATGAAGAACCTGCGTGTATACGCCGGCCCGAACCATCCCCACGAAGCACAGCAGCCGTCCGTCCTCGACGTCGCCTCGCTGAACAAGAAGAACGTAAGGAGCGCCTGATAAATGGCTGACCTTTCCTCCCTGAAGGATCTCGGCACGTCGACTGAAGTAGCAGCTGCTGCTCCGGCTCACGTCCGCAAGGTCGACTCGCTTGGCCGTTCCTACGCGACCGGTAAGCGCAAGAACGCCGTTGCCCGCGTATGGGTCAAGCCGGGCTCCGGCAAGATCATCGTCAACGGCAAGGAATTCGCGGAATATTTCGCACGTCCGGTTCTGCAGATGATCCTGCGCCAGCCGATCGTTGCTGCTGCCCGTGACGGCCAGTTCGACATCATTGCAACCGTCGCAGGCGGCGGTCTCTCCGGCCAGGCCGGCGCTGTTCGCCACGGTCTGTCCAAGGCCCTCACCTACTTCGAACCGGGCCTGCGCTCGGTCCTGAAGAAGGGTGGCTTCCTGACCCGCGACAGCCGCGTCGTCGAACGTAAGAAGTACGGTAAGGCCAAGGCCCGCCGTTCGTTCCAGTTCTCGAAGCGCTAATCGCTTTCGGACATGCTTTCATGGAAAGGCCGGGTTTTCGCCCGGCCTTTTCTTTATTCCGGCTTGTTGAAGAAGGCTTCCAGCCGATATACATCAGGATCGATGATGAAGGCGGCATAATAGAACTGGCTATAGTCCAGGCGGATGCCCGGTGCGCCATTGTCCTCGCCACCATTGGCAAGTGCTGCGGCATAGAAGGCGTTGACGGCCTCCTCACTCGTGGCGACGAAGCAGAAATGCAGCCCCGAGCCACGATCGGCCGGCACCGGGCGCTCCACTTCACTCACCCAGAAGGCAGGCCTCTCGGTGCCGTATCCCATCGTTCCGTCGAAATTCGACAGCCGTTCATAGCCGAGCGCCGCCAGTGCCGCATCGTAAAACTGGCGCGATCTATCGAGGCTTTTTACCCCGATTGAAATGTGGTCGAACATTGCTCGTGGCTCCTTCCTGGTTTAGTCGGCGCAGCTTCTTGGAAGCGGTTTGCGAAGTCAACGCGCTACTCGCCTATTGTCGCCGGTACTGCCGGCTGTTAAAGCCACGTCAGGTTTCAGACCGGACAAGACAGGACCTGACATGGGAGCCACCCCGTCCGCAGACAGATAGGCCGCAGCAACCTTTTGAAGTTGTTGCGGCATCTGTCCAATCAATCCAGACTGCGATGAGAAGGCAGATCGCCGCCGGATGAACTCATTCGAGCGGATGAATAGCTATGCCTTCCCAAAACAGGAACTGGACTTGCTCCTTGCCGGCAGCGCTGCTGCTTCTGGCGCCCTTCGATATCCTGGCCTCGCTTGCCATGGACATCTACCTCCCTGTCGTTCCGACGATGCCCGAAGCGCTCGGCACATCGGCGACACTCGTTCAACTGACCCTCAGTCTCTACATGCTCATTCTCGGCGCCGGACAGATGCTCTTCGGACCCCTGTCGGACCGGATCGGCAGGCGTCCGGTGCTGCTTGGCGGCGCGCTGCTGTTTGCGATCTCTTCGCTGTTGCTCGCAGCCACTTCGTCGGCCGCACTGTTCGTCGTGCTGCGCCTGCTTCAGGCGGCCGGCGCGTCGGCGGCGCTTGTAGCGACCTTCGCAACGGTGCGCGATGTCTACGCAGCACGGCCGGAAGGCGCCGTCATCTACAGCCTGCTTGGCGCGATCCTCTCCTTCGTGCCGGCGCTCGGACCGATCGCCGGCGCCGTGATTGCCGACCATGCCGGCTGGCGCGCCATCTTCCTGTTGCTCGGGGGACTGATGCTTGCGTCGGTCCTCAACGCTCTGAGAGGTTGGCACGAAACGAGGCCTGCGGCATCAGCCGCGACAACGATCAGCATGCGTTCAATCCTGACGAATGCGCATTTCTGGACCTACACGACAGGCTTCAGCGCGGCGATGGGCGCCTTCTTCGTGTTCTTTTCCATCGCACCTCGGGTGTTGATCGATCATGCCGGCTTTTCGGGTCTCGCCTTCAGCCTTTCCTTCGCCACGGCGGCAGCGGTGATGATCCTATCCGCACGCTTTGCCGGCCGCTTCGTCGCGCGATGGGGAATGGCCGGCAGCCTTGCCCGCGGCATGGGCCTGCTTCTTGTCGGCGCATTGCTTCTCGGCCTCGGCGAGGTGCTGCTTGCCCCCTCGTTCGCCAGCTTCGTCCTGCCGATGTGGGTGATCGCCGTCGGCATCGTGCTGACGACCGCGGTTACGGCAAACGGGGCGTTGGCGGCCTTTGGCCAAACAGCCGGAACGGCGGTTGCACTCTACTTCTGTGTCGAGAGCCTGATCGTCGGCTGCATTGGCACGCTCTTTGTGCTGCTGTTGGACGGCAATACGGCATGGCCACTCGCCGGCTATTGCACGGTGTTGGGTATTATCACCCTGTTTGCACTGTGGCGCATCCGCGCTCGCAGCTGATGCCAAAGGGCGGCGGAAAAGATCCGCCGCCCGGCTTGAAATGTGTTTCCTTGAAATCTGCAGGAAGCTCGCCTACCCCTTCCTTCAGAGACAAGGAATCCGATCATGCCCTCTGCCAAACCCTCACCCTTCGCCACCACGCCCGAACCGCCCTATTACGTCGTGACCTTCTCGTCCGTTCGCACCGAGGGCGACAATGGCTATGGCGCCATGGCAGACCGGATGGCGGAGCTCGCGCTGCAGCAGCCGGGCTGTCTTGGGGCCGAAAGCGCACGGGATGCCGATGGCTTCGGCATCACCAATTCCTACTGGGCCGACGAGGAAAGCCTGAAGGCCTGGAAGCAGGTCGCAAACCATCTCGCCGCCCAGCGCCTCGGCCGTGAGCGCTGGTACAAGCAATATAAGGTTCGCATTGCGCGGGTAGAACGCGCCTATGACTTTACCGCAGAGGAGCAAGCTTCCCATGGCGAATAAGACCATCGACCATGCCTTCACGGCGCAGAGCCTGACATCGGCCGCCTCCGACCCGACCTTTGCCGGCGCGCTCTCCTTCATGCGCCGCCGTTTCACCAAGGATCTGACAGGGGCTGATGCCGTCGTCTGGGGCATTCCCTTCGATGCCGCAACCTCCAACCGGCCGGGCACGCGTTTCGGGCCGCAGGCGATCCGCCGGGCGTCGGCGATCTTCGACAACGATCCGCAATATCCGTTTCAGCGCGATCTCTTCACCGAAATGGCCGTCATCGACTACGGCGACTGCCTGCTCGACTACGGCAATCATCAGGATACACCTGCAGCCATAGAGCGGCAGGCGAGCGCCATTCTCGACAGCGGCGCCTTCCTGCTCACCCTCGGCGGCGATCATTACGTCACCTGGCCGCTGCTGAAGGCGCATGTCGATCGCCACGGCCCACTGGCGCTCGTGCAGTTCGACGCGCATCAGGACACGTGGCTGGACGACGAGCGCCGTATCGACCACGGCTCCTTCGTGGCCCGTGCAGTCCGCGCCGGTCTCATCGATCCCGACCGCTCGATCCAGATCGGCATCCGTACGCATGCGCCAGAAGATTTCGGCATCCACCTGGTTTATGGCCATCAGGTCGAAGAGATGAGCGCATCGGATATCGCTTCGACGATCATCTCGCATACGAAGGGTTCGCCTGCCTATCTGACCTTCGATATCGACTGCCTGGACCCGGCCTTTGCACCCGGCACCGGCACGCCGGTTGCCGGCGGTCCTTCCAGTGCAAAGATCCTTTCTGTGCTGCAGCGGCTGAAACAGCTCGATATCCGCGGTGCCGACGTCGTCGAAGTCTCTCCGCCCTATGACCATGCCGACATCACCGCCATTGCGGGGGCGACGGTCGCAATGTATATGCTGGGCCTCCACGCCGAACGGCGCGCGACGGCAGGATGACTGCTGTTATCAAATTGATTCAACTTCATGGCAAACTGATTCCGGAAACAATCCGAACTCACTGAAAGTGCAGGATAATCATGGCAGCAAAGATCTTCATCGATGGCGAAGCTGGAACGACGGGTCTGCAGATCCGCGAGCGTCTGGCGGAGCGCCGCGATCTTGAGCTGCTGTCGATCCCGACCGAAAGCCGCAAGGACAAGGCTGTCCGTGCAGCGCTGCTCAACGAGGCCGATATTGCCATCCTCTGCCTGCCTGACGATGCCGCCAAGGAAAGCGTCAGCCTGATCGAGAACGATCGCACAAAGGTGATCGACGCCTCGACGGCGCACCGGGTCGCCGAAGGCTGGGCCTATGGCTTTCCGGAAATGAGCAAGGAGCAGGCGGGCGTCATCGCCTCGGCCAAGCGCGTCGCCAATCCCGGCTGCTGGCCGCAGGGGCCGATCGCCACGCTGCGCCCGCTGATCGAAGCCGGGCTCGTGCCTGCCGACTTCCCGGTCACGGTCAACGGCATTTCCGGTTATACCGGCGGCGGCCGTACGATGATCGAGGACTACGTCGCCAAGGGCGAGGATGCGCCCGAATACATGCCCTATGGCCTGAGCTTCAAGCACAAGCACCTTCCCGAGCTACAACGCTATGCGAAACTCGGACGCGTGCCGTTCTTCCAGCCGGTCGTCGGCAATTTCGCGCAGGGCATGGTGGTCACCGTTCCGCTGCAGTTGTCGCATCTGCCCAAGGTGCCGAAGGGTGCTGACCTGCATGCAGCGATCGCCGACTATTATGCCGGCATCAAGGGCTTCGTGGAGGTTGCCCCCTTGGAGACGTCAGAGCGCACCCCGGAACTCAACCCGGAAATCTACAACAACACCAACCGCATGCGCCTGCACGTCTTTGCCAATGACGATCTTGCGCAGGCGCTGCTCGTCGCGGTCTATGACAATCTTGGCAAGGGCGCTTCCGGCGCCGCCGTGCAGAACATGGACCTGATGCTGGGCGCCTGATATCAGGCATATCAGGCAGTTGCGTTAGACAGGGCCTCCTGCCCTGTCTCTCCCCCGAAATACGGAGCCTCATCGATGACGCTGGAAGCGCTGATGGCTGGCCTGCGCGCCTGGTTTGACGCCGCGCTGCCCGACCATGGCATCCCCGGGTTGATCATCTTCGCATTCGTTGCCGGCCTTGCGCGCGGGTTTTCCGGTTTCGGCGCCGCGCTCATCTTCATTCCGCTTGCCGGTGCCGTCATCGGGCCCAAGCTCACCTCTCCTGTGCTGCTGGTCATCGACGGGCTTGCGACGCTTGGCATGATCCCGGCTGCATGGCGCGGCGCGGATAGGCGCGAGGTCTTCACGATGGCAGCAGGCGCCGCTCTCGGTGTTCCCACGGGAACGGCAGTTTTGGCGCTCATGGACCCGCTTTTGCTGCGCTGGATCATCTCGGCGATCGCCATCTGCCTGCTCGCGCTGCTTGTCTCCGGCTGGCGCTATCATGGCAAGCCGATCGCTCCGCTCAGCGCAGCAATCGGCCTTGTTGCCGGTCTCTTCAGCGGCGCGGCAGAGCTCGGTGGGCCACCCGTCGTCGCCTACTGGCTTGGTGGCAAAAGCAACTTCACGCGTGTGCGCTCAAACGTCATCCTCTACTTTTCGATCTCCACGGTCTTCAGCTTCGTCAGCTACTATTTCGGCGGGCTGTTCGTCTCCACGGTTTTTGCGCTTACGATCGTCACGCTGCCTGCCTATGCCGTCGGCCTCTGGGGCGGTTCGAAACTGTTCGGCTTCGCCAAGGAGAGCACCTTCCGCGTGACCTGCTATATTCTGATCGCAGCCTCGGCGATCGGCGGCATGCCTGTGTTCGACAGTCTGCTTCGGTAGTCCCCGACATGATTGCCCGTCTGATATGAAAGCCTTACACTCTCCCATATGAGGGGAGCTAAATGGCGTCGGTTCTGATCGGCATTGCCATCATTGGAGGCACGACCGCAACGGTGCTTGCGGCCTATTACATCATGCATCTGGTTATGGGCGGTGACCCAGGCGGACGGGACAGGGAACTGGCCAGTTCGGTCATTACCCGCATCGCCAGCTTGCATGCACTCATCCTCGCCCTCGTTTTTGCGCAGGAAATGATCGAATACCAGGCCCTGCGAACAGAAAGTACGGTGGAAAGCAACGCGGTCGGCGATGTCTTCTATGATGCCGAGCGTTTTGGGCCGGAGGCGCAGGGACCAATCCAGAAGGCGCTGAAGGATTATGTCCGCATCGTCATCGAGCAGGAATGGCGTGAACTCGGGCGCACGGGCGAACTCTCTTCGGCGGCCTGGGACCAATGGAACAACGCTTATCTGAGGATTCTCGAACTGGTACCTGCCAATGCCAAGCAGGAGAGCCTGCGCAGCCACATGCTCGCGGAAATACATATGATCTCGGAATCCCGCGACCGAAGGGAAAACAGCGGCACCGACTCCATCAGTCTGATCTTCTGGTTTGCCGCGGTTTCGGGCGTGATCTTCACCGCGATCGGCTATTACCCGTACGCGCCCGATGGCCGCAACCTGTTGCTGCTATCGATCTTCGGCATCTTTACCGGCATCATCCTTTTCTTCATCTACGCCTTCTCCAATCCGTACAGCCCACCCGCGACGCTGTTTCCAACGGCTTTCGAGCGCTTGCAGGAGGAAATCAGCGGGCCTGATCCGTGAGCGGAAATGGCCCGAAGATCCGGCCCAAGCCTGCCGCTGTCACGCGTCAGAACAAAAAGACTGTCGCCTTTCGCAGCGTTTTGCGGTAAAAGCGGCACGCTGTCAGCAAGGCCGTGCCGCTTGAAAGGCGCACAGCCCCTGGTTTCACGCCGATGGGAGGCACTGATGAAAACGATCCTGAGCAACCAGAAAAACAAGATCAACACTCAGGATATCCGTCTTCATGTCCAGTTTGCTTTCACGCGCGAGGAAGAACCCGCGGCGTCATAACCACAACCTCTCATCAGCATCGCAAACCCACAACGGGCGCCAGTTGCGCCTGCGCAAATTCCTGTCCTATTTCCGGCCGCATCTTCCGCTGCTCATGGCCGATATTGCCTGTGCCGTCGTGGTTGCTGCCGCCGCAGTAGCCTTGCCGCTCTGCGCCAATATCGTGATGAGCCATCTCATCGCGCTCACCGATACCGCTTCGGCCTATTGGCAGATCCTCGGCATGGGTGGCGTCATGCTGGCCATCGTCGCGATCGAGACGGGCGCGATCTTCTTCGTCGACTATCGCGGCCACATGATGGGTGCGCATATCGAGGCGAATATCCGGCAGGAACTGTTCGACCACTGCCAGAAACTATCCTTCGGCTTCTACGACCGGCACCGCACCGGCCAATTGATGAGCCGCATCGTCGGCGACTCCTTCTGGTTGGGTGAGCTCTTTCATCACGGGCCGGAAGATCTGCTGATCGCCTTCCTGAAATATAGCGGGGCCATGACGGTCCTGTTCTTCATCGATCCGCAGCTTGCCTTTCTGATCCTTCTGCTGACGCCATTTGCAGTGGCCTATGCCCTGCACTTCAACAGGCGCATGAACCGCGCTCTCGAAGCGAGCAAGCAGGAGATCGCCGCCGTCAACGAAAGGGTCGAGGATGCACTGGCCGGCATCCGCGTCGTCCAGTCCTTCGCGAACGAGGATCTGGAACGGAGACGCTTTGCTGTCCTGAACCGGCGCTTCCTCGAAAGCCGCGCCGATGGCTACCGCAGCGAAGCATGGTTTTCCGCCGGCGCCGAGACCTTCGCCCAGATCATCACGCTTCTGGTCGTCATCCTCGGCGGATTGCGCATCCTTGCGGCGGAACTCACCATTGCCGATCTCCTCACCTTCCTGCTCTGCGTCGGCGTCCTCGTCGATCCGGTCAAGCGGATGGCCAACCTCGCCCGGCTCTGGCAGGAGGGTTACACCGGCTTCGTGCGGGCGATGGAGATCCTGGAGATCGATCCAGACGTGGTGGATCGTCCTTCGGCGCGCACGTTGCATACGCCGAGGGGAGAGATCAGGCTGTCAAATGTCGATTTCAGCTATGATGACGGGGCGGAGGTGCTCAGCAACCTGTCGCTGACCATCCGGCCGGGCGAATTCGTTGCGCTCGTCGGCCCGTCCGGTGTGGGGAAAAGCACGCTCTGCGCGCTGCTTCCCCGCTTTTACGACGTCACCGACGGCTCGATCGAAATCGACGGCACCGATATTCGCGATGTGACGCTCACCTCGCTGCGCCGGCACCTCGGCGTGGTGCAGCAGGATGTCTATCTCTTCGCCGGAACTGTGGCGGACAACCTCCGCTACGGTCGCCCGGATGCCACAGACGAAGAGGTGGAAGCTGCGGCCCGCGCGGCTCATGCGCATGAATTCATCATGGCTTTGCCGCAGGGCTATCAGACCGATATCGGCCAACGCGGCGTAAAGCTGTCGGGCGGTCAGCGTCAGCGGCTGACCATCGCTCGCGCCTTCCTCAAGAACCCTGCCATCCTCATCTTCGACGAGGCGACGAGCGCGCTCGACAATGAAAGCGAGCGGGCTGTCCAACAGGCGTTCCTGACGCTTGCCAAAGGGCGCACCACACTCGTGATCGCCCATAGGCTTTCGACGATCCGCCATGCCGACCGTATCCTGGTGCTTACCGGCGACGGTATCGCAGAAGAAGGCAATCATGACAGGCTAATGGAGTGCGGCGGCATTTATGCCAATCTCTATGGGCTGCAGGCGAGCATTTGAGGCCTGTGAATATGACATGCGGAATGGTTCGGCGGACAGGCCCGAACTGTTCCGCAGATCGACCAGGTGCTATTTCTCTTCACGCAGAGGGAGGAACAACATGACAGTGCTGCGCATCGTTCCGAATATCGCCGCCGCTTCCATCGAAGAAGTGCGCAACTTTTATTCCGAGCTGTTCGATCTCGACGTCGTGATGGATCATGGCTGGATCGTCACCCTTGCGTCTGAGAGGCGCGCAATCACCCAGATCGGCATCGCGACGGAGGGTGGGTCGGGAACCGCAGTGCCCGACATTTCGATCGAGGTCGATGATCTTGACGAAGTCCATCGGCGCGCGGTCACAGGCGGGCATCAGATCGTCTACGGTCCGGCCGACGAGCCCTGGGGCGTACGGCGCTTCTATATTCGCGACCCCAGCGGCAAGCTTTTGAATATCCTTTCTCACGCAGGCTGAATGGGTCGGTCTGACGCAGGGCCGATCATTGCAACGCCTGCGAAAACCTCTAGTCTGCAAAGGCCCGTCCAAGGCAGAAAATACCTGCTTTCATTGAGAATTTTCGAAAATATCCGGATCACGCCATGAACACGTCAAACCGCCCGGACTTGAGTGATATTCATCAGGGCGACTGGGTGGACCGGCTGTTGCCGGGCACATGGCGACCTTACACGAGGCTCGCGCGGCTCGATCGCCCGGTTGGAATCTGGCTGACGCTGTTTCCATGCTGGGCGGCTCTGTTTCAGGCCGCTCATGGCCTGCCCGATGTCCGGCAGCTTGCCGTCTTCACGCTCGGCGCCCTGCTGATGCGAAGCGCCGGCTCCACGATCAACGATATCGCCGACCGGAAATTTGACGGCCATGTCGAGCGCACCCGTTTCCGGCCTCTGGCAAGCGGGCAGATCGGCATTGGTCAGGCAGTGACCTTTCTCACTATCGAACTTGCCCTGGCTGCGTCCCTCCTGTTGTTCCTGACGCCCTATACACGGCTGGTTGCCCTTTGCGTTCTGCCGTTGGTGTTCGTCTATCCGTTATGCAAACGCTTTACCCATTGGCCGCAGGCAGTGCTCGGCGCAGCGTTCAACTGGGGCATGCTCATGGCCTGGGCGGAAATTGCCGGCGCGATTCCCGCCGGCCCCGTCCTCATGTGGGCGGGAGCCATCGCCTGGCAGATCGGCTACGACACCGTCTATGCCTATGTCGATGTGAAAGACGATACACGGCTCGGATTGAAATCGACGGCGATCCTGTTCGGCGAGCGCGGCAAGCGCATTATCGGTCTTTTCTATGTATCGACGATTGCTGCCTGGTCGGTCGGTGGCTGGTTATCCGGCATGTCCCTGCCCTACGCATTTGGAATGCTCGTCATAGCCGCACACCTTGCGTGGCAAGTCCGGCGGATCGACCTCGCCCGCCCGGATGTGAACTACCGCTTGTTCCTTGCGAATATTCTGACCGGGCTATTGCTGGCAGCTTCATCCCTTGTCGGAACCTGGTGAACCTGGCGGCTCAATACGAGCAGGGACGATTATCGCTGGGACGGAAACCGCCGGCGCAAGCCGGGTTGAAGGATGTATCCTCGCCGTAGCCATATTTCTCCGTCGATGTGCAGCCCGAGGCGACCGCTGAAAGCGTGATCAGCGCGCCTGCCACTATGAATGTGCGAAATCGGTTCATTCGAGCCCCCTACGTAGATCACACTTTGGCCAGTCTTCAGCTTAGCACGTCATGGCCTTGATCTCGTTCACTCTTCCGCGAGGCTGTCTGCCTGAGGGCGCACGTTGTGAACGCCAATTCCCAAGTTGAGATAAGCGCAGGAAGCGTGCATATTCAAAACGCAACGTGCGATAGAGGCGCCAATGGCGCCTGTTGTTTGAATGATCCAGCCGGGGACTTGCGATCATGCAATCGAATATTCTGGGACGTTTTGCAGCAATTGCGCTTATTGGCATTCAGGTGATGACGCCCTACCAGGCGAATGCCTGCACCCGCATGGTCTACCTCGGGGAAGGCGGCAATGTCATTACCGCCCGGTCGATGGACTGGAAATACGATATCGGCACAAACCTCTACATCCTGCCGCGCGGCATATCCCGCAGCGGAGAGGCCGGGCCGAATTCCATCAGCTGGACGGCGAAATACGGGTCGGTGGTGGCGACCGGCTATGACGTCTCGACCACGGACGGGGCGAACGAGGCCGGTCTCGTCGCCAATCTTCTCTGGCTGACGGAATCCGAATATCCGAAATTCGACGCCGGCAGCAAACCGGGCCTGACGATTGCCGCCTGGGCGCAATATACGCTCGACAATTTCGCGACAGTTGGTGAGGCGGTCGCGGCACTGGAGAAAGAGCCCTTCACGATCGTGACCGATAATGTGCCGGGGCAAAACAGGCTGACAACCCTGCATCTGTCGCTCTCCGATTCCAGCGGTGACAGCGCCATTGTCGAATATGTAAACGGAAAACAGATCATCCATCACGGGCGTCAGTACCAGGTGATGACCAATTCCCCGACCTACGACGAGCAACTGGCGCTCAACACCTACTGGGACGGTATCGGCGGCACGGTCTTCCTTCCGGGAACCAGCCGCGCGGCGGATCGCTTTGCCCGCGCCTCCTTCCTGATCAAGGCCATCCCCCAGAGCGGCGAACCCGACCGCACGCTGGCGAGCGTTTTCGGTGTCATCAGGAACGTCTCTGTTCCGCTCGGCATATCGGCGCAGGATCAGCCGGAATTGTCGTCGACGCGCTGGCGCACCGTCTTCGACCACAAGAGGGATCTCTATTTCTTCGAGTCCGCGATGACGCCGAACACGTTCTGGGTCGACCTGAAGAAGATCGATTTCTCCAAGGAAACGGGCAAGGTGAAGAGGCTCGATCTCGGTGCTGATCAGGCACATATTTTTGCAGGGGACGCGACAGTCGATTTCAAGGACGCCGAGCCCTTTCCTTTCCAGGGTCTCTGATGGCGCCCGTCTCAGGGCGGATGAATAGAGATCTCTGACTGCGGGAAAGGGCTGGTGGATGTTCAGACGGATGATAATTGCTGGCGTGCTGGTTTCGGGGGCAGCGGCGGACGCATGTGCGCAGGACACTTCCGAGCCGCCGGTACCCGTCGAGAGCAATACGCCCGGATGGGCGCTGCAAGTGACACCCTACCTCTGGGCAGCGGGAATTGACGGCGATATCTCTCCCTTCCGGCGTGCGCCGACCCTCTCGGTCGAAAAGTCCTTCTCCGACATCATGGAGGACCTGAACTTCGGAGGCTTTCTCGATGTCTGGGGCCGGTATGACCGCTTCGTGCTATCGGCGATCTCATGTACGTCGATACGACCGACAGCCACGCGATCGGAGCACTGCCCGTCGTCGGGGCGACACCGGGACTGACCGCCGATGTCGATACGGTAGAATTCCAGGCAACGATCAAGGGCGGCTACCGCGTCTATGACGGGCAGGACGTGACCTTCGACGTGCTTGCCGGGGTGCGGATATGGCACATTTCGAATGACCTGACCGTGAATTACGGCGCCTTCCGGCGCAGCTATGGCGAGGATTTCGGCTGGGTCGATCCGGTCATCGGCTTCCGCACCTTCTTCACCATCACGCCGAAACTTTCCATTCAGGCTCAGGCCGATTTCGGCGGCTTCGGCGCCGGATCAGACAGTACATGGCAGGCGCTCGCCACGGTCAATTACCTCTTCACCGATCGCCTGTCAGTTTCAGCGGGGTACAAAATCCTCGATGTGGACTATGAGTCCGACGGCCACGTGTTCGACACCACGCTGAAAGGCCCGGTGCTCGGCATGACTTACAGATTCTAGCTGGTGATCGTCGGCTCAGTCGCGCTCGGCGATCGCAGTAGCGCGGGGATATTCGCCGTAATAGCCGCGCCAGTTGGCGACGGCAAAACCGAAGACCACGAGGGCGCCTGCCTGATGTAGCAGGCCCCAGTGCAGCGGCACTTCCAGCAGCAGTGTGGTGACACCGATCGCGGCCTGGATCGTGATTAGCGAAAAGAGCACCACGGCACGGCGCGCATGGGTGGTCCAGGATGCCGCGCGCAGGACAATCACCATATTGATGAGAGCGATCGCAAAGAGCGTGTAGGCGCCGAGACGGTGAATGAACTGTACGGTCTTCGGGTTCTCGAAGAGGTTGATCCAGAAGGGCTGCTGGATGAAGAGATCGCCAGGCACCACGGCGCCGTCCATCAGCGGCCAGGTATTGTAGGTAAAGCCGGCATCGAGGCCGGCGACCAGCGCGCCGAGATAGATCTGGAAGAGCGAGAATATGGCAATCGCCGCCGCCCAGCGGTGGGAATTCGTCGTCGGAGCCGGATCGCTGGAATGCGGCGAGAGCCCGCGCATGATCCACATGCAGGAGGCGAAGATCAGGCAGGCCATGACCAGGTGAGTGGCCAGCCGGTACTGGCTGACATCCGTGCGCACCGAGAGGCCGGACGAGACCATCCACCAGCCGATGAAACCTTGCAGGCCGCCCAGCGCGAGGATGCCGGCAAGCGGCCAGCGCAGGCGCTTTTCGATGCGGCCGGTCGCCCAGAAGAAGATCAGAGGCAGCGCGAAGATGACGCCGATGCCGCGCGCGATCAGCCGGTGCGCCCATTCCCACCAGAAGATGCTCTTGAACTGGTCGACCGTCATATCGCTGTTGAGCTGCTGGAACTCGGGAATGCGCTGGTAGAGCTTGAATTCCTCTTCCCACTCGGCAGCGTTCAGCGGCGGGATGACGCCATGAATCGGCTTCCATTCGGTGATGGACAGGCCGGAATTGGTGAGCCGCGTCGCACCGCCCACGAGCACCAGACAGAAGAGTGCCAAGAGCACGAAGCCCAGCCAGATGCGCACGGCGCGGCGGTTATTGTCCTGCCTGCGCACTTCAGTGCGGATCGCCTGCTCCGGGTTCAGGTTCGCGACGGCCATGATCTCTCCTTTTATCCGGCAGTTGATTTGCCCCACCGGCTGATGCAAAACAAGCCCCGAACCTTTGCGGCATGCCGTCGCGCCGGCTCAATCCCATCCGTTCGAAAGTTATACGATGCCCATCCGCCTTCGCAAATTCATCGGCACGATCCTGATCATCATCCTCGTGCTTTTCTATGCGATTGTGGCGAATACGATCGCGGTCGCGACGCTCGGCAACGCGCCCTGGTGGGGACATCTGCTTTACTTCGCGCTCACCGGCCTGCTCTGGGTGTTGCCGGCCATGGTCATCATCAAGTGGATGGCCGGCCCGAAGCAGCAATAGCCGATTAACGGCAGAATAACCCTGATCTGCGGAAAAGCCCGGGCGCGGGCCTCGGTTAAACCAATTATACGTCTTGGCGCCCTAGCTTGCCCTCCAGCAACTTATTGACTGGAGAAGACCCGTGCAGACCCAGAGGCACGACGTTCCCGAGCAACCGTTCGACGCTGCAGCGCAGGCCGAAGCCGGCATTTCCCGGCTGCGGCAGCTGAGCATGAAACTCGCCATGGCCGAACTCGAGATCGAGCTTTTCGATACGATGGAGCCGCTTGAGGCGGAATGGCGCAGACTGGAACGCGATGATCTTTCCTCGCTGCATCAGAGCTATGACTGGTGCAGCTCCTGGGTGGCAGCCTTCCGCCGGCCGCTCGCTATCCTGCGCGGCAGGTGCGGCACCCATACCGCCTTCATCCTGCCGGTAGAGATCGTCAGCTCCCGCGGCATGCGGATCGCCAAATTCATCGGCGCCGACCACAGCAACATCAACACCGGCCTCGTCTCCGACGCCTTTGCCGAAGACAGCGGCTTGCTTGACAGTCACAAGCTTGCCGCTCGTCTTCGCACGGCACTCGCCGGCAAGGCCGACCTGCTTCTTTTGCAGAATATCCCGCTGGAATGGCGCAGCCGCCGCAACATGCTCGCCGGCCTGCCCATGGTGCAGAACCAGAATCACGCCTACCAGCTTCCGCTCCTCGATACGTTCGAAAAGACGCTGCAGCAGCTAAACGCGAAAAGCAGGCGCAAGAAATTCCGCGCGCAAAGCCGGCGGCTGGAGGCAATCGGCGGCTTCGACTACATCGCGCCGGAAGCGTCCTCGGAGCAACACGAACTGCTCGACATGTTCTTCCACCTGAAAAGCGCGCGCTTCGCGTCGCTCGGCCTGCCCGACGTGTTTGCCGATGCCCAGACCAAGGCCTTCCTGCACGGCCTCATCGACAAGCGGAATGGAGACGACTTCGGCCTAGAGATGCGCGCTCTGCGCCTAAAGGGCGACTATGAGGGACGTATTGCCGCCCTGTCAGGGATTTCCCGCAAGGGCGACCACGTCATCTGCCAGTTCGGCGCGATCGACGAGGATCTGATTGCCGATGCAAGCCCCGGCGAATTCCTCTTCTGGCAAATGATTTCAAGCCTGCACGGCGAGGGAGTCGCGCTCTTCGATTTCGGCCTCGGTGATCAGACCTACAAGCGCTCCTGGGCGCCGATCGAAACCGACCATCACGATGTTGTCCTGCCGATCTCCGGCATCGGCGTCGCTGCCGGCGCAGCGCACCGGGCGATCACCCGTGGCAAGGCCTTCATCAAGGCCCGCCCCGGTCTCTATAAATTCGCCCAGAACATCCGGGCCAAGTTCGGCTGAAGATCAGGCGGCGTGGCGCGCGGGGCTGCGCATGGCAGCCTCCTCGCCGCCCGACATCAGGACGACGCGCTCGTAACCGGCGCTCTGGAAATCCTGCATGAGGCCGACGAAAGCAGCCTCATCGATTTCGGGCAGCGACAGGATGATCTCGATTTCCTTGCTGCGCGTCAGCCGCGATACCCCGGCAACATCAGCCGCGCCGCATTCGACAATGACGACATCATAGGCCGAAGTCAGGGCATCGAGCAGCAGCGACAGCCTGTCGACGCCCCGCATGGCGCGGCGCACATCGCTCACACCCTGCGGGATCAGATGCGCGTCCGACATACGGTCGCCATGGATCGTCTCGCCGAAGGCAGCCTCACCGCAGAGAAGATCGGTAACGCCCAGTGCTTCGGGATTTTCCGCCATCAGTTCGCTCGGATAGCCGCTGCCGGTCATATCGACCAGGATCACGCGGCGTCCGGTATCGGCGAGCACACGCGCCAGGGCGACGGTTGCCGCCGAGCCATTGTCACCACTCGGAGATATGGAGACGGCAAGGGGGGCACGGCAGTCGGTCAGATAGCTCGCGACGGACGAAACGGAGAATTCGTTGTCGTCAGCAGGCGCTTCCTCTACGGGCTCCGCTTCCGGCTCCTCCTCATCATCCATGGCCGCCGTCAGCATGCTCGGCCTGACGAGCTTCGGGGCGGGAACAGGCGCTGTCTCGCCCTGCCCTTCCTCCTCGACCCTCTCCTGGATATTCGTGGCCTCGACGTCGGTGGCCCCGACATTGGCCTCGACAGGGCGCAGTGCACGACCGCTGAAGAGTTCGGAGAGCATGATGACGATTGCGCTCATGATGAGCGTTGCGACAGCGGCGACCACGACGATCGGCACCACTTTCGGGAAATAAGGATCGACCTGTTCGATCGCCTTGGAAACAATGCGCGCGTCGGCCGGGCTGGAATTGCGGTCGGCACGGGAAGCAGCCTCACGGTAACGAACGAGGTAGGTTTCGAGAAGCTGGCGCTGAGCATTCGCCTCTCGCTCCAGCGCGTTGAGACCCACTGCATCCTCGCCCGCCCTGGCACTGTTGGCCTGTAGCGTATCGGATTGCTGCTCCAGCTCCTTGGCGCGCAGATCGGCCACCTTGGTTTCGTTCTCGATGCTGGCGAGGATCTTCTGGGTTTCCTGCCGGATCTGCGTCCGTATATCGGCAAGCTGGGCGCGCAGGCTCTTCAGCCGCGGATGGTTGTTGAGCAGGCTCGTCTGCAAATCGGAAATCTGCGACTGCAGCCCGGATTCGGTCGCCTTCAGCCGCTGGATCGACTGCGACGACATGATGTCACTTAGCGTATCGGAGGGCTCGCCCGAAGACAGCGCGTTGCGCACGGCCTGCGCCCTCGCCTCTGCATTCGCCTTGTCGGTGCGCACGCGGGTCAGCTCGATGGAGATATCGTTGAGCTGCTGTGCAGTAAAGGTCGTGGTGCCGTTGGTCTGCAGCAGACCATGGGTGGTGCGGTAATCGGCGACCTTCTTCTCGGCCTCGCCCACCTTCTGGCGCAGGTTGTCGATCTCCGGCTCGAGCCAGCGCGTGGCCTCCGTGTTGGAAGCGAGCTTGGCACCGCTCTGGATTGCCAGGTAGACCTGCGCCATGGCGTTCGGAATGCTGGCGGCGAGCTTCGGATCCTTGGAGGTGAAAGTGATGCCGATGACGCGCGAGCCTGGCACCTGATAGACCTGCAGGCGCTGCGTGAAGGCGTCGATGACGCGCTCTTCCGGCGGGTTTTCCAGCGGGTTTTTCTTCAGGTGCAGCGCCACGAGTATATCAGTGAGCGCGGACCCGTTCGCAGCCGCATCGAATTCCGGCAGATTATAGAGCTTCAGATTGTTGATGACCTGCTTGATGAGGTCCGCCGACTGCAGGATCTGAACCTGGCTCGAGATATTCAACTCGTCGAGCAGTGGTCCGGCACTGGCGTCGTTGGTCTGTGTATTGGCGAATGCGGGAGCGCGCGGCTCGATAAGGACGCGCGTCTCGCTGCGATATTGCGGCGAAACTATCTTGGCGCCGGCAAATGCTACACCCGCACCCAATGCGGTGATCGTCAATATCTTCAGGCGACGGGCCCAGACCGCGCGCACAAGCTGGCCGAGGTCGATGTCCACATCCTGATCACTCGCTACGCGGGACATACTCATTACTCCAATACAAACTGCCGCAAGCGTAAACGACCATGGTAACTCAACGGTTAATGGCAAATCCCTCGCAGATGAGACGGATCTGATAAAGGATTTGCGGAAATCGGCGGATTTTTTACCGGGCATTAACCCTAATAGATCGATAACGGCTCGACCGATTTATCTTCCTGTGAGCAAGCGGATGCCCTTCGTCCAGCCCAAGACCTTGATGGCTATGAGCCTCGCCGCCATGACGGCTGCATTGGGCGGTTGCACCACCTATCGGCCTGCGCCGAAGGCCTTCAACCAGGCGACGATCCAGCCCTATTCGCTCGATAGTGGCGACCGCCTGCGCATCACCGTCTTCGATCAAGCGACGCTGACCAACACCTATACGGTGGATCAGGCCGGCTATATCGCCTTCCCGCTTATCGGCCAGGTCCCTGCCCGTGGCCGCACCCTGCAGCAGCTTTCCGGCCAGATCGCGCAGAAGCTGCAGCAGGGATATCTTCGCGACCCCGATGTCACCATCGATGTCGACCGCTATCGCTCCGTCTACATCATGGGCGAAGTCGGCCAGCCCGGCCAATATGCCTATGTTCCCGGCATGACCGTGCAGAACGCCATCGCCGTTGCCGGCGGCTTTTCCAGCCGTGCCAACCAGAGCATGGTCGACGTCACGCGCAAGATCAACGGACAGGTACTGACGGGCCGCGTCAATATTTCCGGCCCGATCATCGCCGGCGACACGATCTATGTTCGTGAACGGCTCTTCTAGCCGATGGCAGAACAGAGGCCCCTCCGCATTCTTCACTGCTTCCGGTCGCCGGTCGGCGGAATTTTCCGCCATGTCCGCGACCTGGTCGAAGAACACAGCCGGGCGGGGCACGAAATCGGCATCATCTGCGACAGTTCGACCGGCGGCGAATATGAGGATCGTCTCTTCGACGATATCCGCCCCTATCTCTCGCTCGGCCTGACACGTATTCCGATCAGGCGGTCCATCAGCCCGTCGGACATGATGGTTCTCTGGAACACGTTCAAGGAAATCAGGAGTTTGCGGCCGGATGTGCTGCATGGGCACGGCGCCAAGGGCGGTGTGCTTGCGCGGCTTGCCGGCTCAGCCTTGCGGGTCAACAGGTATCGCGTAGCCCGCCTCTATACTGCGCATGGCGGAAGCCTGCATTATTCCCGCGCCTCCATGCTCGGCCAGTTCGTGCTGCGCATGGAGCGGCTGCAGGAATATTTTACCGATGCACTGGTCTTCATCTGCGACTATGAACGCCAGACCTATGCGACCAAGGTGGGTCGGCCGCGGGTCACCAACCGTCTGATCTATAACGGTATCGGCGCGCGGGACTTTTCCGACATTCCGACCCGTTCGGATGCCGTGCACTTCATTTATGTCGGCATGCTGCGCGACCTCAAGGGACCGGATCTCTTCATCGATGCCTTCGCCAAGACCGAGCGCCTGCTCGGTCGACCGCTTTCGGCACTGATGATCGGTGACGGGCCGGAACGCGACCGCTATCGCGAAATGATGGTGGAGCGCGGTCTCGGCAAGCGCATCGGCATGCTGCCGGCCATGCGCGTGAAGGATGCCTTCTCCATGGCGCAGAACCTCGTCGTACCCTCCCGCGCCGAAGCCATGCCCTATATCGTGCTGGAAGGGCTCGGCGCCGGCAAGACCGTCATCGCCTCGCGCGTTGGCGGCATTCCGGAGGTGCTCGGGGCGAATAGTCCCGCACTGGTGACACCGGGAGATTCCGACGATCTGGCGCGTGTGATGGCGGAAGCACTGACGGTACCAGGCTGGCACGACAAGGTCATGCCCTCTCCTGATGCGGTCAAATCGATCTTCTCCGCGCCGGTCATGGCCCGCGAGGTGCTGAAACTCTACGGCGAACTCGTCAATCCCGCTGCGGCACAGGCAAGTCCGGCCGCCTCGTAAATGTTTCTTAGGGGCTTTCTGTTATCCCGCTCACATCAACGAGCGATGAAGCCCCATGAACAAGCTGGAAAAGAGCGGACAGTTCGACGTCGAAGCCCTGCGCAAGCAGGTTTCCGACATGGAGACACGCAGCGGCACCTCCGCGCACGCGGCCGGTGAGACACCTGGCATCAATCCCTACGCACGCCAGATTGCCGAGCAGTTCCGTGACGGAACCTATTCGCCGACAATCATTATCGGCCAGTTGCGACTGCTGGAATTCCTCACGCAATTCGTCATCGGCCTCGTCGCCTTTTATTTCGCCCCCGGGGACGGCAGCGACGGTATCCTGATGCGGGCCGTCATGGCGGCGATCGTTTCGGCATTGACCGTGGTAGCGCTTCAGCTTGCCGATACCTATTCCATTCCGGCTCTCAGAGCCCGTGTGCGATATCTGCCGCGTGCATTCGCGGCATTTGCCGTCGTCTTCGTGCTGACGTCAGGCGCTTTCTCGCTCATCCGCGGGCTTAGCGCGGCGACTGCGGAATCCTACGCCATCTGGCTCGCTGCAGGAGCGATTTTCCTGGTTGTCGAACGCTTCCTCGTGGCACAGGGCGTAGGTAACTGGGCGCGCAACGGCATCATGGAGCGCCGCGCCGTCATCGTCGGCGGCGGCGAGCCGGCCAAGGAACTGATCCGCATGCTGGAGCAGCAGGCGGATAACGATATTCGTATCTGCGGCATCTTCGACGACCGCGGCGAGAAGCGCTCGCCGATCATGGTCGCCGGCTATCCGAAGCTCGGCACGGTCAGCGAACTCGTGGAGTTCGTGCGGATGACGCGCATCGACATGCTGATCATTGCACTGCCGCTGTCTGCCGAAGCACGCATCTTCGAGCTCCTGAAGAAGCTTTGGGTGCTGCCGGTCGATATCCGCCTTGCGGCTCACGCCAATCGCCTGCGTTTCCGGCCGCGCGCCTATTCGCATGTCGGTGACGTGCCGATGCTCGACATCTTCAAGAAGCCGATCCGCGACTGGGATTCCGTTGCAAAGCGCGCTTTCGATATCTTCTTCACCATCATCGCCCTCTGCCTGCTGTGGCCGATCATGGTGGCAACGGCGATTGCCGTGAAGGCGACGTCGGAAGGACCTGTCTTCTTCATGCAGAAGCGCCATGGCTTCAACAATGAAGTCATCAACGTCTTCAAGTTTCGCTCCATGTACACCAGCATGAGCGACCCGAGTGCGAAGGCGGCCGTGACCAAGGGTGATCCCCGCGTCACCCGCGTCGGGCGCTTCATTCGCAAAACCTCGATCGACGAATTGCCGCAGCTCTTCAATGTGCTGAAGGGCGAGCTTTCGCTGGTCGGCCCGCGCCCGCATGCCGTGCTTGCCCAGGCGCACGACCGTGCCTTTGCCGATATCGTCGACGGCTATTTTGCCCGCCACCGCGTCAAGCCAGGCGTCACCGGCTGGGCGCAGATCAATGGCTGGCGCGGCGAGGTGGACAATGACGACAAGATCAAGTTCCGCACGGCTTACGACCTCTATTACATCGAGAACTGGTCGCTCTGGTTCGACCTCAAGATCCTGTTCCTGACGCCTATCCGGCTACTCAACACGGAAAATGCCTATTGAGCACGATCGACGCCTCCCTTGTGCGCGTAGCGCAGCCGCAACGGCTGACGCTGCGCCTCATCGGCTCGGCGGCGGTCGCTTTCGGCGTCTTCCTTTCGGGCTTCGTCATCGACGAGCCGGCACCTTATGAACTCTGGATGGCAGGATTGGTCGGTCTGTGGTTCATCCTCGGCCTGAAGATATCCCGCACCACCGCGCCGCTCCTGGCACTCCTACTCACTTTCAACATCGGCGGCATGCTGTCGCTCACCCAGATGCGGGACCTGGCGACCGGCCCGATGTATATTGCCGTCTCCACCTTCCTGGCGCTGACCTCGATCTTTTATGCCGCCATCATCGAGGATAGCCATAAGCGGCTGCCGCTGATCTTCAACGCCTGGAGCTTTGCGGCGGTGATCACCTCCATGCTCGGCATCCTCGGCTATTTCCATGCCTTTCCGGGCTCGGAAGTTTTCACCCTTTACGACCGCGCCAAGGGCGCCTTCCAGGATCCGAACGTTTTCGGTCCCTTTCTCGTGCCTCCGGCGCTCTACCTCGTCCACGGCATTCTCGCCGGGAATCTCAGAACTTTGCCGATCAAGGCGGGAGCGCTGCTCATCCTGGCGCTCGGCATCTTCCTCTCCTTCTCGCGTGCCGCCTGGGGTCTTTTCGCCGTCACCGTGTTGATACTGATCTTCATCATGCTGCTGAAGGAGCGCAGCGGCGCTTTCCGGCTCAGGGTGCTAATCCTGTCACTTGGTGCCATCATCCTGATGGCCGCCTCGCTGGTGGTGGCGCTACAGGTCCCCAAGGTCAGCGAGCTCTTCTCCGCCCGCGCCCAGCTCGTACAGCAATATGACGGCGAGCATCTCGGCCGTTTCGACCGCCATCGCATCGGTTTCCAGATGATGATGGAGCGGCCGCTCGGTATCGGGCCGCTTGTCTTCGGCACGATGTTTCCGGAAGACGAGCACAATATCTGGCTGAAATCGCTGACCACTTACGGCTGGCTGGGCTTCGTCAGCTATGTCGGCATGCTGTGCTGGACGCTCACTCTCGGCTTCCGCAACATGCTGCTCGACCGGCCATGGCAGCCTTTCCTCATGGTCGCGTGGATCTCCGTCCTTGGCCACGCGACAATCGGCAACGTCATCGACATCGACCACTGGCGCCACGTCTACCTGCTGTTCGGAATCGTATGGGGCTGTGCTGCGCTGGAAGTTCGCCACAGGCGTTCAGCCCGCTCGCAACCACTTGAGAAGTTCGGCAAAGGCGCTAAGTTTCGGGCATGATTACAGGAACACAGATACGCGGCGCTCGCGCCATGATCGGCATGAGCATCGAGGACCTCGCTGCACATGCAGGACTTTCCGTCGAAACGGTGACAGCGCTGGAAAACGGCGAATGGGCAGGAGAGACGCGCGCCATGATCGATGTGCGCAATGCGCTGGAGGCCCGCGGCATCATCTTCATCGCCAGCGGCAATCAGGACGAGGGAGGCCCCGGCATACGCCTGCGCGCCCGGACATCCAACGATGACGGCATCCGACCGGAAAACCTCAACGCAGCCAACGACGACTGACGGAACCAAGCGCTCTCTCGGGCGTTTCGGCTGTCCTGTCAACGTGTTGGGGGTAGCCTGTCTTGAATCGCAACAGCGGTCTTTATCTTGTCATCGGCGCGCTCGTCGTCCTGGTCGTCGGCCTCGGCGCCTACATCTATCACGAGGAGAGCAAGCCTCAGGGCATCGAGATGAACATCGGCAAGGACGGGGTCTCGATCGAGCAGAACTGAGCGTGGAGCCCTGCTGCTCAGCTTGAGGCATTCTGACAAGGACGCCTTAGAGATAGGTCTTGGCGAGGATGGTCAGCTTGCCGCTGTCCTTCACGCCTTGCTTGTAGAGCTGGATGAGGGCAGCGCCGATCCTGTCAGCTTCCGGTGTGCGGGGAGTAATGCCGCTGTCATCGCAAACCTGATTCAGAACCTGCGACAACAGGTCTATATCTTCCGAAAAGAGCGGTAAATCCTGGGGATGAACTGACGATTTCAACATCGCGCCGCATTTCCCTCAGAGGGCATGACGCATCATCCTGCGCAGCCGACGCCCTCCCTGCCAGCCTTATTTTTATTATGCGCGCGGCCAAAAACTTTAGCAACTATGCAAATTAAGATCGTCGGGAACAATCTCTTGTCTCGCGCGTTGCCGGGCCGTTTGGAATTCAAATGGAATGAGAAAGCCGTGAGCGAAAAACGCTTCCCCTCGCCCGTCAGGGTCATATCTCCAAGCAACAGCTTCATCGTTTCAACCGCCTGGGAAGCCGTCGAATATCTCAAGCGCTGGCCGGCCAAGCGCGGCCGCGAATACCGCATAGCACTCCAGCACTGCCTAGATGCAATGGATGGGCTGCGAAGCCCTCGCGCAGCGCAGGCGGCTTTCATGTCGGCGGCCAGGATAGCCGGCCTGCTGCTGTGAGATTTCAAAGGCCGCTCAGGATTCAGCGCGGAATTTTAGCCGTCTGCTCGCGGCATAGAGCCTGCGACTGGTAAAAGCCTTCGACGATCACCTTGGCGCCGACCTCGGCCACATGTGCTTCGGCAAGTTCGGCAAGCGCAAGAGCAACATCCTCTTCCGGCCAGCCCGCTTTCACGGCCTCGTCGGAGAGGGTTTTAAATGCAGCGGCAAGGGTCTGCCGGCAATCGTGTCTATTACTGTCGATCGTCATAAGCCCAGAACTATGCTTTTCTACGATTTCCCTTCTTTACACGCTCAGCAACAAAATTGCGAACAAATTTCATTTTCAAATAATCTAAAATTGGAAATATCACACTTGCCAGCCTCAATCGTAGGTAGATTCTGCTGCAGACGAAATAACTCACCTCTGTTAAGTAGGGATATTGGGCAGAAATATTAAGGAAATATTTTACTACCAATTTAGCGCCTTAAAAACTACAACCGAAAATCTATAATATTTCGGCAGAGTGCTAGCCCGGCTTGGCGCCGCATTGCTCATGAGCCGAAGGATTTCCATGCTGCGCCGGCGTATGCAAGGGTTATTGCCGCATTTGCGCAGACTTTTTTCGGCAGTCATCGGCGGATTACGAGCATGCCGGCCAGCACCGAAGGGCAGGAAAGAAGCTCGCCAGCAGACATTCCCTTGGACAAGTTCCGTTTTATGATCACGGC
This sequence comes from Rhizobium sp. BK512, assembly GCF_014194915.1. Taxonomy (NCBI): domain Bacteria; kingdom Pseudomonadati; phylum Pseudomonadota; class Alphaproteobacteria; order Hyphomicrobiales; family Rhizobiaceae; genus Rhizobium; species Rhizobium sp. BK512. The sequence continues at coordinate 230,650 of NZ_JACIAS010000008.1, read as the reverse complement.
GGCATTTTTCCCTTGCGTCCAAAAACCGAAAAGTCTAACAGAAGCAAGCCGTTTCGGCAGGTCGGGGCGTAGCGCAGCCCGGTAGCGCACTTGACTGGGGGTCAAGGGGTCGCTGGTTCGAGTCCAGTCGCCCCGACCATTTAATCCCTTGAAATCTCAGTCAAAAAACCAACAGAACTTGAAAGCCGGACGGACGGCGCAAGCTGGCGGCTCCTGCCGCATATGCACTAGCGGTGTCCCTCTCAAATCTTTTAGGGCAACAAACCGCTCCACCTCCTCCTTGCGCCCGACAACCAATACATCATCGTCCAAGCAGAATGTATGTGCGCTAATCTCTCAGTGAATCGTACGGGGTAGCCCGTCCCAGGAAGACGTCAGGTCTTCGAGCAAGGCGAGAAGTTTTTCGAACTCGGAAAGAACGGAGTGAAACTCCTCGTTGCTCAACGAGGCGATCTGTGGGGCCTTGACCGAAAGCGATCCGATAAGTCGCTCGATCCACATGCACCGGTCTGCGGGCACATGCCCGAGAATATCGTCCCGGTATTCCTGCAGGTAGCTGTGGATGCGCGCCACAATCACACGGCGGTCGGTTGCTCCAAGCGTTGCAACATTGCTTCGCGCCGTCTGCAGTTCAGCGATGATCGATGTCTGCATCTCTTTTCCCTTGGTTCTCCAACCACTCCTGCTGCGGCGAATACCATAGTCGCTGAACTCCCGACACGGACCAAGGTCTGAAGTCGCTGACGGGTGCCTTGTGCCCTCAGCGCGATTCATCCGTCCATATGCGGCGCTCGCCGCGGTAGATGTATTGGCCGGAGCCCTGGCGGGTGTTGTCGCGGTAATAGTCGCGGCGATTGCGGTTGCGGTCGTCGCCGGCGCAGCGCTCGGGAAGGCGTCGGCAATCCTGGGAGTTCTGCCGGCTGACCCGCGGATTTGTCGGATCAACGGCCATTGCATTACCGGCGAGCATTGCTAAAGCTAAGGCAAGAACAACCCTGATCATTTCACTCTCTTCCATTTCCTGTCGACCATGCCCGGAGTTTATCACATGCTGCCAAGCCGCTCACTTCTCATCGGCATGATCATAACATTGGCCTCTTCGCATGTTGCATTGGCAGAAAAAGCCCGGTTTCGAAACGCCAGGGAAAACGAAATCCGTCAGCTTCTGAAGGGTGCCAGCGACTTGCGGAAAGCCTCGAATGGCTATGAATACCGTCGGGGCAACAAGAACGGCTATAAAATTTCAGACGGTCAGATCTGCATACTTTTCCCCAACAAGCAGACCGACTGCGTCTCGATCAAGACGGATGGTCAGGTATTGCAGATGCTCGACAACAAGGGCAATCGCGTCAAGCTCTGAGCCCTGCCGGTTGCTGTCTGTCGTCACGCCCGGCGCCTCCCCGGAACCTTTCCCCAAAGATCGCGTTAGAAACGCATGATTTTGCAGGTCGCTCGCCTGCAGCCGAGATGCGCCATGCGCCGGTTTCATCCGGGCAACCGGATCTTGAACGAGCTTTCAGCCGGGCTCTTCCCGGCAGGGGGAAATCATGAAACTCCGCTTCGTATCCGCCACAGTTGCCGGCTTCCTTGTTACCGGCCTCGCCGGCTCGGCCATGGCGGCTGATGCCATCGACGCTATTCCGGCCGCACCGGCAGCCGAGATCACACCGGTTTTCACATGGTCAGGTTTCTATGCCGGTGTCGGCGGCGGGCCGACCTGGGCCAACGGCGATTTCGACGTCTTTTCCGAAGACATGAACGGTGGGCTGATCACCGGCTTCGTCGGCTATAACTGGCAGTTCGACAATAATTTCGTCGTCGGCATCGAAGGCGACATTTCGTACAACTGGAACAAGTCCGATGTCGGCCCGTTCGAAATCGGCCTCGAAACTGCCGGCTCCGTCCGCGCCCGGCTCGGTTATGCGATCGATCGCGCGCTGATCTATGGTGCAGCAGGCTGGACGGGCGCACAGGCCCATATCGATGGTCCTGCCGGCAGCGACAGGGATACGCTGTCCGGCTGGACGATCGGCGCCGGCGTCGACTATGCCTTCACCAACAACGTCTTCGGCCGACTGGAATATCGCTACAATGACTACGGCAGCGCCGACCTGCTCGGGCTCGACGGCGACTTCGACCAGCATGTCGTGATGATCGGGGTCGGCTACAAATTTTGACGCCCTGCCCTCAGACCATTCTTGCCGCCGGATTACATTGCCGAGAGCGAGAGCTTGCCGTCGGCCGTCACACGCGATTGCCAGCCGGTATAGTTGGCGATCGTGAAATGCGGCGTCTCGAAAGGCGTCGCATGAGTCTCAGTGATGACGGCGACGTCAGCTCCGGCTGCCTCGCCGGCGAGAATACCTGCAACCGCATCCTCGAATACCAGGCAACGGGCGGGATCGACCCCGAGACGGCTCGCGCCCAGCAGATAACATTCCGGGCTCGGCTTGCCTGACGAGACTTCTTCGCCGCTGACGATCATCTTCGGCATGGGAATGCCTGCAGCCGCCATGCGGCGGAGGGCGAGTTCGATCGGCGCCGAAGTGACAATCCCCCAGCGATCCGAGGGCAGTGCATTCAGGAAACGGATGGAGCCCGGGATCTCGATGATGCCCTCGAAATCCTCCATCTCCTCTTTCAGAAGCAGTTTTGCCTCGGCGATCGGATCGACGCCGGGAAGACCGAGTTGGCGGATGACGTCGGACGCGCGAACACCATGGATGGTCTTCAAAAGGACCTCAGGTTCGAAACCGTGGCGAAGCGCCCACTCGCCCCAGACGCGCTCGACGACGGCGATGGAGTTCAGCAACGTGCCGTCCATATCAAAAAGGAAGGCATCGTAAGTCTTTTCGAGAACGCGATGGGAAGCGGACAAAGGGAGGTTCCTTGCGAAGCGGAAAGCCGGCGGCCCTCCGCGACTAGCCGAGCGCATGAGCGACGTCAACCGAAAGCATGTCGCGCAAAACTCTGCAACGGTGCATCAGACAAGGACCTGAAGCGTCGCAAGCGATCTGAATGACCGCGTAGGCTTTAGTCGTTGACCTCGGGATGGGTGATGCTCCTCACATCCGCGAGGCCGCGTGTAGCATCGCGATTGCCGGTGGCAGCCGCAGCCTCAAAAACTCGCGTGGCGTCACCATACATTTTCAGATTCATGTAGCTGTAGCCACGCAGAACCATGAGATCGACCCGCTCCTGCTGCAGTTGGGCACGCTGGTCGAGAAAAATGAGTGCCTCGCGATAGCGGCCGCCCTGGAAGGCGGCAAGGGCACGATCGGCAAGGATCGCTACCTGCAGTTCGGACGCGCGGTCGCGATTCTGCGGCGCCTTGGTAGCCGCGACTGCGGCACTATTGGAAAGGCCGGCGCGCAGGTAGGCAAGGCTCTGGCCGTAGGCGGCATCCTCACGATCCTTGCGCACTGGACTTGCCAGCGCCGCCTCGAAAGCCTTCACCGCTTCCATCGGCCTGTTGATATCCATCAGGCACCAGCCGCGTGCCAATGCATCGCCGGGCCGGAGGCGGGCGGGATCAATGGTGGTGGAGCATCCGCGAAGCTGGCGCGGACCACGCTCGACTGCAACCGTCTGCATGGCCCGCGTGGGCCTCGCGGGCACAACGGGCTGGGGCTGCACTTGCGGCTGCTGGGATTGAAATTGCGCCGGCGGCTGAGGCTCCGGCTGGAAGGCGGCACTGCGTTCGGTCGGCGCAGACTGGATCTGAGGGGCGGCAGGCTGAACAGCCGGCTGCGACCCAGCCGCAGAACCGGGGGCCGGCAACGGAGCGTTGCTGCGGGAAACGGCGGCTGTATCGTTCAACGTGGCAATACGGGCCGAACGATCCGCCCAGAGACGCTGGATCTCGGCAACTCCGGCCCGGTCGTTCAATTGCTGGCGGGTGACGGCAAGGCCATATGCGGACGGTTCGTCATCCGGCTTCCAACGCAATCCCGTCTCGAACCACCGGGCAGCCGTCTGGAACTGGTTCAACGATCGCGCGTACCAGCCGAACTGCTGGGCCGTCGGCACGTATTTCTGTTCGATGATAGCAGCGGCGATACGACCGAGCACGTCCTCGCTCAGATCGGCCGGCGGCTGCAAGGCCATCAGATTGGCGGTCGCGGCAAGATAGGTGGCGGTCGCATCCTTGGAATCGTCACGCCATTTGTACATGACGTCTTCGGCTTCCTGCGGCGACTTGCGGGCGATCAGAGCCAGCGCCAGCCCCTGGGAGGCCAAAGCGGAATCCTGCTTGTCGTGGGCGATGCGGAACCACTTTTCGGCATCCGCATCATTGTTGCGGCGAAGCTGATACCAGCCAAGCAGCAGCGCGTCCGAGGGCAGCCCCTGCTCTTCGGCAAGCTTCTCAACGCGGGAGATATAATTGGCAGCGACCTCGAGCTTGGCATCGTCATTGCCGTCGGCAACGAAGCGGCGGGCCAGATCGTCGCGCAGGCTGTCGAATTCTCTGACACCATTGGCATCGGCAGGTTTTTCAAGGGACAGCAGCGACTGCATCGCACCATAGGGCAGAAGAGCGGCTGCCTTCTGGATCGTCGCCACGCGCTCGGCCGGCTCGGTGCAGTTCTTCAGGATATAGGTATATGCATCCTGCCCTCGCTGCTGCCTGTTCGTATCGACGAATGCTTCGGCAACGCGCCAGAGCACATCTATTTCGGCGCAGGTCAGCAGACTCGGGGTTTCGGCTGCAATATCGACGACCGTCGCATATTGCTTGAGATCAGAAGCATTGACCAGCCGGGCACGGGATTCGGCGACATCGAGACGGTCGAGCAGGTCGGCTGGCGGCTGCCAACTTTCGGCGGCCTGACGATCGGCGATCGCCTTGCGCAGTTCGGCATAGCGACCCTCCGAATAAAGCCGCCACATATTTTCGAGCTGCCGGTCGCCGTTTTGTGGAATGGCGAGCGGATCAGCAGGTGGTACCCAGTTCGGATAGAGCGCCTGAAGGCGCGAGATTTCCGCCTGCAGGCGAAGCTTGTCGCCGCGGCTCGCAAAGTAACGAAGGGCGCTTACGTCGACAACCGGCTGCTGGCTTGCCGCCGTCCCTGAGGGCGGCGGATTGGCCGGCGCGGTGGCGGCACCCGAGGGAGCCGAGGGTGGTGCGGTCTGCGGGACGACCGGAACCGGAGCCGGCTGCTGGGCCTGATTTGTCTGTGGCTGATTTGCCGGGGCTTGGGCTGGCTGAGCTTGGCTCGGCTGCAATTGGCTTATCTGCGCTTGGCTTATCTGGGGCAGATCCGTCTGAGCCGCGCTTTGGGCCTGGCCGACAGAGTTATCCTGCGTCGCGGCCTGGATCCGCTCCGTCACCGTCTGCACATCGATCGGCTCACCAGAGGGGGTATCCGGCCCCTTGATACGGCCCATCATCATGAGTTCGGGAGTCTTGCCACCGAAGCCGAAACGTTCCTGCAATGCGTCGCGGTCCTTCAGCCCGGCGATGAGAGTCGCCACAAGGACCGCTGCCGTGACCGCCACGAAAGAAGATTTCACAGACACTCCGGATGCTTCTCCCCGACATAGGCCAGCCCCAGAAGCTGAAGCGTTGAAGGATAATAATAGGCGGGCGCAAATTGCAGCGCTTCGGCAGGTAGTTTGGTTCCGTCCAATACACAGGCCACAACGTGGTTAACAATTTCATAACCAGGGTCGGAAAGCGGCGTCTTCGACCGCCCGGTGGTGAGGTCGATTATAGCCGGCACCCCGTTTTCGGTCATGCCTTCCTTGAGGCGCGTCAGCAACGCCCTGTCGGTCACGCCGCCTCGCGCCAGATAGAGCGGGATACGGATCGCGTTGTAGCCGAACTCTGCCTCGAAACCGTCGGCCGGCTGCGGCTGTCGCTTCAGGCTCACCCATTCGGCGGGCAGCTTGCGCGGGCCAAATTGCATGGCCTTGAGCAGCGACAGACCATCATCGGCCAGTTTCTGCCACTGATCGGACGGTGCAAGTGCGGCCATGACAGGAAGCGCCTCATAGACCCAGTAGGATGGGTTGATAACGGGGCCATCGTCGCGATCCGTGCCGGAGAAGCCTTCCGCGCCAGGCATCAGCAGGGTGCGGCCGGAAAAATCGGCCACGGTCTCCGATAATGTCGACTGCGCCATGCGGGTGGCCGCGGTAATATAATCGGTACGGTTCCAGGCAGAGCCCGCCAGCGCAAGCGCATAGGCAATCAGTATATCGCCGTCGGACGCATTGTTGGTGTCGGTCACATGCGGGCTGGCAGACGGATCCCATTTCCAGACGGCAAGACCGTCATTGCGCAGCAGCAATTCGGTGCGGGTGAAGTACCAGATCTGCTCGAAATCGGAGGGGCTCGCGGCAAGAAAGGCGAGCAGCAGGCCGTAGCCTTGGCCCTCGCTATGGCTGATGTTGCCATTGCCGTTATCGATGATGCGGCCGCTCGGATCGAGGAATTTCGCCTTGTAGGCAGCCCATGCCTCGCCGCTGATTCGCGGCTGCTGCGCCAAGGCCGGCTCGCCGGCGAGTGCCAACATCATCGTGCCTGCCAGCAATGTCGCGATCCAGCCCCTCATTTCGACCTGCCGAGCCTTGAGAGCATTCTGGACGTGACCAGACCGATCAGCAGCGACAGTACGACCAAAAGGAAAGAATAGGAGAGAATATTCGTCGACAGCCAGTTGGCGGCGATCAGGCGATAGTTGGCGATCGACAGGCCTCCGGTAGGTACGAAATCGAAACGGGTGACCGGCACGCTCTCGATCTTGCCGGTGCGGCTGGAATAGGTGGTGACATGGCCCGCAATCTGCGGCCAGTTCATCTGGGCGGTCAGGGAACTCAGCCCCTCGCGCAGGTCCTTGGCCGAGGGCGCGGTCACGACAGTCCACGTACCACCACCATCCGGGCTCTTGCCCTGGGCGACCATCAGAGATGCCACATTCGACGGCGCGAATACCTGCTCTGCAGTGGGAACGAATTGCAGCGAGGCGCCGGTAATATCGAAGTTTCGATGCAGCCATTCGCGGAACGCGGCAATGCGACCCTGCAGCGCGCCACCGCTGATGCGTGAACGCCACTCTTCCAGCGCCTTGCCATTGTCGATCTCGATCGGCTGGGAATCCGTCACCGGACGCCAGGAAGCCTGGCTGGCTGTTGCGACATTGACCTGCGTGAGCGCCGTTGCCGGCATCTGCGAAATCGAGCCGATGAAAATCGCGTTGCGGTCACCGATCACGCCCGGCGAGGCGACCGTTTCGATCGCGATCGGGTGGCCCGCCATGATCGCGAGCTGGCCAAGCAGGGTCGCAGTGGCAGACAGCGTGTCGGCATCGGTGCGATCGATGAACAGCGGCGTCGGATCTGGACTGCGCCCATAGGGGTAGGATGTGCCGGCCATGGCCGCGAGGTTCGGTCGCTGCCCGACGCGTGCGAAATCCGGCATATGGAATTCGGACGTATCGAAAAGTGCAAATCGCGGCGTCGACGAGGCTGTCGCCCCGGGGACGCAAGCTGCATCATCATCCGTCATCAGAACTGCTTCGATGGCAATCGAATTCAGCCCTGGCTTGAAATGCCGCATGGTCACGCGGATAGGAAGCTGGCGGAAAATCCCGCCATTGGTCGTTGCAATCGGCACAGTGGAGGCAATGTTGCCGTTCACATAGACATCGATATGACTGCCGGGAAGCACCTTGCTGGAATAGGCAGCATCGAGCAGGATTTTTGCTTCGCCATAGGCATTGGCGTAAAAGTCAGCCGGCACGGCGATATTGAAGCCGGTGCGAAAGCGACGGCCGGAAAAGTCGATGGTCTTCAAGCCGAGCTGCGAAAGCGGAATACTCGTATCAGAAAAGAGAAGCGGCGCGTCAGGCGCGCTCCAGCGCTGGGTGGTCAGCACGTCGCGACGGACTTCAGGGGCGCGGTCGGTCGGAGACACGATAGTGTCGATCGCCGTGGAAACCGCCTGCCAGGATGGACCGCTGATCAGCAGGACGGGCGAACCACTGCGCGGGTCGATGACAAAGGCCGCAAGCGGCGCGCTTTCAGCGCCTTGGGGAAGATTGGGGAAGATCGGACGCAGCTCGGTGGCGGTACCGACGAAAACCGCCATCTTGCCGGGACCACCTGCTGGCGGAGTATCGGCACTAAAGGCAAAGACCTGGTTCGGCATGCCGCTCAGGAGCGACAGGCCCTGCGCCAGACGCAGGAGTGGCTTGGTGGTGCCGGGCTGTTCCATCGCCGGAACGACCAGATCGAATTCCGTCTTGCCTGCGCCATCGACACCGATGGCGCGGATCGCATCCGTGCCGGAAAGCTGACTGGCGTCGCGGCCGGCAAAGCTCAGATAGGTGCCGGCCGGATCGATGTTCGACCAGAGCTCATAGGTGGAGTCGATGCTGCAATCGGTGCGGTGGCGCTGATTGGCCTCGAAAGTGATGAGATTGGCACCGGGCTGGAGCAGACCTGGAGGAACATCGAAGCTGACTGCCGAAGGACTGTCGGGCGAACCGACCTGCTGCTGACCGATAATACGGTTGTTGATGAACACGGTCAGCTGCGATGCTTCGGGAGCGACGACGATGGCATTCTGATAGGTGAAGGTGAACCGCGCCTTCGCTGCTGCCTGCTCCGTCGTCAGATAGATCGACCATGACCTGCGGTCGTATTCACCACCAAGGCCTAGCTCGGAGAAAGGCACGATATAGCGCCTGAAATCGCCGGTCTGTGGAGCGGCCGCGGCAGGACGGACGACAGGGGTGGCCGGCTGCGGCTGAGCCTGAACAGGGGTGGATGGCACCGCCGGCGCCGATGGAGGTGCAGGCGCTGGTGCGGGGGTTGCGGGAATGACGCTAACCGGCGGCGCTGCGGGCGTGGGTGCCTGGCTCTGCGCAGGCGCGGAAGGCTGTACCGGCTGCGGGGCAACAGTCTGCGGAACGACGGGAACAGGGGCCGGTGCGGGCTGGGAAGGCTGCGCGGGCTGGGCCGGAAGCGTCAGGCGCGGCTTGACCGGTGGCGCACCCGCCGGGCGCTCACCGGACATGTCGAAGGGAGCGGTCTGCGCATAAGCGAGAACCGATGTGCCGATCAGGAGAAGGGAGGCGGCGAAGAATTTTCTCATCCGGCGTTCGCCTTTGCCGCCTGCTGCTGTCGATGCTCCTCACGTTCGGGGCGCATGCTGCGGAAGAAATAAACCAGGCCGCGGCTCGTCTGATAGAGCGAGAGGCCGAGGAACCAGATGGTGCCTCTGATGAGGCCGGGATTACGCCGGCGCGAGGCCTGGAACTGCGTCCATTGATCCGAATTGGCGAAGATCAGATCGGCGATGAGGCGATGGTCCAACGCGCTCTTCGGTTGATACTGGCAGCCGACATTGGTGATATCGCCCGACGGTTCGATGTTGCGGACAATGAGCGGCAGGGTTTCGAGATCGGCGCCGCTATAGGGGCGGAAGCGGATCTCGCCGAGCGCTCCAACCTGCACCGCATCGAAATGCTTGCTGAAGATGTGCAGGCGCGCGCCATGGACGGAGACGTCCTCGATTGAGGCGGTATACCACTGATCGCCGACGCCGAATTCGCAGCGCCGGTTGACGCGCACGCGGCGGGAGGACGCCCTCTCCCCGCGCTCCGAGACCACGCCGAGCGCGCAGCCGGCAAGGATGAGATTGATGATGTTCCAGCCGCCGACGACGAGCGTGACATCGGCCTTATAGGGTTCGGCATAAATCTTGTAGATGGTGATCGCGACGGCGATGATCTGCACCGCGAAGATGACGAAAAAGGGCCGGCTGATTTCCGACAGGCGGCTGACGGCGATGGATTCGTCCTTGGCGGTGACCTTGAAGGTCGGCTTGCGCGGATTGAGCATGACCGAGACGACAGCCGGCAACAGATGAACCGTCTGCACATATTCATAGAGTTCGGAAATCCACGGCCAACGGAACGACCCGTAGAGGTAGTTCTGCATCATCAGGTTCACGATCATGTAGGCGAGCGTATAGGCCAGGAACTCGCCGCCGGAGGCCGTGAAGATCTCGAGATCGAAAAAGAGATAGAAGAGCGGCGCGAAGAGGAAGATCGTGCGCGGGAACGGGAACAGCCAGAACAGCGATGAAGACATGTAGCAGAAGCGCTGCGGCAGCGTGAGGCCGCGCTTGAGCAGCGGAAAGCGGAAGCGCAGGATCTGCATCATGCCTTGCGCCCAGCGGCTGCGCTGACCGATGAAACTTGCGAAGGTGGCGGGCTGCAGCCCGGCGATCAAAGGCTTGTCGAGATAGAGGCTGTTCCAGCCGGAGCCGTGCAGGGCAAGCGCGGTCTCGCAATCCTCGGTGATGCTGATGCCGCTGAAACCGTTGGTGGACTGCAGCGCGCGGCGGCTCAGAACCGCTGCCGAGCCGCAGAAGAATGCGGCGTTCCACTTGTCGAGACCACGCTGGATGATGCCGTAGAACATTTCGTTCTCGCTCGGCATCTTTTCAAAGGTGCGAAGGTTACGCTCCAGCGGATCCGGATTGATGAAGAAGTGTGGCGTCTGGACAAGGAAGAGTTTCGGGTCATCGTCGAAATAACCGACCGTTTCCAGAAGGAAGTCACGCGCCGGCGCATGGTCGGCGTCGAAAACGGCAATCAATTCGCCGCTCGAATGCTGCATGCCGTTGTTGAGGTTGCCGGCCTTGGCGTGTTCGTTGCGGTCACGCGTCAGGTAATTGACGTCAAGATCGACGCAGAGCTGCTTGAGCTCGGCGTGGCGGGCCGCGGCTGTCTGCGCTTCGATCAGCTTGCCGGAATTGCGCTTCTGTAGCGTGCCGCCATCATCCAGCAGCCACACATGCAGCTTGTCGGCCGGATAATCCATCGCCTTTGCGGCGGCAAGCGTATTGGCAAGCAGGCCGGCATCTTCGTTGTAGGACGGCACGAAGACATCGACATGGGGGAAACGCTCGAGCTTCCCGGCGCGCGAGGGTCGCGGCGGCAGCGGGGTGGCGACAATGAAGAGCGACAGCGCCAGCATCATCACGCTATACATTTCAGCGAGATAGAGCAGCAGGCCAGGAATGAAGTTTGCGAGCTGGTTGACCGGCGGCAGCGTATTGGTCGTGCGCCAGTAGACATAGCGCAGCACGATGGCCGTACCGAAGGCGAGCGCCACGAGACGCCATGTGCCCTCTCCCTTCAGCACCTTGATGAGCGCCATGACCGTGACGACGGTAATGCTGGCGATGAGCTGGGTCTGCAGATTGACGGGCAGCGTGATCAGAGCAATCACGCAAAGCGACACCATAGCCCATATGAGAACACTGCCGGCCTTACGCATGAACGTTCCTTCGAAATGGCTCAACCGCTGCGCTCGGCGCATTGGGCGTATTTGCTATTTCCGGCAGGCGGCCGTCATGGCCGCATCGCCAATGCAATCAGGCGAAGGCACGGTCACACCGATCGGCCTTGCCGTTTGTTCGACTGCCGCCGGCGCCTCTGCCGGTGGCTCTATCGCATTCGTCTGCGTGTCGTCGTTCGGCAGCGGCACGCGAGGGCCGACAGGCGGCTGCAGGACCGGTGCAGCAGGTGCCGGTTGCGGCTGCACGCGGCGCACGGCCACGGCCCTTGTCTGGCGAACTGCGGCCGGAGCAGGTTCGTAACCGATCGGCATCGTGGTCGCACGATAGCCGCCCTCGTCAGGATAAATCGGCGCGCCGGTCTGGCCGAGCGCCGGATCGGCCGGCGGCGGAGCGCCATAGGGATTCCAGATATCGCCGTCGAAAGTGCCCGTGACGGTGTAACCGTAGACAATGCCGAGGAGCTGGCGCTCGCTAGCCCGGGCATCGCAAAGGCGCAAGCGGATCTGGATCATGCCAAAGTTGCGCGCCTGTGTGTGCGCCGACTGGCTGGAGCGGACCTGCTGCCAGGCGTAAAGACAGGTATCGCCTGCGCGGCTGTGGCCAGAGGCATAACCGAAGGGACCGTAGCTGTTCTGCAGGAACGTGGCTGAGGTCGCCATCGGGACGCCGGGAACCGATCGCGCCATCTCGCGCGCGATATCCCCTTCCCGGATCATCCGGTAGGAAGCGTTGCCGGCGCCGGGATTGGCCCCGGACGCGCCAAGAAACTGAACTTTGAGGAAATTCTGGCCTTGAACAGATGAGGACGTGAAGAGCGATATTGTCTGCTCCACACCGTTTCCACGCTTTTGCTCGACGACGCTGACGATCGACGGACCACCGGGGGGCGGCAGGACCAGCGCTTTTTCCGGCTCTACACTGTCAGGCCCAACAGGCTGACGCACTCCCCCTGTCGACGTACAGCCGGCTATCATGGCCGCGAGAGCCGCCATCGATATCGTCTTCGGAAAATGCATGTCCTGGCCGTTGCTATCGTATTTTTAATCTTTGTCTGAAGGGACAAAGCGCGGCGAATTTCCGAATCAACAACCCCTATGTCGTTCTTTAGGAATAAACGATGCTCATGGTTAACAAATGGTCAACACTTTTCTACAGGTGTGCCGGGTAAAATCGGCAGGCGCTCCACTTTCACGGGCGCAGCAAAGCGAGAGGAAATCAACGGCATCCGGCAAGAATGACCCGGAGTAGCAGAGCCACCGGCGGAACCATGAAGGACGGCTGACGTTTTCTCGATGGCTGGGTAGGAAAAGGAGAATATCCATGCGCAAGACCATGCTGGCCGCGGCCGCCCTCATGCTGACCGTAAGCTCCGCCGCCTTCGCGCAGAGCAGCGTCATCGTAACCGATCCGGCGCCGACCGGTTCGACCGTCGTGCTTCCAGGGGAAGTCCGCACCTATGTGATGGAGCAGAGCGTTCCCTCCGTCGTCTATGACGGCGACATTGCCGTCGGCACGACGCTTCCCGACACGGTAGAGATTCATACCGTTCCCAACGTGGACGGCTATGGCTACACCGTCGTCAACGAGCGCCGCGTAATCGTCGAGCCGCAGACACACCGCGTCATCCAGGTTCTGGAATAGGCTCCGGCACGGCGTGAGGCTCTACGCGAACCTCACGCCTGTTCCGCGGACGGCTTGCCGTTCAGCACTTCACGGACCTTGTGGGCGAGCTGTTCCAGGCTGAAGGGCTTGGCAAGCAGCGAGACGCCGTAGTCCAGCACACCATTATGAACAATGGCATTGCGGGTGTAGCCGGTCGTGTAGAGGATCCGGATGTCCGGCCACTTCTCCGTGACGGCATCAGCAAGCTGGCGACCGTTCATCTGCGGCATGACGATATCGGTGAAGATGAGATCGACCCGCTCATTCTGCAGCACATCCAGCGCCTCCGGACCGCTGGCGGCCTGTAGGACACTGTAGCCGAGTTCACGCAGGCTTTCCGCCGTCATCTCTCGCACACTCTGGTCATCCTCGACCACAAGGATAGTGTCGTCGACGCTCCCTTGCGGGATCGGCATCATCGACGGCGCCGAAAACCGTGTCTCACCGGAACCGACACGGCGCGGGAGATAGATCTTCACCGTCGTGCCGCGATCGATCTCCGAATAGATCTTGATGTGTCCCCTGCTCTGCTTGACGTAACCATAGACCTGGCTGAGGCCTAGACCCGTGCCCTTGCCGGCACCTTTCGTGGTGTAGAAAGGATCGAAGGCGCGTTCCAGAACCTCGGGCGACATGCCGATGCCGGTATCGGTGATACTGATCATCACGTACTGGCCGGCCTCCACTTCCTGGTGCATGCGCGCATAACGGTCGTCGAGTTCGGTATTGGCCGTCTCGATGGTCAGATGCCCGCCATCGGGCATGGCGTCGCGGGCATTGACCGAGAGATTGAGGATGGCATTTTCAAGCTGGCTCAAATCGGCGAAGGTCGGCCACAGGCCACCGGCCAGAACCGTTTCGATCCTGATCTGCTCGCCCAGCGTCCGACGCAACAGTTCCGACATGCCGCCGACAAGCTTGTTTAGGTCTATGGTTTCCGGCGCCAGCGGCTGCTGGCGTGAAAAGGCGAGCAGCCGCGCGGTCAGTACCGCTGCGCGCTGCGCCCCGTCCCTGGCGCTCTGGATCGAATTTAGAAGGCGTGGATCCTCCTTACCGTTCAGCCGTCGCTGGGCGAGATCGAGGCTGCCGATAATGATTGCCAGCATATTGTTGAAGTCATGAGCGACGCCGCCGGTCAGCTGGCCGATGGTTTCCATTTTCTGCAACTGGCGCACCTGGGCCTGGGCGCTCGCATGTTCCGCCATCTCGCGCTTGAGCTCGCCGGTGCGCTGGGCGACCGTCTCTTCCAATTTCCTGTTGAAATCGTTCAGCTCTCCGCGCAGGCGCAGCTGCCGGCCGTGGGAGACGACAATCGCCTGCATCAGTCCGACAATGATGAGTGCATTGGCAATGAACGTCGAAAGGCCGAGCCACTGGATGAACGTGACGGGCCAGAAGATATCGTGCGGCTCGACGAAGAACTGCTGGACGAGGAAGCCCGATAGAATGGCGGCGACCACGCCTGGCCCGGCACCGCCGATAAAACTTGCGATCAGCACGGCGGGCAAGAAGCTCAGAAACGGAAAACCGGAGAGATAGTCGCCAGCAGCAGTGCGCAACAGGAAGGTAAATGCAACAGCGGCGACAGCGAGCGGATAGGTCAAACCCGGCCTATGACGCAGCCAGTCCGTGGCGCTCAACAAATCCATTTCCCAGCCTCGTCCTTCCGTTACGAAAACGGCCCTCCAGCTTTTGCATATCGAATCCGGTCGGGCAATATGCCGTTTTTCGCACTGCCGCGATCCAACCTTGACGAGCAGCCTGCTCGGGGCAGATAAGCCATGTACCCGACAGGCCTGCCACAGGCCCGTGCGGGCAGAGAGTGGACGGAACCATGAAAGACATTTTCATCGTCGAAGACGATGCGCTGATCGCCATGCTGCTTGAAGAGATGCTTGAGGATCTCGGCTACCGTATCAGTGCCAGCGCTCCGGATCTGGAGCAGGCCCTCGATGCGGCTCAAAACAAGGAATTCGACGCCGCTATCCTCGACGTATCCTTGGCCGGAAAGAGTTCACTGCCGGTCGCAAAGCTGCTCGAGGCGCGCGGCAAGCCCTATGTCTTTGCAACAGGGTATGGCAGCGCGCCGGAAGGCAGCAATTCAAGCCAGCCTATCCTCAGAAAACCGTTCCAGCTTTCCGATCTCGAGAGAGCACTGAAAGGCATGGAGGCTTAAAGCCGCTAACGCACCTGATCGAGCAGGCGCTTGCATTCCAGGAGATCGTAGAGCGCTTCCTGCAGAAGCGCACGATCCTCCTTGCCGACACTCGACTTGCCGACCGAGATTTCCGGCTGATCATCGTCGCCGCTGACGAAGTTGAAAAAGCGGCGCGTGATCGGCGGCTTGGCGCGGCCAACGATCTGATCCTCTTCCGCCATTGCGACGCGCGGTTCGCCTGCGACCGTATCGTGCACGTTCGCAGAGAGTGCTTCAACGCTTGCGAGATCGCCATGGCCGACCGCGACGACAAACTTGTTGCCGTTGGTTTTCAAGAGCTTCTGCACGCCCTTGATCGTATAGCCGTGGTCATAGAGCAGATGGCGGATGCCTTTCAAAAGATCGACATCCTCAGGCCGGTAATAGCGCCGTCCACCGCCTCGCTTCATCGGCTTTATCTGCGGAAAGCGGGTTTCCCAGAAGCGCAGCACATGCTGCGGCAGGTCGAGATCATCAGCAACTTCGCTGATGGTGCGAAAGGCATCCGGGCTCTTGTCCAACGTCATACTGCTACGCGACCTCGCGGATCGATCCAAACGGCGACTCATCATATTTCAACGGTTTGGAGCCGCGAATTCAAGTCACGTCTTCGCGTTGCGCACAGCCGGAGGCACGACGCAGCAAAAAACCTTTGCGTTCGGCGGGAAAAAGATGATCAGGCAGCCGGATTTTGCGGCTTGGTCTTGCCCTTCCGGGCAACATGGGACTTCAGAATGCGCGTCTTGAGCACATTCGACGCCTTGAAGGTCATGACGCGGCGGGGGGAGATCGGAACTTCCTCGCCGGTCTTCGGATTGCGGCCGATACGCTCGTTCTTGTCGCGCACCTGGAAGGTTGCGAAAGAGGAAAGCTTGACGGTCTCGCCGCGCACGATCGCGTTGCAGATCTCGTCGATGACCGTTTCGACAAGCTCAGCAGATTCTGTCCGGGAGAGACCGACCTTCCGAAAAACGGATTCCGCCAGGTCTGCTCGCGTAACTGTCTTTCCGGTCATGGTTTCCCCGCCCAATAGAAAATATTTTGTGAAAGTGGACGAAGATTATTTGTCTTGTGCCTCACGGTCAAGCTCTTGTTCGCCGCCAGTTTTTTAGGATTTATGCCTACCAGCGCAGCAAAACCGCGCCCCAGGTGAAACCGCCGCCCATGGCCTCCAGCATCACAAGGTCGCCCTTCTTGATGCGTCCGTCGCCTGCAGCCGTCGCAAGTGCCAGCGGAATGGAGGCAGCAGACGTATTGCCATGCAGATCGACGGTAATGACGACCTTTTCCGGGGCAATGTTCAGCTTCTTGGCCGAGCCGTCGATGATGCGGCGATTGGCCTGGTGGGGGACCAGCCAGTCGAGATCCTCGGAGGTTGTTCCGGTTGAATCGAAAGCGGCCTGAATCACGTCAGTAATCATGCCCACGGCATATTTGAAGACCTCGCGGCCTTCCATGCGCAGCTTGCCGACCGTACCCGTCGAGGACGGACCGCCGTCGACGTAAAGCTTGTCCTTGTGCGAACCGTCCGAACGCAGATGCGCCGTCAAGACACCGCGGTCTGCCGTCGTCCCCTCGCCTTCGACTGCTTCCAGCACGATCGCGCCGGCGCCGTCGCCGAAAAGCACGCACGTGGTGCGGTCATTCCAGTCGAGGATGCGGGAGAAGGTCTCGGCACCGATGACAAGCACGCGCTTGGCAAGACCGCCACGAATATAGGCGTCAGCCGTCGTCACCGCATAGACGAAACCCGTGCAGACGGCCTGAACGTCGAAGGCGAAGCCATGCGTCATTCCGAGACGGTTCTGGATGTTGACGGATGTCGCCGGAAAAGTGTTGTCGGGCGTCGAGGTGGCACAGATGATCATATCGATATCATCAGGCGTCAGCCCGCCATTTGCGAGCGCGGCCCGCGCTGCAGCTTCACCGAGCGACGACGTCGTTTCGTCATCGCCGGCAATGTAACGCTGGCGGATGCCGGTACGCTGGACGATCCACTCGTCCGACGTGTCGACGACACCTTCCATTTCGCGGTTGGTCATCACGCGTTTCGGCAGTGCTGCCCCGAAACCACGAACCACTGATCGGATCATATTGCTTGAACCCCGTCGCTCACGCGGCCTCAGGCCCTATCGGGGGCAGCCGCTTGGCATGATATTTTTTGAGATCGTTTTCTATTTTCTGGGTCAGGCCATTCTTGGCCATGTCATAGCCGACTTCGATGGCCGCGGCTATGCCTTCGGCATTCGCCCCGCCATGGCTTTTGATCACGATGCCGTTCAGGCCGAGGAATACGCCGCCATTGACCTTGCTCGGATCGAGCTTCTCGCGCAGCATGTCGAAAGCGCTCTTGGCGAAGAGATAACCGATGCGGGCAAGCAGCGTGCGCGACATGGCGGCACGCAGATAGGTGCCGATCTGCCGTGCTGTGCCCTCGGCCGCCTTCAGCGCGATATTGCCTGAAAAGCCTTCCACCACCACGACATCGACGGTACCCTTGCCGAGATCGTCGCCTTCGACGAAGCCGGAATATTCGAGCGAATCAAGATTGGCTTCGCGCAACAGGCGACCAGCCTCCTTGACCTCTTCCTGGCCCTTGATTTCCTCGACGCCGACATTCAGCAGGCCGACCGTCGGGCGCTCAAGCTCGAAAAGTGCGCGCGCCATGGCGCCGCCCATGAGAGCGAAATCCATAAGTTGCTGCGAATCGGCCCCGATCGTGGCGCCGACATCGAGCACGATGCTTTCGCCCTTCACCGTCGGCCAGATGGCGGCAATCGCCGGGCGTTCGATATTGGCCATCGTGCGCAGGCAAAACTTTGCCATGGCCATGAGTGCGCCGGTGTTGCCGGCGGAAACGGCGACATCGGCCTCGCCCGACTTCACCGCTTCGATGGTGCGCCACATGGTGGAGACATAACGTCCGCGGCGAAGCGCCTGGCTCGGCTTTTCTTCCATGCTGACTGCGAGCTCGCAATCATGAAAGACAGACTTTTCCCTGACCTTGGGAAACTTCGCCAGAACCGGCTCGCACTGTTCCTTGATACCGTAGAAGACGAAGGAAATATCCGGATGCCTGTCCAGCGCCTTGGCAGCGCCGGGGATGACAACCTGGGGACCAAAGTCGCCACCCATGAGGTCGAGAGATATTTTGATCACGTGTCCCTGATCCTTTTTTTCGCCTGAGGGGGGCGAAATTTGGGCCAAAATACCGGTTTTGGCGTCGCTTACAACTGAATTATGTCAAATGCCGGGGAGGCTTCAGTCCTTTTTCCAGTCCTTGAGCGCTGCGAATGCAGAGGGCTTTCGGTCATTTTCGCCCGTGTCTTCGATATGGCCTTCGAACTCCACGCCTTGCTTGCGTGGATAGGGATCGATGGCGAGCGCTGCGAATTCCGCGACGATCTCACCGGCATCGATCGTATCACCGGTAAAGGTTTCCGGCAGGTCGGGACCGTCGGGGTCCAGCACCATCTCGCCGGCATCATTGGCGGGATGGCGGGCGAGCCTGGAATTTTCCGGCACGAAGATCTGTTCGAAGTTCTCGTCGATTGCAGATTCGACCGGCTCGAGGGTGACCACGCAGGCCTGAACGATCTTAGCCTGCACGCGTCCCTTGACACGTATGCCGTCACGCTTCCACCTGTTGATCTGCAGGTCGGCGCGGAGACTGTCTACCGAAACGACGTTCCAGCTTTCGGCCAGCGCCTTCAACTCGTCCTTGTCGGCAGTCACGCGCACTTCGACGGGATTGGCGGAAATGTGGCCAACCTTGACCGGATAGGAAAAGGGAACCTCGCTCAGATCTTTCTTCATGATTCTGCTCCTCAAGCGAACCCAGGAATCGTTGCCGAACCGGTGGCAATCGCCTCCTCGGGAATGGCAGACAGATGGGCTTCCGCCGCCATCATCCAGTGCGCCAGCCCGCTCATGTCGGCAGGTTCGGCGGCTTCGGGATAGATATTGCGCTGAAGTGCTGCGGAAAGAGCGGCGGCATCGCCTGCATCCATAGTTTTCGAATAGGCTTCGAGCCGGCCATAGAACATGCCTGCGAGCTTCTTCATGCGCTTCGGAACGCTGTTGTCGCCGATCCCGAGTTCCCGGATCGAATAGTCGATATCCTGAAAGAAGGCATCGACGATTTCCTGGGCAATCTCCTGGCCGCTCGTGTTGGACGTGCGGGTGCGACGGAAAAACAGGATCATGGCAATCGACAGCATCTCGAAGCGGCCCATGACGGTATCGGGGACATTCAGCCGCTCATAGAGCTCGGGCATGCGGGCGGCAGCCGTAAGAGCCGCGTACTGCCGCTCGACGATAGCCTGGTTACTGTTTCTCTTACCGAAGAGCCCGAGGATCATTTGTTTTTTCCGGAAATGCCGCATTCTTGGCGCCCAGCGGCACCGGGCCTTGTTGCATGATTTCGAAAGCTGGTTTACCGAAGCAGGCGCGAATTGCAATGCTGTTCGTGACCGGTTTCGGGACAGGGGCGCTCCGGTGCACAAAGAGGCGGGATCGAATGAATTCCACCCCGGAATGGCCACAATGGTTTTGCAGGAGGAAGCACGCAGTGTCCGGAATGGCTGCTATCGATACTCAAGGGAGTAGATGTCGTTGAAGAAACGGTATTTCAAGTCAGACATGAAATTCTTCAGTAATGCAGCCATTGCCGTCATAATCGCCTCCACCACCGCCCTATCGGGTTGCCAGACGAGCACAGTGCTTAACGGTGGCTATATCGTCGACCAGCAGTCGCTGGCGCTGGTTCCGGAGGGTTCCAGCCGCGAACAGGTGCTTCTGTCACTTGGCACACCGTCCACGACAGCAACCTTCGACGGCGAAGTCTTCTATTACATCTCCCAGCGCCGCCAGCGCTCGATGGCGTACCAGAAGCTGCGCGTCACCGAGCAGAGTATTCTTGCCATCTATTTCGACAAGGACGGCGTCGTTTCCCGCCGCGCCAATTACACCCTGCAGGACGGCAAGGTGTTCGACACGATTTCGCGCGTTACGCCGACCGGCGGTCGCGAACTCACCTTCCTGCAGCAGATGCTGTCCGGCGGCAGCGCGGCGAATGCGGCCAAGAGCCTGTTCGGTGGCGGCGCCGGCGGTACGCCGCAGAACCCGTCCAGCCTGCGATAAGGCAAGCTGTCTTCCATATGAAAAACCCGCCGGAGCGATCCGGCGGGTTTTTTGTTTTGTTGGCTTACGCGTCTTAGTGCGCAAGAATCGCCAGCAGCAGCAACGCCACGATGTTGGTGATCTTGATCGCAGGGTTGACGGCGGGACCGGCCGTATCCTTGTAGGGGTCGCCGACGGTATCACCCGTCACCGATGCCTTGTGCGCATCCGAGCCCTTCATGTGACGGACACCATCCTTGTCGACAAAGCCGTCTTCGAAGCTCTTCTTGGCATTGTCCCATGCGCCGCCGCCCGAGGTCATCGAGATTGCGACGAAAAGGCCATTGATGATGACGCCGAGCAGCGATGCGCCAAGTGCTGCAAAGGCAGACGCCTTGGAACCGGAGATGATGAGCACGCCGAAATAGACGACGACGGGCGCCAGCACCGGCAGCAGCGACGGAATGATCATTTCGCGGATCGCGGCCTTGGTCAGAAGATCAACGGCGCGGCCGTAATCCGGCTTTTCCGTGCCTTGCATGATGCCCGGCTTTTCACGGAACTGCTTGCGCACTTCCTCGACGATCGCGCCGGCGGCACGGCCGACAGCGGTCATGGCGATGCCGCCGAAAAGATAGGGAATAAGGCCGCCGAACAGGAGACCGGCGACGACATAGGGGTTCGACAGATCGAAGGAGATCGGACCGATATTCTGGAAATACGGGTACTGATCCGGATGCGCGGCAAAATACTGCAGGTCGTTCGCATAGGCCGCGAAGAGCACCAGCGCACCGAGGCCGGCCGAGCCGATCGCATAACCCTTGGTGACGGCCTTCGTCGTGTTGCCGACGGCATCGAGCGCGTCGGTGGACTTGCGCACTTCCGGCGGCAGATGGGACATTTCGGCGATGCCGCCGGCATTGTCCGTAACCGGGCCGAAGGCATCGAGCGCCACGATCATGCCGGCGAGGCCGAGCATGGCGGTAACCGCGATGCCGGTGCCGAACAGGCCTCCGAGCTGATAGGTGGCAAGAATGCCGCCGACGATGACGATTGCCGGCAGCGCCGTCGATTCCAGGGATACTGCGAGGCCCTGAATGACGTTGGTACCGTGGCCGGTCACCGATGCCTGGGCGATCGAGACGACCGGGCGCTTGCCTGTGCCGGTATAAAATTCGGTGATCACGACGATCAGCGCGGTAACCACGAGACCGACGAGACCGCACACGAAGAGCCTTGTGCCCGTCACGTCAAAGCCGGCGACCTGGCCGAGCGAACCCCAGCCAACGGTCAGCGAAGTCGCGGCACCGAGACCGATGATCGACAGAAGCCCTGTCACGATCAGGCCCTTGTACAGCGCGCCCATGATCGAGCCGTTCGGGCCGAGCTTGACGAAGAAGGTGCCGATGATCGAGGTGATGATGCAGGCGCCGCAGATTGCCAGCGGATAAATCATAGCCGACGGCAGGATGGGCGCGCCGGCAAAGAAGATTGCCGCCAGAACCATCGTTGCGACGACGGACACTGCGTAGGTTTCAAAGAGGTCGGCTGCCATGCCGGCGCAATCGCCGACATTGTCGCCGACGTTGTCGGCAATGGTTGCCGGGTTGCGCGGATCGTCTTCCGGAATGCCGGCCTCTACCTTGCCGACGAGATCGCCGCCGACATCGGCGCCCTTCGTAAAGATGCCGCCGCCGAGACGGGCGAAGATCGAGATCAGCGACGCGCCGAAGCCGAGCGCCACGAGCGAGTCGATCACCTCACGCGAGCCGGGCTCGTGTCCGAGCACGATCGTCAGCACGTAATAATAAATGGAGACGCCGAGCAGCGCGAGGCCGGCGACCAGCATGCCGGTGATCGCACCCGACTTGAAGGCAATGTCCAGGCCTGCCTTGAGGCTTGCGGATGCTGCCTGGGCGGTGCGCACATTGGCGCGGACGGAGACGTGCATACCGATGAAGCCGGCAGCACCTGAGAGGACGGCGCCGATCAGGAACCCGATCGCGGCCGTGGCGGAAAGGAGCAGCCATGCTGCAATGAAAACAACAATGCCTACGATGGCAATGGTTCTATACTGACGCGTCAGATAGGCCTGGGCGCCCTCGCGGATATAGCCCGCGATCTCCTGCATGCGGCTGTTGCCCTGATCGGCAGCAAGCACCGACCGGGTTGCCCAGATGGCATAAACCACCGAGAGCAGGCCACATGCGATTACCAATAAAAGAATGGTCATTCGCTCTTTCCTCCCATAAGCCGGAGCTCACTCCTTCTCCGGCGACGAATGCTGCTGAATCGACTCCTCTCCATAGAAACGCTCAACAGGCGAGCGGAGATTGCGTGGTCGATAACGTCGCGTCAAGACTGCAAAACTTCAAAAGCCTTGCAGTACCGCAGAAAGGATGGGAGGGGTTGTTTGGCGGCTAAGTGCCTACTTCTTCTGGTCGCCGCGCACTTGCTTGGCGATGCGGTCCAGAACGGCATTGACGAGCTTCGGCTCATCGTCGTCGAAGAAGGCACGGGCGATCTCGACATACTCGGTGACGATGACGGCGACCGGCACGTCCTTGCGGTCGACGAGTTCGAAAACGCCGGCGCGCAGGATGGCGCGGACGGTGCTGTCGAGACGCGACAGCGCCCAATCGTCCTGCAGGGCAGACGCGATCAGCGGGTCGAGGCGAAGCTGGTCGCGCACGACGCCTGAGACGATCGAGCGAAACCAGCCGGCATCGGCCTTCAGATAGGTTTCGCCGTCAAGTTCCTGGCCGAGACGATGCGCCTCGTATTCCGCCACGATTTCCAGAACGCCGGTGCCGCCGATATCCATCTGATAAAGCGCCTGCACAGCCGCGAGGCGCGCGGCGCCCCGCTGGTTGGCTGCCTTGACCGGTCGTTCGGTATTTTCGTCAGTCATTCTTTATGCACCCAGCTTCTTCTTCAGCTCGATCATCGTGAGAGCTGCACGGGCGGCAAAACCGCCCTTGTCCTTATCTGAACGGCGCGCACGCGCCCATGCTTGTTCATCGTTCTCGACGGTCAGGATGCCGTTGCCGATGGCCAGAGACTCGCTCACGGCGAGATCCATCAGGGCACGCGAGGACTCGTTCGAGACGATGTCGAAATGGTAGGTCTCGCCGCGGATGACCATGCCGAGGGCGACGAAACCGTCGTACTGCGTGCCGTCATTATCCGCGCCATCGAGCGCCATGGCAATCGCTGCCGGAATTTCCAGCGCGCCGGGCACGGTGACAACGTTGTAAGTGGCGCCAGCCTCTTCCAACGCGAAGGTCGCGCCTTCCAGAAGAGCATCGGCCATGTCGTCATAGAAGCGTGCTTCGACGATCAAAATATGGGGAGCGGTCTCTTTCGGCATGGGTCACCTTCAGTTGGCGGGGCATTTTCCACTCAGGCAGGCCGCGGTCAAAACATGCCTTCGAGCGAATGGCAAGCAAATTCGGGCGGCGCTCTCGGAGGAAAGACAAAATATCTGCAATGGGATAGCTGGACCCGTCTTTATCAGACGCTACGGCGCCAAACCCATGCTTAGCCAGGCAGCTGAAAAGTGGCAAAACCAAGGCAGGTTTCGTGAACAATTTGTAATTGCTTTTCAGTGGCTTAAGTCATTGAAAGATCAATGCTGCAACGCCAAATCTTAGTCGTAACCAGACGATCCCTGTAGACAGCCGACCGTCGCGGTAGACGAAAGGATACCATCATGAACCGCGTTGCTAAAATCGCCATTGCCGCAGCTTTCTCGTCCCTTGCATTCGCCGGCGTTAGCCGGGCTGAAAGCCTAGGGATGAATACTGCAGCGGGTATCGAGCAGACGCTTCGCAGCTTCCACGGCAATGACTTCAACGTCGAGCCCGTCTATAACTGGCACCACCTCGACGACGAAATGACCGGCCCGCGATCTGCCCCTCAGCGCTCGCAAAGCGCTGTCCACGCCATTCAGGCTTCCATCGACGCCAACAAGTCGCTGGCACACCAGCTCAACAATGATGGTGTCAATATCCGCAATGTCGTGAACGCCGAACAGGCAGCCGACGGCAGCATTACGTTCTACGTTCGCTGAGGCTGCCGACTTGGCAGGCGAGTATGGGCGGTTATCTCCTCGCCGCCCATACCGTCTTTGACGAAATCACTGTTGCATTTTCCGCCGGATAGGATTGTCTTCTCGCCAAAGCGGAGGACTCTATGGCGACGAATGCGAAACCGGTCATCAACACGGCCGATCTGTCCCTCGAACACTGGACGAGGGGAAGCCTCTTCGAAAGCCGCGATACGTCTTTCGGAAAGGATCTTGGGCTTGCCAATCTCGGCATCAGCTACAGTGAAGTACCATCAGGCAAATCCGGCTGCCCTTTCCACAACCACCATGTGGAAGACGAACTTTTCTACATCATCGAGGGCACAGGCGAATATCGCTTCGGCGACCAGCGCCACCCAATCAAAAAGGGCGATGTACTGGGCGCTCCCTCGGGCGGGCCGGAAACTGCCCATCAGATCATCAATACCGGATCAACGCCGCTTATCTATCTCGGCCTGTCGACCAAAGCGAAGACTGAGATCTGCGAATATCCCGACTCCGGCAAGTTCCTCGCCAAGACCAACCGCGACGGCAGCTCCTTCGACCATATCGGCAGGGGAGAGAACGCTCTGGACTATTGGGATGGAGAGCCCGGATTCTGATATCAGCTCCGTCATCGCAACTTCATTTCAGAGCAACATTTTCATGACTGATATTCCGACACTTGAAACCGGGCGGCTCATTCTGCGTCCGCATCGGCGCGACGATTTCGACGCGCATTTCGAACTCTGGCGCGACGAGGATGTGGTGCGCTTCATCAGCGGCGTGCCCTCCACCCGCGAGCAGAGCTGGGCGCGGCTGCTGCGGATTGCCGGCATGTGGCACTACATGGGATTCGGTTTCTTCGCGATCGAGGAAAAGGAAAGCAGCCGCTTCATCGGCGAAGCAGGTTTCCTGGAGGCCAAGCGAGAGATGCAGCCCTCGATCGAAGGGACGATGGAGGTGGGCTGGGCACTGATGCCCTCAGTCCACGGCAAGGGCTACGCCACCGAAGCTCTGAAGGCGATCATCAGCTGGGGCGAAGCACAATTTCCGGCACGGCCGATGACCTGCATCATCAGCCCGGACAATATATCATCGCTGAAGGTCGCCGAAAAACTCGGTTTCAAGGAAATGGCGCGGGCGGACTATAACGGCCCGATCATTCAGTTTTCGCGCTAGGAAACTCGGCAAGCCGGGCCGCATAACGGGCCATCGTATCGACCTCGAAATTGACGAAGTCACCAGCCCTGCGTTCGCCCCAGGTCGTGACCTCCAGGGTATGGCGGATCAGCAGCACATCAAAATCCGTGCCGTCGACGGCATTGACGGTCAGTGATGTGCCGTCGAGTGCAATCGAGCCCTTGGGCGCCACAAATTTCGCGAGATGGGCCGGCGCACGCAGGCGGAAGCGCGTCGCATCGCCCTCCTCCGTCACCGACAGGATTTCAGCCTTGCCATCGACATGGCCTGACACGATGTGGCCGCCAAGCTCGTCGCCGATCTTCAGCGAACGCTCGAGATTGATGTGGCTGCCCGCCTGCCAGCTGGATACGGTGGTCAGGCGCAGTGCCTCTTCCCATGCCTCCACCTCGAACCAGCGGCCGTTGCTGCCCTCCTGCGGCAGACCCGTTACCGTGAGGCAGATGCCCGAATGCGAGATCGATGCGCCCATATCGATGGTGGCCGGATCGTAATTCGTCGCGACACGCAGCTTAATGCCTTCCTTCAACGGCGAAACGGATTCGATCGTGCCGATATCAGTGACAATTCCGGTGAACATCAATTCTCTCTTTCGTATTCGTCCAGGCGGTCCGCGCCGAATATGTAAGTGCCCCTGTGGGCGAATCCGGATGGTATGTCGGTTGCCTGCAGCGGGGATTCAATACCGCCCTCGCCGATGACGACAGGCGCCTGATAGAGCTGGATGCGATCAACGAGACCGGCTTGGAGGAAAAGCTTCGCGGTCTTAGCGCCGCCTTCCACCAGAAGCGAGGAGATGCCGCGGGTGGCGAGGGCCGGCAAGAGGACCTCCGGGTGATAAGGATTGCAGTAGAGAACCTCGACGCCGGCTGCTTCGAGCGCACTACGGCGAGCATCCATGCCGGCGGCATCAGCGCTGTCGCCCTCTGGCTCGCCGGGCGTGAGAAGAGCGGCGATCGCTTGGGGCGCAGGGGGAATTCCTTCCGCATCCGCCTGCAGCGGCGACATGACTTCATTCGCTACCACAATGACCGGCACGTCGCGCGCCGTCTCGACCAGCTTGCTATCCAGCGGCAGTGCCAGAGTGGGATCGAGCACGATGCGGATAGGCGAATGTGCCTCAAGGCCCGGTGTGCGCACGGTCAGCAAGGGATCGTCAGCGACCGCCGTGCCGATACCGACGAGGATGGCATCGGTCTCGGCGCGCAGCGCCTGTACCTGGGCGCGCGCCTCCGGCCCGGTGATCGCCACCTGCCCTACCCCCTCACGGCCGATCATGCCATCGGCGGAAACCGCAAGTTTGAGAGTCACATAGGGGCGGTTCTTCGTCTGGCGGGTGAGATATCCAGCGAGCGATTGCCTTCCTTCTGCCTCCAGTACGCCTGTCGTCACCTCGATACCGGCATCGCGGAGGATGGAAATACCGCGGCCGGATACCCTGATATCGGGATCGGTCACGCTGATGACGACGCGCCCGACGCCATAGGCGATCAGCGCGTTGGCGCAAGGCGGCGTCTTGCCGTGATGCGAGCAGGGTTCGAGCGTGACATAGGCGGTTGCACCGCCGGCAAGTTCACCGGCTTCGGCGAGCGCCTGGGGCTCGGCATGCGGGCGACCGCCAAGTGCCGTCACGGCGCGGCCGACGATCGCGCCGTCGCGAACGATGACACAGCCGACGGATGGATTGGTGGACGTCTGGCCCGTGTGCCATCGCGACAGCCGGATCGCGGCTGCCATGAAGCGTTCGTCCTCAGGCCGCGCGATCCCCTCGCCCATGGTCATGCGTCCAGCGGATCGCGGGCGATCTTGGCGTTGAGCTCGGCGATCAGCTTTTCGAAATCCTCGGCATGCGAGAAATCACGATAGACCGAGGCGTAGCGCACGAAGCCGACATCATCGAGGCCCTTCAAGGCTTCCAGAACCTGCAGGCCGATCTGTTCGGAAGAGATTTCCGTCTCGCCCGAGCTTTCCAGCCGGCGCACGATACCGGAGACCGCACGCTCGATACGGTCGCGATCGACGGGGCGCTTGCGCAATGCCACATCGAAGGACCTAACCAGCTTATCACGGTCGAAGGGAACCTTTCGGCCGGTCTTCTTCGTGACCATGAGCTCGCGCAGCTGCACGCGCTCGAAGGTCGTGAAGCGGCCGCCGCAATCAGGACAGATACGGCGCCGGCGGATGGAGGTGTTATCCTCCGCCGGTCGTGAATCCTTTACCTGCGTATCTTCCGAACCGCAATAGGGGCAGCGCATGCCTTCTCCTTCAGCATCGGCCCGAAAATCGGAATCGATTTTCGGAGATCCTGATGCGTAGATTCAAAGAGTTAGAGCGTCCTGGAGCATTTCCGGCGAAAACGGAGCGCCTTCAATGCTCCAGCTTATTGTTTTCTCCGCAATTCCGAACGCAAAACCGGTTCCCACTTTTGCTGGACTTGCTCTAATGCGCCCGAACGGGCGCACGGCGCTCTAGCCCATGTAATCATACATGGGGAAGCGATCGGTCAGATTCACCACCTTGCCGCGGACGGCAGCCTCGACGGCAGCATTGCCCTCGTCGGAATTGGCGACCTTCAGGCCATCAAGAACCTCGACGATGAGGTTACCGATCTCGCGGAATTCCGCTTCCTTGAAGCCGCGCGTCGTGCCGGCCGGGGCGCCGAGGCGCACGCCAGAGGTGACGAAGGGCTTTTCAGGGTCGAACGGGATGCCGTTCTTGTTGCAGGTGATGTAGGCGCGTCCGAGTGCGGCTTCCGCACGCTTGCCGGTGGCATTCTTCTTGCGCAGGTCGACCAGCATCAGGTGGTTGTCGGTGCCGCCGGAGACAACGTCGAGGCCGCCGGCAACAAGCGTTTCGGCCAGCGCCTTGGCGTTCTTGACGATCTGCGCCGCATAATCCTTGAATTCCGGCTGCAGGGCTTCGCCGAAGGCAACAGCCTTGGCGGCGATGATGTGCATCAGCGGACCGCCCTGGAGACCCGGGAAGACGGCCGAATTGAACTTCTTGGCCAGATCCTCGTCATTCGTCAGGATGACGCCGCCGCGCGGGCCGCGGAGCGACTTGTGGGTCGTGGTCGTCGCAACATGGCAGTGCGGGAACGGCGACGGATGCACGCCACCGGCAACGAGACCGGCGATGTGGGCCATGTCAACCATCAGGTAGGCGCCAACCGAGTCGGCGATCTCGCGGAAACGCTTCCAGTCCCAGATGCGGGAATAGGCAGTGCCGCCGGCGATAATGAGCTTCGGCTTGTGTTCTTTCGCCTTGCGCTCGACGTCGTCCATATCGAGCAGGTTGTCGCCTTCGCGCACGCCGTAGGACACGACGTTGAACCACTTGCCGGACATGTTGACCGGCGAACCATGTGTCAGGTGACCGCCCGAGTTCAGGTCGAGGCCCATGAACGTATCACCCGGCTGCAGCAGCGCCAGGAATACCGCCTGGT
This sequence comes from Rhizobium sp. BK512, assembly GCF_014194915.1. NCBI lineage: Bacteria > Pseudomonadati > Pseudomonadota > Alphaproteobacteria > Hyphomicrobiales > Rhizobiaceae > Rhizobium > Rhizobium sp. BK512. The sequence goes on along the minus strand of NZ_JACIAS010000008.1, from coordinate 201,639 downwards.
TCATCTGCGAACCGGAATTCGGCTGAACGTTGGCGAAGTTCACGCCGAAAAGCTTCTTGGCGCGCTCAATCGCCAGTTCCTCGGCGATATCGACGAACTGGCAGCCACCGTAGTAGCGCTTGCCCGGATAACCCTCGGCATACTTGTTGGTCATGATGGAGCCCTGGGCTTCCAGAACGGCACGGGAAACGATGTTCTCGGATGCGATCAGTTCGATCTCATGCCGCTGACGACCGAGTTCCTTTCCGATCGCGCCGAAGATTTCCGGATCGACGTCTGCAAGCGAGCGATTGAAGAAGGATTCGGTGGAAGCATTGGTCATGAGCGGGCTCCTACGGTGGAATGCGGCAAGGTATTAGCGTTCCGCAGATGCGAGGGCAATACGAAGAACGACATTTGCTGGGCTAAGCGCGCGGGGCGAACATTTTACGTCGAATGCCGCCTCGCTGGAATGAAAAAAGCCGTGCACATGGCACGGCTTTTTTGAATTCCACAAGCCGGACTTACTGTACCGGCTGCTCCATGCCCGAAGTGGTGTCCAGCGCCAGTTCGGCATTGCCGTCCATCTCGTAGATGTCGTCGCGGAACTGGACGACGCCGTCGGGCATGCCCCAGGCCGAGATATAGACGAAGTAAACAGGTACTTCGGTCGCGAGCTTGATCGGCGTGTTGGTGCCGCTGGCGATGACCTGTTCCATCTGCTGGCGGTTCCAGCCGGGCGTTTCACGCAGCAGCCAGTTCGACAGGTCGCGGACGTTCTGGACGCGCACGCAGCCGGACGATTCAAAGCGCATGAGCTTGTTGAACAGGCCCTGCTGCGGCGTGTCGTGCATATACTCGCCGTTCTTGTTGTAGAAGTTGATCTTCGTGGACGCCATGGCGTTGATCTTGCCCGGGTCCTGACGGAACATCAGGTTCGGCGCCTCACCGTTCCAGTCGACGGTCTCGGGGGCGACTTCGTTGCCCTTGCCGTCGATCAGGCGGATGGCATTCTTTTCGAGATAGGTCGGATCCTTGCGCATCAGCGGCACGATGTCCTTCTCGACGATGGAGCGGGGTGCCGTCCAGTACGGATTGAGAATGACCTCGTAAACCTTCGAGTTGACGAGATGCGTCGGGCGGCTCAGGCGGCCGACAACCGCGGTATGGCGCGTCGCAACGCTGCCGTCTTCAACGGCTTCCACATAGGCGGCCGGAATGTTGACCATCAGGTGGCGGCGGCCGAGATCTTCCGGGAAGGTCTGCAGGCGGATGAGGTTGGTGTTCAACTGCTGCAGGCGCACATCAGCCGGGATGTTCATCGCCTTCAGCGTGAATTCGCCGAGCACGCCATCAGCCGGCAGGCCGTGGCGGGCCTGGAAGCGCTTGACGGCACCATCGACATAAGAGTCGAAAGCATTGGAAAGACCAGCCTCACGCGGCAGGTCGCCGGTGATCGCCAGACGCTGGCGCAGGGCCTGGACGGTGGGGGAGCTGACGCCGAGCTGCAGGCGTTGATCGCCCGGATTGACCTCGGGCCAGCCGCCGGCGGACGCGATCTGCTGATATTGCATGATCGCCTGCTGCGTGCTCGGCACCGACTGCGGGCTGAGGATCGGGGTATTGGAAAGGACGGCCGTCGCCGTGCGCGAGGCAGCCTTGGCGTCGAACTGGTCGTCCCAGTTGCCGCGCTTCGGGGCATTCAGGAGCCCATCGAGCGCCGATTGCGCGAATGCGGGTGCGGCCAGCGCGCCGGCGCCAACCGTTGCCGCCGAAGCCAGGAAGGCGCGGCGCGAGAGAGCTTCAATTCCGTTCTTTTTAGACATTCGTCCCAACCACTCAATGCCACGGTGGAGGAAGCCGCGGCCCTTTGCGATATCCTGCGCCTTAACGCAGATCCCTATCCGTTCGTTCTTCCGGCGCAGCAGGAAATTCCGCCAGTCCCATCACAAGATTGCGAGCAACCTGGATGGTGCCAATGGTCCGTCGAGGACGCCGACTATCGAATATTCCGCTGTCACATCAATATGGCCAATTCGTGTTGCCGGGCCGGAAGACAGACTGCCGGTTGCCGGAAACCGATGCAACGCACCACATGACGGGTAAACCGTGAGGGTTAATAACGACTAAAAAACGGCTTGAATACGGGGCGTTTCGGTTGGCTGGCGTGCGTTGCAAAGATGCCACGCAGAGGTGGGTGGATGCTTTTGGGCGTTGTCAAGGCGTCCGGCCGTGCGGAAGACCTGAACTACCTCCGCCTCATCAAGAGCAGGTCTGCGGCGCAGCGGCAGAAAAGCGTATCGCGGAGGAAATTTGCGGTTCTTCAAGAGGAAGAGCGCGCCGTCACCGGCGACCAGTCATATGTTCCGCAAGAGCCGTTGAAGCACCAACATATATCGGGCCATATGACGAACCCAGCCCGCGCCGGTCACTTTCGGAAGGGCCGCGCGTAGAGTAAGCCTTTGGCACGCGCCAACCCGCGAGCCCGCCAATGCTGGAATTTTTAGACGAACTCGTAAAAGCGACTGTAAAACTCCTGCCATCAGTAAAGTTCGACAAAAGCCGTCCCGTGCACCGGCTTTTGTCGAACTTTACGCGACCATCATCGAGGATGCGGACAGCGCCGTGGCATGTCAGGATGGACCAGACAGCCTTCCGTATATGCAAATTCAGCCGCGACCAGTTGAAACAGGCGCAACCAGTCAGGATCACCCTTGCCGTGCTTGTAGTCTTCGCCACGGTACAGGCTGAGGGCCTCGACCGCAGTGGCCCATGAGTGCTGGAGCCGCGTGCGTATCTGCAGTTCAACACGCCGTCCGTCAAATGGAGCAGATCGCCCTTTCCCACAGAACTCGAACACAGCGTGATGGCTGCGGTACCCGTCGAGTTTTGGCTCGTCTATGTACGGATATTGACGGCGCACGGTGTGCGGGAAGTCAGCCTGAATAGAGGCTAGAAGCGCACGCACGCCCTGAATATCGTCCATGATTGCGCGACACCCACCCAAGTCGTTCATTTGGTCAAGCTTCATCGTCCCGGACGACAGTTTGCGCCGAATAGAATGCATGCGCTTTGGCCGGGATGCCGTCAGCCCGCCCATCTGCAAGGCACGCATGCGGTGCTGAATCGAAAGCCGCACGCTGCGCATCGGATAGACATGGGAATCCCGCCAGCTGTTGGCGATCTTGAAGGTTTCAAGAACGTCAGCGCGGCTTAAATCGCTTTCGCTGTCGAATGAAAGATGACCCTTCAACAGTTCGCCAGCTCTGCGAACTTCATTCATGCTGAAAGATAGGTGAGGATATTTCGACATCGATTCGAGTATACTGCGTTTCGGCAGACCAAACCAATCAGACAAGCCATCGGCGCCCGCAATTCACAGGATTAGTGCTTCAGATTGAAGATTTTCGCTGACTTTGGCCCTTGTTCCAGTTTAAGCTCTCACCGCGGTCACGGGGATCGAACCACTCCCCGCCGTACTTGGCTATAAGGCTTCAGTTCCACCCTTGGTGGCGAAGCAATGCACGATGTAGTGATGGTCTTCATAGAAAACGGATGGTGGCGCACGCCCCGCATAGGCATTGCGCAAAACGCGTCTTGTTCGGCGCCGAGCTTGCCGAGCGATAGCTCGGCTAGCAACGCCACCTGATGGGGCCAGCCACGGTCTATCGCGGCCGGGGTCAGTTCGCCTTTGCGTCGCGACATCCGCGATGTGTTCTATTTTAGTTTATTTGTCTCAGCCTTTTCGAACAGGGTGAATTTCGCGAGCAAATTTTTACGCTCTTGCCACTTCGCGATCTCGATTTCGTTGCCGCGCTTCTCAGCCTCCTTGAGGTCGTCTTCAACGCCCTTTGCAGCGGTGTCGAAGGCTTTCGCGAGGGCATAAAGTGCACCGACTATTTTAAGCGCCAAGGTCAGAAACGCGATTGAAAGAAACGGGGGCTCCGGGGGTTTCTGAAAAGCCAGCACATCAGAAAATGCGGCAACGGCAAGACCTGCGGCGATCACGATTTCGAGCACGACGACCGAATACTTCTCAAAGCGCTTTGTCATAAAAAGCAGAAATCCGAGGCAAGCAAACATGACCACCGCGATGATGCCAATCTGGATTGGCGTGCTGCTCGCAGCAACTAGCAGCGCGGCCACACCGAGTATCAAAAGGGTCGTAAATGCTGCACCACTGAGACGAAGTTTTTGTTCCATGATTTGGCTCCTTGTTTTCATTCCTGCTAGAGCCGGACACGTTAAAATTGCGTCTCCTAAATCTGCTTCTCACGGCAAACGCGCTCACATGGATAATAGACGGTAAGCGCGAATTGTGCTTCTCGGCTACGCCGCCACCCCCAACTCCCTGCGACGAGTTTGTACCATCCGACGCTCACGCTCCTGATTCCTAAGCCGAATGGTATCGATACGTTCCTGAGAAGCTTTGAGATCATCAGGCGATGCTTCAGCCTTCACCGGCGATGAGGTCATTCCAGCCTTCGTGGTTGAGCCAGGTCATCGGGTGCGGAATTAACCACCCCCGTCCTTCGTCCAAGCTCGCAGCGGAAGCCGGATCGTGGCTGGCGCGAATAGCAGAAAAGCGCATCGCGGAGGGAAAGCCGCGTGCGCTTCAGGTGCCGATTGGAGGTCGGAAATCGTCGGCATTCATGCGGCGCGGATCCGCGCCACCTGTGCCATCTCGTGCCCTTTGATGCGGCCACTGCCGAACAGGGCATTCTGGTGTTCAAGCCTGGGGACAGATCGTCGCCATCCTTACAGACGATACAAAATCTGATCGTTCCAGAAGCGATCCAGCCGCTGCAGGAGCTTGTTCATCTGCGTAAACTCGTCGGTGCCGATGCCGCCGACCTTGTCGATCGAGGCGATGTGGCGTTCGTAGAGCCGGGCGACCGTTTCGGCGATGTCCTGGCCGGTTTCGGTCAGGCTGATACGGACCGAGCGGCGGTCGATGCGCGAGCGCTGGTGGTTGATGAAGCCGAGGTCGACCAGCTTCTTGACGTTGTAGGAAACGTTCGAGCCGAGATAGTAGCCGCGGGAGCGCAGCTCGCCGGCCGTCAGTTCGGAGTTGCCGATGTTGAAAAGGAGCAGCGCCTGGATGGCGTTGACGTCGCTGCGGCCCTGACGGTCGAACTCGTCCTTGATGACGTCGAGAAGACGGCGATGAAGACGTTCAACAAGATGAAGGGATTCCATGTAAAGATCACGGATGCCCTGCTCGTGTGCATGGAAAGTCGATGCCGCCTGCGGCTTGATTTTCGTGTTCATTTGACTGCCTCACTGTTTTGTTTGGCGGTGTCGTTTTCTTCCCGCCTTGAGTGAGACCCTATCGAATACATATAAAATTCGACTTAAACCGCAGGCTTAACAGAGGCTTACGAAAACCCCTTGATGTATCAGGGTAAATCAACGCTTACCTGACGACGCTGCCGGCGCCGCTCCAGCCACAGGGAAAGCCTGAAAATCCAGTAGATGACGGCCACGATCACATGAAGCAGGATGATCAGCCGGTTGGCCCCGAAGATCTGCGGCAGCAGGCCGTACATGAGGATCTGGCCGCCTGCGGCCAGCACCCAGATGACCGGCCCCCAGGAAACGGTGAGCCAGAGCCCGAGCGAGGCAACCGGGAAAAGAACGGCAAGGCTGGTGCTTGCGACCTTCCATGGCAGGCTCAACAGATCGAACCGGCCGGCGCCGACCAGCGAGTAACCGACGAGCATCGCCCAATACTGAAGACCGAACCAGAAGCAGGAAACGGCGACGAGCCGCAGGAAGAAGATGAAGAGGATATCCGTCAGCGTCCGTTTCGGCATCGTCGGAGAATCAGTTTCCATGGGCGAGACATCACACTCAATGTTACGGCTTCAGTTTCAGGCTTTCATCCGCCGCGGCCAATCGTCCGGTTTGGATTTTCCGGGGCGCATGATAATGAGCGCTCCAATAAATGGAATGGCCCAGGGACAGATATCATGCAGGACAAGACGCATCTCGTCGATGAAATCACCGGTCACCGCCGTATGCGGCGCAACCGCAAGGCCGACTGGACGCGGCGGCTGGTGCAGGAAAACCGCTTGACGGTCGACGATCTGATCTGGCCGATCTTTATCGTTCCGGGGACCGGCATCGTCGATCCGATCGCCGCCATGCCCGGTGTCAACCGCATGAGCGTCGACAAGGCGGTCGAGGCGGCGAAGGAAGCGGCCGATCTTGGTATCCCGGCCATCGCCACCTTCCCCGATATAGAGATGGAATTGCGCGATGAGACAGGGTCGAACAGTCTTGTCGCCAATAACCTCATCAATCAGACGACGGCTGCCATCAAAAAGGCAGTGCCCAATATCGGCATTATTACTGATGTGGCGCTCGACCCCTTCACCAGCCACGGGCATGACGGCATCCTGCGCGACGGCGAAATCGTCAATGACGAGACGGTCGACCAGGTCGTCAAGGCCGCGATCCTGCAGGCCGATGCCGGCGCCGACATCATTGCTCCCTCGGAAATGATGGACGGACGCATCGGCGCGATCCGCCGCGGGCTCGATGCCGCCGGGCATCAGAGCGTCGGCATCATGTCCTATGCAACGAAGTTTTCCTCCGGTTTCTACGGGCCCTATCGCGAGGCGATCAATACCAAGGGCCTGCTGAAGGGTGACAAGAACAGCTATTACATCAATCCGGCGAACGGTACGGAAGCGCTGCGCGATGCCGCCCTCGACGTCGAGGAAGGCGCCGACATGCTGATGGTGAAGCCGGGACTTGCCTATATCGACATATGCTGGCGCGTGAAGGAGGCTTTCGGCCTGCCGACTTTCGCCTATCAGGTGTCCGGCGAATATTCGCAGATCAAGGCTGCGGCGATGAATGGCTGGATAGACGGCGAGCGGATCATGATGGAGACGCTGCTTGCCTTCAAGCGCGCCGGTTGCGACGGCATCCTCACCTATTTTGCGCCGGAAGTGGCCAAAATCCTCGCAAAAAGGTGATTTTCGGTCGAATTATTGTATTTCCCCCTGACGATACCATATCAGCCGCATCGTCTTTCGAAGGGAGATATGGATGAGCTACAATCCCAATCCGCTTTATGCCGCACCGGAGGACTGGCGCGCCTATAGTGGTGTGCTCAGCCGTCGCGTCTTCGCATTCATCCTCGACTATGTCATCGTGGCCCTGCTCTGCATTCCGGCGGCGATCGTGGTGTTCTTCCTTGGGATCGTCACGCTGGGGCTCGGCTTCATCCTTTATCCGGCCCTGTTCGTCATCGTAGCAGGCCTGTACTTTGGCTTGACTGTCGGCGGTCCATCGCAGGCTTCGCTTGGCATGCGCGCGATGGGTATCGCGATCGTGCGCGTTGATGGAAGGCCGATGGACTTCATCCTGGCGGTTGCTCACCTGGCGCTCTTCTGGATCCTGAACTCTGTGTTGACGCCGCTGATTCTGCTGGTCGGCCTATTCACGGAACGCTCGCGCCTGCTGCACGATTTCCTCGTCGGCACGGCGACGATCCGCACCAACTGATTCCCTGTCGGCGGGGACGAAATAAAGTCTCCGCCCGCCCTTTGCCGGCCACAAAAAGGCGCCATATCCAAGAAATCGAATATTCGATTGCGCGGCACTGAATGCCGTGCTGTTGACGTTTTTTATTCTTGCGTCATGCTGTCTGGAATGACAGGCGCCCCGAAAGGAAATCTCCGCAAGAGATGAATACCCAGACTACGCCATCCCCGCAGTTTTATCTGACGGCTCCGGCTACGTGTCCGTATCTGCCGCATGAGATGGAGCGCAAGGTCTTCACTCACCTCGTCGGCCCGCGCGCTGCAGAGATGAACGACATTTTGACTCAGGGCGGCTTCCGCCGTTCCCAGAATATCGCCTACCGCCCCGCCTGCGAGGCCTGTCGGGCCTGCGTCTCGGTGCGGATCCTGGCACAGGAGTTTCAGCCTACCAAATCGATGAAGCGGGTGCTGGCGAACAATTCCGACATCATCGCGACGGAATTCCCTGCCCAGCCGTCGAGCGAGCAATACTCCCTCTTCCGCCGCTATCTCGATTATCGCCACCAGCAGGGCGGCATGTCCGACATGACCGTGCTCGATTATGCGATCATGGTGGAAGATACGCATGTGAATACGAAGATCATCGAATATCGTCGCCGCGAGGAAGGCTCCGGCCTGGAGACGCGTCCCAAGGGCGAGTTGCTTGCCGCCGCGCTGACCGACACGATGAGCGACGGCCTTTCCATGGTCTATTCCTACTTCAACCCGGACCTCGACCGGCGTTCGCTCGGCACTTTCATGATCCTCGACCATGTGCACCGCACCAGGGCGCTCGGCCTGCCACATGTCTATCTTGGCTACTGGGTTCAAGGATCGCGGAAGATGGATTACAAGACACGCTTCCAGCCGCAGGAACATCTGACGCCGCGCGGCTGGGAACGTTTCGATCCCTCTTCTCTCGAGGACGATCCGCAGGACTGATGCCCCTTCCCCACCTTTCCGATCATCGGAAGGGCCTGCTGCTGACGGCGATCGGCGGGCTGGCACTTTCCGTGGACATTCCGCTCGTTCGCCTCGCCGATGGCGATATCTGGTCGATCCTCAGCGCGCGAAGCCTGGCGACGGTTCTTGCCACATTCGTCATGCTGCTTGCGATGCGCCTGTTCTCCGGCAGGTGGCCGCCACTCGTGCCCGGTCGCCCCGGCCTGCTGGCCGGACTGCTTTACGGGCTCTCTTCGGTCACCTTCGTCTTGGCAGTCTTCAATACGTCCACGGCGAACGTCGTCTTCATCGTTGCCTTCAACCCGATGTTCGGAGCACTGCTGTCGTGGCTATTTCTCAAGGAGAAGCCGCAGCCGGTGACCTTGATCGCGATGCTGTTCATGATCTTCGGGGTCGGCCTGATCGTGCGCGAGGGACTTTCGAGCGGCCACGTCTTCGGTGACGCCATGGCGCTTTTAAGCGCGCTGGTGCTTGCCGCCGCCATCACAGTCGGTCGTGCCTCGCGCCGGGAGATGGGCTTCGTGCCGCTGCTTGCCGCAATCCTGCCGGCAGCACTCGGCCTGGCGCAGGTCCTGCCTTCGGGACTTTCGATCGCTCACCCCGGCTGGATCGTCTTCAACGGCGCCATCATGATGCCGGTCGCCTTCTGGTGCCTGGCGACGGGACCGCGATATCTTTCCGCGCCTGAAGTCGGGATGTTCTACCTGTTGGAAACGGTGCTTGCGCCGATTTGGGTCTGGCTGATCTTCGCCGAAACGCCAGCCGCGATGACGCTTGTCGGTGGTGCGATACTGGTCGCGGCGATCGCCGGCCATTCTGTCTGGATGGCGAGGGGCAGAAGCGTTCAACTCGCTTGATTGACAAATGATTATGACCTATCCATTGTTATAACTCTGTTATTACGGGAAGCGACTATGAACGTCACCATCCGCAAAATCGGCAATTCGGAAGGGGTCATCATTCCGAAGGAAATACTTCAACGTCTGGGGCTCAGCAGTGGCGATAGCCTTGAGTTGCGTGAAACGGACGGCACAATCCAGCTGGTCCCGGAATCCGCAGATCTCGCAGAGCAGATGCGCGCTGCACGCATCGGCATGGAAAAATATAGGGTTGCCCTTCGTGAACTCGCGAAATGAGTCGCTTGAAGTGGCTCAGTCGGGAAGCGATTGAAAAGATGCATGAAGAGCAGATCACCGAACACGGAGGTCTGCCAGGGCTTCGCTCTTTCGATTCATTGGAAATGGGCTTGGCACGACCGATTAACAAAGCCGCTTATGGCGAGCCGGATATTTTCGTGTTGGCAGCAGCATATCTGCATGGGATCATTCGAAACCATCCTTTCGCGGACGGCAACAAGCGCACCGGGTACCTCGCAGCTTTTACGTTTCTCTATATCAACGGCTACCTTGTCGACGCTGACAACGCGCAGATCATCACATTCGTGCAGGATGTCGCGGCAGGCGAAATAGACGAAGACGGCGCAACCCGCTTCCTGCGCGATCACACAGTTCCGCTCACGCCGTAGCGCCAGCAGACTGGCCGGCTTCTGGATTCGATCGTTTCGAACCTCCGGAAAGCTCCAGTTCCCGATCCAGCCCTTCGACGATATGCGTCCAGCCCTGACGGGTCTTTTCCTCGTATTCCGCCCATTCCGCGCACATTTCGTGCGTGAGGGTCAGGCGGCTGCCGCTGCCGAGTGGTTCGATGTCGATTTCCACGCGATCGCAATTGTGGTCGTGTTCCTCGACCGAGAAGCAGAACACGATGTGTCGGGGGCGCTTCAACTCCAGGAATAAGCCGTGATGAAAGGCGTCGCCGGTCGGGCGGCGGTCGACGATGATGAAGCGGCCGCCGACGCGCGGCTCGATATCGGCGCGCACGACATGGCCCTCATCGGTTGCGAATAAAAAGCGGCGGGCAATTTCGGGATTGAGCCAGGCATCATAGACCGTGGCAGGGGGCGCCCTGTAGCTGTGGGCGACATGCAGTTTGATGGTATTTGCGGCGGCCATCGGCATTCCTCCGTTGTGTTCGCACGCTCTTCCAAGCGCACGGCTTATGGCCATCCCGCCCGCCCGCGGAACGACGTTGCCCTTCTTGTTGGCCTTTCTTTTTGGTGACAGGACTGAGATAGAGGAATTGCTCCGCCCGCCAAGGGCGGAGCCTCAAAATTCCCGGATCAGCCGGCGAATTTGCCGCTGCGTGGGAAGCCCTTCGGCACAGTGCGCCCTGCGGTGGCGCGGTCCGCCAGCCACTCGGCAAGCTCGTCCTTGTTCTTGGTGAAGGTGCGGCCGGCACTGTCTTCCCAGCTCAGGCCATCGGTGATGGCAAAGCAGCGAACATCGGAAATGCCGCCATCCTTATAGCGCTGCAGGCGCACGCCCTTGCCGCGCGTCATTTCCGGCACCTGGCTCAGCGGGAAGACCAGCATCTTGCGGTTTTCACCGACGACGGCGATGTGATCGCCGGTCACGGGCACGAGAAGCTTGGTCTCATCCGGCATGGAGACGTTCATGATCTGCTTGCCCTTGCGGGTATTGGCGACCATTTCCGCTTCCGGCACGACGAAGCCGTTGCCGACCGTCGAGACGATCAGCATCTTGCGTGCCGCATCGTGGACGAAGGCAGTCAATACGTCCTGATCGTTTTCCATGTCGATCATGATGCGCAGCGGCTCGCCATGGCCGCGGCCGCCGGGCAGCTTGTCGCCGCCGAGCGTGAAGACCTTGCCGCCGGTCGTGACGATCAGGATCTTGTCGGTCGTCTGCGCCGGGAAGGCCACCTTCAAGCCGTCGCCTTCCTTGAAGGCCAATGTCGACGTATCGGAAATGTGACCCTTCAAAGCGCGGATCCAGCCCTTTTCGGAGACGACGACGGTGATCGGTTCCTTCTCGATCATCGCGTGCTGGACGGCTTCTTCGTCGGCATCGGGCGCTTCGGCAAACTGCGTGCGGCGGCGGCCGATCTCGGTCGCCTTGGCGAATTTCTTCTTCACCTCGCCGATTTCCCAGGAGACCGTCTGCCACTGCTTCTCGTCGGAAGCGAGCAGCGCCTCGATATCGGCCTTTTCCTTGGTGAGCTCGTCGTGCTCCTTGCGGATCTCGAATTCTTCGAGCTTGCGCAGGGCGCGCAGCCGCATGTTGAGGATCGCCTCGACCTGAACGTCGGTCAGGTCCCAGCGTTTCATCATGACAGGCTTCGGCTCATCCTCTTCGCGGATGATACGGATCACCTCATCGATGTTGAGGTAGGCAACGAGCAGGCCGCCGAGGATTTCGAGGCGTCTGTCGATAGCAGCAAGGCGGAAGCGCGAGCGGCGCTGGAGGACCTCGCGGCGGTGCGCCAGCCACTCCTTCAGCACTTCGTTCAGCGCCATCACGCGCGGGATGACGCCCATCGACAAGACGTTCATGTTCAGCGGAAAGCGGCTTTCCAGCTCCGTCAGCTTGAACATGGATTCCATGAGGATCGTCGGATCGACGGTGCGGCTCTTCGGCACCAGAACGACACGAATATCCTCGGCCGATTCGTCCCTGATATCTTCCAGGAGCGGCAGCTTGCGGGCGATCAGGAGTTCGGCGATCTTTTCGATCAGGCGCGACTTCTGCACCTGGAAGGGAATTTCGGTGATAACGATCTGATAGCCGCCGCGGCCGAGATCTTCCGTTTCCCATTTTGCGCGCACGCGAAAACCGCCACGACCGGTGCGGTAGCTCTCGATGATGCTTTCTCTGTTATCGATGATGATGCCCCCGGTCGGGAAATCGGGACCAGGGATGAATTCGACGAGCTTTTCGACCGTGGCATCGGGATGCTTGATCAGATGCAGTGCTGCGTCGCAGACCTCATGCACGTTGTGCGAAGGAATGGACGTCGCCATGCCGACGGCGATACCCGAGGAACCGTTCGCGAGAAGGTTCGGGAAAGCGCCGGGAAGAACGATCGGCTCCGAATTGGATTCGTCGTAAGTATCGCGGAAATCGACGGCATCCTGATCGATGCCTTCGAGCAGCAGTTCGGAGACCGCGGTCATCTTCGATTCGGTGTATCGCATGGCGGCGGGACTGTCGCCGTCGATATTGCCGAAATTGCCCTGGCCGTTCACCAGCGTATAGCGCTGCGAGAAATCCTGCGCCAAGCGCGCCAGCGCGTCATAGATCGACTGGTCGCCATGCGGGTGATAGTTACCCATCACTTCGCCGACGATCTTGGCGCATTTCCTGAAGGCCGCGTTGGGGCGCAGACCCATGTCGTTCATCGCGTAGACGATGCGGCGATGGACTGGCTTCAGGCCATCGCGCACATCAGGCAGGGCGCGGTGCATGATGGTCGACAAGGCATAACGAAGGTAGCGCTCTTCGAGCGCCGCCTTCAGGTCGACCGGTTGAATATTATCGTCGTCTCCGCCGGAAGGCGGTAAAATCTCTTGTCCCATGGAACCCTGACTAGCTCAGAAACCCCTGTGGGGCAAGGAATCCGGGCGCTCCGGCTGTGGATGACGTCTTCATGCTGACACGAAAGCTGTAAAAGGTGACAGCTGAATTTGGACTCTGTTTGCCTATCCTCTCAATAAAAATTTAGGGGTCTGCAAATATAAAGCCGGACCGTTCCGCAGTAGCTTCTTTGTAATAGTCAACGGCACTTGCCATCCAGGGGACTTTCTCATGACCTTTTACCGCACAACGCGGCTGATGCTGTCGAGCGCAGCCATTCTATCGTTCGCTGGTTCTGCGTTCGCGCTGGACGGCCAGGATCTCCTGAAAAAGATCAATGCCGCTTACAGCCAGCAGGGCGGAACAGTGACCGCCGATTCCGTCGATATCGACGGCACGACGATCACGCTGAAGAACACCAGCTTCAAGCCGAATGCCGGCGAACCGATCGCCATCGGCGACATCACCCTCTCGGGCGTCGAAGAGCAGGATGACGGCAGCTACTATATCGAAGAGGCAGCCTTCCCCGACATCAGTTCATCCAAGGAGGGCGTGACCGTGAGCGCCCAGGAAATGACGCTCGGCGACATCTCCGTTCCCGCCCAGCCGGGCGATACGATCGACTCCATGTTCTTTGCCGAGAGCGCCCATACCGGTCCGATCAAGGTCGTCAAGGATGGTGCCGAGGTCTTCTCGGTACTCGAAAGCGACATGAACGCAACGCTGCGCGAAGATGAATCCGGTTTCGATTTTGACGGCGCCTTCAAGAGCATGAAGGCCGATCTCAGCCAGGCCGGAGATAGCCCGGACAGCAAGGAAGCGATCGAGAAACTGGCGCTTCAGCACATCCAGGGCGACATCACCATGAAGGGCGCTTGGGATATCGAGCCCGGCACGATCGATCTCTCGGAGATATCTTTCGACATCACCAATGTCGGCAAGCTGAACTTCGGCTTCAAGATCTCCGGCTACACGATGGCCTTCATGAAATCGATGCAGGACGCGGTCAAGCAGTCCGAAGCCAACCCCAACAAGGAAGAAGCACAGCAGGCGCTCGGCCTCGCCATGCTCGGACTTGCCCAGCAGCTGACATTCGATTCCGCGCAGATCCGCTTCGAGGATGCATCGATCACCAAGCGCGCGCTGGACTATGCCGGTTCGAAGCAGAACGTCTCCGGCCAGCAGATGGCGGATTCGCTGAAGGCGATGACGCCGATCATGCTCGCGCAGCTCAACATTCCGGAGCTGCAGAACGCGATTTCGGCTGCGGTCAGCACCTTCCTCGACAATCCGAAGAGCCTGACCGTCAAGGCCACGCCTGAGAAGCCGGTCGCATTCCCGATGATTGTCGGCGCTGCCATGGGTGCACCGAACACGGTGCCGCAGATGCTTGGGGTGAAGGTTTCGGCGAACGACTGAGTTAGTCTCAACCCAACAAAAAAGCCCGGCGATATCTTCGCCGGGCTTTTTTGTTTTGTGAAGCCTGCCTTAGTCTTTCTTCTGCGGCGGGATCGGGCGGATCGCCAGTTCGCGCAGCTGGGCGGTCGTTGCCGGTGTCGGCGCGCCCATCAGCAGATCCTGGGCCTGCTGGTTCATCGGGAAGAGCGAGATTTCGCGCAGGTTCTTCGCGCCGACGAGCAGCATGACGATACGGTCGATACCGAAGGCAGCACCGCCATGCGGCGGCGCGCCGTACTGGAAGGCGCGGTAGAGGCCGCCGAAACGATCCTCGACGTCCTGCTGGCTCAGGCCCACCTTTTCGAAGGCGGCGACCATGGTTTCCGGCGACTGGTTACGGATCGAGCCAGAGGCGATTTCGAAGCCGTTGCAGACCGCGTCGTACTGGAAGGCCTTGATCGTCAGCGGGTCCTGATTGGTCAGCGCATCGAGGCCGCCCTGCGGCATAGAGAACGGATTGTGGGCGAAGTCGACCTTCTTCTCGTCTTCGTTCCATTCGAAGAACGGGAAATCGACGATCCAGCAGAGTTCGAAGCGGTCGCGGTCGATGAGGTTCAGCTCGTCGGCGGCACGGTTGCGGGCTTCGCCTGCGAACTTGTAGAACTTTTCCGGTTCGCCGGCGACGAAGAAGCAGGCGTCGCCGTCACCGAGGCCGAGCTGGTTGCGGATGGCATCCGTACGCTCTTCGCCGATGTTCTTGGCAAGCGGGCCGGCACCTTCGAGCTTTTCGCCTTCCTTGCGCCAGAAGATATAGCCGAGGCCGGGCTGGCCCTGGCTCTGCGCCCAGGCGTTCATGCGGTCGCAAAAGGCGCGCGAACCGCCGGTCTTGGCCGGGATCGCCCAGACCTGAACCTTCGGGTTGGAGGCGATCATGTTGGCGAAGACCTTGAAGCCGGAGCCGGCGAAATGGTCGGTTACGGCTTCCATAACGATCGGGTTGCGCAGATCAGGCTTGTCGGAGCCGTATTTGCGGATCGCTTCGTCATAAGGGATGCGCGGCCATTCCTTGGTGACCGGCTTGCCTTCGGCGAATTCCTCGAAAATGCCGGTCATCAGCGGACCCATCGTGTTCCAGACGTCTTCCTGGGTCACGAAGCTCATTTCGAGGTCGAGCTGGTAGAACTCGCCCGGCAGGCGGTCGGCACGCGGGTCTTCATCGCGGAAGCAGGGCGCGATCTGGAAGTAACGGTCGAAACCGGCAACCATCAGCAGCTGCTTGTACTGCTGCGGAGCCTGCGGCAGGGCGTAGAAAGTGCCGGGATGGATACGGCTCGGCACGAGGAAGTCGCGCGCGCCTTCCGGCGAGGAAGCCGTCAGGATCGGCGTCGTATATTCGGTGAAACCGACATTGGCCATTTCGCGGCGCATGGCGGAGATCACCTGCGTGCGCTTGACGATGTTCTTATGCAGCGTCTCGCGGCGCAGGTCGAGGAAGCGGTACTTGAGGCGAACGTCTTCCGGGTAGTCCGGCTCGCCGAAGACGGGCAGCGGCAGTTCCTTGGCCGCAGAGAGAACTTCGATCTCCTGCGCATAGAGCTCGATCTCGCCGGTCGGCATGTTCTTGTTGACGGTGTCTTCGGTACGCGCCTTGACGAGGCCGTCAATGCGGATCACCCATTCGCCGCGAACGGTTTCGGCCATCTTGAAGGCCGGGCTGTCCGGATCGGCAACCACCTGGGTGACGCCGTAGTGATCGCGAAGGTCGATAAAGAGCACGCCGCCATGATCTCGGACACGGTGGACCCAGCCGGAAATACGGACATTCGAGCCGACGTCCGACTTGCGGAGAGCGGCGCATGTGTGGCTGCGGTAGCGATGCATGATCTCAAATCCTGGCATTTGGCTTAAGACGGCGGCATGGCCCTCGGGACCTTCACGCCGACAAGAAAATCGGGCGGACAAGCGCATGGACGCTCTGATTTGTCAAGACTTGGCGCGGCCAGCGGGCCGTTTGCTCCCTCGTTTCCGAATGAGCCAGGACACTTGCGCTGCGGCAGTTTGGCTGAAGGCTGCGTATTGATGAAAAGGATAGTCAACTTTAAAAGGAGGCATCATTCAAGACGGAACCTGCCGATGCCCCTCCTCACCCGCCGCAATCTGCTCAAGGCTTCCGCCGTCGCCGGCGCCTATGGCGCGGGCATGGCGATTGCCGGGCGCTTCGGACTGGCGGAGGCCGCGCCCGAGCCGCGCATCCTGACGGCGCGCAGGACCGCGGCGCGGATCATGGACGCCGCACCGACGCGGGATATCATGACATGGGGCGACGAGGGCCTGCCGCCGGTGCTGCGCATGCCGCGCGGCAAAACCTATGCGGCGCGCCTGACGAACAGCCTGGACGAACCGACGACGATCCACTGGCACGGACTGCGCATCGACAACAAGATGGACGGCGTGCCCTTCATGACGCAGCCCTACGTCTATACGAACGACAGCTTCGATTATCTCTTCACGCCGCCGGATGCCGGAACTTTCTGGTATCACCCCCACTGCAACACCCTAACCCAGATGGGCCACGGCATGACCGGCGTGCTCGTCGTGGAAGATCCCGCCGATCCGGTCTTCGATGCCGAGATCGTGCTCAACCTGCGCGACTGGCGGCTTGGTGGCGATGGTCAGTTCATCGCGCCGTTCCGCCCGCGTGATGCAGCAAAGGCCGGCACCTATGGAACGGTGCGGACCGCCAATTGGCACCAGGAGCCGAAATATGATGCACCGGCGGGCGGGCTCGTGCGCCTGCGTATCGCCGTCACCGACGTGACCCGCATCTTCTCGCTCAAGATGGAAGGCGCAGACGCCACGGTTATCGCTATCGACGGCAATCCGGTGCCGAAGCGCTTCCCGCTCGATCTCCTGCAGATCGGACCGGGACAGCGGCTCGACCTTGCCGTTCGCATGCCGGATAGCGAGGGGGCGGTGGCCACGCTGGAAGATATTCGCGGTACGACGCCGAAGGTGATCACGCGCTTCAGCGCCACCGGGCAGTCACTGAAGCGCAATATCGGCGATCTCGGCGCGCTTGCAGAAAACCCGATGGCGAAGGCTGATCTTTCTTCGGCAGAGACAATTCCACTTGTCTTGTCCGCCACCGCAGAGAATGCCGCCGTCGAAAGCATCTGCGGCACGCTCGGCTACAGCTTCTGGGCCATCAACAAGGTGCCGTGGCCGGGCGATACACCCGATCCGACCGCACCGCTCGCTGAACTGAAGCTCGGCAAGAGCTACGTCTTCAACCTGGAAAACGTCACGCCGCATACGCATCCGATCCATCTGCACGGCATGAGCTTCACCGTCATCTCGTCCTCGACGCGGGAGGTGATGCCGCTCGTCTCCGACACCTATCTCATTCAGCCGGACGAAAAGGTGCAGCTCGCCTTCGTCGCTGACAATCCGGGTGACTGGCTGTTGCATTGCCATATCATCGAGCATCAGAAGACGGGCATGACGAGCTATCTTCGCGTGGTTTGATATTGCGCAGCGGTTATCACCTCGGCGACACAGCAGCCGCAGAAAACATCACCTGCATCATGGCGAATAAGACTTCGTAAAGGTGAAGCCCGCTGACCATATTGACATATCTCTTCGAAAGGGGAAGGAAGGTTTAACTGACCTCTTCCTTGCGAATGAATTGATATGATCGAAACCACCGCCGATCTGGCGGCCGCCTGCAAAGAGCTGGCCAAGTCCGATTTCATTACCATCGATACTGAATTCCTGCGTGAGACGACCTTCTGGCCGGAACTGTGTCTGATCCAGATGGCGAGCCCAACGGTGGAGGTGCTGGTCGATCCTCTGGCGAAAGACATCGATCTTTCGCCCTTCTTCGAGCTGATGGCCAATCCTGATGTGCTGAAGGTATTTCACGCGGCGCGGCAGGATATTGAAATCATTTTCAATCGTGGCAACCTGATCCCTCACCCGATCTTCGATACGCAGGTCGCCGCCATGGTCTGCGGCTTCGGTGACAGCGTTTCCTACGACCAGCTCATCAGCCGCACGAAGAACGTCCATATCGACAAGTCCTCGCGCTTTACCGACTGGAGCCGTCGGCCGCTCTCCGACAAGCAGCTCGAATATGCGCTGGCCGATGTCACCCATCTGCGCGACGCCTATCTCTACCTCAAGGCCGAACTGGAGCGCGAGGGCCGTGCCTCCTGGCTGCGCGAGGAAATGGACATTCTGGAATCGCGCGAGACCTACGATATCCACCCTGACGATGCGTGGCAGCGGCTGAAGCTTCGCCTGCGCAAGCCGCAGGAGCTGGCGATCCTGAAATATGTCGCCGCCTGGCGGGAGCGCGAGGCGCGGTCGCGCAACGTGCCGCGTTCGCGGGTGCTGAAGGACGATGCGATCTACGAGATCGCCCAGCAGCAGCCGAAGGACGCCGAGGCCCTCGGGCGCCTGCGCACAATTCCGAAGGGCTGGGAGCGCTCGGCCACGGGTGCTGCGGTGCTCGAAGCGGTCAATACAGCGCTTGCGCTGCCACGTTCCGAAATGCCGCATGTGCCGCGCCAGGCACAGCCGCCGGAAGGTGCGGCGGCGGCCGTCGAGCTTCTCAAGGTGCTGCTCAAGCTGATTTCCGAAAAGCACGGCGTGGCGCCGAAGGTAATCGCCAACAGCGACGACCTCGACAGGATCGCGGCTGAGGGCGAAACGGCAGATGTCGCGGCCATGCATGGATGGCGGCGCGATCTGTTCGGCGAGCCGGCGCTGCAGCTCATCCGTGGCGAAATTGCTCTGCGCTTCGTTGGCCGCAAGGTCGAAACCGTCGCGCTCCCAGCGTAGATCGTGGCAGGGGCCTTCGGCCCGGCTGTCGCGTTTCAACTCGTTGTTTGACGTGTGTCGTCAGCGCAAAAATCGCTTCGTACCTTTGTGCGCGCTGCCTTAAATTCGAAATATCTTGACCATAGCACTGCGCCGGAAACAATAGCCGAATGAAGTGCTTCGGCGAAAGGGCGGCATGAGAGAGATATCCCCGACGCAGAACTGGATCCTGATTGCGCTCGTCCTTGGACTCAGCGGCGTGGTCTACGATCTGTACTTCTTTGCCGGTCAGACGCCCATCATCGGAGCGATCTTCGCGCTTTTCATCGGCATGCCGATCCTCGCCTTCGAACGCAAGGCGCTGTTGCGCGGCCTCTATCGGCGCATACAAAGACTGCCGACCCTGCTCTTCATCATCTCCGAGCTCGTCATCTATGAAATCCTGATGAGCATCGGCTTTGCCGCTGCCGGTTTCCTCCTTACTCTGCTTGGCGCTCTGAAGCCGCCGAAGATGATCGACGTGCTGATCATGCCGTTCGACATCTTTCTCTATGCGCTTGCCGTCTGCGCAACATTGATCTTCCTGCTCCGGGTGCGGGAACTGCTCGGGCGCGAGGTCTTCATCAGCATGCTGATCAGCCGCTATCGCAGACCGATGAAGGAAGAGCGGGTCTTCCTGTTCATCGATCTCGCCGAATCCACGGCCTTTGCCGAAAAGCACGGGGACCTGCGCGCACAACAGCTTCTGAGCTCGCTGTTTGCCGCCTTCGCCGAGCCTGTGCGGCGCAACAAGGGCCTGATCAACGATTATGTCGGCGACGCGGCGATCATCACTTGGCCACTGGCGCGCGGCGTCAAGGATGCGCGTTGCGTGCGCTGCCTTTTCGATATCCTTGCCGATATCGAAGCCAATGCCGCAAGCTGGAAGAAGAGCTACGGCCATGTGCCGAAGCTCAGGGCCGCCCTTCACGGCGGCAGCGTCATTACGGCTGAGGTCGGCGTCGACCATCATAAGATCAGCTTCTTCGGTGATACGGTGAATACCACTTCGCGGCTGGAATCGCTCTGCCGAACATTGAACCGGCCGGTGCTGATTTCCGCCGAGCTCGCCAAGCGCATGACGTTGCCCGAGGAGATTGTCGGCGAGAATCTCGGCAATCACGCTGTGCGCGGCCGTGGCCAGGGGCTGGATGTCATCGCCCTTTCCTCGCGCGCCGTGACCGTCCTCAATCAGCCTGCGACCCTGCGGCGCGGTTGAGCCGTAGCTTTCCGCACACGTCACCAAAGCTTCACCCAACCGTCAATGTGCCGACATGAATGCCCTGCTAAGCGGATGGCGCTTTTGCACTCCGTTCTATGGGGACATCATGAAGAACGCTCTTTTCGCTTCCGTATCACTTTTCATGCTCGTCGCAGGCTCCGCCTCCGCCGACCAGCAACTCTTCCCGGCAAAGCTGACCAGCCAGGCGATCCTGCCTGCCAACACGGTCGTTCCGGCTCCCGCCGATGCGCCGGCTTTTCTCAAGACCTCGGGCAAGTTCACGACCCCTGACCGCAAGCGCACCGAGAAGCTCGGCACGATTGACGGCAAGGACGGCGCCCGCGTCACCGACGTCAAGCTGCCGCTCGACGGCCAGCCGATCCAGGGTTTTTCCGGCATCAAGACCATGGCCGACGGCACCTTCTGGACGCTCTCCGACAACGGCTTCGGCTCGAAGTTCACCTCGTCCGACTCCATGCTGTTCCTGCATCAGCTGAAGTTCGACTGGAACGCCAGCAAGGTTGACGTCGTCAAGAACCTCTTCCTGTCTGACCCGAACAAGATCGCTCCGTTCCCGATCGTCACGGAAGCCTCGGACACGCGTTACCTGACCGGTGCCGATTTCGACATCGAATCCGTACAGCCGGTTGCAGACGGCTTCTGGCTCGGCGACGAATTCGGCCCCTACCTCCTGAAATTCGACACCGAAGGCCGCCTGACGGACGTCATCCCGACGACGCTCGATGGCAAGCCGGTCCTGTCCCCCGACAACCCGTTGATCCAGCTGCCGGCCAACCCGGCGGCCAAGATGCCGGCCTTCAACCTGAAGCGTTCCGGCGGCTTCGAGGGCCTCGCCATGTCGAAGGACGGCTCCAAGCTCTACGGCCTGCTGGAAGGCGCAATCTATGTCGACGGCCAGATGGAAACCGCTGACGGCCACACCGCCATCCGCGTCATCGAGTTCGACGTCGCCTCCAAGAAGTGGACCGGCCGCAGCTGGCTCTACCCGTTCGAAGACAAGGGTGCTTCGATCGGCGACTTCAACATGCTCGACGAGACCACCGCTCTCGTGATCGAGCGCGACAATGGCGCCGGCACGAAGGACAAGGCATGCGCCGATCCCAAGCAGCCGAAGCCGGATTGCTTCGAAGCTCCGGCTGAGCTGAAGCGCGTCTACAAGATCGAGTTCAACGATGCCAACGTCGGCAAGTCTGTCCGCAAGATCGGCTATATCGATCTCCTGAACATCCAGGATCCGGACAACAAGAGGAAGGCCGGCGATATCCCCGGCGTCTACAACATGCCCTTCGTGACGATCGAAAACGTCGACCGCGTCGATGCCACGCACATCATCATCGGCAACGACAACAACCTGCCCTTCTCGGCCGGCCGCGCTGTCGACAAGGCTGACAATAACGAGTTCAGCATCCTCGAAGTCGGCGAGTTCCTGAACGCGAAGTAATCCGCAATTTAGTACGAGATTGAGAGGGCGGCGCGAAAGTGCCGCCCTTTTGCTTGGCCATTGGCGCTGGGGCTGAACGGTCAGGCAGCCTGCCCGACCTGTCTACTCGAAGCGGAAGGCCAGCCGCTTGTTCGTCAGCCGCGACAATTGCTGCAGACGGCCGTCCAGTCGTTCTCCGGCGAAATCGCGGTATTCGTGCGGAACCACGAATTCCAGATCGAGATCGGGGGTGGAAGCTTTGCGGAATCTCAGATTGCGCACAATGCCCGGCATGGAAGCCGAGAAGAGATAGACGACGCGCAACATGCCGCCGAGCAGCTTTGCGCGGTCGATGAAGGCAGGACCGGCGATCGTCGCAAGAGGTGCCGTGGAGCCGTCGTCATGCAGACCTTCGAAGCGGTAGTAGTTGGTCAGCGCGATGAAGGCGCGGCCGGGATGGCTGATGCCGACGAATGAGGAGTGAGCAATCACGTTCAGCGCCTGAGCGCCGCGATAATCAGGATGCGCGCGCCAGCTGATATCGGCCAGCAGGCAGGCGGCCTGACGATACCGGCTTTCCTCGTCGGTTTCCTGAACGCCGAAATACGGCATCATGCGGCCGGTCCAATCGGCCAGCTCGCGGGCATGTTCCGGCGAGCGGGCACGCAGGATCGCAAGCTCGCCGGCGGCAGCCAGCAGCGGATCGGCGCGGCGTTCGGATTCGGACAGCAGCGAAAAGAGATAACCTTCACGCACGCCCTGCGCGGAGAAGGAGATCACCGAAGGCTTCATGGCGTTCAGCACTTCCTTCATGGCAATGGCGCCGAAGGGAAGCAGTGAACGGCGGTGCTTGGAAACCGCCTGCAGAGCCGGCTCCTTGGAATCCTTGGCGGTGACGACCTGATCCAGGAACTGCGTCATGCCTTCGAGAGACACCTCGTAGCCCTGCATCATGTGCAGTGGATAACGAGTGATCTCCATGTGCAGCTTGGCAATGTTTCGCCAGGTGCCGCCAACGGCATAGAAGGTGCGCCCCTCCCCCTTGGAGAGAAGCTTGGCAGTCTTGACCTGCTTGCGGGCAAAGGCGCGCGCCTTGGCGAGCGACCCGCCGGCATATTCGGAGAGGCGCAGACCGCCGAGCGGCAGGGTAATACCGCCGCTGACATCCTTGCCCCTGATATCGATCAGTTCCAGAGAACCGCCGCCGAGGTCGCCGGCAATGCCATCGGGATTGTAGAAGCCGCTGATGATGCCGAGCGAGGCAAAGCGTGCCTCTTCCTCGCCCGACAATATACGGACGTGCCGCTGCAAGATCGTCTCGGCCTGATGGATGAAATCGGGGCCGTTGCTTGCCTCGCGCGCAGCGGCCGTGGCCAGCACATACATGGTGGCCGCGCGTGCCTGATCAGAAAGAGCCTTGAAACGATGAAGAGCCTGAAGCGCGCGTGCGACGCTTTCCTCGTCCATCTTGCCGGTCAGGGCTATGCCCTTGCCGAGGCCGCAGAGAACCTTTTCGTTGAAGAGGATGGTGGGCGAACGCGACAAGCCTTCGTAGACGACCAGACGGATAGAATTCGATCCGATATCGACAACGGAGACCGGGGCGATACCCGGAAGTCGCCCCTGGGCTTCAGATTCAACCATTAGGTCCAGTTTACTTGTTGTTCCGGCCGGCAAGCAGACCGGCGATCAGCTTCGGCGCACTCGATTTCAGAGCTTCACCGCGGCCCGACAGGCTGGGATTGGTCATGAAATACTGCTGCGCATTGAACGGTTCCTCGCCCTTGCGCACTTCCATGCGCCGTGACGTACCGTCGGGCAATATCTCGTAGCTTTGTTGATTGTCAATCACGTTGCCGAGCATAATCTGTGACAAAACCTGCTCGTGAACGGTCGGATTTGTCAGCGGAACCATCGTTTCGACGCGGCGATCGAGGTTTCTCGGCATCATGTCGGCGGAGCCGATATAGACGAGCGCCTTGTCGGACGGCAGGCCGTAACCATTGCCGAAGCAGAAGATGCGGCTGTGTTCCAGGAAACGTCCGACGATCGATTTGACGCGGATATTGTCCGACAAGCCCGGCACCTGCGGACGCAAGCAGCAGATGCCGCGTACGACGAGATCGATCTCGACGCCGGCGCGGCTCGCCGTATAGAGCGCGTCAATGATGTCGGGGTCGACCAACGAATTCATCTTCATCCAGATCGCTGCCGGGCGGCCTGCCCGAGCATGCTCGATCTCTTCATTGATGTGGCGAATGATGCGCGGACGCAGCGTATAAGGCGAAACGGCGAGCTGCATCCCCTCTTCCGGCTCACCGTATCCGGTGATGAAGTTGAAGATGTTCGCCATGTCGTGGGCAATCACGGGGTTGCAGGTGAAGAAGGAGAGGTCCGTATAGATCTTCGCCGTGATCGGATGGTAGTTGCCGGTGCCGAGATGGCAGTAGGTGCGCAGCTTGCCTTCCTCGCGGCGAACGACGAGCGACATCTTGGCGTGGGTCTTGAGTTCGATGAAACCGAAGACGACCTGCACGCCGGCGCGCTCCAGGTCGCGCGCCCAGCGGATATTGGCCTCTTCGTCGAAGCGGGCCTTGAGTTCGACCAGCGCCGTCACCGACTTGCCGGCTTCGGCGGCATCCACCAGAGCGCGAACGATCGGGCTGTCATTGGATGTACGGTAGAGCGTCTGCTTTATCGCCAGAACGTCAGGATCATGCGCAGCCTGGATAAGGAATTGGACCACCACGTCGAAAGATTCATATGGGTGGTGAACCACCATGTCCTTTTCTCGGATGGCGGCGAAGCAATCACCGGCGTGTTCACGGACACGTTCGGGAAATCGCGCATTGTAGGGCGGAAAGCGTAGGTCGTCGCGCGGCGCCTTGGTGATTTCGGAGAGCGTGTTGAGCGCCAGCAGGCCCGGCAGAACGGCAACGCGATTCTCGGGAATACTGAGTGCCTGGACCACGAACTGGCGCAGCGAGGCCGGCATCTCGGAATCCGTTTCGATGCGGATGACCTTGCCGCGGCGGCGGCGCTTCAGCGCGGTTTCGAAGAAGCGCACGAGATCCTCGGCTTCTTCCTCGACTTCGATATCACTGTCTCGGATGACGCGGAATGTACCCGAGCCCTGTACCTCGTAGCCGGGATAGAGCCGGTGGATGAAGATGTTGGCGACGTCTTCCAGGGTGATGTAGCGGATCGTGTTGCGATCGTCGGGCAGGCGGACGAAACGGTCGAGAGCCGGCGGGAGGCGCAGCAACGCCGTCATCGGCTCGCGGCCGCTGCGGCTGACGAGCTGCAGGCCGATCGAGAACCCGAGGTTCGGAATGAACGGGAACGGATGAGCCGGATCGATCGACAGCGGCGTCAGAACCGGGAAGATCGCCTGCTCGAACTCGTTTGCCAGCCACTGCCGATCGGCGTCGCTCAGCGCACCCGGACGCACGATCAGGATGTCTTCCTTGGCGAGGTACTGCTGCAGGACGGCGAGCGAGGCCTGCTGCTCCATCTGCAGATGATCGATCTCGCTCAGGATCGAATCGAGCTGTTCGGCGGGTGTGCGGCCATCGGGGCTCTTGACGACGATGCTCTGCCGTACCTGGCCTTCGAGGCCGGCGACGCGCACCATGAAGAATTCGTCGAGGTTGGCGGCCGAGATCGACAGGAAGCGCACGCGTTCCAGCAACGGATGCTCGGTGTTCAGCGTCTCCTCGAGGACACGACGATTGAACTGCAGCCAGGAGAATTCGCGGTTGATGAAGCGCTCGGGGCTCGACAGCAGCTGCTCCAGCGGCGGCAGGTCTGTGCTGTTGTTCGGGGTGGATTCCTGATGTTCCTGATATGCACTATCCATGGTCCACTCACCCTGCTCTTATCCGCTTCGGCGAATATATCAGTTTCACGACGGAACTGTGACAGTCAATCGCCCGAGCCGGAATTGCCCAATTCATTCAATACTTCAGCGGCAAGCGAACGGGTAATGCCCGTGCCTCTGGAAAGCGCCAGCCGATCGAGCCTTTCGACAATCGTCTGGGCGGCGTTGAGCGACCGCTCCATGCGATTGACGATATAAAGGACGAGTTTGTCATCTATATAAAGCTGCCGGTCGGCAAAGAGCTTGACGATGACCTGCGACAGCAGTTCCTCATCCGGCTCGCCGATCTCCACGACGGTCGCGGCCTTCAGGCGGGAACGCAGATCAGGCAGCGTGACCGGCCAGGACATGGGCCAGAGGCGGCTGGTCATCAAAAGGCTCGTGCCGTTTTCCCGCACGCTGTTGATGACGTGAAAGAGCTTGACGTCATCAAAGCCCACGCGGTCGGCATCCTCAAAAAGCACGGGGCCATTGACGGCCGTGATCGCGGCATCGGAATCAACGTTGGGGTGGATGATCTTCGCTCCGCTCAGTTCCTTCCAGATGCCGGCGAGATGCGATTTGCCGGAACCGACCGGACCGGCAAGGATGACGACCGGTGACGGCCAGTTCGGCCAGGCATCGACGATCGAAACCGCCGCGGCGAGACGCTCCGAGACAAGGAGGTCGTCGCGCCCGGCAGCGGCGTCGTGCGAAAAGGCCAAGGGAAGCTGCTCTCCGGCCTTGCGCTTCGGATCAGCGTTCTTCACGTCATTCATCGGAAACAGATTTCGTCTTCCGGGCCCGGCCGCCCGGCGACCCGCCATAGTAGAGATCGCTTTGAAGGTAGCGCGAAAGCGCAAAGCGGACAAGGACGCCGACGGCGGCAGCGGCCGGCACCGCGACCAGCAGGCCGACGAAACCGAACAGTGCACCGAAGGCAAAGAGCGCAAACATCAGCCAGACGGGATGCAGGCCGACACTGGAGCCGACGAGCTTCGGCTGCAGGATATTGCCTTCCAGGAACTGGCCGGAGAAGAAGACCGCCAGGACGGCGATAATCCAGATATAATCGGGCCAGAACTGGACGATCGCCACGCCAATGGCAATGACGAGGCCAACCAGCGACCCGACATAGGGAATGAAGCTGATCATGCCGGCGAAAAGCCCGATGAGCAGGCCGAAGTTCAGGCCGACGATCGAGAGGCCCAGGGCGTAGTAGATGCCCAGGATGAGGCAGAGCGAGCCCTGCCCGCGGATGAAGCCGGCAATCGCCTGATCCACTTCCGTTGCAATCTGGCGCACGTCGCTCACATAGTCGCGCGGCACCCACTGATCGACCTTGGCGATCATGCGATCCCAATCAAGGAGAATGTAGAAGGCGACGACCGGCGTGACGACGAGAAGCGAGATGACATCGACGATCGCCTTGCCGGAATTCCAGATCTGCGCGAAGAGACCCGTCAGAAAGCCCATGCCTTCCGAAAGGATACCGGATAGATTGTCCTTGATGGTCCCGAGCTGGCTTCTGATCCAGCCAGGCAGCACGGAATCCTGATAGTTGGCGATGAATTGCTGCAGCTGGCTGATATAGCCCGGCACGCGCTGGGCAAAATCGTTGAACTGGTTGATGAGGACGGGGATCAGGATCACCAGTGCCAGCGCGAAGACGATGACGAAGGCCACTAGAATAACAATGGTCGCCATCAGGCGGCTCAAGCCCAGCCGCTCCAGCCTGTCTGCGACAGGATCGAGGAAATAGGCGATCGACATGCCGGCAATGAAGGGCAACAGGATCGAACTGAAAATATAGAGGAAGGCGATGAAGATGAGCAGAACCGCCACCCAGAAGATGATCTGGCGCTTCAGTATCGTTCCGCTGACTTGTTGTGGCATCGCTTCCCCGCTGATTGCACGCCCCGCCCGCACCGCTTTCCAACGGCCCCAGCCGTTTGAGCACATAGGATGGAGGCGCAAAGATGGTCAACCCTGTTGCACCAAATCCGGAAAGCGCACAGGGATTAGCTGGAAAATGGGGGCTTTTCCCTTGCAACGCTTGCATAAAGCGCACTCTCATGCAATTGCGACCGGCATGTGACGCGGTCCCCTGTCCGCAGCTTTAAATCCTCCGGAGATCACCATGAGCCAGTCTGGAAAAAACGGTCTGACCTATAGCGATGCAGGCGTCGACATCGATGCCGGCAACCTGATGGTGGAGAAGATCAAGCCGGCCGTGCGTTCCACGCGCCGTCCGGGCGCCGACGGCGAGATCGGCGGCTTCGGCGGCCTGTTCGACCTCAAGGCCGCAGGTTTCACCGATCCGGTCCTGGTTGCCGCCAATGACGGCGTCGGCACCAAGCTGAAGATCGCGATCGACGCGGACTATCACGAGACCGTCGGCATCGACCTCGTCGCCATGTGCGTCAACGATCTCGTCGTCCAGGGTGCCGAGCCCCTCTTCTTTCTCGACTATTTCGCGACCGGCAAGCTCGACCCCGACCAGGGCGCGGCAATTGTGGGCGGCATTGCTGCCGGCTGCCGCGAGGCTGGCTGCGCGCTGATCGGCGGCGAAACGGCCGAAATGCCGGGCATGTATTCCTCGGGCGATTATGATCTGGCCGGTTTTGCCGTCGGCGCCGCCGAACGCGGCAAGCTGCTGCCGGCTGGCGATATTGCCGAAGGCGACGTCATTCTTGGCCTCTCCTCATCAGGCGTCCATTCCAACGGCTTCTCGCTGGTGCGCAAGATCGTTTCGCTTTCCGGCCTCGACTGGGATGCGCCTGCACCCTTTGCCGAGGGCAAGAAGCTCGGCGAGGCGCTGCTGACCCCAACCCGCATCTATGTGAAGCCGCTCCTGAAAGCGATCCGCGAGACGGGCGCGCTGAAGGCGCTCGCGCATATTACCGGCGGTGGTTTCCCTGAAAATATTCCGCGCGTGCTGCCGAAGCATCTCGCTGCCGAAATCGACCTCGCCGCCGTCAAGGTGCCCCCGGTCTTCTCGTGGCTTGCCAAGACGGGTGGCGTCGAAGCCAAGGAAATGCTGCGCACCTTCAATTGCGGCATCGGCATGATCGTCGTCGTTGCACAGGAGAATGTTGCCGCCGTTTCCAAGGTGCTCGAAGCCGAAGGCGAGAAGGTGATCACGCTCGGCCGTATGGTCGCCAGGGCGGAAGGCGAAGCCGGCACGATCTACAAGGGTACGCTCGCCCTATGAGCTCACCGCGCAAACGCATCGTCGTCTTTATTTCCGGCGGCGGCTCCAACATGATGGCCTTGGTGCAGGCGGCAAAATCGACTGACTATCCGGCAGAGATCGTCGGCGTGATCTCCGACAAGGCCGATGCCGGCGGGCTTGCCAAGGCGGCCGCCGAGGGCATTGCGACCTTTGCCTTCGTGCGCAAGGACTATGCGAGCAAGGACGCGCACGAGGCGGCGATCCTTGCCGCACTTGACGAGCTTTCGCCTGACATCATCTGCCTTGCCGGCTATATGCGGTTGCTTTCGGGCGCGTTCATCCAGCGCCATGAGGGCCGGATCATCAATATTCATCCTTCTCTTCTGCCGCTCTTTCCGGGACTGCATACGCATCAGCGGGCGATTGATGCCGGCATGCGCATTGCCGGCTGCACGGTGCATTTCGTTACCGAAGGCATGGATGAGGGGCCGGTCATCGGCCAGGCCGCCGTGCCTGTGCTTGCGGGCGACACTGCCGAAGCGTTAGCCGGACGCGTGCTGACCATCGAGCACCAGCTTTACCCGCAGGCTCTCCGTCTCTTTGCGGAGGGCAAGGTGAAGATGGAAGGCGGGAAAGCGGTTGGGGCAACAGCTTCCGCCACCGCTCCGAAATCCCAGCTTATTTCGTTGATCGGCGACTGAAGCAATTCCCGCAAAAGTGCCGAGAGGTCTTGCGTCCTCGGGCATTCCGAGGTCCGGCGAAAAATGGGAATACCTGCCTTCAGGCGGCAAGAGCCTGAGGCGGGTGCAAGGCGGCTGGCAATCCTGCCGCTATCCATAAAGCCAGCAGGACTGGCGGCGTTCGACGTGGCCATCGCCACGGACGCGAAGACGACCTTCCACCATTTTTGACAGCGTGACCGTTCTCGACCCGCCGACCTTGCCCACCACTTCGTTGGACAAGACGTTGGAAAATGGTCGCATGCCTCGCTCGCTCATCAATGGTCACCAATGCGGCCCGGCATTTGCCGAGGCATCAGCAGGCCCGAATCGTCACGTTGACTAGTCATAATCTTACTAGTAATACTATGACTATGACATCGATCAAACGCTCTCCAATCGCCCTCGCCGTCCTTGCAATGCTCATGGAAGAGCCGCTGCATCCTTATCGAATGCAGCAACTCATCAAGGAGCGCGGTAAGGACGAGGTGATCAACGTCACGCAGAGGGCGAGCCTTTATCAGACGATCCAGCGGCTTGAGCGCGAAGCCTTGATCACCCCACGCAAAACAATCCGGGATGACAAGCGTCCCGAGCGGACGGTGTACGAGATAACCAGGAAAGGCCGCGACGTCGCGGTGGACTGGATGCGGGCGATCTTGTCGACCCCGACGCGAGAATATCCGGAATTCCCTGCAGCCATATCATTTCTTCCGCTGCTTTCGCCTGACGATGTGGCAAGCCAGCTTGAGCTCAGAGCAAAAGCCATTGAGGCGGAGCTTCGTCGGATCGACGAAACTCTGCACGAAGCGCAGGCCGTTCCAAGGCTCTTCCTGCTCGAGATGGAATATCTCCGAGCGCTTCACGCAACCGAATTGTCCTGGGTCACCAGCGTTGTCGCGGACCTGCGCGCCCAGCGCATTACCTGGACGGAAGAGTGGCTGAGGCAGATCGCCACCCAATTCACCATCGACCCCAAACTCGACCAGGACTAGGACCATGAAGGTTTTGATTATCGGCGCCGGGACTGGCGGTCTGGCACTCGCTCATCTGCTCAAGGGGGCCGGCATCAGCGTTGCGGTGTACGAGCGCGACCGCGCGCCGAACGCGGACACCGGCGGATATCGCGTCGGCATCAGCCCGGCTGGAAGCCGCGCGCTGAAAGCCTGTGTCCCCGACGAACTCTACGACCTCTATGTCGCCACCTGCGCCAGGTCGCCGCGCTATTTCAACATGCTGACCGAACATTTCGGCGAAGTGCTGAGCTTCGATATCGAAGATGCAGGCCCGAATGCTCTGGATGGCGAACGGAACGTCATTCGAAAGACGCTGCGACGGGTTCTGCTCAGGGGACTTGAAGCAGAGGTATTCTTCGGGAAGACGTTTCAAGCTTACACAAATAATGCCGACGGATCGGTTACCGCTCGTTTTCAGGATGGAAGCCTCGCGACAGGTGATGTCCTTGTGGGCGCGGACGGCACGAGTTCGACTCTGCGCAAGCAACGTCTGCCGGAAGCGCGCCTCGAAGACACGGGGATCGTCTCGCTCGGGGGCAAAATTCCTATGACAGCCGAAACGAAGGCTCTGCTGTCGGACAAAATGTTCAAGGGCATGTCGCTGATTATGGCGCCGATGGGCTTTGGCGCCATCATTCATTCGCTCGAGTTCGCCCACAGCAGAAGCGACCCTGATTTTGCTGCCCGTTGGCCGGATTTCGTCGAGGCGCTCGACGAGGATAGTATCGGCTGGGGCTTATGGGGCGCTCGGCAGAACTTTCCGCAGGTTCCGGCCGGCCTGAGCGGCGAACAATTGCGCGAGCTCGGCCTGGAGATCGCCAGGGACTGGCATCCGCACCTGCAGGCGCTTATCCGCATGACGGAACCAGCGACGATCCACGATGTCATGATGAGGACTTCCGTACCACCGACGCCCTGGACGAGCTCGAATGTCACTCTGCTCGGCGACGCCGTGCATACGATGACACCGGGACGTGGAGCAGGTGCCAATACGGCGCTTCGCGATGCCGCTCTGCTCGGACGCATGCTGGTCGAAGCGGACCAGGGCCGACAGCCCCTCCTCGAAGCCATACGAGCCTACGAAATCGAGATGCTTCGCTACAGTAAGGAAGCAGTCCAGGAATCGAAAAAGCAGATGGATGCCCGCGATCTGGCCCATCGGCCGATTGTCGGCAGGCTTCAGCTCGGCGTCACACGCGGCGTCATGCGCACCATAAACGCGATACCTGCGCTAAGGCGGCGCGCCTTTCGGCAAATGATGCGCGTACGCGGGGAAAACTGACCTCGCCGCGGATTATCTTGATCCCGCCCCGGGCAAAATCGACGGATCGGATATCGATCAGCTTGCCCGCTACCGAACTTCGCCCTTGTTCAACAATACCCATTGCAGCAGCGTGATCGTCTTGAGATCGATGATCTCTCCCCTTTCGACCATCGCAAGAGCTTCCGGCAGCGGAATTTCCAGTACCTCGATGTCCTCGTGCTCTTCCTCGAGACCACCGCCGTCGGATGTGCGATCGTCGATATCGATCGTCGCGGCAAAGAAATGCACGACTTCGGTAATGGAGCCTGGCGCCGGATAGGACTTGAAGAGGAAGCGGACATCGCGGACCGTATATCCCGTTTCCTCCATCGCTTCGCGGCGGATCGCGGCCTCGGGTTCATCGCCGTCCAGCAGGCCGGCAGGCACTTCGATCATCCAGGCGGGATCGCCGTTTACATAGGCCGGCAGGCGGAACTGCTTCACCAGCACGACGACATCGCGCTTCGGGTCGTAAAGCAGGATACAGGCGGCAGGCGTGCGGTGATAGACCTCGCGCGGCAGGCGATGGGTCACGCCATTTCGATCGGTATAATCGATCCGATAACCGGTCAGCTTCGTCCAGCCGTCGGACAGGATTTCCTTGCCGACGATTTCCACTTTTGCCTTAGATTGCGTCATATGACGTCCTTGCGAAGCCAGACCTTGTTGTCATGGACGGCAGCGCCGCCATAGGGCGCCACGGGATCGGCGCCGGTGAGAACGTTGATGCCTTCGCCATCGACATGCGCCTTGTTGGGCCAGAGGCCCTCGGCGATCAAAACGCCCGGCTTGACCTCGGTCGTTACGCGGGCGTGAATGCGCAGGTCACCGCGCATATTGCCAATGCGGACGAGGTCACCATTGCCGACATCGTTCGCTTCGGCATCGACAGGGTTGATCATCACTTCCGGGCGGCCTTCCTTCTGGCGCGAGGTCTTGGTTTCCGAGAAGCTCGAATTCAGGAAATTGCGCGCCGGCGATGTCGCCAGGCGGAAGGGATGTTCGGCGTCAGCAAGCTCGATGACGTCGACCTGATCCGGGAACGGCGGCAGTTCGGCATAGGGGCCGAGCGTGCCGACGGAAGCGGGCGGCTTGTTCGGTGAGGCGCCGTTCACCCAGTCCGGGCGGAAGTGGAACTTGCCGTCGGCATGGGCGAAACCATTGAGATAGTGTGCGTCCTCGAAAGCCGGCTGGCGGTCGAACCATTTGTGCTCGAGGAAATGGTCGTAGTCCGGCAGGTTGCTGGCGGCCAGAACGCGATCGACCATTTCGCGGGCGGTGAAGCCGAAGCCGGGGCGATCGGCGACGCCAAGGCGTTTTGCCAGTTCCTCGATGACGAAGAGATTGGTGCGCACTGTCGGTGGCGGCTCGACGAGCTTGGGCCCAAGCAGAATGTGGTTCTGGCCGCCGGCGCGATAGATATCGTCGTGCTCGACGAACATGGTGGCAGGAATGACGATATCGGCCATTTCGGCCGTCTCGGTCATGAACTGCTCATGCACGGCAACGAAGAGATCGTCGCGCGCAAAGCCTTGTTTCACCAGCCGCTGTTCCGGGGCGATATTCACCGGATTGGTGTTCTGGATCAGCATGGCCGTAACAGGGCCGCGATCGCGCAACGCCACGGCATCGCCGGTCAGCGCCCGGCCGATCTGTGACTGGTCGATCATGCGGATGTCGGCATCCTTCATCGACTTGCCGGTCAGTTCCGTATTGTTCATGCGAAAGATATCGCTGTTGGAATGGAAGGCGCCGCCGCCCTCATATTGCCAGGAGCCGAGCACGGTGGCGATCGAGGCTGCCGCGTGCATGGCGACCGCACCATTACGCTGGCGCGTGAAGCCATAGCCGAGGCGGAAGAAGGTCTTCCTCGTGGTGCCGACGAGCTTGGCGAAGGCTTCGATCTCATCGACCGAAAGACCGGTTATTGCGGCCGCCCATCCCGGCGTCTTTGTCTTCAGATGCGCTTCGAGACCCGAGGGATCGTCGGCATATCCAGCCATGTAGTCGCGGTCGGCATAACCGTCGCGGAAGGCGATGTGCATGACGGCGCAGGCAAGGGCCGCATCGGTGCCCGGCTTGACGATGAGCGCCATATCAGCCTGCTTCATCGTCGGATTGTCGTAGATGTCGATGACGACGATCTTCGCGCCGCGCTCCTTGCGCGACTTGATCGCGTGGGTCATCACATTGACCTGGGTGGCAACGGCATTGGTGCCCCAGATGACGACGCAATCGGTGCGCGCCATCTCGCGCGGATCGGGGCCGCGCAGCATGCCGGTCGCCATGGTAAAGCCGGTCCAGGCGGGATTGGTGCAGATCGAGGAGAAGAAGCCGGAATAACGCTTGGCATGGCGCAGACGCTCGATCGAGTCGCGCTGCACCCAACCCATGGTGCCGGCGTAGAAATAAGGCCAGATGGCCTCACTGCCATCCTTGACCTCGGCCTTCACGAAGGCTTCGGCAATCTCGTCCAGCGCATCGTCCCAGGAAATCTGCTGCCACTGCCCTGCCCCCTTGGCGCCGGTGCGGCGCAGCGGGTGCATGAGACGGTCCGGATGATAGAGCCGCTCGGCATAACGGGCGACTTTGGCGCAGATGACGCCCGACGTGTAGGAATGATCGTTCGCGCCCCGGACACGACCGATACGGCCGTCTTCCGTCAGATCCACTTCCAGTGCGCAGGTGGAGGGACAGTCATGCGGACAGGCCGTATGGCCGATCCGGGATTTGGCATGGATGGGGGTCGCAATGTTCATGCGATTTCTATATGCCAAGGCTCGACCGCCCAAAAGGCACAAAAACTCCCAATGATCCGAATTCATAACAGGCATCAGCGAAAATGAACTATCGCCACATCTATCATGCAGGCAATTTCGCCGATGTCCTGAAGCATGCGGTGCTGGCTCGGCTCGTCCGCTACATGCAGAAGAAGGATGCGGGTTTCCGCGTACTCGACACGCATGCCGGCATCGGCCTCTACGATCTTTCCTCCGAGGAAGCGCAGAAGACCGGGGAATGGCAAGATGGTATCGGCAAACTGCTCGAGACCGATCTCGGACCACAGGTCTCCGAATTGCTGGAGCCCTATCTCACCGCCATCCGCGAGCTGAACCCGCAGGGCGGCCTGCGCTTCTATCCCGGCTCGCCCAAACTGGCCCGCATGCTCTTCCGCCCGCAGGACCGGCTTTCGGCAATGGAACTGCACCCTGAGGATTTTGTTCGCCTGCATCGCGTCTTCGAAGGCGACCATCATGCGCGCATCACCGAGCTCGACGGCTGGCTGGCGCTCGGCGCGCATCTGCCGCCCAAGGAAAAGCGCGGCATCGTGCTCGTCGATCCGCCCTTCGAGGAAGACGGCGAATATGAGCGCCTGGTGGATGGTCTTGCCAAGGCCTACCGGCGTTTTCCGGGTGGCACCTATTGCCTCTGGTATCCGCTGAAGAAGGGCGCACCGATCAAGGAATTTCACGAAGCGCTGCAGGCGACCGAAATCCCGAAAATGCTCTGCGCCGAGCTTGCAGTGCGCAGCGACCGCGAGACGACGGGGCTGACGGGCTCCGGCCTCGTCATCGTCAATCCGCCCTTCACGCTGAAGGACGAGCTGCACCAATTGCTACCGGCGCTGAAGGACCATCTGGCGCAGGACCGTTTCGCCTCGCAAAGAGCTTTCTGGCTCCGCGGCGAGACCAAGCTCGCCAAGGCCGATTGACCGACTCTCGTCGCTCGGGAATAGTCCGGCGCCATCAGCATATCCAAAAGGTGCCTCATGAAGCTTCTCTGCTCCCCGACCTCCCCTTTCTCCAGCAAGGTGCGCATGGCTTCGCGCCATCTCGGCCTGGAGACTACGGAAATCCGGGTCGATACGAATGCGGGACCGGCGATCCTCGTGGACAACAACCCGCTCGGCAAGATCCCGACGCTGCTGACGGATGACGGCGTTTCCATCTTCGACAGCATCGCCATCATGCATTATTTCGACCGGCTCAAGAAGGGGGCGCTCTATCCTTCCAAAAAGGGCAAGCGCACGGATGCCGAAGTGCTGGAAGCGCTCTGCGACGGCGTCTGTGACTGCCTGCTGGCGATCGTCTACGAACGCCGCTTCCGCGACGAAGAAAAGATGCATCAGCCCTGGATCGACCGGCAGTGGAAGAAGGTCGAGACCGCGCTGAACTATCTGGCCGCCAATACGCCGAAGCTCGGCAAGAAGATGCATGGCGGGCATTTCGCGCTCGCCGCTACGATCGGCTACCTCGACCTGCGCTTCAAGGGCCAGTGGGAAGAAGACCATGCCGAGCTGATCGGCTGGCTGCGGGAATTCGAAAAGAAATTCGACGGCTACGAGCAATTGAAGCCGCAGACCTGAGATTTGTAAGGCCTATGGGGTGAGGCACTAGAATCCGAGGTTGACGCAGACAACAAAAAAGCCGGGCACGAAGCCCGGCTTTTTCATATTCGATGCAATCGGGATCAGAACTTGACGCCGATACCGACCTTGACGCTGTTTTCGTCGAAGCCGCGCGAAACGCTGCCGGAGTCGAGATTGTAGTCCTTGTCCTGGTAGTCAGTGTAGCGGTATTCGAGACGCGTCGTGATGTTGTTGGTCACGAAGGCTTCGACACCGGCACCGACCGTATAGCCGTAGGCGGTCTTGCTGTCGGAAGACGTACCGTCTGAAACCTTGGTGTTGGCAAGCGCCAGACCTGCCGTACCATAAAGCAGGAAGGGGTTCAGGTCGTAACCGACGCGGCCGCGGACGGAGCCATTCCAGCCGGTCTTGTTCTTGATGCCGTCCTGAGTGACGTCCGCATCGCCGTAACCGAGATCGGCTTCAGCACCGTAAACGATCTGGCCCTGCTGGAAGTTGT
Organism: Rhizobium sp. BK512; assembly: GCF_014194915.1. Taxonomy (NCBI): domain Bacteria; kingdom Pseudomonadati; phylum Pseudomonadota; class Alphaproteobacteria; order Hyphomicrobiales; family Rhizobiaceae; genus Rhizobium; species Rhizobium sp. BK512. Next base: position 164,868 of record NZ_JACIAS010000008.1, on the reverse strand, counting down.
AACCGGTGAAGAGCTGGCCGCCCCAATCGTAGGTGTCACGGTCGTGACCGAAGCTGCCCATGTTGTAGGTCGCTGCGCCACCGAGGTAGAAGCCCTGCCAATTGTTGACCGGAGCCGGGGTCTCCTCAGCAACCGGGGCCTGCGGAACCTGATCCACGGCATCAGCTGCGTGGGCTACCGAGAAACCGCCAACGGCGAGAGCGGAAGCCATGAGGCCAGCAAAGAGTATACGCATACTTGTCTCCTTTCAGTCCCGCGCGCCCGTCAACTCAAATTCGGCGAAGCATTCACGGGGGATTACTAAATGTCCCTTCCGGTTCGAGAGTGAAATTGGAGTGCAAATGCGGATTTGAAAGAGCCAAATTGTGATATCATTGTGGCCTCGCGGCGGCAGAAATTCGATGTTGCTTGGCTGCAACATACCGTTTATTAAGGATAATAATCGGTTAAACTTACAATACTCATTTTAATAAATCGATCCCGCAAATAATACATAGAATATCCGGCCGGCAGAGGCAATGCTTTCGGCCTATTTATATAACCTAGGCCTGCCCTTATATAGTCAGCAAACGGACTCGCAGGATCAGAAGGCAGCATCTTGACCCAGAAAAGACTTCGCGCGGCGCTTGTGACGGGTGCCGCCAAAAGAATAGGCCGGGCGATTGCCGAAGACCTTGTTGCTGATGGATTTTCGGTCGCAATCCATGCCAACGGCTCGCTCGCCGAAGCCGAGAACTTTGCGGCGGAATTGCGGCAGAAGGGCCATCAGGCGGTTGCGATCAAGGCAGATCTTGCCAATATTGACGAGACTGGGGAGCTTGTCGGAAAGGCGTGCGAGGCGCTCGGGCCGCTCGATCTTCTCGTTAATAATGCATCGATTTTCCTCGAGGATTCGCTCCGCAAATTCGACGCACGAGTATGGGACGAGCATTTTGCCGTCCATGTTCGCGCGCCTTCGATACTGGCCGCTAAATTCGCCGAACAGCTGCCGGAAACGGCCGAGGGGCTGATCGTCAACATTATCGACCAGCGCGTCTGGGCACTGCGGCCGAGCTTCTACTCCTATACTCTGTCGAAATCGGCACTGTGGACGGCGACCCAGACGATGGCGCAGGCGCTGGCGCCACGCATCCGCGTCAACGCAATCGGTCCCGGTCCATCGATGCCGAGCGAGCGGCAATTGCAGGAAGACTTCCAAGCACAGGTTTCAGCCCTTATCTTGAAGCGGGGACCTGAGCTCAAGGAATTCGGCCGAACGATTCGTTTTCTGTTCGAGACCCCTTCGATCACGGGTCAGATGATTGCACTCGACGGCGGCCAGCATCTCGCATGGCAAACGCCTGATGTGCTGGAGATCAAGGAATGAATGCCAAGAAGCTGCCGGATGGCGGTGTTCTTTACGACGAGACCGATGATAACGACGACGATATCATCGAGGTAGAAGGCGATGCCTCTGCCTCGCCGATTTCGGCGTCGGTCGACTGGAATGCCGGCAGCATCAACGAAACCGGCCTGCTCGGCGCCGATTTGATCGCCGAATTCGTCAAGCGCCTGCCAAACAGCCCCGGCGTCTACCGCATGTTCAACGAGGCGGGCGATGTGCTCTATGTGGGCAAGGCTCGCAGCCTGAAGAAGCGCGTCGGCAACTATGCGATGGGTCGCGTGCACTCCAACCGCATAGCCCAGATGGTGCGCCAGACCGCCAACATGGAATTCGTCACGACGCGGACGGAGACCGAGGCGCTGCTGCTCGAAGCGAATCTGATCAAACGCTTGCGGCCGCGCTTTAACGTGCTGCTGCGCGACGACAAGTCGTTTCCCTATATCCTGATAACAGGCGATCACCGCGCCCCCGCCATCTTCAAGCATCGCGGTGCGCGTGCCCGGAAGGGGGACTATTTCGGTCCCTTCGCCTCAGCCGGTGCCGTTGGCCGCACGATCAATTCGCTGCAACGCGCCTTCCTGATCCGCACCTGTACCGACAGCGTCTTCGAGACACGCACCCGGCCCTGCCTGCTCTACCAGATCAAGCGCTGTTCCGGGCCGTGTACGCATGAGGTCAGCGACGAGGGTTATGCGGAGCTGGTGCAGGAGGCCAAGGACTTCCTCTCTGGCAAGAGCCAGAGGGTGAAGGAGCACATGGCGGAGGCTATGAACGCCGCCGCCGAAGATCTGGATTTCGAGCGCGCTGCGATCTACCGCGACCGCCTCGCGGCGCTCTCGCATGTCCAGAGCCACCAGGGCATCAATCCGGCCGGCGTCGAAGAGGCTGATGTTTTCGCCATCCATCACGAAGGCGGGATTTCCTGCATCCAGGTGTTCTTCTTCCGCACGGGACAGAACTGGGGCAACCGCGCCTATTTCCCGAAGGCCGATCCGCAACTGTCAGGCGCCGAGGTGCTGAACGCCTTCCTCGCGCAGTTCTACGACGACAAGCCGGTGCCGCGGCAAATCATGCTGTCGGAGACGGTGGAAGAACTGGAACTGCTGGCGGCCGCACTCGGTGAAAAAGCCGGACATAAGGTTTCGATCCTTGTCCCGCAGCGCGGCGAGAAGCGCGATCTCGTCGAGCATGTTATCGCCAATGCCCGCGAGGCGCATGGGCGCAAGCTTGCTGAAACCGCCTCGCAATCCCGGCTGCTGGAAGGTTTCAAGGACACGTTCGGCCTGCCCTATGTGCCGCAGCGCGTCGAGATCTACGACAACTCGCATATCATGGGCACGAATGCAGTCGGCGGCATGGTGGTCGCCGGGCCGGAAGGTTTCGTGAAGAACCAGTATCGCAAATTCAACATCAAATCGACCGAGATCACCCCCGGCGACGACTTCGGCATGATGCGCGAGGTGATGACGCGGCGCTTCTCGCGCCTGCTGAAGGAAGAGGGCATTCCGGACAGGAGCGCGCAGGTCTCAGCCGCAGATGCGGCCGACATGCCCTTCCCCGCCTGGCCGGACGTGATCCTCATCGACGGCGGCCAGGGACAGATGACCGCAGTACGTGCCATCCTGGAAGAACTCGGCATAACCGACAGCGTGATTGCCATCGGCGTCGCCAAGGGCGTGGACCGCGAGGCCGGCCGTGAGCGTTTCTTTGCACCCGGCAAGGGAAGTTTCACGCTGCCGCCGCGCGATCCTGTTCTCTATTTCATCCAGCGCATGCGCGACGAGGCGCACCGTTTCGCGATCGGCTCGCATCGGGCCCGGCGCAAGAAGGAGATGGTCAAGAATCCGCTCGACGAGATCGGCGGCATCGGGCCTTCGCGCAAGCGGGCCCTGTTGCAGCACTTCGGCACGGCGAAAGCCGTGTCGCGAGCCGCGCTCTCCGATCTCATGGCGGTGGAAGGGATTTCGGAGGCCGTCGCAAAGCAGGTCTATAATCATTTTCACGACGACGCCGCGAAATAAGCGGCGCCGGTCGCAAATTCCACGCAAAGGCAGCGAAAAAACAGAAAGAATGTTGACGGTCGAAGGGCAAAGCCGTCATCTACCGCCGCAATATCAAAGAGAACCGCTTCATGGCATCGCGTGCGTATAATATCCCCAATCTCCTGACCTACGGCCGCATCCTGGCGGTGCCGCTGATCGTCGTCTGCTTCTTCATCGAGGGACGGCTCAGCAGCAGCGATACCGCGCGCTGGGTGGCGCTCTGGATTTTCGTCATCGCCTCGATCACCGATTTCCTCGACGGCTATCTCGCGCGAATCTGGAACCAGACCTCGAATATCGGCCGCATGCTGGACCCGATTGCCGACAAACTGCTGGTTTCCGCCATCCTGCTTCTGGTTGCCGCCGACGGCACGATCGCCGGCTGGTCGCTTTGGGCCGCGATCATCATTCTCTGCCGCGAGATCCTGGTTTCGGGCCTGCGCGAATATCTGGCCGCGCTGAAGGTCAGCGTCCCTGTGACGCGCATTGCCAAGTGGAAGACGACGCTGCAGCTCGTCGCCATCGCCTTCCTGCTCGCGGGCCCGGCGGGCGATACCATTTTCCCCTACACGACCTGGACGGGGATCGCACTCCTCTGGATCGCAGCACTTCTGACGATCTATACCGGCTATGATTATTTCCGCGCCGGCCTGAAACATGTGGTGGATGACGAAGAATGACACGGCTTGTCTATTTCGCCTGGGTACGCGAACGCATCGGCAAGGGTGAGGAGGAGATCGACCTCCCCTCCTCCGTCGTCAGCGTTGCCGATCTTCTGAATCATTTGAAGGGCCTGGGCGAGGAATATGAGATGGCCCTTCAATATCCCGACGTCATCCGGGTCGCGATCGACCAGGAACATGTGGAGCATGACGAGCCGATCGGCGGAGCGCGGGAGATCGGTATTTTCCCGCCGATGACAGGCGGCTGAGGAACGACGGTTCTTCGGGCTGAGGAGTCTCCTGTGAGCATCACCCCTACCATTCGCGTCCAGCGCGAGGATTTTGATCTGCAGGCGGAAGTCGACCGGCTTTCCAAAGGCAAGCCCGGCATCGGCGCGGTCGTAACCTTCTCCGGTCTTTGCCGCGATGAAGGCGGCACGCTCTCGGCGCTGGAACTCGAACATTATCCCGGCATGGCCGAAGCGGAGATGAGCCGTATCGGCGAGCTCGCCATCGAGCGTTTCGGGCTCAACGGCCTGACCGCCATCCATCGCTTCGGAAAGATTGCGGCCGGCGAGAATATCGTGCTGGTCGTCGCAGCGGCGCCGCACCGGCAGGCCGCCTTCGACGGCGCGAACTTCGTCATGGATTTCCTGAAGACCTCCGCCCCTTTCTGGAAGAAAGAACACGGCAAGGACGGCGACACCGGCGACTGGATCGCGGCGAAAGATGCCGACAACACCGCGCGCGATCGCTGGAAATAGTCAAAGCACGACGCGCTCGCGGCGGCTCAATACCAGCAGGAATACCAAGAGCGAGAATATGGCGAGATCGCGCCAGATGAAGGAGCCGTAGGCGCCCCAGAGTGTCTCGACGAGTGCGAGGCCGGCCGCGCCGCCCGCCGAGCGCAGCGGATCGGAATAGCCACCGACAGCAGCGATCAGCAACACCTTGAGGCCGAACATCAGCCCAGCGCCGAAATCCATCGATCCGTAATAGAAGGTCGCAAGGATGCCGCAGCAGGTGGCGACGAGCGCTGCGGCCCCATAGGACACAAGGAAGACACGGCTGGCGCTGGTACCGCAGAGTTCGGCGGCAAGCGGATCATCTATGACGGCGCGCCACAGGCGGCCCCAGGCGGTGCGCTTCAGGATTGCCGCCCCGATCGCAATGATTGCGCACATCAAGGCCGTATCCAGAAGCTGGATATAGGTGAGCGTCACCTTGAAGGTGCCGTCGCTCCAGAAGGTCACGTTGTCGTTCAGGAGCGGCGGAAGCCAGATGGCGCGGGTATTGGCGGCAAGGCGCGCCGTCTCCATCAGCACGATCATCATTCCGAGCGCTGCGACGATGACCGTGTTCGGCGATTTGCTGACGAGCGGCTGCATGACGAAACGGCCGATCCACACCCCAGCCCCCACTGAATAGACCAGCGAGGCACAGACGCCGACCGCGATCGCCGCCGGCAGCACCAGCCAGAGGCGATTATAGGCCATGTCCGTGAAGAGCAGCAGCATCTGACCGGCAAAGGCGATAATAGCCCCATAGGTGATGTCGGCGCGTTTGGTGACCCCAAAGGCGATCGAATAGCCGAATGCAAGCGTGGCGTAGAGCGCTGCGAGCGGCACCGCATTTGCCAGTTGCTGCAGAAGATAGGCCATTCAGACACTCCAGATCGCCTTAAAATAATAACTGGCAAAATGTGTTTTACCAGTTATATTTTTCTCATGACCTTCTCCTGGACCCCTCACCGTTTTTCCGGCGGCGCATTGGCGCTTGATGTCGCCAACAGCGTCATCCTTCGTCACGATACGGCGCGCAGCATCGACCGCTTCGAGGCCGAAGGGCAGATGGAGCGCTTCCCAGCGGCAGCGCGAGCGTTCTGTGCCGAACGGGTACTTTTCGGCGACATAGCGCCCGTTCGAGCGCAGAATAGAGCGAACTTCATCGAGCTGCGCGAAGCGACGGACCGATACTTCCGACAGCGCGTGCTCGAGGGGAACGACGACCGGCTGCTCGCCGAATTGCTGGAGACTTTGGCGCGCACCCTGCGCGGGGCATCGGAAAAGGGGCTCGATACGGCAATGGCCCATTCAGTCTTGCGGCTGATCGCCATGCCAGATCCGGAGCGGATGAAGATCTGCGGCAATTGCGGCTGGCTGTTCATCGACCGCAGCAAGAATAAAAGCCGGGCCTGGTGCGACATGGCCGTCTGCGGCAACCGCGCCAAGGCGATCAGGCATTACCGGAGGAAAAAGAAGGAGGAGACGCCATGAAGCGGCGTTTAGTCATTACGACACTTGCAGCAGCGGGGATCATGCTTGCCGCCTGCCAGCGCCAGGCCGAAACCATGCTGGAAGTGACGGGTCATCTGTTCGTGTTCAACTATCGAAACGCCAGCGCCACCTATCTGCTGACAATGAAGAAGACGGCGCCCATTCCCGACGGCTCGACCATCGTTGCCGAATTCGAGAACCCTCAAGGGGGCACGCCGCTTGTGTTGAACCAGAAGGTCTTCCCAATGGACGACAAGATTTCGGTCCAGAGCGAAAACCTGCACTGCGTGGTCAAGGACCGGCCCTATTCGGTGACCGTCAAGCTGGTCGACAAGGATGGCAAGCTTCTGCAGGAGGTGAAGGCGCAGTTCAAATCCGATCTCGACCAGACGGTGCTGCCGAGCAAGCTGCTGGTGGTCGGGGCCGGCTACGAGAAGAACCCGGAGGTCTTCAAACCGGACGGAACGACGGATTTTTCGAATACGGACAAGTGTCCGGCTTAACAAAAAAGCCGGGACGAACCCGGCTTTTCTCAGTCAATTCAATGCATTCCCGAGGAATGCTCCGTAGCTCAATCAGCCGACGATCTCGGTGTCGGAAAACCAGTACTTGATTTCCTGGGCTGCGGTTTCCGGAGCGTCCGAACCGTGGACCGAGTTTTCGCCGATCGAGAGAGCGTGAACCTTGCGGATCGTGCCTTCGGCAGCGTTTGCCGGGTTGGTTGCGCCCATGATTTCGCGGTTCTTCAGGATGGCGCCTTCGCCTTCCAGAACCTGAACGATGGTCGGGCCGGAGGTCATGCCGTCGACGAGTTCGCCGAAGAACGGACGTTCCTTGTGAACAGCGTAGAAGCCTTCAGCTTCGCGCTTGCTCATCCAGACGCGCTTGGAGGCGACGACGCGCAGGCCGGCATCTTCGAGCATCTTGGTGATAGCGCCCGTCAGGTTGCGCTTCGTTGCGTCCGGCTTGATCATCGAGAAGGTGCGTTCAATCGCCATTATCAGGTCCTCATACTCGTAAGGGAAAAGTGGGCGGTCTTTACCCGCCTCACCGCCTGAAAACAAGGGGTCTATGGCAATTTCACGCCGCTGTCACAGTCCGGCCCCGGCTTTCGTGAAGATCGAGGCAGCGCTCGAACCATGCCATAACGGGGTCATCCGGAGCCAGCATGGCAAGGCCGGCGGCGATGCGCAGCCATTGCAGCGCGCCGAAGACGATATAGTCGGCAAAGAGCGGACTCTCGCCGCCGATGAACGGCTGGAAGCGCAGCATATGTCGCATCGGCTCCAGCTTGGCGGCAAAGGCCTCCCTCTCCGCCTCGCGTCCGGCGGCGAAATCCTCCAGCGGCTTGCCGAGACGGCTTTCGCGGCTGGCGCGGAAATAGGCCTTGTCGCCCTCATCGAGAATGGAATGAATATCGAGGAGCGCGATCCGCATGATCGCCGGATGGATGATCATCTGCGAATAACCCTCGACCAAACGCGACAGGGCCTTGCCGCCCTCGCCACCAAATAGCGACGGACGGTCCGGATAGGCCTCTTCCAGGTAAAGGGCGATATCGAAACTGTCCGATATCAGCCGGCCGTTATCGTCCAGAACCGGCACGGTCTTGGAAAAGCCGCCGCCGATCCCAGCAATGCGGCTGTAGGTCGTCGGCACCTCCTCGAAGCCGAGCCCCTTATGGGCAAGCGCCATCACCGCCTTCCAGCAATGCGGCGAGAAGAAATGACGTTCGTCGGCGCCGCACAGGGAATAGAGAGCTCTGGTCATATCAGTCCTTTCGATATCGCAGCGGGTTCATTCCACGCCAGAAAGCCGGCGCGATCAAATCAGGAATTTTCATGGCGCCATCACGGCCGCTGCTGATACGGACAGGGCCATTCCCGATCGGGACGCAGCAAGGGTGCATTAACCGGTTTTTCTGCTTCCCTCCCGACGAACCTTGAAAATTCAATGTCTCTTAAAAGCTTGCCCTCATAGCGGAAGCAGATGAGCCGGTGGCCCAAGCGAACCGATGGCAATGAGGGGATCGTCATGCCGACTGCCGCAAATGCATTGAATGCGCGCGAGGCTGCCCGGCCGACGCCGGCCGCCGATATACAGAAGGTCGCTCAGCACATGATGCGGCTCAACGTGGCGGGGCTGCCGCGCAATTACGAATTGTTCCACGAAGCGCTTGTCGGCCTGAATGCCGGGCTGGCGCAGGATATCGCAGCCCTCGGTTCACACCCGCAGCAGGAAGCACTGGACGAACTCGGCCTGCGCTACCGGCTCGTCGGCCATTACGGGCTGGCGGGCGACCGCTCGCGCAACGAGGCGAGCCGCATGCTGAAGGAAACGGCCGAGCGGCTGGCCGAGGGGCGCCTGCATCACCAGGCCTTCGCACGCGCCTGCGAGACCATCCTCAAATCCGTCTCGGGCCAGCAGGAGCACCAGAGCCTTGCCGACTTCATGGCCGAGGTCGAGTATCTCGCCGCCTCGCTTTCAGCCGTGCTTGCCGCGGAGCGCGCGATCGGCACGAAGCTGGAAGAGGACATTGAACGGCTGACGGCGTTGGAGCGCGGCATTTCGGCCGTGCAGGCGGCAACTGTCACCGACAAGATCACCGGCCTGCCGAACCGTATCGGCCTCAATCGCGCACTCGACGACCTCTATGGTCAGGAAGAGGGTGCGGCCGGCAGCGCGCTGATCATGATCGACATCGACGACTTCAAGGAGCTTACCGCCCGTTACGGCATGCAGACCGGCAACAAGCTTTTGAAAAAGCTCGCCGGTCTCTTCCGCAAGACGGTGAAGAAGAACGATTTCATTGCGCGCCTGGAGGCTGACGAATTCGCCTTCCTCTTTGCCAATGTCGGCATGCAGGATGCGCTGGCTATCGCCGAACGGCTGCGCAGTTCGGTCGAAGACAATCTTGTCTTCGCGGCGTCGGACACTTCAGATGCGAGCGGTTTGACGATTTCGGTCGGCGTGGCGCTCAGCGGCGATGCCGCAACGCCCGGCCAGCTTCAAGCCAACGCCCGCGTGGCGCTGCTCGCCGCCCAGTCCAATCCGCGTCAGCCGGTGCAGGCCTTCGGCCGGTAAGGCGTTCGACCAGACGCCATTCATGGCAGACAGTGGCGAACACGCCGCTGATCCATCTTGCCTTGGCGCCGGCTTTCGGCCAAAACCGCGCGCATGATCACGATTTCAGACATTTCCGCCCGCATCGCCGGCCGTTTGCTCCTCGACCATGCCAGCGTCTCGCTGCCATCAGGCACGAAGGCCGGGCTCGTGGGGCGTAACGGCGCCGGCAAATCCACCCTCTTCCGCGTCATAACCGGTGATCTGGGAGCCGAGAGCGGGACAATATCGATCCCCAAGAATGCGCGCATGGGTCAGGTGAAGCAGGAAGCGCCGGGCACCGAGGATTCGCTGATCACGATCGTGCTTTCTGCCGACAAGGAGCGCGCTGCGCTGCTGGCGGAGGCGGAAACCGCAGCCGATCCGCATCGCATCGCCGAAATCCAGATGCGCCTCGTCGATATCGACGCCCATTCGGCAGAAGCGCGCGCCGCCAGCATCCTCTCCGGCCTCGGCTTCGATCAGGAAGCGCAGGCCCGGCCCGCATCCTCCTTCTCGGGCGGCTGGCGCATGCGCGTGGCGCTCGCCTCCGTGCTTTTTACCGAGCCGGACCTGCTGCTGCTCGACGAGCCGACCAACTACCTCGACCTCGAAGGTACGATGTGGCTGGAGGATTATATCCGCCGCTATCCGCACACGGTCATCATTATCAGCCACGATCGCGATCTGCTCAACAACGCGGTCAATTCGATCGTTCATCTCGATCAGAAGAAGCTCACCTTCTATCGCGGCAATTACGACCAGTTCGAGCGGCAGAAAGCGGAAGCCGACGAACTGCAGATGAAGGCCAAGGCGAAGAACGATGCGGCGCGCAAGCATCTGCAGAGCTTCATCGACCGCTTCAAGGCCAAGGCCTCCAAAGCCAAGCAGGCCCAATCGCGCGTCAAGGCGCTGGAGCGCATGGGCACGGTCGCATCGGTGATCGAGGATCACGTTCAGCCGATCACCTTCCCGGAGCCGGAAAAACAGCCGGCCTCGCCAATCGTCGCAATCAGCGGCGGCGCCGTCGGCTACGAGCCAGGCAAGCCGATCCTCAAGGGGCTCAATCTGCGCATCGACAATGACGATCGTATCGCGCTGCTCGGCTCGAACGGCAACGGCAAATCGACTTTCGCGAAATTCATTTCGGGGCGGCTGGAGCCGGAAAGCGGCGATCTGCGCCTGGCGCCCAGCCTGAAGATCGGCTTCTTCGCACAGCATCAGCTCGACGACCTCGTGCCGAATGAGACGCCCGTCGAGCATGTGCGCCGGCTGATGCCGACCGAGCCGGAAGCCAAGGTGCGTTCCCGCGTGGCACAGATGGGGCTCGCGACCGAAAAGATGGCGACCGCCGCCAAAGACCTCTCGGGTGGCGAAAAGGCACGCCTGCTGATGGGGCTTGCCGCCTTTCATGCACCGAACCTCTTGATCCTTGACGAGCCGACCAACCATCTCGACATCGACAGCCGCCGCGCGCTGATCGAGGCGCTGAACGATTATGACGGTGCCGTCATCCTGATTTCGCACGACCGGCATCTGATCGAAGCGACGGTCGATCGCCTGTGGCTGGTCAACAATGGTACGGTGACGAGCTTCGAAGGCGATATGGACGAATATCGCGACCTGATCGTTGCTTCCGGCAAAAAAAAAGACGACGAAAAGCAGAAGCAGTCTGAAGACCAGGCATCGAAGGCCGATCAGCGCAAGCTGAACGCCGACAAGCGCGCCTCACTCGCCCCTCTCAAGAAAAAGATCAACGAAATCGAATCCTTGACGGGCAAGCTGGAGAAACTGATTCAGGCACTTGATGCGGAACTTGCGGATCCAGCGCTCTATGAAAAGGCGCCCGCCAAGGCCGCCGACAAGGCCAAGCAGCGGGGCGAAGCAGCCGCCAAGCTTGCTGCTGCCGAAGAGCAATGGCTGGAGCTCTCCGCTGAATATGAAGGAGCCATGGCGAGCTGAAGCGCTGCCGGAGATTCACTGGCTGTCAGCACTCATTCCTGGCGGCCTTCCAGAGTAGGCCCAGCTGCGAAGTCTGCGTCACGGCCGTTCCTTTAAGGGAAGGACCAGGTGCGCTCGGATGAGGTTTTGAACCCCGAAAGTCCATAAATGCCTTAGATACCCGGCTGCGACACAAGAACCGTCGCGCCCGTCAAGGGCTGGACAATTCCCCAAAAATCGCGTCGTCTGTTGTTAAAGACTAGGCTTGCCCGCGAACCGCTTTCTGATAAAACGGCGCGCAATAAGTCATACTTTTAGCGAAACACCGAACGCGAGCTTTACAATGTCAGCCATCAACCTCGCCATCGTCGGCGTCGGCAAGATCGTCCGCGACCAGCACCTCCCCTCCATCGCCGCCAATGCCGACTTCAAGCTGGTGGCGACGGCGAGCCGCCATGGCACGGTCGACGGCGTCACCGCCTATACCTCGATCGACGACATGCTGGCGGCCGAACCGTCGATCGATGCCGTTTCGCTCTGCATGCCGCCGCAGTATCGCTATGAAGCGGCCTACAAGGCGCTCGCTGCCGGCAAACACGTTTTTCTGGAAAAGCCGCCGGGCGCGACACTGAGCGAAGTGGAAGACCTGGAAGACCTCGCGAACAAGCAGGGTGCAACACTGTTTGCGAGCTGGCATTCTCGCTATGCAGCCGCCGTCGAAGCCGCCAAATCGTTCCTCGCCTCGACCGAGATGAAGAGCATGCACGTCATCTGGAAGGAAGACGTGCGCCATTGGCACCCGAACCAGGAATGGATCTGGCAGGCCGGCGGCCTCGGCGTTTTCGATCCCGGCATCAATGCACTGTCGATCGTCACGCATATCCTGCCGAAGGCGATGTTCCTCAGCGGAGGCACGCTGGAATTCCCTGAGAATCGCGACTCGCCGATCGCGGCCGATCTGCATTTCCGCAATGTCGACTACGTTCCGGTCCACGCCGAATTCGACTGGCGCCAGACCGGCAAGCAGAGCTGGGACATCATCGCCGAAACGGCTGCAGGCCAGATGGTTCTTTCGGAAGGCGGCTCGAAGCTCTCAGTCGGCGGCGAGCTGAAGTTCTCGGCCCCGGAGGCCGAATATCCGTCGCTCTATCGCCGCTTTGCCGAACTCATCAAGGCCGGCAAGTCGGATGTCGATCTGGCGCCCCTGCGCCATGTCGCCGACGCCTTCATGCTCGGCAAGCGCAAATTCGTCGAGGCGTTCCACGACTGATCGTCCCTCTACGGGCAGATGCTATTGCGCCGGCAGAATGGTACAATAGCGGCAGCGAGGCGTGAGGGGCCGTTCCATGCACCAGGAGCAGGATGAATCGTTTGGTTTGGGCGTCCGGCATCTGACGGTCAGGCTTGCCGACGCCAATGCGAGGTGGCGGGAAGCCTATCTGCTGGAAGAACTCAAAATCCGCGAGGCGCTGGGTCCCCTGGCACTCGACATCCAGCATTTCGGCAGCACCGCGATCCCCGGCATCAAGGCAAAGCCGATCATCGACATCCTGATCGGCGTCCGCCATCTCGACGATGGACTTGACTGCATCAAGCCGATGGAAGCGATCGGCTATGACTATGCCGGTGCAGACATCGTGGCCGACGACCATCTCTTCGGCCGCGGCATTACGGGCGAGACGCGCACGCATCTCGCCCATGTCGTCGAATATCAGGGCTTCAACTGGCGGCGGGACATCTTCTTCCGCGACAGGCTGCGAAACGATCCCGCTCTCGCGCTTGCCTATGAAGAACTGAAGATCGGCTTGGCGCAGAAATTTGCCGAAAGCCGCGCTGCCTACACCGGTGCAAAGAAGGACTTCATCGACAAGATCCTTGCGGAAGCGGGACTCGCCTGACGACCGGCGTCAGGCCTTCTTCTCCCACCGTCCCTCTGGCGTCTGCTGCCAATAGGTCAGGTTGTGCCCCTCGCCTTTCAGCTTCTTCCATTGGGCGCGCGCGCCCTCGAGCTGCTCCTGATCGTAACCGTCGAACATGAAGACGATCCGCTCATAATCCGCAGCGGGCGGCGGTTCCGCACCGTCGACGATGAAGCGGACGGTGGCGGCATTCGGATTGTCAGCCGAGACGGTGAGGAGAACAGGCTGATCCACGGCGAAATCTCCTCCGTCGGTGCCATGCGGCAGGAAACTATCCTCCCGATAGGTCCACAGATGCTGATCCAGCGTATCACGCCGCGCAGTCTCCTTCATCTGAACGGCGACCCGCCAGCCGCGCTCGACACTCTTGTCGAGCAGCGGCGGAAGCGCGTCTTCCAGCTTCGATTCGGTGAGGTGATAGAAGAGTATTTCCGTCATCGTGTTTCGTAGTTCGAGCGGACCAGTTCATCAAGCAGGCGTACGCCGAAACCCGAACCCCAGGACTGGTTGATCTCGTCCTGTACCGATCCCATCGCCGTGCCGGCGATATCAAGATGCGCCCAGGGCGTATCCTGTACGAAGCGCTTGAGGAAATGCGCGGCGGTGATGGAGCCGGCAAGGCGGCCGCCGGTATTCTTCATGTCGGCGAACTTGCTGTCGATCATCTTGTCATATTCCTTGCCGAGCGGCATGCGCCACAGCTTCTCGTTCGTCACGAGGCCGGCTGTCGTCAGTTGCGCCGACAGGGGATCGTCGTTCGAGAAGAGACCGGCATGGCTATTGCCGAGCGCGACCATGATCGCGCCTGTCAGCGTTGCAAGATTGATCATGAACTGCGGCTTGAAACGGTCGTTGCAGTACCAGAGCGCATCGCAGAGCACGAGACGGCCTTCCGCATCGGTGTTGATGATCTCGATCGTCTGGCCGGACATGGAAGTCACGATATCGCCCGGACGCTGGGCGTTGCCATCGGGCATGTTTTCCACAAGACCGATAATGCCGACGGCATTGACCGGCGCCTTGCGGGCGGCGAGCGTGTACATGAGGCCGGTGACAGCGGCCGCACCACCCATATCGCCCTTCATATCTTCCATGTTGGCCGCCGGCTTGATCGAGATGCCACCGGTATCGAAGACGACGCCCTTGCCGATGAAGGCGATCGGCCGATCCTTGCCCTTACTGCCCTTCCACTGCATGACCGCGAGGCGCGGCGGACGGACGGAACCCTGGGCAACGCCCAGCAGCGCCCCCATGCCGAGACGACGCATTTCGCGCTCGGTGAGAATTTCCACCTCAACGCCCAGCTTCTCAAGCTCCTTGGCCTTGGCGGCAAACTCCACCGGACCGAGCACATTCGGCGGTTCGTTGACCAGGTCGCGGGCGAGGTTCACGCCATCCGCGACCGATTCGGCATCGGCGAAGGCTTTCTTGGCGGCAGCCGCATCGGCCGTGACGATCGTCACCTTGACCGACTTCGCCTGCTTCTCTTCGTCGTCATTCTTCTTCGTCTTGTAGATATCGAAACTGTAGGCGCGCAGCAGCATGCCGAGAGCGAAATCGGCCGCGGCCTTGGCGCTGACGTCCGCACCCGGCGCATCGATGAAGATCGTCACCTTCTCGGTATTCTTGATCCGAGATGCAGCACTGCCACCGGCTTTCAGCCAGTCGTGGACGGTGAGGTCTGCAGGCTTGCCGAGGCCCAGTACGACGATACGGTCGACCGGCGCGCCTTCCGGCGCCACAAGATCGAGGGCAGCCAGCGACTTTGCCGAGAAGCGTGCAATCTTCGACGCCTTGGCGATCACTCCCGCCGGATCGGCAATGTCGGCCCCAGCCGCCGTGTCTGCCTCTGATGTCTTCAGAAGAATCGCGAGGCCGCCGCCGAGTTTTGCCGATTTTGAGAATGAAATTTCGAATTTTGCAGACATGTCTTCTCCGATGGGATTCATGAAATCCGTGCCAGGGGATAATTTCGCGTTTGACGGGTCTGTCAATGGCCGGCGACAGTTGTTATGTTCCGCGCGGCCGCCAGGCCAAAAGGTTTTCGTCATTTTCGTAGATGTTTGCGTTGACAGTTTTTTCGAAAAATCGATGGCGGGGTCCGGCAATCCGCCTGCCGAAAACGGCATTCGGGGTCTTTATCCTGCTTTTCTGGGTCTGGTGGCTGCTATTGGCCCTGTTCCGCGCCTTTCCCGGGATCGATATTTATTTTTCCCAGCTTTTTTTCGTGCAGGTGGCGTGTAGCGCGTCAGCCCCGGCCACCGAGATCTGCGGCTCCTTCCCCTATCGGAGCGAAGCGATCCTCGGCCTGCTGCGCACGCTGTTCTTCTATGTTCCCTATGTCGTGACCGCGGTGATGCTGTGGAAACTGGCGGAGTGTTATCAACAGCATGGCGCGACGTTCAATGCGCCGCGCGCCCGCGATCTGAAGGTGGCGCTTGGTACGCTGCTGATCGGTCCCGTTCTTCTCGTCAATGTGATCCTTAAAGAACATTGGGGTCGGCCGCGGCCGGTGCAGACGGATTTTTTCGGTGGCACGCTGCATTTCGCCGAAGCCGGTTCATTGGCCGGCAAATGCGTTTCGAACTGCTCGTTCATATCCGGAGAGGCCGCGAGCGCGGGCTGGCTGTTCTGCCTGCTCATCTTCGTTCCGAAGTCGGTGCGTTATGCGCTTGTGGCCCCTGTTGCTGCCGTTTCCATCCTGACCCCCGCGATGCGGCTCTCCTTCGGCGCACATTATCTATCCGACGTCGTGCTGGGATGGCTGTCTTCGGTCGTCATATTCGCGGCGCTGATGGCAATTGCTGAGTCGCCACGGCAACAAAAAAATTCTGAAATTTGAATGAATTTTTGACACTGACTTGTCGCAAAACCGAGACAAACAGCGTAGAGGGAATCTCCTGCTGATCATATCGACCTGCAGGCGCGTTCAAGGGCGAGCATGAAACTACTCGAGACATATATATTACGGCGTGTCGGCCAGATGTTTCTCGTGGCTCTTCTCCCGGTGCTCGCGATCATCTGGACCACCCAGGTCCTGCAGCGCATAAACCTGGTAACCGACAGCGGCCAGTCGATCGGCTCCTTCGCCACGCTTGCGACGCTGATCCTGCCGTCCATCATTCCCGTCGTGCTGCCCTTCGCGCTCGTCATCGGCATTACCCAGACGCTGACGACGATGAACAACGATTCCGAACTGACCGTGATCGATGCCGCCGGCGCCCGGCGCAGCATCCTGGCGCGGCCGATCCTGCTGCTCGCGCTCCTCATCAGCGTTTTCTCGTTCTTCGTCGACAATGTCGTCGAGCCGCGTGCGAAGACGGTCGTGCGGCAGATGATCGCCGCCACCTATGCCGATCTTCTGTCGTCCGTGATTGAGGAGAAGACCTTCCGCAAGATCGACGAAGGCCTTTACGTGCAGATCTCGCAGCGGCTTGCCGGCCGTACGCTCAAGGGCCTCTTCGTCGCAGACGAGCGCGACCCGAATTATGAGCTCATCTACTATGCACGCGAAGGCGCCGTGGATGATGTCGGCACGTCGCTGATCATGCATGATGGCGAAGTCCATCGCAAGACGGCCGATGGAAACGTCTCCGTCATCAAGTTCGATTCCTATTCCTTCGATCTTTCGGACATGACGGAAAATAACGGACAGGCGACGCTTCGCGCGAGCGACCGCGACCTCGGCTTCCTGCTCAATCCCGATCCGAAGGACCCCGATTACATCGCCAAGCCCGGCAGCTATGCCGCCGAACTGCATCGGCGCCTGACCGACTGGATGCTTCCCTTCGTTTTCGCGCTTTTCTCGCTTGTCATAGCCGGGGATGCACGATCACATCGCGAAGCGCGGATGCATCCGATGATCGGCGCACTGGGACTCGCATTTGCATTGCGCTGGGCTGCATTTTACGTTGCCAACCAGATCGACAAGAGCGCGATCTATATCCCGATCCTCTATGCGATCCCGATCGTGACGAGCCTGGTTTCGATTATTTTCCTGAACATGCACAAGCGGCTCGCGATGCCGCTTGCCGTCAGAAATCGTACCTCGACACTCTGGAAGCGCGCGCAGAAGCAGATGCTTACCGCGACAAGCCGGACCGGCGGAGGCGCTTCGCAATGATATTCGGGACATTGTCGCGGTATTTCTTCCGCCGGTACGTGGTAACCACGATGTGGTTCCTGATCGGCATGAGCGCCATCACCTTTCTGCTCGACTTCAGCGAGACGGCGAGCCGCATCTCCAATTTCCCCGGCTACACGCTGGGCGGCGCTGTGCTGCTCACCGCCGTCCGCCTGCCATTGATCCTGCAACAGACCATTCCCTTCGTGGCGCTGTTCGTCGGCATCACCGTGCTGATCGGCCTAAACCGGAAATATGAACTCGTCGTCACACGTGCGGCCGGTATTTCGGTCTGGCAGTTCATGCTGCCTTTTATCGCCGGATCCCTGATTCTCGGCGTGCTGACGGTGGTGGCGCTCAATCCGCTCGCCGCCTGGGGCCAGAGGCAGGCGACACAATTCGAAACGGCATGGCGCGGTCAGGACAATGCCATGATCAGGGCGCTCCAAGTTCCCTGGCTGCGCCAGATCAGCGGCCGGGACGATGTCATCATCGGCGCCAAGACCGTGCTGGAGAACGGCACGCTGCTTATGGACGCCGTGCTTGTCCACTTCGATTCCACCGGTCAGGTCATTCTGAGGCAGGACGCCGCATCCGCCAAATTGGAAGATGGTTACTGGCAGCTTAACAACGTTGTCGAACGCAAGCCTGGGGAAATCCCGGTGCGTAAGGCTTCGGAACAGCTTCGTACCAATCTGAAGCAAGACTTCATCAAGGAGCGGCTGACTGCGCCGGAAACAATTGGTTTTTTTGACCTTTCCAACCGTATCGCTGCTGCAAAATCCTTCGGAATCTCTACGAAGGCGCTCGAGACTCAATTCAACTCGTTGCTGTCGCAGCCACTGCTCTTGGTGGCCATGACTCTCATTGCTGCAACAGTGTCCCTGAAATTTAGCCGGTTCAACCAGTCACGCTCTGTGATTCTGGGTGGAATCCTTTCAGGCTTCATGCTTTATGTCGTCACCGTGCTTGTAAAGGCATTTGGAAGCAGCGGTGTCGTGCCGCCGTTTGTGGCGACTTGGATACCAGTGATCGTAGCGCTCGCTTTAGGCGCAACGATCCTGCTTCATCAGGAGGATGGCTAGTGGCGGTAGGCGACCGCAAGAATTTTGGTAAACAGTTGGTTGCCCTGCTCTTAGGTGCGACTCTGTGTTCCTATTTCGAAAATGCTCCACTGGCCTACGGCCAGGAGAACAATACCGGCATGCCTGCGATCGGCCAGAATATCTCGCCGGACGCGAAGCTGATGCTGTCTGCGAACGAGCTGGTCTATAATAAGGACCAGGAACTCGTCTCTGTAATCGGCGGCGTGCAGATCAATTACGGCGGCTACAAGCTGGTCGCCCAGAAGGTCGACTATAACCAGAAGACCGGCCGCATGATGGCCACCGGCAACATCGAGATGGTGACGCCGGACGGCAACCGAATCTATGCCGACCACCTCGATGTGACCGACAATTTCGCAGACGGCTTCATGAATGCGCTGCGAATCGAGACAAGCGACAATACCCGCCTCGTTGCCGAAACCGGCCAGCGCGTCGGCGGCACGCAGATGATTCTCAACAAAGGCGTCTATACGGCGTGCTTGCCCTGCGCCGAAAAGCCCGAGCGTGCCCCTTTCTGGCAGGTCAAGGCCGAACGCGTTATCCAGAACAGTGAGAAGCACACGATCCGGCTTGAGCACGCGCGCTTCCAGCTGCTTGGTCGTTCGCTCGCCTATCTGCCGTGGATCGAAGTCCCCGATAATACGGTGAAGCGCAAATCGGGTTTCCTGTTCCCGTCGATGAGCGTTTCGCAGAATCTCGGCTACGGTCTTTCTGTTCCCTATTACTACGTCATCTCGCCGAGTTCGGATTTCACCGTCACGGGCACCGGGTACACCTCCCAGGGCTTGATGCTCGAGGGCGAATATCGCCGCCGCTTTGAAAATGGCACGGTGACGATGCACGTTGCCGGCATCGATCAGATGAACCCAAGCAATTTCAGCGAAGGTACAAGCGATGCCGAAGCCAAACAGCGCGGCATGGTCGCATCGGCGGGACGTTTCAGGATCAATCCCCGCTGGAGCTTCGGCTGGGATGTTATGGTGCAGAGCGACAACAATTTCTCGCGCACCTACAAGATTGACGGCTATGATGACACTCCGCATGCCAACACCGTCTTTCTGACGGGTCTCGGCAAGCGGAATTACTTCGACCTGCGCGCCTTCTATTTCGACGTCCAGGACGCCGATCGCAACAACACCGCGGAAAAGCAGCAGGCGATCGTCTATCCGACGCTCGATTATCACTATGTGGCACCACAGCCGCTTGCAGGCGGTGAGCTTTCCGCCGATGTCAATCTGACCAATATTTCGCGCACTCACGACGACTTTTACAATGTCGCAGGTTTCGACCGCTTCCGCGGCCTCGAGGGTCAGACGACCCGCCTGAGCACGGAACTGCAGTGGAAGCGCACCTTCGTGACCTCGACAGGCCTGGTGATCACACCGCTGCTTGCAGCGCGTGGCGATGCTTTTGCGCTCAACATGGAAAGCCCCGTCGACGCCAACGGCATTCCGTATGCTGGCAATTATCTCAACGATAGTGCAGCGACGCGCGGAATGATCACCGCCGGGCTGGAAATGCGCTATCCGATCCTGTTCACGACCAGCAACAGCACGCATGTTCTTGAGCCGATCGCCCAGATCTATGCGCGACCCGATGAGCCGCTCGCGGGCCGGCTGCCGAACGAAGACGCGCAGAGCTTCGTCTTCGACGCAACGAACCTTTTTGATCGCGACAGGTTCTCCGGCTATGACCGGATCGAGGGCGGAACCCGAGCAAATCTGGGTTTCCAGTACACCGGTACCTTCGACAGCGGCTACAAGCTGCGTGGCATCTTCGGCCAATCCTACCAGCTCGCCGGTCAGAACTCGTTTGCGACCGATGACCTCGTGAATGTCGGCGCCGATTCTGGCCTTGAGACCGATCGTTCCGACTATGTGGGACTTGGCGGCATTGAAATGCCTTTCGGCCTGTCGATGGCAGCATCCTACCGTTTGGACGAAAAGGATTTCTCCTTCAATCGCGGCGATCTGATCACGGCCTATCAGAACGATACCTTCTCAGGCCAGGTCACCTATACGCACGTGAGCGCCCAGCCAGCATACGGCTTTGCTGACGACCAAGACGAGATTCAGGCGAGCAGCAGGATCAAGTTCAAGGATTACTGGTCGATCTTCGGCGGCATCGCCTGGGATCTGAATAACGACGTCGTTACGAGACGTACGCTCGGCATCTCCTATGAGGACGAGTGCACGATCTTCACCATCGCCTATACGGATGCCCGCGATACCGCGGATCAGACAGCAAGCGACTGGACGATCGCCGCACGCCTGACGTTCCGCACGCTCGGCGATATCCGCCTGGGCACGGGTGACGCTGCGAATAACCTCTGACGACACGTGGACGGCCGGAAATATCCGGCCGGGCCATTCTTTCGCCGTAAGCCTGTGCAGGACATTGCGACCAATCGTTATGTGAGGCATAGGGTGTCGCGGAGCAAGAGAAGCGATTTCCGGTCGTCTCAGTGTATGGTAAGAACGCCGCGCGCTGGATCGTGCGGCGCTATCGGGAGGTCAACAGATGATTGACGCGAAGAAAACCGTAACCACGCTTATTGCAGGCGCAGCCTTCATGCTTGCTGCCTTCAGCGGCCCTGTCTTCGCCGCCAGCGAAGTCAAGGCGGTGGTAAACGGTACCGCCATTACCAGCGGCGATGTCGCAAAGCGACAGGCCTTCATGCGCCTGCAGCGCTTGAAACCCGATGCCAAGGCTGCGGAAGAGCAACTTGTCGACGAGGCGCTGAAGCGTCAGGAAATCTCTCGCGTGCGCATGTCCGTCTCGCAGGACGACGTCAACGCCTCCTTCGCTCGTTTCGCTGCCAGCAACAAGCTTTCCGTCGAGCAGATGGGGCAGATCCTCGACCGTGCCGGCGTCGGGGTCGATCACTTCAAGAATTTCATTGCCGTACAGATGAGCTGGCCGCGTATCGTCAATGCCCGCTACGGCTCCAGCGCACGTATTTCGAATTACGATCTCGTCAACCGCCTGATGCAGAACAACAAGCAGAAGCCGGTGACGACCGAATACATGCTGCAGCAGGTCATCTTCGTGGTCCCGCCAGCCAAGCGAAATGCGATTACGGCCAAGCGCAAGGGCGAGGCTGAGGCATCGCGTTCCAAATATCCGGGCTGCGATCAGGCCAAGACATTCGCTGCGACCATGCGGGACGTTTCGGTCCGCGATCTCGGCCGCATGCTGGCTCCGGAAATTCCCGCGGAGTGGAAGGACCTCGTCGCACAGACCAAGGGCAACACGACGGCAACGCGCGTGACCGAAAAGGGCGTGGAATATCTGGCAATCTGCAGCCAGCGCCAGGTTTCGGACGACCAGGCCGCAGAAATGGTGTTCCGTCAGGAAGACCTCGACAAGGCCAAGTCGGACAAGTCCGCAGCGCCGGAAAACGAAAACAGCACCAAATATCTGGATGAACTGCGCAAGCACGCGCAGATCATCTATCGCTGATTTTCCATGGCGACACCATTTTCGCGACCGCTTGCGTTGACGCAGGGCGACCCCGCGGGCGTAGGGCCTGATGTCACCCTCATGGCCTGGCTTCGCAGACGCGAGCTCGGGTTGCCGCCGTTCTTTCTGATCGGTGATTCCGACGTGCTTGCCGTGCGGGCACGACAACTCGGCCTTGATATTCCCCTGCGCAGCATCGGCGACGCCGCCGAGAGTCTTGCTCTGTTTGCGGAAGCGCTACCGGTCCTGCCTATGCCGGCGGGCGTCGATGTTGCGGCAGGAGAGCCGCATGTCGCGACGGCGAAAGGGACGATCGCCTCGATCGAGACGGCGGTGGCACTCGTCATGCAGGGCGAGGCGCTTGCGGTCGTCACCAATCCGATCGCCAAGTCGGTGCTCTACAAAGCAGGATTCAAATTTCCGGGCCATACGGAATTCCTTGCCGACCTTGCCATGCGTGCAACCGGTCAGTCGATCACGCCTGTCATGATGCTTGCGGGGCCGAAACTGCGCGCCATTCCTGTTACCATCCACATTCCGCTCAAGGATGTGCCGCAGGCGTTGACCCTCGGCCTGATCGTCGAAACCTGCCGGATCGCAGATAAGGATCTGAAGCAGCGGTTCGGGATCACCTCTCCGCGCCTCGCCATTGCTGGGCTCAATCCGCATGCGGGCGAAGGCGGCGCCATCGGCAAGGAGGATGAGACCATCATTCATCCGGCAGTGCAGATCCTGCGCGATGAGGGCATCGATGCTATCGGCCCCCTCCCCGCTGATACGATGTTCCATGACGAAGCGCGCGCACGTTATGACGTTGCCGTCTGCATGTACCACGATCAGGCGCTGATTCCCGCCAAGGCGCTCGGCTTCGACGATTCCGTCAATGTGACGCTCGGCCTTCCTTTCGTACGCACCTCCCCCGACCACGGCACCGCCTTCGGGATTGCCGGCAAGGGGCTGGCGCGCGAGGCGAGCCTTGTTGCCGCGCTCAAGCTCGGCGCGCAGCTCGGCCGTACCGCGGAAAGCCATCGTTAATGGCTGCACTCGACGGTCTGCCGCCGCTTCGCGAGGTTATCCAGCGCCACGGCCTCGACGCGCGCAAGGCGCTCGGGCAGAACTTCCTGCTCGATCTCAACCTGACGCAGAAGGTCGCCCGAACGGCCGGCGCGCTTGAAGATGCGACCATTTTCGAAGTCGGGCCTGGGCCTGGCGGGTTGACGCGGGCGATCCTCGCGCTTGGCGCGAAGAAGGTCATCGCGGTCGAGCGCGATGCGCGCTGCCTGCCGGCGCTGGCCGAGATCGCCGACCATTATCCCGGGCGGCTGGAGGTCATAGAAGGCGATGCGCTGAAGACGGATTTCGAGGCACTGGCGCCGGAAGGTCCCGTCAAGATCATCGCCAACCTGCCCTATAATGTCGGCACCCAGCTTCTGGTGAACTGGCTGCTGCCGAAGGCATGGCCGCCCTTCTGGCAATCGCTGACACTGATGTTCCAGAAAGAAGTCGGCGAGCGGATCGTCGCCTCCGAGGACGACGATCACTATGGCCGCCTCGGCGTGCTCGCGGGATGGCGCACACATTCCCGCATGGCATTCGATATTCCGCCGCAGGCTTTCACGCCGCCGCCGAAGGTCACCTCGACAGTGGTGCACCTGACACCCAACGAGAACCCGATCCCCTGCTCCGTTACCAATCTGGAAAAGGTAACGCAGGCAGCCTTCGGCCAGCGCCGCAAGATGCTGCGCCAGAGCCTGAAGCCCATCGGCGGCGAAAGCCTGCTTGTCAAAGCCGGTATCGATCCGGCTAGGCGGGCGGAGACACTATCAGTGGAAGAATTCTGCCGGCTGGCGAACAGCCTTTAGAGCTTGTTTTCACGCAATTCCCGACGCAAAACCGCTGCGCAGTTTTACTGGAATGGCCTTAGAGAACCGGCGTTTCCTCTAGCAACTCGCGGACGAAGTCGAACATGCCATGACGGCGGTCGCGGCGCAGGCGCTCGGCCTTGACGATTGACTGCACGGCATCGAATGCAGCGTTCAGGTCATCATTGATGATGACGTAATCGTATTCACGCCAGTGGGCGATCTCGGCACGGGAATTTGCCAGGCGCGTCTGGATGACCTCCTCGGAATCCTCGGCGCGGCGATGCAGGCGCGACTGCAGCTCAGTCATGGTCGGCGGCAGCACGAAGATCGAGACCACGTCGGCCTGCATCTTCTGCTGCAGCTGCTGAGCGCCCTGCCAGTCGATATCGAACAGCATGTCGCGGCCTTCGGACATGGCCTGTTCCACCGGCTCGCGAGGCGTGCCGTAGAAATTGCCGTGAACCTCGGCCCATTCGAGCAGAGAATCGGAATCGCGCAGCCGCTCGAATTCCCGCACGGTCTTGAAATGATAGTGGATGCCTTCCACTTCGCTGGGCCGGCGCTGACGTGTCGTGACGCTGACGGAAAGGCCGATCTGCTTGTCCGTTTCCAAAAGCGTCCGCGCGATGGTGGATTTACCGGCACCCGAGGGCGACGAGATAACCAGCATCAGACCGCGACGGGCGATCTGGATGGACGAGATTTTCGCCGGGCTCATGTCCTACTCCAAATTCTGGACCTGCTCGCGGAACTGATCGATCACCACCTTCAGCTCGATCCCGGCTGCGGTGACGGCCGATGCGTTCGACTTCGAGCATATCGTATTCGATTCTCGGTTAAATTCCTGTGCAAGGAAATCGAGCTTTCGGCCAACCGGGCCGCCTTTTGTCACGAGATCGCGGGCGGCGGCGACATGGGCCTTCAGTCGGTCGATCTCTTCGCGCAGATCCGCCTTCGTCGCGAGCAGTGCCGCTTCGGCATGCAGGCGGTCACGGTCGAGAGCGCCGGTTCCTTCCATGAGGAGCGCCACCTGCGCGGAGAGCCTTGCCGCAATCTCCTGCGGCGAACGCGAAGGATCGGCCTCGATCGTGCTTGTCAGCGCCTCGACCGTCGCGACGTGGCCAAGAAGCACGCGCGCCAGTGCCGCTCCCTCCTGCTCACGCATGCTCCTGAGATCGGAAAGCGCAGCCTTCAGTCCCGACATGATATCGGCATCGCGGACAGCGACCGTCTCTTCGCTGTCTTGCGTCTCGCGGAAATCGACGAGGCCTCGGATGGAAAGCAGCGTATCAAGCCTTAAAGGCGCCGGATCGATAAGACCTTCGAGCTTGTCGCGCATGGCGAGAACGGCGGCGAAGGCATCCTGATTGAGCACGGCCTCAAGCTGGCTCTCGCCCGAGGTCAGCGCCAGCGTAGCCTGCAGATTGCCGCGGCTGAAATTCTCGCCGGCAATGCGGCGAACATCGGTTTCAAGGCGCTCCAGACCTGGCGGAAGCCGCAGTCTGACGTCGAGGCCCTTGCCGTTGACCGAGCGCAATTCCCATGCCCAGCGCCAGCGGCCAGTCGTTCCCTCGCGCCGCGCGAAACCGGTCATGGACTGCAATGCCATCAAAGGCCTCCCGATATCAGTTGATCTTCTTTTTCTTCGGCGGAACTGCGGATGTATTGTCCGCCGGCTGGTCTTCCGGTTGTCCGTCGACAGCAATTTCAGGATCGGCGCCCTTGTCTGCTTCGAGCTTGCGCCAGCGCTTGACGTTGGCATTGTGCTCTTCGAGCGTTGCCGCGAAGACGTGGCCGCCGGAGCCATCGGCGACGAAATAGAGGTCCTGCGTCTTCCAGGGATTGGCGACAGCTTCCAGCGCATCCTTGCCGGGATTGGCAATCGGGGTCGGCGGCAGGCCCTTGATGACGTAGGTGTTGAAGGGGGTCTCTTTCTTGAGGTCCGACTGATAGATCGGCCGGTCGGAGGGTTTGCCCCCGCCACCGAAGAGACCATAGATGATGGTCGGATCGGACTGCAGCCGCATCCCCTTGCCAAGACGGTTGAGGAAGACGGAGGCCACATGCGCACGCTCATCCGGCACCCCCGTCTCCTTCTCGACGATGGAGGCGAGCGTGACGAACTCTTCCTTGCTCTTCAGGAGCAACGAAGGATCGCGCCGTTCCCAGATCTGATCGACAAGCTTCTGCTGGGCTGCAGCCATCTGGTCGATGATTTCGGAGCGCTTGGTGCCGCGCGAGAACTTGTAAGTGTCGGGCCGCAGGCTGCCTTCCGCCGGCAGGGCAGCCGGCAGGTCGCCTTCGAGGACCGCATCATCAAGCATGCGGTCGAACATCTGTCGCACCGTCAGGCCTTCCGGGAAGGAGACGGAATAGAGGATGGACTTACCGGATTTCAGGAGCTCCATGATCTCGTTCATGGACGCATGCGCCTTGATCTCGTATTCACCGGCCTTGAGGCTCTCGCCATCCGTAAGATGCGTGGCCGTCAGATAGCGGAAGACGCGGGCATCCGAGATGATCAGGTTGCGCTCGAGGTTTGTGGCGATTTCCGCGAGGCCTGCCCCATTGCGGACGATGAAGTTGGTGTTCGTCTGTAGCGGGCCGGGGTTCTGATACGCGGTGATGGCGTAGTAGAAGCCAATGAGACCGGCAATGCAGACGACCACGGCCATGGTCATTACGAAATTCAGGAAGAGGATGACCTGACTGCGAGCATTCCTGGAGCGCTTCGGCGGCTCCGGGACACGTTCCGGGCGCAGGGCTTCGCTCGGCGACTTCGGGATGATCGGTCCCTTCTGCGCCGGCTGGCCGTTGTCGCTGCTCTGGTTGGTCGTATCGCTCACCGGCAATCCTCTAAAACTTGGCCCCGCTTCGCTATTTCGCGAAGTAATGCGGCAAAAACAGGTTCTGCCGCGCTTCCTGACGCCGTTTGACGTTCGCCCGTGTCGTGAACCGTCTGCTACGCGACGTAGCGGCGCAGCACGAGCGATGCATTCGTGCCGCCGAATCCGAACGAGTTGGATAGCGCCACGTTAATTTCTCGCTCACGAGCCTTGTGCGGAACGAGGTCGATTGCGGTTTCCCGCTCAGGATTGTCGAGGTTGAGCGTCGGAGGGGCGACATTATCCCGAATTGCGAGGGTCGTGAAGATCGCCTCGATGGCGCCGGCAGCACCGAGCAGGTGGCCGGTCGCAGATTTGGTCGACGACATCGAGATCTTCGAGGCCGCATTGCCGACGAGGCGCTCGACGGCGCCGAGCTCGATCGTATCGGCCATGGTCGAAGTGCCATGGGCGTTGATGTAGTCGACGTCGGCAGGCGTCAGGCCCGCGCGCTTCAGCGCCATGGTCATGCAGCGGAACGCGCCATCGCCATCTTCAGACGGAGCGGTGATGTGGAACGCATCGCCGGAAAGGCCGTAACCGACCACTTCTGCATAGATCTTGGCGCCGCGTGCCAACGCATGGTCCAGCTCTTCGAGAACGACAATGCCGGCGCCCTCGCCCATGACGAAACCGTCACGATCCCTGTCATAGGGGCGCGACGCTTTCTGCGGGTCGTCATTGTGCTGCGTCGACAGCGCCTTGCAGGCAGCAAAGCCGGCAAGCGAAATGCGGCTGACCGGGGATTCCGTGCCACCGGCAACCATGACATCGGCATCGCCGAGCGCAATGAGGCGGGCCGCATCGCCAATGGCGTGCGCGCCGGTGGAGCAGGCAGTAACAACCGAATGGTTCGGGCCGCGCAGCTTATGGCGAATGGAGACCTGGCCCGAAACAAGGTTGATCAGCCGGCCGGGAATGAAGAAAGGAGAGATACGGCGCGGGCCCTTGTCGCGCAGCGTATAGCCGGCTTCGACAATACCCTCGATGCCGCCGATGCCGGAGCCGATCAGCACGCCGGTGGCGATCTGGTCCTCATCGGTTTCCGGATGCCAGTCGGCGTCCTTGAGTGCCATATCGGCAGCAGCCATGCCGTAGATGATGAAAGGGTCTACCTTGCGCTGTTCCTTCGGCTCCATCCAATCGTCGGCATTGAACGTACCGTCAGAACCATCGCCGACGGGAATGCGGCAAGCAATCTTGGCAGGGAGATCCTCGACTTCGAATTCGGACACGAGACGGGCGCCGTTTGCCCCCGCAAGCAGGCGGGACCAGGTAACTTCCGTTCCGCATCCCAAGGGCGATACCATGCCGGTACCAGTAATGACGACCCTTCTCATCGACTGCTTTCCCCCGTCTGTTATGTTTTATGGAGAAACATGCTCAAAAGAAAAGGGCGGACTCTTGGCCCGCCCTTTCTCGAATGCACAGTATCAGGCCTGAGCCTTTTCAATAAACTTCACGGCATCGCCAACGGTCAGGATTGAGTCAGCGGCATCATCGGGGATTTCAACGCCGAATTCTTCTTCGAAAGCCATGACCAGTTCGACCGTGTCGAGCGAGTCGGCGCCCAGATCGTCGATAAAGCTGGCGCTCTCGACGACCTTGTCGGCATCGACGCCAAGATGATCAATAACAATTTTCTTTACGCGTTCTGCGATATCGCTCATGTCGGTTTCCTCGACCTTATGTCCTGATCGGAATGTCCTTCTGACACCCCTACCCTGTTTCAGCCTGCGATGCGTTCAGACATCCTCGGCAAACTCGTTTACCCGGCTTTAGAGAAGTCCCAGGCTTGCGAAAAGCCCGCCGGTCCGTCTGCTTTTTCGGGACGACTGTTGACAGTCATGGCCCGCTTAACATGCTTTAAGTCTGCCGCAAAGCCAGAAAATCAACCGTTCGTGATTGCTCAACACGCTATTGGCTTAAATCGGCGACTGCGGCAGCTAATCGTTTCAGATCATGGCCATGCCGCCGTTCACATGCAGCGTCTGACCCGTCATATAGGCGGCCTCAGCAGACGCGAGATAGGCGACAGCCGATGCCACTTCGGCGCCGGTTCCCATGCGCTTCATGGGGATTGCACCCATGATCGCCTCCTTCTGCTTGTCGTTCAGCTTGCCGGTCATGGCGCTTTCGATGAAGCCCGGGGCGACACAGTTGACCGTCACGTTGCGCGTGGCGATTTCCTGCGCCAGCGATTTCGTGAAGCCGATCATACCGGCCTTGGAGGCGCAGTAGTTCGCCTGTCCCGGATTGCCGGTGACGCCGACGACGGAGGTGATGTTGATGATGCGGCCATAACGGCGGCGCATCATCGGATGGGTGAGTTCGCGCGTTAGGCGGAAGGTCGCCGTCAGGTTCACTTCGAGAACAGCATCCCAGTCCTCATCGCTCATGCGAACGAAGAGACCGTCCTTGGTGATGCCGGCATTGTTGACGAGGATATCGACGCCTTCGAGATCGGCTTCCGCCTTCTGGCCGAGAGCCTTGACTTCGTCGCGATCCGAAAGGTTCGCCGGGAAGATCTTCACGCGATCGCCGAGTTCGTTTGCGAGAGCCTCGAGCTTTTCGACGCGAGTTCCGTGCAGGCCGACAATGGCGCCCTGCTTGTGAAGAAGGCGGGCGATTTCTTCGCCAATGCCGCCCGATGCGCCGGTGACGAGAGCCTTGCGGCCGGAAAGATCGAACATGGGAACGTTCCTTTTATAAGGTGGGGCAATCAGGCCGTGAGGGCGGCAACAGCAGCGTCGATATCGGCTGGGCCGTTGACCGAGACGCCATTGATAGTCTTGTCGATGCGGCGCGCAAGACCAGTCAGGACTTTGCCGGCACCGAGTTCATAGAGCGTGGTGACGCCATTTGCGGCAAACCATTCCACCGTTTCGCGCCAGCGAACCTGTCCGGTGACTTGCTCGACGAGAAGGGCTGCGATCTCCTCGGCATCCGTGACAGGTGCTGCGCGAACATTTGCGATAAGGGGCACGACCGGATTGGCCTTCTTCACGCCGGCGAGCGCCTCGCGCATGGCATCTGCGGCAGGTGCCATCAGTTTCGAATGGAAGGGAGCGGAGACCGGCAGCAGAATGGCCCGCTTGGCGCCCTTGTCGGTTGCAAGGCCAGCGGCCTTTTCGACGGCCGACTTCTCGCCCGATATGACGAGCTGGCCGCCGCCGTTGTCGTTGGCAATCTGACAGGAGCCGATTGCTGCAGCCTCCTCGCAGACGGCCTGCACGTCGGCATGTTCGAGGCCGATGATGGCGGCCATGGCGCCGACGCCGACAGGCACGGCAGCCTGCATGGCATTGCCGCGGATGCGCAGAAGGCGGGCTGTGTCGGCTATCGAGAAGGTGCCGGCGGCACAGAGGGCGGAATATTCGCCAAGAGAATGGCCGGCGACATAGGCGACCTTGGCCTTCAGATCGAGACCCCTGGCTTCAAGAACGCGGATAACGGCCAGGGAGACGGCCATCAGCGCCGGCTGGGCGTTTGCCGTCAGCGTCAGCTTGTCCTCGGGACCGTTGAACATGGTGTCGGAAAGCTTTTCACCGAGCGCTTCATCGACCTCTTCGAAAACGGCTCGGGCTTCTGCAAAATTCTCGGCGAGATCCTTGCCCATGCCAACGGCCTGGCTGCCCTGGCCGGGAAAAGTGAAAGCAATGGTCATTTTTCAATCCCTCGATAGTGCCCGTCGGGCCATTTCGCCTCCAATTGACATTCTTTCTTTGAGAGTCAAGTGGCGGCAGATTCTCTCCAAAGCCTTTCGCCCCAGCGGAAACGCTCGGTTTTTTCTCTTGCGCTTCGGCAAATCCGTCCTAGATTTGCGCGGCTCTTCCCACGCCTTTCCCTTTTTCAGACCACGCCCAGGGTTTCCGATGAAATATAATAAATTAGGCCGCACCGATATTTCCGTTTCCGAGATTTGCCTTGGCACCATGACCTGGGGCACGCAGAACAGCGAGGCAGAAGCCCACGAGCAGATGGACTACGCTGTCCAGGAAGGCATCAATTTCTTCGATACCGCCGAGCTTTATCCGACCACGCCTGTTTCGGCCGAAACACAGGGCCGCACGGAGGAGTATATCGGCAGCTGGTTCGAACGGACCAGCAAGCGCAAGGATATCGTTCTTGCCACCAAGGTTGCCGGTACCGGCCGCTCCTACCTGCGCAACGGCGAAGGCGCCGACGGCAAGAATATCCGCCTCGCGCTCGAGGCGAGCCTGAAGCGGCTGAAGACGGACTATGTCGACCTCTATCAGATCCACTGGCCGAACCGCGGCCATTTCCATTTCCGCCAGAGCTGGCACTACGATCCGTTCGGGCAGGATCGCGCCAAGGCCGTCGCCAACATGACCGATATTTTGCAGACGGTGGGCGAACTGGTGAAGGAGGGCAAGATCCGCGCCTTCGGCCTGTCCAACGAGACGACCTGGGGCATCCAGAAATATGTGAGCCTCTCCGAGCAGATGAACCTGCCGCGCGTCGCCAGCACCCAGAACGAATACAATCTTCTCTACCGGCATTTCGATCTCGACCTCGCGGAACTCTCCCATCACGAAGATGTCGGCCTCCTCGCCTATTCGCCGCTTGCCGCCGGCATTCTGAGTGGGAAATACATCAATGGCGAGAAGCCTGCGGGCACGCGCGCCGCGATCAACGGTGATCTCGGCGGCCGCCTGCAGCCGCTGCAGGAAGCGCCGACGAAGGCCTATCTCGATATCGCGGCTCGGCATGGGCTCGATCCGTCGCAGATGGCACTCGCCTTCTGCCTGACCCGTCGCTTCATGACCTCGGTCATCGTCGGCGCAACCACGATGGCACAGCTGAAGACGGATATCGGATCCGTCGGCGTGAAGCTCAGCGGCGAAGTGTTGGCGGAGATCGAGAAGGTTCACCGGCAGTATCCGATGCCGCTCTGAGGGGGTTGGTATCCCCGACGTTTTGAGGGCGCGAGCAATCGCGCTCTTTTCTCATTCCGGCAGGCGGTGGCCGCTTTTCGTAGTTTATTGCCCGCTTCCCTTGCCTTTCGCGCAAAAATCCGTATAAGCGCCCCTGTTCGTTAACCCGGTCTTCTGGCTGGTGGCTGAACGGAGGGCCGGTTTGCTTCTTGCGAGCCGTTCGGAACGGAAGCGTTCCAGCCTCCCGTGTCTCCGCTCTCGACCGTCTCGGAAACGCTTTTCTTGCTTGGCGCTATCGCCTCTCAGGAGCAGTCGTTGAGGCTTAGCCGCCGAATGCCGGGTTCTGATCAACGCAAGAAAGGCAAAGCTGTCATGGCTCTTTATGAACATGTATTCCTTGCCCGACAGGATATTTCCACGCAGCAGGTCGATGCCCTCGTAGAACAGTACAAGGGTGTTATCGAAGCTAACGGTGGTAAGGTCGGGCGTATCGAAAACTGGGGCCTCAAGTCCCTCACCTACCGCATCAAGAAGAACCGCAAGGCTCACTACGCCCTGATGGACATTGATGCACCGGCAGCCGCGATCCAGGAAATGGAACGCCAGATGCGCATCAGCGAAGACGTTCTTCGCTACATGACCATCGCTGTTGAAAAGCACGAAGATGGCCCGTCTGCCATGATGCAGAAGCGCGACCGCGACGACCGTGGCCCGCGTGAAGGCGGCGACCGTGGCCCGCGCCGCGAATTCGGCGATCGTCCGCCGCGCCGTGACGGCGACTTCCAGCGTGGCCCGCGTCCTGATCGCGCTCCCCGCGAAGACCGTGCATAAGGAGAAATAAGAATGTCTGAATCTTCCTCCGCTCCGGTCCGTCGTCCGTTCCATCGTCGTCGCAAGACCTGCCCGTTCTCCGGTGCAAACGCTCCGCGCATCGACTACAAGGACGTCCGTCTCCTGCAGCGCTACATTTCCGAGCGCGGCAAGATCGTTCCGTCCCGCATCACGGCCGTTTCCCAGAAGAAGCAGCGCGAACTCGCCCAGGCGATCAAGCGTGCACGCTTCCTCGGCCTGCTGCCGTACGTCGTCGCCTAATTGACTATCGAAGCCCCGGATCTTCGGATCCGGGGCTTCCTCCCTTCCGCGATGGGCGCGGATCGGAACCTTAAAACCCATGTTGAGGCATCTCCCGGATCGATTCAGGGAAATCCTCTAACTGCTTGATGAAGCAGGACAGCGAAGTGACGAAACTGAACCCGAAAACGCTTGCGATCGGCGCACTCGCCGGATTGACCGCCGCCTTGCTGGTGCTTGGCGCGAGCATGCAGCCGTCGTTCAGTGCCGTGCTCTATGCCGCTTCCGCACTTCCCATCCTGCTCGTCGGTCTCGGCTGGGGCAACCTCGCGGCAATATCCGCCGTCGTCACCGCTGCCGTGCTGGGTGCGATCGCCATTTCGCCGTCCTTCGCGCTCGTCATGACGATGGTGACGCTGCTGCCGGCCGGCTGGCTGAGCCATCTTGCCAATCTTGCGCGCCCGGCATCCGAACTCGGCGGCCCCGACCATCTGCTTGCCTGGTATCCGCTGTCCGACATCCTTCTGCATCTCTGTGGCCTGGTCACGATCGCCGTCATCGTTACCGGCATCATGATCGGTTACGGGCCTGAGATTACCGACCAGATGGTCGACATGCTGATGGCCTCGCTGCAGGAGCAGCAGCCGACTTTCGTTCCGGACCCGGTCGCGACCGCCCAGACCAAGTCGCTCGTCGTGCTCATGCTGCCCGCGCTGCAGGGCGCCATCTGGGTGGTGATGCTGTTTGCCGCCTATTACATCGCGACGCGTATCGTCACCGCCTCCGGCAAGGGCCTGCGCCCGCGCGAGGATATCCCCTCGTCGCTGCGCATGAACCGGAATTCGATCTTCATCTTCCTCGTCGGACTTGCCGCCACCTTCATGGGCGGAATTCCGGCGATGATCGGCGCCACGGTCGTCGGAGCCTTCGGCGCCGGCTTCCTGATGTCCGGCTTCGCCGCGCTGCACTTCCGCACGCGCGGCAAGGACTGGCGCTTGCCGGCCCTCATTCTCTGCTACCTGGCATCCACCATGATGCTGCCAGCTCTTTTCATCCTCGTGCTCGGTCTTGCCGATACCCGCAAGGCGATCGCCCTGACCCCGACCAAGGATGCCGATGCCCCCAAACAAACCGATACCGAAATCTGAGAACAAGAAAGGAAAACACCATGGACGTCATTCTTCTCGAACGCATCTCCAAGCTCGGCCAGATGGGCGAAACCGTAAAGGTTCGCGACGGCTTCGCACGCAACTACCTCCTGCCGCTCGGCAAGGCACTGCGCGCCAACGCTGCCAACAAGGCCCGTTTCGAATCCGAGCGCGCAACGCTCGAAGCTCGTAACCTCGAGCGCAAGTCCGAAGCTCAGAAGGTCGCCGACGTTCTC
The DNA here is from genome assembly GCF_014194915.1 of Rhizobium sp. BK512. Classification (NCBI taxonomy): domain Bacteria; kingdom Pseudomonadati; phylum Pseudomonadota; class Alphaproteobacteria; order Hyphomicrobiales; family Rhizobiaceae; genus Rhizobium; species Rhizobium sp. BK512. Next base: position 130,748 of record NZ_JACIAS010000008.1, on the reverse strand, counting down.
GACGGCAAGTCCTTCATCGTCGTACGCTCTGCCGGCGAAACCGGCCAGCTCTACGGCTCCGTCGCTGCCCGCGACGTCGTCGACATTCTGGCTGCCGAAGGCTTCAACATCGCCCGCAACCAGGTTCACCTCAACACGCCGATCAAGGCGATCGGCCTGCACAAGGTCGAGCTGCAGCTCCATGCTGAAGTTGAGATCAACGTCGAGCTGAACGTTGCCCGTTCTGCTGAAGAAGCCGAACGCCAGTCCAAGGGTGAAGAACTCACCTCTGTCGACGCCATCTACGGCGTTGACGAAGACGCACTGCGTCCGGAAGACTTCTTCGATCCGGAAGCCGACGGCCTCGACGAAGACGAAGCATAATTTCTGTCTTCAGGCAGAACGAAAAGCCCGGCTCGCGCCGGGCTTTTTTGTTGTTGGAGCTTTTCCAGCCGGCAGGCTTTTTTGCTGCGTCCTCCAATCGAGGGCGCTAAAATAACAGAATGCTGGAATGACGAAGTGAGTCGCTGCAGGCACCGTGTCCCGCAAGTGACAGTCAGGATATTTCTCCTCAAGCGATCCGCCGACTGTGGAGAAATCGAACAACGTGCACAGCGCCGCCGATTTGACGGCGAGCTGAAAGTAGTTGCCGCGCGGCACTTGATTTTATTCAGTCCGCCCTGCAAATCCGGGTTTTGGAAAAGACAGTACGGATGACGATGAACGAAGCTGCACGAAAGATTGCCGCCGTTGCTCCCGCAGAGCAGCACTATCGCGAAGCGCCGAACAACATCGAGGCCGAACAGGCGCTGCTCGGTGCCATCCTGATGAACAACGACGCCTATTACCGGGTGTCGGACTTCCTGAAGCCCACGCACCTCTATGAGCCGCTGCACCGGAAGATCTTCGAGGTCGCCGGCGACATCATCCGCATGGGCAAGATCGCCAATCCGGTGACGGTCAAGACCTTCCTGCCGGCCGACGAGAAGGTCGGCGACATCACCGTCTCGCAATATCTCGCCAGCCTCGTCACGGGTGCTGTGACGATCATCAATGCCGAGGACTACGGAAGAGCAATCTACGATCTGGCGATCCGCCGTGCGCTGATCACCATCGGCGAGGACGTCGTCAACATAGCCTATGACGCGCCGCTCGACATGCCGCCGCAGGCGCAAATCGAAGATACCGAACGCCGCCTGTTCGAGCTTGCCGAAAATGGTCGTTATGACGGCGGCTTCCAGGCCTTCAACGATGCTGTGGCGCTCGCGATCGACATGGCGGCTGTCGCCAAGGAACGTGACGGCGGCCTTTCCGGCATTTCCACCGGCATCCACTCGCTCGATTCCAAGATGGGCGGGTTGCAGCGCTCGGACTTGATCGTGCTCGCCGGTCGTCCGGGTATGGGCAAGACCTCGCTTGCGACCAACATCGCCTATAATATCGCGGCCGCCTACGAAGGCGAAGTGCAGTCCGACGGCAGCATGAAGGCGAAAAATGGCGGCGTCGTCGGCTTCTACTCGCTCGAAATGTCGTCCGAACAGCTCGCGACCCGTATCATCTCCGAGCAGACGGAAGTCTCCTCCTCGAAGATCCGCCGCGGCGACATCAACGATGCCGATTTCGAAAAACTCGTCGCCTGCTCGATGATGATGCAGAAAGTGCCGCTGTTCATCGACCAGACCGGTGGTATCTCGATCGCCCAGCTTTCGGCACGTGCCCGCCGTCTCAAGCGCCAGCGCGGACTCGACGTGCTTGTCGTCGACTACGTGCAGCTGATGACCGGCTCCGGTAAGTCGAACGAGAACCGCGTGCAGGAAATCACCCAGATCACCACCGGTCTCAAGGCGCTCGGCAAGGAACTCAACGTTCCGATCATCGCGCTGTCGCAGCTCTCGCGTGCCGTCGAAAGCCGCGAAGACAAGCGCCCGCAACTTTCCGACCTTCGTGAATCCGGCTCGATCGAGCAGGACGCCGACGTCGTGCTCTTCGTGTTCCGCGAAGAATATTACGTCAAGAACATGGAACCGCGCGATATCCACGACCCGAAATATCCGGAATGGGAAGCGCTGTTCGACAAGGTGAAGGGCACGGCCGATGTCATCATCGCCAAGCAGCGTCACGGACCGACCGGCACGGTGAAGCTCGCCTTCCAGTCGGAATTCACGCGCTTCGCCGATCTCGCCGATCCGTCCTTTACCCAGTACGAGGAACATTGACGCGGGTTTCCCCGTCAATTCCTCAGGGCGCAAAACCGCCGCGCAATTTTGCTGAATTGCTTCAGAGCCCCGCAGCGCGAAGAAGCGCTGCCGTTGCCACACCGACAACGACACTTGCCAGCATCGGCAGGCGGCTGGCAGCGATTGCGGTCGCCACACAGGCCAGCGTCTCCGCCCAACCGGTCGCAAATGCGGTTGGGGCAATGACGGCCATCAGCACTGCCGGCGGGATGGCTTCGATTGCCGTTCTCCTGTTCTCGTTGATCTCGACGTAGCGGATCAATACGAGACCGCTGATGCGGGTGAAGATCGTGGCGGCAGCCATGGCAAGGATGGCAAGCAGAGTGTTGGGATCGAGCGTCATGCCGCCTGCTCCCGCGCCCTGCCTCTCCAGAGAGCCATGGCCAGCCCCGCCAGCGCGCCGGCTGCGATGTACCAGACGCCTGGCACGAAATGATGGACGGCGACGGCCGCAATCCCGCTTGCCGCGAGAACGGCACCGGTTTCCCGCCCCTTCCAGAAGCCCATGACCAGCACGATGAAGACAGCCGGAAAGGCGAAGTCGAGACCGATGACGGCGGGATCGCCGAGAAAGGCGCCGAGCAGCGCACCTGCAAGCGACGAGCCGACCCAGGTCAGGTAGAAGGGCGTAACGATGCCTGCATACCAGGCGGGTGTGAGCCGTGTCGTCCCGGCGCGGAATTCCGCCATGGCCCAGAGCTCATCGGCAAGGAACAGCATGGCGATATAGCGTTTGATACCGGAGAAGCACTGCATCTTCGTGCCGATCGAGGCGCCCATCAGCACGTGGCGGATATTGACGAGCAGGGCCGCGAAGCCGACGCCGATCCAACTCGCCGGATGCGTCCAGATATCCATCGCCACGAACTGCGAGCCGCCGGCAAAGACAAGCGCGCTCATCAGCGTCGTTTCCAGGGCCGAAAGCCCCTTGGTAGCCGAGACCGCGCCGAAGACGAGGCCGATCGGCAGTACAGCGACGATCAACGGAAAAATGGCACGCATTCCGCCCAGGAATTCGCGGACAGGATTTTTGCCGGCTGGCCCGGTCTGTTGCAACATTGGCAACCTCCACATCAAGATGGCGGAGAGGTAGCCGAGACAGTCGCGTGCTGTATTGAACGAAAGTGATCAACCGACTCGAAACTGGCCGGGGGTCACCCCGGTGCGGGATTTGAAATGGCGCGTGAAATGCGCCTGATCGGCAAAGCCGCATTGGACAGCGACATCGGCCGGCATGCGGCCTTCCCTCAGCAGGCGCCGGGCGACGAGGACACGCCGGTCGGTCAGGAAGGCGTGCGGGGTGATGTGATATTCCCTTCGGAAGGCGCGGATTAGATGGGCGCGGCTGAGGCCCGCCACCGTCGCCAGCTCCTCGAGGCCGACATCGCTGTCGAAATTCTCGATCAGGTAATCGCGAGCGCGGGCGACAGCGCTCCGCTCCTTGGTGTCGACCGGCAAGACGATCGTGCTGCCATAACGCGCGAAGATCGCCGCCAGCACCGAGAACATGCTTTCATCGGATTCGAGCGCACCGGCGCCGCTTTCAAGCGTGCGGTGCGCGGTGTGGAAAGCTCTGGCAAACTGCGGATCGCGCGGCAGTGCCCTGACAAAGGACGGCGTCGCGTTGAACGCCTTGCCGGAGACATCCTCCAGAATATCGATGAACAGTTTCGTATCCGGGTAGATCATACGGTAGCGATATCCCTCACCGCCCGGAGCGCCGTCGTGCACGACACCGGGATCGATCAGATAGAGGTCTCCTGGTCCGGTTTCTTCCCGCCTTCCGCTCAGTGTCGCGATCTGGCTGCCGCTTTCAATCGCGCCGATGCTGAATGTATCGTGGGCGTGCGGCGCGTATTCATGCGTGAGAAAACTGGCGCTCAGGCACTCCATGTCGCGAAAACGGCTATCCCGCCAGAAGCGGGCCGATTCCACCTTGGCAAGCGGCATGGCATCTGCCGCCTCTTTTTGCGATACGTTCTGCATCCAGCCAGATTAGCGCGCGCCGGGCCGTCCGTCTTGAACAAAAGTGATCGCATGTGGGAAAGGCTGCTATGTGACTGCGCGTGCTTTCTCTTTGCCACAATGGTCTCTAGAGTATTGGCAGCATTTTCCTTTCCCTTTCAGTGCGGCGATTCATGACAGATTTTTCCATCCCCTTCGAAGACGAGGACCTTTTCGCCTCCGCCGGACTGCGGCTGACCGTCGACCTGACGGCGCTGACCGACAATTGGCGAGACATGGCGCGACGCTCCGGGAAGGCCCGCACGGCCGCCGTCGTCAAGGCGGATGCCTATGGGATGGGGATCGAGGATGCCGGCGAAGCGCTCTATCTTGCCGGCGCACGGGATTTCTTCGTGGCGACCGTCGATGAAGGTGTGACGCTGCGCATGTTTGCGCCTGAGGCACGCATCTTCGTGCTGGCAGGCATATGGCCCGGCACCGAGCGGCGCTTCTTCGAAAACGATCTGGTGCCGATCATCTCCTCGGAAGAGCAGCTTGCATTCTGGATGGCGGTGCTTGCAGATTACGGCGACTATCCTTGCGCCCTGCATGTCGATACCGGGTTCAACCGTCTCGGACTGACGCTGGATGAAGCGCTCGCTCTTGCGGACGATGTATCGCGGCCGGCGAGTTTTGCGCCCGTTCTCGTCATGAGCCATCTTGCCTGCGGCGACGATCATTCCTCGGCAATGAACAGGCAGCAGCTTGAATCATTCCGCAAGGTTAGCGCCGCCTATGAAGGTATCGATTCAAGTCTTGCGGCGTCCGGCGGCATCCTGCTCGGCAGCGACTATCACTTCGATCTCACGCGGCCGGGCATTGCGCTCTATGGCGGGCAGGCCGTCAACGGCATGGCGAACGCGATGCGTCCGGTGGCGACCGCCGAGGCGCGCATCATCCAGGTCCGTACCGTCAAGGCCGGTGAATCCGTCAGCTACGGGCAGACGCTGCAGCTGACGCGCGACAGCCGGCTCGCCGTTGCTGCGGCGGGTTATGCCGACGGCTACATGCGCAGCCAGTCGAGCGGCGGCGTGCCGTTGCGCCAGGCAGTGCCGCAGGGCGGACAGGGCTTCATTGCCGGTCACAAGGTACCTGTCGCCGGCCGCATCACCATGGATCAGACGATCTTCGACGTGACCGACCTCCCGGAAAATGCGGTTCGCGCCGGCGACTATATCGAGCTCTTCGGCAAGAACATGCTCGTGGACGACGCGGCCAAGGCTGCCGGTACGATCGGTTACGAGATGCTGACCAGCATCGGCCTGCGCCACGAGCGCAAGTACGAGATGGACGAGGAATAGTCTCTAGCGAGTGGTGAGCGCGAGGCGCACGCCGAGCGCCACGAACAGCGCACCAAGGCCGCGATCCAGCCACAGGCCTATCCTGGCATTGCGCTTGAAGAGATCAGCAAGCCGCCCTCCCGCAAGGATCAGCGGCGGCTCGATGAAAAAGGCGACCACAATGATCAGGCCGCCGTGAACGGCAAGCTGCAGCCATGCCGGGCCTGCGCCCTCCACGACGAATTGGGGCAGGAAAGCGAGGAAGAAGATCGCCACTTTCGGATTGAGCAGCGAGACCAGTACGCTCTGGCGATAGATGCGCCGCCAGCCGAGCGTCTCGCCCGCTGCACGCACGAAGCCGCCCTCACCTTTCGAGCGCAGCGCCTGGATACCGAGCCAGACGAGATAGACCGCGCCCACCCATTTGACGGTGGAGAAGGCGATTGCCGAGGCGGCAAGGATCGCCGACAGGCCGAAAGCGGCAAGAAGCACGTGGATGCAGGCGCCTGTCCAGATGCCGAAGACGGCAGAGAAGCCGGCGCGCGTGCCGCTCTTCATCGTATGGCCGAGGATGAAGGCCATGTCCGGGCCGGGCGAGATGTTTAGAAGGACCGCCGCAGTCAAAAAACCGATCCAGTGAGCGAGCGAATAATCGAGCATGGCCTATCCCTTGAGAGCCTGCCCATGCTGCCAGCCCGGCCACTGATAGGAAAATCATTAGTTTTGATCGGTGCAGGAAGCCATTATCTAGGGCGAAACCGATTCGGCCGCCCAGGCGGCTCTACGTGAAAGCAGTCATTGATGGCCAAGGCCAGAACACAATTCATATGCCAGAGCTGCGGTGCGGTGCATAATCGCTGGGCCGGCAAATGCGACAATTGCGGCGAGTGGAACACCATCGTCGAGGAAGACCCAATGGGCGGCATCGGCGGCGGACCGGCCAAGACGCCGAAGAAGGGCCGGCCCGTGGCACTGACCGCCCTGTCCGGCGAGATCGAGGAAGCGCCGCGCATCCATACCGGCATCTCCGAGCTCGACCGCGTCACGGGCGGCGGCTTCGTGCGCGGCTCGGCCGTGCTCGTCGGCGGCGATCCCGGCATCGGCAAATCGACACTGCTCATGCAGGGGGCGGCCGCCCTTTCCCGGCGCGGGCACAAGATCATCTACGTTTCGGGCGAAGAGGCGGTGGCGCAGGTGCGACTGCGCGCCCAGCGACTGAATGCGGCCGACACGGATGTGATGCTGGCGGCAGAGACTAATGTCGAAGATATTCTGGCAACACTGGCCGAGGGCAAACGCGCCGATCTCGTCATCATCGACTCCATCCAGACGCTCTGGAGCGAGCTCGCCGAATCCGCGCCGGGCACGGTCACGCAGGTGCGCACCGGTGTGCAGTCGATGATCCGTTTTGCCAAGCAGACGGGCGCGGCCATGGTGCTCGTCGGCCATGTGACCAAGGACGGCCAGATCGCCGGCCCGCGCGTGGTCGAGCACATGGTCGACGCCGTGCTTTATTTCGAGGGTGACCGCGGCCATCACTATCGCATCCTGCGCACGGTCAAGAACCGCTTCGGGCCGACCGATGAAATCGGCGTCTTCGAAATGTCGGACAAGGGACTGCGCGAAGTCGCCAACCCTTCCGAACTCTTCCTCGGCGAGCGCAACGAGAAATCGCCGGGTGCCGCCGTCTTTGCCGGCATGGAAGGCACGCGGCCTGTTCTCGTCGAAGTGCAGGCGCTGGTGGCGCCGACATCGCTCGGCACGCCGCGGCGCGCAGTCGTCGGCTGGGACTCGGCTCGCCTGTCGATGATCCTTGCGGTTCTGGAGGCCCATTGCGGCGTTCGCCTCGGCCAGCATGACGTCTACCTCAACATCGCCGGCGGATTCCGCATCTCCGAGCCTGCCGCCGATCTTGCCGTCGCATCGGCCCTTGTTTCCTCGCTGGCCGGTATTGCCCTTCCGGCCGATTGCGTCTATTTCGGCGAAGTCAGTCTGTCGGGCGCCGTCCGGCCGGTTGCGCAAACAGCCCAGCGCCTTAAAGAAGCCGAAAAGCTGGGGTTTTCGGCTGCTCTGCTGCCATCCGGCTCCGCCGAACTGCCCAAGAGCGGCGGCCGCTGGAGCGAGATCGAGAGCCTGCCGGATCTGGTCGCGCGCATAGCCGGCTCGAAAGGGGCGTTGCAGCGTGTGGAAGAAGACGTTTGATCCTTCATCACTGATAGCGGGGATGCTATAGGATCAGCCAAACAAGGCGCGACGCGGCCCGCAAGGCGGCAGTCTGGAGTGGAATTTACATGCCCATTACGATTTTCGACGGTATTGTCATCGGCGTCGTGCTTTTCTCCGCCGTGTTGGCAATGGTCCGCGGCTTCTCGCGTGAGATCCTCTCGATCGCGAGCTGGGGCGGCTCTGCAGCCGCCGCCTACTATCTCTATCCGCATCTCGTGCCCTATGCGAAGAAATATACCGACGATGACCGTATCGCCATTGTCGGTTCGGCCGCCGTCGTCTTCCTGATCGCGCTGATCATCATCTCCTTCATCACCATGAAGATCGCCGATTTCATCATCGACAGCCGCATCGGCGCGCTCGACCGCACTTTGGGCTTCCTCTTCGGTGCTGCGCGCGGCATACTTCTGCTCGTCGTCGCCGTCGCCTTCTGGAACTGGCTGGTTGACGCCGATCACCGCCCGGCCTGGGTCAACAATGCCAAATCGAAGCCATTCCTGGATTCTCTCGTCGTTCGCCTGCAGGCGGTCCTGCCGGATGAATTCGCCCAGATGATCCAGAAGAGCATCACCGAGAAGCTTGGTGGCGCGCGCACGACGGAAGAAAATGCGCCGGCCAACGATCAGGCTCCGGCGGAAGACGCAGCACCCGCCCCTAACAATGGCGCACAGCAGCCATCTAATTGACGCAGTGTTCACTCGCTTGACCCGCGGCCTGGCAATTGCCATTTGAGCGGGACGTAAGACCAAAGGTCCGGCCGGGCATTTCGCTCCGCCGGGCCTCAACCGTTTCAGAGCCGGCGAGCGGGCTTTGAGGAAGTGTCGTTCAGCATGAATTTATCGGAAAGCTGCAAGATTTCCGGTATCATGCTACTGGACAAGCCGATCCATTCTTGTGAGAGCAGAGGCCCGCAGAAATGAACCAGTCCCATTCCTTCCCGATTGACGATCCGCTCGACGGAGACACGCTGCATGAGGAATGCGGCGTTTTCGGAATTCTGGGACATCCCGATGCGGCGGCGCTGACCGCGCTCGGCCTGCATGCGCTTCAGCATCGCGGGCAGGAGGCGGCCGGTATCGTCTCCTTCGACGGCAAGCGCTTCCATCAGGAACGCCATATGGGCCTCGTCGGCGACCATTATACCAATCCGATGACACTCGCCCGCCTGCCCGGCAGCATGTCGATCGGCCATACGCGCTACTCCACGACAGGCGAAGTGGCGATGCGCAATGTGCAGCCGCTCTTTGCCGAACTGGAAGAAGGCGGTATCGCCATTGCCCATAACGGCAATTTCACCAACGGCCTGACGCTGCGCCGGCAGATCATCGCCACCGGCGCCATCTGTCAGTCGACATCGGATACCGAGGTCGTTCTCCACCTCATCGCCCGCTCCCGCCACACGTCCACGGCCGATCGCTTCATTGACGCCATCCGTCAGATGGAAGGCGGCTATTCGATGCTCGCAATGACGCGCACGAAGCTGATCGCCGCGCGCGACCCTACCGGCATCCGCCCACTCGTCATGGGCGAACTCGACGGCAAGCCGATCTTCTGCTCGGAGACCTGCGCACTTGACATTATCGGTGCCAAGTTCATCCGCGACGTGGAGAATGGCGAAGTTGTCATCTGCGAAATCCAGCCCGACGGCTCGATAAGCATCGATGCCCGCAAGCCGAGCAAGCAGCAGCCGGAACGCCTCTGCCTGTTCGAATATGTCTATTTCGCACGTCCGGATTCGGTCGTCGGCGGGCGCAACGTCTATACGACGCGCAAGAACATGGGCATGAACCTTGCCAAGGAAGCCCATGTCGATGCCGACGTCATCGTGCCGGTTCCCGATGGCGGCACACCCGCGGCTCTCGGCTACGCGCAGGCCAGCGGCATTCCCTTCGAATACGGAATCATCCGCAACCACTATGTGGGCCGCACCTTCATCGAGCCGACACAGCAGATCCGCGCCTTCGGCGTGAAGCTGAAGCACTCCGCCAACCGGGCGATGATCGAAGGCAAGCGCGTGGTGCTGGTCGACGATTCCATCGTGCGCGGCACGACCTCGCTGAAGATCGTGCAGATGATCCGCGAGGCGGGCGCCAAGGAAGTGCATATCCGCGTCGCCAGCCCGATGATCTTCTTCCCGGATTTTTACGGCATCGACACGCCCGACGCCGACAAGCTGCTCGCAAACCAGTATGCCGATGTCGAAGCCATGGCGAAATATATCGGTGCGGATTCGCTCGCCTTCCTGTCGATCAACGGCCTCTATCGCGCCGTCGGCGGCGAGGATCGCAACCCGGCCCGCCCGCAGTTCACCGACCATTATTTCACCGGTGACTATCCGACCCGGCTGCTCGACAAGAATGGCGAGTCCATGGGCAACAAGATTTCCGTGCTTGCCAGCAACGGCTGAGCCGCTTCCGCTTTGACTTTCCTATCAGGGGCGCTTATTGCGCCCCTTATCTTTTCAAGCACATCCGGGACCGGGGCAGATGAACATCAATCTCGAAGGCAAGATCGCGCTGGTCACAGGCGCATCGCGCGGCATCGGCTATTTCACCGCCCTCGAACTCGCCAAGGCCGGCGCGCATGTGATTGCCTGCGCCCGCACCGTCGGCGGCCTTGAAGAGCTTGATGATGCCATCAAGGCGGTGGGCGGCTCAGCGACGCTCGTTCCCTTCGATCTCGCCGATATGGAAGCAATCGATCGTCTCGGCGGCTCGATCTTCGAGCGCTGGGGCAAGCTCGACATTCTCGTTGCCAATGCCGGCGTGCTCGGCGTCATCTCGCCGATCGGCCATATCGAGGCGAAGGTCTTCGAGAGGGTCATGAACATCAATGTGAATGCCACCTGGCGGCTGATCCGCTCGGTCGATCCGCTGCTGACGCGCTCGGATGCCGGCCGCGCGGTCATCATGTCGTCGGGCGCGGCCCACAAGTGCCGCCCTTTCTGGAGCGCCTATTCCGCCTCCAAGGCAGCCGTCGAGGCGCTTGCCCGCACCTGGGCCGGCGAGACGCAATCGACGCCGCTGCGCATCACCAGCGTCGATCCGGGCGCCACGCGCACCGCCATGCGCGCGCAGGCAGTACCGGGCGAAGACCCGATGAGCCTGCCGCACCCGTCCGAAGTGGCCAAGGCGATCCTGCCGCTGCTCGGTCCCGGCGTGACCGAGACGGGCAAGCTGTTCATCGTGCGCGAGAACAAGCTGGTCGATTACCAGCTGCCGGGATGACCTTGCCGCAAGGACCGATCGTTTCAGGCGATCCTCTCGATCCGGCAGCGTTCTAGCAGTGGGTAGCTTTCGATAAAGGGCTTAAGGTGCGATAACATCGTCTCGAAATCCCTGCCGTAAATGTAGAGCGCTGTATCCCGTGGTCCCTGCCAATTGCTGGCAACGACTCCGGCGCCGTCCAGAAGCCGTGAGAACTCGGCCACCACGTGATTGATATCGCATTCTTCATAGACAGAAGCCGGCAATTCCGCGCCGTTCACGTAAACCGCGAGGCCATGTTGCCGTCCAAAATTGATGCTCCGTCGCTGATCTGGAATCTGTAGGATCGATCCAGCCGGAGCCAACATCGATTCCAAAACTTCGGTCAAAAGCGTCAGTCTGGCATCCGTGGGATTATCGACCTCGATCTCGATGTCGCATTTCGCAATCTCACCACTTGCCGCCTGGAGCGTGCCACCTCCAACAACCCGCATACCGTGCTTTTTCTCTGACATAAAAGCATCAAAAGCATCCTCCAGCTCGCCCCTATCCATTGGTTGAAGGCGGGCATTGAGCGTGGCGACAACAATCGTGCTCTTGGAACGCTTCCTAAATAAGCCGAACATCCATAGCCTCTGAACAAGATCTTCGGTCCGAGGCACAACTGCCTGGACGTGCCTTATGCACTCCCTCTTCTCTCAGAATTTTCGGGTCCCTGGCAATGGCATCTCAGGAAGTTCTGACCCTTGACCTTTTTCATCGCCCAAGCCATAACCTTCCGCATGAAAACGGTTACCTGCATTATTTGCCGGAAGATTATTCGCTAGCCCAAAGCTGGCCTGGCCGTTTTCGTCTCCCAAATGTCCAAGATGCGAAACGCCCCGGTCTGCCGGTGGTGGTGTTTTTCTGCATATGCATTTTAGGAGAGTGGAATGGGCGGCACGCCGGAACTGAAGCTGTACAATACGCTGACGCGGGAAAAATCGGTCTTTGCCCCGATCGATGCCGAAAACGTCCGCATGTATGTGTGCGGCCCGACGGTCTATGATTTCGCCCATATCGGCAATGCCCGACCGGTCATCGTCTTCGACGTGCTGTTCCGCCTGCTGCGCCATGTCTATGGCGAAAGCCATGTCACCTATGCGCGCAACATCACCGATGTCGATGACAAGATCAACGCGAGGGCGCTGCGCGATTATCCGGGCCTGCCGCTCAATGCGGCGATCCGGGCGGTGACGGAGAAGACCGAGAAGCAGTTTCTCGACGATGCCTTGGCACTCGGCTCGCTCGAGCCGACTGTACAGCCGCGCGCGACCGACAATATCACCCAGATGATCGAGATCATCGAGCGGCTGATTGGGCGGGGTCATGCCTACCAGGCCTCAGGCGAAGTGCTGTTCGATACGAAGTCGATGGCCGATTACGGCCAGCTTTCGAAGCGCAATCTCGATGAGCAGCAGGCGGGCGCCCGCGTCGCCGTTGACGCGCACAAGAAGAGCCCCGGCGACTTCGTGCTCTGGAAACTGTCTGACGAAAACGAGCCCGGCTGGGAGAGCCCCTGGGGCCGCGGCCGACCGGGCTGGCACATCGAGTGCTCGGCCATGAGCGGACGCTATCTCGGCGATGTCTTCGATATCCATGGCGGCGGGCTCGACCTGATCTTCCCGCACCATGAGAACGAGATCGCCCAGTCGCGTTGCGCCCATGGCACTAACGTGATGGCGAATGTCTGGATGCATAACGGCTTCCTGCAGGTCGAAGGCCGCAAGATGTCGAAATCCGAAGGCAATTTCGTCACCATCTACGAACTTCTGCACACAGAGACATTCGCCGGCCGGCAATGGCCGGGCGAAGTGCTGCGCCTTGCGATGCTGATGACGCATTACCGCGAACCGATCGATTTCTCCGTCAAGCGACTGGAGGAAGCCGAGCGGCTGCTCGCCAAATGGCCGGCCGCAGAACCCGGCAATGCCAAGCCGGACGAAACGGTGCTGAATGCGCTCGCCGACGACCTCAACACGGTCGCCGCCGTCCAGGCGCTGCATGCGCTTGCCCAATCCGGCGATCCCGCCGTCTTTGCAGCCAGTGCCGCCCTGCTCGGCGTGCTGCCGAAGAAGACGGAGATCGACGAGGCCGTGGCGGCGGAAATCGATACGCGCGTCAAGGCGCGGCTCGAGCTCTTGAAGGCGAAGAATTTTGCCGAGGCCGACAAGATCCGCGACACGCTTGCTGCCGAAGGCATCCAGCTCAAGGATGGCAAGGATCCGGAAACGGGTGAGCGGGTAACGACGTGGGAGGTGAAGAAATGAACACCTATACCGGCGGATGCCAATGTGGCGCGATCCGTTTCCGGGCGCGGGGCACGCCGCCGGATTCGTCGATCTGTCACTGCCGCATGTGCCAGAAGGCGTTCGGCGCCTACTACGCGCCGCTGGTCTCCGTACGCGGAATGGAATTCGAATGGACCAGAGGCCAGCGCAAGACCTTCCGGTCCTCGAATTTCGTCAACCGCGGCTTCTGCGGCGATTGCGGCACGCCGCTGACCTATGAGGCACCCGACGGCATGGCCGTTGCGGCCGGCGCGTTCGATGATCCGTCTTTGCTGCCGCCGACCATCCAGTGGGGGGTGGAAGGCAAGATCGCTTTCGTCGATCACCTGAACGAACTGCCGGGAGAACGAACCGAGGCAGATCTCGCTGCCGGTTCCTTCCTCCATCAGATCGTGTCCTATCAGCACCCCGACCATGATACGCCGGTCTGGCCGCCGGAGGATCACGCGTGACGGCAAAGGCTGAACAGAGCGGTGGATGCCAATGCGGCGCGGTTCGTTACAGGGCAAATGGCGAGCTCGGCTATCCGCATGTGTGCCATTGCCGCATGTGCCAGAAGGCCGCCGGCAATTATTTCCTGCCGCTTGCAGGGGTGATGCGGGTCGATTTCGAGCTCACGCGTGGCGAGCCGAAATGGTTCCACTCCTCCGGCCTCGTGCGACGCGGCTTCTGCGGCGATTGCGGTACGCCGCTTTTCTACGACATTCCCGATGCCGACTCCATCAACATCACGCTCGGCTCGCTCGATGATCCGCAAGCTGTAAAGCCGGTCATGCAATCCAATCTCGACAGCAAAATGGTCTGGTTTCATGCGCTCGACGGCTTGCCCGTCGAACCGGAACCGGAAACAACCGATCGCGAGGACGGGATTGCGGCTAGCAATCATCAGCATCCCGACCACGATACATCCCAATGGCCTTCAGGAGCTCATCCATGACCGAGACGACGAGAACAGGCGGCTGCCAGTGCGGCGCCGTACGCTTCCGCATAACAGGCAAGCTCGGACGTCCGTCCATCTGCCATTGCCGCATGTGCCAGAAGCAGTTCGGCGGCTTCTTTTCCGCTCTGGTGACAGCGCCGGAAGAGGGCATGGAGTGGTCGCGCGGCGAACCGACCTATTTCCAGTCCTCGGTCAATATCGAGCGCGGCTTCTGCAGCGATTGCGGCACGCCGATGACCTATCGTCATCCGGGCGGGCTGGAGCTTGCGATCGGCACATTCGACGACCGCAGCGATCTCGCCCCGCAGATCCAGGTCAATTACGATGCCCGCCTGCCCTGGGTCGAGACGATCTTCGACGCGCCCGTGCACAAGGATCCGGATTTTTACGCCCGGCAGGAGGCGATCATCTCCTTCCAGCATCCCGACCACGATACCGCTGTCTGGCCCGCAAAAGGCGTGAAGATATGACTGGAGCGACGCGCACACTCTATCCGGAAATCGAACCCTATGCTTCCGGCCATCTCGATGTCGGCGACGGCCATGTGATCTATTGGGAGCGCTGCGGCAAGCCGGGCGCCAAGCCGGCGGTCTTCCTGCATGGCGGTCCGGGCGGAGGCATTTCACCCGCCCATCGCCGTCTGTTCGATCCTGATCTTTATGACGTGCTGTTGTTCGACCAGCGCGGCTGCGGCAAGTCGACCCCACATGCAAGCCTCGAGGCCAACACGACCTGGCATCTCGTTGCCGATATCGAGCGGCTGCGCGAGATGGCGGGCATCGACAAATGGCAGGTCTTCGGCGGCTCCTGGGGCTCGACACTGGCGCTCGCCTATGCCGAGAAACATCCGGATCGCGTTTCCGAACTCGTCGTGCGCGGCATCTACACGCTGACGCGGGCCGAACTCGACTGGTACTATCAGTTCGGCGTCTCCGAGATGTTCCCGGACAAATGGGAGCGCTTTGTCGCTCCTATCCCGCCTGAAGAACGCCATGAGATGATGCTCGCCTATAACCGGCGCCTCACCGGTGCGGACCGGGCCGTGGCTCTGAAGGCGGCCCAGGCCTGGAGCATCTGGGAGGGCGAGACGATCACGCTGCTGCCGGAGAAATCGACCAGCGGCAAGTTCGAGGAAGCCGAGTTCGCCTATGCCTTTGCGCGCATCGAAAACCATTTCTTCGTCCATGCCGGGTGGATGGATGAGGGCCAGCTGCTGCGCGATGCCGATAGGCTGAAGGATATCCCCGGCGTCATCGTCCACGGGCGTTACGACATGCCCTGCCCGGCCAAATATGCCTGGCTGCTGCACAAGGCATGGCCAAAGGCCGAGTTCCACCTGATCGAAGGGGCCGGGCATGCCTTTTCGGAACCCGGCATTCTCGACCAGCTGATCCGGGCAACGGACCGGTTCGCAGGTAAACAATAAGGCCGCAAGCGGCGACAGGAAACACCACTATGGCACGCGAAAGAATCTACCTCTTCGACACGACGCTTCGGGACGGGCAGCAGACGCCCGGCATCGACTTTTCGGTCGAGGACAAGATTGCGATTGCAAGCATGCTGGACGATTTCGGGCTCGACTATGTCGAGGGCGGTTATCCCGGAGCAAACCCGACCGATACCGCCTTCTTCGCCGAAAAGCGTACGAGCGAGGCCTCCTTCGTCGCCTTCGGAATGACAAAGCGGCCAGGTGTTTCCGTCTCCAACGATCCGGGGATAGCCGGGCTCCTGCAGGCGCGCAGCGACGCGGTCTGTTTTGTCGCCAAGAGCTGGGATTATCACGTGCAGGTGGCGCTTGGCTGCACCAACGAGGAGAATCTCGAATCCATTGCCGAAAGCGTCAAGGCCGTCGTTGCCGCCGGCAAGGAGGCGATGGTCGACTGCGAGCATTTCTTCGACGGCTACAAGGCCAATCCGGAATATGCGCTCGCCTGTGCGAAGACCGCCTATGAGAACGGCGCGCGTTGGGTGGTGCTCTGCGACACCAATGGGGGCACGCAGCCGCCGGAAGTGCGCGCAATCGTCGAGGCGGTGATCGCCTTCGGCGTGCCGGGGCACTGTCTCGGTATCCATGCGCATAACGATACCGGCCAGGCCGTTGCCAATTCGCTTGCTGCCGTCGAGGCCGGTGTACGCCAGATCCAGGGCACGCTGAACGGCATCGGCGAACGCTGCGGCAATGCCAACCTGGTAACGCTAATCCCGACGCTGGCGCTGAAGAGCGCTTACAATACGCGTTTCGAAACCGCGATCGACGCCGAGCGGCTGACCAACCTCACCCGCCTGTCGCATGCCTTCGACGAGCTGCTCAACCGCTCGCCGGATCATCAGATGCCCTATGTCGGCGCGTCCGCCTTCGCGACGAAGGCCGGCATCCATGCCTCGGCGCTGCTGAAGGACCCGCGCACATACGAACACGTGCCGCCGGAAAGTGTCGGCAATTTCCGCAAGGTCATGGTCTCTGATCAGGGCGGCAAGGCAAACTTCATCAATGCGCTGAGGCGGCGCGGCATCGACGTCGCAAAGGACGATCCGAAGCTCGATCTCCTGATTTCGATCGTCAAGGAGCGCGAGGCTTCCGGCTATGCCTACGAGGGCGCCGATGCGAGCTTCGAGCTTCTGGCGCGGCGCACCATGGGAACAATCCCGGATTTTTTCACGATCGAAGGCTTCCGGGTGATGATCGAACGGCGCTTCGATTCCCACGGGCGCATAAAGATCGTCTCCGAAGCCGTCGTGAAAATCGCCATCGATGGCCAGACGCTGATGTCGGTGGCGGAAGCAGAAGGCCCGGTCAACGCACTCGACCTCGCGCTGCGCAAGGATTTCGGCAAATATCAGCATGAGATCGACGATCTGGTGCTCGCCGATTTCAAGGTGCGTATCCTCAATGGCGGCACCGAGGCCATTACCCGCGTTCTGATTGAATCGACCGATTCCAGCGGTGTGCGCTGGTGGACGGTCGGCGTTTCCGAAAACATCATCGACGCCTCGTTCCAGGCATTGATGGACTCGGTCATCTACAAGCTGATGAAGAACCGGCAACTTGCCGGCAAGATCGCTGCCGAGTGAGCTGGAGCATTCCAGCAAACTGGGCAGAGGTTGCGTCCGGAATAAAATAAAAACAAGGAGATAGAGCATTTCCGTCATTCGAACGAAAACGGCGATGCTCTACAGGAGGCCCCAGTCCACCTCCGAATACCATTCGTCCTCCTGCTTCGGCATCTTCCAGCGCAGCCGTGTGACCTTCTCCATACCGCCATGCCGGAAGGTGGATTCCAGCGCCTTATAGGTCTCGATCGTCCCTGATGCGGCATGGCCCCAGACGAAGACGGTAGGACTGAGGTAGCGGGCGCTGTATTCCGTGGCCGTGCGCCTGATCAGGAAGAAGCCGCCGCGGGCACTGCGCGGCCGCAGATTGTCGTTGCCGTCGCGGGAGGGAGCAGAGAGCGGAAAGATCAGCCGGCCGCCGACTGAGAGATTGCCGATCCAGGGATCGGCAGGCCGGTGGGTCGCGAAATTGACGTAGATCGCATCGGCAGACGATTTCGGCCATTCCAGGCCGTTGCCGCAGACAAGCTCGACATTGCCATAGGGGGCCAGATTGGCGCTCGCGCGAGCGGCAAGCTCCCGGTCGTACTCGATCGCCGTGACATGGCCGCCGCTGCCGACCAGATGCGACAGCATGGCGGTATAATAGCCGCCGCCGGCACCGATATGGCAGGCCGTTTCCCCCGGCTGCGGCGCAAGCCAGTGGAGACCGAGCGCATGTAGCGAGGGGCTGCCATTGTTGACCTGCCGTTCTTCCTGCAGCGCAATGAGGACATCCTGATAGAGGATGACGGGATCGGTTGACGGCATGTCCTGATAGCCAATTCCATTCGCCATGCGCCAGGGCGGCGGGTCCAGGAAATCTTCTCTCGGCACTGTGGCAAAGATCTGCCTCAGCCGCTCGTCGTCAGCAACCCCCATCTTTGCCAGCATCTGGGCGGCATAGGCTTGCCGACAGACCGCCAGGTCAGTTTCTTCCATGCTTGCCTCTCTTCGCGTCCACGCAGGTGCTGTTCCATTCAATGAAATGAATTGGCCTATTCACGCCGCTTAAGCTAATGCGGATCAGAAACAGAACAAAGATGGAAACACCCGATGTCTGCCGATGCAAGCGCCCCCTTGATCAAGAACGAAGACAGTCCACGCGGCTTTGCCTTCGCGCTGACGGCCTATCTTCTTTGGGGCTTTCTGCCGATCTACATGAAGGCGGTCGCGCATATTTCGCCTGCCGAAGTCATTGCCCATCGTATCGTGTGGTCGCTGCCGCTTGCCGGCATCGTGCTTCTGGTGCTCGGACGCACGCAGGATATCAAGGTCGCGCTGCGCTCTCCGCGCATGCTCGCCATGGCAATGATGACCGCGGCACTGATCACGGTGAACTGGGGCACCTATGTCTGGGCGATCGGCGCCGGCCATTCGCTCGATGCGGCCATGGGCTATTTCATCAATCCGCTCTTCAGCATCTTCCTCGGCGCCGTGCTCCTGAAAGAAAAACTGCAGCCGTTGCAGATTGCTGCGATCTGCCTTGCCGGCCTTGCGGTCGTCGTGCTCGCCTTCGACAGCGGCGGCATTCCCTGGGTGGCGCTGACGCTGGCGTTCAGCTGGGGCTTCTATGCCCTGTTTCGCAAGACGCTGCCGCTCGGGCCGAACCAGGGCTTCTTCCTGGAAGTGCTGATCCTCAGCCTGCCCGCCCTGCTCTACATCCTCTACCTGGAATTCGTCAGCGGCGAAGGGCACTTCTACCGCACCGGCTTTAGCGATACCGCCTTGCTGCTCGGCTGCGGACTGATCACCGCCGTACCGCTGATGATCTACGCCAATGGCGCCAAGCTGCTCCGGCTCTCGACCATCGGCATCATGCAGTATATCGCGCCGACGATGATCTTCCTCATCGCCGTCTTCGTCTTCCACGAAGAGATGGATACGGCGCGGATGATTGCCTTCCCGCTGATCTGGGCCGGCCTGTTCTTGTACAGCTGGTCGATGTTGACGACGACGCGCGGACGTTAGAGCCGCGCCCGTTTTCACGCAATTCCGGCCACCTAAGCGTTGCGCAACGTGCGGCTGGAATTGCTTGAGAGACTACATTTTCGAAATCACGTCGTCCTCGCCGTCACGGTCGGCGGCAAGCTCTGCCGCCTGCGCCATGATGGCCGGGATGATGCCCGAGATCTCGTCGATGACCAGCGGCTGCACGCGATGGGCGGTGTGCAGGAAGCCCTCGCCCGTCATGTGGCGCAGAAGCTCCATCATCGGATCCCAGAAGCCGTTGATATTGGCAAAGACCATCGGCTTTTCGTGACGGCCGAGCTGCGCCCAGGTCATGATCTCGACGATCTCTTCCAGAGTGCCGATACCTCCTGGCAGCGCCACGAAAGCATCGGAGCGCTCGAACATCGTGTGTTTGCGCGCATGCATGTCAGGGGTTACAATAAGCTCGTTGAGCTGGCCCAGGGAATGGCGAGTCGCCTCCATGTCGATCAGGAACTCGGGAATGATGCCCGTCACCTGACCACCGTTGGATAGGGTCCCGCTGGCCACAGCACCCATGATGCCCTTTGTGCCGCCGCCGTAGATCAGGCGAAGGCCATATTCCGCGATCTCTTTTCCGAGCGCGCGGCCGGCAGCCATATGGGAAGGATCGCGTCCCGGCCGAGAGCCGCAGTAAACGCAAATGGATCGAATCGATACAGATTGTTCGGTCATAAGGGAAAAACAACTATTCCATTTCAATGCAGTCAAGAAAATTGACTGAAAAGCGACGTCCGGAGCTTGCGTATTTGCTTTGAATGCTTGTGCAAAGCAACGGGAATCGCTAGCAATTTCTGAATACTACGGCAATTTGCCGCCTTTGGAGACGCAATGATGAAAAACCGTGCCGGCTTGCTGGCCCTCGCAGTGCTCGTAATCGCAATCATACTGATGGTGTTTTTCGTCATGCCCCGGCTCGGCTCTGATGTGGCGAAGGTCGGCGACGCGATCAACCAGGCCGGCACCGAGGTCAACAACACGGTTAACGAAGCGTCTAAGACTTCCCGCTCCACCGCCGCTGACGCCGCAGAGGCCGCCCAGAAGATCGGCAGTCTCACCGCCGATGCCGTGCGGTCTCTTTCCGGCCTGAAGGCGCTGTTTGCCGATGGCAAGGTGCCCGCCGCCGATGCGCTTGCAGGCGCCAAGACCGCGACCGTGAGCGCGCTGACCGCGATCGCAGATTTTGCGGCACCGGATGGCCTCGACACCACCACTGCGGGCCTCGTTTCCAGGGCGAAGGACGGTGCCGGCAAGGCGCGCGACATCATCAGGAATCTGCCCGAAAACGCCGCAGATGTGCTGGCTGCCCTTGCCCGGGCCGAAGCGGCGCTCACCGGTGCACCGGAGCCAGCCGGCCAGCCGGCTGCAGCCAATAGCCAGAGTGCTCCGGCAGCGGATGCTGCTTCCAATACCGGCCCGAAAATCCCGGCTTTTGACGTGCTGCGGGTGGAGCCGGACGGTTCGACCGTCATTGCAGGCTCCGCCGAGCCGAATGGCAAGCTGGAGGTGCTCGATGGCGACAAGGTGGTCGTGACGACCGATGTCGACGGCACCGGCGATTTTGCCGCCGTTCTCGACAACCCGCTTCCGGCAGGCGACCACCAGCTCGTGCTGAAGGTAACCGGCAAGGACGGCAAGATCACGCTGTCCGAAGAGGTTGCGACCGTTTCCGTGCCGAAGGACGGCAGCGGCAGCGAGCTTCTCGCCATGGTTTCCAAGCCCGGCACGGCAAGCCGCATCATCACCGCGCCGAAGGCTGAGGTCGCCAGCGCGGCGCCGCCGGCTGTCAGCGACGCATCTGCGGGCAATCCGCCGACGGCCGACAACGCGCAGCCTGCGCCTAATGGCGCTCCGAGCAACCAGGTTGCGATGCAGACGCCGAATATGCCCGCAACATCCGGTGATGCAGGCAATACGGCACTTCCTGTTCCCGGTACTCAGCAGGGTACCGCTGCTGCCGATGTGATGATCACTGCCGTCGAGATCGAAGGCAACAAGATCTTCGTGGCCGGCACGGCGCGCGCCAATGCCAAGGTTATCGGTTACGCCGATGACGCGCTGATCGGGCAGGATACGGCGGAGCCGGATGGTCACTTCGTTATCAGCGGCGCGATGGACCTCCCGGTCGGCGATCACAAGATCCGTGTCGATGTCGTCGATGGCGCGGGCAAGGTCCTCATCCGCGCGACCGTCAATTTCAACCGTCCGGAGGGCGATCAGGTCACCGTTGCCGCGCAGTCCGGCAACAATGCCAATGTCAATCAGGCGACGGTGCCGCTCGACGAGGGCCAGCTCGGCAAGCTCAAGGGCGATGCGACCAAAGCCTTCGGCCTGCTGAAGGGCCTGTTCGCAGATGGCAAGGTGCCGGGAGTCGAGCAGCTTGCGGCAGCCCGCTCGGCCACCGAGTTCGCACTGCGCTCTGTCGTCGACTTCCATCCGGGCATCGATGCGACCGACGCCATCAAGCAGGCATCTTCCTCCGCCTCACATGTTGCGGCGAATGCGCTGACAATGCTGCAGAGCTTGCCGAAGGATGCCAAGTCGGTCGGCGCGGCACTCGACAAGCTCGGCGCGATCATCGCCGAACTGACGGCTCCCGGTGCCAATGTCGCGCCGATGCCCTCAAACGAGGTATCGGACGCCAGCCAACCGAAGACGATCGAGCAGGCACCGCTGACGGCAAACAACAACGCGGTCATCATCCGCCGTGGCGATACGCTCTGGCAGATCTCCCGGCGTACCTACGGCCTTGGCGTGCGCTATACGACGATCTACATCGCCAATGAGGACAAGATCCTCAATCCGGACCGCATCCGTCCTGGCCAGGTCTTCGGCCTCCCGAAGGATGCGCTTCCGAATGCCGAGGAGCTGCATCGCAAGCGGCTCTCGGGCGGACATCTCTAAATCAAAAAACGGCGGCCCATCGGCCGCCGTTTCCGTTAGGGCCGACGCGCAACACCTCGCCTATAAAATCCCTATCAATGTTGTAATCCGCCATCCGGTGGCATATCTCGCGGGGGCGGCGACAGGCCGCGGCGACAGCGGCCCGCCGGGCTGGAGACACGCATGGCAAACGGCAAGACAGTTTCAGACTCCAACCTGTTGGGAACGCTCTACAATCTTTGGCCCTACATGTGGCCGAAGGACAGGCCGGATCTGAGGATGCGGGTCGTCTGGGCTTCGGTCTATCTGCTCATCTCGAAATTCGTACTGCTGCTGGTGCCCTATTTCTTCAAGTGGTCGACCGACGCGCTGAACGGCAGGATGGACCTTCAGGGCACGTTGCCGCCGCTGCTGATCGGCGCGACAGCCCTCGTCATCGCCTATAACCTGACGCGTCTCATCCAGCTCGGCCTCAACCAGCTCAGGGATTCGCTCTTTGCCAGCGTCGGTCAATATGCGGTGCGCCAGCTTGCCTACCGCACCTTCGTGCACATGCACGAGCTTTCCCTGCGCTTCCATCTGGAGCGCAAGACGGGCGGGCTTTCGCGCATCATCGAGCGCGGCACCAAGGGCATCGAAACGATCGTGCGTTTCACGATCCTGAATTCGATCCCGACAGTCATCGAATTCGTGCTGACGGCGGCAATATTCTGGTGGGGCTACGGCTTCTCCTATCTCGCCGTTACCGCCTTTACCGTCTGGGCGTATATCTGGTTCACGATCCGCGCCTCCGACTGGCGTATCTCCATCCGCCGGACGATGAACGAGAGCGATACGGACGCCAATACCAAGGCGATCGACTCCCTCCTCAACTTCGAAACGGTCAAATATTTCGGCAACGAGGAGATGGAGGCCAAGCGCTTCGACAAGTCGATGGAGCGCTACGAGAAGGCTGCGACCGATGTGTGGACCTCGCTCGGCTGGCTGAACTTCGGCCAGGGCGTGATCTTCGGCATCGGCACGACGATCATGCTCGTCCTCTCGGCCTGGTCGGTCCAGCGTGGCGAGCACACGGTCGGCGATTTCGTCTTCATCAATTCCATGCTGCTGCAGCTTTCGGTGCCGCTGAACTTCATCGGCTTCGTCTACCGTGAAATCCGCCAGGGCTTGATCGATATCGAGCAGATGTTCGATCTTCTGGAAGTGAAGGCCGAGGTTCTGGACGCGCCCGGTGCGAAGGCGCTGGCCATCGGCCAGGGCGCCATCTCCTTCAAGGATGTGCATTTCTCCTATGATCCGGCCCGGCCGATCCTGAAAGGCATTTCCTTCGACGTGCCTGCCGGCAAGACGGTTGCCGTCGTCGGCCCTTCGGGCGCCGGTAAATCGACGCTGTCGCGCCTGCTCTATCGTTTCTACGATATCCAGAGCGGTTCCATCACCGTCGACGGGCAGGACATCCGCACCATCACGCAGAAGAGCCTGCGCTCGGTGATCGGCATGGTGCCGCAGGATACGGTTCTGTTCAACGACACCGTTGCCTATAACATCCGCTATGGCCGCCCTTCGGCTGATGAAGCCGAGGTGAAGCAGGCGGCCGAAATCGCACAGATCGGTCATTTCATCGAGATGCTGCCCGAAGGGTTCGAAACCAAGGTCGGTGAGCGCGGACTGAAACTTTCCGGTGGCGAGAAACAGCGCGTGGCAATTGCCCGCACCATCCTGAAGGCTCCGCCGATCCTCATCCTCGACGAGGCGACCTCGGCGCTCGACACGACGACGGAGCGGGAAATCCAGACGGCACTCGATGTCGTTTCCAAGAACCGCACGACGCTGGTCATCGCCCACCGCCTCTCCACCGTGATCGGCGCGGACGAGATCATCGTGTTGAAGAGCGGCGAGATCGCCGAGCGCGGCACGCATGCCGCCCTTCTCGAACAGAACGGCCTCTACGCGTCGATGTGGAACCGCCAGCGCGAGGCGACACAGGCCGAGGAGCATCTCAAGCAGGTTCGCGAGAGCGACGAGCTCGGCATCGTCAACCGGCTGGCGCCGGCAAGCTAGCTGCAGACAGGCGGAACTGTCTGTTTTATTGTTTAGAACCGATGCATCGAAGGCGGCCTGAGATCCGCGCCATTGCTCATCAGGTCGTTTTTCTGTAACCAGCGGATACGAAAAACGACAGGAGACCGGCATTCATGAGCTTGTTCGATACGGTTCGCAACACGATCGTACCGGTGCACAAGGAAGGGTATCCCTTCGTTGCCGCCTTTTTCGTCGCGTCGCTCGTATTGGGCTGGATCTTCAAGCCGCTCTTCTGGATCGGTCTGATCCTGACGCTCTGGTGCGCCTATTTCTTCCGTGACCCGGAGCGCGTCACGCCACAGGACGATGATCTCGTCATTTCGCCTGCCGACGGCAAGGTCTCTTCGATCCAGATGGTCACACCGCCCGCCGAGCTCAATCTCGGCAGTGAGCCGATGCTGCGGATCTCTGTCTTCATGAATGTTTTCAACTGCCATGTGAACCGCGCACCGATGCGCGGCCGCATCGTCAGCATCAATTATCGCCCCGGCACCTTCGTGAATGCCGAACTCGACAAGGCGAGCGAGGAGAACGAACGCAACGGCCTCGTCGTCGAGACCCGCCACGGCCAGATCGGTGTGGTGCAGATCGCCGGTCTCGTTGCGCGGCGCATCCTCTGCTTCTCGCATGTCAACGAACCGGTCGATGCCGGCGAACGTATCGGCCTCATTCGCTTCGGCTCGCGTCTCGACGTATTCCTGCCGGCGGGCGCCGCGCCGCGAGTCTCGCTTGGCCAAACGGCGGTTGCCGGTGAGACGGTCATTGCCGAATTCGCCTCGGCAAAGGGTCCGGTCATCAGCCGCCGCAGCTAATTTTCAGGAGAGCGCGATATGGAGCCACCCTTTCCGCCCTTCGAACCGAATGGCCCGAACGATGATTCGGCCCGCGGGCCGCGTCTGCGTGAGATTCCGATCCGGCTTGTCGTTCCGAACCTCATCACCATCCTTGCCATCTGCGCCGGCCTGACGGGCATCCGGCTTGCCTTTGAAGCTCGTTATGAGCTCGCTGTCGCCATGGTGCTCCTCGCAGCCTTCCTCGACGGCATAGACGGTCGTGTGGCGCGGCTGATGAAGGCCACGTCGAAATTCGGCGCGCAGATGGATTCGCTTGCCGACATCGTCAATTTCGGCGTCGCCCCTGCCCTCGTGGTCTATGTCTATGCGCTCGACCAGGCGCGCTCGCTCGGCTGGATCGCCGCGCTCATCTACACGATCGCCGCCGGCCTCAGGCTGGCGCGCTTCAACGTGATGTCGGAACGCGAGAATCGCGCGGCCTGGCAATCGGAATATTTCGTCGGCGTGCCGGCCCCTGCCGGCGCGATGCTGGTGCTTCTGCCGGTCTATCTCGGTTTTCTCGGCCTCACCGCCGACCGGACCTTCGCGTTCCTCTCCTCGGGCTACACGGTCCTCATCGCCTTCCTGCTCATCAGCCGCCTGCCGGTCTGGTCCGGCAAATCCGAGAGCCGGATGCGGCGCGATCTCGTGCTGCCAGCCATGCTCGGTGTCGTGATCTACGTCGCGATGCTGATGAGCTTCACCTGGGAAGTCATGGTCGTCACCGTCTGTGCCTACCTTGTTTCGCTGCCCTTCGGCGCGCGAAAATGGAAGCGCAAATATGGCACGCTGACCATCGAAGAGCCCGGTATCGGCGAGGACGACATCGGTCGTCATATCTGAGCATTCACTTTATTAAGTAAGCATTAACGAACGTAGGTTTCAGTTAAGCCTCGCGAATTATGGTCCGTGGTTACATTTCCTGATAAGCCGCGCCTCTCTTTTGTCGCTATTTCGGACAAAAGAGCATGATACATAAAATTCTAGGGAAACACGTAAGGAGAGTATCGTGACCTCGAAGAAGTCGGAACAGCAGCAGGCAGCCAAGCCGGATCTCGCCACCAACTACCGCCCGCTCGGCCTCAAGGCCGTGGCCGCGGCCTCGATGATGGCAAAGCCGGCACCGGTCAAGAAGCTCGCCTAAGCGGGCGCGAAGAAACGCACGGGCAGGCGGATACCAGCCGGCCCATAGCGATGCGGAGATGACGTCCGGAGCCCGCCATGCGGCGGGTTTGGCAATAGTGGGTAGCAAGCGACGCGCCACTCGCCGGAACCGGACCAACAGAGATCACCGGATTTTCCACTCAGCGGATAGCGGGTTCAGGTTTCAGAAGAAACTGAGCTGGCCGCTGTCGGGTGCCTTCTTCTGCGGAGGCTTCGGCGCCTTTTCGAGCGGTACCGGATCTTGAAGATCCGGCCCCATATTGGCGACCTTGTTGACCCTGTCGGAAACCGGGATCGCCTCGAAGAAATCCTCCTGAACCGGCCGCATCAGGTCAACGACCGCGCGCGGTTCCTGCGTCTTGCAATCCAGCCAGCGGGCAAAATCCTCCGGTTGGATGACGACCGGCATGCGGTCATGGATCGAGGAGATTGCGCCGTTGGCCCTGGTCGTCAAAATGGCGCCGGTATCGACCTCCGAACCGTCGGCCGAGGACCAGGTTTCCATGAGACCGGCAAAGGCGATGACACCACCTCTGCGTGGCCGGATCCAATAGGCCTGCGCCTTCTCGCCACTCTCCTTCGAAGGGCGATGCCATTCGTAGAAGCCGGAAGTGGGGATCAGGATGCGGCGATGGCGCATGGCGGCACGGAAGGAGGCTTTTCCGATTGCCGTTTCCGAGCGCGCGT
Source organism: Rhizobium sp. BK512 (assembly GCF_014194915.1). NCBI lineage: Bacteria > Pseudomonadati > Pseudomonadota > Alphaproteobacteria > Hyphomicrobiales > Rhizobiaceae > Rhizobium > Rhizobium sp. BK512. Next base: position 103,815 of record NZ_JACIAS010000008.1, on the reverse strand, counting down.
TGATCAGCAGCGGAAATTCCTTGGGATTCTTGACCCAGCCCGGCGTGAAGCCCCAGCGCACCAGAAGCGCACGGCGGTCCGGCAGGTTGCTGCCCGGTTCCTGCCCCTCACCTGAGATGACGACGAGGATCGGCTGCGTCGGCGCGATATTGTAGCGCGCCGGAAAGCCTTCCAGCTCGGCAAGGCTGAAAGCTTCGGCGATATCCTTGACCACTTCTGTCAGGGCAAAACGTCCACACATACGGGTTTCTTTCATCGTGCCCGACATCGGTCAAGGCGGTTTGCCCTCAAGCAATTGCGAATGGGACGGCGCTGCACATCTTTCGTGGAAAAGCTTCAGCTGCGCGGTGCAAAAAGGATGATCGCCGTGCCGGCAAGGCAGACCAGCGCGCCGCCGATGTCCCAGCGGTCGGGAATGCGGCCTTCGACCAGCCAGAGCCACAGAAGCGAGGCGACGATATAAATGCCGCCGTAGGCAGCAAAAGTGCGCCCGGCCGCCTCGCTCGGCACGAGCGTCAGCAGCCAGGCGAACAAGGCCAGCGACACCATGCCCGGTGCCAGCCACCAGACAGGCCTTGCCAGGCGCAACCAGGCCCAGAAAGCGAAGCAGCCGGCAATTTCGAAGAGGGCGGCAAGGGCATAGATGAGGTAGGTCAACGGCGTCTCGCAGGAATCGTGACGCCATATTCCACGCAATGTCGACGGTTGCGCAAGGTGCGCCGGCCGTGGGATAAGGCGACATCACAGCAAAGCGTACAAAGCAATGACCTCCCAGGCCAAACCCGCCTCCTCCGCCATCCTAGAACGTGATGGCCGGTTCCTTCTTGTGCTCAGGCGAAATCCGCCTTCGGCCGATATGTATGCCTTTCCCGGTGGACGAGGCGAACCTGGCGAGACGCCCGAGGAGACGGCATTGCGCGAATTTCTCGAAGAGACGGGAATTCAGGCACGAAATCCGCGCCTGTTTTCGACCTATGACCTGAAGACGCATGCGCCCGATGGCAGCATCAACAGCCATTTCTTCCTTTCCGTCTTCCGCGTCGAGGCGGACCGCCACCTGGTGGCCGAAGCCGCTGACGATGCGGCAGCGATCGGCTGGTACAGCGTAGAGGAGATCCGGCGCATGCCGGTACCGCAGAGCGTGCTCGAATGCGCCGAGCGGCTGGCGGCCGGTGAATGAGGCGCACTCGCTAGAATAGAAGTGGAAACTGCCGTATCTGCCTTGTTCCTGTCACGCTCCCTGTATCAACTATGAGCATGATTCCCGTTCGACGCGTTGTCTTGTCATCCCTTGTCTTCGGTGGCCTCGTCTGGGCCGGTACCACAATGGCGCAAGGCGGGGCACAAGGAGGGGCGCAGGGCGGCAAAAACGCGGCTCCGCCGCCAGAGGAGGTCGTGCCGCAGGTTGCGGTCGTACCCTATGACGACAAGCTGGCGCGGCTGGCCGAGGTCCTGGGTTCGGTGCATTATCTGCGCACGCTCTGCAAGGCGCCGGGTGCGGACGAGTGGCGGGCCAACATGCAGCAACTGCTTGATTCTGAAACGAATGGAGAGCCGCAGCGCAAGGAAAAACTGACCGCAGCCTTCAATCGCGGATACCGAGCATTCGCCTCTGTTTACACGGATTGCACGCAAGCGGCCATCGTGGCAGAGGAACGCTACCGTAACGAAGGTGCAACACTCGCCACAGAAATTACTTCGCGCTTTGGAAATTAACGTTTAATTAACCTGTTTTCGCATGCGCACGTGTCGTTTTGGGAAAAGGCTGTTAGTGTTGTTAACGTAGCGGTAAGACATGAGAAGTTCTGAGGAAAAGACAATGGAACCAAGCCTCAACGACATCGACGACATGATCGTCCACGAAAAGATGCAGGCGGCTCTGGAATACCAGAACGAGGCTTGGGCCGACGGCATGGCCGACGGCATCGAGCCTGAAATCATTGCCGATGCTGCAATTGCACATGCACTGCGCGAGACGATCAGATTGCATGGAGAAGGTAGCGCCGAGGCCTTGCTGGACTCGCTGCGTGACCGCATGCTGGCAGGTGAGTTTTCCACCAACAGGACCCTGCAATAAGGGCAATACAGAGAGTTTCATGCGTACCGGTAAAGATATTTCCTCGCGAATTCCGCTCGCGCCGGTCCTGCTCGCCGTCGGCATTGCCGCAGGCAGCATGCTGTCCGCCTCTTCCGCCTACGCACTTTCCGAACTTCAGAAGATCCCGGGCCAACCCGATGCGCCCGCTACGGCGCAGCAGAGCCCACAGCAGCCGGCTGCACCACAGACCGGTTCGCCCGGCATTCCCCAGCCCGATCCGCTCGTCAACAAAGACAGCGGCCAGAGCGTCGACAAGACGCCGGGCGCGTCCGACGCTTCCAAGCCCGTCGAAGTGATCTACGACATCAGCAAGGCACCGGAACCGGTGCGCAAGATGCGCGAACAGATCGTCGAGGCAGCCGCATCAGGCGATCTGGAACGCCTGCGTCCGCTGATGGGGACCGGTGCCGACCAGACACAGGTAACGGTCGGCGAACCCACTGACGATCCGATCGGCACACTGAAGGATCTCTCCGGCGACCCCGATGGCGACGAAATTCTGGCCATCATGCTCGACGTCATCTCGACCGGCTTCGTACATGTCGGCCAGGGCACGCCCGAGGAGATGTACGTCTGGCCCTATTTTGCCGAGAAAGACCTGAAAACGCTGACGCCGCCGGAACGCGTGGAATTGCTGCGCATCGTCACCGCAGGCGATCTCTCTGACATGCAGGAATTCGGCGGCTATAACTTCTATCGCGTCGGCATCGCGCCGGACGGTAAATGGAAGTTCTTCACGGCCGGCGACTGAGGCCAGAGATCCGGGCGTCGATTCCGACGCACTAAGCCCATGAATCTACGCATCAGGCCTCTCGAAAATCAGTTCCGATTTTCAGGCCGATGTGTTGAGCGCTTGCACCCTCCGCTTCAAAGACTTACCTCTGGTCGATCACCAACGCGACAGGTTCCGCCATGCCAGCCGTATTCCTGAAAGACCGCTCGCTCATCGCCATCGGCGGTGCGGAAGCAGAGTCCTTCCTGCAGAATCTGATCACCACCGACATCGTTTCGCTCGGCGCGGACGAGGCGCGGCCCGGCGCATTGCTGACGCCGCAGGGCAAGATCCTGTTCGACTTCATGATCTGGCGCGACGGCGACGGCTTCATCATCGAAACGGATGCGACCCAGCGGGAAGCCCTGCTGAAGCGGCTGACCATGTATCGTCTTCGTGCGCCGGTGACACTGACGCCAGTTGCCGAAGACGGCGTGACCGTTTCCTGGGGCGAGGATGCCAACGATGGCGTTGGGGATAGCCGCTTTGCCAAGGCCAACGTCATCGTTCTGCGTCGTGCCGGTCATCATGGCAGCGATGACGCGGCGCTCTACGACGCGCTGCGAATAGAGCGCGGCATCGTCACGTCAGGTCCGGATTACGCTCTGCAGGACGCCTTCCCGCATGACGTACTGATGGATTTCAACGGCGGCCTCTCCTTCAAGAAGGGCTGCTATGTCGGGCAGGAAGTGGTGTCGCGCATGCACCATCGCGGTACGGCGCGGCGCCGTGTCGTGACTGTTTCGGCAGGTGCCGCACTGCCTGCCAGCGGCACCGAAATCACCGCGAATGGCAAGCCGGTCGGCACACTCGGTTCCGTCGAGGGAACGAGCGGACTGGCGATCGTGCGAATCGACCGCGCCGGCGAAGCCATGGCATCTGGCACGCCGCTGCTTGCCGGCGATATCTCCGTGACACTCAGCCTGCCTTCCTGGTCCGGGCTCAGCTTTCCGACCTCCTCCGACGAGGCCAGCGCGTGACGACTGCGAAGGCTCCGCGTGCCTGGCAACGCATGCTCTCCGGCCGGCGGCTCGATCTGCTCGATCCCTCGCCGCTCGATGTCGAATTGAGCGATATCGCCCATGGACTTGCCCGTGTCGCCCGCTGGAACGGCCAGACGTCGGGCGACCATGCTTTTTCTGTTGCCCAGCACTGCCTGGTCGTCGAGTTCATATTCCGGCATTTCAACGAGGCAACACCCGGCGATTGCCTGATGGCGCTGCTGCATGATGCACCCGAATATGTGATCGGCGATATGATCTCTCCCTTCAAGGCTGTCGTCGGCGGCGGATACAAGACCGTCGAGAAGCGGCTCGAGGCGGCTGTACACTTGCGCTTCGGTCTGCCGCCGCACGCCTCCCGTGAGCTCAAGGACAAGATCAAGAAGGCCGATACGATTGCCGCCTATTTCGAGGCGACTGTCCTTGCCGGCTTCACGCCGGCCGAAGCGCAGAAATTCTTCGGCCAGCCGCGCGGCATCACGCGAGACATGCTCTTGATCGATCCCGTCCCGGCGCTCGAAGCGCAGCGGCTCTTCTGCGAGCGTTTCGCCGAGATCGAGGCGAAGCGGAGTGTCGGCGCGTGACGATGATCGTGGTTTCTCCGCTGGCGCGTATCGGCGAAATGGCCGTGTGGCACAAGGCACGCGAGATGATCAGCCTGATGGCGAAGGAACAGGCCTTTCACCGGCCGGGCGTCATCCAGGCCGACCGGCATCTGCTGCTCAATATGAACGATATTGCCTTCAAGGGCACGGGTGATCTCGTCGCGCCCGACGAAAAGCACGTGCGGGCGATCATCGATTTTGCTGCCGGCTGGCAGCAGGAAGCACCGTTGCTTGTTCATTGCTGGATGGGCGTATCGCGCTCGCCAGCCGCGGCGCTGATAGCGGCTCTCTCGCTCGCGCCGGAGCAGGAGGATATGGCGCTTGCGCGGCGGCTGCGAACCGTCTCGCCCCAAGCGACGCCGAATGCTCGAATCGTCGAAATCGGCGATGCGCTGCTTGACCGGCGCGGCCGGCTCGTCGATGCCGTGAAGGCCATTGGCCGTGGTGCCGAGGCCGACGGCAACGCACCCTTCGTATTGCCCGTCAGGGACAATTCGAACGGTTGACGCACATCGCCCCTGCTCCATCTAGCCCTCGACGAGGCATTCGAGGAGCACCTGATGGAACAACAGGCCACCGACCTTATCATCGCAACCCGCTCGGCACTCGATCAGGCGAGCGCGCTTGCCGTACAATATTCCTTCTCCATCCTCGGGGCGATCATCCTGCTCATCGTCGGGTGGGTGGCGGCGAGCCTGATCAGCCGCTGGGCCTACGAGGGCATCTCGCGCGTGCGCGGCATCGACGAGACGCTCGCCCGTTTCTTCACCAATGTCGTGCGCTACGCGTTGCTGGTGCTGGTCTTTGTCACCGTCCTCGCGCAGTTCGGCGTGCAGACGGCATCGATTATCGCCACTCTCGGCGCCGCCGGCCTTGCCGTCGGCCTGGCGCTGCAGGGCACGCTGCAGAATATCGCGGCTGGGATCATGCTGCTGGTGCTTCGTCCGCTGCGCGTCGGGGAATATATTGAGACAAGCAGTGTCTCGGGAACGGTTCTCGAGATCGGCCTGTTTGCCACGGAACTGAGAACCGGAGACGGTCTCTACCGGCTGGCGCCGAATTCCACGCTCTGGAATACACCGATCACCAATTATAGCCGCCAGCCGACGCGGCAGAACGAAGTGAAGATCAACGTTACCCATCAGGAGGATCTCGATCTCGTCATGGAGACGCTGATGAAACTTGCAACCGCAGACAAGCGCGTCCTCAAGACGCCGGCGCCGAGCGTCTTCATCGATAGTCTCAGCGACAGTGCGGTCAGCGTCACGTTGCGCTACTGGGCATCGACCGGGGACTGGTGGGACCTCAGTCGCGACATGATCAAGCGCGTCAAGCTTGCGTTTGACAAGAAGGGCGAGGCTAGCGACGCTCCGGTAGAGGCTTCGAGCGCTCCCCTTCCCGAACCGGCACCAGAGGAAACGCAGGTCAGGGTTTCGGCCCGCAAGAGGACGCCGAAGGCATCCCCCCAGACGCAGCCATAACTTATTTGATCACCCCGCAGGCGATCCTGTCGCCGGCGCCGCCCGTAGGCTGGGTTCGATAATCGTCGGAATCGGCATGCACCATCAGCGCGCGGCCACGCACGCCGTCTTCCTTGCCGTCGAGCGTGATCATGGTATCGAAGACCTGTGCGCGCAATATGCCGTCCTGGCCGACATACTGGTTCGGCATATCTCCGGCATGCGGTCCCTTGGCGGCCAGGAAACCGTGCTCTGCCTTGGTCGGATTGAAATGGCCCCCGGCCGATTGATGATGCGTTGCGGCATCGCAGCGGCCTGTCTCATGGATGTGGAAACCGACCCACTTGTTGGCCGGCAAGCCGGAGATTTCCGCCTCGATGAAAACGCCGCCATTGGCCGCAGCAGTCAGCGTGGCGCGGCCGGACTCCTTGCCATCAGGGCCGATAAAATTTGCCGTCGCCGTCTGTTTGTCCTGGGCAAAGCCCTGGGACGCCGCTGCAAGTAGACCGAGGCCAGCGATGATGCCTATGATTTTCATCGGGTTTCCTTCCGTTTTGGGCACTATGCCCCAACGCTCACAAAGGGAAGGTGTTCCTGCCCGCCTAAAAGGCAAGAAAAAGCCGGCGCGCGGCCGGCTCAACTGCGACCGCCATTGATCAAGGCTCAGGCGGCGACACCGAAATCGAACTCGCCATAGGTATTGCGATAGATCTGCGTCGCCTGGTCGTCGGCATTGGGGGCAACCTGCTGCAGCGCATAGGGAACGCCCGAGCCGTTGTCGCCGTAGTCCATCATGAGCGCGACGAGGCTGCTCGGATATTTCGGCTGCGAATTGCCGGAATCATCCTCTTCGAGGAATTCCCTGATGATGCCAGGCTTCTGATCTGCCGCGCGTTCAGTGCGGCTCAAGACGCCGTCGCCATTGGCATCAAGCCGCGAGAGCGTTGCCAAATATGCATAAGAGATGTCTGATACTGATGAAAGAGTAGTCATACAAACCTCCGTTCACCGCTTCTTCCGGTGAGAGTCTGTACGCAGTACACGGGTGGAAAATATCAAAGGCTGATCTGGTGACTAAACTGATTTGCGGCTTCGGTCAATAAGCTGTTAACTCCCGATTAACCATAGTTGACAAAGTGTAACCACCCATTCCCACGGCACTTTCCAATTACCCTTGGAAACCAGGTTTCCTCAGTATTTCAGTAGTTTGCGAGATACAAACAAATTGCCGGCTAGCGATAAAGCGTCGCCTGGTTGCAACCGATTATTAATCGGAGCGGTAGAAGATGCCGCGTGCGAGTTGCTGGAAGCGGTTACTTGCTACTTAAAAAAAGTGATTCTTGCATTCATTTTAGGAAGGTCTTTTTTATGCTCGGCGCGATCTGGCACCTATTGCCAATCGAAGACGCCTTCGCCTTTTGCCATGCTTCCATCGCAACCGTCCCGCATGGGGTTTATGCGCATGAAAGCTGAGACGCTTTTCTGGCAACAGTGCACGCAGGCCGTCGATGAGGACGGATCGATCGATGCAGAGCATCTGATGGATCTCGTGATCGCGACCTATCGTGGCCATGAGAGCGACTATAGCGAAATCGAGCGCAGCGCCGAGACGCTGCTCGCAGAAAACCGCGAATTGCGGAGCACGGTCGGTTTCACCAGGCAGGCACTTGCAGATCAGCGCGAGCTCTTCGAAATCGTCCTGAACAACCTGCCGCTCGGCCTCAGTGTGTTCGGTGCGGACCAGCGGCTGACCCTTTCCAACCTGCGTTTTCGCCAGCTCTTCGGCTTTACCGATGACGATGTCATGCCCGGTACGGCGATTGCCGACCTGATGCGCAAGACACGCGGTACGGAGCAGGCCCACGCCAGGACCCGCGGCAGGAGGGAAGGTCAGGAGGCCTCTTCGAAGGCGGGGCGTATCCGCAGGCGCGAATGGCGGATGGACGACGGCCGCATCATCCAGAGCGTCGTCACCATACTTGCCGATGGCAGTAATATCGCCATTCATGCCGACATTACTGAAGACCGCAAGGCAGCAGAACGCATCACCTACCTCGCCCATCACGATCCGCTGACCGGCCTGCCGAACCGCATTCGCTTCCGCGAGCAGATCGATGCAGCCCTTTCAGATCGCAGGCCGGACGAGCAGATCGCGCTCGTGCATCTCAATCTCGACCGGTTCAAGTCGATCAACAACACGCTTGGTGTTTCAGCCGGCGACAAGATCCTGCAACAGGTGGCAGAGCGCATCCGCGCCTCGGCAGGCTCGGAGAATATCCTTGCCCGTCTCGGCTCGGACGAATTCGCGATCCTGCAGACTGGCCGCCAACAGCCGTGGAACGTCACCGCGCTTGCCGACCAGATCCGTCGCGAGCTCAGCGAACCCTTCTTCCGCGGCGAGAAGCAGGTGGAACTCAGCGTTTCCATGGGCATTTCGATAGCCCCTGACGATGCTGTCGAGACCGACAAGCTGCTGCGCAACGCGGCGGTCGCTCTTTCCCACGCCAAGGCCGACGGGCGCCGGCACGAACGTTTCTTCACCGGCGAGATGGACGAGAAGATACAGGCCCGCCATGCGCTGGAGGCCGATTTGCGTGCCGCCGTGCAGAACGAGCAATTCGAGCTTCACTACCAGCCTCTCTACGACCTGGCGCAGCATCGGATTAGCGGCTTCGAGGCGCTGATCCGCTGGAATCATCCGGTGCGCGGCCGCGTCTCGCCGATGGAGTTCATTCCGCTTGCCGAAGAGGTCGGTCTCGTCGTCGATATCGGCCGCTGGGTTTTGCGCCAGGCCTGCAACGATGCAGCGCAATGGCCCGAGGATATCAAGATTGCCGTCAATGTCTCGGCCATCCAGTTCAGCAGCAGCGATCTGCCGAAAGATGTCGGCGAGGCGCTGGCGGCGGCGGGACTTTCGCCTTCGCGCCTCGAACTGGAGATCACCGAGAGCGTGCTGATGGAAAATCGCGATGAGGTGTTGCCGGTCCTGCATGCGCTCAAGGAGCGCGGCATCCGCATATCCATGGACGATTTTGGAACCGGCTATTCGTCGCTGAGCTACCTCTCAAGCTTCCCCTTCGACAAGATCAAGATCGACAAGTCCTTCGTGAACGACATTGTGGATCATAGGGAAGCGCATGCGATCATGCGTGCGATCATCCTGCTCGGCGATGCGCTCGGCATGCGCGTCACCGTAGAGGGCGTGGAAACGGCAGAGCAGATGGCGCTGCTCGAACGTGAGGCATGCGACGAGATCCAGGGCTATTACATAAGCCCCCCAAAACCCTTCAGCGACGTCGCCTTCATGCTTTGCATGCCGCCGAAAAAGACGGACAGCGTTACGCCGCTCGTCAAACTCCGGCGTTGATTTCGGCACGTTGCGACTCGCCGGCCAAGCCGTTATCGATGGGATACAAATCCTTTGAAAACCGGTGACGACGATGTTCAAGGCTGAAGCCTTTTCTTCCCATGAGTCCCTGGCTGCGGAGCTCATTCCACATGCGACCGAGGGTGACGACGGGTCCCACGACCTCGCTCATATCCTGCGCGTCTTCCGCAATGCCATGCGCATCCATGCCGCGGAAGGCGGCAAGGGTCACGTGCTGGCCGCTGCCGTGCTGCTGCATGATTGCGTCGCCGTCGAGAAGAACTCACCTCTGCGCGCCCAGGCATCAGCGCTCGCTGCAGAAAAAGCGTCGCGTATCTTGAGAGAGCTTGGCTGGAGCGACGACGATATCGCCGATGTTGCTCATGCGGTCACTGCGCACAGTTTCTCGGCCAACGTGCCGCCGGAAACTCTGGAGGCAAAAATCCTGCAGGACGCGGACAGGCTCGATGCGATCGGCATGGTGGGCGCGGCGCGCTGCTTCTATATAGCTGGGCGGCTTGGATCTGGCCTCTACGATCCCTCCGACCCTGCCGCCGGCGACCGCCCGCTTGATGACAAGCGTTATGCGATTGACCATTTCCAGACGAAGCTGTTCAAACTGGCGGATGGTTTCCAGACCCGGACCGGCCGCGAACTGGCGGCCGCCCGCGATAGGAGCCTGCGCGACTTTCTCGCGGCATTTATGGATGAAATCTAGGAGCCTATGATGCGCGTCAGCGATCTCTTCATCTACCCGCTCAAGAGCGCCCGGGGCATTGCCCTGCCCTCCACGGAGATCGATGCTTGCGGCCTGCCCGGCGATCGGCGCGCCATGGTGACGGACGCGGTTGGGCAATTCATCACGCAGCGCGAGCTTCCGGCCCTTGCCCGGATCGACGTACGACCGGAGACCGGCGCCTTTCGCCTGCTGATGCAGGGCAAAGCCGATATCGCAGTACCGCCGCCGCATCCGGAGCGGCGGCTCGATGTCACGGTCTGGAAATCGGCTGTCAGCGCTGCCGTTGCCGACGACGACAGCAACGGCAGGCTTTCGGAATGGCTCGGTCGTGAGGTGAAGCTCGTCTTCTTCGACAGTGCCGCCAGACGAACGGCAAATGCCGAGTGGGCGGGCGAAGGCACGCCGGTGACCTTTTCGGACGGCTACCAGATCCTGGTGACGACAACGGGATCGCTGAAGGCGCTCAACGCGGATCTCGCGGCCCACGCCGAAGGCGACGTCGGCATGGAGCGTTTCCGGCCGAATATCGTCATCGACACGGATGAGGCCTGGGCGGAGGACCGCTGGGCGGCGATAGAGATCGCCGGCATCCGCTTCGACCTCGTCAAGCCCTGCGCCCGCTGCATCATGACCACGCAGGACCAGTTGACAGGTTCGCGCGAGGTGGCGAACCCCATGCCTGCCATGGGCCGGATCCGCATGTCGGGTGACCGGCGGGTCCCCGGCCCGCTTTTCGGCTGGAACGTGACGCCACGCGGCACCGGCAGGGTTGCGATCGGCGATGAGGTGAAGATCATCGAGGCACGGCCGGAAGGCTGGACCTTCAAGGTGCGCGCCCGAGCCTAAAGCGCGCCGCGATCCCCGGGATTCGCGTGTCACGCTTCAGGTCTCTGTTTTTACGCATGTCGTCCTCGCAAAACCGCTCCACACTTTTGCGCGACATGCTTTGCAGCCTCAGACGCGGGCCAGCGCCGCGTCGATCTCCGCCATCACATCGGCCGGCAGCGGGCCCTTTTCCAGTGCGCCGGCATTTTCCTCGACCTGAGCTACGGTCCGGAAACCGGGAATGGGCAAGGTGCGCGGCGAGCGCGCCCAGAGCCAGGCGAGTGCGCCCTGCGTCAGCGTGCGTCCATCGGATGTGAGCAGGCTGCGTACGGCATCGAGCCTTGCTGCAAATTCCGGCGCGATGCGGCCATCCTTGAAATAGACCATCCATTCGAGTGCTGCACCGCGCACGTCCTTGGCGCCGACGGCCTTGTCCGGCGTGAATTTGCCTGTCAGCAGGCCCATGGCAAGCGGCCCGCGATTGATGGAGATGAGACCGTTCTTTTCGATCACATCGATCATCCGAGGCACCGGCTCGAAGACGTTCATCGTATGCTGGATCGAAACGAAGCCGGGACGGTGAACATGACGGGCGGCGCGATCGGGAAAATCCGTGCTCCAGCCGAAGGCATCGATCTTGCCCTCTTCCCGCAGAGCCTGCAGCGTATCGAAGACCGCGTCGGACTGGTCCAGTGCAAAGTCGTTGAGATGGAACTGCAGGAGATCGAGACGCTCCCGCTTCAGCCGGCGAAGCGACGTCTCGACGGACTGACGAATGAAGGCAGGATCGGCAAAGGCGCCGGTCGCCTGTTTCGTTTCCGGATTGGTGGCAAAACCGAACTTGGTGGCGATGACGATATCGGCGCGATTGCCGATCGCCTGTCCCAGAACCTCTTCCGAATGGCCGGCGCCGTAATTCGAGGCTGTATCGAAGAAGCGAATGCCAAGGTCGATCGCGCGGTTGATCGCAGCGATGGATTCATTGTCATCCACCTCGCCCCAGCCGAGCGGCGTATCGCCCGCGAAGAACGGACCGCCGATCGCCCAGCAGCCCATGCCGAGGCGAGGAATCTCCTGCCCGTTCCAGAGCGTGATGGTGGTCGATGTATCGGGCTTGGTCAGCATGGCTTCCTCCTTGAGCGCTTAGAAGCTTTCCCTACCAAACGAGAGATAGGGGTGCGGCATACGGGGGTAAACCGCCAAAACTGAAGACTGTTTTGCAGGTATGAAAAACCGTTCAGGCAGAAAGATCATTCGGCCGCGAAAGCGTCCGGGAAGCCGGATTCAGCGCCTTGAGTGCCGCCTGAACGAAGCCTTCACGGGCTGCCGAAGCCTCCAGACCACGCGGTTCATAGACGTGGCGATGCAGAAAGAATCCGGTCAGACGGAATGCCGCTACAAGGCTGTCGAAATCGGCCGCGTGGTTTTCCTGCACACTCAGGAAAGCCGGTAAAAGCAGCATCTTGTCGGCCCATGGCTGGCCGGCATCGCGGCTGACGGCACGGCCGGATTTCGGCGAGACATAGGTAAGATCGGTGCGATTGCCAGTTGCGGCGCATTCCGTCAGGTCGAGCCCGAAGCCGAGATCGTTCAGCACTGCAAGCTCGAAGCGAACGAAAAGCTCCCCCGCATCGGCGGGATTGTGGAGATGGTCGAGGATGACTTCGAGCGCCTCGAAGAGATGCGGATGCGGGTCGCGCTCGGGGAGCAGGCGCAGCAAAGCGCCCATGGCCTGCACGCCATAGACGGCGGTCGCCGTCTCCATCAGCCGCGCCGCGCGCAGCTTCACCGGCTCGAGGCGGAATTCACCGAGATGTTCATCCAGCCTCGCACGCCAGGTAACTTCCACCTCATTACCGGGCTGCAGCACCGGCTGCATGGTGCGCGAACGTCCGGAGCGGACGAGACCGAGATGGCGGCCGCGCTCGCGCGTCATCACTTCGGCGATGACGCTCGTCTCGCCGTGGCGCTTGACGCCAAGAATGATCGCCTGGTCCTGCCATTGCATCGGAAAACTGTCCTTCAGCCTGCCGATTCATTTTAGAGCAAGGCTAGGGCTGTGTCATTCGGCCGGTGTCGGGAAAAGCTTCTGGAGGAAATCGCGCATCGCGTTCTCGTCGAAAGGCTTGACGAGAAGGGGCACGTCCTGAAGATCAGTCGGGAAATCCTGCGTATCGGAATAGCCGCTGACAAAACCGAACGGAATATTGGCGAGCGACAGATCACGAGCGAAATCGAAGCTCATCGCCTCTCCGAGATTCACGTCGAGAAGTGCGAAATCGTAATCTGCGACCTGGATCGCGTCCCTGGCCTGATCGAGGCTATTGGCAATATCGATCGTATCCGCACCAACGAGACGCAGGATATCCTCCGCCTCCATGGCGATGATCAGACTGTCTTCCAGGACCAGAACGCGGGTTCTTTCGCTCATGATCTCCATGCCTCTCGTGAAGCACAAACATCGCAGCGCTTCTGCCTTTTTGCAAACATCATTCCGTCGGTTTCTCGCCTGGACCGTTGACGATGGTTGCCCACCTCAACTGAATAGCCACATTTTTGCCTCCGGTCGATAAAAACGAAAATCGGAGGAAAGATGACACAACTCTATTTTTCCCGGCACGAATTTGCATTTAAAAAAGACATTAAGGCTGACCAATCCGGCCCGGAAAGATTCCAGCACGCGTCTTAATCTTTCAGATCCGGTTGCGACGCTTCAATTCCTTGCTGACGCGTATCATCATCGCAAAACGGCCGGACAGTTTTGCGCGACATGCCTCAGATAAAGGGACGCTTTCCTTCACGCAGACCCTCCCATCCGGCAACCCGCATCAATCCCTCTCCGTCCAGCACGTCGCAGCCGCGCTCCTGCCAGCGGATCAGGTTGCGCCCTGCAAGTTTCTTCAGCGTCTTGTTGGTGTGAACGATCGAAAGACCAAGTGTATCGGCAATATGCTGCTGCGTGATCGGGATGACGTTGCGGCCATTGAAAAGGCTGAGCTTCCTTGCGCGCTCAAACAGGAAGGCGATGAGATAGGCAGCTCTTTCAAGCGCGGTACGACGACCGATGCTGAGCAGATGCTCATCGAGAATGCGCTCCTCCTGCGCCGCGATCCAGGTAATATCGAAGGCAAGCGAAGCGTGCTTGTTATAAAGCGTCATCAGCTTGTCGCGCTCGAAGACACAGAGCGTTACAGGCGACAGGGCCTCCACGGAATGCTGCATCTCGCCCATGATTGTCCCCTGCAGGCCGATCAGGTCGCCCGGCACGATGTAGTTCAGGATCTGCCGGCGGCCGTCCTCCAGCATCTTGTAGCGGAAACCCCAGCCCGAGAGCACCGTAAAGAGATGGGCGCTATGGGCACCTTCAACGAGAATGGTCGCACCGGCATCGACGGCCAGTTCGCCCCTTTTGAATCTCGACACGAAGTCGAGCTCGTCCCGGCTGAATTCCCGGAAATGCGGCAGTGGCCGCAGCGGACACTGCTCGCAGGGCGTCTTGAAGGAATGGGTAGGTTTTGCCGTCGCCATCGTGCCCCTGCTGTCGAGAAAACCGGCGCTGCAGGGTGCAGCGCCGTTCGCACATCAATGCGCAGACAGGCCGATTTGTTCCCGGGAACAGGCAGAGATTTTCATGCGGAAACAAGAGGCTGGAACCCAGCAGCCAGTTTTCTTGTCACCCTTCGGCTTTTGGTTTTTCAAATTCCTTTGTCGCAAAACCGCGACACACTTTTGCGCGACATGCGTTAGCGCGGGAATTCGAGACCCATCTCGCGGAAGCGTTCGGGATCGTCACCCCAGTTTTCGCGCACCTTGACGAACAGGAAGAGATGGACAGGCTGCTCAAGGATTTCAGATAGCTCGCGGCGCGAGGCTGATGAGATCGCCTTGATTGTCTCGCCGCCCTTGCCGAGCGCGATCTTCTTCTGGCTGTCACGCTCGACATAGATGACCTGCTCGATGCGCACGGAGCCATCCTTGCGCTCCTCCCATTTCTCCGTCTCGACATGCGAGGAATAGGGAAGCTCCTGGTGCAGGCGCAGGAACAGCTTCTCACGGGTGATTTCGGCGGCCAGCTGGCGCATGGGCAGATCGGAAATCTGATCTTCCGGATAGTACCACGGACCTTCCGGCAGGGTTTTCGCCAGATAATCCATCACGTCGTCGCAACCGGAACCGTTCTCTGCCGAGATCATGAAGGTCTGTTCGAATTCGACCGTCTGGTTTGCGGTGGCGGCAAGTGCGAGAAGCAACTCGCGATTGACGCGGTCGATCTTGTTGAGGACAAGGATCTTCTTCTGCGGAACATCCTTCAGGCCTTCGAGGATGGCTTCCGCATCGCCGCGCAGACCGCGTTCGCTGTCGATCAGCAGCATGATGAGATCCGCATCCTTGGCGCCGCCCCAGGCGGATGTCACCATCGCGCGATCGAGGCGACGGCGCGGCTTGAAGATGCCGGGCGTGTCCATGAAGACGATCTGTGCATTGTCATGAATGGCAATGCCGCGCACGATGGCACGCGTCGTCTGCACCTTGTGGCTGACGATCGACACCTTGGCACCGACGAGGCGGTTGACCAGCGTCGACTTGCCGGCATTGGTCGGGCCGATCAAGGCGACGAAGCCGGAATGCGTCGGATTGCTTTCAGCAGCGACTTCGGCTGCCATTTCGTTTTCTTCTGTCATTGATCCCGTCAATTTCCGGCAGAGGTCGACTGCCAAATGCCTTCACGCTCGAGCATTTTCGTAGCGGCGACCTGTTCTGCGGCGCGCTTGGAGCGCTCTACCCCGGTCTCCGGTGCAACACCAGTGACTTCAACAGTCACCTTGAAACGCGGATCATGATCCGGTCCGCTGCGTTCTTCAACCCGGTAGACGGGTGTAACGCCATATTTGGCGTGCGACCATTCCTGTAATTCGGTCTTCGCATCGCGGCGGGCGCCATCGGCGCGCACCGCCCTGCCCTCCCAATAACGCAGGATGAAGCGTCGGGCGACCTCCAGGCCACCATCCAGATAGAGGGCTGCGATCAGGCTTTCGACGACATCGGCGCGCACGTTCATCATGCGCTTGCCGGTGAGTTTCTTCACGTCGGCGCCGGTGCGGATATAGAGGTGGAGATTGAGCTCGTCGGCAACGGCAGCACAGGTTTCGGCACTGACAAGCTGGTTCAGGCGAACCGAAAGCTCGCCTTCGGCCGCAGTCCCGAAGGTCCGGAACAGCAACTCGGCGATACAGAGCCCGAGAACCCTGTCGCCGAGAAATTCAAGCCGCTCGTAATTGCCCTTGTCGGTGCGCGCGCTGGCATGGGTCAGCGCGCGGTCCAGACGTTCCTTCTCGACAAATTCATGTCCGATCAGGGTTTCAAGCTTTGCGCGGTCCGCCGCTGAGAGCGTCTGCGCCTTGCTCATTCAACAACCTTGAAGAGGCGGTCCCAGCGCATGTTGGTCGGCCATTTCCAGATTTCGCGGAAGGACGTGTCGTTGCCAAGCGAGAAGAAGATGACGCTGGCACGACCGACAAGGTTTTCCGCCGGCACGTAACCGACATCGAAGCGGCTGTCGAGCGAGTTGTCACGGTTGTCGCCCATCATGAAATAATGGCCTTCCGGAACAATGAACTCGCGGGTGTTGTCGGCGCGCGAAACCGGCGACTGGTCGAGCGTGTCGTAGGTCTTGCCATCGTCAAGCGTCTCGCGGAACACCGGCACGTCCTGGCCCGGATCAAGCTTGTAGTCGGAATTGAAGGTCCCGTCGGGCACCTTCGGAACCGGCTTGCCGTTGATGTAGAGAACACCGTCGGTGACCTGGATATGATCGCCCGGCAGGCCGACGACACGCTTGATGTAATCGACGTCAGGATTCGGCGGGAAACGGAAAACGACGATATCGCCGCGCTTGGGATCGGAACCGAAGATACGGCCGCTGAAAATGTCAGGCGAGAAAGGCAGCGAATATTTCGAATAGCCGTAAGCAAACTTGTTGACGAAGATATAGTCGCCGACCAGCAAGGTCGGCATCATCGAGCCAGAGGGAATGGTGAAGGGCTGAAACAGGACAGTCCTGATAACCATCGCCAGGACGAGAGCCTGGATGATGACCTTGATATTTTCCCAGAGGGCGTTCGGCTTGGCTTCGACTTTTTCGGACACGCAGTCTTATTCCTTCAAGACGCCGGCAAGGCGCATTTCTTTCTGATGTTCTCTCTAGCGGCTTCGGCCGGTGGCGGCAATAACGACGGCACTAAAAGCGACGAGAGGTCGCTATCATACGGCATCCGGCAGCGCTTCGATGATCACAAAAGCCTGAGCCAAGGGATAATCATCGGTTATTGTCAAATGAATGGCGGCCTTGTGGCCTGCCGGCATCATGGCCTTGAGAACGTCGGCGGCGCCGCCCGTCAACTGCATCGTCGGCTTTCCGCTTGGTAGGTTGACGACACCCATGTCCTTCCAGAAGACGCCCTGCGAGAGGCCGGTGCCAAGCGCCTTGGAGCAGGCTTCCTTGGCGGCGAAGCGCTTCGCATAGGATTCTGCGCGGTTGGCGCGGCGATCCGAGCGGGCGCGCTCGATCTCGGTGAAACAGCGATGCGTGAAGCGATCACCGAAGCGTTCGATCGATTTCTCCACGCGTCTGATATCGATGAGGTCGCTGCCAATTCCGATGATCATGCGAATAGGCCTTTCAGGATGACACTGCTTCGGCTCAGACGGTCGGCATCTCGACAGCGGGATTGGCGAGCCTGAAACGCGCACGCTCCATCAGCCGGGCGCGGCGACGCGCCTGAAAGCCTCTCACGGTGTAGAATGTCAGGACATAAAGAGCAACCGAGGTGATCGCAGCCGGCGGGATCGCACCGATCAGCATCGGCTCCAGCACCGGCTTCCACAGTTCCGTGAAATGCAGCTTGTGGAAGAGCTCGGCCAGATTGATCGTCTGCCCGGCCAGCTGATCCTGCCGGCTGAGCAGCAGATGGCCAACTTCCCAGGTGATGCCCCAGATGAAGGGGTAGGTCAGCGGATTGCCGAAGGCCGCGCAGCCAAGCGCTGCCGCCACCATATTGCCTGACAGCAGATAGGTGATGACGAAGGCCATGACGAAATGCACGCCGATGAAGGGTGTCCACGACACGAAGACACCCGCAGCGACGCCCACTGCAACCGCATGCGGCGAGGCAGTCAGGCGCAGGACGCGCATAATGAGATATTTCGGCGGGCGCAGAAAACCCTTGCGAGGCCATACGAGCTCTCGCAGCTTTTCCTTAAATCCCGCGGGTTTGCGACGGCGAAACAACATGGCGCGTATTTAGTGCAGCGCACAGGGCCATGACAAGAGCGGCAAATGGAACCGCTTGAGAAACAGGCCGTCTATTCTTCTTTTCTTCCAAGGGGCGTGGGTCATGCATAACGCCCCCTTCCTTACTTCAAGTATATTTCAGGGATTAACGATTGCGGAAGATACCGCGATCGACCTGACGCTGACGATATTCAAGATCAATACGGTCATGCGAGCCATTGAGATATGCCATTTCACGTTCCTGAGCGGTCGGAGCGCGAAGGGCGCGGGCGAACTTCCTGATCGGTTCAAACATTGCTTTGCCTCATCTTCGTTTCATTTTCTGATGACCTGAAGATAGTCGCGGCAACGGTTAATTACCACCGCTGTAACCTGAGCACAGCCATGCGCCAATTGCATGTCTTGCCTTTTCAATATGCCAATTCGACCATTAAATGATCACAAAATATGCAAAGCGCAATTTCGCGATCGGCAAGACTTTAAGAAAATCCTACTCGTAGAGACGCCTGACCGTCGCGATGCATTCCAGGTCCTTGAGCTGAGCGAGAAGCTGGTTGAGCTGACGCAGATCCCAGACCTCCACTTCCAACACCATTTCGGTGAAGTCGGCGGCCACACGCACCGTGTTCAGCATTCGAATATTGACATCCAGGCTTGCCACCGTCTGCGCCACCTTGGCGAGCGTGCCGGGCTCATTCAGCGCGTTGACCATGATGCGGGCCATGAAGCGGGATTTATTGGCCTCGTCGAGATCCCAGCGCACGTCGATCCAGCGGTCCGGCTGATCATCGAAACGCTGCAGCGATGGCGACTGGATGGGATAGATGGTGATGCCCTTGTTCTTTTCCATGATGCCGACAATGCGATCGCCGGGCACGGCACCCGTCGGCGAGAACTTGACGTCGACATTGCCGGAGAGACCGCGGATCGGCACGATATCGGGATCGCTCTCGGTGGAAGCGCGCTCGCCGTCGAGATCCGCCTTGCTCTTGCCGGGGATCTTGAAAATCATGCCCGAGGCGCTTCTGACGTTGAACCAGCCTTCGTCACCGGCGGGCTTGACCGTGACGCGCTCGTCCTGGTGATCGGGGTAGACGGCGCGCAGGACGTCGAGCGAGGACATTTCGCCGCGACCGACAGCTGCTATCGCATCCTCCACATCCTTCTGGCCGAGGCGGTGCAGCGCAGGCTTCATGGCTTCGCGCGAGAAGATCTTGCCGGCACGATCGAAGGTACGCTCCAGGATGCGGTGACCGAGACCGGCATATTGCTTGCGGATCGCCATGCGTGTCGCGCGGCGGATGGCGGCCCGCGCCTTGCCGGTGACGACGATCTCTTCCCAGGCGGCCGGCGGCACCTGCACGCCGGAACGGATGATCTCCACTTCGTCGCCATTGTTGAGGCGGGTTACAAGCGGCATGATACGTCCGTTGATCTTGGCACCGACGGTCGTATCGCCGATATTGGTATGGACGGCATATGCGAAATCGATCGGCGTCGCGCCGCGCGGCAGGGCAATCAGCTTGCCCTTCGGCGTGAAACAGAAGACCTGATCCTGAAACAGCTCGAGCTTGGTGTGCTCGAGGAACTCCTCCGGGCTGTCGCCTTCGGCCAGCGCCTCGATCGTGTGCCGCAACCAGGAGTAGGCATTGCTTTCGCGCGACAGGATGTCGCCATCCGCATTCGTGGCGCCGTCCTTATAGAGCGTATGGGCGGCAATGCCGAATTCGGCGATCTCATGCATGCGCTTGGTGCGGATCTGCAGCTCGATGCGCTGCATCGACGGGCCGACGATGGTGGTGTGCAGCGAGCGGTAGTCGTTCTGCTTCGGTGTCGAGATATAATCCTTGAAGCGGCCGGGCACGACGCGCCAGCGCGTATGCACGATGCCGAGCGCGCGATAGCAGGACGGGATATCCTCGACGATGATGCGGAAACCATAGACATCGGAAAGCTGCTCGAAGGAAAGCGACTTCGACTGCATCTTGCGGAAGACGGAGTAAGGCTTCTTCTGCCGGCCCTTGACATAGGCACTCGTCAAGCCGCTCGCGATCAGCAGATCGCGCAGTTCGGCCTCGATCTTCTTGACCAGGCCCTCGTTGCGCTTCGACAGTTCTTCGAGGCGCTTGGTGACGGTCTCGTAGGCTTCCGGGTTCATGTGCCGGAAGGAGAGTTCCTCCAGCTCCTCGCGCATGTCCTGCATGCCCATCCGGCCGGCAAGCGGCGCATAGATTTCCATCGTCTCTTCGGAAATGCGCGCGCGCTTTTCCTGCGACATGTGGTCGAGGGTGCGCATATTGTGGAGACGATCGGCGAGCTTGACCAGCAGCACGCGCACGTCATCGGAAATGGCAAGCAGCAGCTTACGCAGATTTTCCGCCTGCTTGGCCTTCTTGGTGACGAGGTCGAGCTTCTTGATCTTCGTCAGACCCTCGACCAGGCGGCCGATATCCTCGCCGAAGAGTTCGTCGATCTCGGCGCGGGTGGCCGTGGTATCCTCGATCGTGTCATGCAGGAGGGCGACTGCAATCGTCGATTCGTCGAGATGCATATCGGTCAGGATAGCGGCCACTTCGAGCGGGTGCGAGATGTAAGGGTCGCCGCTCGCCCGCTTCTGCTGCCCATGCTTCTGCATGGCGTAGACATAGGCTTTGTTCAGCAGAGCTTCGTTGGCATCGGGCTTGTATTTCTGAACCCGCTCCACGAGCTCGTACTGCCGCATCATTCCAAAGCCACTCCAATAAAATAAAAGGGCGCCAATCGCAGACTGGCGCACACAAGGGCAATATTATGCCTAAGCCTTACAGGCGCAAGATTGATGATTGGTAATCGTCGATCTTTTGCCGCGCGGGAAGCCCCGGCCCTTCAAAAGCCGGAGATGCGCTTAGTAGTCGTCGCTCTTTTCCGGCGGGACGAGACCTTCGATACCGGCCAGAAGCTCTTCTTCCGACATCTGGTCGAAGGTGATCGTTTCCGGCAGATCGTCCTGCTCTTCGCTGTCTGCAGTGGCAGTAGCGCCGGCTGCAATCAGGCTTGCCGGATCGGGCTCGGGCTCGTCCACTTCCACATGCTTCTGCAGGGAGTGGATCAGGTCTTCCTTCAGATCGTCCGGCGACAGGGTCTCATCAGCGATTTCGCGCAGAGCCACAACCGGGTTCTTGTCGTTGTCACGATCGATGGTGATCGACGCACCCTGGGAAATCAGCCGGGCGCGGTGGCTGGCGAGCAGAACCAGCTCGAAGCGGTTCTCCACCTTGTCAATGCAATCTTCTACTGTGACACGGGCCATTGCCTGTCCTTTGCGGTCGTCTTTTCAGGATTAAAACGCCCGATACAATTAAAACCGGACAAATTCAAGTTTTTCGTTAGGGTCCCCTCGCCTTTATCCGCGGCGGGTCTAAATTTCCATGCACAATGTGACATTTCCACCGAGGGTTGCTTGGAATATCGCGAATCGTGCCCTAAATCTTTCATATATGAATAATTCATAAAGTACGGAACAGCTCGACGCCACATCCACAAGCCACTGTTTTTATTGGGCTAAGTGGCTTATGGATTTCGATTACTCTCTTTGGATCGGTAAGCGATGTTTGACCCACGCGAAAAAATTGCACTATTCATTGACGGCGCCAACCTCTACGCTGCATCCAAGAGTCTCGGCTTTGACATCGACTACCGCAAGCTCTTGAAAGCATTTCAGAAACGCGGATATCTGCTGCGCGCTTACTACTATACCGCGCTTATCGAAGACCAGGAATATTCCTCGATCCGTCCACTCATCGACTGGCTTGATTATAATGGCTACAAGGTCGTAACGAAGCCCGCCAAGGAGTTTACCGACTCCATGGGGCGTCGCAAGATCAAGGGCAATATGGATATCGAGCTCGCAATCGATGCCATGGAACAGTCCGAAACGGTCGACCATCTCGTCATCTTCTCCGGCGACGGCGATTTCACCAATCTGGTCGAAGCGCTGCAACGCAAGGGACGCAAGGTTTCGGTCATTTCGACCATGTCCACCCAACCGCCGATGATCGCCGACGACCTGCGCCGCCAGGCCGATCACTTCATCGATCTCCTGTCGCTGAAAGCAGAGATCGGCCGGGATCCTTCCGAACGTCCTCCGCGTCCTGCCGAAGTGGCGCCAGCCAGCGATTTCGAAGACTAGGGCGCGTCGCGACTCCAGGATTCACTTGCCACGCTTTAGTCGTGCGTTCTTGCATGTCGCTAGTTCGAAATCGCTGCACGCTTTGCGCGACATGCTTCAAGCCTTCATTCGCGAATAGCCTGACGCTGCAGGCAAATGGTCAGCCGTTGCCTTTCAACAGACGGCTCTTCTGCCTGTTCCAATCGCGCTCCTTCTCGGATTCGCGCTTGTCATGCAGCTTCTTGCCCTTCGCGAGCGCCAGCTCGAGCTTGGCGCGGCCCTGATCGTTGAAATAGATCTTCATCGGGATCAGCGTCATGCCTTCGCGGTTGATGCCAGCGCGCAAACGGTTGATCTCACGCCCGGACAAGAGCAGCTTGCGGCGGCGACGCGGCTCGTGGTTGAAGCGGTTCGCCTGCAGATATTCCGGCAGATAGGAATTGATCAGCCAGATCTCGCCATCCTCATCCGAAGCGTAGGATTCGGCGATATTGGCCTTGCCTTCGCGCAATGACTTGACCTCGGTGCCCATCAGCACCAAGCCCGCCTCATAGGTATCGATGATTTCGTAGTTGAAGCGGGCCTTGCGGTTTTCCGCGACGACCTTCTTCACGATACGCTGGCTGCCTTTGGGGGCCATGACGATAATTCCATCCGAGGGGCGCGAATGCCGCGCCCTCATTTCCTGTCATCTATGTAAGGGGACGGCCCGGCTTTGTGAAGACGCAGGGCCGTGCAGCCTCAGTTGAGCAAGCCAGCATGACGCATCGCGGCGTCGATTGCCGCTTCCGTCGAAGGCTCCAGCGAGGACATCAGCGGCGAGCGGACCGCGCGGCTCATACGACCGAGCTTCGACAGGCCGTATTTCGCGCCACAGACGCCAGGCTCCATGAAGACCGCCCTGTGCAGCGGCATCAGCCGGTCCTGCAGTTCCAGGGCCTTGGCGTAATTGCCTTCAGCCGTGGCAGCCTGGAATTCCGCGCAGAGGCGCGGCGCAATGTTGGCCGTGACCGAGATGCAGCCGACGCCGCCATGGGCGTTGAAGCCGAGCGCCGTCGCATCTTCACCCGAAAGCTGCTGGAACTCCTTGCCGCAGGTGATGCGCTGTTCGGAGACCCGCTCGATCTTGCCGGTCGCATCCTTGACGCCGACGATATTCTTGTGGGCTTTCGCAAGCGCGCCCATCGTCTCCGGCGTCATGTCGATGACCGAACGGCCGGGGATGTTGTAGATATAGATCGGCAGATCGACGGCTTCGGCGATGGCGGAATAATGGGCGATCAGGCCCTTCTGTGTCGGCTTGTTGTAATAGGGCGTGACGACCAGAACGGCGTCGGCGCCGACCTTTTGCGCATGCTGCGCAAGCTCGATCGCTTCCCTTGTATTGTTCGAGCCAGCGCCGGCCATGACAGGCACGCGCTTGGCCGCAACTTCGATGCAGAGCTCCACCACCCGTTTGTGCTCGGCATGCGACAGCGTCGGCGACTCGCCGGTCGTACCGACCGGAACGAGACCTTTGCTGCCTTCCCCGATCTGCCAGGCAACATGAGCGGCGAAGCTGTCTTCGTCGATCAGGCCGGCATCGGTGAAGGGGGTTACGAGCGCGGGGATGGACCCATTGAACATGCAAAGCTCCTCACGGCCGATATCCTTGCTTCAGCCGCATTCCATGAATAAGAGTTGCGCACCATAGAGCGGCAAAAAGGCCGCGACAAGCGCGCATAGGTCGGTTTAGGGCAAATTCCGATAGCAAATGTGAATGAATTTTACCCGATGCGGTAAGGTTTCGTTAAGATGCCTCCAGCCAAATTGAGGGGCATGTTTTCGTTGCGAGTCATCCGGATGAAGAGAGCCGTTCTGATCCTGTCCGCCTTCGGCCTGGTGGCTGCGGCCTGGGGCAGCGCTGCATCGCAGCTCCCCGGCGAAAGCGCCCCCGTGCCTGCCGTCAAGCCGCTTGGATTCGTGCCGGAGACGGCGTCTTTCCCCGAGGCAATCACCACCGGCTCCATTCCGCGCACTGCAGCCATCGCGCCAGTCAACAGCGATCTTAAGGCAGGTCTGGATGCGCTCTCCAACAAGGATCCGCAACAGGCACTCGCCATCCGCAACACCATGGCGGCAGGAACGCTCGATCGCCACATCCTGACCTGGGCAATCGCGACATCCGGCCTGAAGGGCGTCCCCTCCTATGAGATCGCCAGCGCTTCCGACGAGCTGAAGGGCTGGCCAGGCCTCGAGCGTCTGCGCGGCAATTCCGAGCGCGCGCTTTATGACGAAAACCCGGCTCCTGCAGCCGTGCTGAACGCCTTCGGCGATACCACGCCGGAGACGCCGCAGGGCGCGATGATCATGTCGCGTGCACTGGTGGCGACCGGCAAATCTGCGCAGGCGACGAAATATATCGGCAAGATCTGGCGCAGTCAGGTGCTCGACAAGGCAACCGAAGACACGATCCTCGCGGAATTTGCCGGCCTGCTGACCGCCGCTGATCACAAGACGCGCATGGACTACCTTATGTATCGCGGCCGTGTGGCACAGGCCAAGCGCTTCGGCGACATGGGCCAGGCGCAGTCGCTCTACAAGGCCTGGGCTGCCGTCGACGCCAGTGCGGGTAACGCCGGCGCGCTGCTGAACGCGGTCGATGCCAAGTGGCGCAGCGATCCGGGCTATCTCTTCGCGCGCATCGAATATCTGCGCAAGCAGGACAAGTATCTCGACGCTGCCAAGCTCCTGCAGCAGATACCGCGCGACCGCAGCGAACTGATGAACTCCGGTGAATGGTGGAACGAGCAGCGGATCATCAGCCGTGGCCTCGTCGACCAGGGACAGTTCAAGGCCGCCTACCAGATCGTTTCCGCCTCCGTCGCGACGGTGCCGACGGATATCGTCGAAGCTCAATTCCATGCCGGCTGGTATGCGCTACGCGGACTGCAAGACCCGACGACGGCCGAGACGCATTTCCGCCAGATCCTGCAGGTTTCGAACGGCCCGCTTTCCGTTTCCCGCGCCTGGTATTGGCTCGGACGCTCCGCGGAAGCCGGCGGGCCGGGCAAGGCCAGCGAATTTTTCGCCAAAGCCGCGAATTTTCCGGGCACTTTCTACGGACAGCTGGCGGCCGAGCGGCTCGGGCGCAAAACCCTCAACGTCACCTATCCCTCGCCGACAACGGCAGACCGGCAGAACCTGCAGCAGCGCGAGGCGGTGCAGGCGATCGGGCGGCTTGAATCGGCCGGTCACGGCTGGCGTGCGGCAGCCCTCTACCTGGCACTTGCCGACCAGATTCAAAGCCCTGGTGAACTGGCAATCCTGACAGCCAAGGCCGAGCAAGCAGGCGACCATCATCTCTCGCTGCAGATCGGCAAGATCGCCTACGGGCGCGGCATCGATGTCGCAGCGCTTGCCTTCCCCGTCGGCGTCATTCCGGCGAACGCCAATATATCCGGTTCGGGAAAGGCGCTTGCCTATGCGATCGCCCGCCAGGAAAGCGCCTTCAATCCAGCCGCCGTCTCCGCCGCCAATGCGCGCGGCCTGCTGCAGCTGCTGCCGGGCACGGCCCAGGCGGTCGCCAAGCGGCACAATATCACCTATTCCAAGGACAAGCTGACGGCTGATGCCGGCTATAATGCAACGCTTGGCGCGCATTACCTCGGCGAGCAGATCGATGCCTTCGGCGGCTCCTACATCCTGACATTCATCGCCTATAATGCCGGACCCAAGCGCGTGCCGGAATGGATCGGCCGCTATGGCGATCCCCGCGGCAAGCCGGTCGACGAGATCGTCGACTGGATCGAGCGCATTCCCTTCCCCGAGACGCGCAACTACGTACAGCGGGTGATGGAGAATTATGAAGTCTACAAAGCGCGCCTTGGGCAGACGCCTGACATCGAGCGCGATCTCATCGGGGGCCGCAGCGCCACTTGAGGCTCATTGGCAGACCTGCCGAAAGCAAGCTACATCTCGTTCAGACAGATGGATGGAGATGTCATGAGCGACGCCGTCACAAGCGGGTTTGAGGAAAAATTCTATAGATCGACCGATGGGCTGAGGCTTTATGCTCGCAGCTACCAAGTGGCGGACAAAGAGCCTGACCGTCTGCCGATCGTCTGCCTGCCAGGTCTTACCCGCAACAGCCGCGATTTCCATGAACTCGCACTGATCCTGTCGCGGGATACGGTCTCCCCGCGACGTGTCGTTGCCCTGGACTATCGCGGACGCGGCCTGTCCGATCGGGACGGCAACAAGGCGAACTACAATCTCGCTGTCGAATGTGGCGATGTGATTGCCGGCTGCGCTGCGCTCGGCGTCGACCGCGCCATCTTCATCGGCACGTCGCGCGGCGGACTGATCCTGCATCTGCTGGCAGCAATAAAGCCGGAACTGCTCACAGGCGTCATCTTGAACGATATCGGCCCGGTCATCGAGCCGGCCGGGCTGGTGGCGATCCGGGATTATCTCAACCGTGATCGCAAAGCTCAAAGCTGGAGTGAGGCGGCAGATGTCCTCAGGGAGGATCACTCAAGCGCTTTTCCGGCACTCGGTCTCACCGACTGGGAGGGCATGGCGCATGCCATCTATCGGCAGCAGAATGGCGTACCCGTCGCCGACTACGACCCGGCCATTGCCGAGCAGTTGAAAACAATGGATTTCAACAATCCCCTGCCCGATCTCTGGCCGCAATTCGAGAACCTGGGCGCCATACCGCTGCTGCTCATCAGGGGAGAGAATTCGAGCCTGCTATCGCGGGGGACGGTGGATGAAATGGCGAAGCGGCATCCTGATATGCTGCAGATCACCGCAAAGGGCCAAGGTCATGCGCCGCTTCTGCATCTTGGCGATATTCCGCACACGATCAGGATGTTTGTCAGCAAATTCGGCTGATCCGGCTTACCTCGTTTCCCTCGGGGTTCATCTATTTCCAGGCTGCACCACAGATCGGTCTTCCGGCATGAAATGCAAAAAGCCCGGCTCAAGAGCCGGGCTTCCCTGAATGACCGAAGTCAGATCAGATTAGAATGCACGCTGCAGGCGGAAGTAGCCCGAGGTTACGTCGTCAGCACCATCCGGATCGAGGTACTGAACCGAAACCTTAGCGGAGAAGTTGTCTACGATCTGGTAGTCAACCGTCAGACCAACCTTCCAGGCATCGTTGTCGTCGTTGAATTCGTCACCGACGATGCCGTAGTGGCCGTAGTACTGTACGCCCGGGGTCAGCTTCAGCTTGTCGGTAGCCTTGAGGGCGTACTCGGCAGCAACTGCCCATTCGGACTTGTTGTAGTAGGCGTTCGGGTTGGTCGAGTAGACTGCTGCGAGGCCGAGCGTGCCCGGGCCGATTGCAACGGTACCCATAGCGCGAACAGCGCCTTCTTCGTTGTCGGTGTCGTAACCAGCCGTGACCTGGTAGGTGAAGGCACCAGCCTTGCCACCGAGGCCAACTGCTACACCCCAGTTGTTCGGGGTTTCACCGTCGTAGAACGGGCTGTCTTCCAGTTCGTCAACGCTGATACCAGCGTAGAAGTCGCCGGTTTCATACTGATAACGGATGGAGTTGTGCAGGGTGACCGGGGAGCCGATGTCGTCCGTTTCGCCGGAGAGACCATCGTCCCACCAGGAGTAGAACAGACCAGCGCGGAAGCCGGCGATGTCGAGGTAAGCAGAGTCAAGCTGCGTCTTCTGAGCCGAAGCGTTGTCAGCATTGGCCTGGATAACGATTACGCCGGTGAGCGGGCCGTATTCGGTATCGCTCTTAGCCGTGAACTGAACCTGACCACGCGTACGAGCATCCCAATCCGAGTCGTTCGGAACAGAACCGCCGCCGCCAGCGCCGATCGAGCTTGCGTTCGGAGCGACGTCAACCTGGAAACGGATGTAACCGTTGATCTTCAGGCAGGTTTCCGTGCCCGGGATGTAGAAGTAGCCGGTGCCGTAAGCGTCGCAGACGCGAACGTATTCAACCGGTTCCGGCTCGGCTGCAACGATAGCGTCAGCAGCCTGAGCGCCGGAAACTACTGCCATAGCGGCAGCAGAGCCAAGAAGAAGGCTCTTGATGTTCATAATGACCTCCAATTCAAGTTTCGTTCGGAGGTAAGATCACGCCTTACAGCGTTTCCCTGCCCTACCCCCGGGTGTTTGAAGAAGTCGGGCGGTCAGGCCCTTGCTTCCGAGGGTGAAAATACAAGACGGCGGCTGTCACGCAATCACCAACTTGTGTTCAAGAGGGGTTTACGAAAGCCTTACCGGAACCCTGTTGCTGAAAGGCCACAAGTTGGGCAACGGGCCAGTCGTTTGTTTAGGCTTTATTAAGAAACCGCTTATTTTCCCGGTGTTTATTGGGGTTTCATAAGGTACGGCGGAGACCAATCGTGCCAAATTGACACCATTTTCCCGCCAGATTCAGCTTTTTGCGATGATTGACTGACGACCGGCGCAAAGCTCGCGGATGCGAGAAACGAAACCGATTTCAGTTTTAGCCGACGAGAGGCGATTGATTCTCATGCGCGATTCGGCCGGCCGACCGTCGCGATTCTGGAACGAGGCAGACGACAGGGAGAATTCAGAACAGAGAAAATTGACACAGACACGGGGAGACGCTCGCCGAAGACCGCGACATTAGCAACAGAGGAAACGGCGGAAGGGACGAAGGTGGACTGGATCGCCACTCGATACAACACGGGGCTGAATGGGCGGTGAAACCGGGCCATTCGATCGATGAAGCTGTTCATCGGAGGTTCACGCCTGGAGGCTCAAGCTGAAAACTTGGAAGGATACGTCGATGAGGAAGCTATCATCAGCACTCGCAGCCGTCGTCCTGGCTGCATCTTTCGCCCCACCGCTAAACGCGGCTCCGATGTTCATGCCGAGAGCAGAGCAAGTGCAGATCGGCAATGTCGAGCAGGTCAGATATCGAGGCCATCGGCACTGGCGCGCGGATCGCTACTGGAACCACCGGTACGCCTACCGTTCCTGCGGATATTATGACAGATGCTACAGATATCCCCGCTACGGCTACAGGTACCCGCGGTACTACGATCGGGGTTATTACGGCGGCTACCGCGACTATTATGGCTACCGTCCGCGGTCAGGAGTGAGTTTGTATTTTCATTTCTAGCCGGCGACACCTGTCGGCCATATCGCCGGGCGCGGCCTTCAACGGCCGTTGCCCTGCCGATGAGCCAACAACAATCATGTCTTGGTGAATGTTATGGCTGATTTGATACCAGCTGCCATCCATCTGACTTCATCGATAAGAAGATAGATGGCGGAGAAGATGGGATTCGAACCCACGATACCATTCCTGGTATACTCCCTTAGCAGGGGAGCGCCTTCGACCACTCGGCCACCTCTCCGGTGGGAGCCCTGATATGGGTATTCCCCGGTACGATCAAGCTTTTTTTGAAGTTTTTCACACGCCCTTTGCGCAGATCGCAAACGCGACGACGACAGTTCAAAACTGAATCGGCCGCAGAGGCGATCAAACCCCTATCCGTTCATGCCAGGAGTTGCTTCAGGTCGGCCGCAGGATCGGCCAGGATTGCGCGGTCAGGATTGATGCCGGATTCAAGCATCTTCTTGCCCGTCACATAGGCCTTGGCATCATTGATGGCATCAACGGCGATCAGCTTGCCCTCGCGGAAATACCAGACGGAGCTTGCTCCTTCACGGGAACCTGGACGCAGCAGCGTGTCGTCGTAGCCCATATTGAAGCCGGCGATCTGCAGCTTCACGTCATACTGGTCCGACCAGAACCAGGGCTTGGGGTCGTAGGGTTCGTTGCCGCCAGCGATGACGGCGGCCGCGGCATCGGCCTGGTCGACGGCGTTCTGCACGGATTCAAGCCGAATACGGCCGCCCTGCCAGGGCAGGCTGGCGCAATCGCCCGCCGCATAGATCGACGGGTCGGATGTGCGGGCAAATTCGTCGACAATGATTCCATTGCCGACTTCGAGCCCGGCCTCCTTCGCCAGAAGGTCGTTCGGCACGACGCCGATGCCGACGATCACGAAGTCCACTTCGATGATGGCGCCGTCTGAAAGCTCGGCGCCCGTCACGCGGCCGTCCCGGCCGATCAGGTGCTTCAAGCCGGTCTTTTCGCGAATCGTCACATCATGGCTCTTATGGATCGCACGCATGATATCGGCGGTTTCACTGGCAGCGACACGCTGCAGGATCCGGTCGGCCATTTCGATGACGGTCACTTCCAGGCCGAGATGGCGGGCGACGGCCGCCGCCTCGAGACCGATATAGCCGCCGCCAATGATGAGCACACGGCGGCCGGGCCGCATTTCGCCGGCAAGCAGGTCGGCGTCGCGCTTGTCGCGAGCGACGTAGACCCCTTCCAGATCGCCGCCGATCGCGGCAGGCAGGCGGCGGGGTGTGGAGCCGGTCACAAGCGCGAGGGTGCCATAATCGAGAATGGAGCCGTCCTGCAGAAGGACTTGTTTGGTCTCGCGCTTGATCTGCTCGGCCCAGGTTGAAAGGCGGATCTCGACATTATTATCGGGATACCAATGCTCGGGACGGAACAGCAGACGGTCGAAGGCCATCTCGCCGAGCAGATACTTCTTCGACAAAGGAGGGCGCTGGTAAGGAAGCACGTCTTCGGCGCCAATCAGCGTAATCGGACGCTCGTCCTTCAGCGCACGCAGCTTGGCTGCCAATGCGAAGCCTGCCTGCCCCGCGCCGATGATCACCAGTCTGTCCGTCACGATACCACTCCCGAATATCAGCCATTCAACAGGGACAAGGCCTATCCCCTGCCCCAAACGCCGTCAACGGAAGCGAAGGCTTGCTTCAGCCGATCTCGATCCAGCGGCGCTCATGGAAGGACTGTGCCATGGCATGAACCGACTTCTCTATCCTGAGACCGTCTTCGAATGTCACGATAGACGCCGGCTCCCCGGAAATCGCCCGGATCAGTTCCCGGCATTCGATAATCTTCAGATCGTTGAAGCCGAGACCGTGACCGGGCGCCGGGATGAAGCGATCATACGGCTGATGGGCGGGTGCCGCCAGTATCTTGCGGAAGCCCTGCTCCGAGCCTCGTCCTTTGGCCTGATAGAGCTCGAATTCGTTCATGCGCTCTTGATCATAGAGAATGGAACCCTTCGAGCCATAGATCTGCAGCGCTATACGGCCCTTGCGGCCCCAGGCGGCACGATTTGCCATCAGCACGGCCGAGATGCCGCCGCCGAGGCGCATCAGCACATTGGCCGCATCATGATTCTCGACCGCGCGGCGACCGCCGCCCGATACCGGGCGATCGGCATAGGGTTTGACCATATCCGAGGTGACAGCTTCGACATGGCCGAAGAGATACCAGAGCAGCGACAACGGATGGACGGCGAAATCGTCGAGTGCGCCGTAACCGGCAGAAAGCTCGCTCTTCCAATAGAACAGGACATCAGGATCGGCCATGAAATCCTCGTCCATTTCGACGCGGATGTGATTGACGGAGCCGATCGCGCCCTCACCTATCAGCGCCTTGATATGCCGCATGATCGGGTTCTGGATATAATTGTAGCCGAGCACTGCGACCTTGCCGGATTGTCTGGACACCTGAAACATGCGCTCGGCATCGGCATAGGCGGGCGCCATCGGCTTTTCACACCAGACGTGCTTGCCGGCCTCGAGGGCGGCGATCGCCATTTCGGCATGGAACTGATTGGGTGTGGTGACGGAGACGACGTCCACATCAGGATCCGCAATCAGCGCCCGCCAGTCGGCCGTCGCCTTCTCGAAGCCGAACTCCCCGGCGCGGGTGCTTGCCAGCTCGGCATTGGCTTCGGCAAGATGCACGAGACGCGGGCGCTCGACATCGCCGAAGACCGTTTTCACCGCATTCCATGCGAGTGCGTGGCACTTGCCCATATAACCGGTGCCGATCAAACCTATGCCGAGTGGCTTCATGTCAGGGTCTCCTCCTCAACTCCGTGGGAATTTTTGGAATATTTGGATCATTTTGACAAGCAGGTGCTGATCCATCTTTTCATGCCGATCTTCTCAAAATTGTCTAAAACCTTTGATTTTCAGACTATTAAAAACAATTAGGCGCCTTCGTCGAAATCGTTTATGCTCCGAAATATGGAATATTTGTTTCATCTTCTGAGCCGTCAGCATGGATAGTGACCCCCAAAGAGCGCGCGTGCCGCGCGATTTCGAAAGCCTGCGCAGTACGATCATCGAGCGGAAGGCGAACATGCCGAAGCGGCTGGCGCAGGTGGCCGCCTTTGCGCTCGGTAATCCTGATGAAATCGCCTTCGGCACGACTGCCAGTATTGCCGCAGCATCGGAAGTCCAGCCCTCCACGCTGGTACGCCTCGCCCATCACCTCGGCTATGAGGGCTTTTCCGATCTCCAGAGCATTTTTCGCGAGCGGCTGCGTGACCGGACGCTGAGCTATGAGGAACGCCTCGTCACGCTGGAACAGTCCGGCGGGGATGACGAGGATGCGACGCTGCTGACCGGCTTCATTTCGGCTGCCAGCCAGTCTGTGAACCGGCTTGCGGCGACCGTGCAGACGGACACGTTTGCGAAGGCCGTCGATATCCTGGCGGCGGCGGAGACCATCTACCTGATTGCCAAGCGGCGCTCCTATCCGCTGACGGCACACATGACCTACGCCTTTTCCAAACTGAACATCCGCCATCAGATCGTCGCCTCGCCAAACGGCGTCGATCCGGAGATGGTGCAATTCGCCACGCCGCGCGATGCGGCGATTGCGGCGAGCTTTTCGCCCTATGCCGCCGACAGCCTCATCCAGAGCCAGGAGCTTGCCGATCGCGGCGTGCCGGTGATTGCGATCACCGATTCGGCCTTCTCGCCGCTGGCTGCCTGCGCGACGCACTGGTTCGAAATAGCCGAGGCCGATTTCGCCGGCTTCCGTTCATTGTCGGCCTCCATGGCGCTCACCATGGCGCTGCCGGTTGCCATTGCAGAGCGGCGGCGCAAATTACAGCACGCAAAACCCGTGAAGACCAAAATGGAATAAACATTCCGAATTGACAAACAGACGGAACCAATGTTTCATTATTCAAAATTCGCGGACGGTCCAGGCCGCGTAAAAATCTAGCGGGAGGACATCATGGCACAATCGAATCCGGGCTCACAGCCGGAGCCGACACTCGACGTGATCACCATCGGCCGCTCGTCCGTCGACCTTTACGGTCAGCAAATCGGTTCGCGGCTGGAAGATATCGGTTCCTTTGCGAAATCCGTCGGCGGCTGCCCGGCCAATATCGCGATCGGCACGGCGCGGCTCGGGCTGAAATCGGCATTGATCACCCGCGTCGGCGACGAGCAGATGGGGCGCTTCATCATCGAGCAGTCGGCGCGCGAGGGCGTCGAGACGAAAGGCATCAAGACCGACAAGGATCGGCTGACGGCACTTGTGCTGCTAGCGGTAGAGGCCGAGGGCGTCTCGCCGATGATCTTCTATCGTTCCGATTGCGCCGATATGGCACTCGACGAAGGCGATATTGACGAGGATTTCATCAAGTCCTCGCGCGCAGTGCTCGTCTCGGGCACGCATTTCTCCCGGCCGAATACGGAGGCCGCGCAACGCAAGGCGATCCGGCTTGCCAAGGCGAATGGCAGAAAGGTGATTTTCGATATCGATTACCGGCCGAACCTCTGGGGCCTTGCCGGCCATGCCGAGGGCTTCGAGCGTTATGTGAAGTCGGACCGCGTCTCCTCGAAGATGAAGGAGACGCTGCCGGATTGCGACTTGATCGTCGGAACGGAAGAAGAGATCCTGATTGCATCGGGTGCGGATGACGTTCTCGGTGCATTGAAGGAAATTCGCCGCCTTTCGCCTGCGACCATCGTCCTGAAGCGCGGGGCCATGGGCTGCATCGTCTATGACGGCCCGATCAGCGACAATCTGGAAGACGGCATTGTCGGCGATGGCTTCCCGATCGAGGTGTTCAACGTGCTTGGCGCGGGCGATGCGTTCATGTCCGGCCTGCTGCGCGGCTGGCTGAAGGATGAACCGCTGAAGACCTGCGCCACCTGGGCGAATGCCTGCGGCGCCTTTGCCGTTTCCCGCCTGCTCTGCTCGCCGGAATATCCGACCTGGGCGGAGCTCGACTTCTTCCTGAAGAACGGCAGCAAACACCGCGCGCTGCGCAAGGACGAAGCGATCAACCACATCCATTGGGCCTCGACCCGCAAGGGCGACATCCCGCTTCTGATGGCGCTCGCCATCGACCATCGTTCGCAGCTAACGGCTGTCTGCGACGAGCTTAGCATCGATTATAAGCAGATCGTCGCCTTCAAGCGGCTGGCGGTAGAAGCTGCTTCCCGCGTTGCTGACGGCCGGACCGGCTACGGCATGCTGATCGACGAGCGCTTCGGCCGCGACGCCTTCTTCGACGCGGCCAAGAAGGATTTCACCTGGATCGGCCGGCCGGTCGAGCTTCCGGGCTCCAAGCCGCTGCGTTTCGAATTCAGCCAGGATATCGGATCGCAGCTGGTAGAATGGCCGCTCGACCATTGCATCAAGTGCCTGTGTTTCTACCATCCCGACGATCCGACGGAGTTGAAGAAGGAACAGCAGGAAAAACTGCGCACGCTCTTTGAAGCCGCACGCAAGGTCGGCCGCGAGCTGCTGGTGGAGATCATCTCCAGCAAGAACGGGCCGCTGACCGACGATACGGTGTCGACGGCGCTGGAAGAGCTCTACGCGCTCGGCATCAAGCCGGACTGGTGGAAGCTTGAGCCACAGGCCTCAACCGGCGCCTGGAAAAAGATCGATGCCGTCATTGCCAAAAATGATCCATGGTGCCGCGGTATCGTGCTTTTGGGGCTAGAAGCTCCCGCCGACGAACTGGTGAAGGGTTTCGAGGCGACGCTGGCTGCACCCTCGGTCAAGGGCTTTGCGGTTGGCCGCACGATCTTTGCCGATGCGGCGCGCGGCTGGCTTTCGGGCAAGCTCAGCGACGAGGAAGCGATTGCCGATATGGCCGGTCGCTTCAAGCAATTGACAGAGGCCTGGCTGAAAACACGCGGCCTCAATTAAGTAGAGTGAATTTGGGAGGCGCCCGATGGGCAAGACGGTAAGATTGACGATGGCGCAGGCCGTCGCACATTTCCTTAAAGTACAGATGACCATCATCGACGGCAAGAAAGTGCCGATCTTTGGTGGCGTCTGGGCGATCTTCGGTCACGGCAATGTCGCCGGCATGGGCGAAGCGCTCTACCAGGTGCGCCAGGAACTGCCTACCTATCGTGCGCATAACGAACAGGGCATGGCCCACGCGGCTATCGCCTATGCCAAGGCGAGCTTCCGCCAGCGTTTTATGGCCTGCACGACCTCGATCGGCCCCGGTGCTCTGAACATGGTGACGGCTGCAGGCGTGGCGCATGTCAACCGCATCCCGGTGCTCTTCCTGCCCGGCGATATCTTCGCCAATCGCGCGCCCGATCCGGTGCTGCAGCAGATCGAGGATTTCGGCGACGGCACGGTCTCGGCCAATGATGCATTCCGCCCGGTCTCGCGCTATTTCGACCGTATCACCCGTCCGGAACAGATCATCACGGCGCTGAAGCGCGCCATGCAGGTTCTCACCGATCCGCTCGATTGCGGCCCCGTGACGCTGTCGCTCTGCCAGGACGTTCAGGCGGAAGCCTTCGACTATCCGGAAAGCCTGTTCGAAGAGAAAGTCTGGACGGTGCGCCGTCCGCAGCCGGATGCCGATGAGCTTGCCAATGCCATTGCGCTGATCAAGGCCTCGCAGAAGCCCGTCATCGTTGCCGGCGGCGGCGTTCTCTATTCTCAGGCAACCAGGGAGCTTGCGGCTTTCGCGGAAGCGCATGGCGTCCCCGTCGTCGTCACCCAGGCAGGCAAATCGGCGATCGATGAGCGTCATCCGCTCGCGCTCGGTTCCGTCGGCGTGACCGGCACGTCGGCTGCCAATGCGATTGCCGAGGAAACCGACCTGGTGATTGCCGTCGGCACGCGCTGCCAGGATTTCACGACCGGTTCCTGGGCGCTCTTCAAGAACGAAGGCCTGAAGCTGCTCAACCTTAATATCGCTGCCTATGACGCGCTGAAGCATGACAGCCATCCGCTTGTCGCCGACGCGCGCGAGGGACTGAAGGCACTTTCGTCAGGCCTTTCCGGCTGGAAAGCGCCAGCAGCGCTTGCCGAGAAGGCAACGAAGGAAAAGTACGTCTGGATGGAGGCTGCCGCCAAGGCCATGGGCACCACCAATGCCGCCCTGCCCTCCGACGCGCAGGTCATCGGTGCCGTGGTTCGTTCCATCGGCGGCGAGAAGACGACACTGCTATGTGCGGCGGGCGGCCTGCCGGGCGAGTTGCACAAGCTGTGGCCGGCCACTGTTCCCGGCAGCTACCACATGGAATACGGCTTCTCCTGCATGGGCTATGAGATCGCCGGCGGCCTCGGCGCCAAGATGGCGCACCCGGAAAAGGACGTCGTCGTCATGGTCGGCGACGGCTCCTACATGATGCTGAACTCCGAACTCGCCACTTCGGTCATGCTCGGCCTCAAGCTGAATATCGTGCTGCTCGACAATAGAGGCTATGGCTGCATCAACCGCCTGCAGATGGCAACCGGTGGCGCCAACTTCAACAACCTGTTGAAGGACTCCTATCATGAGGTGATGCCCGAGATCGATTTCCGCGCGCATGCGGAAGCGATGGGCGCGATTGCAGTGAAGGTTTCCTCCATCGCCGAACTGGAACAGGCGATCGCCGATTCGAAGAAGAACGATCGCACTTCGGTCTTCGTCATCGATACCGACCCGTTGATCACGACGGATGCCGGTGGTCACTGGTGGGATGTCGCGGTACCGGAAGTCAGCCCGCGCGGCGAGGTCAACAAGGCGCATGAGGCCTATGTCAAGGCACGCGCCGCCCAGCGCGTCGGCTGATCCAATTGCTATCATTTTCCGGAGGAGCGGCAGCGCTCCTCCGCACTCTATTTAAGGAGACTATCGATGAAGGCCAAACTCGGCATGTCGCCCATCGCATGGTGGAACGACGACCTTCCTGAACTCAGCGACGACGTGTCCCTTGAAGAATGCCTGCGCCAGTCCCGCACTGCCGGCTTTACCGGCATGGAGCAGGGCCGCCGCTTCCCGAGCAATCCTCAGGAGATGCTGCCCATTCTGCGTGCTGCCGACGTGACGCTCTGCGGCGGTTGGTTCTCCGGCACGCTTGTCAACGAGGAGCTTGCGGCCAACAAGGATCGCATCGCGCCGATGATCGAACTTTTCAAGGCGGTCAATGCGCCCTGCATCGTCTATGGCGAAGTCGGCCGCTCGATCCAGGGCGACCGCTCCAAGCCACTCGCCACCAAGCCGCGGCTTGGCGATGACGAGATGAAGGCCTATGCGCGCCGCGTCACCGAATTCGGCGAATGGTGCGCAGATCAGGGAATGCCGCTTTCCTATCATCATCACATGGCGGCTGTCGTCGAGACCGAGCCGGAACTCGATGCCTTCATGAAGAATTCGGGCGCCGGCATTCCGCTACTGCTCGATGCCGGGCATCTGGCCTTTGCCGGCGGCGACGTGCTGCGCGCGATCGACAATCACCATGCCCGCATCAGCCATGTGCATGTGAAGGATATCCGCAAGGCCGTTGTCGATGGGCTGGATCGCAGCAAGCAGTCCTTCCTTGACGCAGTAGCGCTCGGCGCTTTCACCGTGCCGGGCGACGGCTCGCTCGATTTTGGCGCCATCGTCAAGCGGTTTGCGGGCTACGGTTATGAAGGCTGGTTCGTGGTCGAGGCCGAACAGGACCCGCGTAAGGCACCGCCCCAGAAGATGGCGGAGATCGGTCATGCCGAATTGATGCGTGTCATGACGGCGGCTGGTTATACGGTGGAGACCGAAGGTTTCCCGAAAGGGTAACTACAAAACTGCTGGAGCCCGGAACCCCCTCATCCGCCCTTCGGGCACCTTCTCCCCTGGGGGAGAAGGGAAAAGAGGCGGGCGCGGCATATGCCTTCTCCCCAGCGGGGAGAAGGTGGCGGCAGCCGGATGAGGGGGCCGCACCCACCAATTCAGGAGGAGAAACACCAATGCCAAACCTCAAGGTAAAACCGTCAGGCAAGACCGGCCGCGTCACGCATGTGACGCCCGAAAGCGCCGGCTGGACCTATGTCGGCTTCGACATGTATCGCTTGAAGCCGGGCGAGACGGCATCGGGAGAGACAGGAGAACGCGAAGTTTGCCTCGTCTGGGTGAGCGGCAAGGGCAAGGCTTCGGCCGGCACCAGGGATTTCGGTACGCTCGGCGAGCGCATGAGCCCTTTCGACGGCGCGCCGCATGCTCTCTATATTCCAATGGAATCGACATGGTCGGTGACGGCCGAGACGGATCTGGAGCTTGCCGTCTGCTCCGCCCCCGGCGGCGGCACCTATGAGGCCAAAGCCATTCCGCCCGGCACGCACCCGCCGCTGACCCGCGGCAAGGGCACGAATGTGCGATACGTCAACAATATCATGCCCGAAGACGATAGCTCGGCGCACTCGCTGCTCGTCGTCGAGGTCATCACGCCCGGCGGGCACACCTCGTCCTATCCGCCGCACAAGCATGACCAGGACAATCTTCCGCATGAAAGCATGCTGGAAGAGACCTATTACCACCGCCTCAATCCGCCGCAGGGTTTCGGCTTCCAGCGCGTCTATACGGACGACCGCTCGCTCGATGAGGCGATGGCCATCGAAGACGGCGACGTGACGCTGGTGCCGAAGGGCTATCACCCGTGCGCGGCGACGCATGGCTACGACCTCTATTATCTCAATGTCATGGCGGGGCCGAAGCGTGTCTGGAAGTTCTACAATGCGCCGGAACACGAATGGCTGCTGAAAGCCTGATCCGGCCGCAGATCGCTAAATAATCTGACAGCGGGCGAGCCGCGCAGATGGTTCAATCCTCCCATTCAAACGCAATGGATGGAGGAACACCATGCGCGGCTCTAGCCTTACAATTTATGCCGAGACTACCCGCCGGACGGAAACCAGACAGTCCCGGCTTCTTGCAAGTCTCGTTACGGGCTTTCGGTTGATAGGACGCAAGCTCGCCGAACGGCGCAGTCGCAGCGCCGTCATGGAGCTGTCCGACGATCAGCTCAAGGATATCGGTCTTTCTCGCGGCCAGATCGAAAGCGACGTGCATATCTCAAGCCACTACTGGAACAACAAGGGATTGTGATAGGCTGACGCGGCGGGCAGCACTCGCCGCGCAAAAATCCGGAAAGACCGATGTCGCAATTTTCGACCGCATTGCTCTTGAAGACGAAGACTGTCGCGATCCGCGACATTGTCTGCAATGGCGAATGCCGTCACAAGAGCGATGAGGAATGCGCCCACAAGACGAGCCTCGTCTATCCCTATCGCGGCGTCTTCATGCGTCATGTCGGGCGCACCGACACGGTGGCGGAAGCCAACCAGATGCTGTTCTTCAACGCCGGCCAAGGCTATCGCATCAGCCATCCCGTCGAGGGCGGCGATGCCTGCATCGATCTTTCAATCGACGAATCCCTTTTGGCCGAACTCGCGCCCAGGGATCAGGTGCAGGCCGGCGAGCTGTTCGGTTTCAAGCGCCAGCGCCGGCGCATCGATCCGCGCGCGCAGGCGCTTGTCGCGCTTCTTCGCCATGGGCTGCGCCTGGGTGTTGCCGAGACGCTGGAAGCGGAAACGCTGGCGCTCACTCTCGTGCGCCGTTCGCTCGGCGAGCGCACCTCACATGCAGCGGGTGCGAGTGCCGGAAGGCAGAAGCTTGTCGACCGGGCAAAGCTCGTGCTCTCCTCCGATCTCGCGCGGCGCTGGACACTTGCCGAGATCGGAACGGAAGTGGGCGTTTCGCCTGTCTATCTGACCCAGGTCTTCCAGCAGGTGGAGGCAACCCCGCTCTATCGCTACCAGCTTCGGCTTCGCCTTGCCCGCGCACTCGATCTTCTCGGCGAGTATGAGGACCTGACAGCGCTCGGCCTCGATCTCGGCTTTTCCAGCCACAGCCATTTCACCGCATCCTTCCGCCAGGCCTATGGCCAGACGCCGGCAGAGTTCCAGCGTGCCACCCGACTGCGGGCCTGAAATCGCTAAAGAATTTGACAGCGATGAAGGGCCACCAGTGGTCTTATGATCCCGCCCCTGACGGGAACCCAACGGAGGATGACAGATGAAGAAGACCACTTGCGCTGCCTGCGACTGCGAACTCGGAGCTGATGCCATCAGCGTCAAGCTTGGCGGAAAGACCGTCGAGGTCTGCTGCGAGGAATGCGCCCAGGCGCTCGGGGAAGCGGAGGCTGCCACCGCATCCGCACCTGCAACCGCGAAGGATTGAAACAAGGCCGCGCCCAAAAAGGCGCGGCCTTCTTCGTTATTCCATGCTCTGCCCTCAAGCAGGCAGCAAACCGTACCGCCAGCCGAGCCGCCTTGCATTGCGCGAAAGGACGGCAAAGGCCAGCAGGAACATGCAGGCTTCGGCAAAGACCGGCACCATCCAGATACCCATCTCCCCAAAGGCATGCGGCAGCAGGAAAGTCAGCGGCAGAGTGAAGAGATAGGCGCGCGACAGGCCGAAGATCGCCGCGCGCTTGGCATCGCCTATCGCCTGGAAATAGCCTGACAGGACGATCATCTGGCCGAACAGGAAATAGGCGCCGACCGTCCAGGGCAGGATGCGTGAGACCTCGGCGATGACGACTGGGTCGGCCACGAAGACATGGCCAAGGCGGCTTGCCAATAGTTCGACCGTTATCTCGACGCCGGCGCAGTAGACGAGAGCTGCGACCAGCGCGATCTGCAGGCTGCGGCCGACGCGCTCGGACAGGCCTGCCCCATAATTATTGCCGCAAATCGTCTGGAAGGCGATGTTGAGGCCGAGTAGCGGCAGGTAAGCCACCGTCATGACACGGGTGATGATGCCGTAGGCGCCAACAGTCGCGACATAATCGCCCTCGCCCCAGATCGACAGGTTGAAGATGACGGCTGCGGAGCAGAGCGAGATGCCGATGAAGCCGAGGCTCATCGGCGCGCCAAGTGCCAGGATCGGCCGCCAGTCCGCAAGCGGAAAGCGGGATGCCGGACGAAGCGCGCGCGCATCGCGCCAACGATAGATCAGCACGGCAACAAGGCAGATCGCCTGCGCCAGCACCGAGCCCAGTGCCGAGCCGGCCACCCCCCATTGCAGGATCGCCATGAAGAACCAGTTGGCGACGATGTTGAGTGCCGTGGCGGCAAGCATCACCATGGTCATGAAGCCGATCCGGCCTTCGCTGCGCAGGGCATCGATATTCAGCGACAGGAAGAAGGCGACGGGTGCCGCACCGACCATGATGCCGATGAAGGCGCGGGCATTATCGCCAACGGCGAGATCGCCTGCGGCGGCATTGTCGACGATGCGCCAGCCGACGGTCCAGTAGATCGCGTTGATGACAAGCACGACGGCGATTGCCAGCACATGGGCGACCGCAAAGGTGCGGCGGGCGGCATCGCGATTGCCGGCGCCGAGTTCACGGGCAAGGATGCTCGCCATCCCGTTCGAGACGAGCGACTGCAGGGCCACCAGCATCATTAGGCCGGGAAAGATAAGGGTGACGGCGGAAAGCGCACCGGCCCCGACATAGGCGCCAAGGAAATAGGCGTCCACCACGGCAAAGAGGCCGTTGATGGTGGTGATCAGGATGATTGGCAGCGCCGTGCGGGCAAAGACCGAAGGCAGCGAGCCGGTCAGGAATGCATTCGTTTGCGAATTTGAAGTCATGGACGGAATCCGGGTGTTGCGGGCAACGATCAGGCTGTCAGATATCGAGGACGAGATGCGGCAGACCGTTCGAGGTCTTGCGCGGCGAGACGCCATTCTCGTCTATCTGGGCATGGACGCGCTGGCGGAAGGCCGAGAAGCTCTCGAAGGTCACGACGTCGACAGGCTCATCGAAATGGATGGTGATCCTGTAGAAGTCGCTGCCCGGGACAGCCGACAATGCGAGAACCTTGCCGGTGAAAGGCTGGTTCAGGTAACGCCCGCGAATATGCGCGCCGACGAAGATCGGCGACGCAGGCTTGTCATTGGGCTTGGCAGCAAGGGCGGAGAGCGTGTTCCAGTCGCGGACGCCATATTGGCGGGCGATCAACTCGAGAGCGGCGGCGTGGGTGATCTCGCTGCCGCGTTCGGTCATGGCCTGACGCAGGCGCTTTGCCTGGGCCTTCAGTTCATCAACCGGCGGATAGGCCATAGTCATGGTGGTACGAGTCATGGAGTCAGCCTTTCAAAGGCATGCCATTCGACTGTCAGGGGGGCTCGCATTGCCGTCAGTCAGCATGCACAGTGGCTGTGACCATGATCGCGAGGGCTTCACCATGGATCTTCATCCGCGAGCGGCCGGTGCCTCGAACCGGCTTCTCTATGCGCGACGACGGATGCCAAGTCAAGATCGGCACAGGCTTGGCGAAAAAATGGGCAGATTCTGAACAATATTGCCGACGATAAAAGCGTTATGCCGTTAGATTTTGCACAAGCTTTCAATTTTAAAGATATTGTTCAGCAGATGTGAGCAATCCTGCGTTAAAGTCAGATCGTACAACAAGCGGAGGCTGACATGGCCTTTCAGATGCACCTCGACACAGAACATCCCAAGCCCGAACAGGCTTACAGAGAATTCAACCTCGATCGGCCCGGCAATATCATCTTCGTCGGCCATCACCTCAGCACCGGCACGCAAGTGCGCTGCCTGATCCGCACCATCACGCTAGCCGGCGCGCTGCTGGAAGTCAGCCCCAGCCTGGAAATGCCGCAGAATTTCTTCCTTGAAATCCTCGGCATCCACGACGAGATCGGAGCGACCGTGGTCAAGCGCGAAGACGAATTCGTGACCATCAGCTTCAACATGCTGCTGAACCCCGAATTCCTGCATCACGTGCTGCGGTTGAGCTTCGAAACCAGCCTCTGATTCCCTGATCTGGCCGCATAAAAACGCGGGCCGTGTGACCCGCGTTTCAAAGAGCGATGGCTTGTGGCGATCAGGCGGCGAGATGCCGCTCGATCTGGTCGACGGGGAGATTGGTGTAATCCTTCGCCACTTCGGCCGAGATTGCGGCCTGTGCATCGGCACTGAGATTGGGACGCAACGTGCCGAGCGCACGCGGAGGCGCTACCAGAACGATGCGGCTTGCCTCCTTTTCGTGTACGAGCTCGTCGAGCTTCACGGCAACTTCCTTCAGAAAGTCGGCCTCGGCCTGGTCCTGCCAGTTGGTCTCTTCCATGGCGCTGCCGCTGAGCCCATCCGGGGCGTAGGCGCGACCCGGCTTGTCGGTACCGAGCTCGCGCGTCGGCTGATTGGGCTGCGTAAGAGTTTCACGGACCTGGAGGTTCATCAGTTCGGCATCGCCGGCATTCTGCATTATCAGGGCTTTTGCCCCATCGCACACGACGACCCAGGATTCCCAGGGAACTTTGACATCAGTCATTTCAGTTTCCTCACTTCATTATTGAAAGCAGCACATCGCAAAGAGAAAACGCCCGGCAAATGAAAGAGTTCGGGAAAAATCCGCGCAAAGAGAATCAACGGCGATCCGCAAGGCGGGCCATGGCGTAGAACGGGCAAAGCGGGAGATGAAAGACGATGAAAACTGCGTTTATTGCCTATGCCGGCTGCCTTCTCACGCTTGCCGTTGTTGACGCCATATGGCTCGGCATCGTCGCCCGCACCTTCTATCGCGACCAATTGGGCGAGCTGATGCTTCC
This sequence comes from Rhizobium sp. BK512, assembly GCF_014194915.1. Classification (NCBI taxonomy): domain Bacteria; kingdom Pseudomonadati; phylum Pseudomonadota; class Alphaproteobacteria; order Hyphomicrobiales; family Rhizobiaceae; genus Rhizobium; species Rhizobium sp. BK512. Next base: position 59,797 of record NZ_JACIAS010000008.1, on the reverse strand, counting down.
CGTGCCGAACCTTGGCATCGCGGCGCTTTTCTATCTGTTCTTCACGGCCGCGATCGTCGTGCTTGCGGTTTTGCCGGGGCTTTCCGGCGGCTCGATCGGCACAACGCTTCTCTATGGTGCCATTTTGGGACTGGCGGCTTACGGCACCTATGACATCACGAATTTGTCGACACTAAAGAACTGGCCGCTCGCGATGAGCCTTGTGGACATGGCCTGGGGAACCTTTCTGACGGCACTTAGCGCTGCTGGGGGCTATTGCGCGGCAAGATTGCTGGCCTGAGCGACGACAAGTTTATTCCCAAGAGGGCACAATAGATGTGCCGCTAACGCACAAATTTGAAACTCGTTAAAATTGTAGTTTCATATTTGACGAATGTGAAAAACATTCGTGTGAGCCTCTCTGTCGAAGAGCCTGAAATTCGAACTGCCCCACATTTTGAACTGCCTGACGGAGAATGCGAAATGGAAATGCTCCGCGCAACGCACCTCGCCACGGTGAAGTCGGCTGTCTACGATATTCGCTGGGAGGAGTTCAACGTCAAACGACCGGCCCGTATCGTGGCCGTTCGCCCCTGCCTTACCGGGATTTCGATGCGCAGCGCCGAAATTCTCGACATTTCCCAGGGTGGCGCGACCTTTGTCGTGTCGACCACGGCCGGTCTGCCCAAACATTATTATCTGAATATTCTTGGGCTCGCCTATCGCATCGGCTGTGCCGAGGTCTACCGCCATCACGAGCGCATCGGCGTTCGCTTCATCAACCTCATGGAGCCGGAGGTTCTACGCAAGGTAGTGCGCGCAGACTTCATGATCGGCAACATGGAAGCGATCAACGCACGCCGCAACAGCCCCCGCGTCTAGGCCGCAGCGGGCGTGAAATAATCTTGCTTGCCATGGCAAAGCGAGAGCCTATTCTTGCGCGGCTTTTTCAATAATCCCGGGAAATTGCCCTCGCATGTCTGCCTTCTCGCGCTTCACGCCGCTCGCCACCGCCCTGCCCTCCACCGTCCCTTTCGTCGGCCCAGAGGCCATCGAGCGTCAGCGCGGTCTGAAGGTCGAAGCGCGCATCGGCGCCAATGAAAACGGCTTCGGCCCGGCTCCCTCGGTTATTGCCGCCATGCGCGAGCAGGCCGGCGACATCTGGAAGTACAACGATCCGGAAAATTACGCGCTGCGCGAGGCGCTTGCCAGAGATCTAGGCGTGACACCGGCCAATATCGCAATCGGCGGCGGCATCGATGAACTGCTCGGGCAGATCGTGCGGCTGGTGATCGAGCCCGGCGGCACCGTCGTGACCTCCTTCGGAGCCTATCCGACCTTCAATTTCCATGTGAACGGCTTCGGCGGCCGGCTGGTCACCGTTCCTTATGCCGGCGACCGGGAAGATCTCGACGCGTTGCTCGATGCCGTCAAGCGCGAGAACGCACCGCTTGTCTATTTCGCCAACCCTGACAATCCGATGGGAAGCTGGTGGGATGCCCAAGAGATCGTCGCCTTTGCGCGCGCGCTGCCGGAAACCTGTCTGATGATCCTCGACGAAGCCTATAGCGAGACCGGCCCGGCTTCTGCCCTGCCGTCGATCGGGTCGCTCATCGATCTGCCGAACATCGTGCGCACCCGCACCTTCTCCAAGGCCTACGGTCTTGCCGGCGCCCGCGTCGGCTACGCGATCTCGACGCCCGGCACGGCGCTGGCCTTCGACAAGATCCGCAATCATTTCGGCATGAACCGGCTTGCGACGGTCGCTGCGCTCGCAGCCCTCAAGGATCAGGCCTACCTTTCGGAGGTGATCGGGAAGATCCATGCCGCGCGCGACAGGATCGCCGGTATTGCCAGGGCAAACGGCCTGCAGCCGCTGGCGTCGGCAACGAATTTCGTGGCAATCGATGCCGGCCGCGATGGCACTCATGCGCGGGCGATCGTCGACGGGCTGATGGAACATGGCGTCTTCATCCGCATGCCGGGTGTAGCACCGCTGAACCGCTGCATCCGCGTGAGTGTCGGGCCGGAAGCCGAAATGGCGCGGTTCGAAGAGGCTCTGCCGCAGGTCCTGAAGAAACTCGCCTGAGAACGGGAAACCAAAAACGGGTAAACCGCGGCCGGCGGGAGGGCGCCGGTCGCAGTTTCCTTCTCCCGGCGTTGGCCCCGTCCAAAGCGCCCCGCCAGCTCCCCTCTTTTGAGGTTGTTATTTCGAATTGTCTTGTTGGAGACGGTCCTTGGAGCGCGTCGCGCCAAGCGACGACAGTCTTTAGTGGATCGTCATCCATTCGCGTGCGGCGCGGAGCGCTTCGGCAAGCTGCATCTTGCTCATCGCAGCGGCCACATCGGCACGCAGCTCGGCGGCGCGGTCGTTGCCCTTGATTGCGGCGATGTTCAGCCACTTGTGAGCGGAGACGAGATCGATCTCGCAGCCACGGCCGGTCGCATACATCAGACCCATTTCGCAGAAGACATCGGCGCTGTTGCTTTCGCCACCCATGGTGGCCATTTCAGCATTGTGCATTTCAAAGCGTGCCATCGGTTCTATCCCTGTTTAGCCTGTTAAGACGTACCCTGTTTTACCTTTGGGCCTTGCCATCTTCTGCGGCTTCCGGCCTCTCCGGTCCGGCGGGTTTGCCCCGCTCGTTTGATGGGTTCACTATGCCAAACGGCTTTCAAAAAACGCCTAAAATGCATGATTAATTTGACGCAAACAAAGTGCAAATGCTTGGTAAACTTGGGTTTTTGTTAAACATCGGAATCCCTGCGAATTAAGGATTTTCCAGCGCCTTTTACGAAAAATTCAGATTTGGAAATTGAGGATTTGTTCACTATGAAATCAGCATCGCTCTGGCCATCAGCAGAAAAAACCTCGCGCGGAGGCCGGATTTTTGGCCCGTCCTGCATCATATTTACCTTTACGTTCGCGTCAGTTATTTTCCCGCCATTTCATATCTCAAGGAGGAAGAGATGATCCGTACCCTCGTTCTTGCCGGCGCACTGGCACTCGCGGCAGGCCTTGCCCAGGCAGATGAACCGATCGTCGGCAACTGGAAGACCCGCGCCGGCGATACGGCAGTGATTGCGCCCTGCGGCGGGGCATACTGCATCACGCTGAAGACGGGCAAATATGCCGGCAAGAAGATCGGCAGACTGTCCGGCGCTGGCGGCAGCTATAGCGGTGAGATCACCGATCCTGCCGACGATAAGACCTACAGCGGCTCGGGCATCATCTCCGGTGGCTCGCTCAAGATGCAGGGCTGCATGATGCAGGTCTTCTGCAAAACGCAGACCTGGACCCGTCTCTGAAACGCTCGGCCTCTGAGAACCTTAGCCGGCCTCAGAAACTGAACGCAAAATGAACCACCGTCTCAGCACCCGTTCAGCCACATCATGGCAAAACAGCACCATGAAGGGCGCATATCGGGGTAAGGACGTGGACGTGTTCATTCTGGCGAGACGCTTTACAATCATAACGCTGTTTGCGGCGATCTTCGCGATCTCGTTTTCGGCAGTCGTCGTGCGCAACGGCGGTGGCGGAGGCGCACAGCAATCGCATTTCGGCGCGAACTATACGTGCCTGGCAAGCAGCGGCGGTTACTGCACCGTCATCCGTTGAGACCCGGGAAAAATCTGGGTCTCAGCCTTTGAGCGTCGTTTGCTTGTTAAAAACGACTCTCTATAATGCCTCATGAGCAAACGAATCTATCCCCTGTCCGCGTTCGACATTTCGTCGCCTCCCCCTTTCGAGCCGCAAACCTTCGATGATCCGGCAAAAGCCGTCGAGGTGCTGACGGCACTTTACGAGCGCAACACCTCCTTCCTGATCGACAGCTTCACGAGGCTTGCGCAGGGTGCACCGGTCACCTCCCGCTACCGCGCTTTCTACCCGCAGGTCAGCATCGAGACGACGAGCTTCGGCCATGTCGACTCCCGTCTCTCCTACGGCCACGTGACGGCACCCGGCGTCTATACGACGACGGTCACCCGGCCAAAGCTCTTCAAGCACTATCTGAAGGAGCAGCTTTCGCTGCTGGTGAAGAGCCATAACGTGCCTGTCGTCGTTTCCGAATCCTCGACGCCGATCCCGCTGCACTTCGCTTTCGGCGAAGGCGCGCATGTGGAAGCGTCGGCAGCGGCTTTTGTCGATATTCCGCTGCGCGATCTCTTCGATACGCCCGACCTCAACACGACCGACGACGAAATTGCCAACGGCGAGTATCTGCCGCCTCCGGGGGAGCCCTCGCCGCTGGCACCCTTTACCGCACAGCGCATCGACTATTCGCTGGCCCGCCTGTCGCACTATACGGCAACGGGTGCCGAGCACTTCCAGAACTTCGTGTTGTTTACGAACTACCAGTTCTATATCGACGAATTCTGCTCCTGGGCACGCAAGCTGATGGCAGAAGGCGGCGATGGCTATACGGCCTTCGTGGAGCCGGGCAATATCGTCACGCTGGCAGGATCGAGCGTTCCGGAAACGGATGCCGTGCTTACCCGCTTGCCGCAGATGCCGGCCTATCACCTCAAGAAGAAGGGCCATGCCGGGATCACCATGATCAATATCGGCGTCGGTCCGTCCAACGCCAAGACGATCACCGACCATGTGGCCGTGCTGCGCCCGCACGCATGGCTGATGCTCGGCCACTGCGCCGGCCTGCGCAACAGCCAGCGCCTCGGCGACTACGTTCTGGCGCATGCCTATATGCGCGAAGATCATGTGCTCGACGACGACCTGCCGGTCTGGGTGCCGATCCCGGCACTTGCCGAAGTGCAGGTGGCGCTCGAAGCGGCCGTTGCCGAGATCACCGGCTACGAGGGCTTCGAGCTGAAACGCATCATGCGCACCGGCACGGTCGGCACGATCGACAACAGAAACTGGGAGCTGCGCGACCAGGCCGGCCCCGTGAAACGCCTGTCACAGGCCCGCGCCATCGCGCTCGACATGGAATCGGCTACGATTGCCGCCAATGGCTTCCGGTTCCGCGTTCCCTATGGGACGCTGCTCTGCGTTTCCGACAAGCCGCTGCATGGCGAGCTCAAGCTGCCGGGCATGGCGACCGCTTTCTACCGTACGCAGGTGAACCAGCATCTGCAGATCGGCATACGAGCAATCCAGAAGCTTGCCGCCATGCCGCCGGAAGCCCTGCATTCGCGCAAGCTGCGCAGCTTCTTCGAAACGGCGTTTCAGTAAGTTATCAGCTGTGGCCCGACCTTGTCGGTCGGGCCACGCGCTGTTCTCAGGCGCTTGCGGCAAGCTGCAGCGCTTCGATCAGGCCGGCAAATGCCGCCAGCGCAATCCCGGTCCTGACCAGCATCTTCATCACCTCGGCATTCTCAAGCGGCGGCATCTTGCGCACGCCGCGTGTGACGATCAGATGTGCTATTCCGAATTCAAGCATGCTCATTGCTCCATCTCCTCGATGTTGTCAGATGAAGCTTTGTCGAGCGCTGCCTTGGCCTTTCGACATTCAGGCCGCTTGAAAGATATTTTTCTTCCCTGTCGAAAAGTACCTAGGCTGTTCGTCTCTAAGCATCGGCCCGAAAATCGCGATAGATTTTCGGAGAGCCCGATGCATAGATTCAAAGATTTAGAGCGTCCTTTGTGCGTCCGAATGGACGCACGGCGCTCCAAGGGCTGTGAAAGTACAGCGTGGAGGATAAGCAATGAAATATCTTTGCCAGGTCTGGTTCGACGGCACGGTGCTGTCGGCCATGTCGCAGGAAGAGAAGAACAAGCTTGGCCGGGATTCGCTCGCCTATGACCGCGACCTAACCGACAGCGGCCACATGATCGTCGCGCAGGCGCTGCAGTCGCCGCAGTCGGCCGTCACAGTCAGGGTGCGCGGCGGCGAGATGTCGGTCACCGACGGCCCCTTTATCGAGACGAAGGAAGCGCTCGGGGGCTTCATCCTGATCGAAGCCAAGGACCTCAACGACGCGATCCGTGTTGCAGCCGGCATTCCGCTGGCAAAACTCGGCGCGATCGAGGTTCGCCCCATCCACGAATTCGGCTGAGGAGGTCATGCCATGAAATATCTGGGTCAAGTCTGGTTCGATACTGAAAAGAGCAGCCAGGTCAGTCAGGAGGAATGGGCAGCAGTCACGCAGGAATGCATCATCAGCGACGATCACTGGCGCGAGAGCGGCCATATGTTGAGCGCGCTGGCGCTCTATGAGCCGGAGCAGGCCGTAACGCTCAGGGTTCGCAACGGCACCGTGGCCGCAACGGATGGTCCATTCGCGGAAATCAAGGAACATCTCGGCGGCTTCGTGGTGATCGAGGCTGGGGATATGGAGGAAGCCAAGGCGATCATTGCCACCTTCCCGATCCTCAAATATGCGTCGATCGAGATCAGGCCTGCCTATTCGATCAAGGATGGGAGATAGCGATGCGCTTCGTCTGCCTCATCTATAATCCTGCCGATATGGATGGCACGCTCAGCAAGGCCGAGGGCGACGAGCTCGTGAGGGACCATTTCCAGTATGACGAGGAGCTCGAGCGCAAGGGCATCATGATCCATTCCGATGCATTGGAAGGTCCCGAGAGCGCCTCGGTCCTGAGAGTGCGCCGCGGCATTCTGTCTTCGACCGACGGTCCCTATGTCGAGACCAAGGAACATCTGGCCGGCATCTACATCATCGAGGCGGGCGATCTCGAAGAGGCGCGCAAGGTCGTTGCGGGCATTCCTAGCGCCCGGGTCGGGTCGATCGAATTACGTCCGGTGAGGCTTCTCACCCTGCCGCAGTGAGGGCCGGCCCTTGAAACAGGTGATTGGGGAACAGGTGATCGAAGATATCTACCGGCAGCATTCGCGCCGGGTTCTGGCGACGCTGATCCGCCTGCTCGGTGATTTCGACCGGGCGGAAGAGGCGCTGCACGACGCCTTTGCAGCAGCCGCGCGGACGTGGCCGATCGACGGCATGCCCAATAATCCGGTCGCCTGGCTGGTCTCGACCGGTCGCTTCAAGGCGATCGATCACCTCCGGCGGCGGGCCCGCTTCAACGCCTCGCTGCAGCACATCGAGGATGGCCTCTATCCTGATGGCACAGAAACGGAGATTGGCGACATGGAACCGATCGAGGACGACATGCTGCGGCTGATCTTCATCTGCTGCCATCCGGCGCTTGCCGCAGATGCACAGACCGCGATGGCGCTGCGCGAGGTCTGCGGATTGACGACGGAAGAAATTGCACACGCCTTCCTCGTGCCGGCGCCGACCGTCGCGCAGCGGATCGTGCGCGCCAAGAACCGGATCAGGACGGAAAAAATTCCCTATGAAGTGCCCGTGGGGGCCGAGCTGCCGGAAAGGCTCGACCGGGTGCTGCACGTCATCTACCTCGTTTTCAACGAGGGCTATTCGGCATCCTCGGGCAACACGATCGTCCGCGCGGATCTGACGGCCGAGGCGATCCGGCTGGCACGCTTGCTGGCGACCCTGCTGCCGCATCCGGATGTCTCCGGCCTGCTGTCGCTGCTGCTCCTGCAAGAATCGCGCCGTGCTGCCCGGCAGGATGGCGACGGCGCGCTGGTGCTGCTTGCCGATCAGGATCGGTCACGATGGGACCGGACAAAGATTGCCGAGGGGCTTTCGTTGCTTTCGATCGCCATGCGCGCACCCGAAGTTGGGATCTATACGGTTCAGGCGGCGATCGCGGCGGAACATGCCAAGACCGGCAACATCGAACAGACGGACTGGCGGCGCATCGCCTCCTACTACGACCTGCTGCTTGCCGCCCATCCGTCGGCTGTTGCCGAACTCAACCGCGCGGTGGCGATCGCCATGGCTGACGGACCCGAGACAGGCCTCGCACTTGTCGATGTCATTCTCGGCAAGGGGGAGCTTTCGACCTATCACCTCGCTCACTCGGCGCGCGCGGATTTCCTGCGCCGGCTTGGACGCCGGGCCGAGGCGATCGAAGCTTACGAGACGGCGCTGACATTCTGTCGGCAGGAACCGGAACAGGTCTTTCTGCGCAAGCGCATTGCGGAGCTTAGGATCTAGCCTTGCGGCGGCGGCCCAGCGGGAGCGAGATGGCGGTGCCGGTCAGGGCCGAAACGATGATGAGCAGATGCGCGCTGACGCTCGCTTGCGCCAAAGCATCCAGGGCTGAGCGTTCGCTTGACGCACCGAAGGCGACCGCACCGGCAGTGATGCCGGCCGGATAAGTGCCGACACCGCCCGGCGCATGTACCGGCAATACGGAGGAAAGCTCGCCACCCAGCGCGCCGCCGAAGCTTGCGGCCATCGGCAGCACGCCCATCAGGCCGAGCGCCCAGGCGAGCACCAGCACCTTCACCAGCCAGTTGACGATGGTCATCGCCCAGGCGCGGCCGAAGGCCACGGCATCGAAAGGAAGTCCATTCTCGATTTCATGGAGCAGTGCCTGCGCCTTGCGCGGCAGGAGCTTTGCACCGAGACGCAGCAGCGGCTTGCGGCCAGCGAAGGCAAAGACCGGCAGGAACAGAAATATGACCCAGATGAGCCAGGCAAGCGCGGCATTGGAGGCGGCCACAGCAAAACCGAGGCCGGCGGCAGCGAGCAGCGCATGCAGGTCCAGAAGCCGCATGACCAGCAGGGCGGAGGTGCCGCGGGTCAGCGGAATGCCGAATTCCGTGCGCATCAGCACCGGAAAACTCGTCTCGCCGGCGCGGAAGGGCAGCATGATGTTCAGGAGGTTATGGATCTGCGTGACGCGGAAGAGTGCCACGAAACGGCCTGCCGTCTCCCGTGGAAAATAATCGTAGATGCGCCATGTACGCAGGAAATAGGTGCTGGTCAGGAGTATCAGTGCGCCGATGACCGGACGTGCTCCGACGGCGGCCCATTGTTCCAATATGACCGACCAGCCCCAGAACCATTCGATGAAAAGTGCATAGGCTGCGACGATTGCGACCGTCAGCAGGCTCATGCGATTGCGCAGAAACCAGGATTGCCCGCTTTCAACACTCGGGGTCTTCATGTATCAGGCTTCCTAAGTTTGGCTGCGGCGGCTGGTATTCCATTGGTCCTTCATTGCCGCGCCTTTTAGGAGAAATGAAACTTGCAGACAACGGTAGAGTCCATTCGCGGTGCGAATGATCAGATGCAACCGCTCGAATTGTCGCTGGTCGTCCCTGTTTTCAACGAGGAAGAAAGCATCGGCCCGCTCATCGAGCGCATCGTCGCAGCCATGGCCGACTATCCGCATCGCTGGGAACTGATCCTCGTCGACGACGGCAGCACGGACGCAACACTCGTCAACGCCCGCAAATTCGTCAACCGCGACGGGCTGACGCTGCGCATCGTCGAACTGCAGCGCAATTTCGGCCAGACCGCCGCCATGCAGGCTGGTATCGACACGGCCCAGGGCCGGCTGATCGCCACCATGGACGGCGACCTGCAAAACGACCCGAAGGATATCCCTTCGATGGTCTCGGAGCTGGAACGGCGCGAACTAGACCTGCTCGTCGGCTGGCGCAAGAACCGCCAGGACGGACTGCTGCTGCGCAAGATCCCCTCCTGGTGCGCGAATTACCTGATCGGCCGCATCACCGGCGTGAAGCTGCATGACTATGGCTGCAGCCTGAAGATCTACCGCGCCTCGATCATCAAGCAGGTCAAGCTGATGGGCGAGATGCACCGCTTCATCCCGGCCTGGGTTGCCGGCGTCGTGCCAAGCTCGCGCATCGGCGAAATGGCTGTCACCCATCATGCACGCCAGCACGGCACCTCGAAATACGGCATCTCGCGCACCTTCCGCGTGATCCTCGACCTGCTGTCCGTCATGTTCTTCATGCGCTACAAGGCGCGCCCGGGACATTTCTTCGGCTCGCTCGGCCTCGGCCTCGGCGGCCTTGCCGCGCTGATCCTCCTCTATCTCGGCGTCGACAAGTTCATCATGGGCAATGATATCGGCACAAGACCGATGCTGATGGTCGGCGTCGTGCTGCTGCTGTCGTCGGTGCAGATGATCACCACCGGCATCCTGGCGGAGATGATCGCCCGAACCTATTACCGCGACGACGCCTCGCCGAATTATATCGTGCGCCAGATCTTCTCTCGAGAAAGCTGACGTGCAGAGCCTGTTCAGCCGCCGGCCACATCTGATCCTGGCGGTGCTCGGAACCTATTTTCTGCTCCACCTTATCGTGCGGCTCAGCATCCCCAATGCGCTGGAGCTGGACGAGGCGGAGCAGATGCTGCTCTCGCAGTGGTTCGCCTTCGGCTATAATTCGCAGCCGCCCTTCTACAACTGGGTGCAGTATGGCGTGACATCGCTGATCGGCGTGTCGCTGTTTTCGCTGTCACTCCTCAAATGCACCATGCTGTTCCTGTCCTACGTCTTCTATTGGCTGGCGGCGCGTCTGACGTTGAGGAACAGCAGCCTGGTGGTGATGGCAACGCTCGGCTTGCTCACCGTGCCGCAGATCGTCTTCGAGGCGCAGCGGGATCTGACGCATTCGGTCGCAACGATCTTTGCCGGATCGCTGTTCCTCTACGGCTTTTTCCGCACGCTAAAGGCGCCTTCGGCGATCTCCTACACCATTGTCGGCATTGCGACCGGCATCGGCATGATATCGAAGTATAATTTCGCGCTCCTCCCGGCCGCCGCTCTGATCGCGGCCCTCATCGACGCGGATTTTCGCAAGAGGATTTTCGACTGGCGGCTGGCGCTGACGATCGTCGTGTCGATCGCTATCGTGCTGCCACACGCACTCTGGTTCCTGCAGCACTTCGACGTTGCCGTCGACCGCACGCTGCACAAGATGACCGGTGACGGGGAAAGCTTTCTGGCGCAGGTATCGACCGGCGTTTTCCGCTTCATCTCCGCGATGGTCGGCATCGCCGGCGTATCGGTCGCCATCTTTCTGGCGCTCTTTGCCAAATCGTTGCCGGCCATGTCGCGCGCTTCCAGCCGCTGGACAAGAATTGCCGGTCGCATCCTGCTGATCGAGATCGGCGCCATTGCACTGATGATCCTGCTTGCCGGGGTCGACAACGTCGCCGACCGGTGGCTGACGCCACTCTTTCTCATCCTGCCGCTTTATATCTGCATGAAGGCCGACAGTGCCGAAGTCGATGCAGGCGTGCCCTTGCGGGCGTCGCTCGCTGTCGGCGGTGTCATCATGGTTACGGTGCTGGCCGTGCTTGCCATGCGAGCCTATTGGGGTCCGCTTTTCGGCAAATATCAGCGGCTGAACATTCCCTATTCCGGCTTTGCCGAGATTATCCGCAAGGATATCGGCGGCGAACCGGCGCTGATCGTCGGCTACGATCCGCATCTCGACGGTAACATGCGGCTGCTGATGCCCAACACACCGGTGCAGACCTATTTCTATCCGGACTTCAAGCCGACGTTTCGACTGGATGCAAAACATCCCGTCGTTTTCGTCTGGCGCGATGACAAGGGCGGACCGCCGCCCGCCTGGCCGAACGACTATTTCGGGGATGTGCTGGCGCAGAACGGTTTGAAGCAGCCGGAGACGCATGTCGTCACCTTGCCCTACATCTACGGCCGGCCCGGTGACACCTATCAATTCGCCTATGCGGTCGCCTATCGCTAGAGTATTTCCCTCTTTCTTCGACGCAAAACCGCAATGCACTCTTGCCGGAATTGCTTTAAGCGCGCAGTTCCTTCCAGGCCGCATCGAGCGCCAGTTTGGCGATCCGCGCCATCTCGTCGACCTCCTTATGGCTGATGACGAGCGGTGGCGAGGCCAGCATGCGGTCGCCGGTGGCGCGCAGCACGAGGCCATTTGCCAGCGCGTGATTGCGCACCAGCGCGCCGATCGGATCGGGCTTTTCGAAACGGCTGCGGGTCTTCTTGTCGGCGGCAAGCTGCAAGCCGCCCATCAGGCCGACACTTTGCGCCTCACCGACGAAATCATGCTCGGCAAGGGCGCCCCACTTCTTTGCGAAATAGGGACCGATGTCGCCTCGCACGCGCTCGACGAGCTTCTCCTCCTCGATGATGCGCAGGTTTTCGAGCGCGGCGGCGGCGCAGACCGGGTGGCCGGAATAGGTAAAGCCGTGATTGAAATCGCCGACGTCGTTGATCAGCACTTCGGCGATGCGATCGCTGACGAGCACACCGCCGATCGGCAGATAGCCTGAAGACAGGCCCTTGGCGATCGGCGCGAAATCCGGCTCGACGCCGAAATATTGATGGCCGAACCATTCGCCCAGCCGCCCGAAACCACAGATGACCTCGTCGCTCACAAGCAGGATGTTGCGTGCCTTGCAGATGCGGTCAATCTCCGGCCAGTAGGTCTCCGGCGGCACGATGACGCCGGCCGCGCCCTGGATCGGCTCGGCGACGAAGGCGGCGACGTTCTCCTCGCCGAGCTCATCGATCTTGGCTTCGAGCTCGCGGGCGACCTTCAGCCCGAATTCGGCAGGCGAGAGATCTTCGCCCTCCCCGTACCAGTAGGGCTGGCCGATATGGACGATGCCCGGAATGGGCAGATCGCCCTGCTCGTGCATGTATTTCATGCCGCCGAGGCTGGCGCCTGCAACCGTCGAGCCGTGATAGCCGTTGCGGCGCGCAATGACCGTCTTCTTCGAAGGCTTGCCCACGGCTGCCCAATAGACACGGGCCATGCGAAACCAGGTGTCGTTTGCTTCCGAGCCTGAACCGGTGAAGAAGATATGGTTGAAGCGCGGGCCGGCCTTGGACGTCACCTTCTCCGCCAGCAGGGTCGTCGGCGGCGAGGTCGTGCCGAAGAAGGTGTTGTAATAGGGAAGTTCGTTCATCTGACGCGCGACAGTGTCGGCGATTTCCTTGCGGCCGTAGCCGATGTTGACGCACCAGAGACCGGCGAAGCCATCGAGGTACTTTTTGCCGTGACTGTCGAAAATATGCACACCCTCGCCGCGCTGGATGATGCGCGTGCCATCGGCGTTCAGCTTCTTCATGTCGGAGAAGGGATGCAGATGGTGTGCGGCATCGATCGCGGCAAGGTTTGACAGCGGGTAAGTATCGGACATGATTAGACCTTCGGATTGAAAGGCTTTGACTGATGGTTTACGACCTTGGCCTTCTGCGAGAGGATTTTCAAGGTCATGGCGAGCAAGGGTAAAGAGACTGAAGCGGGTGATCCGCGTTTCGAGATCCTGATCGTCGGCATGAATGGCGATCTGCGCGGCAAGCAACTGCCGCTATCGGCCGAAGAGAAGGTCTGGGCCGGCGACATCCGCCTGCCGACCTCCACGCAATCGCTCGATATCTGGGGCGACGACAATGACGATATTACGGGCCTGTCGCTGACGATCGGCGACCCCGACGGCAATGTCATTCCCGATAGGCGCAGCCTGACGCCAATGCCGTGGGCGCCCGAGGGATCGATGCAGGTGCTTGCCACGATGCACGAATTCGACGGCAGCCGGAGCTTCATGGATCCGCGCGGTATTCTCGCCTCCGTGCTTGAACGTTATGCCGAGCGCGGGCTGACTCCTGTGGTGGCGACCGAGCTGGAATTCTATGTGGTCGAGGAGAACTGGCGCGAGACGGGCATTCCCTCTCCGCCTGCAAGCCTTACCTATCGCGGCGATCCGAACGGTTTCCAGCTCTATGATATGAGTGCGGTCGATGCGCTCGACGACTATCTCCAGACGCTGCGCGCCTACGCCAAGGCGATGAACCTGCCGGCGGAGGCGACGACGGCGGAGTTCGGGCCGGGCCAGTTCGAAGTGAACCTGCTGCACCGGCCCGATGCGCTGGCTGCGGCCGACGACTGCCTGTATCTGAAGCGCGTTGCCGAACAGGCCGCACGCAGGCACGGGCTGAAATCCACCTGCATGGCCAAGCCCTATTCCGAGCATGCAGGCTCGGGACTGCATGTGCATGCGAGCATCATCGACAGGGATGGCAACAATATTCTCGATGCCAAGGGCGGCGAACCAAGGCTTTTGAAATCGGTGACGGCGGGCCTGCTGCAGACCATGCAGGAGGCGCAGCTGGTGTTCGCGCCCTTTGCCAATTCCTATCGCCGCTTCCAGCCAGGTTCCTTCGCGCCGACCGATCTGACCTGGGGCAGCGGGCATCGCGGCACGGCCATCCGGATTCCCGATACCGACGGACCGGCGGCGCGCATCGAGCACCGGGTGGCGGGTGCGGATGCCAATCCCTATCTTCTACTGGCGGCGATCCTCGGCGGCATGTTGCTCGGCCTCGACGGAGATCTCGATCCGGGCGAGGAAACGACGCCCGCTTACACACCACCGGACGCAAAACGGCTCACGCATGATTTTCTGACGGCGGTCGAAGCCTTCCGGCAGTCAGCCTTTATCACCAATATCTTCGGCGACAGGTATCGAAAGTTGTATGGCGACACAAAGTACAAGGAAGCAATAGCCTATCTTCGTACCGTATCGGATTTCGATTATCGCACATATCTTGCGCGCCTCTAGTTAATAGAGCGGTCACATAACTTTCACCTGCACGCTTTTCTTAACCCTGTTGGGCATTATCGATTATCTATACTCGAAATCGGTAATATATGCCTGATATCAGCATATTCAGCAAACCGGCAACGGCGCCGGATCAGATGACAGGTTGAAAGGGTTCGGTTTGATGAACCGCATCACTCTTGAGGGAAAGCTGCTTTTTGCAACTGTCATCGTGGCATTTCTCACCCTCGTTCTGACAGCCAGTGCTCTCATTCCGACCTACGAAAGCTATCATTCGACCAATGACAATCTGCGGGCGGTGGAGCGTTTCCGCCAGGTCCTGGAAGCGGCGAGCCGCATGTCGGCGGAACGCGGACCAGCCAACGACATCATGGCGATCGAGCCGAACAGCAGCGCGCCTGCAACAGAGCGTTTGAAGGTCTTCCGGCGTATCAGCGATATCTCGCTCGAGGCGCTCGATGAGCCGCCTGAAGTCGACGTATCCTCCTCCCTTCCCGATCTCGGGGCCGCGCTTGCCGAGACACGAACGCAGCTTAGCAGGGCTCGCGAAGCCGTCGACCGCGTTGCCGCAACACCGCTTGCCGACCGCCAGCCGGACGATGTGCAGAACGCGATCGGCGAGATGATCGAGGTGATCGAAACCTTCCAGCATGTTGTCGACTGGCACATAGCCGCCTTCACCGCCCACCGGTCGGAACTGACCGCACCATTCCTGACGGGGCGGATGATCAGTGACATGCGCGAATATGGCGGCCGGGCTGCCTCACAGATCATGGGTCCGATTGCCACGCGCCAGCCGCTGCGTGACAGCCATATCACCGACGCAAGCCGCACCATTGGCCGGCTCCTGGAGTTGCGCAAGCTGATGCAGGGCCAGAAAATCGTCAGCGATCGCGATGCGCTGTCCCAGCAGCTCATGAAGGATATCGATACGATCTTTTTCGGATCCGGCGTCGAGCTCGTTAAAATATTGATCGAGCAGGGCAAGATCTCCGGCGACTATTCGGTTTCCGCAGTCGATCTGACGCGCGACTACGTTCCGACGCTGCAGCCGCTCGAAAGGCTGCGCACGGTATTTCTCGACGACGTGGTGAAGCGCTACCGAACCCAACACTATGCCGCGTCCTATCGCCTGGCGGTCATCGCTGTGATCACCGCCTCCGCTCTCGCGGTGCTGTTCATGCTATTCCGCTCCATCCGCCTTCACATGCTCGATCCGTTACTGACGGCCCGCCGACAGATCATCGCGCTTGCCGAGGGCGGGGCCATGACGAACCTTGGGACGGGATCAAAGGCGCCGGAAATGCGCAGCCTGTTCGATGCGCTGGAATTGCTGCGCGGCAAGCTCGACGAGCGGGCCGAGTACGAGGCTCGGCTGAAGATGCAGGCCGAAAAGGACGGGCTGACCGGCGTATGGAACCGCCGGGCGCTGGAAGGATTCGGCAACGCGCCTTCGGAACGCGAGGAAGATGTCTGCCTGATGCTGATCGATATCGATCACTTCAAGACGGTCAACGACACCTATGGCCACCTTACCGGCGATGCCGTGCTGATCGAAATGGCCACCCTTTTGCAAGGTGCGATGCGTCCGACCGACGTCGTCGCACGTTATGGCGGCGAGGAATTCGCCGTTCTCGTTTCGACACCGGATCTTGCGAATACCGTCGATTTTGCAGAGCAACTTCGCAGCCGCATTCAGGCGCATGTGATCCGTGACGGGGAAACCGGCATCGATCTTTCCATTACCGTCAGCATCGGCGTCGCCTCCGGTCTATGCGGTGCAAGCGGCTGGCGCCAGCTCATCGCATCGGCCGACGAGGCGCTTTACTGCGCCAAGAAGAAGGGACGCAATCGCACCTGTGTGTTCGGCGACGAGGCGAACCGGGATATCGTCGAAAGCGCCCTCATTCCTTTCAGGGCCAGGCGCGCCGCTTCTTTCTGAGCATCAGGCTGCCGGCTCGCGCCGGTCGCCCTCGCCTTCCTGGGCAGCCAATCCCTGCCTGACCAGTACCTTCAGTTCGCCCGGATGAAGCTTCACCGTGATATCGCGCGCCAGCGGCAGAAGTTCGCCGTCCATGACGCAATTCGCCTTGGCGCGCAGCTTCGGGAAATGCAGATACACCTCGGCCGGATGCATGACCATGACAGCGTCGTTTTCGCGGAACTTGCCCCGCAGCATGTCGATTGCCAATCGTGCGACGCCGAGCGGTCTCAGCGGCTTTGCCGTATAGAAGCCGAGTTCGCCGCTGCGCAGATTGTCTGCATAGAGCAGCGCGTTTTCGCCGAAGGGATTGTTGGAGACCGATATAGCCGAGACGCGCCGGGTCTCCTTCATGCCCGCCGCCTCGAACGCGACCTCGAATTCCGGCGGGTTGAAGACGACGCCGAAGGCAGCACGCGTGCTGGCGCGCATCTTTCCGAGGCGGGAGCGGTAGCTGTAGGAATTGCGGTATCGCACCATGCGTGCGTGCAATCCGGCGGAGAACTGGTGAATGAAGGGCCTGCCGTTGGCGCTGGCGATATCGACATTGTCGAGCTCGCCGAAAGCAAGCACATCGAGCGCCTGCCAGATATCGAGCGGCACTTTCAGCGAGCGGGCAAAGAGATTCATGGTACCGGCCGGCACGACGCCGAGCGCCACCCCGTTCTTCCAGGCGATGGAAGCGGCTGCCGAGATCGTGCCGTCGCCACCACCGGCGACAATGCCGTCTATATCGTCGCGCCGTGCGGCGCGCTCCATGGCGGGAACGATCTCGCCGCCGGAAAAGACGATCGCTTCGAAATCATGCCCGGCATCGCGGAAGACCTCCTCCGCGCGCTTCTCATAAGCCTGCATGTCTGTCGTTCTGAAAGTACCGCCGTCGCGATTGAAAAAACCGACGAGCTTCATGAGGTGCCTATTCCCTGTCCTCGCTGTGATGCCTGACCTCAAGAAATGGTCGATACACCTGTGATTTCAAGCCGGACGATTTTTCCGGACACATCACTGAAGCGCAAATATTGCAATGGACGTATGCAGATAGCAGGACGCTGCACTGCAAAAAAAGCACTCGACGCCTTCGGCTTGCCATTTGATAGATAGAAGGCTGGAGATCCCATCTCCGCCTCCCGCCATTTCTGAATGACCGGTCCTGCGTGTCCCGCCAGCGGCCGTTATCCAAGCACAGATCCTCCGAGGACCGCCCGTGAGCCAGGTTGCCGTCAACGATTCCATCAATGATTCCGTCGATGACGATTCTACCGATTCCGGGCCGGAGACAGCCCTTCCCTCGGCCATGACCGTCGCGCTCGTGCAACTGGCGCTCGCCGCCGGCGGCTTCGGCATCGGTACGGGTGAGTTCGCCATCATGGGTCTGCTGCCTAATGTGGCGGACACGTTTTCGGTCACGACCCCACAGGCTGGTTATGTCATCAGCGCCTACGCGCTCGGCGTCGTCATCGGCGCACCCGTCATCGCCGTGCTTGCCGCCAAGATGGCGCGGCGGACGCTACTGCTCTGCCTGATGCTGCTCTTTGCCGTCGGCAATATTCTGAGCGCCATCGCGCCGACCTTCGAAAGCTTTGCGGTGCTGCGCTTCATTACCGGCCTGCCGCATGGCGCCTATTTCGGCGTGGCAGCCCTCGTTGCCGCCTCCATGGTGCCGGCGCACCGCCGTGCGCGAGCCGTCGGCCGCGTCATGCTCGGCCTGACGGTCGCAACCCTGCTCGGCACGCCGCTCACGACCTTTTTCGGCCAGGCGCTCGACTGGCAGGTGGCCTTCCTCACCGTCGGCATCATCGGTCTCGCGACTGTCGCGCTCATCTGGTTCTACGTGCCGCATGACAAGGTTGCTGAAGGGGCAAGCGCATTGCGTGAACTCGGCGCCTTCCGCCGTCCGCAGATCCTGCTGACGCTCGGCATTGCCGCAGTCGGCTACGGTGGCATGTTCGCGATGTTCAGCTACATCGCCTCGACGACGACGCAGGTGGCAATGCTGCCGGAAACGGCCGTTGCGCTGATGCTCGTGCTCTTCGGCGTCGGCATGAATGCCGGCAATGTCATCGGTTCATGGCTTGCAGACAAATCGCTGCTCGGCACGATCGGCGGCTCGCTGGTCTACAATATCGTCGTCCTGACAATGTTCTCGCTGACCGCCTCCAACCCCTACATGCTCGGGCTCTGCGTCTTCCTCGTCGGCTGCGGCTTTGCAGCAGGCCCGGCGCTGCAGACGCGCCTGATGGATGTCGCAGCCGATGCGCAGACGCTGGCGGCAGCCTCCAATCACTCGGCCTTCAACATTGCCAACGCGCTCGGCGCATGGCTCGGCGGCCTCGTCATTGCCTGGGGCTACGGTTTTGAGGCGACCGGCTATGTCGGCGCCGTCCTGTCCTTCCTCGGCCTCTTCGTCTTTGCCGCGTCGCTACGCCTGGAGCTCCGCAGCCGAACTGCCTAAGGCCTTTGCGATACGCAGCTCTCGTCCCTCGGGGCTGCAGAAGACGAACTCATCGCCCCAGGCGGCAAGCGCCCGGATGACCGGCTTCAGCGTGGAGCCGAGCGGTGTCAGCGCATATTCGACACGCGGCGGCACGACCGGGTAAACAGTTCGTGAGATCACGCCTGATTCCTCCAGCTCGCGCAGCTGCTTCGTTAGCATGCGCTGGGTGATGGCAGGCAGATGGCGTCTCAGCTCGTTGAAGCGCAAAGTCCTGTCCATCAGGTGGAAAAGGATCACTCCCTTCCACTTTCCGTCGAGATAACTCAGCGTCGCCTCGACCGGGCAACCGGGGAAATTCGTGACCAATTTGGCGCGCGGCAGCGACATTTACAGTATCCTTTTTGGTACTACGTACAGAATTTGTGCATTCTTGCGTTGTCGGAACATAGGTCGCATCTAGCTCTCGTGCAATGAACACAGGAGTTTCCCAAGATGCGCGCCGTCGCCTACAAGACCCCACAGCCAATCGCCGCCGAAACCTCGCTGATCGACGTCGAGCTGCCGACCCCGGAAGCCAGGGGTCACGACCTGCTCGTCGAGATCAGGGCCGTTTCCGTCAACCCTGTCGATGTGAAAGTCCGTGCCAGCATGGCGCCGCCTGCCGATGAACTGAAGGTGCTCGGCTATGATGCGGCCGGCATCGTCAAGGCTGTCGGTTCGGATGTCACGCTGTTCAAGCCGGGCGACGAGGTCTTCTATTCGGGCGTCATCAATCGCCCCGGCTCCAATGCCGAATTCCAGCTCGTCGACGAGCGCATTGTCGGGCGCAAACCCAAGAGCCTCGATTTTGCCGCTGCGGCCGCCCTGCCGCTCACCTCGATCACCGCCTATGAAGCGCTGTTCGACCGTCTGCGTGTCACCGATCCGGTGCCGGGCGCGGCTCCTGCCGTGCTCATTATCGGTGGCGCCGGCGGCGTCGGCTCGATTGCCGTGCAGATCGCCCGCATGTTGACCGAGCTGACCGTGATCGCCACCGCCTCGCGACCGGAAACCCAGGAATGGGTCAAGGCACATGGAGCGCATCATGTGATCGACCACTCCAAGCCGATCGCACCGCAAGTCGCAGCACTCGGTATCGGCGCACCGGGCTTCATCTTCTCGACGACGAATACCGACAAGCATGTTGCCGATATTGTCGAGGCGCTCGCACCGCAGGGCCGCTTCGCGTTGATCGACGATCCCAAGACCTTCGATATCGTTCCCTTCAAGCGCAAGGCCGCTTCGGTTCACTGGGAACTGATGTTCACCCGTCCGCTCTTCGGCACGCCTGACATGATCGAGCAGCACAAGATCCTCAACAAGATTTCCGAGCTCGTCGATGCCGGCAAAATCCGCACGACGCTGTCGGAAACCGTGGGTGCGATCAATGCCGCGAACCTGAAAAAGGCGCATGCCATGGTCGAGAGCGGCAAGATGAAGGGCAAGGTCGTTCTCGCCGGATTCTGAGGTTTTCAGGACCGAAAATCCGCGTTTTTCGACGCCCGAAATATTGCGTAAAGGATGCTGACCTATAATGCCGCGCCGAGGGTGCGGCATTCTGGCGTTAAGCATCTAGGCAGCTTGACTTTTTCCGCATTCGAGACCACCTAGTGTGACACGTGGATGACGCATGTCTTGCACGGATATCAACGGAGCCATCATCACGATGCCAAGCGACAGTAGCAGTCGATTGCCTTTGCCGTACGCGGCCGTCGTGCGCTGACCTGGACGCTCCAGGCTCGCCCGTTCGGACGCTACGGCGGATCGACGGAAAGGCGAGCCAATGAATATCAATCGCTTCCCCCTGCGGGCCGGCTATGCTGCCCGTGCCTTCATGAATAACAGCCGTGTCGCGACTATTGCCGAGCGCGTGGAGTCGTTGAACGGACTTGCCCCGGCTGAAGCCGGCCGCATCCTCTCTCGGATGCCGCAGGACTATGCCGTCAACATTCTCGACCGTCCGGAACTGCGCAACGCACCGGCCATTCTGGCGCTGATGGACAGCGCAGATTCGGCCCGGCTGCTGCATGGCATGTCGAACGACCGCGTCGCCGACGTTCTGTTGGAACTCGATGTCGATGATCGCGTACGCCTATTCTCCAGCCTGGAAGAACCCGTCCGCATCGCCATCCAGCATCTGATGGGCTATCCGCCGCGCACGGCCGGCAGCATCATGACGACGGAATTCGTCAGCGTGCCCGACGACTGGACCATCGCCCAGACACTGGACCATGTGCGGCAGGTCGAACGCTCCCGCGAAACCGTTTATGCCATCTATGTGCTGGATCACAATTCCGGCGCGCTCATGCATGTCGTCACACTGCGCCGCCTCATCACCGGCGAGCCTGACGCCTCGATCCTGTCCGTCGCGCAGAAGGGTACGCCGGTTTCGGCCAATGCGCTGATGAAGCAGGAAGACGTCGCACGGCTGATCCGCAAGCACGACCTCCTGGCCATGCCCATCGTCGACGACCACGGCATGGTACTCGGCATCGTCACGGTCGATGACGTCATCGACACGATGATATCAGACACGACCGAGGCCGCCCAGAAATTCGGCGGCATGGAAGCGCTGGGCAAGCCCTACATGAAGATCAGCTTCGGCGGCATGATCCGCAAGCGTGCGGGCTGGCTCTGTGCCCTCTTTCTCGGCGAAATGCTGACGGCAAGCGCCATGCAGCATTTCGAAGGCGAGCTGGAAAAGGCCGTCGTTCTGACGCTCTTCATTCCGCTGATCATGAGCTCCGGCGGTAACTCCGGTTCGCAGGCAACCTCGCTCATCATCCGGGCGCTGGCTGTCGGCGAGTTGAAGCTGACCGACTGGTGGCGGGTGCTGCTGCGTGAACTGCCGACGGGTGTCGTGCTCGGCGCCATTCTCGGGCTTGTCGGCATGCTGCGCGTGATCTTCTGGCAGACGGCCGGGCTCTATGATTACGGCCCGCACTGGCAACTGGTCGGCCTGACGGTCTTTGCCGCATTGGTCGGTATCGTCACCTTCGGCTCCATGTCGGGTTCGATGCTGCCCTTCCTGCTGCAGAAACTGCGGCTCGATCCGGCAACGGCATCGGCTCCGTTCGTTGCCACGCTGGTCGACGTGACCGGGCTCGTCATCTACTTCTCGGTGGCGCTGCTGATCCTCAGCGGAACGCTGCTTTAGCGCCCAACGAACGGCAGGCAGAGTGGTGTCCCATCAACCGGATGGGATATCACCACGGCATCGATGCCGAAGACGCTGCGGATCAGCTCCGGCTTCAGCAAGTCGACGGGGCTGCCTGCAGCATGGATGCCGCCATCGGCGACCGCGATGATGTGGTCGGCATATTGGGCGGCGTGATTGAGATCGTGGACGACCATTACGATGGTGCGTCCACTCTTCTCGTTCAATTCCTTCAACAGTTCCAGAACTTCCAGCTGATGGGCAATGTCGAGATAGGTCGTCGGCTCGTCGAGCAGCAGGATCGGCGTTTCCTGCGCCAGCGCCATGGCAATCCAGGCACGCTGGCGCTGGCCGCCGGATAAGCGGTCTAGCGGGCGTTCGGCAAGATCCGCCAGCCCGGTTGCAGCGAGCGACGCCTCGACGACCGCCTCGTCGTGACGGCTCGTGCCCGACAGCATGCCTTTGTGCGGGTGACGGCCGAAGCGGCAGAGCTGGCGCACCGTCAGGCCATCGGGCGAGACGGGGCTTTGCGGCAGGAGCGCCAGGGTCTGGGCGATCGCCTTGCCAGACATGGAAGCGATTGCCTTGCCGTCCAGCGTCACGGTGCCGCCGAGCGGCTGGATGATACGGCCGAGAGCACGCAGCAGCGTCGATTTGCCGGAACCGTTGGCGCCGATCAGGGCAGTGATCCTGCCGTCGGGGATCGTGACATCGACATGATCGAGCACTTTGATTGCAGCATAACCGAGTGTCAGATTCTCGGTGGAGAGGCGTGAATGGCCGGCGTCAGCCTTGCCTGCATCAGTCATGGCGACCCGCCTCCTTGATCAGCAGGAAAATGAGATAGGGGCCGCCGATCACGGCGGCGACGATGCCGGCCGGAATCTCATTCGGCAGGGCCACGAGCCGGCCGATCAGATCGGCAGCGGAAAGCGTCAGGGCGCCGATCAGCGCGCTTGCCGGAACCATATGCCGGGCACGTGGACCGACGAGCAGGCGGGCGGCATGAGGCGACAGCAGGCCGAGGAAGCCCATGCTGCCGACGGCGGCGACGCTGCCGGCGCAGAGCAGCACCGAGACGACGATGAGGCCGCCGCGCAAGAGGCCAGGCGAAATGCCGACGCTCGTCAACGTATCGTCACCAAAACCGCCGGCATCGAGCCTGATAGTGGCGATCAGCACGAAAGGCAGGCAGGCGATGAGCCAGAGTGAGAGAGCGACCACATCGGTCATCGTCGAGCCATAGACGCTGCCGGCAAGCCAGACCATCGACTGGTCGGCGCGCGTCGGGAAGAGCACCATGACATATTGCATCAGCGCCTGGGCCAACATGCCGAGGGCGACGCCCACAAGCGCCAAGGCCGCGATGCCGCCGCCGAAGCTGCGGCCGATGGCAAGCAGCACCAGCGCGCCCGCAACCGCACCGGCGACGACACCAGCGGGAATGGCCCAGACGGCCCACGCCGGCGGCGCGAAGAGACCGGCAAGGAAGGCGCCGAGGCCGGCCCATTTGGTGATGCCGACGACATCGGGCGAGGCCAGCGGGTTTCGCAGCGCGCCTTGCAGGAAGGCGCCGGCAATGCCGAGCGAGGCGCCGGCGAGGATGGACACGATGACGCGCGGGGCCCGGTACTGCATGACGATGAAGGCGCTCTTGCCGCCGGCAATGCCGTCCAGCACTTGGCCGACCGAGAGCGTGACGGCGCCGATCGTCATGCCGAGCACGGCAACGATTACGATGAGGGCCGCAATGGCAAGGCAGACGCTTGCGGCACGCAGGCTCTTCGATGGCAGGGCCGCACTCGTCATTTTGCCCTCTGCCGCCAGAGGATGGCGACGAAAGCCGGTGCTCCGATCAGAGCCGTCACGATGCCGACAGGGGTTTCGGCCGGAAAGGCGGCGACGCGGCCCAAGAGATCGGCGGCAGTCAGCAGCAAGGGGCCGGTGATAGCGCTCAGCACGATCACTGTCAGCTGGTCGTTGCCGGCGAGACGCCGCACGATATGCGGCACCAGCAAGCCGATGAAGCCGATCGGTCCGCTGACGGCGACGGCCGACCCGGCAAGGACGACGATGAGCGTGGCTGCAAGGCCACCGACACGCCGGGCATTCTGGCCAAGCGAAATACCGGTGGTCTCATCAAGCGCCAGCACGCCGAAATGACGACCGGCGATCAAAGCGATTCCGCCGCCGAGAAGCGTGAAAGGCAATATGATCCAGACCTTGCTCCATTGCGCGCCATTGATGGAACCGGCGAGCCAGTAGACGATATCCTGGCCGGCATTGTTGGCAATCAGGATCGCCTGCACGAGGGCGGCAAGCACGAGCTGGATGGAGATGCCGGCAAGCGCCAGCTTCATCTCGTTCATCGCGCCCGATACCGACAGCGCCCACATGGCGAGACCTACGGCAGCCGCACCGATGAAAGCCGGCCAGACGGTGCCTGCGGCGCCCAGGCCCGGCATGGCGATCAGTGAAATCACGATGACCAGCGAGGCCCCGGCATTGATGCCGAAGGTCTGCGGCGAAGCGAGCGAATTGCGGGTCAGCGTCTGGATCAGCACGCCGGCAACGGCGAGGTTGGCGCCGACCAGCGTGGCGAGCATTGCCCGCGGCAGCCGCACGTCCCAGACCAGGGCGCTGTCAGGCGAGCCATCGGGCACAAAAAGGAGATGAAGCGCGCGGGCGACCGGTAGCGCGGAAACGCCGAAGGAAATGCCGGCCAGGACAGTCGCAGCGAGCGCCAGCAACAGGCAGAATGCCAGCAGTGCGGCGCTGCCGGTTTCATGCCGCGTGGCTGCGCCGCCTCTTGTCGTCATCGACGCTTATCCCGCCTGATAGACCTTGGCGAGGATTTCGCGGGCGATCATCTCTGCCGTCGTCAATCCGCGGAAACGGGAAAACTGGTTGCGGTCGACCTGAAAGACCATGCCGGCCTTCACCGCCGCAATATTGTTGAAGGCGGCATTGCTTTTCCACTGGTCGAACACGGTGGCGCCGGTATCGGTCGCAACCAGGAATACGTCCGGATTGACGGCGACCAGGCGCTCGATCCCTGCCCCGCTTTCCACGGCATCGCTGGAATCGATCGCCGGCGTCAGGCCCATGGCCTTGAAGACGGAACCGGTGAAGGAGGAGGAGCTATGCAGGCTCATCGAATCCGGATTGGCGACGGCGAGCAGGAAGCGGCGCTTTTCGCCGGCCGGGATCTTTGCGACCAGTCCGGCGATGACGGCTTCATGGGCGGCGAGCGCTTGTTCACCCTTCGCCTTTTCGCCCAAGGCATCGGCGATAGTGACGACCGAAGATTTGATGGTCTCGTAGTTGCCCTCCCAGCTGTTCAGCACGATGGTCGGCGCAATGGCACTCAATTGCTCGTAGATGGCCGAATGGCGGAGTTCATCGGCAATGATGAGATCGGGCGTCAGCGCAGCGACGAGCTCGAGATTGGGCTCCAGCCGCGTACCGACCGAGCTGTAGTCGATCTTCTTGCCGAGCAGCTGTTCGATACGCTTCGGCTGGTTGTCGTCGGTAATGCCAACCGGCACGACGTCGACGGCATTCAGCGCCTGCACGAAGGAGAATTCAAGGGCGACGACACGCTGCGGCTTGCCGGAAATTTCGGTGGTGCCGAGCTCGTGCTTGATGGTTCGCTTGTCGTTGTCGGCAAGGACAGTGCCCGGTACGGCAGCTGCCACGCCAGCCGAGAGCAACAGGCCGAACTGGCGGCGCGACAGCGGAGTATCAAAAACGCTCACGGCTAAATCCTTCATGCTGAAATGATGGGCCGGCCCTCTCGCCGGCCGAGACACCGGCTACAGAAGTGAAGCGCCTTTTTCAAGTAAAGTTTACAATTGCAGTCATATTAATGGAGATGGTGCGTCAGTTGCGCTCCGGCAGCTTCAGCGGTCCATGTGTCTTGATACTGCGGATCGCGAAATTCGACCTGATATCGGTGACGTTCGGCAAGGTCAGCAGCGTCTCCGTCAGCAACCGCTCGTAGGCCGAAAGGTCTTCGACGACGACCTCCGCCAGGAAATCGGCCGTACCCGAAATCAGGAAGCAGGAGACGATCTCGGGAATGGCGAGCAAGGCCGCCTGCTGCGCCTCGGAATTTTCCCGGCTGTGATGGGCAACCTTGAATTCCACGAAGACGGTGAGACCAAGGCCAACCTCCTTGCGGTCGATATCGGCGGTATAGCGGCGGATGACGCCGAGCTTTTCGAGATTGCGGATGCGGCGCAGACAGGGTGATGGCGAAAGATTCACCTTCTCGGCGATCTCGACATTGGTGGCGCGCGCATCCTCCTGCAGGCATTTCAGGATGGCAATATCGAATTTATCGAGATTTGGCATAATTGCGAAATCCATCAGCGTGAATTGGCAGATCATTGCGCATATCACGTTCTCCGAGCCATAGATAGCAAGGACATGCCTCGGCCCTTCGCGCTAATGTTCTTTCAACCGGACGAGATCCGGATGCAGGAAAGGACGAGACGATGAGCACGATCGCATTTTCAAACGAGAAGTCGCCTTCGCAAGGACTGGGTTATGCCGCCGGCACCGTGACGGTGCTGATCTGGTCGACATGGTTTCTGGCGACGCGCCACAGCGCCGCAACGCCGCTCGGTTCGATCGATATCGGTCTCATCCGCTTCGGCATCCCGGCTCTCGTTCTCTCACCCATCTGGCTGCGCATCGGGCTCATGCCAAAAGGCCTGCCGCTGCATCTGCTGGCGATCATGGTCGCCGGCTGCGGCGCAATCTTCTTCCTGGTGACGACGCTTGCCATTCACTCCACACCGGCGGCCTCGTCGGGCATCCTGCTGGGCGGTTCCATGCCGCTCGCCACCGCACTGATCGGGATTCTTCTGTTTCGCGAACGACCGGATGCGACGCGTATTGCCGGGCTGGCGGCGATCGTCGCCGGTGTGCTGATCCTGCTCGTGCGCAGCCTTGCCGATGCCTCCCTGCCCTGGACGAGTTTCGTGCTGCTCCCGGCTGGCGCCGTTCTCTGGGCAAGCTATACGCATGCCTTCCGCCGCTCGGGTCTTTCGGCCATCCAGGCGAGCGCGCTGATTGCCATCTGGTCCTTCCTGATCATGGCCGTCCTCGCGCTGGTGTTCGGCATCTCGCTGCCGCAGGCTGCCCTTCCGGAAATCGGCCTGCAGGTGCTGAGCCAGGGCATTCTTTCCGGTCTTGTCGCCATGGTCGCCTATGGCACGGCGGTGCGCACCCTCGGCGGAACGCAGGCTGCCGCCTTTACTGCACTGACGCCGGTGCTGGCCACGCTCGGCGGCGGCTTCCTGCTCGGCGAGCAGATGGGCCTTGCCGAAATCAGCGCCGCCGTCATCACCGGCATCGGCGTGGCACTCTCGACCGGCATTGCCGCCAAGCGCCGCTGAACATTCGCCCAAAACAAAAGCCGCCGACAGCGATCCGCTGCGGCGGCTTTCGGGCGCCTCAATCACCTTAGACCGGCTTGATCGACTGATGTTCTTCAGTTCGAATGAACGCAGGATTTTTTAAGTTGACCCGACTTTTCTTTGTGGACGAATTTGGCAATCTGCCCTGAAGGACACTGACCATCATTAAAGAGCACGGCGTGCCCCGCCGGCAATGACTGAATTGTCGGCCTCTGTGTAACAGTCTTGATCGCCGCCAACGCAGGCAGAGTACTGGCAAACGCAGAAATAACCACAATAGAAGTTACTAGACTTATACTGCGCATTTCGCTCTCCCCTCATGAATAGACAGCAGGAGATTGAGCGCACTTGCCTCGTCCGTTAATTCACTTCCATCGATGACGCTCGCCTTGATCTCCAATAGCACCGCGTTGCTTTCCCGGGGCAACAATGCTCAAGCCGTCGCCTGGATGACAACGACCCTGGCGCCGACTTCGACGCGATTGTAAAGATCGATGACGTCGTGGTTCATCATGCGGATGCAGCCGCTCGACATGGCAAGACCGATCGATTGCGGCTGGTTGGTGCCGTGGATGCGGAAATGCGTGTCACCACCGCCGCGATAGAGATACATGGCGCGCGCACCGAGCGGATTGTTCGGGCCGCCCGGCATGCCGCCGGCGAGCTTGCGGTATCGCTCCTCACGGCGCTGCATGTTCTCCGTCGGCGTCCAGCTCGGCCATTCCGCCTTGCGGCCGACATAGGCGTTGCCGGCAAGGGCCAGACCCTCGCGACCGACACCGACGCCATAACGCATCGCCCTGCCGTCGCCGAGGATATAATAGGCGCGCCGCGCCGGTGTATCGACGACGACGGTTCCCGGCGCATAGCTGCCCTCATAGGCGACTTCGGTGCGGCGAAGCTCCGGTTTGATCTGATCGATCGGCACCTGCCTCAGCGGAAATTTCTCATCGGGAAGTGCGGCATAGTTCGTCTGGCTGTTCAGAGTGGTCGAGGAGCAACCGGCGACAAAGAGGGGAAGAGCGATCAGGAAGCCCCGGCGCGAGATCGTCATGAACATGTCCTTAGTGCGTCAAGAAGATGTCGCAAGCTAAGGAGATTATGGTTAATGAAATGCTAAATAGGCCCGGCGCAAAGTGATAACGAATGTGTTATCAGGTATAGGGCGCGCGTTACTCGGCTGAGGCGTCAATACTATTCACCCGCGATATTGATCAGCGGCACGCCAGGAGCACTTCGGCGCCGCATTTACGGCGCCGAACAACTGACCGGCATCACATATTCGGATAGACCGGCCCCTCGCCGCCCTGCGGCGGCACCCAGTTGATGTTCTGGTTGGGATCCTTGATGTCGCAGGTCTTGCAGTGCACGCAGTTCTGGGCGTTGATGACGAACGTCTCTTCGCCGCCCTTCTCCACCCATTCGTAGACGCCGGCCGGACAGTAGCGTGTCGACGGGCCGCCATAGATGCCGAATTCGGACGATTTCTGCAGCGCCATGTCCTTGACCTGAAGATGAACCGGCTGGTCCTCTTCATGGTTGGTGTTCGACAGGAAGACGGAGGAGAGGCGATCGAAGGTGAGCACACCGTCGGGTTTGGGATAGTCGATCTTCTTGTGCTGTGACGCCGGCTCCAGCGAGGCTGCATCGGTCTTGCCGTGACCGAGCGTGCCGAAGAAGGAGAAGCCGAAGAGCTGGTTGGTCCACATGTCGAGACCACCGAGTGCGACGCCGAGGGCCGTGCCGAACTTCGACCAGAGCGGCTTGACGTTGCGCACGCGCTTCAGGTCCTTGCCGATATCGCTCTTGCGCCAGTCGTTTTCGATCTCGACCACTTCGTCATTGGCGCGGCCCGATGCAATCGCGTCGGCGATGCGGTCGGCGGCCATCATGCCCGAGAGCACGGCATTGTGGCTGCCCTTGATGCGCGGCACGTTGACGAAGCCTGCCGAACAGCCGATCAGCGCACCGCCGGGGAAAGAGAGCTTCGGCACCGATTGGTATCCGCCTTCGGTGATGGCGCGCGCGCCATAGGAGAGGCGCTTGCCGCCCTCGAACGTGCCGCGGATCGCCGGATGGGTCTTGAAGCGCTGGAATTCCTCGAAGGGGTAGAGCCAGGGGTTCTTGTAGTTGAGATGGATGACGAAGCCGACGGCGACGAGATTGTCTTCCAAGTGATAGAGGAAGGAGCCGCCACCGGTCGACATGCCGAGCGGCCAGCCGAAGGAATGCTGCACGAGGCCGCGGCGATGGTTCTCCGTCTTGACCTCCCAGAGTTCCTTGATGCCGATGCCGAATTTCTGGGGCTCGCGATCCTTCTGCAGGTCGAACTTGGCGATCAGCTGCTTGGCGAGCGAACCGCGCACACCTTCGCCGATCAGCACATATTTGCCCATCAGTGCCATGCCGCGCGCGTAGCTCGGGCCGGGCTCGCCATTCTTCTCGATGCCCATGTCGCCGGTCGCGACGCCGATGACGGCGCCCTCGTCATTGTAGAGCACCTCGGTGGCGGCAAAGCCCGGATAGATCTCGACACCGAGTTCTTCCGCCTTCGTCGCCAGCCAGCGACAGACAAGCCCAAGCGATACGATGTAATTGCCGTGATTGCTCATCAGCGGCGGCATCATGATGTTCGGCAGGCGGATGGAGCCGGCGGGGCCGAGCAGCAGGAAGTGGTCGTCCTTGACTTCGGTCTTGAAAGGATGGTCGCTTTCGCTGCGCCAGCCGGGCAACAGGCGGTCGATGCCGACAGGGTCGACGACGGCGCCGGAGAGGATATGGGCGCCGACTTCAGCGCCCTTCTCCAGCACGACGACCGAGAGTTCCGGATCGATCTGCTTCAAACGAATGGCGGCCGAAAGGCCGGCCGGACCGGCGCCGACGATCACCACGTCGAATTCCATGCTTTCGCGTTCCGGCAGCTCGGTCATTTCGGTCATCCATCCGTCTCCACTCGGCCGTCTCGCGACCGTTCATCCCCATTACGGGGTATTCTCTTGTCAAAACCGGAAAACATTGTCGAGCCGGGAAGCGACAGCCAATCCTCCAATTCGCACAATGACGTTCATCCGCACAGAAGATTATATAACGCTTACGTTAACGTCAATTATTGGAGTACCCGTAAAGCGCTCTTCGTCCTTTTCTTTCACGGGACTTGCGCCCTATAGATGGGCCACCGGAAATGGAGGAAATCATGGATCTCGGCATCAAGGGCAAACGCGCACTCGTACTCGCCTCCTCACGCGGTCTCGGGCTCGGCATCGCAAAGGCGCTGGCGCAGGAAGGGGCAAATGTTCTTCTCTGCGGGCGCAGCGGCGAGCAGCTGGAAGCCAATTGCAAGGCGATCAACGGGCAGCGCAATGGCAAGGCCGACTGGATCTGGGCCGACCTTGCGGATGACAATTTCGTCCAGACCGCTACGGGTGCCGTGCAGGAGAAATTCGGCGGGCTCGATATCCTCGTCAACAATACCGGTGGCCCGACGCCCGGCACGACCGAGGACATGACGCCGGAGAAGCTCGAAACCTATTTCCTCTCCATGGTCGCGCGCGTCATCACGCTCACCAATGCGCTGCTGCCCGGCATGAAGACGCAGGGCTGGGGCCGCATCCTGACGGTTGCCTCGTCAGGAGTGATCGAGCCGATCGCCAACCTCGCCCTGTCGAACACGCTGCGCCCGGCCCTTGCCGGCTGGAGCAAGACGCTGGCATCGGAAGTCGCCGGCCATGGCATCACCACGAACATGCTTCTGCCCGGCAGCATCCTCACAGCAAGGCTCGACGATCTCGACGGAGCTGCGGCCAAACGGACCGGCAAGAGCGTCGAGCAGATTCGCGTGGAGAAGGAGGCGCGTATTCCGGTCGGGCGCTATGGCAAGGTCGAAGAATTTGCCGCAACGGCGGCCTTCCTGTGCAGCCAGCCGGCGAGCTACATCACCGGTTCGCTGATCCGCTGTGACGGAGGTGCTGCGCGCTCCCTCTGACCCCCCCTCATCCGGCACGGTCCGCAGCGGCCCATGCCGCTACGCTGTCGATCTTTGCGCTGACATAGGTGGGATCGCCTGCAAGTTCGGCCAGCTCGGACAGGCGGTGGAAACCCGTGAGAATGGCGATGCGCCGGCGGTCCAGCCGGCGACCCGTCAGCGTCTCGTAGCCAGAGACGATGCGTGATGTCAGATCGGGCGAGATGAAGTTCGAATAGATGAATTCCTGATGCAGCGGGCCGAAACCTGAATCGGCGAAATCATAGAGGCCGTTTAACCTGCCCTCGGCATGGTCGAAGGCCATATTCCAGCCATGGCCATCGAAGAAGCCGTAAGTGACCCCGCAAGGATCCGGCGGCAAAGCCTGGAAATCCCAGATGACTTTCTCTGCATAGCTTGCCAGTTCGGTCGACAACAACGGCAGCGCCATTTCCTGCACCTTATCAGGCGATTGCCAGGGCAGGATCGGACCGGCGCCGAGCGCGCGCATGCGGTCGTCATCGAGATCATGCAGTTCGGCATAGAAGCGGGCGAGATCGTCGCCGAGGCGCTGGCGGGCCGCATCCGGCAGAAGCTCGTAATCGTCGGTGATGAGGTGTTCGCCCTGGATCTTGGCATGGCTGGAGAAAATCGGAGGGCCGTCATGAATGCGCATATCGGGAACCGCCATCGACAGCGACGGCCTGATGGCGCCGAGAAGAGCGGCTTCCCTGACTAGCGCCCTCTCGGCGGCCGGATTGCGCGGAAACTTGAAGATCAGACGGTCATCGACATCGATGGCCGTCGAATCCCAGCCCTTCGTCGCGAGCTTGAAAACGGAGCCCGTCAGCTCCGGAAAGATGTTGGTGATAAGCGCGCGAAAATCACCGGCGTTCAACTCGGCCATGACAGTCTGCCTCTGCATTTCCCAGGTTCCATCCCGCGCAAAAACCTGCAATGCGGACCAAATAGTGTTTCGCCGGTACAGCCTGCGCTGGCAGCTCGCCAAGGCGGAGAACGCTGCCTAAACGACTATATATTAGTATAGTTTGAATATTACGGAATGTTCATTACGAAAATTTAAGCCATTATAACTGCTTAGTGATCATTGCCGGGGTGATTATGTCTTTTTTGCGCCGCAATATAGGCGGCTCAATCACCGTACAAAATCACGCAATCTGCCCAACAAAACCGGTTTCGCTTATGAAGAAATTTTGGATCACCGTCAGCATTGTAGCCGTGGCCGCGGTTGGCTTCTGGCAGTTCGGGAACAAGATCCCCTACGCTTCTGATATTCCTTATCTGTCGCAGTTCATCAAGAAGCCCGACGGGAGCCAGAACGGCAATCATCAGCAGGCTCAGGCCGACCAGACCCAGAGCGGCGGCGGACAGCAGGGTGGTCAACAACAGGGTGGCGGGCGCCGGCGCGGCGCAAACGGTCCCACAATGGTCAAGACCGTAGCAGCCGTGAAGGCCGCTTTGCCCACCGACGTCACGGCAACCGGCTGGGCAGATGCCGACGACAATACGACGATTGCCGCCCAGGAACAGGGCCTCATCGTCAGCATAGAGGCCAATGACGGCGCCACGGTCAAGGAGGGCGACCTGATCGCCAAACTGGACGACCGGACGGCCAAGGCTGCCGTTGACAAGGACAATGCGATGATTGTGCGTGATGCAGCAACGCTCGCAGAATCCGAGACGGCGCTGACAAGGGCGCAGGACCTCTTCAACCAGAAGGCCGGCACGCAACAGAGCCTCGACCAGGCGAGAGCCGCCCGCGATACCGCCGCCGCAACCGTCGAAGCCGACAAGGCCACGCTCGCTTCGGACCAGGTTATCCTCGAGCATACCGATATTCGCGCGCCTTTCGATGGCAGGCTCGGCGATATCGCTCCCAGCAAGGGTGCCTTCGTCAATGCCGGTGCGGCCATCGTCACCATCGCCAAATACGATCCGATCTATGTGAAGTTCCACCTGCAGGAACGTTACCTGCGTGAACTGAAGAAAGCGCTGGCCGTCGGTCCGGTCGAAGTCAGCACGGCGCCCAATTCCACCAAGGGAAGGGTGCGCAAGGGCGAGATCAGCTTCTACGACAACACGGTAGACACGGCATCGGGCACGATCCTTGCCAAGGCGAAGTTCGAAAACGCCTCGGGTGCGCTATGGCCCGGCCAGTCGATCAATATCATCGTGCATTTCAACAATGACGAGCAGCAGGTGGTCGTGCCGACGGTTGCCGTCAGCCCCGGCCCCGATGGCTTCTTTGCATTCGTGGCCAAGGACGGCAAATCGCATCTGACGCCCGTTACCGTCGCCCGTGCCAATGGCGGCTTCACGGCCATCGCATCCGGCCTTTCGGAGGGCGACCACGTGGTCGTCGAGGGCCAGGGCCAGCTCAACGACCAGCAGGCGGTCAGCGAGCAATTCGACGACAAGACACTGAACGTCGCTTCCGCCGACGCGCCTCGGCAACAGCAGCAGGCCGAAACGATCGCGGTGGGGGCTGAGCAATGATCCCGAATTTCTGTATTCAGCGGCCGGTCGCAACGACCCTGCTTGCGATCGGCGTCATTCTGGCGGGTCTTGCGGGCTACCAGCGCGTGCCGGTCGCGGCTCTGCCGCAGGTCGACTTTCCGACCATCAACGTCTCGGCGCAGCTGAGCGGCGCCTCGCCGCAGACGATGGCGACTTCGGTCGCGACCCCTCTGATCAAGCAGTTCGAGACGATCCCCGGCATCAGCGAGATCAGCGCGTCGAGTTCGCTCGGCAGCACCAGTATCGTGCTGCAATTCGACCTGAACCGCGATATCGATGCGGCCGCCGCCGACGTGCAGGCGGCCATTTCGCATGCGACGCGGCAGCTGCCCGACAACATGACGACGCCGCCGAGCTACCGCAAGACCAACCCGGCCGATGCGCCGATCATGCTGCTTTCGGTGCAAAGCAATACCATGCCGCGCAGCAAGCTCGACGAGATCGCCGAAGACATCATCTCGCCGTCGCTGTCGACGCTTCCGGGCGTCGCCCAGGTCAGTGTCTTCGGTGCGCAGACCTATGCCGTGCGCGTCGAGGTCGACCCCAACAAGCTGCTCACCCGTGGGATCGGCATCGACACCGTCAACAAGGCGCTTGCGGCTGCCAACAGCCAACAGCCCGTGGGCACGCTGCAGAACAATTCGCAGGCCATGACGATCACGGCCAATACGCAGCGTACCAATGCCGAACAGTTCCGCTCGCTCGTCATCGCCAATCCGAACGGCGCACCGATCCATCTCGGCGATATCGCCGATGTCCAGGACAGCGTCGAGAACCAGTATACGGGCAGCTGGTATGACGGCCAGCGCGGCATTATCCTGGCCATCCAGCGTCAGCCGGATGCCAACACCGTCGACGTCGTCGATGCGATCAACGCCAAGCTGCCGCAGCTTCACGCCGAAATCCCGCCCTCGGTCAACACGGTCATCATGAACGATGCCGCGAAGCCGATCCGCGATGCCATTGCCGACGTGAAGTTCACGCTGCTTCTGACGATCGGCCTCGTCGTTCTCGTCATCTATCTCTTCACGGGCCATGCGACGGCAACGATCATTCCGGGCCTTGCCGTTCCGCTGTCGCTGATCTCGACCTTCGGCATGATGTATGTGCTCGGCTACAGTATCGACAACATCTCGCTGCTCGGGCTGACGCTCGCGGTGGGTCTCGTCGTCGACGACGCGATCGTCATGCTGGAAAACATCCTGCGCCATGTCGAGGAAGGCATGCCGGTGCGCGAGGCGGCGATCAAGGGTGCTGGCGAAGTCAGCTACACCATCATCTCCATGTCGGTGTCACTGATCGCGGTCTTCATCCCGATCCTGTTGATGGGCGGTGTTGTGGGCCGCGTGTTCAACGAATTCGGCATGGTTGTTGCGATCGCCATCATCGCTTCGGCGATCGTCTCGCTGACGGTCACGCCGATGCTCGGTTCGCGCCTTTCCAACAACCACAGCCGTCCGCCACTGCTCATCCGCATCTTCGATGCCGGTTTCGAGCGGACGCTGCGCGGTTACGACAATGCGGTCGGCTGGTGCCTTCGCCACCGCCCCTTCATCCTTGGGGTCTTCCTCGCTTCCGTCGCGCTGACCGTCTATTTCTTCATGACGCTGCCGACGAGCTTCTTCCCGCAGGAAGATATCGGGCGCCTGACGATCAGTACCCAGGCCCGGCAGGATATTTCCTATTCGGCGATGGAGGCCCTGCAGCAACAGGCCGCGGCCGTCGTCAAGGCGAACCCGGCGGTCAATCACGTCATGTCGACCGTCGGCGGCAACCCCAACAAGCCCCAGAACAACGGCTCGATGTTCGTCGAACTGAAGGACAAGGATCAGCGTGAACCGCTTGAGCAGACGCTGCGCGAGCTGCGCACGGCGATCAACAAGATCCCCGGCCTGCAGGCCTTCGTGACGCCCAACCAGAGCCTGCGCTTCGGGGGGCGCCAGACCGCCAGCCAATATCAGCTGGTCATCCAGGCGCTGAACGCCGACCAGACCAACCTGTGGGCCGGCAAGATCCAGCAGGCAATGCGCGGCGACCGCCTGTTCACGGACGTGACCTCGGATGCGCAGAACAATGCCCTGCAGGCCAATATCGTCATCGATACCGAGCGGGCAGCCGCCTACGGGATCGACAATGACACGCTGCGCACGACGCTGCAGGAATCCTTCAGCGGCTTTGCGGCGGCGGAAATCCAGTCGACCGGCGACAGCTACGACGTCATCGTCGAATATGACACGAGCAAGCCATGGGACGACCAGAAGCTTTCTGAAATCCGCGTCGCCTCCTCCAATGGCAGCCTGGTGCCGCTGTCGAACTTCGCGCATGTCGAGCGCACACTCGGGCCGGTCACCATCAACCAGACGGGCCAGCTCGTCTCGACCACCGTTTCCTTCAACCTGCCGGAGGGCGTATCGCTCAGCGACGCAACGGCCCGGATCGACCAGATCAAGAAGGATCTCAACATGCCGGCCGACGTCTTCACGTCCTATGGCGGCACGGCAGAGATCTTCCAGCAATCGCAGGGCAATACGCCGTATCTGATCCTGGCAGCGGTGCTGACCATCTATGTCGTGCTCGGCGTGCTCTATGAAAGCTTCATCCACCCGCTGACCATCCTGTCGGGCCTGCCGGCGGCGGCCTTCGGCGCGCTGCTGGCGCTGAAGATCATGGGCTTCGATCTTTCGATCATTGCCCTGATCGGCCTGCTGATGCTGATCGGCATCGTCAAGAAGAACGCAATCATGATGATCGACGTGGCTGTCGAGACCATGCGAACGACGGGCGAGAAGGCGACGGCGGCGATCCACGAGGCCTGCGTGCGACGCTTCCGCCCGATCATGATGACGACCTTCTGCGCCCTGCTCGGCGCCCTGCCGATCGCGCTCGGCACGGGTGCGAGCTCGGAATTGCGCCAGCCGCTCGGCATTGCCGTCGTCGGCGGTCTCATCGTTTCGCAGATGCTGACGCTGTTCATCACCCCGGTCATCTTCGTCGAGATGGATCGCTTCGGGAATTTCCTCAACCGCTTGCTCAGCCGCGGGAAGACGGAAGAGCACGTCGCAGAGGAACCACAGGCGATGGCCGCCGAATAGAGAGACAGAAAGGGCGCCTTCCGGCGCCCTCTTCCTTTCAGCGGTCTTCGACCAATCCGGGGAAATCCGCAACCAGCGTATCGCGCGTCTCGAAGCTGATCGGATTGTCGGCGTAGCGATGATTGGCGATGTAGAGCCTCGCGAAAATCAGCCGTCTGTCGCCCTTTGTCGCCCAGCCGACGAACCAGCCGAGCGGCCGTTCATAATTGGTCTTGCCGGCCGCGTTGCGCAACCAGCCGGCGCCGGTCTTGCCCTGGATATCCCAACCGTCGGCCGCTTCAAAATGCGGGATGATCGCCTCCGTCATCTGCCGCGCGCGCTGCGATATCGGCAGGCGGCCGGTTCGGAACCGGCGGAGGAACTGCACCTGGTCCTCGGCGGAGATCCTGAGCGATGACATCAGCCAGGATTCGGTCAGCCCATCCGTATTGCCAGGACCGCCCGAGACATCCTCATTGCCGTAGCCGAAGCGCCTGACGTAATCGGCAAGGGCACGTTTGCCGAGCTTGCGGGTCAGCGCCTGTGAGTACCAGACGATGGAATCCCGCTCCCAGATGGTCGGGTCGGTATCCTTCTGCTCGCGCTGCGGTCGCTTGAGCTTCGGATCATATGTCCAGAGCGGATTGTGCTCATCGACCAGAATGCCGGAATCATAGCCCATCATGGCCAAAGGCAATTTGAAGGTCGACTGCGGATAGAAGCCCTGATCACAATTGCCCTGACGGTAAATCGTCTCGCCGGTCTTCTCATCGATGATGACGGTGCAGCGGATGGGATCGGCGGCATAAGCCGGCGCCGGTTTCATGGAAATCACTGCAATACTTATGGAAAATGCCAGAAGAACAAGTCTTTCGAAAGCCACTTTCTCTCTCCATATGGTTCGACCTGGGCTTTCTAGGCTGGCTTGCGAGGCCCAATCAAACGACGATATTTCCGGTCAGGTATAAATCAGATTAGGCCATTGCCATGGTTCGACCATATTTGCCGCTGAATTCGCTGCGCGCCTTCGAGGCAGCGGCGCGCCATCTTTCCTTCACCCGGGCGGCAATCGAACTCTGCGTTACGCAGGCGGCCGTCAGTCATCAGGTGAAACTCCTGGAGCAACGGCTCGGCGTCAGCCTGTTTCGCCGCCTGCCTCGCGGGCTGATGATCACGGAGGAAGGCCTTGCGCTGCTTCCTGCCCTGCAGGATTCCTTCGACCGCATGGCCGACATGCTGGAGCGTTTCGAAGGCGGTCATATGCGTGAAGTGCTGAAGCTCGGCGCGGTCGGCACGCTTGCCGTCGGCTGGCTCCTGCCGCGGCTTGCCGATTTCCGCGAGCAATATCCCTTCATCGATCTCAGGCTTTCGACCAACAACAACCGCGTCGATATTGCTGCCGAAGGGCTCGACTATACGATCAAGTTCGGCAACGGCGCCTGGCACGACATAGAGGCCGAAGCCCTGTTCGAAGCGCCACTCTCGGTGCTCTGCATTCCCTCGATCGCCCGCCAGCTCTCCTCCCCCGAAGACGTCGCCCATCAGACGCTGCTGCGCTCCTACCGCGCCGACGAATGGCCGAGTTGGTTCGAGACGGCTAACGTCAACTCCCCGCCGATCCGCGGCATGGTCTTCGATTCCTCCGTACTCATGATCGAGGCGGCGCTGCAGGGTGCGGGCGTGGCGCTCGCGCCGCCCTTGATGTTCTCCCGTCAGCTTGCCGCCGGTGAGCTGGAACAGCCCTTCCCGATCTGGATTTCCAAAGGCAGCTACTGGCTGACGCGGCTCAAATCCCGCTCTGTTACGCCCGCCATGGAGATGTTTCGCAAGTGGATCGGCAAGATGGCAGAAGGGACACGCGTGCAACTCGGAAACTAAGCGGCATGGGTTGCTTTCCGCCTGCTCCTATGCGATCACGCGCCTCTCACAAGATATCAGGGGCGCACAACAAGGCGCCCTTTCGCATTTCGGGGTATCTGCCCCGGCTCATAGATTTTCGACATATTTGACAGGGAGCACGGCCATGGCACGGGCGCTCGGGCTTGACTTCGGCACAACCAATACTGTTCTGGCGCTGGCAGACGGCGGCGCCGACACGCATTCCATATCACTGACCAGCAGCGCCGGCACGGCCGACAGCATGCGCACTGCGCTGTCCTTCATGAAGGACGCGCAGCTTGGCGCTTCGGCTCTGAAGGTGGAGGCCGGACATGCGGCAATCCAGCAGTTCATCGACAATCCCGGCGATTGCCGTTTCCTGCAGTCGATCAAGACCTTTGCGGCAAGCGCGCTTTTCCAGGGTACGATCATTTTCGGCAAGCGGCAGAGCTTCGAAGACCTGATGGAAATTTTCATCCGGCGTCTGCGCCACTATGCGGGCGAGAACTGGCCGGGCGACGTGAACCGCATCATAGCCGGCCGTCCCGTGCATTTTGCCGGCGCCAATCCGGACCCGGTGCTGGCGGTGCAGCGATACAACGAGGCGCTGACGCGCTTCGGCTTTCCGGAAATCCATTATGTCTACGAACCGGTCGCGGCCGCCTTCTACTTCGCGCAGAACCTGAAGGCCGATGCGACCGTGCTCGTCGCCGACTTTGGCGGCGGTACGACGGACTATTCGCTGATCCGCTTCGAGACCAGAGCCGGCAAACTGACGGCAACGCCGATCGGCCATTCCGGTGTCGGTGTCGCCGGCGACCATTTCGATGCGCGCATGATCGACAACATCGTTGCGCCGCAGATCGGCAAAGGCAGCCATTTCAAGAGTTTCGACAAGATCCTCGAGGTACCGTCAAACTACTATGCGAGCTTCAGCCGGTGGAACCAGCTGTCGATCTTCAAGAGTTCGAGGGAATTCGAAGACCTCAAGAAGCTGGTGCGCACAGCGCTGGAGCCCGAGAAGCTGGAAATCTTCGTCGACCTTATCGATCACGACGAGGGCTATCCGCTCTATCAGGCCGTCTCGGCAACGAAAATGGCGCTTTCCGCCGCCGAAGAGGCGCCCTTCGATTTTGCCCCGCTCGGCCGTGGCGGTCACCGCACGATCAAGCGCAGCGATTTCGAAAGCTGGATCGTCGATGATCTCGCCCGCATCGAGGGGGCGCTGGACGAGGTGCTGGAAAAGACCAACACCGATGCATCCGGCATCGACAAGGTGTTTCTGACCGGCGGCACATCCTTCGTACCGGCCGTGCGGCGCATCTTCACCGAGCGCTTCGACAGCGACAAGATCGAAACCGGCGGCGAGTTGCTTTCGATCGCACACGGTCTGGCGCTGATCGGCGAACGCGACGATATCAACCAGTGGACTGTGCAATAGTGGCCGAAAGGGCGCGGGCAAGGATGCCCGCCCTTTCATTGCCGTTTTCGCTCCGCTAAAGTCTGCCCATGATCTCCGCAAACGACCTGAGTCCGGCCGAACTTGCAGCACTTCTGCATTTCCATGCGGAGGCGGGCGTGGACTGGTTGCTGGAAGAAGAGCCGGTCGACCGTTTCGCCGAGTTCGAGGCGATGAAGGCCGCGCGCCGTTCGGCGGCACCGGCTGCGCAACCGCAGCCGGACAGACAGGCGCCACCGGAGAGACAGGCGTCCCCTCGCCCTGCGCCGCAGCAGACGGCAGCGTCAATTCCGTCCTTGCGGCCACAGCCGGCAATTCCTGACGGTGAAGCCGTGCAGCAGGCGCGGTTTGCAGCCGAGAGCGCTCGCTCGCTTGCAGAACTGAAAACAGCGCTCGAAGCCTTCAATGGCTGCAATCTGAAAAACAGCGCCCGCTCGACCATTTTTGCGAGCGGCGATCCGGCCAGCGGCATCATGGTGATCGGCCCAGCGCCGGGCGCCGATGACGAGCGCGAGGGAGCGGCCTTTGCCGGCAGGCAAGGTCAGTTGCTGGACCGGATGCTGGCTTCGATCGGGCTCGAGCGGTCAGCCATTCTCCTGACGCAGATCATTCCCTGGCGTCCGCCGGGCAACCGCATGCCGTCGGCGGCCGAGACAGAGATCTGCCGTCCCTTCATCGAGCGGCAGATCGCGCTTGCCGAGCCGCGTGCCATTCTGCTGCTCGGCAACTACACGGCGCGCTTCTTCTTCGGCGAAAATGACACGATCCACGGGC
The DNA here is from genome assembly GCF_014194915.1 of Rhizobium sp. BK512. Taxonomy (NCBI): domain Bacteria; kingdom Pseudomonadati; phylum Pseudomonadota; class Alphaproteobacteria; order Hyphomicrobiales; family Rhizobiaceae; genus Rhizobium; species Rhizobium sp. BK512. The sequence continues at coordinate 18,706 of NZ_JACIAS010000008.1, read as the reverse complement.
TTCGCGGCCGCTGGAAGGAGATCGCCGTTGCAGATCAGGTCATTCCGGCCATAGCCAGCCTGCATCCCCAGGACCTGCTGACCGCGCCCGTCAACAAGCGGCTTGCCTGGAGCGACCTGCTGGCCTTCCAGGCTCGACTTAAAGAACTGTCTCTGCTTACAAATTAGCCAAGTTTGAAAATATTGTGAATATTCCCATGCAATATACGCATGGCTGCATCCTGCAAGGGTGCATTGAAGAATCGATGCTGCACTGCAATATAGAGGGCGTGTCTTGGGAGGAATGAACAGGAACCAAGGCCATGAGCAAAAGTTTTCGTCCTATACATTGCGGGTTTGAAACCCTGCGCCAAGCAAGCGATCAGGTTCGCAGCACCCAGGGCTACAGCCGTTTCGGCTTTGCCACGAACGAACAGATGATCGCCCGCGGTACCGGAATCAGCAGCCGCACCTCGCGTCCGGCAATGATCTTCGCGGATTTCCAGGAATATTGAAAATTCCGGAATGATGATCCGGCAGGCGGTTCGCCTGCCTTTTCGTATTTCCGAAAGTAGCGACCAATGTCCACAATTCTGATTTCACTGCTGTGCAATATCGACTCTTTCGAGCATATCCGTGCTGCCGTCTGCGCTGCGCACGAATATCGCCGCGAGCTTTGCGACACGCCGTCAGAGGCCAAGACCCCGGCTTCCGCCATCGCGCTCTGAGAGCACGGTTTGCTGGAATTGCTTCAGCAGTTTTCGGATTCGAACCTCGCCTTTGCCCATTCGAAGGCTTCGTCCACATAGGCGAACTTGATCGCCTGCCAGCCGACATATTCTCTCAGAAAATCGCGCGACAGCCACAGTTGCGACTTCTTCGGCTCGTCGTACCAGCCGAGACAACCGCGCTGGGCGCCCTTGGCGAGCAGCCGCTGGAGATGCGTGCGCGACATCATGAAATCACCGGCGAGCGGGCGGGTTTCCACCCTGCCGATCGCGAGCCGTTCCGGATCGCCTCCCTCGAGATCGAGCCGGGACATGAAATGATCGATGACCATGCCGCCCGCTTCCGTCCAGAGGAACAGCGCCACCTGCTCAGGCGGTTCGCGCCATCTGCTATCCTCGAGGCAGTTATAGGCGATACGCGGCTGGATCTGGCGGAAAAGCACGGGATTTTCATGCAGAAACGCCGCCCGGTTTCCACCATCGATGAGATCAAGCGCGCCGAGGTTGGAGTGCAACCAGCCGAACATTGCCTGATGGCTGACTTCCGCGGGCTCGAAATGGCGCGGACGGCGGCGTTCGTCACCCGGCGTATGGGCGATGAAGCGGTAGGTGAAGAGTTCTTCGATGAAGGCAAGCACGGTATTGCGGCTGGCGATCTTGTGCGCGGTGATCTTGCCGGTCAACCGGACGGCGGTGAAACCCGAGGTCACATCCCGCGGGTCATATTCCAAATGCAGTGCATAGGCCGTCTGCGTCAGGAGCCAGCGTTGATGCGAGGCCAGCAGGCGCGCCAGCCGCGGCCCCGCATCAAACATGCCGCGCATTTGCCCGGCCAGAAAGCGAATGCTCACTACGAAAGAGGGGTTCTGCGCCAGTTCTTCCGCTGTGAACGCCATAATGCTTTTCCTCAACCCTCGCTCGCAAGCCAGCGTTCGGAGCAGCGATACCGAAACTCCCCCGGCATCTATGGCCTATCGATTATGCACGGCTTTGAATAAATGAAAGTAATTCACTTTCATAACCATATTTCTGACAAAAGCGATATCCCAAGATTTCACCACCCCCTTCTCTTTTGAGGGAGTGGCGGAATAGATTTTCAATTATTGCGACAGTAAATTCCACCTGTGATACAGGCGCAGCCACTCAGGATTGCGGTGCGCCAGCTTTTCGCGCTTCGCGACTCTCGAGGCCAAGCTGGTGCTCGCGGTAGATGATGAAGACGCCGGCGGCGATAACGATGAGGGTGCCGAAGAGCATCGTACTGCTCGGAACGTCACCGAAGACATAATAAGCGACAATGCCGCCGAGCAGGATCGAGCTGTATTCGAACGGAGCGATGGTGGAGACATCGGCGTGCCGGTAGCTCTCGGTCAGGAGGATCTGTGCCACACCGCCGCAGAAACCGGCAGCGATCAGGAAGAGCGCCGAGGTCCAGTCGAGCAAAAGCCAGCCGAAGGGGACAGTGACCAGAGAGAAGACCGAAGCGGTGATCGAGAAGTAGAGCACAATCGTTGCCGTCTTCTCTTCCTCGACAAGGCGACGTACCTGGATCATAGCCATGCCGCCGAGAACCGCCGACAGCAGCACGCAGAGTGCGCCGACGGCCTGTTCAGCCGCCATGCCGCCTTCCCTGAACAGCGTGAGCTTCGGCCAGGAGATGATGGCGACACCGACGATGCCGAAACAGACCGCGCTCCAGCGGTATACGCGCACCGTCTCGCCCAGGAAAACCGCTGCGAAGATGACGGCGATTAGCGGCATGGCATAACCAAGCGCGATCGCCTCCGGCAGCGGCAGGTGCAGCAGCCCGTAAAAGCCGAAGCCCATCGAGATGATGCCGAGCGTCCCGCGCTTCAGATGACCGATCGGATTGGCAGTATAGAAGGCAGAGCGCAGTTGATGCCGGTAGCCGAGATAGGCCATGATCGGAAACAGCGCGAAGAAGGAACGACAGAAAGTCACCTGGCCTGGCGGGATATCCGAGCCTGCCAGCTTGATGAATGTCTGCATGGCCAGGAAGACCACGACCGACGAGACTTTCAGCGCAATGCCTCTCATCGGGTTTCTGAGAACCGATTCCATGATCCTGGCTCTTATGCGGGCATGCCGAGCGGGGAGACGCGTTCGACTCGAACGCAGCGGATGATTTTTTCATCGTAACCGAAGAAATGCGTCGGCGGGAAAAAATCTGCGCGTACCAAACGCCGTGCGTGCATTCGCACGCTCTAACTTTTGGAATTTACGCATCAGGCTTTTCGAAAATCGATTCTGATTTTCGGGCAGATGCTGCAGCGAGCAAGTATTTACCTGCTTTTGATCTGCCGCTTTTCTGTGCAAATTCGTCTTTTGATGAAAAAACTTCTCGTTTTACGCTTATTCGCCCGAAAATGTTCGCATCCGGACCCTCTGCGTTAACCTGTTGCAAACCATGCCCCCGCATCGTTCGCAGTTAATTAATCATACAAAAGAATCGCATTCGTACGCAGCCAGTCGCGTCAGCTTATTTTCAGGATCTTTTTGATGAAGCCGCTCAGCGCAGAGATCATATCCCAGTCACAGAATGCAACGCCCCGCTCGATGCGTGTCGTCACCGACGGCATCAGCACGGATCTGGAGCGATTCAGCACCGACAACACCAGCATCGTCAAACAGATCAAGCTGCTTGCCATCAACGCACTGATCGAGGCGGCGCGCGCCGGTGAAACCGGCAAGGGCTTTGCGGTGGTTGCCAATGAAGTGCAGCGGCTGGCACAGATCGCCACCGAGATCACCAGCAAGTTCGAGAGCAATGTGCTGGGACGCATCGGGCTGAGCCGTGCGATGGCGGATTCGCTCGTGACCGAAATGGAAGGCGTGCGGCTGACCGATCTCGCGCAGACGCTGGTCCAGCTCATTGTGCGCAATCTCTTCGAGCGCACTGCCGACGTGCGCTGGTGGGCGACGGATACGGCGCTGTGGCAGGCGTTGCAGGAGCCGGACAAGGACCGTATCGCCTTCGCGGGCGAACGGCTCGGCGTCATCAACCGCTTTTATACCGTCTATCTCGACCTCGTCATGACCGATCTCTCCGGCCGGGTGATCGCGTCCGCCAACCCGACCTTCCAGCGCAAGATATCAGGCTCATCGCTTGCAGGTGATCCATGGTTCCGGGCGGCGGCCAGCTGCGCGTCCGGCGACAGCTATATCGTCGATGAAGTCAAGCCGAGCGTTCTGCACGACCAGCGGCATGCGCTGGTCTACGCGACCGGCATCCGCGAAGGCGGCAAGCTCGACGGCAAGCTGATCGGCACGCTCGGCGTCTATTTCGACTGGCAGAACCAGGGCCAGGCGATCGTCGAGAAGGAGGCGAACCTGCCGCCGCAGCTTGCGGAAAAGACCACCGTCATGCTGCTCGACGGCGCAAGCCGGGTGATCGCCTGCACCAATCAGGCTCTGCTCTTCACCCATTTCGCTCTCGCCAACCCCACCGGCCAGGCAAAGGGCAGCTATTACGACAACAATGGCTCGATCGTCGCTTTCGCGCGCACGCTCGGCTACGAGGATTATGACGGGCTTGGCTGGTACGGCGTCGTCGTGCAGCAGACGGAAAGCGATGTTGCGATCAAGAACGCCCTCAATCTCAAATAGCAGCTTTCTCCTTTCTGCTGCATGCACGATAATTCGACCATAATAAATTGGCTGTGAACTTGGCGCTCACGGCCAATTTGCTTTAACTTTAGTTCAGACTTTAATGTAATCATGGCGGCCAAATTTCAGCAGAGTGCGCCCGCCTCTGTATTCGGCCATTGTCTAATAAAGGTCTTCAGGCAACATGCGAACAGATACCGGCCAGGTCATCAATCTGGCAGATTACCGCCCAACAGATTTCGTGCTGGAACGCGTCGACCTGACCTTTGAACTGGATCCGACGGAAACAAAGGTGGAAGCCCGGCTGATCTTCCATCGCCGCGAAGGTGCCGATCTCTCCGCTCCCCTTGTTCTCGACGGCGACGAACTCAATCTTTCCAGCCTTCTCTTCGATCAGAACGAGCTGGCGCCGGAACGCTACACGGTAACGCCCGAAAGCCTCACGATCCACGACCTGCCGGAAACGGCGCCGTTTGAAGTCACCGTTACCACGCTCATCAATCCCGAAGCCAATACGCAGCTGATGGGCCTTTACCGCACCAGCGGCATCTATTGCACGCAATGCGAGGCCGAGGGCTTCCGCCGCATCACCTATTTCCCCGACAGGCCGGATGTGCTGGCGCCCTATACGGTCAACATCATCGCCGACAAGGACGCCAATCCGCTGCTGCTGTCGAACGGCAATTTCCTCGGCGGCGCAGGCTACGGTCCGGGCAAGCATTTCGCCGCCTGGTTCGACCCGCATCCGAAGCCGAGCTATCTCTTCGCGCTGGTCGCCGGTGATCTCGGCGTCGTCGAAGACGCGTTCACCACGATGTCGGGTCGCGAGGTCGTGCTGAAGATCTATGTCGAACATGGCAAAGAGCCGCGAGCAGCCTATGCCATGGACGCGCTGAAGCGCTCGATGAAATGGGACGAGGAAGTCTTCGGGCGCGAATACGATCTCGACATCTTCATGATCGTTGCCGTCTCCGACTTCAACATGGGGGCCATGGAGAACAAGGGTCTCAACATCTTCAACGACAAATACGTGCTCGCCGACCCTGAAACGGCGACGGATGCCGACTACGCCAATATCGAGGCGATCATCGCGCATGAATATTTTCACAACTGGACGGGCAACCGCATCACCTGCCGCGACTGGTTCCAGCTCTGCCTCAAGGAAGGCCTGACTGTCTATCGCGACCACGAATTCTCGTCGGACCAGCGTTCGCGTCCGGTCAAGCGCATCGCCGAGGTGCGCCACCTGAAATCCGAGCAGTTTCCGGAAGATGGCGGCCCGCTCGCCCATCCGGTGCGCCCGACCAAATATCGCGAGATCAACAACTTTTATACGACGACGGTCTACGAGAAGGGCAGCGAAGTCACGCGCATGATCGCGACCTTGCTCGGCCGTGAGACCTTCAAGAAGGGCATGGACCTCTATTTCGATCGCCATGACGGCCAGGCCGTCACGATCGAGGATTTCGTCAAATGCTTTGAAGATGCCAGCGGCCGCGACCTCGCGCAGTTCTCGCTCTGGTACCATCAGGCCGGGACCCCGCTGGTGACCGCATCCGGCACCTATGATGCAGGCGCCAAGACGTTCAGCCTGTCGCTGGAACAGATGACCCCCGCGACACCCGCCCAGCCGACCAAGGAGCCGATGCATATTCCGCTGAGCCTCGCGCTGTTTGCCGAGGACGGCTCCAAGATTGAGCCATCCTCCGTCGAGGGCGCCGAATATGCCGGCGAGGTGCTGCACCTGACAGCGCGGACGCAAACCGCCGTCTTCCACGGCATCGGTTCGCGGCCGGTGGTTTCGATCAACCGCAGTTTCTCTGCGCCGATCAATCTGCATTTCGACCAGAGCCCGGCCGATCTGGCGCTGCTCGCCCGCTATGAGACGGATCACTTCGCCCGCTGGCAGGCGCTGACGGATCTTGCGCTGCCGAACCTCCTGAAGGCGGCTCGCGATGCCCGCGAGGGTGCCGCCATCGTTTGCGAACAGACCTTCATCGATACGCTGGTCGCAGCAGCCGCCGATGAAAGCCTCGAGCCCGCCTTCCGCGCCCAGGCGCTCGCCTTGCCGAGCGAATCCGATATTGCCCGCGAACTCGGCAGCAATATCGATCCCGACGCCGTGCATGCAGGTCGCCAGGCGATCATGAAACAGATCGCCGAAGCCGGCAAAGCCACCTTCGCGTCGCTTTACGATGCAATGACCACACCCGGCGAATTCAGCCCGGATGCCAAGAGCGCCGGCCGCCGTGCGTTGCGCAACGCCGCCCTCACCTATCTTTCCTATGCCGAGGGCACGCCTGTTCGCGCCAAGGCTGCCTTTGACGGCGCCAACAACATGACCGATCTCAGCCATGCGCTGACGATCCTCGCTCATCGCTTCCCCGACAGCGCGGAGGCAAAGGCGGCGCTCGAAGCCTTCCGCAGCCGTTTCCAGGAAAACGCGCTCGTCGTCGACAAATGGTTCGCGATCCAGGCCGGCATTCCCGGACAGGGCGCGGTCGATCGCGTCAAGGCGCTGATGGAAAATCCGCTCTTCAAGCGGACCAACCCGAACCGCATGCGCTCGCTGGTCGGCACGTTCGCCTTCGGCAACCCGACCGGCTTCGGGCGTGCTGATGGCGAAGGCTACCGTTTCCTCGCCAGCCAGATCCTCGACATCGACCAGCGCAACCCGCAGCTTGCCGCACGGTTGCTGACCTCAATGCGCTCCTGGCGCTCGCTGGAATCGGCCCGTGCAGATCACGCACGCTCGGCATTGCTCGAGATCGAAGGGGCGGCGAACCTTTCGACCGATGTCCGCGACATCGTCGAGCGCACCCTCAAGGGGTGATTTGCCACAAATGATTTGCCGCCTAGCTGTCCTGTGTTCTCCAGACAGCTAGGCCGGCCATCAGCGAATCCCTCCGAAATACCAGCAATCGCAAATGGTTAATAAATTTTTACCAGCGGCTCTGGACAAGGCGAATCACGCATGATTCTCTGTGTGTAGTTCGAGCGAGCGGCGCGCGAATCACACGAGGGATTAGGTTCAGAGATGATGGACGTGCGGCGGGCAACCGCGGCCGAAGGACGGCTGCGTGTCGATTTTGGCGGGCTCAAAGCCTGGCGCGACAGCCTGTCCGGAAACGCTGCGAAAGCTCCTGAACCATTGCTGCGCCACCTGCCGAAGGCAGAGCTTCTCCTGAAGCGCACGATCCCCGTTCTGATCGTCGCCTTCCTTGCCGTCGTGGCGGCCTCGCATTTCTTCGGCATGGTCAGCGAATACAGCCGCATGGAAGCCTCCGCGCGCCATGCCACGGCGCTCTCGGCTGCTACCGCGGCCGCCGTCTTTGCCGATGCGACCGATCTCTTCGACGGCGGCAGCGCCGCAGAGGCACAAGCACGCCTTGTGAAATTCCTGCCGCAGGACCGGCTGGAAAACGGCGCCTTCGTGCTGCTGGTGGAGGCGAGTGGCAAGGTGTTTGCGGCAACGGCGGCGGGTGCCGCCTATGTCGGCGCCGATGTCTCGGCCCTGTTCCCCGAGATCTCCGCGATCCGCCGCTTCGGCGACCGCACCGACGTCATCGAAACGAGCATCGGCGGCGAGCTGCATTATGCCGAGATCTCCCTGATGGGCACGGCGGGCGGCTATATCGTTTCCGCCACCTCGCTCAACGAGATAAACCGTCTCTGGCGCGAAGAGCTGACGCTCAACGTCACGCTGTTTGCCGGCATTTCCTCCATCCTGCTCGTCATCCTCTATGCCTATTACATGCAGGTGAAGCGGGCGCGCGATGCCGACGACATCTTCCTGGAATCCAATCTCCGGGTGGAGACGGCGCTATCGCGCGGCCGCTGCGGCCTCTGGGATTTCGATTTCCACAATCGTGAATTCTTCTGGTCGCGCTCGATGTACGACATGCTTGGGCTTGCCGGTTCGGACAAGACGATGAGCTTTGCCGATGCGGCCCGCCTCATGCATCCCGAGGATAACGGGCTACATGAGATCGCCCGCGCCATCGCCAAGGGCGATTCCGGCCAGGTCGATCAGATTTTCCGCATGCGCCACGCGAGCGGTCATTATGTCTGGATGCGCGCCCGCGCCCAGGTGATCCGCAGCCATTCCGGCCGCGTGCACATGATCGGCATCGCCATGGACGTGACCGAGCAGCATCGCCTCGCCCAGCGCTACGCCGAGGCCGACCAACGTCTGGCCGATGCCATCGAGTGCACCTCGGAAGCCTTCGTGCTTTGGGACAAGAACGATCGGCTCGTCATGTGCAACGCGCATTTCCAGCAGGCTTACGGTCTTCCCGACAGCGTGCTCGTGCCCGGTACCGAGCGTACGGTCGTCCATGCGGCCGCGGCACGCCCGGTGATCGAGCGGCGTATCGCCGATGCCGACGGCTCCGGCTATTCGCGCACGACGGAAGTGCAGCTTGCCGACGAGCGCTGGCTGCAGATCAACGAGCGCCGCACCCGAGACGGCGGGCGCGTATCCGTCGGCACCGACATTACGCCCCTGAAGCGTCACCAGGAACGCCTGCGCGATTCCGAGCGCCGGCTGATGGCGACGATCAACGATCTCTCGGCCTCGCGCCAGACGCTGGAAACGCAGAAGGCCGAGCTTTCGACCGCCAACTCCAACTATCTGGTGGAGAAAGAGCGTGCGGAAGCGGCCAACAAGGCGAAGTCGGAATTCCTGGCCAACATGTCCCATGAGCTGCGCACGCCGCTCAACGCCATCCTCGGCTTCTCGGAAATCCTGCAGAACCAGATGTTCGGGCCGCTCGGCTCGGCCAAGTACAATGAATATGCCCGCGATATCCATGATAGCGGCAAGCATCTGCTCAACGTGATCAACGACATTCTCGACATGTCGAAGATCGAGGCAGGCCATATGCTGCTGTCGCGCGAGCGTATCGATCTCGTGCCGCTGATCGAGGAAAGCCTGCGCTTCACCGCGATTCCGGCGGCCGAGAAGAACATCGTCATCCAGCAGCGCCTCTCCTCGGGCATGACGCTGATGGCCGATCGCCGCGCCATGAAGCAGGTGCTGCTCAACCTGCTCTCCAATGCGGTGAAATTCACCAACGAGGGCGGGCGCATCGCCGTGCGCACCCGCCGCGTCGCCGATGGCGTCATGGTCACCATCGCCGATACCGGCATCGGTATCCCGCGTGCAGCACTTATCAAGATCGGCCAGCCCTTCGAGCAGGTGCAGAGCCAGTATGCCAAGAGCAAGGGTGGCTCAGGCCTTGGCCTTGCTATCTCCCGTTCGCTGACAAGTCTGCACGGCGGCAGCATGAAGATCCGCTCACGCGAGTCCATCGGGACGGTGATTTCGCTGCGCATTCCCGATCACGGCTGATGCGGAAAGGCTCAGGCCTTTACCACCGTCTGGAAGACCTTGCGGACAGCCTTGGACAGCCGCTTCACCTCACCCTCCAACGTCTTGATGTCGGGGCAGTCTCCGGCCCGGCAGACGAGTTCGGTCAGGCCGGCGGGCGCCTCCTTCGGATCGAACATTCCATCGATGCAGAGACGGATCAGCTGTGACAGCTCCGTATAGAGGGTAAAGGCTTCAAGGCAGGTATCGAGGTCTGCAGAACCCATCAGCTTCTCGCCCAGCACCTTCAGGGCCGCACCCGTTGTCAGGCCGTTGATCCTGATATCGACACCCTTGGCTGGCGCGATCAGGGCGAGATACTGGGCGATGAATTCGACGTCGATCACGCCGCCCGGAATGAGCTTCAGATCCCAGCCATTCTCCGGCGCCTTTTCCTTTTCGATCAGTTCGCGCATCTCAGCCACATCATGCGTCACCTTGGCGACATCGCGCTTCCCCGAGAGCACGTCGGCAATGATGCTTTCAGCTTCATTGACAAGGCTTTCATCGCCGCAGATCAGCCGGGCGCGCGACAGCGCCATATGCTCCCAGGTCCAGGCCTCTTCGCGCTGGTATTTGCCGAAAGCATTGATGCGGGTTGCGACCGGTCCCTTGTTGCCGGAGGGGCGAAGCCGCATGTCGACTTCATAAATCACGCCTTCGGCCGTAGGGGCCGAGAGGGCAGCAATCAGCCGCTGGGTGATACGGGTGAAGTACCGTGTCGCATCGAGCGGTTTTGCACCGTCGGATTCACCGGCGGCATCATCGTAGTCGTAGAGCAGGATGAGGTCGATATCGGAGCCTCCCGTCAGTTCGAAGCTGCCGAGCTTACCCATGCCGGCAATCGCAATCCTTCCGCCGGGATAATCGCCATGCGTCACGCGTATCTCGTTCATGACGGCGTCGAGGGCGGCTTCAATGATGAGATCGGCTAGATGGGTGAAGGCGCGCGCGGCCATGTCGCCGTTGATTGCGCCGGTCAGCAGGCGGATACCGATCAGGAAGCTCTGTTCCGACGCGAAGATGCGCAGACGGTCAAGCACCTCCTCATAATGCCGGGCCTGTACCAGCGAGGCCTTCAACCGCTCGCCGAGATAGTCACGCGTCGGCAGCTCCGCCATCAGGCCGGGATCGAGCATGCCGTCGAAGACATGCGGGCGGGCTGCGATGACTTCCGCAAGCTTCGGCGCCGAGGACATGATGTTGACGATGAGGGAGAGCAGCGCCGGATTGCTGCCAAGCAGCGAGAAGAGCTGGATGCCCGACGGCAAGCCGGAAATGAAGCTGTCGAAGCGCAGCAGCGCCTCGTCCGCACGCTTGCTCTCGCCGAAGACGCGCAGAAGTTCGGGCGTCAGCTCCGTCAGCCGCTCGCGCGCCTCGACCGATTGCGTGGCGCGGTAGCGGCCGTAATGCCAGGTGCGGATGATGCGGGAGATATCCGAGGGACGCTCGAAGCCGAGTTTCCTCAGCGTCTCCAGCGTGTCGGGATCGTCGCCCTGGCCGGTGAAGACGAGATTGCCGGTGCCGACCGAGAGTTTGGTTTCCTGTTCGAAGAGGTCGGCATAACGCCGCTCGACCGTCTTCAGCACCTCCACCAGCCGCTCGGAAAAACTGGGCGTATCGGTAAAGCCCATCATGAAGGCGATGCGTTTCAGTTCTGCGTCCGTCTCCGGCAGAAGATGGGTCTGTTCGTCGCGCACCATCTGGATGCGGTGCTCGACATCGCGCAGGAACCAGTAAGCCTCGATCAGCTCGTCGCGGGTTTCCGCGTCGATCCATTTTGCCCTAGTGAGTTCGGCCAGCGTCTCCTCGGTCACGCGGGAACGCAGTGCCGGCATGCGCCCGCCGGCGATCAGCTGCTGGGTCTGCACGAAGAATTCGATTTCGCGGATACCGCCGCGGCCGAGCTTGACGTTGTGGCCTTTCACGGCGATTGCGCCATGACCCTTATGGGCGTGGATCTGCCGCTTGATGGAGTGGATATCCGATATCGCCGCATAGTCGAGATATTTGCGAAAGACGAAGGGAACGAGACCGCGCAGGAACTGTTCGCCGGCAGCCAGATCGCCGGCCACCGCACGGGCCTTGATGAAGGCGGCCCGCTCCCAGTTCTGCCCCCTGCCCTCGTAGTAAATCATGGCGGCATCGACGGGGATTGCGAGCGGCGTGGAGCCGGGATCCGGCCGCAGCCTGAGATCGGTGCGGAAGACATAACCATCCGCGGTGCGTTCCTGCAGGATGCGCACCAGCCGCCGCATCATGCGCGGAAAGATCTCGATCGCGTCATCGGGGTCGGGCACAATGCCGGCTTCTTCGTCGAAGAAGACGACGAGGTCGATATCGGAGGAATAGTTGAGTTCGGAAGCGCCGAGCTTGCCCATGCCGAGAACGATCACGCCGGAACCTTCGCTCGGAGCCGCAACATTCTTCAGCTTCAGCTTGCCGCTTTCATGCGTTGAGAGCAGCAGGTGATCGATGGCGGCGGTGACCGAGGCTTCTGCCAGTTCGCTGAGCCAGGCGGTTGTCGCCCGGCCGTCGAAGATGCGGGCGAGATCGGCAAGGGCTACGAGGAAGGCCACCCTGCGCTTGACGATGCGCAGCCTGCTCATCACCTGGCTTTCGCCAGGCGTACTTCCTTCGCCGTCCGGTTTCCAGCAATCGCGCGCTTCTGCAATCAAAGCCTCGATCTGCGGCTCCAGCGGATCGCTGATGGCAGAGGCAAGGATTGCCGGATCGAGATTGGCGATTTCGCGCAGATAGGGAGAGAGCGTCAGGACGGCGGCGATAAAGTCGCGCAGCGCCCCCTCGGCCTTCAGCATCTCAGCCACGACGGGCTCGCTCTTGCCGATATCCTGCAGGTCGGCAAGCGCCGATTTCAGTTCCGTCTGGTTCAACGGCCGCAAGAGGCCTTCGGTGACATCCTTGAGGCCGTGCTTCGATTTCGTCAGCATTCGCTCTCCCTGCATCGCTGCAATGCGACTTAAACTAGGGTGTCGAAGCTAGGGCCTCAAGGCGAAAGCGCCAATATGAAAATGAGAAGAAAATCAGGCAAGCCTTGCGGGGAAAACCATGCTGACGGTGAGGCCGGGACGTTCCGCATTGCCGGGCTCGGTATCGGAAAGCTCCAGTGTGCCGCCATGCAGCTCCATGATTGCTTCGACCAGCGAGAGGCCAAGTCCGGTGCCGGGTTTCGAGCGGCTTTCGTCCAGGCGCACAAAGCGCTTCAGCACGTCCTCGCGCCGATCGGGCGGGACACCCGGCCCGTGGTCGGCGACGGACAGGCAGATGCCATCAGGACGGCGGCGAAGCTTCACCGAGACGGAACCCGCGCATTCGGTATCGGCGGAATATTTGATCGCATTGTCGAGCAGATTGAAGATCGCCTGGCCGATCAGTTCGCGATTGCCCTGAATCTCGATACCGGGCTCGATCTCGGAGTTCAGTGCCATGCCCGCCTCGTCGGCCACCGGCTCATAGAGTTCGGCGCTGTCGGCGACGATGGCTGAGAGCTCGATCGGCGACATTTCGGCGGCAACGGAACCGGCTTCCACGCGCGAGATCATCAGCAGCGCGTTGAAGGTGCGGATGAGCTGGTCGGATTCGGAGATGATGCCTTCCAGCGCGCTGCGGCGGACTTCGCCATCCTCGATATCGAGCGCATCGGCGGCCTTGTTGCGCAGGCGCGTCAGCGGCGTCTTCAGGTCATGGGCGATATTGTCCGAGACCTGCCGCAAGCCCTCGTTCAGCTTCTCGATGCGTTCCAGCATGTTGTTCAGCGAGACGGAAAGGCGGTCGAACTCGTCGCCGGAACCGCCGACCGGCAGGCGCTGCGAGAGATCGCCGGCCATGATCTTCTTGCCGGCATCCGACATGCGGTCGATGCGCTTCAAGGCATTCCGGCCGATGCCGAACCAGATGATGATGGCGCCGAGGCCCATGATGGCGAGCGCGATCATCAGCGCCTGACGCACCAGCACGCGGAAACGTTCCGGCTCGCCAAGGTCGCGACCGATCAGCACCCGAAGGCCATTGTCGAGGACGAATATGTTGGCAATCGCCGTATGCCCGACCACTCCGCTATCGGTGTAGCGCTGATAGGAGAAGGGCACCGACGTCCAGCCCTGCTCCTCGAACACACCCGGCTGCACAGAGGCGACATTGCCGGCAAGGATATCGCCGGAGGGACCGGCAATCAGATAGAGATTGGCGCCCGGCTGACGAGCGCGTCGTTCCATCGTGCGAAGGAGCAGGTTCATACCCCCGGCATCATAGGCGCGCTGTACCTGCGTCACTTCCTGGGCGACCGCGTCGCGGATCTGACCGGACAGCAGCCGCTCGGACATCGCCGTCACATAGAAGACGAGCGTTGCGGCGCAGATTGCAAAGAGCAGAATGTAAAGGGCCGAAAGGCGGACTGCAGTGGACTTGAAGAGAACCCAGAAACGGCTCATCCCTCATCCTTGATCATGTACCCCGCACCTCGGATCGTCTTCAGCAGCGGCTGGCTGAAGTCCTTCTCGATCTTGGAGCGCAGGCGCGAGACATGCACGTCGATAACATTGGTCTGCGGGTCGAAATGGTAATCCCAGACATTTTCGAGCAGCATGGTGCGGGTCACCACCTGGCCGGCATTCTTCATGAGATATTCCAGCAGGCGGAATTCGCGCGGCTGCAGCGGGATTTCCTTGCCGCCGCGGCGGACTTCATGGGACAAGCGGTCGAGCTCAAGATCGCCGACGCGATAGACGACATCCTGATCCGGCGTGCCCTTGCGGCGGCCGAGCACTTCGACGCGGGCCAGCAACTCACTGAAGGCATAGGGCTTCGGAAGGTAGTCGTCGCCGCCGGCGCGCAGACCGGTCACGCGGTCGTCCACCTGGCCAAGCGCCGAGAGGATGAGAACGGGCGTATGGATGCCCTTGCGGCGCAGCTCGCTGATGACGGAGAGACCATCGCGGCGCGGCAGCATGCGGTCGATGACGATGACGTCGTAGGTATTTTCCGACCCCATGAAGAGACCGCTTTCGCCGTCGCTCGCATGGTCGGCAACGATCCCCGCCTCGCGAAAGGCTTTTGTAAGATAGACCGCCGCTTCCAGATCGTCTTCGATAATGAGAATCTTCATGCGGCCGACATTACCCGCCGGTTGCTTTTCGGCAAGGCTCAAAGCGTCTTCCTGTTGTGGGGAGGTCATTGCGGGCGTCCTTCATAATTGAAGAATTTGGCATAATCGAAGAACTAGGCGGCCGTGAAGAATTCGCGGGCTCGTGAAACGGAGCCGCGCAGCATTTGCTCCTGCGCGGCTCCAGCTTTCCGGGGCTGGAAGATCAGCCCTGACCGTTGATCGGAAGGGCGACGAAACGGCTGCCGTCCTTCGACTGGATCTGGAACAGCGCGCGGGTGCGGCCGTCCTTCTTGGCCTGGTTTATGACGCGGACGACATCGTCGGCGCTGGAGACCTCCTGGTTGTTGACCGAGGTGATCGTTTCGCCTTCCTTGATGCCCTTGTCGGCAGCATCCGAATTCGGATCGATGCCGGTGATGGCGAGGCCCTTGCCGTCATCCGACGGGCCGACCGTCAGGCCGAGATCGGCAAGCGCCTTCTCGGAAGCCGGCGGCTGGGCCTGCTCCTGCTGGTCGTTGTCGTCACCAGCGGAAGCCTGCTGATCGGCCGGCAGCGTGCCGAGCTCGACGGTCACGGACTGGGCCTTGCCGGAACGCCAAACCGAAAGTTCGACCTTGCTGCCCGGCGTCATCGCACCGATGCGGCGGCTGAGATCGCGGGCATCCTTGACCGGCTCACCATTGACGGCGGTGACGACGTCACCGGTCTTCATGCCGGCCTTCTGGCCGGGCGTGCCCTCCTGAGCGGAGACGACAAGAGCGCCGTTTGCTTCGGAGAGGCCGAGGGAGTCGGCAATGTCCTTGGTGACCGGCTGGATCTGCACGCCGAGGTAACCGCGCGAAACCGTGCCGTCCTTCATCAGGTCGGCGACGACATCCTTGGCGGTAGAAGCCGGGATCGCGAAGGCGATGCCGACGCTGCCGCCCGACGGCGAGAAGATCGCGGTGTTGATGCCGACGACCTGGCCATTGAGGTTAAAGGTCGGGCCACCCGAGTTACCGCGGTTCACGGCCGCATCGACCTGCAGGTAATCGTCATAGGGGCCGGAGCCGATATCGCGGCCGCGGGCCGAAACGATGCCGGCCGTGACCGTGCCGCCGAGACCGAAGGGATTACCGACGGCGACGACCCAGTCACCGACACGGACCTTGTTGTCATCGGCCCAGTTCACGTAGGTGAATTTGCGGCCCTTGCCATCGACCTTCAGCACGGCGAGGTCGGTGCGCGGGTCCTTGCCGATCAGCTTGGCATCGAGCTCGGTGCCATCGTTCATGACAGCGACGAACGCGGTGCCATCAGAAACGACATGGTTGTTGGTGACGATATAGCCGTCTTCGCTAATGAAGAAGCCGGAGCCTTGAGCGACCGGACGCAGACGGCCCGGGCCGCCCGGCTGGCCGAAGCGGCGCTGCTGGTTCTGGCCCTGGTGGCCCTGCTCGCCGAACTGGCGGAAGAACGGCTTCAGGGCGTCGGGAAGATCGTCAAAGCCGCGGCCGTTGAAATCGAAAGAGAAACCATCACCATCGTCGGAGGCCGGCTTGACGCGGCTTTCGACGCGAACGGAAACTACGGCCGGGGAAACGGCGTCAACGACATTGGCGAAGCTCGGAACCGAGGGAGACTGGACATTGACAGCCTCGGCATAGGAACGGGAAATCTCGACAGGGATACCGGTTGCAAGAACGGCGGCTGCCAGACCTGCAACGGTGGATGCCTGAAGCACCGTTTTAAGGGACGGACGTCCGCGGAAATTTTTCAGCATAAGAGCTCCTTCTCTTTTTTCAGACCCTCTTTCCGGCAATGCCGGATCAGTGATGGACCGAGATATAGGACGCCGCACCTTACTACGAACTGTCCAGCCCATGAAAAATTCGTAATGTACCAACATTCTTTTGGTTGCATGTCGGACAAGGTCAACTCGCTGCGCCCTATTTAACCGATCGGTTGACAATCAAGGTTGGACCCTATATTTAACCATAGAGTTACATACGAGGGCCCATCATGCAAACCGACACTCTGAGCGCCACTTTCGCGGCCCTTGCGGACCCCACGCGGCGGGCAATCATCGCACGGCTGGCCGAAGGTGAGGCTTCGGTCAACGAACTCGCTGCTCCCTTCGACATGAGCCTTCCGGCTGTCTCCAAACATCTAAAGGTGCTGGAAAAGGCTGGGCTTATCAGCCGGGGCAAGGAGGCCCAATGGCGACCGGCCAGGCTCGAACCGCAAATGATGAAAAGCATCGCCGACTGGCTGGAGCAATACCGGCGCTTCTGGGAATCGAGTTTCGACCGGTTGGATGGCTACCTGCAAAATATCCAGAAGGCGGACGACAGCGGCCCCCGCAACTGATCGCCGGCCCGCATTTTCAATCATCACAAGGGGAATACCATGGCCGATCAGCTGTCGCGCCCCACATTGCATATGCAGCGGATATTCAATGCACCCCGCGCCCTCCTATGGGCCGCCTGGACCCGGCCGGAAATGGTCGTCGCCTGGCTTGGTCCGGTGGAGTGGCCGGCGGTCAGCGTCGTACAGGATCTGCGTGTGGGCGGCTCCTATCGGGCTTGCCTGAAAAACGCCGAAGATGGCCGGCTGCTGTGGCAGAGCGGCGTCTACAGGGAAATCGAGGAACCCTCGCGCCTGTCCTTCACCTTCCAATGGGAGGATTCGCACGAGGACGGCGAGCCGGTCGTAACCCTGGTGACCGTTATCTTCGAGGAACTGGCCGATGGCCGCACGCGCATGGATTTCACCCATGCGGAGCTGAAATCCGAAGAGAGCCTTGCCGGACACAGACATGGCTGGGAAAGCACCTTCCGCAGGCTGGAAAGCTGGATCGGAAATCAGGGAAATCAAAGGGAGTGATGACCATGAAGCTCGTGACGAATCTCGTTTTCAAAGGCGAATGCCGTCAGGCCTTCGAATTCTATGTCAAGGTGCTGGGCGGCAAGCTGACGGGCATGCACACGTTCGGTGAAGCGCCCGGCGACATGCCGATCGATCCGTCCTTCAAGGACAAGATCATGCATGCCTGGCTCGATGTCGGCGACCAGTCGCTAATGGGCTGTGACGCCCCTCCCGGATATCAAGAGGACATGGGCGGCTTCAGCGCCACCTATCACAGCCAGGATGCGGCGGAAACGAAGCGTGTCTACGACGCACTCTCTGAAGGCGGCAAGATAACCATGCCCTTCAACGCGACCTTCTGGTCGCCGGGCTTCGGGATGTTCACCGATCGCTTCGGCACGCCCTGGATGGTCAATACAATCCCGACGGACCGGCAATGAGCGAGAAGGCCATGATCTGGACCGGGCGCGTGCTGACCGGGCTTTTTGCACTCTTCATGCTCGGCGCATCGATCGCACCCAAGCTTCTCGGCCTGCCGGTCGCGGAGGAAACGATGACGGCGCTCGGCTGGCCTGATGGCTATGTACTCATGATCGGCCTGATCGAGCTTGCCTGCCTCGTGCTCTACCTCATCCCGCAGACCAGCGTGTTCGGTGCGGTGCTGATGATGGGGCTGCTCGGCGGCGCGATGGCCACGCAGATCCGGGCCGGAAGCCCGCTCTTCAGCCATATATTGTTCAGCATCTATCTCGGGCTGTTCATGTGGGGCGGGTTGTGGCTGCGTGATCCCGTGGTCAGGGCGCTGTTTCCATACCGGAAAGCGTGAGGATCGCCATTCCGCTGCCGCTGCGGCGGGATGGTTCGCTATTTTTCAAGCAATTCGGCAAGCCTTGCCTGCTCTTCTGCGGTCAGCTTGCTGCCGGTTGGCTTGCCTACCCGCCTGCGGGCAAAGACGATGAGCGAAACCCCGCCGGCAAGGATCAGCAGCACCGGTGCCCCCCAGAGCAACAGCGTGCGCAGACTGAAGCGC
>NZ_JACIAS010000007.1:0-498410 GCF_014194915.1 Rhizobium sp. BK512 | reverse complement strand
TTGATTTCTTTAGAACGAGAGACTTCGTCGCCAGCAGCGCCGCCGCCCTCGTCAGTGAGTGGGCTTATAATCCTCACACACCGAAACAGTCAACAGGCCTTTTTCAAAAAAATCATCTTTCTCGTATCCTGTTGTTTTCTCACGAGATTTTATAGAGGCCATTGGAATTCGTCGATTTCCCGGATTCTGATCACGCTGGAAAGCCTGAAAAACATGACTGTTTGTCGGTTTTGTTGTGGAAGATACGATTATGCCCCTCTTCGCCCCGACATCATCACATTCTGCTGGTCAGAGGAAACACGCAGGATTCACGCAGGCATGCGCACGTAAGGTGCCATTCCCGGTGTGATTTGACTTCAGTGCCCAAAATATGCACATCTTTCGCCCCAGCCAGGATGGCCCGCGGATGCTCAGAACGACATCGAATGTAAGGATGCGAACTCCACTGCCATGATGACGGAGAAAATGATGATCCGCTCGCTCGGCAGCGAGCCTCCGCTTCTGGCAGACGGGCGACGCGCGCCCGACCGACGCGAAGTTTCGCTTCGCTGGCTTTCGGGCACGTTCCTCACCGGCATTACCTCTTCAATCCTCATGGGTGTCGCACTCTTTGCTGCGCTCGACGGCAGGCAGCAGCTGGCAATCCCGGCCGAAGCCTATGCAAGCGCATCGGCAGACGCACATCAGGATACATCTGTTACCCGCGGCGGTCGTCTGATCGCCCCCGTCATCGCCGCCAAACCATCCGACCGTGCCATCATGGAGGTCTCGACCGTTGTCCATGACGGCGAGAAGGAAGTCGTTCGCCGCCAGCCCTTCTCTCATGTGAAGATGATGCTGGCTGCCAATCACGTGGCAACTGAGGATTATCCGGACTTCGATCCGCTGGCGATCTTCTCAGCCGACGAGCCCCAGCCGGCACCGCAAAGCCGTACCGGCGCAATCTACGGCTCCGATGTCGAATCCGAAGTGGCATTGAAGACCGTCCCCTTCCCCACCGGCAAATCCAATCTCAACATGGCCCCTGGCCTGTCGCTTGACGAGGTTGAGGAAAACGTCCGCTCCAACGGATCCGTTCTGACGGATGGAAATGCCCAGCTCGCGGCCCTTTACTATGTGGATCCGCGCCGCTTCTCCGCCGAGGACAATGACGTCGATTTGACGGCCGGCCTTGCCGCACGCGTGCTCGAACAGAATATGACCGTCTCGGCACCGGAATCCATCACACCGCAGACCGAGGAATTCGCCGACGATATTCTGCCGGTGCGCCAGGACACGACAATTGCCAAGGCGCTCGCCGATTCCGGCTATCCGCAGCCACAGGCAGATGGCATGTCCGGTTATATCACCCCGGTGCTCGGCACCGATACGCTTTCCAAGGGCGACGTCCTGCGCATCGGTATCATTCAGAAGGGCGAGCAGGCGAAGATCATTCGGGCCAGCATCTATCGCAATACGCGCCATCTCATCACTGTCGCCCTCGATGACAAGGGCCGCTTCGTGGCCGGCAGCGAACCACCGATGCTGGATGCGATCGCCACCGCTTTCGAAGACAATTCCTTCGCTCCGCCCGCCGGCCAGAATCTGCCGCGCGTCTACGACGGCATTTACCGCGCAGCCCTTTCCTACGGCATGACCAAGGATATGACCGCGCTGATCATCAAGCTGCTTGCCGCCAACGTAGATTTCCAGGCGCAGTTGAAGCCGACGGACTACCTCGAAGCCTTCTTCTCGGTGGCTGACAGCAACGGCCAGGCGACCGAGGATTCCGACCTTCTCTATGTCAACGCCCGCTTCGGCGATACGTTGACGCGCTTCTACCGCTTTCAGGACCCGGAAGACGGCACGATCGACTACTTCGATCAGGAGGGTAAGAGCATCCGGCAGTTCCTGTTGCGCAATCCTGTCCCGAACGGCATTTTCAAGTCCGGCTTCGGCATGCGCCGCCATCCGATCCTCGGCTTCGCGCGCATGCATACGGGTGTAGACTGGGCAGCGCCGCGCGGAACGGCGATCATCGCAGCCGGCAATGGTACGGTCGAAAAAGCCGGCTGGGATTCCGGCGGCTACGGCAACCAAACCATCGTCCGCCACGCCAATGGCTATGAATCCTCCTATAACCACCAGAGCGCCATCGCCAAGGGCATCGTGCCCGGAGCAAAGGTGCGACAGGGTCAGGTCATCGGCTGGGTGGGCACGACAGGCGAATCCACCGGCCCGCATCTGCATTACGAACTGATCGTCAACGGCACCAAGGTCGACCCGCTTCGCATTCGCCTGCCGGGCGGCAAGTCGCTCCAGGGCGATGCACTCGCCAAGTTCGAGGACGAGCGCAAACGCATCGACACGCTGCTGAACAACCAGCCGGCGTCGGACCAGGTCGCCAGCAAGTAATCCTCCGTCTGCAGAAACAAAAACGGCGGCCTGAAGGCCGCCATTTTCAATTCTCGTCAACGCAACCTTACGCCGCTTCGTTCACCGACTGTTTTGACCGGAACAACAAGCGATCCGATCCACTGGTGATCTTCACCGTCGATCCGTCCGGCACCTGGCCCGAGAGGATCTGCTCGGCAAGCGGATCCTGGACGAATTTCTGGATCACCCGCTTCAGCGGACGCGCGCCGTAGACCGGATCGTATCCCTTGTTCGCCAGCCAGTTGCGGGCGTCCTCATCGAGGTCGAGCACGATCTTGCGCTCGGACAACAGCGAAATCAGCCGCTTCAGCTGAATATCGACGATCGCGCCCATTTCCTCACGCTTCAGGCGATGGAAGAGGATGATCTCGTCGATACGGTTCAGGAATTCCGGCCGGAAATGACCGCGAACCACGTCCATCACCTGCTCGCGAACAGTCTCGCTGTCCTCACCCTCACGCAACTGCGTCAGGTATTCGGCACCAAGGTTCGAGGTCATGATGATCATCGTGTTGCGGAAGTCGACCGTCCGGCCCTGGCCGTCAGTCAAGCGACCGTCGTCAAGCACCTGCAGCAGGATGTTGAAGACATCGGGATGCGCCTTCTCGATCTCGTCAAACAGCACGACCTGATAGGGCCGGCGGCGGACGGCTTCCGTCAGCGCACCGCCTTCGTCATAGCCGACATAGCCGGGAGGCGCACCGATCAGCCGGGCAACGGAGTGCTTCTCCATATACTCGGACATATCCATGCGCACCATTGCCGTCTCGTCGTCGAAAAGGAAGCGGGCAAGCGCCTTGGTAAGTTCCGTCTTGCCGACACCGGTCGGGCCCAGGAAGATGAACGAGCCGATCGGCCGGTTCGGATCCTGAAGGCCTGCACGGGCACGACGCACGGCACGGGATACAGCCTGAACCGCATCGCCCTGGCCGATCACCGATTTCGCCAGCTCGTCTTCCATCCTGAGCAGCTTGTCGCGTTCGCCTTCCAGCATCTTGTCGACAGGAATGCCGGTCCACCGGGAGACGACGTGGGCGATATTGTCGGGGGTCACGACCTCCTGGACCATCGCGTTGCGGCTGTTGTCTTCCTTGCTTTCGGCATCGGCAAGCTGCTTTTCGAGACCCGGGATCACACCATAGGCAAGCTCGCCAGCGCGCTGGAATTCACCCTTGCGCTGGGCGATCGCCAATTCGTTGCGGGCATCGTCGAGCTGCTTCTTCAGGTCAGCGGCAAGACCGAGCTTCTGCTTTTCCGCCTGCCAGCGGGCTGTCAACGCATCCGCTTCTTCCTCGAGCGAGGTCAGTTCACCTTCCAGCCGCTTCAGCCGGTCGGCGGAAGCCACATCGGTTTCCTTCTTCAGCGCCTCGCGTTCGATCTTCAGCTGGATGATGCGGCGGTCGAGCTCATCGAGCTCTTCCGGCTTGGAATCCACCTGCATGCGCAGGCGCGCAGCCGCCTCGTCCATCAAGTCGATAGCTTTGTCCGGTAGGAAACGGTCGGTGATGTAACGGTTGGAAAGGGTCGCAGCGGCAACCAGCGCGGCATCGGCGATGCGAACCTTATGATGCTGCTCGTACTTTTCCTTCAGGCCGCGCAGGATCGAAATCGTATCCTCGACCGTCGGCTCTTCGACCATGACCGGCTGGAAGCGGCGGGCAAGAGCCGGATCCTTCTCGACATGTTTGCGATATTCGTCGAGCGTCGTCGCACCGACGCAATGCAGTTCGCCACGGGCAAGAGCCGGCTTCAGCAGGTTCGAGGCATCCATCGCGCCGTCAGCCTTGCCGGCGCCAACAAGCGTGTGCATTTCATCGATGAAGAGGATGATCTCGCCATTTTCAGACTGGACCTCGTTCAGCACCGCCTTAAGGCGTTCCTCGAACTCGCCGCGGAACTTCGCGCCGGCAATCAGGGCGCCCATGTCGAGCGCCATCAGCTTCTTGTCCTTCAGGCTCTCAGGCACGTCGCCATTGACGATACGCAGCGCAAGCCCTTCGACGATCGCGGTCTTGCCGACGCCCGGCTCGCCGATCAGAACGGGATTGTTCTTGGTACGGCGCGAGAGAACCTGGATCGTACGGCGAATTTCATCGTCGCGGCCGATAACCGGGTCGAGCTTGCCTTCGCGGGCATCGCTTGTCAGGTCGCGTGCATATTTCTTCAGGCTGTCGAAACCCTGCTCGGCGCTCGCTGTATCGGCGGTGCGGCCCTTGCGGATTTCATTGATGACCTGATTGAGCGCCTGCGCGGTCACACCGGCGTTCTTCAGCGACTGATAGGTCGAGGCAGAGGTTTCGATCGCCAGTGCCTGCAGCAGACGTTCGACCGTCACGAAGCTATCGCCGGCCTTTTTTGAAGCTTCTTCGGCAGTGGAGAAGACCTTGGCAAGCGGCTGGGCAAGATAGATGTTACCATTGCCGCCGGAAATCTTCGGCAGCTTGGCAAGCGCGGCATCATTGGCGAGCCGCGCGGCTTTTACATCGCCGCCGGCGCGCTCGATCAGCGAAGCGGCCATGCCCTGATCGTCATCGAGCAGGACTTTGAGCACATGTTCCGCAGTGAATTGCTGGTGCCCCTGCGCAAGCGCATAGGTCTGGGCGGATTGAACGAAACCGCGCACCCGCTCGGAGTATTTTTCGATATTCATATGTCACCTCCATGAATCGCCCTGCCCTTCATAAGGCACAGACCGATGATTGAGATTGAGCTCCCTCAAAAGGCAAGCCCTTGTTTGTCGCCATTGAGATTTGCGGCAAACGAAACTGAGGTGGATATGGTGGGGAATCCGGAGAGTTTAAAGGGCGGGACACGGGAAAAACCACGCGTCATAGGCCGCTTCGCAAACCTCTCCAATTTTGCCGCCTGGTCAGATTCGCTTGATCTGAAAGTCGGGTTCCAACCGCGATGGGCAAAGACAGGCGCGAGAATGATCCGGCGTGACACGCGGCCCGTGCCCCTAAAGAAAAAGCCGCCTAGGGGGCGGCTTCTCGGGTCCATGGATATTTGAAACGAGCTTACTCCGAAGCTGCCTCGGCCAGAGCAGGTGCCTCGCTGGAAGCGCCCTCTTCGCCTGCTGCTTCGCCTTCAGCGGAGCGGCGCGGACGGCGGGGGCGGGCGCCTGCGGCACGGCGACGGGGCTGGCGTTCAACAGGCTGCGCTGCACCACCCTCTTCTTCCATGGCAACTTCCGCCGGAATACCTTCGATCTCCGGCTGCGGTCCGGTTCCGTCGATGGCCTCCGCCTGCTGCACCGGTGCGGCCGGCTGCTGTTCACGTGGCTGGCGCTGTTCACGCGGCTGACGCTCTTCACGCTGTTGCTGACGCTCTTCGCGTTGCGGCTGTCGCTCTTCTCGCTGCTGCTGGTGCGGCGGCTGAACGATGACGACATCGTCATTGTCACCCGTATCCAGATCGTCACCATCGCGGTCCGCATTGTCACGATCATTATAGTCGTTGCGGTCGTCGCGCTGGAAGCGCTCCTGCATCTGCGCCTGCGCGGCGGCAATGATGCGGTTGTAATGTTCGGCGTGCTGCAGGTAATTTTCGGCAATGACGCGGTCGCCGGAGCTCTGGGCGTCACGGGCGAGCTGCGCATATTTCTCAGCGATGTGCTGGGCAGTGCCGCGGATCTTCACATCGGGACCGGAACTGTCATAAGTCCTGGTCAGCGGATTGCCGCCCTTGCGGTTGAAATTGTTGTTATTGTTATTTCCGCCGCCGCCATTGTTATTGTTGTTATTGCCACGCCCTCGACCGCGCTTGTTCTGCTGTCCTGGCCTCATCGATCGTTCACCTGAATTCTCTGTTTGTGATTGGATACATGGCACCAACCGCCAAGACCGGTCTATCCGGATCAGGGCCTTCGTGCCGCAAGCATAGTGCGCCTTCGCGCCGACCTGCCGCTTGTCTTCAAGTCAGTTTGACTGATTCACGCATTGGGTCGTGTTCAACTTTTGAAACTCTCGTTTAAAAGAGCAGACCCCCGAAGCTGAGCAAGTACCGAACGAATCTCGTTCATTCCTATGCGCCCAACGCGTGAGGGCAACCTATATTGCTTCCTCGGGAAATCCAAGCCTTTTTCTTCGCAATAGCAACAATGTCCAGTTCGATGCTGCAATTTGTCGCCAGTCATGCCGGCGAGAACACGAGCACTCTGTCATTCTGACCATAGTCTTTCACGGATTTGAGGCACTTGAAGCCTTCCGCTTCAAAGATCGCCGTCACATCGTTTCGCTGATCATAGCCTATTTCAAGTCCGACGATCCCATTTGGCCGTACGAACCTTCCGGCATCTTTTGCTATGGCTTTGTAGGCGTCAAGCCCATCCGAGCCGCCGTCCAGAGCTGCAGCTGGATCAAATTTCGTCACTTCGGGAGCGAGATCGTGAATAACATTGGAAGCAATATAGGGCGGATTTGAGACAAGCGCATGAAACGTCCCGTGGATGTTCTCGAACCAGTTCGACCGAATGGTCGTGAATCGATCCTGCAATCCGTTTCTTTCTGCGTTTGATCTTGCCGTCTCAAGTGCATCGGTCGAAATGTCGCTGCCGATGCCTGATGCTTCCGGGCATTCACTCAGGAGCGCAAGACAAATCGCTCCGGTCCCGGTTCCTAGATCAAGGATGTGGAGATTGTCCTCCGTCTTTGCAAGGTCGCGCAGATAAGGAATGATCGTATCGACGAGGATTTCCGTATCCGGTCGCGGTTCCAGCGTGCCGGCGGACAGCGAAAGCGGCAGGCCGTAGAACTCCCGCTCTCCGAGAATGCGATGCACCGGCTCGTGTTTCAACCGCCTTTCGATCGCCCGACCGATGGTTCCCGCCTGCTCTTCCGAAACCACGTCACGGCCTGCGGTCAGCATCTCGGTCGGCGAGAGCTTCAACAATCCCGAAATCAGCAGCCGCGCATCGGTCTGCGGATCAGCTATGCCGGCTTCCGTGAAACGGCGCCGGGCCTCGGCAAGCATTTCGGAAACCGTCGGCCCGGATGCGGTCATTGCTGTTCGCCAAGCTGCGCGAGCTGGCTCGCCTGATAATCGGCAAGCAGCGCATCCACCACTTCGTCGATCTCGCCGATCATCATCCGGTCGAGTTTATAAAGCGTCAGGTTGATACGATGGTCGGTCACACGACCCTGCGGGAAATTGTAGGTGCGGATGCGCTCGGAACGGTCGCCGGATCCGACCTGGCTTTTGCGGTCGGCAGACCGTTCGCTATCGGCCCTCTGCCGCTCGGCATCGTAAAGACGCGACCGAAGCACCTGCATGGCCTTGGCGCGGTTCTGGTGCTGCGATTTTTCCGAGCTGGTCACAACGATACCTGTCGGCAAGTGCGTGATACGCACCGCCGAGTCCGTCGTGTTGACGTGCTGGCCGCCCGCACCCGACGAGCGCATCGTATCGATGCGGATATCCTCTGGCCGGATTTCGATATCGATCTCCTCGGCCTCGGGCAGGACCGCAACCGTCGCCGCCGATGTGTGGATGCGCCCACCGGCTTCCGTCTCCGGCACACGCTGCACACGGTGCACGCCGGATTCGAACTTCAGCTTGGCAAAGACACCTTTGCCGGTGATTGTAGCGATGATTTCCTTAAAGCCGCCGGCTTCGCCCTCGCTTGACGACAGCACTTCCACCTTCCAGCCATGTGTCGACGCGTAGCGCTCGTACATGCGGAAAAGGTCACCGGCAAAAAGCGCAGCCTCGTTACCGCCGGTGCCGGCGCGGATTTCCAGGATCGCGCTCTTTTCATCGGCCGCATCCTTCGGCAGCAGCAGGATCTGGATTTCGTTCTCCAGCGCCTCGATCCGCTCTTTCACGTCAGGCAGCTCGAGTTCGGCGAGCTCGCGCATGTCGCGATCGACGGACTTATCCTCGAGCAGCACCTCCAGATCGGCAAGTTCGCTGACTGCTTTCTGATAGGCACGGATCTTTGTGACGACCGGCTGCAGCTCTGAATATTCGGACGCGAGCTTTACATAAACATCGGCCGAAGGGCCGGCCGACATGCGCGCTTCGATCTCGCCGAACCGGCGCTCAAGCTCGCGCATCTTTTCAATGGGAAGCTTCGCCACCCCTTGCTCCAATTCTTCTTATATATGTCTAAAGGGGAATATTGTGGCTCTCGGCGAAGCGGGCAAGCACTTCGCGCATCGGCACGGTCGCATTTCGGTCGTCGAGCGCCTCATTAACGGCCTTAGTAAGAGCCTCGGCATCGAGGCCCAGCAGCATCGCCTTGACCGGCCCGATCGAAGCCGGCGACATGGAGATGGATCGGAAACCGACGCCCAGCAACGCCATAGCCGAAAGCGGCTTTCCTGCCAGCTCACCGCAGAGGGTCACCGGTGTCTTGTTGCGATCGGCACCGCGCACGATATCGCGCAGAATCCGCAGGAACGGCCGTTCCAGTGGATCGAAGCGCTCCGACACCCGCGCGTTGCCGCGATCGACCGCCATGGCGAACTGGAAGAGATCGTTGGAACCGACCGAGACGAAATCGACCGCATCCATCAGCTCGTCGAGCTGCCAGAGCAGCGCCGGCACTTCCAGCATCGCGCCGAACTGCAGCTTGCGCGGCAGGCCATGGCCGAAACGCGAAAGATGCTGCACTTCCTTCTGCAGAAGTTCGCGCACCTGCCTGAGCTCAGAAACCTCGGTCACCATCGGCACCATCAGCTTCAGCTCGGCGCCTGCCGCAGCCTTCAGCATGGCGCGCAGCTGGGTGCGCAACAGCCCCGGACGATCAAGCGACAGGCGGATGGCGCGCCAGCCGAGCGCCGGATTCTCTTCCTCGTGGCCGCGGAAGTAAGGAACGACCTTATCGCCACCGATATCGAGCGTACGGAAAGTCACGACACGGCCCGCCGCCTGCTTCAGCACATTGCGGTAGAACATCTCCTGCTCTTCCGCTTTCGGCATGGTTGACGCGATCATGAATTGAAGCTCGGTGCGGAAGAGACCGATGCCCTCCGCACCCGATTCCGCCAACTGCGGCAGGTCGACCAGCAGGCCAGCATTCATCAGAAGCTGAATGCGCTGACCATCTCGGGTGACCGGCTCGACGGAACGCAATGCCCGGAACTGCTCCTGCCGGCGGGCGCGGAAGCGAACCTTTTCTTCATAGGAGCGCTGATGCTCGGGCATTGGTCGGATATGCACATGCCCTTCGTCACCATCGATAATGACGGCATCGCCATTTTCGGCAAGAGCGACGACACCCGCCGCCTGGCCGATGACCGGAATGCCCATAGCGCGTGCAACGATCACCACATGGCTCGTCACCGCGCCTTCTTCCAGCACCAGGCCGCGCACATTGGCGCGCGGGTAGTCGAGAAGCTCCGCCGCCCCCATGGCACGCGCCAAGATGATCGCGTCGGTCGGAAAGCCTTCAGCCGTCGTGCGACCTGTATAACCGGTCAATACGCGCAGCAGCCGGTTCGCCAGATCTTCGAAATCGTGCATCCGCTCGCGAAGATACGGATCGGTCAGGCGCATCATGCGCGCCTTGGTGTCGCTCTGGACCTTCTCGACCGCCGCTTCCGCCGTCAGGCCGTTGCGGATCGCTTCTTCCAGCTTGCGCACCCAGCCCTGGTCGTGGGCGAACATGCGATAGGTTTCGAGCACCTCGCGGTGCTCACCTTCCATGGAGACATCGCGCCGCGACAGCATGTCGTCGATCGAGATCCTGAGCGAACCCATGGCTTCCGCCAGCCGCCGGATTTCCTTCTCCGCATCTTCATTAAGGAGATTGGTAACGACGATGCGCGGTTCGTGCAGCACGACGTAACCAAGACCGATGCCGTCATTATACGTATCGCCGTCGACTGTGACCGAACGGGTGAGATCAAGTTCGAGACCCGGCTTGGTGATCTTCTTCAGTTCGCCGGTCGCGATCATCTCGGCGAGAACCATCGCCGTCGTTTCGAGCGCCTCCAGCTCCTCGTCGCGATAATTGCGGCTCGCCTTGTTCTGCACGACGAGAACGCCGAGCGAGCGGCCGGTCCGCAGAATCGGCACACCGAGGAAAGAATGATAGATCTCTTCACCCGTTTCCGGCAGGTAGCGGAAAGCAGGATGCGACTGTGCGTCGGAAAGATTGAGCGGCTGGGCCGATGCGGCGATCGTGCCGACGAGACCCTGCCCCATCTTCAGTTGCGAAAGGTGGACGGCTTCTTTTTTGAGACCTTCTGTCGCATAGAGCTCGAGAACGCCGTCAGCCCGCAGCACGTAGACGGAGCACACCTCTGCCACCATGTTGCTGGCGATCTGGCGCACGATCCGGTCGAGTCGCTCCTGCGGCTCCAGCGGCTCCGCCATCAATTCGCGCAGCCGCTTGAGCAATACGCGCGGACCGCCGGAAAGGTCTCTCATTGCGTCTCAAGCTCCCCGAAACAAACGCTTGGTGCGGACAGAAGAACCGGCCGCATCTTCAACCTGAAGGGGCAGGCCGCCCGCTGGGAATCAATTCTTATCCAGACCGTAGCAGGAATGCAAAGTTCTGACAGCGAGTTCTGCGTAAGGACCGTCGATCAGGATCGAAATCTTGATCTCCGAAGTTGTAATTGCCTTGATGTTGATGCCTTTTTCGGCAAGTGCCCGGAAGGCGGTCGCCGCAACACCCGCATGGCTGCGCATGCCGATGCCGATGACCGAGACCTTCACCAGCCCCGATTCGCTCTGTGCAACGTCGTAGCCGATCTTCGCCTTGTTGTCGGAGAGGACCTTGATGGCCTTCTCGACATCTCCCGAGGGAACGGTGAAGGTCATGTCCGTCTTCGAACCATCTTCGGAGATGTTCTGAACGATCATATCGACGTTGATGTGGCTTTCGGCAAGCGGACCGAAGATCGCAGCGGAAACGCCCGGCCGGTCGGCAAGACGGCGAAGCGAGATCTGAGCCTCATCCTTGGCATAGGCGATGCCGGTGACTACTTCCTGTTCCACGATTTCATCCTCGTCACAAATCAGCGTTCCGGGCGGGTTCAAGAGGTCACCCATGCCCGGAGCATCGGGATCCTCGAAAGACGAACGCACGAAGGTGCGTACCTTGTGCACCATGGCAAGCTCCACCGAGCGTACCTGGAGAACCTTGGCACCGAGAGATGCCATTTCCAGCATTTCTTCGAAGGCGATCTTCTTCAGGCGCCGGGCCTTGGGCTCGATGCGCGGATCGGTCGTATAGACGCCATCGACATCGGTATAGATGTCGCAGCGGTCGGCTTTCACTGCGGCCGCAATCGCCACTGCCGACGTGTCCGATCCGCCGCGCCCGAGCGTCGAAATGCGGTTATCGGGGCCAAGCCCCTGGAAGCCGGCAACGACTGCGACCTGACCCTCGCCCATGCGTTTGATGATATCGGTGCCGTCGATCTCCATGATGCGCGCGGCGCCGTGCGCGTTGTCTGTGCGGATCGGAATCTGCCAGCCCTGCCAGGAACGGGCATTGATGCCCATGCTCTGCAGCGCGATCGCCAGAAGGCCTGACGTGACCTGTTCGCCTGAGGCGACCACGGCGTCATATTCGCGCGCGTCGTAGAAAGGCGAGTTCGCGCCGATCACTTTCGGCGTGCCTTGCACCCAGCCAACGAGCTCATTGGTCTTGCCGGACATGGCGGAAACAACGACCGCCACTTCATGGCCGGCGTCGACTTCACGTTTCACATGGCGGGCAACGTTCTTGATGCGGTCCAGATCAGCGACGGAGGTTCCGCCGAATTTCATAACGATGCGTGCCATAAGCCTCTACCACGACCCGCGCGCGACTGCCGGAAACGGGATTTGCTTCTCCGGTACGCCACGCGTTCACAAACCGCCGGGAGACGCATTGCCCTCCCGGGCATCAGAAAACCCCGGCTGCCGAATGGCCGAAGAGCCCGGAAATACTGGTTTCTGGAACGCTTCTAGCCCCGCCAACCAAGGACGAAAGTTGGCGCGTCTCTTAGCGAGTTTGGCAAGGGGTGGCAAGGGCGGGGAAAGGGTGAAGTGGAGACGACAGGAGTTCGCCGGAAACGACCCGCGCCGCCCCTGCCAAACATCCCTCTCACCATACCCGTCAAACCGGAACACGAAGGCGATTGAACTTAGTGGTCCGAAATGCGTTTAAACAGCAATAGATACATCAAGAAAGCTGGTGAGCAGAATGAGAAGATTAGCGATAATTGCACTGTCGATAGCAACCGCATTCTCCGGAATGCCCGCTTGGGCGGGGCCGGCCTATACGGCAAACCCTGTCCAGTCGACAGTGCAACCCCAAGCCGACGGCGACCAGGCCGAGCTTCTTCAGGTGGGCTGCAACAACTTCACGAAATGCCCTCGTTATAATCAAGGTTGGGGCCGCAATTACCGCTATTCGGACCGTTATCGCTATGATCGCGGATGGGACAGGGACCGCCGCTACTATGGCGACCGATACTACCGCGACCGGTATTATCGGCACCATGACAATACCGGCGCCATTATCGGGGGCCTGGCCGCCGGCGCACTCATCGGTGGCATTATAGCCTCGCAGCCGCGCGTGCAGACGGGCAACTCGCATGCCGATTACTGCTACAGCCGTTATCGCTCATACCGCGCGTATGACAACACCTACCAGCCCACATACGGCCCGCGCCGTCAGTGCCGCTGAACCCGCATGACTTTTGATACGAACCCCGCGAAGACGCGGGGTTTTGTAATGTCTTGAGGCTCGCTCGTTTTTTAAGATCTATCCCAAGCTTCCGGTGCAGCCTGAGCGCCCTTGACTTATCGTCTCGATCATCCGACTTCACTGACAGGACATGAAGGAGCGGCAGATGAACGAAGCGGCCAAAACAACAATCGACCAGAGCGAAGTCGATCGCTTTTCCGCCATGGCAGCCGAGTGGTGGAGCCCGACCGGCAAGTTCAAGCCGCTGCACAAGTTCAATCCTGTTCGCCTGGCCTATATCCGCGACAAGGCAGCGGAGAATTTTTCTCGCAATCCGAAGAGTGCCAAACCGCTTGAAGGCCTGCGCGTGCTCGATATCGGCTGTGGTGGCGGCCTTCTGTCGGAGCCGGTTGCCCGTATGGGGGCCGAAGTAGTCGGCGCGGACCCCTCCGAAAAAAACATCGGCATCGCTTCAACCCATGCCAAGGCATCGGGTGTTACGGTCGATTATCGCGCCGTCACCGCCGAGCAGCTCGCCGAGGCCGGTGAGGCCTTCGATATCGTGCTCAACATGGAAGTGGTGGAGCATGTGGCTGATGTCGAGCTTTTCATGAATACCTGCGCCGGCATGGTCCGGCCGGGCGGCCTGATGTTCGTCGCCACCATCAACCGCACCATGAAGGCGGCCGCGCTTGCCATTTTTGCCGCCGAAAATGTCCTGCGCTGGCTGCCGCGCGGCACGCATCAATATGAAAAGCTGGTGCGCCCCGAAGAGCTGGAAAAACCGCTCGTCGCAAACGGCCTCGAAATCATCGACCGCACAGGCGTCTTCTTCAATCCGCTGGCAAACCAGTGGAACCTGTCGAAGGACATGGATGTGAACTATATGTTGCTGGCAAAGCGGCCGGCTTGATCCCGACGGTCTAGACTTTCAAAGTTTGGACGAAAGCGAGCAGATCCTTCTGCGTCTCGGCATTGCGCGCGGCAATCTCTTTAACGTGGTCGCGATCGATCACAATTTCCGCCCCGTCAGGCCCATAGGGCTGTTTGAAGTTGAAGGCCTTCGGGCTTGCGCCGTGGTCGGCAAGATATTCGAGACGCTCCACACCTTCCTGCCAGTCCGGCCGATGATAGGCTGAAACCCACCAGAGGACGAGCGGCGGCCAAGTCTGCTTCACATTCCAGTTGCGGGCATGTTTCAGGGCGTCGGCATGAACACCATTATAGGTGAAAGCCATCAGAGACTCGATATCGGCCCATAATGACAGGGAAGATGGCGCGGAGGTGAAACCGCTGCCCTCGATGTAACGCGGAAAAACCTGCGGCCCCCAGCTTCTGGGGCCGGGATATCCGGGATAGCCTGAGCGGCCAATAAAGCCGCACGCCCGGGCGGCAGCTTCGAAATTCGGAGGTTCACGAAGAACGAAGCCTTCGACGGCCCTGCTGTCAGAAGGTGCGACATGCAGGCCGAAATTATAGAAGGCCAGCCGCGCAGTCTCCATATCAGTTCACGTCTTCAGGCAGGATCGGCAGGGCAGCAATCTCGATGCCCTCTTCGACCAGCGACTGCGCTTCATCGGGTGTCGCCTGGCCGATAATGCCGCGAGCATCCGCCTCGCCATAATGGATCTTGCGGGCTTCTTCGGGAAAACGCGTCCCGACATCCTCCGAATTCGCCTTGACCGCTGCAACCGCTTCCTTGAGCTTCAGGAAGGCTTCGCGGCGAGCCACGTCCATGGCAACAGACTGTATCTCGTCCTTCTTGCGTGCAGTCGAGACCGACGGCGCCATCAGCGATTTCGAGATGGAGGCGGAATTGCAGACGGGACAGGTCAGAAACCCGCTTGCGACCTGCCGGTCGAAATCCGCGCTTTCTGAAAACCAGCCTTCGAACTCATGGGCATTCTCACAAATGAGGGAATAGCGGATCAAGCTGCGACGCCTCCCGAGATTCCCCCCGCAATCCTCTCGATGGAAAACTCCCGTCCGTTCTTAAGGTTTGGAATCTTGTCATGCGCGACCTTCACAGCCGCCGGATCGATCTCTGCCAAAATGACGGCCTCGCCAGTCGGGCCGGCCGCCGCGAGCACCTTGCCCCAGGGGTCGATGATCATGGAATGACCGAATGTCTCCCGACCGTCCTCGTGCAGGCCAGCCTGCGCTGCCGCGATGATGAAGACGCCGTTTTCGATGGCACGCGCCCGCAGCAGGATCTCCCAATGCGCCTCTCCGGTCTGCTTCGTAAAAGCGGCCGGAACGGTCATCACTTCGGCACCGGCAACCGCCTGCGCACGGAAAAGCTGTGGGAAACGCACGTCGTAGCAGATAGTGAAACCCATCTCGGCGAAAGGCAGAGACAGAACGCGCGCTTCTGACCCCGGGCGATAGGCTGCGCTTTCGCGCCAGCTCTCACCGTTGTCGAGATCGACGTCGAACATATGGATCTTGTCGTAGCGGTTCAGGATCTTGCCGTCAGGTCCGAAGAGGAAACCGCGATTGGCCATCTTGCCGTCATCGAGCGCAATTGCCGTCGAGCCGACATGCATATAGATGCCGAGCTCAGCCGCAAGCGCCGAGCCGGTCTTGACGATGATATCATTGCTCTCGTCGCGCAGCACTTCTTTTGCCGCAGCCCGGTTACGCTGCAGCATGCCGGTCATTTCCGGCGTCTGCACATAGGTGGCGCCCTGCGCGGCAGCTGCTCGGACGAGGCGCGCCATCGAAGCGGCATTCCGTTCCGGATCGACACCGGAACACATCTGGATGGCGGCGGCCGTGAACCTCATCGCTCTTCCTCAGGCAGCCAGCAGCGGATCGAGCTTGCCTGCCCGATCGAGCGCGTAGAGATCATCGCAACCGCCGACATGCGTGCTGCCGACGAAAATCTGCGGAAAGGTCGTGCGGCCGTTCGACTTGCCAAGCATTTCCTGGCGAAGCTCGGGCGAGAAGGTCGCGTCATGCTCGACATAGTCGACGCCCTTCTCTTCAAGAAGAGATTTGGCGCGTGCACAATAGCCGCAGAATTGGCGCGTATAGATGGTAACGGGTACCATGAAGCTCTCCAGACAGTGCTGTTTTCTTTCTGTCATATAGTTTCTGCGATAGCCCTTGCAAAGGTCAAAACCGTTATATCGGAGGCCCCCGCCTTGCGCAGCGCGCGCGTTGCCGCACCAACTGTCGCTCCTGTCGTAAACACGTCATCGACAAGCACGATGCGTTTTCCGAAGACATCGCTTTCCCTGCCCGCGGCAACTGCAAAAGCGCCACGGACATTGTCTTCGCGCGCCCGCAAACCAAGGCCGACCTGCTGGCTGGTCCGCTTCACACGCAGGAGCGTTGCCGGCAATAGCGGCTTTCCGGCAAGCCCCGCCAAATGTCGGGCAAGCTCTGCGGCCTGGTTGAATTTGCGCGAGACCATGCGGGTGCGATGGAGGGGAACCGGAATGATGGCGTCGCAGCGTTCGACCATGCCGTCCGAGGCGCGCAGCATCCAGGCGGCCATCATCGGTGCGAGATCCGTACGATCGCGGTATTTCAGACCATGGACCAAGGTTCGAACGGCGTGATCGAGGGTGGCTGCTGAACGCAGTCGATCGAAGGGAGGTGGATTGGCGATCGCTTCGGCACTCAGGATGCCGGCGCCGAGATCATGAGAAAAGGGAAGGCCGAGCACCTCGCAATAAGGGCGCTCGATGAAGCGGACTTCGGACCAGCATTTGGCACAGAGCCCGCGGTGACCGCCTGTCGAAACACCACAAGCCGCGCAGGCCGGCGGATAGACAAGATCGGCAAGCATCGAAAACGGCTGCAGAAACTGCGCCCATATCCGCACTGCCTCACTTTTCATCCCGATCGTCCCCATATGAGGCAGACTAAAGCATGTCGCACAAAAGTGTGTAGCGGTTTTGCGAGAGTGACATGCGTAAAAACGAAGACCCAAAGTGTGGCAGGCTGATCTGAAGGGCCGCGAGACGCGTTGGCGCGTCGCGCCAGAGGAAAATCGCCTTGCCGCCTGCCGGACGGGGGAATATGGACATCGCCATGGATATCATCTTCGACAAGGCGCAGATCGCCGCAAACCGTCGGCGCGCACTCTCAAATAACGACCCGAAAGCAGGCTTCCTGCTCGATATCGCCGCCGAGGAACTGGCAGACCGCCTCGCCGTCGTGGAGCGCAGCTTCGAACATGCGGTAGAACTGCACGGCACGACGGGTGCGGCCGCCCATGCGGCGATCGCGACCGGCAAGGTCGGCAGCCTCACCCGCGTGGAAAGCGACATTCGCTATGTCGCGCCCGGTGAATCTTTTCTCGAAGCACCGCTCGAAGACGTGCCGCTCGCGCCCCAATCAGCCAATCTGGTGATTGCACCACTCAACCTGCACCTGACCAACGACACACCCGGTGTCTTGATCCAGATTCGCCGCGCATTGAAACCGGACGGCTTGTTCCTGGCCGCCATTCCTGGCGCCGGCACGCTGCAGGAACTGCGCGAGGTGCTGCTCGCAACCGAAATCGAGATGACCGGTGGGGCAAGCCCGCGCGTCATCCCCTTCGCCGATGTGCGCGATGTCGGCGGTTTGCTGCAGCGAGCAGGCTTTGCGCTGCCCGTCATCGATGCGGAGAATTACACTGTCCGCTATGATTCACTGTTTCCGCTGATGCGTGACCTGAAAGCGATGGGCATGACGAATCCGCTATCTGCTCGCAGCCGCAAGCCGCTGACGCGTGCCTTCTTCCTGCGCGCAGCGGAAATCTATGCCGAGCGCTATTCAGACCCGGACGGCCGTATCCGCGCAACATTTTCAGTAATCTATGTGTCTGGATGGGCACCGCATGAAAGCCAGCAGCAGCCCCTGAAACCGGGATCGGCCAAGGCACGGCTTGCTGACGCATTGAAGGTGGAAGAGCAGAAACTGAAGCAGTGAGGCCTGACGGATGGCTCAGTTGATCGTCAGGTTATTCTCGACGGTATTGAACACGCCGCGCAGGCCATCGGTGAACACACCGAGGCCTCCAATAAGGGCAACCGCCATCAGCGCTGCGATCAATCCATATTCGATCGCCGTCGCACCGCTTCTGTCCGTCAGAAATTTCTTCAGCAAATCCATCAACCCAACCCTTTTGCGCGCAAGACAGCAACGACATTCGCAAGCCCCGGCGACGGAAGCCTGATTTCCTCAGCAGCCGGCGCCAACACCGTAGCCCTGGACGACACAGACAGAGCCAGGCGTATCCTGGAGCACGCTGCGGCGGATTGTATAGCGCTTGCCGTTCTCGCTCTTCGCGCCATTCTCCACCTTCGGAATGGAACCGGTGGTGATCGTGTCGAAATCAGCCGGCGCGCTGGCAAGCACGCTCTTCTTGGAAGAATCCGCCAGCATAGGCGTCAGGATAAGGGTCAGCGCCACTACAGCGGTACCGAAGAGAAGGGCAATATTGAGCGCCCCCGTCCTGCGTGAAGCAGACGAAGAAGCGCGTTCCTTTTCGCGCACAGCTTTCCAGAAATCGTCGTCCATGACGTCAAGCCCTTAAATACACACACGCCAGTTGCTTGAGTGAGGCCGATCATTGCCAGAAGGTGCTAAATGATCGATTAATATCCACAGGCGAAATCGACGTTTCGTCCCAATAATCAACAAAAGCTAAAGTAAATCCTGCAACACCGGAATGAGCGGTTCATCGGCCGGCGGCATCGGATAATCGCGCAGTGCCTGCGGGCGCACCCATTTGATTGCCTGGCCCTCACGACCATGCGGAATGCCCTCGTAGCGGCGGCAGACATAGAGCGGCATAAGCAGGTGGAACGTATCGTAGCTGTGGCTTGCGAAGGTCAGCGGCGCAAGACATGGCACCTTCGTCGAGATACCGAGCTCTTCGTTCAGTTCGCGCACCAGCGTTTCCTCGGGCGTCTCGCCTGGTTCGACCTTGCCCCCGGGAAATTCCCACAGGCCGGCAAGCGACTTGCCCTCCGGCCGCTGCGCCAGAAGGATCCGCCCATCCGCATCGATCAGCGCACAGGCTGCGACCAGGAGCAATTTCCTTCCGGCTTCGCTCATTCGCAACGCTCCCGCCAATAGCAATAGTGATAGGCATCACGGAAGCCGAGACGCTCATAGAGAGCAATTGCCGGCGCATTGGAGAGTTTCACCTGCAGCCAGGCTGTACGGGCGCTTCGCATCCTCGCCCAGCGCAAAGCCGACGTCAGGATCTCGATACCAAGCCCCTTGCGGCGATGGCTGTCGGCGACCGACAGCGACATAATGCCGGCAAGGTCATTGTCCTGCACGCAGAGGACCGTTGCCAGCGAGCCTTGGATTGTATCCTCGATCATGAAAAGACCGGACGGCGGCTTGATTGCAGAAATGATCTCGGCAAGCGCCGGCTTCATCGAAGGTGATGCCTGGTCGACGGCGAGATTGGCATCGACGAACCGGCCAACATCATGTGTTGGAAGGTGATCGAGCGTATCGGGCAGATCGGCCTGCGAGAGATCGCAGACCATGACGGCCGTCTCATCGAAACGTTTCCAACCCTGTTCCTTGATCATGTCGATCAGAACAGGCGATGCAAGCGGTGTCTCGCGCAGCACGGCGGAGCGGCCATAGGCCTCGAATTTACGGCTTGCCTTCTCCAGCCTGATTTCGACGTCCCGATGGTCGGACGGATCGAGCGGCACGATGGAATTCAGGCGGTTGGAGGGATGGCCGGCGGTTAGGCGAACCTGCCAGCTTCCGTCATATTGCACGGAAGCGGCCGGCCAGGCGCGAAAGCCCACGGCCTCCAGCCGCCGGACCAGCGGCAGGTTCTGCTTCTGAAGGGATGCCTGCATCAACGAACGATCAGCTCCGGTAGTCGCCATTGATCGCAACATATTCCTTGGTGAGGTCGCAGGTCCAGACCGTGGCCTTGCCGGAGCCGAGGCCAATGTCGACCTTCACAGGAATATCCTGCTTCTTCATGACAGCCGAGGCAGCATCCTCGGAATAGCTGGGGTCACGTTCACCATTGACGGCAACACGCACATCACCGAACCAGATGGCGAGCCGGTCACGATCGGCCATTTCGCCGGCTTTGCCGACAGCCATGACGATCCGGCCCCAATTGGCATCCTCGCCGGCAGCAGCAGTCTTGACCAGCGGCGAATTGGCGATGGAAAGGGCGATCGTCTTGGCGGCGGCATCGCTCTCGGCGCCGGTCACGGTGATCTCGAGCATCTTCGTCGCCCCCTCGCCGTCGCGGGCGACCTGGATTGCCAAGTCCTTGAGAAGGTCGTTGAGCGCCGAACGGAATGCGCCGAGCTGCGGAGCGTTCGCGCTCGTGATCCGAGCCTGTCCGTCGGTCGCTGCTGCACCTGTCGCAAACAACATCAGCGTGTCCGAGGTCGAGGTGTCGCTATCAACCGTCATGGAGTTGAAGCTCGGTTCGACGCCTGCAGACAAGAGCGACTGCAGGACGGAGGAATCGATCGCAGCATCGGTAACGACGAAGGAGAGCATGGTCGCCATGTCGGGCGCGATCATGCCGGCTCCCTTGGCGATGCCGTTGATTGTCACCTCGACACCGCCAATTTCAGCCGTCCGGGTCGCGACCTTCGGATAGGTGTCGGTGGTCATGATCGCCTTGGCGGCCTCGAACCAGAAATCGCCCGTCGCATCGGCGTGCATCTTGTCGAGCACACCGGCAAATTTGCTGGCGTCGAGCGGTTCGCCAATGACGCCGGTCGACGCGAGAAAGATTTCATTTTCGCCGCAGCCGACGGCGGCAGCTGCGGACTTTGCCGTGAGCTCGGTCGCGGCGCGGCCCTTCAGGCCGGTAAAGGCGTTGGCATTGCCGGAATTGACGACGACGGCGCGTGCCGTCCCGTGCGGCAGGTTGGTCCGGCAGAAATCAACCGGAGCGGAAGGGCACTTCGACTTGGTGAAAACGCCGGCAACGGCAGCCGGCGCATCAAAGACCATCATCAGCACATCCGTCCGGTTCTTGTATTTGATGCCGGCGGAAGCGGTCGCCATGCGCACGCCGCGAAGCGCGGGCAGCGAGGCAAATGTTTTCGGGGCAAGCGGAGAAACGGTAGCGGACATAGAATGAGACCTGCCAATATGCATTTCCAGGCGAAGTGGAAGCCGGTCCGCCATCCGGAAATGCGACGATGATAGTGAAGGGCCCGGAAGAACCGGGCCCAAATGCTGATGATTACTGCTGCGGCGCCGGTGCCGGCACGGGCTCGGCGCCCGGCTCTGGCTGCTTGTTCGCGTTTTCGTAACCCTTGCGAAGCGTTTCGTCCGTGATCTCGACCTTGGCCTTGGCTTTCGCATCGTTCAGAAGCGCAAGATACTTGTCACGCATGACGAGTTGACGAACCTGGTCCTGTACCTGTTCGAACGGCGGCGGCGGAGCGTCGCGCTTATCCTCGACCTTGATCACATGATAACCGAAGTCGGTCTTCACGGGTGTCTTGGAATAGGTGCCCTTTTCGAGAGAGAAAGCAGCATCCTCGAATTCCTTGACCATGCGGCCGCGGGTGAAGTAGCCGAGGTCGCCGCCGTCATCCTTGTTCGGATCGGTGGACTTTTCTTTGGCGAGCTCGGCAAAATCCTTGCCGGCGTCGAGCTGCTTGATGACGTCCTTGGCCTCGTCCTCGGTCTTGACGAGGATGTGGCGGGCGTGAACCTCTTCCTGCTTCGGCAGGGCGGCAACTTCCTTGTCGTAGCGCGCCTTGACGTCGGCATCGGTCACGGTATCGACGACATGTTTCTTGAAGTAGGCGTTGTGAAGCTCGCGGTCGGTCAGGTACTGCATGCGCTTCTTGAAGTCGTCGGTCTGGTCGAGCTTCTCGGCGGTCGCGTCGGAAGCCAGAAGCTTCACGTCGATGGCGGCCGAAAGTGCGGCGACCTTCTTCTGGTCATCGGGAAGCTGCGCGAGCTGTGGGTCGAGATTGGCGACAGCCAGATCGAGTTCCGACTGATGGATTTCCAGATTGCCGACCTTGGCGACGACAGCGTCATCGGCAAAGGCGGGAGCCTGAAACGCCACGAGGGCGGTAAACGCCAGCGCGGCAAGTTTTTTACTGCTCAACATCAAATAACCCTTCACAATTATAGCCGCCGGCTTCAGCTTTCGTGAATCCAACCCGAAAACAGCCTTCAACACCGGAATGTGGCCTTTCTATATCAGCCAAATCCGTTGACATCATTTGCCCCCCCTCTTATCTGTCACGCAACCTCGCGTCCAGAACAGTTTCCGGGCGTTTTCAAGCGTGCGCCTGTTTTTCGGCTGGGTGGCGAATAAGAAACGTCGGGGAAGAATATTCAGAAAGGACCAGTCATATGGTCAGCTTTGGCGGTATTGCCCGCAAGTTATTTGGCTCAGCCAACGATCGCCGCGTGCGGTCCTTCCAGCCGAACGTCGCCGCAATCAACTCTATTGAAGAGAAGACCAAGGCGCTGACGGACGAGCAGCTTGCCGCAAAGACGGTGGAGTTCCGCGCGCTCCTCGCAGAAGGCAAGTCACTGGACGACATCCTGATTCCGGCCTTCGCGGTCGTTCGCGAAGCCTCGCGCCGCGTTCTCGGCATGCGACCTTTTGACGTACAGCTCGTCGGCGGCATGATCCTGCATTCCAATGCCATCGCCGAAATGAAGACCGGCGAAGGTAAAACGCTGGTCGCGACCCTGCCGGTCTATCTGAACGCACTCGCCGGCAAAGGCGTGCATGTCGTCACCGTCAACGACTACCTCGCTCAGCGCGACGCAGCGACCATGGGCCGTCTCTACGGCTTCCTCGGCCTGACAACGGGGGTCATCGTCCATGGCCTTTCCGACGAGGAGCGCCGTGACGCCTACAATTGCGACATCACCTACGCGACCAACAATGAACTCGGCTTCGATTATCTGCGCGATAACATGAAGTACGAGACGAACCAGATGGTCCAGCGCGGCCATAACTTCGCGATCGTCGACGAAGTGGACTCGATCCTGGTCGACGAAGCGCGCACACCGCTCATCATCTCCGGCCCGCTCGACGATCGCTCCGACCTTTACAACACCATCGACACTTACATTCCGCTACTGACGCCGGAAGACTATGAGATCGATGAAAAGCAGCGTTCGGCGAACTTCTCCGAAGTCGGCACCGAGAAGCTGGAAAACCTGCTGAAGCAGGCCGGCCTCCTGAAGGGCGCCTCGCTCTACGACATCGAAAACGTCGCGATCGTTCACCACATCAACAATGCGCTGAAGGCTCACAAGCTCTTCCAGCGCGACAAGGACTACATCGTCCGCAACGGCGAGATCGTCATCATCGACGAATTC
Organism: Rhizobium sp. BK512; assembly: GCF_014194915.1. Lineage (NCBI taxonomy): Bacteria > Pseudomonadati > Pseudomonadota > Alphaproteobacteria > Hyphomicrobiales > Rhizobiaceae > Rhizobium > Rhizobium sp. BK512. Next base: position 475,057 of record NZ_JACIAS010000007.1, on the reverse strand, counting down.
ACCGGCCGCATGATGCCGGGCCGCCGCTATTCGGAAGGCCAGCATCAGGCGCTGGAAGCCAAGGAAAAGGTGCAAATCCAGCCGGAAAACCAGACGCTGGCTTCGATCACCTTCCAGAACTACTTCCGCATGTATGCCAAGCTTGCCGGCATGACCGGTACGGCTCAGACGGAAGCGGAAGAATTCGGCAACATCTACAATCTCGACGTTCTCGAGGTGCCGACCAATCTCCCGATCAAGCGTATCGACGAAGACGACGAGGTCTACCGGACTGTCGAGGAAAAGTACAAGGCGATCATCACCGAGATCCTGGACGCCCACAAGCGCGGCCAGCCGGTGCTTGTCGGTACAACCTCGATCGAAAAGTCGGAATTCCTGGCCGAGCTGATGCGCAAGCAGGGCTTCACGAACTTCCAGGTCCTGAACGCCCGCTATCATGAACAGGAAGCCTATATCGTCGCCCAGGCCGGCGTGCCGGGTGCGGTGACGATCGCCACCAACATGGCCGGTCGCGGTACCGACATCCAGCTCGGCGGCAACCTCGACATGCGTCTCGAGCATGAGCTCGCCGAAATCGAGCCGGGCGCCGAGCGCGACGCGAAAGTCGAGGCGATCCGCGAGGAAATCAAGGCGCTCAAGGAAAAGGCGCTTGCCGCCGGCGGTCTCTACGTTATCGCCACCGAGCGCCATGAAAGCCGCCGCATCGACAATCAGTTGCGCGGCCGTTCCGGCCGTCAGGGCGACCCCGGCCGCTCCAAGTTCTATCTTTCGCTTCAGGACGACCTGATGCGCATCTTCGGCTCCGACCGCATGGACAGCATGCTGCAGAAGCTGGGCCTCAAGGATGGCGAGGCGATCGTCCATCCCTGGATCAACAAGGCTCTGGAACGCGCCCAGAAGAAGGTCGAAGCCCGCAACTTCGATATTCGTAAGAATCTCTTGAAATATGACGACGTTCTGAACGACCAGCGCAAGGTCATCTTCGAACAGCGCGTCGAGATGATGGAAGCGCCGAACATTTCCGAGACTGTGTCCGATATGCGCCGCGAAGTCGTCGACGATCTCGTGACCACCCATATCCCCGAGCGCGCCTATGCCGAACAGTGGGATGCCGCAGGCCTGAAGACACAGGTCACCAACATCCTCAATCTCGATCTGCCGGTCGAGGACTGGGTGAAGGAGGAAGGGATCGGCGAGGACGATATTCGCGAGCGCCTGACGGAAGCCACCAACGCCGCCTTCAACGAGAAGGTCGAGCGTTTTGGCCCCGACATCATGCATTATGTCGAGCGTCAGGTCGTCATGCAGACGCTTGATCATCTGTGGCGCGAGCACATCGTCAATCTCGATCACCTGCGTTCGGTCATCGGCTTCCGTGGTTACGCCCAGCGCGACCCGCTGCAGGAATACAAGTCTGAAGCCTTCGAGCTCTTCCAATCGCTGCTCAACAATCTGCGCCAGGCTGTGACCGCGCAGTTGATGCGCGTCGAGCTGGTGCAGCAGGCTCCGCCGCAGCCGGAACCGCCGCTCATGCAGGCGCATCACCTCGACCCGACGACGGGCGAGGACGAGTTCGCCAACACGACTTACCAGGCAGAGGAAGTGATCGTGGCGCCGGAAAATCGCAATCCTGACGATCCCCAGACCTGGGGTAAGGTGGGCCGCAACGAAGCCTGCCCCTGCGGCTCGGGCAAGAAATACAAGCACTGCCACGGTGCTTTCGAACAGGTTTGAGAATGGCGCCCTCGGGCGCCATTTTTCTTGGGTAATTCCGCCCAATTATGGATCACCGCGACAGGCAAGACCTCCTCGCCGGGCATACCGTTTCTTAACCCTGGTCTGGCAAGACTTGGCCGTGCGAATGCCCTGCCCTTAGAGTTTTGCGTGTTCAGAATGGCGGTCATAGAAACAGCGGAAAAGATGCTGCCCGCGGGGCTGCGGCCGATCGCCGGCCGGGCGCGGCGCATGCTTGCCGCGGTCCTGACCGAACGGGGCGACAAGGCCGCCGCCCAGCGTATGGCGCTGATCGCCTTTTCGATCCGCATTCTGAGTGCGGCCCTCGCCTTCCTGTCGCAGATCATACTTGCCCGGCTGATGGGAGAATATGAATACGGCATCTTCGTTTTCGTCTGGGTGCTGGTCGTTCTATGCGGGGATCTTTCCTGCCTCGGTTTCCACACCGCGATTGTCCGCTTCCTGCCGCAATATCGCGCTGCCGGCGCCTTCGCCGAAATCCGCGGCCTGACGGGTATTGCGCGCATCTTTGCAATGGTCTCGGGCACGACCGTTCTCATCGCCGGCATGCTTGGCCTGCATTTCTTCGGCGACAGGATCGAGAGCTACTATCTGGTTCCGATCTTCCTCGGCCTCATGGCGATGCCGATGATCGCGCTCGGCGACATCCTCGAGGGCACGTCGCGGGCCAATCATTGGCCCGTCATGGCGCTGAGCCCGGTCTATATTGTCAGGCCGATCCTCATCATCCTCTTCATGCTGGCTGCGATTTTCTTCGACGCGCCGCATACGGCAGTCACCGCCATGCAGGCAGCGCTCGCGGCGACCTTCGTCACGGCACTCGGCCAATATGCCGCAACGCTCTATCGGATGCGCAAACACTACGATGCCGGCCCGCGCAAGGTCGATTTCGTGGAATGGCTCGGTGTCGCATTTCCGATCTTCCTCATCGAAGGCGTGAGCTTCCTGCTGACCAATTCCGATGTCGTCGTCGTCGGCATCTTTCTGGAGCCGCACGACGTTGCGATCTATTTCGCAGCGGCCAAGACCATGGCGCTGGTACATTTCATCAATTTCTCGGTGAAGGCCGCCGCCGGCCCGCGCTTCTCCTCGATCATTGCCGAGGGCAACCACGCCGATCTCGCAGTTGCGGCTATCGATGCCGCGCGCTGGACTTTCTGGCCTGCGCTTGGTGCCGGTCTCGCGGTGCTGGCCGCCGGTCATATGCTCTTGTCACTCTTCGGCGGCGCCTTTACAGCCGGTTATGTGTTGATGGCGATCCTGCTGGCCGGTATCCTTGCCAAGGCGCTGGTCGGCCCCGCCGAGACGCTGCTGATGATGGCGGGCAAGCAGAACCTCTGTGTCGCCCTTTACGCCGGAGCACTCGCCGCCAATGTCGGCCTCAATCTCCTGCTGATCCCTCACTACGGCATTGTCGGCACGGCAATCGCCACGACCTCCGCCATGGCCGTGGAAGCGATCCTGCTGCATGTCTTTGTCCGTCGTGCGCTCGGCTTCGCCCTTTTCGCCTTCGCAACCCCTTCCATCGCAACGCCAGAAATGAGAGCCCGATAGATGGTACGTGTACCACCCATCACCGAGAGCACCGACAGCAACGCGAACCGCATGGTTCACGATCTCGCCGCGCTCAAGTTCGAGGCGCCGCAGGCTGAAGCACGGATCGAAATCGGCCGGCTGGGGCGCGAGCTCTGCCTTTACCCCGGCAGGCTGGGTTACGATCTGCAGGAAGAATTGGACTTCCTCTCCAACCGCGCGATGGAACCGAACGTCTTTTTCAGCGGCCGTTTCCTGGCGCCTGCCATGCCGCGTCTGGAAGACCGGCAGGTGAATTTCGCCATCATCCGCGACGAGAACGAACATCGCAGCCGCATGCGCCTGCTCATGCCCTTCTCGGTCGACAAGCCCGGCTTTGCCGTTGGCCCGTCGATCATCCGCGGCTGGGCAAACAGTTTCGGTCCGCTCGGCACCCCCTTGGTCGATGCAGAGGAAGCGGCGGAGACGCTCGACAACCTCTTCGAAGGCCTTGTCACGCCGGACCTCGGCCTGCCGGGCACACTGGTGTTGCCGGATGTACGGCTGAACGGCATCTTCGTACGGATGGCAAAGGCGGTGGCCCTCAGCCGCAACCTGCCGCTGACAGTTGCCAATCCCTATGAGCGGCCGATGCTGCAAAGCGATGACGACGCCATGGTCTATCTCGGCCGCACCATATCCTCCTCTCACCAGCGCGAGATGCGTCGTCAGTGGCGGCTTCTCGAGGAGCTTGGCAATGTCGTCCACACCGTTGCCCGCCAGCCACGCGAAATCCACCTGCGCTTCGAGGAGTTCCTCGCGCTTGAGGCCGGCGGCTGGAAGGGCAAGCGCCGCAGTGCGCTGGTGACCGACCGCTATCACACCGCGTTCGCCCGCGAGGCCGTCTCCAATCTGGCGGAAGTCGATGCCGTCCGCATCCACACGATCGACATCAACGGCAAGGCGATTGCTGCCGTGGTCGTACTGATGATGGGTGGCGAGGCCTATACCTGGAAGACTGCCTACGACGAAAGCTACTCCCGTTATTCGCCAGGCAAGCTGCTAATGAGCGAACTGACCGAATGGCATCTCGACGATGCCAATGTCGTACGCTCAGATTCCTGCGCGGTCTCGGATCATCCGATCATGAGCCGCTTCTGGCAGGAACGCGAGGAGATGGGCACACTGGTGATCGGCCTCACCCAGAACGGTGACCGCGACATGCGACAGGTCGCGGCTCAGCTTCACATGTACCGCAGCACCCGCAACATGGCGAAGATGCTACGCGAGAAGATCATGTCGCTCGCCGGCCGCGGTTAGCTTTTAGCTTCCGCCGCAGCCTTTTCCCGCAGCAGGCGCCGGATGACCTTGCCCGTCGTCGTCAGCGGCAGGGCATCGACGAATTCGACCTCGCGCGGATATTCGTGCATCGAAAGCCGGGTTTTCACCCAGTCCCGGATTTCCGCTGCCAGTTCCGCGCTCGGGTTGTAGCCCGGCGAAAGCACCATATAGGCCTTGACGATCTCCGTGCGCAGCGCATCGGGCTTTCCGACGGCCGCAGCAAGCTGCACGGCCGGATGGCCGATGAGACAGTCCTCGATCTCTGCAGGCCCGATACGGTAACCAGATGAGGTGATGACGTCGTCGTCGCGACCCGCAAAGGTGACATAACCCTCCGCGTCCTGCCGGCCGATATCGCCGGTCAGCAGCCAACCCTTGGCATATTTCCTCTCTGTCGCATCGGGATCGTTCCAGTAACCGAGAAACATTACTGGATCAGGGCTGGCGATTGCGATCTGCCCCTGCTCTCCGACCGGCAGTTCGTCACCTTCGTCGCTGACAACAGCAACCCTATGACCAGGTGAGGCGCGCCCGATCGCGCCAGCTTTGGTCACGCCGAAGCCAAAGCTCGAAGACAGCACGAAATTGCACTCCGTCTGCCCGTAAAATTCATTGACGGTAATGCCAAGCGTACGGCGCGCCCACTCGTAGGTTTCGCGCCCCAGCGATTCACCTGCCGAACCGATGGTGCGCAGCACGAGATTGTATTTCGAGCGCGGCTCCTCGACGGATTTCAGGAGCCGGAGCGCCGTCGGCGGAATGAAAGCATTGCGCACCCTCATCTCGGCCATGATGCGATAGGCCATGTCGGCATCGAATTTCTGGGCCGGCGAGGAGACGACAGGCACGCCGAGCAGCAGGCTCGGCAGCAGCGCGTTGAGCAGCCCGCCCGCCCAGGCCCAGTCTGATGGCGTCCAGACCTTGTCTCCGGCCTGCGGAAAGCCCTCATGGGCAAACTGCATGCCGGGAATATGGCCGGCGAGAACCCGGTGACCATGCAGTGCGCCCTTCGGCGGCCCCGTCGTGCCCGACGTGAAGATCATCAGCGCTGGCTCGTCCGGGCCTGACGACGCAATTTCGAAAGCGGAAGAATAGGCAGAGACCAGCTCGGCAAAACCGAGCGTACCAGCCGATTCTCCCTCGATCGAGACGACGTGCTTGACGTCAGGCAGCCGGTCGCGGATCTGGTTGATGCGCGCAAGCCCGAAGCCGTTGGTGACGACGGCTGTCGCGCCCGCAGCCTTCAGCCGGTATTCCAGGGCCTCGACCCCGAAGAGCAGCGCCAGCGGCAGCGCGATTGCGCCCATCTTGTAGATCGCGACATGCGAAACGACCGTCTCGAAACATTGCGGCAGGAGTAGCGCAACCCGATCCCCCCTGCCGATGCCAAGTGCTGACAGCGCATTGGCGAAGGATGAGGAGCGGGCGGCAAGCTCGCCATATGTCAAAGACAGATGGTGGCCGTCGGGACTAAAATGTTCGAGACAGACGCGATCGGGATCACGCGCGGCCCAATCGTCGCTGACGGCACGGCCGATATTGAAATCCTTTGATATCTGCCAGGAAAAATCGCGGTAGAGCGTGTCATATCGATCGCCGGGCGGCAGTTTCATACGCATGATCCAGTAAAATGCTGCACCAGCTAACACCTCACCGGTCGAATGTGCAAGCATTGTAATCCGCAAGGATAAGACGACATCCCGCCTGCGCATCACGTATTATTGCGCTAACTGCAGAAGACATTCTCCGCCTACTCACTGAGACTTCGTCAATTTCTGCACTACATCATGCGCATGCGCCTGGGGAGCCGCTGAAATTCATCACGGAGCACTTTTATGGAATATGTAAAACTCGGGAAAACCGGTCTCGAAGTATCGAAGATCTGCCTCGGCTGCATGACCTATGGCGATCCGGACCGTGGAAACCACGCCTGGAGCCTGCCCGAAGAAGGAAGCCGCGCATTGCTGAGGCAGGCGATCGAACTCGGGATCAATTTCCTCGACACGGCCAACACCTATTCCAATGGGTCGTCCGAGGAGATCGTCGGCCGCGCCATCAAGGATTTCGCCAAGCGTGAGGATATTGTTCTCGCCACCAAGGTCTTCAATCGCATGCGCCCCGGCCCGAACGGCGCCGGCCTGTCGCGCAAGGCGATCTTCGACGAGATCGACAACAGCCTGCGCCGCCTCGGCACCGATTATGTCGACCTCTACCAGATCCACCGGTGGGACTACACAACACCGATCGAGGAAACGCTCGAAGCTCTCCATGATGTCGTGAAAGCCGGCAAGGCGCGCTATATCGGCGCCTCCTCCATGTATTCCTGGCAGTTCGCCAAGGCGCTTTATACCTCCCGCCTCAACGGATGGACGGAATTCGTCAGCATGCAGGACCATCTGAACCTGCTCTACCGCGAGGAAGAACGCGAAATGCTGCCCTTCTGCGAAGACCAGATGATCGGCGTCATTCCCTGGAGCCCGCTTGCCCGTGGCCGGTTGACCCGTGACTGGGACGATAAGACCAACCGCAGCGAGACCGATGAATTCGGCAAGACGCTCTACAAGCAGGCTGAAGATGCCGATCGCAAGATCGTCGAGAAGGTCGCCGACATTGCCAGGGCCCATGGCATCTCCCGCGCGCAGGTCGCCACCGCCTGGATCCTGCAGAAAAGTGCCGTCACCGCGCCGATCATCGGCGCATCCAAGGCGCAACACCTCACGGATGCCGTCGGCTCGCTGACCGTAAAACTCAGCGCCGAAGACATTGCCGCACTCGAAGCCCCCTATATCCCGCACAATGTTGCGGGCTTTAAATAACACGCCCCGGCAATCTCCCTCTGCTGGTGCGGAGGGAGACCCTTTCAATTTCCAAAGTCGGGACTTTCAGGCGAGCGCCGCGCATGGAATATCAGTGCTCAGCTGGGTCACGACATCGAGGCAGATCATCACGAGCTGGTCACACTTAGGCCTTAGCCGTTTCGGGCAAACAGAGGGCCCACCGCATGACCATCTTTCCCTACGAAGCTCGCCGCTTCCGCACCACCGCTACCTACTATAGCCGCTTCCGCGTCCCCTATCCGGACAGGTTGATCGAACGCGTTACCGAACGAACCGGCCTGAAACCCGGTGATCGTCTGCTTGATCTCGGCTGCGGCCCGGCACCGCTCGGCATCGCCTTTGCACGCCTCGCCGGCGCCGATGTAATCGGGATTGATCCCGAGCCGGAAATGCTGGATGCAGCACGCGAGAATGCGTCCGAAGCCGCGGTCACTATAAGGCTTATCCAGGGTTCCTCTTACGATCTCGGCCAGGATCTGGCACCGTTGAAGCTTGCAGTCATGGGCCGCGCCTTCCATTGGATGGACCGCCCGGCAACGCTTGCAGCACTCGATAAGCTCATCGCTCGCGATGGCGCTGTCGTTCTCTTCTCCGACAGGCATATCGCGGCCGCACCGGATTGGCGTGATGTCCTGCATCAGCTGTCAGAAACCTATTCGCCGGAAAAAAACGCCGAACGCAAATTGCGCCGCGCGCCGGAATTCGGACCCCACGAGACGGTCCTGCTGCACTCCCCCTTCCGCAACCTCGAACGCATTGGCATCGTGAACGAACGGATAATCGGGACGGAGGACATAATCGGCCGCGCCTTCTCCATGTCCGTCACCTCTCCACAGGCGCTGGGCGACAAGACAGAAGAATTCGAGGCAGCCTTCCGCAGCGAACTCGCAGCGCTCTCGCCGAACGGCACCTTTACTGAAATCGTCGAAGGCCTTGCGATGATCGCCTTCCGAGACTGAAGCAACTCCAGCAAAAGCGCGGAGCCGTTTTGCAACGGGAATGCGCGAATGCCCTAGGATGATTGCGCCGGATCGAGCCTGCGGCGCATCGTGACCAGAAATTGCTCGGCGAGCGCCCGGTCCTCGACCGCGCGGGCAAGAATGACGGCCCCCATCATCGATGAAAGCGTCGTCGTCGCATTGGCACGGCGCTCTTCCTCAGTCGCGCCGGGCACCACTTCCTTCAACACATCGACCAGCGTGGACAAGCCCTCGCTGAAGGTCGCACGAACCGCCCCTTCGCTGCGGCTGACCTCCTGGATCAGCGACGCAAAGACGCAGCTTCCACCGGGATCGTCGACCGTGCGCCAATGGATGTAATGATCGAGCAGCGCCTGAAGCGGACGGTCTGGATGGCCGACAATCAACTCACGCCAGCGTTCCTCCACCCGCTCGATCAGCTTGCGGCTGACCTCCAAGGCAAGATCGTCCTTCGATTCGAAATGACCGTAGAACCCGCCATGCGTCAGACCAGCGGCTTTCATGATGTCCGCAACGCCGACGCCGTCGAACCCGTTCTCGCGGAAGAGCACGCTGGCTGCCGTCAGGATCTTCTCGCGGTTTTCTGCAAATTTCTCGCGGGTAACCCGCATTTTTCGTCTCCGGAAATGGTCGCTTGACAATTTATATGATGTCCATCATCAATATGCAACAAATATGATGGTCGTCATGTAAAATGGCCTTGTATGGTCCCGACTTCACAAACGGAATTTGCCCATGGTCTCTGCTGTACTTGCTTCAACCCTTGCTCGGCGAAACATCCACTATGGATGGGTTGTCGTCGCAGCCACCTTCCTGACCATGCTGGTAACCGCCGGCGCAATGGGCGCGCCGGGCGTGCTCATCAAGCCGCTGCAGAACGAGTTCGGCTGGGAAACTTCGCAGATTTCCTCCGCACTTGCCATCCGCCTGATCCTTTTCGGCCTGATGGGACCGTTTGCGGCCGCCTTCATGAATTATTTCGGTGTCCGCAAGGTCATTGTCTTTGCCCTTGCCTTGATCGGCGCGGGCTTCGTCGGCTCGCTGTTCATGACCAAGCTCTGGCATCTGCTGGCGCTCTGGGGCATCGTCGTCGGCTTCGGAACCGGGTTGACTGCCATGGTGTTGGCAGCCACGGTTTCCACCCGCTGGTTCGTCAAGCATCGCGGCCTTGTCGTCGGCATGCTCTCGGCAAGCTCGGCGACCGGCCAGCTCGTCTTCCTGCCGCTGATGGCGGAATTGACCGAACGCTACGGCTGGCGCGCCACGGTCTTCTTCGTCTGCGCGATGATCATGGTTGCTGCTCTTCTCGTGCTGCTTTTCATGCGTGACCGCCCCTCGGACGTAAACCTGCCCTCGGTCGGCGAAACTCAGGTGACGCCGCCCCCCGCCCGCGGCACACTCGCCGCCGCCCTTGCAACGCCGATCACGGTTCTCAGGGAAATCTCGACGACTTCGACCTTCTGGATCCTGTTTGCCACCTTCTTCATCTGCGGTCTCAGCACCAACGGCCTGATCCAGACGCATTTCGTGACCCTTTGCGGTGACTACGGCATTATGCCGGTCGCAGCCGCCAGCGTGCTTGCCGTCATGGGCATCTTCGATTTCTTTGGCACGATCGGCTCCGGCTGGCTTTCCGACCGCTTCGACAATCGCTGGCTGCTTTTCTGGTATTACGGCTTGCGCGGCCTCTCGCTGCTCTTCCTGCCCTTCAGCGATTTCTCGTTCTACGGCCTGTCGATCTTCGCGGTCTTCTACGGCCTCGACTGGATCGCCACGGTGCCGCCGACCGTCAAGATTGCCGCTGACCGCTTCGGCCGTGAAAAAGCCGGCCTCGTCTTCGGCTGGGTCTTCGCCGGCCACCAGCTTGGCGCGGCAACCGCTGCTTACGGCGCCGGCCTGTCGCGTACGGCGCTGGAAAGCTACCTGCCGGCTTTCTTCATTGCCGGTGCCTTCTGCCTGTTGGCCTCGGTTCTGGCGATCACGCTGAAGAAATCAGGCCTAACCGGCGCAAGCGCAACTGTGGCCCACTAAACACAAAATTCGAAGCGGCTAAACTTCGCCCGCCGTCTTGCACGCGCGGGCGAACGCATGTTAGACAGCCGCCTCGTATTTCGCTGCCCCATTGGCGGAATTGGTAGACGCGCTCGACTCAAAATCGAGTTTCGAAAGAAGTGCTGGTTCGACCCCGGCATGGGGCACCAAATATCTCTAAATATCAGATCTAGTATGTTTGCCCCGCCCTGAAGGGCGAGGCACCATCCGTGGCCGACGATGCTGAGGTTCCACAAAGTGCAGGACCTTAGCCTGCTGCTCAGTCACACCGTCTTACGGTTTTTGTGACAGTGCCTTCGTCAGTCTCGCGGGTCACGCTGCGCGTGTAGCAGCGGTCACGGTCCCGATCGCGATAACGATCACGTTCGCGCACCGCGCCGAACGTAATACCGCGATCACTGATGGTAACGCCGGGGCGGACCCGGTCTCGGTCACGGCCGTAGCGATCATAACCGTCATAGGCGCGCTCGCGTGTGACTGTAACGCTGTCTGCCATTGCAGGCGCCGCAGCAGAGCCCAAGGCAAGGGCAGCGATTGCACAGTTGATGATGATCTTTCGCATATCTCTTCTCCTCGTCTTCATGCATAGGCAACGACCCAGGAGCTTCGTGGTTCCGCCCAAAAAGGCAGTCCTTTAAGCCAATTCTATTCAAATCAACTCTTTAACTTTGCCGACGCTTCGTCCTAAAGTGCCGGCCTTGCGGCATTTTGAGAGGGCTGATGCACCAGGAAACGGGACTCATTGCGACGGTAGCCATAAGCTTCGTCTTTGCGGTAATTCTTGGCTACGGCGCGGACAGGTTGAGGCTGCCGCCACTGGTCGGCTATCTTGCCGCCGGGGTCGTCATGGGGCCTTTTACGCCGGGCTTCGTTGCCGATACCGAGCTTGCGAGCCAGCTTGCCGAAATGGGCGTGATCCTGCTGATGTTCGGCGTCGGCCTTCATTTCTCGGCATCCGATCTTCTTGCCGTGCGCGGCATCGCAATACCCGGGGCCATTGGCCAGATTCTCCTTGCCACCCTGCTCGGCATCGGCCTCGGAGAACTCTGGGGCTGGAGCCTCGGCGCCGGCATCGTCTTCGGCCTCAGCCTTTCGGTTGCCAGTACCGTCGTACTTCTGAAAGCGCTGGAAGAACGCAACCTCGTCAACACCGCCGGTGGGCGTGTTGCCGTCGGCTGGCTGATCGTCGAGGATCTTGCAATGGTGCTGGCGCTCGTGCTTCTGCCGGCGCTGGCCGAGCTTTTGGGTGGCCATGCGGGTGAAGCCTGGCACGGCCTCGACCTGCCTCTCTGGGCCACGATCGCGCTGACCTTGCTGAAGGTCGCAGCTTTTGCCGCCATGGCGATCTTCCTCGGCCCGCGTATCGTGCCCTGGCTTCTGACGCTGATTGCCCGCACCGGCTCGCGTGAGCTTTTTACTCTTGCGGTGCTTGCCATCGCACTTGGCATCGCCTTTGGCTCGGCGGCGATCTTTGGCGTTTCCTTCGCGCTCGGCGCCTTCTTTGCCGGCGTGGTCATGAGCGAATCCCATCTCAGCCATCGAGCGGCAGCCGATTCCCTGCCGTTGCAGAACGCTTTCTCGGTGTTGTTCTTCGTCTCGGTCGGCATGCTCTTCGATCCATCGATCATCGTGAAGCAGCCGCTTGCCGTCATCAGTGCCTTGGCGCTGATTATCATCGGCAAGGCGATTATCGCCTTCGGCATCGTAACTTTCTTGCGCTATCCGATCGGCATGGGCCTGACGGCCGCCGGTGGCCTTGCTCAGATCGGCGAATTCTCATTCATCCTCGCTGGACTCGGTGTCTCCCTCGGTCTGTTGCCGCATGAGGGGCAGGATCTGATCCTCGCTGCCGCGATCCTCTCCATCACCCTTAATCCGCTGGTCATCTTCGTAGCGGAAAACCTGAACCGCCATATCAAGACGAAATGGCCGCGCGTCTACGACACGTACGGCCGCAAGAATCAGGACACTCTCAGCCGCGAACTCGAGAAGATCCGTGCAATCGGCGAGGAGCGTGAACGCCAGCACCATCTGCGCATCCAGCAATTGATCGATACTTTCCCGCTCTTTTCAGAGGTCAACGAGGATGCACTGGAGGAACTGCTGTTGCTCTTCCAGGCTAGACTTGCTCCACCCGGTGAACGTGTCATCCGACGCGGCGACCGCGGCGACAGCATGTATTTCATTTCTTCCGGCGCGGTCGAAGTGAGGCTGGCAAGCGGCTCGGTTCGCCTGGAGCCCGGCGCCTTCTTCGGTGAAATGGCGCTACTCAGTGGCGGTCGCCGTACGGCTGACGTCATCGCTGTCGATTTCTGCCAATTCGAAGTGCTGGAGCGCCGCGATTTCAACATGTTCATGTCGCGTCATCCAAACCTCCGGGCCATCGTCAGCGAAATGGCCCAGAAGCGCACCGAAATGAACGTCATGCGCCAGCAGTGGGAAAAATCCATGGACCTGTCGTAAGCGCTCCGGCGGCTAGTCGTTGCCAAACCCCTGTCACGCTGTCGTAGTGCTGTCCAGCGCCGGCCAGTACAGGTCTGAATCGAAATCAGCTGGAATATGATCGAGACGGCACATTGCCTCGGCAGCATATTCGATCTGCATGGCGAGGTATCTGAGTGATGACGGCATCGGCACACCAATGGCAAATTCCATGACCCGTGACCGGTGATATCCACTGGCACCGAGACGCCGCTCGGCCTCGCGGCGAACATCCGCATGTTCCGGCCGGCGGTGCTCCGCTTCCTTGTCCCATTCTTTGGCGGCGCTGAGCCCGCCATCTATGACCTTCAATCTCATCGGATGCCGTCAATATTTCGATCTGCCGGTAGCTTGCCGCAGATTCGCCCCCTTGCCATCCTGCTAAATCTTGGGAGGGGGACCATTTCAATCACGAAAATTTTCAGCGCGAACGTCGTCAAGCCGAAGACCAAGCATTTACAGCGTCACGATCGCCCCCTAATGCTTTGTGCGTCGCAACAAGGAAAGGAAACGGATGCTCCGCAGACTTTACGACTGGACCATGTCTCTGGCCTCTAAGAAATCGGCCGAAGTCTGGCTCGCCGTCATCGCCTTCGTCGAAAGCTCCGTCTTTCTGGTTCCCGCGGACGTGCTCTTCCTGCCGATGGCACTTGCCAAGCCCGAACGCTCCTATCGCTACGCGATCGTCGCTACCATCGCATCGGTGCTGGGCGGAATCGCCGGTTGGGCGCTCGGCTATTATGCCTACGAGGCTGTCGCGCGCCCGGTGCTGGAATTCTATGGAAAGCTCGATCAATTCGAGCAGATGAAGTCCTACGTCACCTACGAGACGATCCTCCTGCTTCTCGTCACATCGGGTCTGGCGCACCTGCCGCCAATCAAGATCGTCACGATTCTATCCGGCGTCATCCACGTCAGCCTGCCGCTCTTCATCGTTTCGGCAATCATCGCCCGCGGCGCCCGCTTCCTCTTCCTTGCCTGGCTGCTGCGCCGTTATGGCGAGCCGATCCGCCACTTCATCGAGAAGCGCCTCGGCCAGATCGTCGGCGTCGGCGCGGCAGTCGTGATCGTGCTATATCTAGCCTATCGATATTTTGCCCACTGAGCCAACTTCGCGGAGTTCCGCCATGAATGCCCCCACCTCGCCGCTTGCCCGCCCGGGCTTCACCCTCTCGCTGCTGCTCGCCATTGCCATGGCAGTGGTCGTCGGCACGGCGCTCGGCTTCCAGTATATCGGCGGATATATTCCGTGTGCGCTCTGCCTGCTGCAGCGCCAGCCCTATTATTATGGCATTCCAATCGCTGTAGTCGGCGCTGTTGCGGCTCTCGTCGGCCTGCCGAACTGGATGACGCGCGCCATCATCCTCGCCGTCGGCATCCTCATGCTGGTGGGCGCCGGCATGGGCGTCTATCACGCCGGCGTCGAGTGGCATTTCTGGCCCGGCCCGGCCACCTGCTCGACCACGGCCAGCAGCATGACCACCAATGCCGGCGATCTCCTGGGCGAACTGAATACGATCAAGGGCCCGTCCTGCACGGATGCAGCGCTGCGGGTCCTGGGCTTGTCCTTCGCCGGCTGGAATGTGATCGCAAGCCTGGTCCTCGCAGCCTTCGCCTTCTGGAGCGTGAAGAAGACTGCGTAGTCGTTCGATCAGGGCTGCAGCTCGGTGTCCCAGTAGAGGTAGTCGAGCCAGCTGTCATGCAGGTAGTTCGGCGGGAAGAGCCGACCGTTATTGTGCAGGTCCTGCACGGTCGGCTGATAAGGCTTTTGCGCCGGGAGCATACCAGCCTGCTTCGGAAGCTTGCTGCCCTTGCGCAAATTGCAGGGAGAACAGGCTGCCACGACATTCTCCCAGGTTGTCTCGCCGCCGTGAGCGCGCGGGATGACATGGTCGAAAGTCAGATCGTCGTGAGCGCCGCAATACTGGCACTCGAACCTGTCGCGCAGGAAGACGTTGAAGCGGGTGAAGGCGGGATTGCGGGACGGCTGAACGTAAGTCTTCAGGCACACGACACTCGGCAACCGCATCGAGAAGCTCGGTGAGGAAACCTCATGCTCATATTCTGCGATAATGTTCACACGGTCGAGAAATACCGCCTTGATCGCGTCCTGCCAGGACCAGAGCGACAAGGGGTAATAACTCAGCGGCCGGTAGTCAGCGTTCAGGACGAGCGCTGGCAGGGCCTGTGGTGAGACTGCAATCGTCAAGGAGCCCTCCTGGATCGATTCGGCATCTGCACTTGTATATTAGGCCGGTTGTTACAGGATTGTGAAGTCCAATAAATTCAGGGGATAAAGGCAAATTGAGGGAGGGCGTCCGTCAGACGACCGGCAGCACGTCCCGACGCATTTTTGCAGCGTAATAAGCCCAGAAAAGCCGGGCTGCGACCGAACGCCATGGCGACCAGATTTCCGCAAGCCCTGCAAGGACTTTGGCTTGCGGGCGTTCAGCGAGACCGAATGCCGCAGCGACCGCCGCCTGAAGCGCCACGTCGCCAGTTGGAAACACATCCACATGACCGCCGCAGAACATCAAATAGACCTCCGCCGTCCATGGCCCGATTCCCTTCTGAGCCGTCAGTTCTGCGAGCGCTTCGCCGGGTGGTTTTTGGATCATGGCCTCCAGATTGATTCGTCCGGAAGCAACCGCTTGCGCAATCCGCGTCAGTGTATCGGCCTTGGCGCGCGAGAGACCGAACTCGCGCCAGGCATCGGGATGAAGCAACATGTAAGATTGCGCGCTCAGCATTCCGCTCTCTGGCTGCATCCGCCGCCAGATCGCCTCGGCGCTCGCCCGCGATACCATCTGCGAAACGATGATATGGGCAAGGCCGGCAAATCCTGGCTCGCGTAATCTGAGCGGAACGGGGCCTGCCTCCCTGGCAATTGCCACGAGCCGCGGATCGAGAACGAAGAGAGCGGCAAGCCCCTCCTCAATATCCTTTTCATTGCTGATGACTCGCACCTTGCCTCGCGATCGCTTCAAATCCATGCGAGAAGAAAGCATGATCACGACTCCGCGTCAAAAGCCCGTGTTCCGTTTCGCTCCAAGCCCCAATGGGCTGCTGCATCTCGGTCACGCGCTGTCGGCTTTCCTGAACAACGACATGGCCAGGGCCGCAGACGGTCGGCTGCTGCTGCGTATCGAAGACATAGACTTGACCCGCTGCACACCGGAATTCGAGGCCGGCATATTCGCCGACCTCAGGTGGCTGGGCATTGAATGGGAACAGCCGGTCCGTCGCCAGCAGGAACATTTTTCCGAATACCAAGCAGCCCTTCATTCGCTGATCGAACGCGGGCTGGTCTATCCCTCCTTTCTGACGCGCGGTGAGGTCAAGGCACGCGTTACCGCCTATGAGCGGATGGGCGAACCCTGGCCGCGCGATCCGGATGGCACGCCGCATTATCCAGCCGACGATCGTGACCGCAGCGAGGAAGAACGCGACGCGATGCTGGGCTCCGGTCTCAGACATGCATGGCGGCTGAACATGAGCAGGGCGTTGGACCTGATCGGCGAACCGCTGTTCTGGATGGAGACAGGCGATGAGCGTAAGGGCGACATCCTGGCCGAGCCCGTCGCCTGGGGCGACGTCGTTCTCTCACGCTCGGACGCGCCCTCGAGCTATCATCTCTCCGTCGTCATCGACGATGCGCTGCAGGGCGTGACCCACGTCGTGCGCGGCCTCGACCTCTTCCACGCCACCTCGGTGCACCGGCTGCTGCAGAAGCTGCTCAACCTGCCGCAGCCCGTCTATCACCATCACCGCCTCATCGTGGATTCAGAAGGCCGCAAACTTTCCAAGAGTGAGGGCGATACCGGCCTTGCGGAACTGCGTGCCAGGGGGCTGTCAGCCGCCGATATTCGCCGTCTTGTCGGGCTTTGAATCGGCGGCGTGGTCACGTCCGACCACCGAGAAGGTTCGCGAGAAATTGCGCAACACCCGGAACTTCATGAGCGCCGCATTGATCTCTGCGCCGACGATGAAGATGACACCCACCATATAGAGAAAGATCAGCACGATCATGACGGACGCCAGACCGGCATAGGTGGCTGTGTAGTTGGCGAAGGTCGCAAGATAATAGGCAAAGATCAGCGCACCGATGAGCCAGAATATCAAGGTCAGGAACACGCCCGGGACGACGTCGAATACGCGACGCTTGCCGGAGGGCAGCCAGAGATGGACGACGAGCAGGGCAATCGTCAGCATGACGAGCGTGCCGTAGATGCGCCAGCTGAAGACAATTTCGAGTGTGTCGACGATGGCGGGCAGCCATTGGCGGATGGTGACGGGAAGCCATTCGAGCGAGTCGTTGTGCAGCAGCCAGTCGCGGGCATAATCAAGACCGACAGGGACTGCCACGAGCAGAATGCTGATGACCGCAAAGATGATCACGGCGATGAGGACATAACCGAGGCTCGCAAGGCGGGTGAAGTACCAAGGGCGCGTCTCCTGCACGCGATAGGCGCGATTGAGCGAGATCCTGAGTGCCTCGACACCGTTCGAGGCGAAATAGGCAGCCGCAAGCACGGAGATGGTCAGCAGCCCGCCGCGCGGGATCGTCAAGACCTCCACCACCTGGTCGGCCAGCGGCTTGGCGATCGCTTCAGGCCACGTATCGAAGATCAGATGGATGGCCGTGGTGGAAAACTGGTCGGCACCAAGAAAATTGGCAAGCGCCGTGCCGAAGATCAGGAAGGGAAAGACTGCAAGCAGGGTGGAAAGCGCCACATGGCTTGCCATCGCAAAGCCATCGTCCTCGATAAGGTGGCAGATGGCGTCGTACACCACATCGTAGAACGTGCGCAGGAATTTCGGCATTCTGCTTCCCAATTGTATCCTTTCCGCGAATATGGGAAACGAGTCCCATTTTGTACAGGAATCATTGAATGGCTGACCCGCGCATCATCGTCGTGACCGGATGCTCTTCCGGCATCGGCGCTTATTGCGCGCGCGCCCTGAAAGCCGACGGCTGGCGTGTCTTCGCCACAGCACGCAAGGCGGAGGATTTGTCGTCGCTCGAAGCCGACGGCATCGAAGCCGTGCTGATGGACTACACGCAGCCTGAAACGATCTCGGCGCTGGTGGACGCAGTGGCCGAGCGCACTGGCGGCAGGATCGATGCCTTGTTCAACAATGGCGCCTATGGGCAGCCGGGCGCAGTCGAGGATCTCTCCACGCAGGCCCTGCGCGACCAGTTCGAGACCAATGTCTTCGGCTGGCACGAACTGACCAGGCTGGTTATTCCCTTCATGCGCCGGCGCGGCCAGGGTCGCATCGTCCAATGCTCCTCGATCCTCGGCCTCGTGCCCTACCGTTATCGCGGTGCTTACACGGCCTCGAAATTCGCGCTCGAAGGCCTGAGCATCACCCTGCGCATGGAGCTGCAGGGAAGCGGCATTCATGTGAGCCTGATTGAGCCGGGACCGATCACCAGCCGCTTCACCACAAACGCGCTGGCGAAGATCAAAGAACATATCGACCTGGAAAACTCGCCCCATGCGGTCGAATACCGCCGGCAACTCGCCCGCCTTGAAGGCTCAGGCCCGGTCAACCGCCACAAGCTTGGCCCCGAGGCGGTCTACGCAGTATTGACACGTGCATTGAACTCGAAAAATCCGAAGCCACATTATCCCGTAACGACTCCGGCTAAACAGGGCATATTGTTGAAGAGGCTGCTTCCGTCCGACCTCTTCTACCGCCTGATGCGCTGGACGGACTGAAAAGAAAAGAGACTGCCATGTCCACAGTCACCTACGTCATTGCGATCATCGTCATGGGTCTCGTCGCCCTCGTGCTGATCCGCGGCCTGTTCAACATGATGAAGGGTGGCGATCCGAACCTTTCCAACAAGCTGATGCAGCTGCGCGTGCTGCTGCAGGCAATCGCCGTCATCCTGATCATGCTGACGCTCTGGTTGACCGGTGGCGGACGCCCGAGCTGATCCGAAAGCCGTCAATGGTAAAGCTCAACAAGATCTACACCAGAACCGGCGATGACGGCACGACCGCGCTCGTCTCCGGCCCGCGACGTGCCAAGCATGACCTGCGTGTCGAAGCCTACGGCACCATCGACGAAACCAATTCGGTAATCGGCGTCGCAAGGCTGCATACGGCGGACCTGCCCGAACTCGATGCCATGCTGATGCTGATCCAGAACGACCTCTTCGACCTCGGTGCCGATCTGGCTACGCCTGAAACCGACGAGCCGCCGGCTTATGAGCCGCTACGCATCGTGGAAAGCCAGGTCACCCGGCTGGAACGCGATATCGACAGGCTGAATGCCGATCTCGACCCGCTGAAATCCTTCGTGCTGCCCGGCGGCAGCCCTGCCGCCGCTCATCTGCACCTTGCCCGGACGATGGCGCGCCGTGCCGAACGGCTGATGGTTGCGCTTGCCCGCGGCGAGGGAGAGATCGTGGGCGTCGCGGCCCTCAAATATGTCAACCGTCTCTCCGACTTGCTGTTCGTTGCGGCCCGCCATGCAAATGATGGCGGCAAGGCGGATGTGCTTTGGGTTCCCGGAAAAAACAGGTAGGTTCGCAGCCGTCACGATCGCCGGGGGCAGGCTTTCATGTTCATACCTCTGCACGATGCCAATACGCTGAAACACATCAAGGTTCAGTGGGTCACACTCGGTCTGATGGCGGTCAATATCGCCGCCTGGATCTTCACGACGGTCGAAACCGAGCAGGTCGCCCAGGCCGCGACTATCGGCCTCGGCTATATCCCGGCCATCGTCTTCGGCCATGCGGTGCTGGCGCCGGGACTGGAAATCGTGCCGGAGACAGCCACCTACGTTACCTATTCCCTGATCCATACGAGTTTCTGGCATCTTGCCGGCAATATGATCTTCCTCTGGGTCTTCGGCGATAATGTCGAGGATGCAATGGGGCATCTGCGCTTCCTCATCTTCTACCTCGCCTGCGCCGCCGCCGGTGCCCTCTGCCACGGCCTGCTGTCGACGACATCGGAAGCCCCGCTCGTCGGCGCATCCGGGGCGATCTCAGGTGTGGTGGCGGCCTATCTGATGCTGCATCCGCGCGTGCGGGTCTGGGTGCTGGTTTTTTTCCGCGTGCCATTGCCGCTACCCGCCTTCATCCCGCTCCTGCTCTGGGTCGGCCAGCAGTTCTTCATGCTGTTGATCGATTCCGACGGCAATGTCTCGTGGGGCGCCCATGTCGGAGGCATCATCGCGGGTGCCCTGCTCATTTTCGTCATGCGCCGGCCGGGCGTGCCGCTGTTCGACCGGCAGATCGTGACGCCGCGCGCCGTCAAGGATCGGCCGATCCCCATTCGCGTCACTGCCTCGGGCATGCCCGTGCCACCGCGCCTGCCCTGGGGCCGGGACAAGCTTTAATATTGACGTGAACGTAAACGTTAATATATTGCCATCCAAATCGACCGGCTGCGTCACGGAAGCGTTGTATTTGGAGGAAAAACGCGTATCCATGTCGCCATTCGACAATCGGAGCGGCGCCCAAGCGCGCATTTTCCCAGAAGTCTCTGTTGAAGGCCCATCTCTGTTCGAAGGAAGGACCCCATGAAAATTCTCGTCCCAGTCAAGCGCGTTGTCGATTACAACGTGAAGATCCGCGTCAAGCCGGATGGATCGGGCGTCGACCTTGCCAACGTCAAGATGTCGATGAACCCGTTCGACGAGATTTCGGTCGAGGAGGCCCTTCGCCTGAAGGAAGCCGGCAAGACCGAGGAAGTGATCGTCGTCTCGATCGGCCCGGCCAAGGCCGAGGAAACGCTCCGCACCGCGCTCGCAATGGGCGCCGACCGCGCCATCCTCGTTGAAACCGATGACGCCGTCGAACCGCTCACCGTGGCAAAGATCCTCAAGGGTGTTGCCGACGCCGAAAAGCCGGGCTTGATCATCGTCGGCAAGCAGGCGATCGACGACGATTCCAACCAGACCGGCCAGATGCTGGCAGCCCTCCTCGGCTCCGCCCAGGCGACCTTCGCCTCCAAGATCGCGATCGAGGGCGACAATGCCACCGTTACCCGTGAGATCGACGGCGGCCTGCAGACGATCAAGGTCAAGCTACCCGCGGTCGTCACGACCGACCTGCGCTTGAACGAGCCGCGTTACGCCACCCTGCCGAACATCATGAAGGCGAAGAAGAAGCCCCTCGATAAGAAGAGCCCGGCCGATTTCGGTATTTCCACCGCTCCACGCCTCAAGGTGCTGAAGACGGAAGAGCCGTCCGGCCGCAAGGCGGGCGTCAAGGTGAAGTCGGTCGCCGAGCTTGTCGACAAGCTCAAGAACGAAGCCGGCGTCCTCTAAGGTTCGAGAAAGGAATTACGACCATGGCCATTCTTCTTCTGGCTGACCACGACAACGCAACCCTTTCCGACCAGACCGCCAAGGCCCTGACGGCTGCCGCACAGATTGGCGGAGACATCCACGTTCTCGTCGCCGGCAAGGGCGCAAAGGCCGCCGCCGACGCGGCTGCCACGCTATCTGGCGTCTCCAAGGTGCTGCTCGCCGAAAGCGATGAACTCGCCAACAATCTTGCTGAGCCGCTTGGCGACCTGATCGTCTCTCTGGCCGGGAGCTACGACACGATCGTCGCCGCGGCGACCTCCACCGGCAAGAATGTCATGCCGCGCGTCGCCGCTCTCCTCGATGTCGCCCAGGTCTCCGAAATCATCGAAGTGGTTTCGCCGGATACCTTCAAGCGCCCGATCTATGCCGGCAACGCGATCCAGACGGTGCAGGCGACCGACGCCAAGAAGGTCATCACCGTGCGCACCGCTTCCTTCGCCTCCGCCTCCGAGGGCGGCGCGGCCGCCGTCGAAGCAATCCCCGCCGTCTCCGATCCGGGCCTTTCGAACTTCGTGTCCGACGCGCTCTCGGCCTCCGAACGTCCGGAACTGACCTCCGCCAAGATCATCATCTCCGGTGGCCGCGCGCTCGGTTCCGCCGAGAAGTTCAAGGAAGTCATCCTGCCGGTCGCCGACAAGCTCGGTGCAGCCGTCGGCGCCTCGCGTGCCGCCGTCGACGCCGGTTACGCCCCGAACGACTGGCAGGTCGGCCAGACCGGCAAGGTCGTCGCCCCGCAGCTCTACATTGCTTGCGGCATATCGGGCGCCATCCAGCATCTCGCCGGCATGAAGGATTCGAAGGTCATTGTCGCGATCAACAAGGACGAAGAGGCCCCGATCTTCCAGATCGCCGACTATGGACTTGTCGCCGATCTCTTCGACGTCCTGCCGGAGCTCGAAAAAGCCCTCTGATCGGTCAGATTGCCTTCTTTTCGCACTTGCGAATGACTGGAAAATTGTCTTCTATCGGTCTACTACTTTTGCCGGGCGATCTTTCGTCCGGCAATTTCATATAAAAATACCGGCGGCGCGGGGGTGTATGCCGGGCGGGGGTTGGAGATGAGCGCGGTGTTGAAGAATATTGGTATCATTGGTGCGGGCCAGATGGGCTGCGGCATCGCGCATGTTTCGGCCGCCGCAGGATACAAGGTTCATATCTACGATCTGTCGCAAGACCGTATCGAGTCCGGCCTTGCCACCATCAACGGCAATTTTGCGCGTCAGGTGACGAACGGCAAGATGACCGATGAAGAGCGCAGCACAGCGCTTTCCCATATTACCGGCTCGGCCAATGTCAACGATCTCGCCCCCTCTGATCTCGTGATCGAGGCGGCAACCGAAGATGAAAGCGTCAAGCGCAAGATCTATACTCAGGTCTGTCCGGTACTGAAGCCGGAAGCGATCCTTGCCACCAACACCTCCTCGCTGTCGATCACGCGTCTTGCAGCCGCGACCGACCGTCCCGAGCGCTTCATGGGCATCCACTTCATGAACCCGGTTCCGGTCATGAAGCTCGTGGAACTGGTGCGCGGCATCGCGACTGAGGAAACAACCTTTTCCGCCGCCAGGGAATTCGTCGCATCGCTGGAAAAGACCGTTACGGTCGCCGAGGATTTCCCGGCCTTCATCGTCAACCGCATTCTGCTGCCGATGATCAATGAAGCGATCTATACGCTCTACGAAGGCGTCGGCACGGTCGATGCCATCGATACCGCCATGAAGCTCGGCGCCAACCATCCGATGGGACCGTTGCAGCTTGCCGATTTCATCGGCCTCGATACCTGCCTTTCAATCATGCAGGTGCTGCACGACGGCCTCGCCGACAGCAAATACCGCCCGTGCCCGCTTCTGGTGAAATATGTCGAGGCCGGCTGGCTCGGCCGCAAATCCGGCCGCGGCTTCTATGACTATCGCGGCGAAACCCCGGTTCCGACCCGATAAGTCCCTGATCACTAAAATAGGCGAATGGAACAAAGGCTCGCGACATGCTTTCCTGCCGTGAATGGGAGGAAAAAACATGTCGAGCGAATTGCCGATGTTTCTGCTGCAGTGCTGCGTCCTGATCGGACTGGCAGGTGTGTTCCTTATCCGCGGCGCCGGTGACCCCTGAGCCGCGTCCTTACGACCCGATCGCCCCCTTGATCAGCGCCTTGGCATCGTCGCTATCCCATGCGGCCGGACCGTTCATGGCCGAGATCAGGCAACCCTTTTCGTCGAGCAGCAGCGTGACCGGAAGACCGAAGGCAAGTCCTTCCTTTTTCAGGCTATTGAAGACGCCGATCGTATTGTCCCGGTAAAGCTGCAGCGCATCGACACCGATTTCGCTCAGGAACGCCTTCGGCTTCTCATCGTCACCACTATCGATATTGACAGGCACGACCTGGAACTTGTCGCTGCCCATATCCTTCTCCAGCGCGTTCAGTGCCGGCATCTCCTCGCGGCAGGGCACGCACCATGTGGCCCAGAGATTGAGAAGCACGGTCTTGCCGGCGAAATGATCGAGCGTCATCGGCTTGCCGTCAGGGCCGTTGAACGCGACTGTCTGAAGTTTTTTCGGCTGGTTGGCGGCGACCATGGCGGCAACCTGGCCTTTCATGAGGGAGCTCAGGTTGGCACTGCGCTCCTTCGTCAGCGGGCACTCGGCCGAAGCCGTATCGCCGACGCCATTGCCAATGCCCGTCTCCTTCACGTATACCGCTGCCGCACCGGCAACGATGCCAGCAAGGGCAGCGATTGCGATCAGTTTCACGGACGGCAGGCCGAAGGGTTTTTTCGTCGTCATTTCATTCTCCAGGACGGGCATCTTCCATGGCCGAGGACAAGACGGACACCAAATCCTCCAACCAGATGTGGGGCGGACGTTTCGCCTCCGGCCCCGATGCGATCATGGAGGAGATAAATGCCTCGATCGGTTTCGACAAGAAGCTGTTTGCCCAGGACATCCGCGGATCGATCGCCCACGCCACGATGCTCGCCCATCAGGGCATTATTTCCGGCGACGATAAGGACAAGATCGTTCACGGGCTAAACACGATCCTGTCAGAAATCGAAAGCGGCAATTTCGAATTCTCCCGCCAGCTCGAAGACATTCACATGAACGTCGAGGCCCGGCTTGCGACCCTGATTGGCCCGGCCGCCGGCCGCCTTCACACGGCCCGTTCGCGCAATGACCAGGTAGCGCTCGACTTTCGCCTCTGGGTGAAGGAAGAACTGCAAAAAACCGAGGCCATGCTGACCGATTTGATCGCAGCCTTCCTCGATCGCGCCGAGGAACATGCAGACAGCGTCATGCCTGGTTTCACACATTTGCAGACAGCCCAGCCGGTGACCTTCGGCCACCATTGCATGGCCTATGTGGAAATGTTCGGCCGCGACCGCTCGCGTGTTCGCCACGCAATCGAACATCTCGACGAAAGCCCGATCGGTGCGGCAGCGCTCGCCGGCACCGGCTATGCGATCGACCGCCACATGACGGCCAAGGCTCTCGGTTTCCGTGAGCCGACCCGCAACTCGATCGACACCGTTTCCGACCGTGATTTTGCTATCGAGTTCCTGGCGATTGCCGCAATCTGCGCCGTGCATCTGTCGCGTCTTGCAGAAGAGATCGTCATCTGGTCGACGCCGCAATTCGGCTTCGTGCGTCTCTCCGACGCCTTCTCCACCGGCTCCTCGATCATGCCGCAGAAGAAGAACCCGGATGCGGCCGAGCTGGTGCGTGCCAAGACCGGCCGCATCAATGGCTCGCTGATCGCCCTGCTGACGATCATGAAGGGCCTGCCGCTCGCCTATTCCAAGGACATGCAGGAAGACAAGGAACAGGTCTTCGACGCAGCCGAGAGCCTGGAACTTGCGATTGCCGCCATGACTGGCATGGTGCGCGACCTCACGATCAATACAGCCCGCATGAAGGCGGCCGCCGGTTCCGGCTACTCGACCGCAACCGATCTTGCCGACTGGCTGGTGCGCGAGGCGGGCCTTCCCTTCCGCGATGCTCACCACGTCACCGGCCGCGCCGTCGCCCTTGCCGAAAGCAGGGGCTGCGATCTGTCGGAGCTTCCGCTCGCCGATCTGCAGGGGATCAATTCTGCCATTACCGACAAGGTCTATGACGTGCTGACGGTCGAAGCTTCGGTCGCCAGTCGCAAGAGTTTTGGCGGCACCGCACCTTCGGAAGTCAGGAAGCAGATCGCCTATTGGCGCGCGCGCAATTAAGGCATTTCCAGGCGAAATGGAGAACGGTCTCCCGCTCGGAAACACGCACTGGACAAAGCGTCAACAATCGGGGTGCACAAGGCTGTCAAACTTCGCTATGAAGATGCCAGTCAGTGCCCGCCCAGTGTCCGATACGAGGATATCCATGCAGACCAGCTTGCCGCATTTCATCCGACTTACGGTGGTTTTTGCCGTCATCGGCCTCGCCGTTGCCGGGTGTGGTCGCAAGGGTGACCTCGATCCGCCGAGCGCAAACGCGACAAAGGGCGGCGATGTTTCCAAACCGACGCAACGGCCAGGCTCCGTCGACAAGCCCTTTATTCTCGATCCCCTTCTCTAAGGCCGGACTCCAGTGAACCATTTTCAGTATCGCGACGGCATTCTCTACGCCGAGAACGTTCCCGTTCCCGAGATCGCCAAAGCGGTCGGTACGCCCTTCTACGTCTATTCGACTGCAACGCTCGAGCGCCATTACCGCGTCTTCGCCGACGCCTTCGGCGATGTCGATTCCATGGTCTGCTACGCAATGAAGGCCAATTCTAACCAGGCCGTGCTGAAAACGCTCGGCCGGCTCGGTGCCGGCATTGACGTGGTTTCTGAGGGCGAACTGCGCCGCGCGCTTGCCGCGGGAATTCCCGCCAACCGCATCATGTTCTCCGGCGTCGGCAAGACACCGAATGAGATGGACTACGCACTCGAAGCCGGTATCTACTGCTTCAACGTCGAATCCGAACCGGAACTCGAAGTTCTCAACCAGCGTGCCGTGCGCGCCGGCAAGAAGGCGCCTGTTTCCTTCCGCATCAATCCGGATGTCGACGCCCGTACCCATGCGAAGATTTCGACAGGCAAGAAGGAAAACAAGTTCGGCATCTCCTGGGAGCGCGCCCGCACGATCTATGCTCGCGCCGCCAGCCTGCCCGGGATCGAGGTTACCGGCATCGACATGCATATCGGCAGCCAGATCACTGAGCTGCAGCCCTTCGACGATGCGTTCAAGCTGTTGCACGATCTGGTCGACACGTTGCGCGCCGATGGTCACGATATCCATCACGTCGATATCGGCGGCGGTCTCGGCATCCCCTATAAGGACGACAAC
Source organism: Rhizobium sp. BK512 (assembly GCF_014194915.1). Taxonomy (NCBI): domain Bacteria; kingdom Pseudomonadati; phylum Pseudomonadota; class Alphaproteobacteria; order Hyphomicrobiales; family Rhizobiaceae; genus Rhizobium; species Rhizobium sp. BK512. The sequence goes on along the minus strand of NZ_JACIAS010000007.1, from coordinate 448,455 downwards.
AACCCGCCACCCTCGCCGGAAGCCTATGCCGCTGTCGTCAAGAACCAGCTTCGCTCTCTGAACTGCAAGATCGTCACTGAGCCGGGCCGCCTGCTCGTCGGCAATGCCGGTATCCTCGTCACCGAGGTCATCTATTTGAAGGACGGCGGCGAAAAGACTTTCGTGGTCGTTGACGGCGCGATGAACGACCTCATCCGCCCGACACTCTACGAGGCCTATCACGAGATCCGCCCCGTGGTGATTTCGGCTGCCAACGCGCCGCGCATCCGGGCCGATGTTGTCGGCCCCGTCTGCGAGACCGGCGATTACCTCGCGCTCGACCGCGAAATGGCGACCCCGAAGCCGGGCGACCTCCTGGCCATCGGCACGGCCGGCGCTTACGGCGCAGTCCAGGCGGGCACCTATAATAGCCGCCTTCTCGTGCCTGAAGTTCTGGTCAAGGGCGACGAATTCCATGTGATTCGCCCCCGCCGCACCTATTCGGAGCTGATCAGTCTCGATTCCGTCCCGGCCTGGCTGGACTAAAGGTCGCAATCACTTTTTGGCGACCGCACGTGAAAAACCGGTATTGAAGGGCCCTCGCCCTCGCCTTCGCCACAAAGAGTGTTATCCTTTTCTTTCGTGAGCGTATTGCCCAGCAATCGCCGGAAGCGCCCTCTGTTCCCTGAACGCCAGATCGCGGAGACCGGATTGATGACAAGCCCCGCAAGGCAGAAGAAAGGCGCATTCGCGCTTCAACCCTCTCTTGCGCGGCTTGTGGCAGCAAAACGTTTCCTCGCGCGGATCGTGCTTCTTGCCGAGCAGGTTCTTCCGCTGCTGGTACCCGCCCTTTCCGTTGTGGCGATTTATCTCTCGGTCTCCTGGTTCGGCTTCTTCCGCATCGTACCCGATTGGCTGCGCATCCTCTTCCTGACCGTCTTTGCTGCAGGCTTCCTCGTTTCCCTCCTGCCGTTCCGCAATCTTCGCTGGCCCCGCGTTGTCGACGCCGACCGCATGCTGGAAGAGCGCAATGGCCTGCCGCATCAGCCGGTCATGGTGCAGGAGGATGAGCCCGCCTTCGACACACCCTTCTCCCGCGCCCTGTGGCGTGAACACCAGACGCGCATGGCGCGGAAGATCGCGACATTGGACGCCGGTCTGCCGCGACCCGATATCGCGCGGTACGACCGCTTCGCACTGCGCGCCATTCCGGCACTGCTTGTCGTCACAGCATTCGGTTATTCGCTGTCGATCAACGGCGGTTCCGTCGCCGATGCATTTGAGCCTGCGCCCGCACAGGTTACGAGCAATCCGGCCGTGCGTATCGACGCCTGGGTGACCCCACCTTCCTATACCGGCCGCGCGCCGATCTATCTGACGGCCGATGGCAGTGAACAGACACCGATCGGCGTTCCGCAGTTTTCCAGCCTGACGGTGCGTGTCAGCGGCGGTCAATCGGACGAGAAGGTGCTGTTCAGGAAGGCCAACGGCGAAAGCCACGAAATTGCTGTTCAGGAAGACACCCGGCCGCAACCGGCCGCAAATCCCAATACCGAACAGCCCTCGGGCGGTGCGCCGGTCGCACCTCAACTGATGGCGCAGACGCACATCATGAAGCTCGAGGAAAACGGCGCACTGCAAGCGAACGGCCGCACCTGGAATTTCGACGTGCTGCCCGACAAGGCCCCGGAAATCGCCTTCGACGGCATGCCGCGCCGCGCCGTCAATGGTGCTCTGGAGATCGGCTTTACGGTGAAGGACGATTACGGCGTGCAAGAGGCTCATGCCGAGATCGTGCCGGTCGAATCCGACCCGGCCGCAACGCCGCTCTATCCGCTGCCGGAATTCCGGCTGGACATTCCTCGCCGCAATGCGCGTGACGGCAAGGGCCTGACGAGCAAGAACCTGACCGAGCATCCGCTGGCCGGCAAACGCGTACGCATCATGCTCGTCGCCAAGGACGCCGCCGGACAGACGGGTCGCAGCCCGCCCTATGAAATGATCATGCCGTCGCGCCCCTTCAGCGAGCCGCTGGCTGCAGCCGTCGCCGAAGAGCGCCAGACGTTTGCTCTCGATACTCGCAAGATGAAGGAAGCAATCGCGCTCAACGAAGCCCTGACGATCCGGCCCGAGGAGACGATCCCGAACACCACCCATTTCCTGCTGATCGAGTCCGCGCTGACCCGCATGAAAATCGCCAAAGGTGATGAGCAGCTCAAGGATACCGCCCAATATCTCTGGGACATCGCCCTCGGTATCGAGGAAGGGGATCTTTCGCTGGCCGAACGGCGGTTGCGCGACGCCCAGCAGAACCTTGCCGATGCACTGAACCGCAATGCTCCTGATGCCGAAATCAAGAAGCTGATGGATGAACTGCGCAAGGCGATGCAGGACTACATGAACGAGCTCGCCCAGCGCCTGCAGAACATGCCGATGCAGCCGAACCAGAATGCCCAGAATTTCCTGCGCCAGCAGGATCTGCAGCGCATGATGGACCAGATCGAAAACCTGGCGCGCTCCGGCAATCGTGATGCCGCCCAGCAGATGCTGTCAGAACTGCAGCGACTGATGAACAATCTGCAGACAGCCCGCCCGCAACGCGGCCAGCAGCAGGAAAACAGCCAGCTGACGCAGCAGATGGACAAGCTCGGCAAGATCCTGCGCGACCAGCAGAAGCTGATGGACGAGACGTTCCGTCTCGACCAGCAGCTTCGCGACCGCATGCAGCGCGGTGACCCCAACATGGACGACATGATGCCGGGCGAGGAAGGCCAGCAGCAACAGCAGCAGGGCCAGCAGGAGCAGCAGCAAGGCCAGCAGCCCGGTGACCAGATGACGGCCGAGCAGCTGCGTGACGCATTGAAGCAGTTGCGCTCCCAGCAGGATGCGCTTGGCAAGCAGTTGCAGGAACTGCAGAAGAGCCTCAGCGATATGGGTATGAAGCCTGGCGAAGGCTTCGGTCAGGCGCAGCGGGAAATGGAAGGCGCCGGCCGCGACCTCGGCCAGGGCAACGGCAGCAGCGCTGTGGAAGGCCAGGGACGGGCTCTAGAAGCCCTGCGGCAGGGCGCGCGTGACATGATGAGCCAGATGATGCAGGCACAGCAGGGTCAGCAAGGACAACAGGGGCCCAACGGCCAGCTCGGCCAGGGCAACCAGAACGGCCGCGATCCGCTCGGCCGCCCGCGCCAGACCGATCTCGGCCCCGATATGAACAACGACGTGAAGATACCCGACGAGATCGACGTCCAGCGTGCCCGGGAGATTCTCGACGCCATCCGCGAAAAGCTCGGGAACAATCCGACCCAGGCGATCGAGCGTCAATATCTCGAGCGGCTGCTGGATATTCAGTGATGCTGAGAGGAGTGAGGGTGGTTGGCGTGCCTTTTGGGCACGCCGCGCCGCAAGATGTTATGCGACCAGGGCGCGCGCCACGGCCTTGCGGATGTCAGGCAAGGCGAACGGTTTCGGCACGACATCGATAATTTTTTCAGCCAGATCGTCAGCGCGTTCGCGCTGTTCGGCATAACCCGTCATCAGCAGGATTTTCAGCGCCGGAAAGGCATCCTTCGCCTGATGCGCCAGTTCGATGCCGTCCATGACCGGCATACGGATATCGGAAAGCAGCAGGTCGTAGCTGCCGCCCTTCAGCTTTTCCAGCCCTTCCGCCCCATCGGCGGCTTCATCGGTCTCATGACCGTCGAGGCGTAGTGCCCGGGCTACGAAAGTACGAAGGGAATCCTCGTCTTCCGTGATCAGAATTTTTGCCATCTGTGCATTGCTCCGTCGTCATGCCCCGCGACGGAGATCGCATGCGGTTCCTTTTCGATCGGTAAACATGTCAGGCCGATCGACGGAATGGTTAACAAGCCGTCTTGAAGCAGGACGGCTTATGCGTCACCGGTAACCACGCCGACGAAGGGCAGCTCGCGGAAGGCATAGGCGACATCCATGCCGTAGCCGACCACGAAATAGTCGGGGCATTCGAAGCCGACATAGTCCGCTTCCAGTTCTTCCTTGCGCTTCACGCGCTTGTCGAGCAGCACGGCGATCGTCACGTTGCGCGCACCGCGCTCATAGAGCAGCTCTTTGGCAAACCGCAGCGTACGGCCGGATTCAAGAATGTCGTCGATCAGCAGGACATCGCGGTCCTTCACGTCGCTGTCGATATCCTTGACGATGCGCACGCCCTGCGAAACCGTGCCCGCGCCATAGCTCGAAAGCGTGATGAATTCGACCTCGGGAGCAAGGCCGGTATCATGCAGGGCGCGCAGCAGATCGGCCGCAAAAATGAAGGAACCCTTGAGCACGGCGATGACCAGCAGGTCCTTGGTCGGACCGGCTGCGATATCCTGCGCCAGGGAATGATTGCGCTCGGCGATCTGCTCGGCAGTGAAGAGCGGTTCGATGTTTTTTCCGCGCACGACAGGCATAAAGGCTTGCTCCGTAAAATGAAGGGTAAGCCGTTAGCACATTAATCCCGGCGAAACACCCCGCAGAAGCACGTTTTCCCGTCGATCAACTCAAAAACGCCCCTGGCGCTCAGGGCATGAAGGAAAGCCGCAGATCCGGCACCTTTCCGCCGACATGCTGCACACGGGCTGAAAAGCCACGGCTCTGACCTGCATAAATGGCATCGGCCGGTGGCTCGATGACAATACTGGCGGTCAATCTGTCGTCGGTGACGAGATCAGCGCGGATCGGCTTGACCTGCTGCGTCACGCCGCTGTCGTTCTCGATGATGCCATTGATCAGCAGGATGCGCATGCCATTGGCGTCGCGTGGGGTAATCGTCACATGCGAGAAGTGGAGCGCAGCAGCCGGCGGCCCTCCACTTTCCGAAAGAAACGAAAATCCACCGGCAAGTCCGAACACCAGCACGAAGAGCGAGGCGACCAATGCAGCAAAGCCCTGCAGCGACGCCTGTTGTAGCCAGACCTCAATGTTGCGCACGACCGCGGTGACGGTAGAACGCGGCATTGGAGGTTGGTCCCTGGGCGGGGCGCTGCGACGGGGATTGTGGGTCGTATCGCGGGCATTGCCGGACCCACCTTGCTGCCGTGCTTTGCCGACAACAACGAACTCGGCATCGGCAACGTCATCTCTGCGCGGCATGCGCCGAGGCTGGCGAATAACCGGATCCGGCGGCAGAAAATCATAGGTCTGGCCGGCGGCCTGTCTTCTGAAGTAGGATGCTTCCATGGTGGCGACCTCTCGGATGTCCACATGGTTTCGCTGCCCAAGACAATCTTGGCATTGAAACGAATCCAGCCCAGTCGTAAATTTCAATGGTTAATGCTTCGCAAAGATCGCCATCAAACGGGCGTCTTTCCGGCAAAATTTACCCGCTGTTAACGGTGTTGGTTAACAAGTCATGCGGCGAAACCACGAAAGACTGAGCTGCCCCGTTGATCCACTTCGAGAATGTCGGTTTGCGATATGGTATGGGCCCGGAAATCCTCCGGGACCTGACTTTCGACATCCCGAAAAAGTCCTTCCAGTTTCTGACTGGCCCGTCCGGCGCCGGCAAGACCACGCTCCTGCGCCTGCTCTTCATGTCGCTGCAGCCGACCCGCGGCCTGATCCGCATGTTCGGGCGCGACATATCCGAGATCCCGCGGCCCGAGCTGCCGCTGCTGCGCCGCCGGGTCGGCATCGTCTTTCAGGATTTCCGCCTTCTCGACCATCTGACGACCTATGAGAATGTGGCCCTGCCGCTACGCGTGCGCGGCAAGGATGAGAGCACCTACAAGACCGATGTGCTGGAACTTTTGAAATGGGTCGGCCTCGGCGAACGCATCAACGTGTTGCCACCAGTGCTCTCGGGCGGTGAGAAGCAGCGCGCAGCAATCGCCCGCGCACTGATGGACCGGCCGGAAGTGCTGCTTGCCGACGAACCGACCGGCAATGTCGATCCGCCGATGGCCAAGCGCCTGCTGAACCTCTTCATGGAGCTCAATCGCCTAGGCACCGCGGTGGTGATTGCCACTCACGATCTCTCGCTGATGGACCAGGTGGAAGCCCGCCGCATGATCCTCTCGGAAGGGCATCTCGATATTTATGACTAAACCGCCCACCAGGACCCGCGCAAAGGCGCCCGCCGCTGCCCCTGCCCAGCAGCCCAAGCGGCCGGAGATGCGCGTGCGCCCCACGGCACCGATCCTGCCGCCATCGAACATCCAGGGCAATGCACTGATGGTTGTCATCGCCATCATGGCATTCCTTGCCTGCCTGACACTCGGTGGCGTCAGCATGGTCCGTTCGACTGCAGCAAGCTGGGAAAGCCAGATCTCCCGCGAAGTCACCATCCAGATCAAGCCCGACGATAACTTGGACATGGAAAAGGCCCTCGTTCAGGCCCGCGATATCGCGCTCACCTTCGTTGGCACGAAGAGCGGTCAGATCGTCGATGAAGCCGCCACTGCTCGCCTTCTGGAGCCGTGGCTCGGCAGCGGTCTGGACATCAAGGAACTTCCCGTGCCGCGTCTGGTGATCATCACCATCGACGAGAGCCATCCACCCGACTTTGCGGCGATGCGCGACCTTCTGAAGGAAAGTATCCCGCAAGCCTTCCTTGATGACCACCGTACCTGGGTCGACCGGCTGGTTGCCATGGCTCGCACGACGGTCATGATCGGCACCGGCATTCTGCTGCTCGTTTTCGCCGCCATGGTACTGACGGTGGTCTTTGCCACGCGCGGCGTACTCTCCGGCAATCGCCACATCGTCGAAGTCCTGCATTTCGTCGGTGCCGAGAGCTCGTTCGTCGCGACGGAATTCCAGAAGCATTTCCTGAAAATCAGCCTCAAGGGTTCGGCAATCGGCAGTGCGCTGGCCGCCCTCTTTTTTGCCGGCGCCGGCTTCTTGCAGAGCAGGACGATCGCCACGCCGGAGACCGATCAGGCAACGGCCCTCTTCGGCACTTTTTCGGTCGGTGCCCTCGGCTATCTCGGCATCTTGGCGACGATGATCGTGATTGCGTTGCTCACGACGTTGACGGCGCGGCTCACTGTCATGCGCACGATCTATGAAATCGATACATTGCGTTCCGATCCGACGCGCGCGGACGGCATCGTGAATTAGTCGCAGCATGCCGATTTGCCATGAAAGCGTCTGTTCTGCGCCGCAATCAGCGTATAATCACGACTCATGACGATGGGCCATACGACACGCAATCCGATTCGCCCGGACCCGGAGATTGAACGCCCCGAGAGCGTCTCGGCGCGGCGTAGCCCGATCCGTCGCGTCTTGCGTTGGACGGGCTTTTCCTGCGTGTTGATTGCTGCGCTGATCTTCGGCGGTTTTTTGCGTTTTGCCGATTCGGTGACGACCCTGAAGCCACCTGCCGAGCCGCGGGCGGACGCGATCATCGTGCTGACCGGGGGCTACCAGCGTATCGATCAAGCCGTCGAGCTCCTGCAGAAAGGTGCGGGCAAGCGGTTGCTGATCTCGGGCGCGCATCCCTCCACCACGCCAGCGCAGATCCGCAGGATGACCCAAGGCTCTGCCGATCTCTTTTCCTGCTGTGTCGACATAGGCTACGACGCGCTCGATACGATCGGCAATGCTGAGGAGGCGTCGAACTGGATTCATGCCAGGGGCTATAAGAGCATCCTCGTCGTCACCAACAACTACCACATGCCGCGCAGCCTCGCCGAACTCGCCTATGTCGATCCCGACACCCAATTCATCGCCTATCCTGTCGTCAATTCCGATCTGAAGACGCGCGATTGGTTCACTGACCCGAACGCCTTGCGCGTCATGCTGGCCGAATATGCCAAGGTCCTGTTGGCCGGTGCACGCAACATTGTCGGCCTGCGCCATACGGGCCTGCGTTCCGCCAGCCTGGCGGGCCAAAGCTGAGACTTTTGCGCGCTCAGGCAATCAGACGCTTTTTCCGACGGGCAATATCGTGTAGGCCGGTCCCGTGACCGTGCCTCGGGAAAGTTTCATGATCGCCCTGCGTTCCGTTCTGTTCAACACGATCTTCTATGCAAACCTCATCCTGCGGATGATCGTGCTCTCCCCGATCTACTTCATCATTCCGCGCAAGCTCGCCTACAGCGTTCCCAAGAACTGGGCGCGCTCGAACCACTGGCTGATGCGGGTGATCGTGGGAACGACCTTCGAGATCGAGGGCATCGAGAACCTGCCCCATGGCAGCTACATCATTTCGCCGAAGCATCAGTCCTTCTGGGATACATATGCGCTGCTGCCCAACCTCGACGATCCGGTCTACATCCTCAAGCGCGAACTCATGTGGATCCCGCTCTTCGGCTGGTACGCCAAGAAGCAGCGAATGATCCCGGTCGACCGCGGCGCCCGCGGCAAGGTGATGGTCGAGGTCCTGAAACGCACCAAGGAAGAGCTTGCCACCGGCCGCCAGCTCATCATCTACCCTGAGGGCACACGCCGCCCGCCAGGTGCCGAGCCGCTGTACAAATACGGCATCGCCCGCATGTACCGCGACCTGCAGCTGCCGGTCGTACCCATCGTGATGCATCCCGGTCTGTTCTGGCCGCGCCGCAGCACCATGCGCTATCCCGGTCACTTCAAGGTACAGATCCTGCCGCCCATCATGCCCGGCATGGATCCTGACGCTTTCTTCGCCCATCTGATCGACGTGACGGAAAGCGCCAGCGATCAGCTCCTGATCGATACGGTCGAACGCAACCCGCATGTGCCGTTGCCGCCGACAGCGGCAGAACGGCTGGCCGAGTTGCGCAAGGCAAAAGCGGTCACGGCTTAAGCTGCAGCCCGCAGCCGCGTGACTTCCTCTGCGACCTGCTCCAGCCACTGGTCGCGAATGCCCATCTCCTTGAGATGCGCGAGCGTGTTGAAGACATAGGCATCGTTCGGCCCCGACTGGCCGACCGAGACGTTGACGACACGTGCCGCAGCGAATGCGTCGAGTGCGCCGGCATATTGCTCATGGGCGCGATCGACCACATAGGCGACAGCGCGCGCGCTACGGCCATCCGGAAGCTGCAGCGGCAGATGCCGTTCGAGATAGACATTGGTGACGAGTTCGCGGGCGCGCAGGTAGTCGATCACTTCATCCCACTTATCCGGCGCCACGCGAAAAGCCATGCCGCGGCAGGCGCCGCCTCTGTCGAGGCCGAGAACGAGACCGGGGTTTTCCCGGCTGCCGCGATGTACGAAGGAGCGGACGCAAAGAGAGCGCCGATAGCCGTAAACCAGGGCTTGCGATCGCTCGACGAATTCGAAGCCCGGATTCCACATCAACGAGCCGTAGCCAAATACCCAAAATTCGTCCATATCGCACGCCAGATCAAATCAGATTTCGCTCTCACCATTGGAGAACATCATGGCAGCGTCAAGCCAATCCGGCAGCGGCCAATATAACAGCGGTAAGAAATTCTGGTTGCTGGGCGGCGCTATCCTTCTGGTGATCGCTCTCTATACGGGCGGCTGGTTCTATGCAGCCTCTGCGCTGAAACAGACCGTGCTGAGCGCGATTGCTCCCCGCGCAGACACCGGCGTCAGCGGCGAGTGCTCCGATATCGAATTCCGCGGCTTTCCTTTCCGCATCGGGCTTTTCTGCTCCAAGGTGGATGTGGACGACAACGTCAACGGCATCTCGGCCACCTTCGGCGCGCTTCGTTCTGCTGCCCAGGTCTATGCCCCCGGCCATATCGTCTGGGAACTCGACTCGCCGGCTGAAATCCGCACCGCGCAGGGCCTGACCATCAATGCCCAATGGGACAATCTGCAATCGAGCCTCGTCACCAAGGCGCAGGGCATCGACCGCACCTCGACCGTTATCAACGGGCTCAAGGCCGTCACCATCTCGTCCTTTACCGGACAGACCGTCAATTTCGATGCCGCCCGCACCGAAATCCACCTTCGGCAGAACGGAGCGGATCTTGACGGCGCGATCTCGGTCGAAAACGCCAATGCGATCCTCAAGGACTGGCCGCAGATCTTCCCGAAGTTCTCCGCCAGCGCCGACCTGACGCTGATTGGAAGGGCCGGCATGATCGACGGCACTGACGAACAAGGCATCCACGGCTCTCAGGGCCAACTCCGCCGCATCGTCGCCGACATCGGCGATGGCAAGGTGATGACCGTCTCCGGCCCCTTCACCTTCGACGAGAACGGCTTCCTGTCAGGCAAGTTCAAGCTGGAGATCGAACAGCTCGGTCCCTGGGGTAAGACCATCAAAGAGGCCTTCCCCGATATCGCCTCGACGGTCGATACCGCAACCAAGCTGTTGAAGGCGCTTGCCGGCGGAGGCGACAAGGTGTCGGTCGATCTCGTCGTCGATCACGGAAATGCGACGGTGAGCGGCTTTATCCCTCTCGGCAAGATCCCACCGGTTTAATCGAGCTTCTTGAGAAAGAAGACCTCGGGCACCAGCTGAATGCCGGGCAGTTCGATCGACCCGGTTTCAGAAAAGCCATTACGGCGATGCCAATCCTGCGGACGGCTTTCATCGCACTCGCTCGAGGTCATCAAAAGGCGCGCGCCGCTGTCGCGCATTTCCTTTTCCCAGATGAGAAACAGCGCCGTGCCGACGCCGGACCGGCGATGGCCATCCAGAACGCGGATCATCTCCATATAGGGGATCCTGCCCCAGAAGCGGGAGAAGCGCAGGAAGCCGACGATCTCGCCCTCTTCGCGGGCAATCAAATATTCGCCGAGGTCGATGCAACGCGAAACCCAGGTTTCGCCAACGCGATGATCCTCGCGAAGCAGCCACTCCTTGTCCGACTGGCCAGCCTTGGCGATCTCCACCATGACTATTTCTTTTCCAGCGGGTGCGGGCGACCGAAGTCCGGCGCATCCACATCCTGGCCTGCCTGGACGATCGAGCGGCGGATCGCGCGGGTGCGAGTAAACAATTCGAAAATCTTGTCGCCCTCACCCCAGCGGATCGCCCGCTGCAGATAGGCGAGGTCTTCCGAGAATCGCGCCAGCATTTCCAGGATCGCGTCGCGATTATGCAGGCAGACATCGCGCCACATCGTCGGGTCGGATGCGGCAAGTCGGGTAAAATCGCGAAAGCCGGAGGCGGAATATTTGATGACTTCCGATTCCGTCACCGTCTCCAGATCGTCGGCCGTGCCAACGATATTGTAGGCTATGAGATGCGGGAGATGCGAGACGATGGCGAGCACCTTGTCGTGATGCTGGGCGTCCATTTCGTCTACTCGGGAGCCAAGTGTTTCCCAGAAATTGCGCAGCGTCTTCAGCGCTGTCGGATCAGTTCCTTCGAGCGGCGTCAGGATGCACCAGCGCCCTTCGAAAAGGCCCGGAAATCCGGCATCCGGACCGGACTTTTCCGTACCGGCAATCGGATGACCAGCAATGAAATGCACGTGGTCAGGCATATGCGGCTGCATCTGCGCGATAACAGACGCCTTGGTCGAGCCGACATCTGTGACGATGGCGCCGCGCTTCAGCGTGCCGGCAATTTCCTTCGCCACACTTTCGGAGGCACCGACCGGCACCGAAACGATGACGAGATCGGCATCCTTGACCGCTTCGGCCGAGGAGGTCGTATAGCGGTTTCCAAGACCAAGCTCCTCGGCCCGCTTCAGCGTCTCTGCACTGCGCGTGGCGACGACCACTTCCTTGGCCAAGCCCAGACGCTTGATGTCATGGGCGAGCGAAGAGCCGATCAGGCCGATGCCGATGAGGGTGATGCGATCAAACTGCACAGTCATGCCTTGCGTCCCATGAATTCGCCAAGTGCTTCGATGACGCCGCGATTGGCCTCTTCCGGACCGACGCTCATGCGCAGCGCATTGGCGAAGCCATAGCCGCGCACCGCACGCAGAATATAACCGCGGCTGGTCAGGAATTCATCGGCATCCGCTGCGCGCCTTCCATCCACATCGGGAAAATGGATGAGAACGAAATTGGTCACCGAGGGCGTAACCTTGAGGCCGAGCGCCTGAAATGCATCCGTCAGCTTCTCGATCCACATCCGGTTGAAGGACACGGCCTCCTGAATGAAAGCCTGGTCGCGGATCGCCGCGGCCCCCGCCGCAATGGCCGGAGCATTCATGTTGAACGGCCCACGCACGCGGTCCAGTGCATCGACGATCGCAGCCGGCGCGTACATCCAGCCGATACGCAAGGAAGCAAGGCCATAAGCCTTCGAGAACGTGCGGGTCATCACGACATTGGCATTCGAGGAAACGACCTCGATACCGGATTCGTAATCGTTGCGACGGACATATTCCGCATAGGCCGCATCGAGCACGAGCATGACATGCTGCGGCAGCCCAGCCTGCAGGCGGCGGATTTCGCTGACCGGGACATAGGTTCCGGTCGGATTGCCAGGATTGGCAATGAAGACGATCTTCGTCCTCTCGGTCACCGCCGCAAGGATCGCATCGACATCGACCGTATGATCCTTTTCCTTGACCACGACAGGCGTCGCTCCCGCCGCCATGGTCTGGATCTTGTAGATCAGGAAACCGTGTTCGGTGACGATGCTCTCGTCGCCGGAGCCGAGATAGACATGGCAGAGCAGCGCAAGCAGCTCATCGGAGCCGTTGCCGCACAGAATATTTGCCGGGTTGAGGCCATGCACTGAAGCAATCGCCTCGCGCAGCTCACGAGCCTGTCCATCTGGATAACGCTCAAGATTGCCTGCGGCTGCCTTGAATGCCTCGATTGCCTTGGGGCTCGCGCCGAGCGGCGTCTCGTTGGAGGAGAGCTTGTAGACGCGGGCGACACCCGGCGCATGTTCCTTGCCCGGCACGTAGGCAGCGATATCAAGAATACCGGGACGCGGAACGGGTTTGCTCATCTCAACGCTCATGGATCGACCTTCGAAATCGCCGGAAAGCCGGCGAAAGACTCGAGTGGCATTAAAGCGGAATGGCGTTTTTGTCGAGTACTGCGGTGTGCTAGCGGCTGCGCGTCGTCGGCACGCCGTGCGGCGCGAGCACCGGCACGAAGACACGTCGGGACGCGCGGGCAGCAACCGGCAGGCCCTGATAAAGCCGCTTCTGTGCCTCGACGATAATGACACCGGAAAAAGCCGGCCAGAGTGCGCGGCCGATCCGCTCGAAACCGCGGCGCAGGCGCAAGACGGCACGCAGTTTCGACGGTGGAAAGAACAGAGCCTCGGCCGTGGCGCCTGGCGTGAAATTGGTCTCGCGCAGCAGATGGGTCAGCTGACCGCGCGAATAGGGCCGGCCCGAACCGAAAGGCGTATGTTCCATCCGTGCCCAGACACCGCGCCGGTTCGGCACGACGATAACGAGGCGTCCGCCGGGCGCCAGCACCCGCCAGAGCTCTTTCAGGGTCTCGCGCGGACTTTCCGCAAATTCTAGCGAATGCACCATCAGCACGCGATCGATCGAAGAATCCGGCAGCGGCAACTCCTCGTCGAAGATCAGCGCAGTGGAGGAGAGCGAGCCGACAGGCCAGTTCACCGCCCCCTGCCCGGCCGGCATGAAGGCGAAGGTGCGTTCCGTATCGGCCTGGAACCGGTCGAGGAAGGGCACGGAATAACCGATGCCCACAAGCCGCTCCTGCGGCAGCCGGACCCACAGCGATGATAGCGCCATGGCAATCGACTGCTCGGCCATGCGCCCAAGCTCGGAATGATAGAATTGGCGAAGATCGACGATATCGGCGTGCATTATCTCAAATGTTATCAATGACCGGTTGGACTTCAAGGCCGGAACCTCTACATTCCCGGTCAGTTCGAGGGATAAGGGACTATTTGAGCGATGAAACCTTTGGAATTAGATGTTTTTCTCTGCCGCAGCGACAATTTCGGTGTTCTGATCCATGACACGGAGACTGGGCAGACCGCTTCGATCGACGCGCCCGATGCGGCAGCTGTCGAAGCCGCTGCTGCGCGCCGCGGCTGGAACATCACCCATATCTTCACGACCCACCACCACATCGACCATGTGGAAGGCAATCTGGCGCTGAAAGAACAATACGGCCTTGAGATCATCGGCCCGATCAACGAGGCTGTAGCCATTCCCGGCCTCGACAAGACGATGGGCGACGGCGACAGCTTCCTCTTTGGCGACCACACGGTCAATGTCATCGAAACGCCCGGCCACACGGCAGGCCATATCTGTTACCACTTCCCCGACGACAAGCTGCTCTTCGCAGCCGATACGCTCTTTGCGCTCGGCTGCGGCCGCTTGTTCGAACGGCCGGCCGCCGACATGTGGCACTCACTGCAGAAGCTTGCCGTCCTTCCGGATGAGACCACCGTCTATTTCGGCCACGAATATACGCTCTCGAACGCCCGTTTTGCGGTAACCATCGACCCTGACAACGAGCGCCTGAAGAGCCGCGCCGCAGAAATCGAAGCGCTGCGGGCCGAAGGCAAGTTCACCATTCCGACGACGCTGGGGCTCGAAAAGGAAACCAACCCCTTCCTGCGCGCCGCCGATCCTGCCATCCGCCGCAATCTGCTGATGGAAGGAAAGACCAACGAAGAGGTCTTCGCCGAAATCCGCAAGCGCAAGGACAATTTCTAGGACATGGCTGGCACGGACCTGTCCCCCGAGGAGATTATCCACGAGCTCGGCATGCAGCCGCATCCCGAAGGCGGCTGGTATGTCCAGACTTTCCGCGACACGAATGGCGGCGAGCGCGGCCATTCGACGGCAATCTATTATCTGCTGGCCAAAGGGCAGCGCTCGCATTGGCATCGCGTGCATGACGCTGCGGAGGTCTGGCACTACTATGCCGGCGCGCCGCTGGCTCTCCATCGTTCCGAAGATGGTGGCAGCAGCGAGACGCTGAAACTCGGCACGGATATCGCCGGCGGCGAGCGGCCGCAGGCAATCATTCCCGCCAACTGGTGGCAATCGGCCGAAACCCTGGGCGACTATACGCTGGTCGGCTGCACGGTTGCGCCCGGCTTCGAATTCTCCAAATTCGAAATGGCGCCGCCCGACTGGAAACCCGGTTCCTAGATCTGCTCCGCCACAGGCTGCATTTGTGGCTTGCGGCGGAACATCTCCTGTGCGGCGAGCACCGCGCCACCCGTGATCAGCAGGCAGGCGAGCACAATACGCCAGCTCGGTTCGGCAATTCCGAAGACTGTCAGTATCAGCGTCGAAAGCAGCGGTGCGGCATAGCTTGCAGCGCCGAGAATCTGGATATCACCGTTCTTGACCCCGTGATCCCAGGCATAGAAGGCCGCGCCGACCGGAAAGAGACCGAGACCGACCACCGCAATCCATTCGAAGCCCGTTTGCGGCCAGACCGTCGTCTCCAGTCCCAGATGGCACAGCAGCGAAAGAATTGATGTCGCAAGGCAGAAGCCGGTGACCACATCGGTCGAGACAGCATCGAAACGCCGCGTCAGCAGTGAATAGCCGGACCAGGTGAAGGCACAGAGGAAGGCCGCGCCATAACCGACCGCATATGCGCCGTCGAAATCGATGCCGTTGCGCCCAACAATCAGGAAGGTGCCGCACAGCCCCGCCAGAGCGCCGACGATGTGGTACCAGCGCAGCTTCTCGCCCGGCAGCAGCGCCGAACCGACGACGATCAGCAGCGGCCACAGATAGGCAATCAGCCCAGCCTCAACCGCCGGCGCATTTCTCAGTGCAGTGAAGTAGAGGAAGTGGTAGCCGAACAGACCGGCAATGCCTGTTATCCAGACCTTTGCCGGCTGCTTCAGGAGCGCGATGCGCGACGGGTTGAAGGCGAGCACGAGAATGCCGGGAATACTGCCGATGGCAAAGCAGATGGCGGAAAGCTGGAACGGCGGCATCTTGCCGGAGGCGGCCGTAAAGAGTGCCAGGAACGACCACATCAGAATGGCCGTAAAACCGATCAGCGTTGCCCGAAGTTTCACCTGTCCCCCTTGCGGAGACTTGTCAAAGCTCCGTCAGTTGCTCACACGCCGTATTTCACAGCAGTGATTGTCACCGTTCCGTATTCCGTGGGAATGCGGACGTAGACCGGAGCATATACATTCGCCGCCTCAGCCTTGGCAAACCAGATCTCCATACGATTGCTCTTGCTGAGATAGTCGAGATCCTTGCGGCCCTTCTTGTAGCCGGAGCGCGGAATGAAGCGTACGCTGCAGACGGTCGCCTTGCCCTTGAACCCATCCGTCGAGAAATCCTCGTCGCCTTTCGGCGAAAGCACGAGGTCCATCCGCGTCTCGCCGTCAAAGATGGGCAGTTTCTGGGCGCACACATTGGTATCGCCAGTGAAGATCAGGCCAGAAATCGGATCGAGCACGGAGCGCATGTCGCCCTGCGTCACCGGAATCCAGTTCTTTGGCCGCCGCGGCTCGGGAGTGGTGGTAGCAGAGACGATATTGCCGTTGCGATAGCTGACCTCATAGGTCCGCACCTTCTTGCCGGTCTTGTAATAGAGAACGTATTTTGCTGCCTGCAAGCGGTCGTTTCGCACCACGCCGCTGACACTGGTCTTGGCAAGAATATCGGTGACGAGATCGGCAAGACCGGCCGATTTGATATCCCCGTCAATATTGTAGCTGTGATCGTCTTCGATCTTGGTCAGGAAGGCTGCCCGCGCGATCGTCAGCCCTGCAAGGGCGACCTTATACTCCGTACGGTGCTGTATCTCGCTTGCACCCGCTGGCAAGGCCAGAAGCGCCGCAAATGCCGAAGCCGTTATTCGTCTGCCGAGATGAGCCATAGTGAGAGCCTTGTCTTGCTGGGCCGCTTGCGCCCTTGCATTGCGGTCTATACTCCTGCCGCAACGCGAAGAAAACAGCAGCTTTTTGACAGAATTGCGGGAAAGGCCAAGGTTTGGCTTGACGGGCGCGGCCTGTCTGACTATAGAACCGCAACTTTCCAATCATGGCCTGATGGATTGCGCAGCTGGTTGTTGCCGGATTGTCATCCAATGGCCCGAGAAAAACAAGAATAGGTGTTCCATGTCCCGCATGTGCGAATTGACCGGCAAGGCAGTCCTGACTGGTAACAATGTCAGCCATGCCAACAACAAGACCAAGCGCCGGTTCCTCCCGAACCTGTGCCAGGTTACGCTGATCTCCGACGCGCTCGGTCAGCGTTACCGTCTTCGCGTTTCGGCTGCTGCTCTTCGTTCCGTTGAGCATCGTGGCGGCCTCGATGCCTTCCTGCTGAAGGCTAGCGAAAACGAACTTTCGATGCGCGCTCGTCTGCTGCGCCGTCAGATCGTCAAGAAGACCGCTGAAGCCGCTGCTGTCGCAGCCTAAGCTTCGACGACGTCTTTCGAAAGCTTCAAAAGGCTTGCACGGATAACATCCGGACAGGCCTTTTGCTTTGCCAGCCTTTAGGCCTAAATTTTACTCCAACTGGTGGCATCACCCAGGATAAAAAAATGCTGAAGACCCGCTATACGTTGGCCTATGTCGCCCTGATGACGCTTGTCGTCGTCGCCTCCAATTTTCTCGTCCAGTTTCCGCTGAACGCCACGATTGCCGGTATCAATCTTGCCGACATTCTGACCTGGGGCGCCTTCTCCTATCCGATCGCCTTCTTGATCACCGACCTGACGAACCGCCAGTTCGGCCCACAGGCTGCGCGTAAAGTAGTTTTCGCCGGCTTTGTCGTCGGTGTCGCCCTTTCCTTCTTCACCTCGGTTCCGCGTATCGCGATCGCCTCCGGCTCGGCCTATCTTGCTGGCCAGCTTCTCGATATCGCCGTCTTCAACCGTCTACGCCGTCAGGCCTGGTGGCGCGCCCCGCTCGTCGGCTCGTTGATCGGTTCGGCGCTGGACACGGTGATGTTCTTCTCGCTGTCCTTCGCCGCCTTCTTTGTCTTCCTTGGCCCGAACGAACCGTTCGCGCTGGAAAACGCACCGATCCTCGGTGTCCTTTCAACGGAAGCCCCACGCTGGATCTCGTGGGCACTGGGTGATTTCTTGGTGAAGATGCTTGTCGGCCTGGTAATGCTGCTGCCCTACGGCGCACTCATGAACGTGCTGCGTCCGATGCAGTCCGCTGCGGCACGGTAAATACCGCCGCACGATCAGCCGTCACCCTGCTCCCGCTTGGATGGACATTGTTTCTGGTCGAGCGACCCAGGAAAACGCTCTGACCATGAATGCTGGACGGACTGGCTGCAGGCTTTGCTGCAGCCAGTCCGAGCGCCGATAGCAACCAGCACCGGCCACGGATTCACGAAGCCCGAGGGCGCTTTGCAATCACCGCCGGGTGGTTCAGTACGTCAGCAACAAGATCTCCCAGGGGACGCGATGAGTCGAGGCGCAGGACTGGCCTCGTCACGGTCCTTAGCCACTCTTCATGCCCAACGAGGCTGCGGTGTTCCGGTCCGGCCGTATCATAGCTCTGGGCCCAATCCATGAAGGCGCGGCTTTGCACGGCCATGTCGCCGCCGGGCCTGATCCGCTCGCCATAGCGGGAATCCTCGCGCATGCGGATGCGCTCCATGCGCAAGACTGGATCGATCGTCAGGAAAACCACCAGATCATAAAGCGGCTCGAAGTCCGCACCCCATTTCAGGGCCGAGCCGGAAAGCACCCAGCCAGCATCGGGCCGCGCTTCCTGTTGGAGCATCGCGACGCGAGCGCTCACTTCGCGCTGCGTCGTGAAGGGCGGATCGGTCGGCATCCAGAAGAAATGGTCGGTATCGAGATGGCGGATGCCGAGTATGTCGGCCAGCGCCAGGCCGAGCGTGGTCGTGCCGGAGCCCGAAGCGCCCGTGATATGGATGTGCATGATACGCTCTCGTAAGGGGTGATATCCGCAAGGGACGGACCGAATAGCGCAGAGTTGTGACAGCCATTCGACGGCCACTCAATCGATCAGTCTGAACTCCAGCATCAGATTGCGCTGAAGGATGGAGTGATTGTCGTCAGACACCAGGATGACATGCGTCGTGCCATCGGCTGCCTGGAAGGTATCGATCCCTTCCATATTGTCGATGTTGTAGTTGAAATTGCCCTCGACGAGCAGTTCCCCATTCACAATGGCGCCAGGTTTGATATCCGCCCCCTTGATACGGCGGATCCGCATGCCGATGCCTTCGGCCATGTTGAAGCGCCGCTCCAGAAGAAGCAGATCGCCGTCCGGCAGGAAGGCGCCGTCAGTCACATCGAAGCTGCCGTCCTGCTCGACGGTAAACTGCCCTTTCAACGGCCCGTCCAGAATAGCCGCAAGCCGGTTGCCGTCCTCGTCCAGGCTACGCTCGGTCACGATCAGGGGCGCGCCCTTCAGCGGGCCTGAGGCAGGGGCCACGACGACAGTTTCAATTCCACGGTTCGACCGCATCTCATCTCGGGGAACGAGGATCCCGACCGTCGACAGGGATCGTGAGTCGAGAAAACCTGGATCCGGATAGACGTCGACGCGATGATACTGTTCGAAGGACACAAGAAGCCGGTCGCCATCCAGCGCGAGGCCCTCGGCATCCATATGTCCCTTACCCTCATAGGTCCGGCCGACCCGATCCCGCATCGGCGTGATCTCGACACCGGAAAGACCGGAGAGCCTGCCATTGGCATCGCGTTCGATGCTGCCCGTCAGCCAGTGCCCGGTATCGAGAACGCCAACGAAACTCTTGCCGTCAGGGCGCATGCGGATGGAAGAAAGCGAGCCGAAGAGCGAATTGCTCGACACCATCTCCAGCCCGCCGATAAACTCCAGCGGACCGAAACGGGTTTCGTCGCGACCGATATGGAAATCCGAAATCTTGCGGCTGACGATCTTCGCAGGCTCGCCCGCACCCGCTTGCGCGCTTGAGTACCCTGTCGCGAGGCAGAGGGCGACCAGAGCCACGCGAGACAGGTTTTCAAACGCCATACGGAGCTTCCCCGAGACTATATCAACCGGCGCGGCGCAGACGGCCACCGCGCGGCTGTGTGGCATGATCCTCAAACAATTCGGCTAGCTGCTCGGTCATGGCGCCGGCAAGCTCGTCGGCATCGACGATCGTCACGGCACGGCGATAGTAGCGCGTGACGTCATGGCCGATGCCGATTGCCAGAAGCTCGACCGGAGAACGCGTCTCGATCTGCTCGATCACGGCGCGCAGGTGTCGCTCCAGATAATTGCCCGGATTGACCGACAGCGTGGAATCATCGACCGGCGCACCATCTGAAATCATCATCAGGATGCGGCGCTGTTCGCGCCGTGCCAGCAGGCGATTGTGCGCCCAGATCAGCGCCTCGCCATCGATGTTTTCCTTGAGCAGGCCTTCTCGCATCATCAGGCCGAGATTGCTGCGCGCGCGCCGCCACGGGGCGTCGGCAGACTTGTAGACGATATGGCGCAGGTCGTTGAGTCGGCCTGGTGTCTGCGGCTTGCCATTCGCAAGCCAGTTCTCGCGCGCCTGACCGCCCTTCCAGGCCTTCGTCGTGAAGCCGAGGATTTCCACCTTGACGCCGCAACGTTCGAGCGTGCGCGCCAGAATATCGGCGCAGGTCGCCGCAACCGTGATCGGCCGGCCGCGCATTGAGCCGGAATTGTCGATCAGCAGCGTCACGACCGTATCGCGGAACTGCGTATCGCGCTCCATCTTGAAGGAGAGAGGCTGCGTCGGGTCGATGATGATGCGCTGCAGACGGGCGGTATCGAGATAGCCTTCCTCGAGATCGAAATCCCAGGAACGGTTCTGCTGCGCCATCAGCTTGCGCTGCAGACGGTTGGCAAGGCGACCGACAGCGCCCTGCAGGTGCGCCAGTTGCTTGTCGAGGAAGGCGCGCAGGCGCTCCAGTTCGGCGGCATCGCACAGCTCTTCGGCCGTGATGATTTCGTCGAACTCTTCCGTATAGACGTGGTAATCGACCTTCTCGTTGAAATCGGCAAACGGCGTGTTCGGACGGCGGGTTTCGCCCGGCGTCTCGGAATCGTCCTCGCCCTCTTCCATCATGTCGTCGTCGGAGATTTCGGCGCCTTCAGTCTCGCCGTCCTCCATTTGCTCATCGGAGACTTCGCTGTCCTCGACAGGTGCGGCATCGCTGCCGGCATCCTCGTCGACTTCATCCTCGTTCTGCTCGTCACCGGTCGGCTGATCATTGTCGTTGGACTGATCGTCGTCATCCGAATTGCTGTCGTCATCGCCATATTCCTCAGCCATCTCCATGGCTGAAAGCATATTGCGGATGACCTTCGAGAAGGCCTGCTGGTCGTTGATGACGCCGGAGAGATTGTCGAGCTCGCTGCCGGCCTTGTCTTCGATGAAGGAACGCCACAGGTCGAGCACCTTGCCAGCCGAGGCCGGCGGCTTCTGACCGGTGAGCTTCTCGCGCACCATCATGGCGACAGCCTCGCCGATCGGCGCATCTTCCTGTCGTTCGATGCCGGAGAAATTCGCCTTCGCGTATTTCTCGTCCGTCATGGAACGCAGGTTTGCAGCCATGCCTTCCATGCGCAGCGAACCGATCGATTCCACCCGCGCCTGTTCGACAGCGTCGAAGATCGCCCGAGCATCGGAGCCCTGCGGCGCCATGGTCGAATGGACCTTCTCGTCGTGGCAGGCGATACGAAGCGCCATGGAATCGCCAAGCCCACGCGTCACTGCCAGCTCATGCGCTGTCGGCCGCTTGGAAAGCTCCGGCAGACGGATACGCTCGCCCGTCATGCCGGGACGCTCATTGGCAAAAGCCACCTCGACCTGGTCGTCACCGGCGATTGCGCGCACGCAACCGGTTATCGCACGCCGCAACGGCTCGACATCGACAGGCGCGCCGGGCTTTGCTTTCGAATTGTCACCGCGAGATGCCATGATCGACTGGCCTTATGCCCCCAGCACGATGTTGGCTGCACTTTCCTTCAGCTCTACACCGAAGGCGCGCTGATAATGCTCGGCCACCAGCGGACGCTCAAGCTCGTCGCACTTGTTGAGGAAGGTTACCCGGAAGGCAAAGGCGATGTCGCCGAAGATCTCGGCATTCTCGGCCCAGGTGATGACGGTACGCGGGCTCATGACGGTCGACAGATCGCCGTTCATAAACGAAGCGCGTGTCAGGTCGGCGACGCGGACCATCTTGGAAACCGTATCACGGCCTTCCTTGTCCTTGCCGAAACTCTTCACCTTGGCGGCGATGATATTCACTTCGTGGTCGTGCGGCAGATAATTCAGCGTCGAGACGATAGACCAGCGGTCCATCTGCGCCTGGTTGATCTGCTGCGTGCCATGGTAGAGGCCCGTCGTATCGCCGAGGCCAATCGTGTTGGCAGTCGCAAACAGGCGGAAGGCCGGGTGAGGGCGAATGACGCGGCTCTGGTCGAGCAGCGTCAGGCGACCAGAGGATTCCAGCACGCGCTGGATAACGAACATCACGTCCGGGCGGCCGGCATCGTATTCATCGAAAACGAGTGCGACATTGTGCTGGTAGGCCCAGGGCAGGATGCCGTCCTTGAATTCGGTGACCTGCAAGCCATCCTTGACGACGATTGCATCCTTGCCGACGAGATCGATACGGCTGACATGGCTGTCGAGGTTGATACGCACGCACGGCCAGTTGAGGCGCGCGGCGACCTGCTCGATATGCGAAGACTTGCCCGTGCCGTGGTAGCCTGAAATCATCACGCGTCGGTTATGGGCAAAGCCTGCGAGGATCGCGAGCGTCGTCTCACGGTCGAAGAGGTAGTCGGTATCGAGATCAGGCACATAGGCGTCGCCCTTGCTGTAGGCGGGAACGCGGATGTCGGAATCGATGCCGAAGGCCTCACGGACCGAAACGGTGGTATCGGGCAGTTCGGAAATATCAAGTTCGATCTTGCTCATCATGTCTCCAAGGCGGGCGGTGGCACCCGACCATACTGTCTCAGGCCATTTCACAACCGCGACGCCGCGATATTTGTCCCGCGCCCGTCAGGTTGGAACGTCGGCGATACTTCTCCGGGACTGAAACGAAACCTCGGCGGGATGATGACCGCTGGCGAGCATTCTTGAAAGAGTCCCGGACAAGAAACGCCGCGTCCGGAAGGTCGGCAGAGGCGATGTCGGGAAAACGCACAAATATGTATGCCGCGGTTGCCTGCGGCCTCAGCCGATGAGGACCATACCCGATTGAAGCTCAAGAGCAAGGACGGGAATTAACAAAAACCGTTCTGCTTCAATAATTGATAGGCTTGGATGACGGCGCGGAAACGCTCTTCCGAGCCGCGATCGCCGCCATTCGCATCGGGGTGATGCTTCTTGACCAGTTCCTTGTACTTGCTCTTGATCTCGGCGGAGGTGGCGTTCGCCGCAAGTCCCATCGTATCGAAAGCCTTGGCTTCCAGCGATTTCAGCTTGCGGGCCTGCGGGAAACGCGGGCCGCTGCCTTTGCCGCCGCCTTCCTTCACGAAGCCGAAGGGATCACGCACGCGTGAATAGGAGCCGGAGCGAACTTCGGCATGCAGCGGGCTGTTCTTGGCATCCTTGTTGACACCGACCGTCCAGGTGGGGCGATGACCGGTTATCGCCTCCTTCTGGTAGCGCGCGATTTCGCCGTCCGAGAGGCCGGAGAAATAATTGTATCCCTTGTTGTAGTCCTTGACGTGCTCGAAACAGAACAAAAAGAACTGGCCTTCCGCATTGCGTCCCACAGGAGCGCGATGCGTGCCTTTTTTGTCGCAGCCGTCCCACTGGCAAGTTGGAGGCGCCTGCTCGGGCTCCTGCTCTCGCCTGCGGCGCGTACGGATGCGATCGAAGTATTTGGAATCAAGTCTCATGACGGCGCTAATTATGGGGCTGCAGACCGATGACAACAAGAATTGACAAACGGGAATGTTGCTGGCTTGGTGGGAACCTTTTTCGTGAACTCAGAAGACCCGGTGATGACACTCCAGACCAGCATCGAAGAGAAGCTCAAGGCGACCTTCGCACCCGAACGCCTTTCCGTCATCAACGAGAGCCATCTGCATGCCGGCCACCAGCCGGACATCACAGGCGCGGGCGAGACACATATGCGGGTGCGCATCGTCTCTGCAAAATTCGTCGGCATGTCTCGGCTGCAGCGGCATAGGGCAATCACCGACCTCCTGAAGCCCGAACTGGATGCCGGGCTTCACGCGTTGGCCGTCGAACCGGCAGCGCCCGGCGAACCGACGCGCTGGTAATCCTTAGCGAATAATCAGCGCGGTCGCGTAAAGGCCGAAACCGAACACGGTGTGGGCCAGCAAATTAAGCACGCGAACCTTGGTAGGGTTCGGCGTCTTCGAAGCTGCCCACCCGAGGCCGAGGCCAGGCTGCATCAGAAACCAGCCCGCTCCGACGGTGACGATACCGAGGATCCAGGCCGGCAGGAATGTCGGGGCGGCAAACCAGGCCGGGCCGACAAAGATCGCCAGCAGGATGCCGTAGAGGATGCCGACGACATAGTGACCGATCCAGCCGAGCGCCAGCTCGCTGGCATATGGCGCGGCGTCACCGATATTGTCATGGAAGACCTTGCCCTTGCCGAGATGCCAGAACCAGCGGCCGGCCGGCGCCCAGTTCGGCGACGGCGTCACGCCGAGCTTTGCGAGCAAGATCGCCCAGAGATCCATGAGGATGGTTGCCCCGATGCCGATGACGACGGAGCGCCAGATGATGTCGAACATGTCAGATCCTGCGGAATGAGCCGGCATCAGGAGATCTCCAGATGCCCGGCAACGGAAATCTTGGTCAGGCGGGTTTCGTTTCGTCTTCCTCGGCGGGACGAATGCGAAGCTTGGTGATGCGGTTCTTCTCCCGCTTCATGACGACGAAGCGTTTGCCGTAGAAGGTGAAGGCCTGCCGCTCCTCGGGAATGGTCATCGATTCATGGATGACGAGGCCGGCAATCGTCGTCGCCTCCTCATCCGGCAGGTTCCAGTCCAATGTGCGGTTGAGATCGCGGATCGGTACGCCGCCATCGACGACGATCGAACCGTCGGCCTCCTGTCTTACGCCCTGCATGTCGATATCGTGTTCGTCGGAGATATCGCCGACGATTTCTTCGAGAATATCCTCGAGCGTCACGATGCCCTGCACCTCGCCATATTCATCGACGACCACGGCGAAATGCTGCTTGCGGCGAAGGAAGGCATTGAGCTGGTCTTCGAGATTGGTACTGTCGGGCACGAACCAGGGCTTCTGGGCGATCTTCACGATATCGAGCTGCTGCGGTTCCATGTTCGGCTCGGCCAGCGCCCTGAGCAGATCCTTGGCGTGTACGACGCCGATGATGTTGTCGATCGTACCGCGCCACAGCGGCATCCGCGTATAGGGACTTTCGAGGATCGCCCGGACCACCGCCTCCGGCGGATCGTCGGCATTGATCGCCCGCATCGCCATGCGGTGGACCATGATATCCGAAAGCTCGAGTTCGCCGAGATCGAGCACGCCCCCGAGACGGTCACGGTCGGCCTTGACGACGGAACCCTCGCGATGCAGCAGGTCGACTGCGCCACGCAGCTCCTCATGGGCTGACAGCATCGAGACTTCGCGCGACAGGTTGATCCCGAAAAGACCAAGGATCTTGCGCACGATCGCATTGACGAAGGAAGAGAGTGGGCCGACCACGGCGACGAAGAGCCGTGTCGGTATTGCAACGTTGAGCGCAAAGCGCTCCGGCTTGGAAATCGCCCAGCTCTTCGGCAGAACCTCCGCGAAGATTACGAGAATGATGGTCATGGCAAGCGTTGCCAGTGCCACGCCGGAATTGCCGAAGATCCCCAGAAACACGCTTGTCGCCAGCGACGACGACAGGATGTTGGCGAGATTATTGCCGATCAGCAGCGCACCGATCAGCCGGTCACGGCGCTCGATGAGGGTTCTGACGAGACCGGCACGCTCATCGCCATTGGCTTCCAGCGTATGGATCCGGCTTCTCGAAACGGCAGTCAGCGCGGTCTCGGATCCCGAAAAGAAGGCAGACATCAACACCAGGGCCACGATCGAAACGATCTCCGGCCAGTAGACCGACAAAAACGCCAGGGTGCCCTCGACTGACATCAGGGATGTTTTTCCTTGAGAAAGCTGACCACTTCGGAAGCCGGCACGTCGTCGGCGACGAAAGACTTGCCGATGCCGCGGGTGAGAATGAAAGTGAGCTTGCCCCCCTTGACCTTCTTGTCTTGCGCGATCGCATCCATCAGCGCTTCGGCCGGCGGAAGAGTGCCCGGAATTTCCGACATGCGGGTCGGCAAGCCGACCGCCTTCAGATGCGCCTCGACACGGCGGGCATCGTCCGGGCTCGCAAGGTTCATGCGCGCCGAAAATTCATGCGCCAGCACCATGCCGATTGAAACGCCTTCGCCATGAACAAGCCGGCTGCTGTCATAGGCGGTCGCAGCCTCCAGCGCATGGCCGAACGTATGGCCAAGATTGAGCAGTGCCCGCTGGCCGTTTTCACGCTCGTCGGCGACGACGACATCCGCCTTTGCCTGGCAGCTGATGGCAATCGCTTCGATGCGCGCAGAGCCACCGGCAAAGACTGCCTGCCAGTTGTTCTCCAGCCAGGCAAAGAAATCCGGCTTGTCGATCAGGCCGTATTTGGCAACTTCGGCGTAGCCGGCACGGAATTCGCGCTCACTCAGGGAATTCAGAACATCGGTATCGGCGAGAACCAGGTCCGGCTGATGAAAAACGCCGATGAGGTTTTTGCCGTGGCGGCTGTTGATGCCGGTCTTGCCGCCGACGGAGGAATCCACCTGGGCCAGCAGCGAGGTCGGCACCTGCACGAATCGCACACCCCGCCTGACAATACCGGCAGCAAAACCCGAGAGGTCGCCGATGACGCCGCCGCCGAGTGCGATGACATAGTCATTGCGTTCGACGCGCGCTTCCAGAACCTTGTCGCAGACATTGATCAGATGCTCGAAGCTCTTGGTCTTCTCGCCGGCCGGCAAGACGACTGACGCCGAGGCGATGCCTGCAGCATCCAGACTTGCCTTCAAAGCGTCGAGATAAAGCGGCGCCACATGTTCGTCGGTGATGATGGCGGCCTTGCGCCCCTTGAGCCGCGAGGCAATCTCGGCACCTGCGCCGGCGATCAGCCCTGGCCCGATCATAATATCGTAGGCGCGTTCGCCAAGCGGCACATGCACTTTGCGGACAGCGGAACCGGGGGTTATCGCGTTCATGATACTGCACTTTCCTTCTGCGCCTCGACCACGGCCCTCAGCACTTCATCGGCCATGACTTCCTTGCGTACGTCGCGCGAAAGCACCGTCAGATCGGCTTCGGCATAAACGGGGTAGCGGGCATTCATCAGATTTTCGAGCGTCTGCTTCGGATTTTCAGTCTTCAGGAGCGGGCGTGTGTCACGCTTGTTGACCCGTTCCCAGAGGACCTCGAGATCGGCCTTCAGCCAGACCGAAAGGCCGCCCTTCTTGATATGTCTGCGCGTTCGGGCATTGATGAAGGCGCCGCCGCCGGTGGAGACGACGCGCGGACCGCCCTTGAGCAGGCGCTTCATGACCCGCGCTTCGAGCGCGCGAAACTCCTCCTCTCCATAGGCAGCGAAAAGTTCCGTGATCGTCATGCGCGAAACGCGCTCAATCTCGATATCGCTGTCGATGAAGGGAACGCCGAGCTGGTGCGCAACGAGGCGGCCCACCGAGGATTTTCCGGCTCCCATAAGGCCGACGAGGATCAGATTGCGTGAACCGAGCGCGGCGCGAGCTCTGTCTCTCAGGCTGTCTGCAACGGAAACTGGCGGTTCACTCATCGGTCCATTCACACTTTGTTTGCAAACGGTATCGACAAATGCGGGTGTAGCGTCAAGTCGCGGGCAAGGGAATCATGACACCCATGCCGCTTCTTGCGCTTGCAAATATGCTTCTTATAACAGAAGCAGAGTTCTAAGGAGTAGTCGGATGCCGACCCTGATCCGTTTCCTGTCCGTCCTGGCGGTCATTGCCGGACTGATCTATGGAGCGATGTGGGCGCTCGTCACCTTCGTCGAGCCGCAGGAGCGGGACGTGACGATCCGCATTCCCTCCGAACGGGTGAACCCGCCTTCGACCGGCACGATCAACACCACGAAGAAATGACGCGATGAAGGATCTCGGCCGCGTCCATGTGGAATCATTTCTGGAAATGATGAGCGCCGAGCGGGGTGCAGCGGTCAATACGCTGAAATCCTACGAACGCGATCTGGATGACCTACGCTCTTTTCTGCACGGTCGCAGCATCCGATTGACCGAGGCAGGTTCGGGTGATCTCGGCGCCTATCTCGCCTCGCTATCCGCGCAGGGTTTCAAGCCCTCCTCGCAGGCTCGCCGGCTTGCCGCCATGCGCCAGTTCTACAAGTTCCTCTATGCCGAGGGCCTGCGCACAGACGATCCGACCGGCATTCTTGATGCGCCGAAGAAAGGCCGGGCGCTTCCGAAGACCATGGGCGTCGGCGAGGTAACGAAGCTGCTCACCCAGGCGGAGGCCGAAGCAGCTGACCCGGCCCCCGGCCAGCTTCATCGCCTGCGCATGCTGGCGCTGCTGGAATTGCTCTACGCCACCGGCATGCGCGTCAGCGAACTCGTCTCGCTTCCCGCCCGCGTTCTCGATCAGGAGGGCCGCTTTCTGATGATCCGCGGCAAGGGCAACAAGGAGCGGCTGGTACCCCTTTCCCAATCCGCCATTGCCGCGCTGAAAGCCTACGGTCGCCTGCTGGCAGTCGAGAACGCAGCATCAAAACAGCCTCAGGACAGTCCCTGGCTTTTTCCTGCCGCCTCGAAGGAAGGTTACCTGCCCCGCCAGGTCTTCGCCCGCGATCTCAAAAATCTGGCAATCCGCGCGGGTCTCACACCGTCGATGATTTCGCCGCACGTCATGAGACACGCCTTCGCGAGCCATCTTCTGGCAAATGGTGCGGACCTGCGTGTCGTGCAGGAACTCCTCGGCCATTCGGACATTTCGACGACACAAATCTATACGCATGTTCTGGAAGAACGTCTGCAGCAGCTCGTCCATACGCACCACCCCCTTGCAAAACAGGCGAAAAAGCACGAATAGGACCGGCGACAAGGGGCGGAACCAGGAAACTGCCCCGAGCACAAGGAACGGAAACGCACCTCATGCACAACTATCTCGACTTCGAAAAGCCGATCTCCGACCTCGAAGGTAAGATCATCGAGCTTAAGAAGCTGGCGACGGAAGACGAAAGCATCGACACCTCCGACGAAGTCGGCAGGCTCGAAGTCCGCGTCCGCGAGGCGATCGTCGAGATCTATTCCAAGCTCAATGCCTGGCAGAAGACGCAGGTCGCGCGCCATCCGCAGCGTCCGCATTTTGTCGACTATGCCAAGACGCTCTTCCAGGAATTCACGCCGCTTGCCGGCGACCGCAAATTTTCCGAGGATGCCGCCATCCAGGCCGGTCTTGCCCGCTTCCGTGGCCAGCCGGTCGCCGTCATCGGCCAGGAAAAGGGCAACGACACCAAGAGCCGCCTGAAGCACAATTTCGGCAGCGCCCGTCCGGAAGGTTACCGCAAGGCGATCCGCATCCTTGAGATGGCTGACCGCTTCCAGCTTCCTGTCATCACCCTCGTCGACACCGCAGGCGCCTATCCCGGCGTCGGCGCCGAAGAACGCGGCCAGGCCGAAGCCATCGCCCGCTCGACGGAAATGTGCCTCGGCGTCAAGGTGCCGCTGATCTCCATCGTCATCGGAGAAGGCGGCTCAGGCGGTGCGATTGCGATCGCCACCGGCAACCGCGTCTACATGCTCGAGCATTCGATCTATAGTGTCATCTCGCCGGAAGGCGCCGCTTCGATCCTCTGGCGCGATTCCACCCGCGCCAAGGAAGCGGCAACCAATATGAAGATCACCGCCGAGGACCTGAAGGGGCTCGGTGTCATCGACGGCATCATCCCCGAACCGCTCGGCGGCGCGCATCGTGATCCCGACAGCGTTATCGCCGCAACCGGCGATGTCATCGCCAATGCGCTTGCCGAAATGGCTCCCCGTTCCGGCGAACAATTGCGCAACGACCGCCGCCAGAAATTCCTCGCCATGGGCCGCAATCTGTAAATTCCACAGGCCGATAGAGCTGATTGGGGCCAAATCTTGGCCACAATAATGTTATCTGTAACATTGCGCTTGCGGGACACGTCCGCGCAAGTCATAGGCTGGTAAGGATTTATCAAGTATAAGCCGCCTATGATTCCGCGCTACGCCCGGTTTCCGTAAGCGGGTTGGGTCGCATTATTGAATGGGCTGATTGAATGCGCATACGTCATTTTGCCTATGTTTCGCTCATGGCGCTGGCTCTGACCGGCTGCAATGATGCATTGGAATCGGCTCAAGGCATCGACCTTTCGACCGTCAAGAACAAGGTGGAGCAGCCGCTTCCCGCCCATATCCTTGCCGACATGTCCGCCAAGAGCATGGACCGCAACTCGCCGATCATGATCCGCATTTTCAAGGAAGAAGGTGCGCTGGAAGTCTGGAAGGCGAAGACGGACAATCGGTTCGAGAAGATCGCCGGTTACAAGATCTGCGCCTGGTCCGGCAAGCTCGGTCCGAAGGTCAAGACCGGCGACCGGCAGGCGCCGGAAGGCTTCTACAACCTTAGCCGCGCCAACCTGAACCCCAATTCCAAATATTATCTGGCGATCAACACCGGTTTCCCGAACCGCTATGATGCTGTCAACGGCCGCACCGGCAGCGACCTGATGATCCACGGTGCCTGCTCGTCGTCCGGCTGCTACTCGATGACCGACCAGCAGGTTCTGGAAATCTACGCCTTCGCCCGTGACGCCTTCAAGGGCGGCCAGGAAAGCGTGCAGCTTCAGGCCTTCCCCTTCCGCATGACCGCCGAGAACATGGTCAAGCACCGTCTCGATCAGAATTACGATTTCTGGAAGATGCTGAAGGTCGGCTACGACAATTTCGAAGTTACCAAGCGTCCGCCGGAAGTGAATGTCTGCGAGAAGAAATACGTCTTCAACCAGCAGGCCACGAACGGCGGCAGCTTCAATCCGGCCGGCGCCTGCCCGGCCATGTCGACGCCGCCGGCGCTGACGGCAGCGCTCGCCTCCTATGGCAAGACCTATGATGCCGATTATCAGACGGCGCTGAAGAAATATGACGGGCTTGCCTGGTACGACCCGACGGAAGCAGAACGCAAGGCTGTGGTCGCCAAGCAGCGCAAGGGTCGTGAACTCGCCTATGCTCCAACCGGCACGTCGCTTGAGGCCGGCCGCATGGTCAAGGTTGCCGAACTCGAAGACATGATGGCCAATCAGGCCGCAAAGAGCGTTGCTGCAAAGACCGTAGCGACTGCGACGCCGACGACACAGGCGCAGGCCACGACCGTTGCCGCCGCGCTGCCGGCCAATATTCCGGTGCCAATGCAGAACCCGCTGGCCTATGCAGCGCCCGAACCCGCGCCGCAAGAAACCGCTGACGCAACCAAGAAGCCGTTCTGGAAGTTCTGGGCCAGGAACTGACCGGCTTGGACGCCGTTCTCTACGATCTGCGCGGGCTGAAATGCCCGCTTCCCGTTATCAGGACACGCAAGAAACTGAAGACTATGCCGAGCGGCGCAACGATCCTCGTCGATACCAGCGATCCGCTTGCCATCATCGACATCCCGCATTTCTGCAATGAGGACGGCCACGAACTGGTCAGCACGGAAAAGACCGAACGCGGCCATCGTTTCCTGATCCGCAAGGGATAGGGTTTTTCGCAGTTAGATCCGCACCCCCGGAATGGCGAGCGGATTGTCGCTGAGCGCTGCCCGATCCGGCGTATCGATCCGCGGCTTGCCCAAGAACGCATCGAAAAGATCCTTCACGAAAGCCTCAGGCAGATCCTTCGTGATCAGCACCATGCGCGTGCGCCGGTCCTCGGGATCCGGCCAGGCTGGAAGCCGCACCGGCGGATGAAAGATGCTCTGAACGCCATGCAGCACCAGCGGTCGCTCCGGCCGGTCGGACGTCGCGATGATCGCCTTCATGCGCAAAAGCTTTTCCCCGTGCGCCGAACGCAGGAGATCGATGAACATTTCGAGCGCCATCGGATCGATTGCCTTCTCCTCGATGATCGAGAAAGAGCGGATCGAAGCATCGTGACGATTGACGTCGTGCGGGTCCTGATGCTCGTGGCCATGATCATGATGATGGTGGTGATGACCGTGATCGTGCCCATGGTCGTGATGATGATGCCCCTCGTGCTCATGCTCATCTTCATCATGAAGCCATCGGCGGACATCGGCGATCTTTGTACCGGGATCATAAAGCCCGTTAACAAAAATACGCGCTGAGCCTGCCTCATCGCTGTCGGCATTCATGATGGCGGCGCGCGGATTGAGGCCATGCAGACGTGCCATCAGTGCATCCGTGCCGCCGGCTATGCTCTGCTTCGAAACGATCAGTCGATCGGCAACAGCCGCCTGCTTGCGCGCCTCCTCATGATTATCGAGCGTCTGCAGACCGTTCACCGCATCGACGACGGTGACGACGCCGTCGAGCTCGAAATTCTGCGCGATGACCGGATTGCCCATGATCGCCTGCATGACGGGAGCCGGGTCGGCAAGACCGGTGGTCTCGATGACCACGCGCTTGACCAGTTTCACCCGGCCCGTCTGCACGGCATCTATGAGGTTCGCCAGCGTATCGACCAGTTCCCCGCGCACAGTGCAGCAGAGGCAGCCATCGGACAGCTCAATAATGGAATCACCGGAGCTTTCGACCAGCAGATGGTCGATGCCGACATCGCCGAATTCGTTGATGATGACGGCCGCATCCTTCATGGCAGGATCTTTGAGGATGCGATTCAGCAGCGTCGATTTTCCGGCACCGAGGAAGCCGGTCAGGATGGTGACCGGGATCTTGTCGCTGAACGTGCTCATGATGTTTCCTCAGAAGGATTTCGGCCGCGGGAGCGGCACCGGCACATTGGCAAGCGCCTCGACCGCGTCGCCCTTGGCGATCTTGTCGTTCTGCGCAACCGGCTGCGGATCCTGCCCCGGAATGAGGCCGGCAAACACGAATTGCGGCTCGTGATCCATTTCGTGAATATAGGGCGACTGCACCTTCATGCGGCCGACCTCGTCACGTGTTTCGCTGCGTATCTTCGCGCCCTTGGCGCTGCAGATGTCGGCTGTAATGTCATTCACCTGGTCCTGCCCCGGACCATAAGGCCTCAGCGAACCCAATGTATCATTTGCCGCAAACTGCGTGGTGAAGCCCTTCTGCAGCAGATTGGCAGTGGCGTCGGCGCGAGCCGCCAGGCTGTCGGTACCGAGCACGACGGAAACCAGCGTCCGGCCGTTACGCGTCGCGGAACCGATCTGGTTGAAGCCCGAAGCGCAGATGAAGCCGGTCTTCATGCCGTCGGCGCCGGCAAAGCGGCCGATCAGCATGTTGATGTTCGGGACGTTCTGCTTGCCATTCGTGAAGCCTTCCAGCGAGAAATAACCGGCATATTGCGGGAAGTCGCGGCGTAGCGCCACCGTCAGGATCGCAAGGTCGCGGGCCGTCGTATACTGGCCGTTGCCCGGCAGGCCGTTCGGATTGACGAAATGCGAATCCGACATGCCAAGCTTCGCCGCCTCGGAATTCATGCGCACGACGAAAGCTTCCTGGGTGCCGCCGACCGCTTCCGCAACGGCAACGGCGATGTCATTGGCCGACTTCACCATAAGGATCTTCAACGCGCTGTCGAGCGTGAATTTCTGGCCCGGCTTGAAGCCCATCTTGGCCGGCGGCGCGGACGCGGCCCGCTTGCTCATGACGACGGGCGTGTCGAGGCTGATCTGGCCGGAGCGGATCGCATCGAACACGGTATAGACGGTCATCAGCTTGGTCAGCGAAGCCGGATACCACTTGCGAAAAGCCTCCTCGTGCTCCAGCACCCGGCCGGTCTGCACGTCGACGAGAATATGCGGATTGGCGTGAGCAAGTGTAACGGACGAGACAAGAACCGCTGTTGCTGTCGCTATAAAAGAAAAGGGCCGCAAAGCGGCGAACAAACGATCGTGGCGCGTCGACAAGTGCTCGTCCTTCAGGGAATTATCTCGAAACCTTCCCCTATTTACCCTATATGGCTATGACATGGCAAAGGTCATTGACTAAGTTATTTCCAAGGCATCACGCCCTTGTGATGCTTTCAGACGGGCCCCACGCATTTCATTCACAGGAAGCCAAGAATGCCGATTCTGAATAGAGCCGCCGAACTTCAGGACGAAGTTGCAGAGTGGCGCCGCCACATCCATGCGCGGCCGGAACTTCTCTTCGCGGTCGAAAATACGGCTGCCTTCGTTGCTGAAAAGCTTAAGGAATTCGGCGTCGACGAAATCGTCACCGGCATCGGCCGCACCGGCGTCGTCGGCCTCATCAAGGGCAAGGGTGAAGGCAGCCGCACGGTTGGCCTGCGCGCCGATATGGACGCTTTGCCGCTCACCGAAATCACCGGCAAGCCTTGGGCCTCGAAAACACCTGGCAAAATGCACGCCTGCGGCCATGATGGCCACACCGCCATGCTGCTCGGCGCAGCAAAATATCTTGCGGAAACCCGTAACTTCAACGGCAATGTCGCTGTCATCTTCCAGCCGGCCGAAGAAGGCGGCGGTGGCGGCAATCTGATGGTCAAGGACGGCATGATGGAGCGCTTCGGCATCGAAGAGGTCTACGGCATGCACAATCTGCCGGGTCTTCCCGTCGGCCAGTTCGCCACTCGCAAGGGGCCGATCATGGCGGCAACCGACGAGTTCACCGTCACCATCAAGGGCCGCGGTGGCCACGCGGCACAGCCGCACCGTACGATCGACCCGATCGCCATCGGCTCGCAGATCGTGACAAACCTGCAGCTGATCGCCTCGCGCAGCGTCAATCCTCTGCGCTCGGTCGTCGTCTCCGTCACCAAATTCAATGCCGGTTTCGCCCATAACGTCATTCCCAACGATGCGACCTTCGCCGGCACGATCCGCACGCTTGATGACGAGGTGCGTGATCAGGCTGAAGCGCGCCTGCGCGAAGTCGTGACAGGCATTTGCGCCGCACACGGCGCAGAAGCCGATATCAATTTCCACCGCAACTATCCCGTGACCTTCAATCATGCGGATGAAACGGAACACGCTGTCGCCATCGCCACCGACATTGCCGGCGAAGCCAACGTCGATCCGGAAATTGATCCGATGATGGGCGGCGAGGATTTCTCCTACATGCTGAACGCTCGCCCCGGCGCCTTCATCTTCATCGGCAACGGCGATACCGCCGGCTTGCATAACCCCGCCTATGACTTCAACGATGAGGCCATCGCCCACGGCATTTCCTACTGGGTGCGCCTTGCCGAACAGCGCCTCGGCGCCTGAACCGAAACGACATGAGAGACTGCAAAAAGGCTTGGCTTAATGCCAAGCCTTTTGTATGCATGGCATCCAAGTGGTCCCGTAGCTCAGCAGGATAGAGCACCAGATTCCTAATCTGGGGGTCACGCGTTCGAATCGCGTCGGGATCACCATTCTCTCACCGATATCCAGGTCGCCACTGCACAGCGCGTTTTGCGCCAACCCGCAGCAGTGCCGCGACGATCCATCCGCCGACGAACCCGATTGCCGCCCACGCAAAACCGGCGAAGCTGACGGGGACCCCCGGTACGAAGTCCTGCCAGGTACTGGCAAGGATACTGTCGTCGGCATTGCGCATGAGAATGAAGGGCTTTGCGACCGGCGCCGCGCGGCCGAGATCTGACTGTTGGGTCACGAGGCGCTCGTAGCGTTCCAATGTGCTGTGCATGGAAAGGCCGCGATCACGCAGGAAATCGTCGGGGGAACGGGCATAGACATCGAGTGCCTGCTGGCGATCGAGATGATGGTCGGCAGCCTGTTTCGTGAAATCGTCGACGATGATCCTGAGCTCGTCGATCGCCCCGCCGATACGTTGCCGATACTGCTGGGCGAATTCCGGCGCCTGCGAGAAAAGCGTGCCGCCGGCCAGTCCAACGGCCAGTATGACGCCCCTTCCAATCTGTCCCATCACCATGTCTCCGGCTGTTCCGACACGAGAACGATTTCGAACGGGCAAAGGTTGCCACTGACACAATTGGTAACGCTATGTGATTGAACTGATTACGCTTCGTTCGAGTTCATCTCCCGACCCACTTAGAAAGAGAGGCTTGTTATGAAGAATTATGTCATTGCTTCCGCATTTGCTGCGGCCACGATTTTTGCCAGCGCTCTGCCGTCCCAGGCTGCCAGCGTCACCATCACAACCGACAACGGCGGATACGGACACCATCGCATGACGGACCGTCCCTATTATCGTCATCACCTGCCGCCGCGCCGCGTTTCGCATGATTGCTTCACCCGCACGGAACGCATTCATAGCCACGGCGAGACCGTGATCAAGAAGACCCGTGTCTGCCGCTAAGATGTGACGACCCCGGCCGGAAAACCGGCTGGGGTCTTGAGTTCTGAAGCATGAGGAACTTCGGAATTTTTCCCGCGTTTTACCGGTAAACAGGAGTATCCGTCATGCATATTCGAATGACCCTGCTTGCAATTGGCTGTGCAATCGTTTGCGGTCTGCTCATCGCCATCAGCTATCAGCCGCAAGGCTCCATCACCGCACATAAGACCGATCGGCTCGTTGGCGAAAAGGCTCCAGCCGGGTTCCTGACCGAACGTTTCGGCTGATCAACTGAGCGACGGTTTGCGCGCGACGACGTGGAAATATTCCTCGTCTGCCAGCGTCTCGCCGCCAAGCGGGCGTCCATCGACCGAAAAGAGCAGTGGCTCGCTGATAAAACCGCTTTCGGTAAGTTGTGAGCGTAGCTGGCCGGGTGTCGTGGCGTAGACCATGATGCCGAAATCATGGGCGCGATGCAGCAGGATTGCATGTTCGCCGTCGCGCTGCTCCAGCGGCGCAAAACGACGCTCCCGAACCAGACCCATTGCATGCTTGAGAAGCCGAAAACTCAGCTTCACCGGATGGTTGGACCAGATAATGGACGAGCGGGCGCGGTTCTCACCGAAACCATGCCAGTTGCGATTGAAGGTCGAAAAAGCAAACGTGCCACCGGCCTTCAGAACGCGCGAGACTTCACGAAGGACCGATCTGCGTCCATCGGCATCGACAGAGTCGATGCCATTGTAGCTGAAGACGACGAGATCGAAGGAGCCGTTGGCAAAGGCCGAAAGATCGCGCGCATCCATATTCTCAAAACGAAAACCCGGGTGGTTGGAGCGTGCGAGGGTCACCATCTCTGCCGTATAGTCGACGCCGACATACTCGCTGGCCTCCCCGGCGAGAAGTGCAGCCGTACGGCCGCCGCCGACACCGATATCAAGCACGCGACCGCCCCTGGCATTGGCAATCCCAATACCAAGCACCATACGCTCGCCTTCATTGATGAACCCGCTGCTATTGCGATAGTCGCGTCGGGAGAGTGGGCTGCTCCACGTTCGGCGATTGATCATTTCCATCTGATGCATCGAGATACCTGACTTTCGGGGGCTGGAATAGGTCCAAACCTAGGTCAGGGGTCGGCACGGATAAACTTACATAAAGTTAATGTTCGGTTAATAGTTAATGGCGAACGTTAACCATCGAGTTCGCAAGCAAAATACGGTTGCGAACCGTATGCACGCCCTCGACTGTTCTTGCGATCACTGTTGCCCGCTCGATTTCATCAACAGTACTGACATTGCCGCTCAACACGATTTCGTCGCCTTCGGCAGTAACTTCGACATCGGATGCGTCGATACCGCCAGCGACCGCCAGCGCATTGGCGACCGCAGATTCCAGCGTCGCGCGGTTGGCGTATTCTGCCTCAGCTTCGGGCTGTTGGCCGTGAAATGTCTGTTCCTTGAACACCATCGTTCTCTCCTCCTTGACTGTGAGGAAGAAACGCAGAGGAAGGAGCTTTGGTTTCGCCTACCAGCGAAGCTGATAATTCAAATTGACATTTCCTGTCCGGCCCGTCGAAAGCGGATCGGATACGGACGCACTCAGCCCGAGATTGGGCAGGATATTCTGGCTGACGGCAACCGTGCTGGAAAAGTCGCCACTCGCATCCCCGATGCTGCTGCCGGCCGAAATCGATGTGCCGGTCCATGGATAGATCAGCTTGACCGCCTGCGAGGCAGATACTGTTGCCTGCCGTGCATCGACGGCGTTGTAACCGAAGCTCACCGCACGTGTCGTCTGCATGTCGAGTGTGTCAGACAATATCCAGCTCCGCGAGCGGCTGAGCATAAGCGCACCGCTGCCGCGCAAGGTATCGACCTGCAGCGTCACATCCTGCTGTGCGCGGCCGGCCGGTGTAACGCTCACCTTCTGCAGCTTGCCCCAGAGCATTGCCTGGCCGGAATCCGGCAGCGGCGCGCCGCCCTTGTTGGAGGCGAGCGCGAGATCGGCGCCGGCACTTGTCTCCCATTCCATCGGCAGGCGAAACCCGACCGTCGTCTTGTAGGAACGGGTGGACACCTTCACCGGCGACCAGATCAGCAGATCATCCGCAAATACCGGATTGGCCAGCGGCAGAAGGGCAAAAACAAAGTAGGCAATCTTTATCTTCATCATAATATCGCATCGTTTTGAACTAGCACGCCGGGCGCGCCGATAGGCGCAGAGCAGACGTGGAAGCGCTCGCATCGAACGCAATGAAGGATGGCGTGGACACGCAATCCCGGTTCAGTCTTCGATTTTTGTTGGCCCGGTTTTTGTTTGGCCCGTGGCCAGTGGCATAAATTGCCGGTTGCTCGTCGGACACATCAGTGCCCAGCGGATTTGCCTTTTTCGACCGTAATCAGCCGCAGCAAATGATCATCCCCTTGGGGACTGTTATCAGGATCACATCATGGCAGGGGCATGTAAACCCCTCTGGGGTTGAAATTTGCTGCACCGCACACTTGCTGCCTCCCGCGATCCCCTGTAGAGCCGATGCCGAATATGCAATTTCTTGCGAAATCGACCATGATGACGGGCAAAATCGCGCCTCGGCGCCTCAGTATCTTCGGTTCGACAGGTTCGATCGGCCAGAATACGCTGAATGTCATCGACCATATGGGCGGCCGGGACAATTTCGAAATTTCCGTTCTGACCGGCCACGGCAATGTGGAATTGCTGGCCCAACAGGCGAAATCATCAGGCGCGCGGCTGGCGGTCATCGCAAATGACCGGCACTACGAATCACTGAAGAGCGAACTTTCCGGCAGTGGCATTGCAGTCGCTGCCGGCAAATCCGGCCTGATGGAAGCAGCAGACTGCGAAGCTGACTGGGTAATGGCGGCCATCGTCGGCACGGCGGGGCTCGCACCCACCCTTGCCGCGGCACGCCGTGGCGCCGATATCGCGCTCGCCAACAAGGAATGTCTTGTTTCGGCCGGCGATCTTTTCGTCGAGTCCGTGAGGAACGGCGGCGGCAAGCTGTTGCCCGTCGACAGCGAACACAATGCGATCTTCCAGGTGCTGGAGGAAAACCAGCGCCATGCCGTGGAGCGTGTGATCCTGACGGCATCGGGCGGCCCCTTCCGCACCTCCTCGCTGGAGGAGATGGCCAACGTTACGGTGGAGAGCGCACGCGCTCATCCCAGATGGTCGATGGGCCTGAAGATTTCCATCGACAGTGCGTCGCTGTTCAACAAGGCGCTCGAAATGATCGAGGCGAAGCATCTTTTCGGCCTGCACCCCGAGCAGGTGGAGGTGATCGTCCATCCACAGTCGGTCATCCATTCGATGGTCGGCTATACGGATGGCTCGGTGCTGGCGCAGCTCGGTGCACCGGATATGCGCACCGCAATCGGCTACGCCCTTTCCCATCCGCGCCGGGCGAATCTACCGATCGAACGGCTGGATTTCGCCAAGCTCGCGCGGCTGGACTTCGAGGCTCCGGACGAAAAACGTTTCCCTGCCCTGCGGCTTGCCCGGCTGGCGATGACGCGCGGCGGCGTCCAGGGAGCGGTGCTGAACGGGGCCAAGGAAGTGGCGCTCGAAGCCTTCATCGACGGCCGCCTTCCCTTTCTCGCGATGGCCGAGATCACCGAAAAGGTGATGGACGATCTCATCAGCCTGCCAGCGGCCGCGACGATGGACGATGTGTTCGCCGCAGACAAGGAAGCCCGGCAACGGGCTGCCGGGCTGATCCAATAAAAACCTGCTCCTGAAAAATCAGGCGACGTGGCGGGCAAGCGCGCAGCGCGACCAGAGCGAATGCAGCGCGCTGACGAGATGCTCGATATCCGCGTCCGAATGCAGCGGTGTGGGCGTGATGCGCAGGCGCTCTGTCTTCTTCGGCACCGTCGGATAGTTGATCGGCTGCACGTAGACACCGAAATTGTCGAGCAACAGATCCGAGATCCACTTGCACTTGGCGGCATCGCCGACCATGACCGGCACGATATGGCTCGGGTTCGGCATGTGCGGAATGCCCTGCTGGTCAAGCAGCATGCGCAGCTTCCGCACCCGATCCTGATGGCGAGCACGCTCGAACGGGCTTGCCTTTAGATGCCGAATCGAAGCGACCGAGCCGGCAGCAAGCGCCGGCGGCAGCGACGTCGTGAAGATGAAGCCCGATGCAAAAGAGCGGATGAAATCGCAGAGCGCCGCAGATGCAGCGATGTAGCCGCCCATGACGCCAAAACCCTTGGCGAGCGTGCCTTCGATAACCGTGACACGATCCATCAGGCCTTCGCGCTCGGCGATGCCGCCGCCGCGCGGACCGTACATGCCGACGGCATGCACTTCGTCGAGATAGGTCATCGCGCCATACTTGTCGGCGAGATCGCAGATTTCCTTGATCGGCGCGATATCGCCATCCATGGAATAGACGGATTCGAAGGCGATGAGCTTCGGCGCCTTGGGATCGGCGGCAGCGAGCCTGGCTTCGAGATCGGCCACGTCATTGTGCTTCCAGATGACCTTCTCGCACTTGGCGTAGCGAATGCCCTCGATCATCGAGGCATGGTTGAAAGCATCTGAGAAGATGATGAGGCCGGGGATCTTGGAACCGAGCGTACCAAGCGCTGCCCAGTTGGAAACATAGCCTGACGTGAAGGTCAGCGCGGCTTCCTTCCCGTGCAGATCGGCAAGCTCCCGCTCAAGCAGAACATGGTAGTGGTTGGTGCCAGAGATATTCCGGGTGCCTCCCGCACCCGCGCCACAGTGATCGATGGCTTCCTTCATCGCCTCGATCACCTTGGGGTGCTGGCCCATGCCGAGATAGTCGTTGGAGCACCAGACGGTCACTTCCTGTTCGCCGTTCGCCGTGTGACGGGTAGCCCGCGGAAAGTTACCGCGATGGCGCTCCAGATCGGCAAAAACGCGGTAACGGCCCTCAGCGTGAAGCCCGTCCAGCTCGCTTTTGAAAAACGCTTCGAAATCCATCATATGCTCCAGTTCGTACGGCTGTTTCTTGCTGAGACCGCAACCGCACGTCAACCCTTACGTCCCTGATTTAACATCAACTGCGGCAAAAGGCGCAGACTTTTGAATGATTCCAGATAAAAAATATGCGAGCCGTGATCGGGGAAATTGATCGGCGTCAATTCCGGCAAATAAATTCGCTTTTACTCGTGGAAAGAAACCCGCGCCTTTCGAAAAAAGCTCGATGATGGTGGACAAGACCTTCTTGCGACATAGTTTTCGGGCTAGCCTGGCGAAAAAACAGGTTAGGGACGACATCCGCCCGCTGGGGCGCCAAAAACCTCGGAGAGAAGAATGAAGAAAGTCCTCGTACTCGCATTGATCGGCCTTTCGATCGCAAGCTGCACACCCACGCAACAAGGTGCCGGCATCGGCGCAGCGTCTGGTGCCGTTATCGGCGGCGTGGTCACCGGCGACGTGCGCGGCGCGGCAGTCGGCGCAGCAATCGGCGGCGTTTCAGGCGCATTGATCGGCAGGGTCGCAGAGCAGCCCGGCCAATGCTACTATCGAGATCGGTATGGTCGCCGCTACATCGATGATTGCCGCTGAGATCTGCAATCAGAATGGGAAAAATGGAAATCCCGGACCCTCGTCCGGGATTTTTTTGTACTAAATTAGTGCGCCAACAGTTTAAATTGGTACACGTGGCGCGATTTTGCCGCTAAGCTTGTTATCGGCTGGGCAACGCAGAGCTTCATTTTAATGTAACCAAAAAGCGGCGGATGCGGATTAGAGGGACGGGCCTGAGAACGGGTATTGCGTATCGAGCAGGCGCCATGGTGGTGGTCGCAGCGGCGGCTGCATTTTCACCAGTTCTCGTGGGCAATGCTTACGCATTCAAGCTTTTCGGCATCACCATATTCGGCAAGGACGAGGACGAAAACCTGCAGGTCCCCGATCCGGTGCGCTATGACATCGACCTTGAGACCGGCACAGCTGATAGCGACCTGAAAGAGGCGCTGGAAAACAGCTCTCGCCTTGTCGGTGACAAGAGCAGGCCGGTTTCAGGCGATCTTGGCATTGTCGTCAAAGCGCGTGACGACCGCGAGAGGCTGATCGCGACACTTTACGAAAAGGCGCGTTACGGCGGCGTTGTGACGATCACCATCGATGGCCGCAACATAGACGATCTCCCGCCCAACCCGACTTTTGATCGCTCGAAGCCGGTTCCGGTCAAAGTGGATATAGCCCCTGGTCCGGTCTTCACCGTGGATGAGGTCCAATTCGGCGGCGATGCTGCGCACCGCAATCCCGCCGATTACGATCTCGCACCGGGCGAGCAAGCCGGCTCGCTCGCCATCATCAAGGCTGGCGATACGATCGTCGACCAGTTGAAGAGCGAAGGAAGGCCCTTTGCCAAGCTGACCGAGCGGCGCGTGGTCGCCGACCACAGCAAGAACACCGTCGATATCGTTCTCGCTGCCGAAGGTGGTCCGGTTGCTCCGATCGGCGACGTCGGCGTGACCGGGGAGGAAAGGGTCAAGCCGGAATTCATCCAGCGCTACTCCCGTCTGCAGAAGGGCGAAGCCTATTCGCCGGAGGCGCTGAGGAAGGCAGGCGAGCGCCTGCGCGCGCTTGGCGTGTTCTCCAGCGTGACGATCCACGAAAGCGACGCACTGGCTTCCGATGGTACCTTGCCCATGACAATCGAGGTTTCCGAAGGCAAGCGGCGCTACCTCGGCATCGGCGCGCAATATTCGACGATCGACGGTTTCGGCGTCAACGGCTACTGGGGCCATCGCAACCTGTTCGGCGGGGCCGAATCGCTGCGCATCGAAGGCGCCGTCTCGCGCCTCGGCGAAGCGTCCGACCTCGGCGATCTCGATTACTCCGCCGGCATCCTCTTCACGAAACCGGGCTTCATCCATCCGTCCGCCACGCTGAAGGCCGGCATCGTCGCCAAGACGCAGAATCCTGATGC
The DNA here is from genome assembly GCF_014194915.1 of Rhizobium sp. BK512. Taxonomy (NCBI): domain Bacteria; kingdom Pseudomonadati; phylum Pseudomonadota; class Alphaproteobacteria; order Hyphomicrobiales; family Rhizobiaceae; genus Rhizobium; species Rhizobium sp. BK512. The sequence goes on along the minus strand of NZ_JACIAS010000007.1, from coordinate 405,353 downwards.
CTATAATGCAAAGCTTATCACCGCCTCGCTTGGCCTCTCTTATGAATTGACGGATCAGGACACCATCTCGGCAGCCGGCGAGGTGAGCTTCGAGAATGACGACGACGCTTTCGGCAACAACAATTATCTGACCTTCACGCTGCCGATCACCTATGATCGCGATGCCCGTGATGACAAATTCAATCCGACCGGCGGCTACCACGCCACGCTGTCGGCAAAGCCGGGCTATGAGTTCATGAACGGCACGGTCTATTCGGCCTTCGAGGGCTCGATATCAGGCTATCTCGGTCTCGGCGCCGAAGACGGCGTCGTACTTGCCGGCAAGCTTGCAGCCGGCACGCTGATCGGCGGCGACGGCGTTCAGGATATTCCCGCCACCCAGCGTTTCTTCGCCGGCGGTGGCGGTTCCGTGCGTGGTTACGGTTATCAGGAAATCTCGCCCTACAACGAAAACGACGAGGCGACTGGCGGCCGCTCCTATGTAATCGGCTCCTTCGAAGCGCGCATCAGGATTACCGATACGATCGGCGTCGTGCCCTTTATCGATGTCGGCACGGTTTCGGACAGTATTGCGCCTGATTTTTCCGATATCAGGGCCGGTGCGGGCGCCGGTATCCGCTATGCAACGCCTTTCGGTCCCCTTCGGCTTGATTTTGCCGTACCGCTGAACAAGTACGACGGTGGAACTGAATATGGAATTTATGCCGGCATAGGCCAGTCATTCTAGAAATGATGGAGTATTTCCGCGACCGGAAACGGGAATGCCTTTGGAATGCCGATTTCGCAGTGTTTTCCGACCTGTGAGCTGTCATGAAAACGGGATAGTGTCCGCTCTTATGCAAATGTTGGCGAAAATCATGAACTGGATAATGCGGCTTGTCGGGTACGGCCTCGGCGCTGCGCTCATCCTTGCCGTCATTGCTCTTGCTATTTTCGGCTTCACCTCATTCGGCGCCCGCATCATCACCGAAAATGTCGCTTCGGCACTTTCCAACCGCGATATGACGATCTCGGTACGGGAACCCGAAGGCCTGCTGACCGGTGGGTTGCGCGCTGCCGAGATTACCCTCTCGGACACGCGCGGCACATTCGCAGAAGTCCGTGGTATTGCCATCGACTGGAATCCTCTGGCGCTGTTGACCGGAACGTTCAGCGCCAAACAGGTCTCTGTTGCCTCCATCGATGTGCGCCGTAAACCGGTACGCACTCTGCCTTCCAGGCCGGCGCCCTCGGAGGAACAAGGCAGCAGTGGTTTTCGGCTACCTATAAAGATCGATATCGAGCATATCGCCCTGCCGGATATTTCACTCGCGGCGCCCCTGACCGGACGCGCCTTCTCGCTTGCCGCTACCGGCAATCTCAGAGCCGATGGCGATGGCGGCGAGGCAAATATCAACGTCAACCGCCATCAGGTTCCCGACGCCAAACTCTCCGCCGACGTTGCCTTTACCCCGGCAAACAGCCACCTGCGGCTGAATGCCCAGCTTGCAGAACCGCAGGGCGGCCTGCTTGCTGGCTTTCTCGGTCTGCCCGGCAGCCCGGCCGTTAACATAGCGCTCAATGGCGAAGGCCCGATTTCCGATTGGAACGGCAAGCTGCAGGCAGCCCTCGATGGCCAGCAGCGCGCCTCACTGGAAGGCAAGCACGCGATTACGCCCGACGGCTTGCATCATCTCGACCTCAAGGGCGGCGGCGATGTGAGCTCGTTGCTCCCCATGGCATTCCGGCCGCTTTTTGCAGGCCAGACGAATATCGATGTATCCGCCACCTTCGATGATCACGGCAAGATCGATATTCAGACCGGCAATCTCGCCACCGGCAGCGTCGTTATCGCCGCATCCGGCACACTCGATCCTGCCGGCAACAACAGCCTGAATGCCAATGTGCTGGGCACCTCGGGCCCTGTCGATTTCCGTTGGCCGCTTGCCGATGGTGAAGCACGCTTCATGATTTCAGGCCTCAACCTGGCGATGACCGGACAGGCACAGGCCGTGCGCATCAATGCGAGCGGATCGCTGGATTCCGCCACAATGCCGCAAGCCGACATCGGCAATGTCAAGCTGACGGCCAAGAGCGATGCCTTCAATCTCGCCAATGGCGCCGGCGATATCCAGCTGCGGCTCGTCGCCGGGGACGCGACATTCACCGAGCCCAACCTCAACCGCGCCGTTCGCGGCCCGATCACACTCGTCGCTCCGCTTCAGATTTCACGCAACGGCATCGGCTTCAACGGCACGACGATCGAAAGCGCCAATATCGGCGCCGATCTCAATGGCTCCTATCGCCTGGCTGACAATACACTGACCGGCAATGCGAAATTTGTCGTACAGCCGGCCGCGCTACCGCCGGCCGTCGCTGAAAAGTTCGATGCGCCGATCAATCTCGAGACCCAGGTCGCCGGCACTATCCCCTCAAAGGTGGCGCTGTCGAACATCACGATCAAATCTCCGACCATCGAGGCAGGCGGCAACGTTGCGCTCGAGGATGACGTGCTGACAGCCGATCTCGCCGGCAAGCTTCCCGACATCGGCAAGCTGCTCTCGGGCACGAGTGGGGAAGCGGATTATAGCGTCAGAGCCAGCGGCACGCTTCCGGCGCTTGCGCTCACCGCCAATGTAAAAGCCGCCAGCCTGCAGATGGCCGATCGCAAGGTGGGCAATCTCAACATCGACCTGACGGGCTCTGCCGATCCCGCCGCTCCGCAGGGCCGCGTAGCCGCAACGGGCACGATCGACGGCCAGCCGATTGGCATTAACGGCGATGTCAGATCCGAAAACGGAACGATTTCTATCCCCGCGCTGACAGCCGATGTCGGCAGCAATCGCCTGACGGGCAATCTCACGCTTTCCTCGGGCATGACACCGGCGGGTGTGCTGACCTTTGACTTCCCGGATATCGGCCTGCTTGCAGCCCTCGGCGGCCAGAAGGCGGAAGGCGACCTCAAGGGCTCTGTCGATATCACCGGCAATGATGGCAAGATCGCCCTCAAGATTGCCGCCAACGGCAATGGCATTCGCCGCGACACGCTGACGATCGCAATGCCTGCGATCGACGTGACCGTCAGCGATATCCAGGCTTTTGCCGCCAACGGCACAATACGGGCCGACGAATTCGGCATCGGTACCAACAAGCTTACCGGCCTTGCGCTTGATTTCGCCCAGCAACAAACCCGCACCGACTTCAATCTGAATGCCGGCTATGACGGCAATCCACTGCAGGCGGGCGGCAGCGTGCAGTCCGCAGGCGGCATGTTTGATCTCAGCCTTGACCATTTCGCCGCAAAGCCGCGCAACATTCCGGTCGAACTGGCATCACCGGCGCAGGTCAACGTCACCAAGGGAGTTGCCAGTCTGAACGGTCTGACCGTGAAGACCGGCAGCGGCTCGGTATCGATTACCGGTTCTGCCGGTGAGACACTGAAGCTCGACGCCGTCATCACCGACCTGCCCGCAAGTCTCGCCAACAGTTTCGTCCCCAATCTCGCCGCTGACGGCGCGATCTCAGGGACGGTCAACGTGACCGGCACATCAGCCGCGCCCGTCGTCAATTTCAAGCTCGACTGGAAGGATGCGGCCACCAGCCATACGAAGGGTGCCGGCATCGCCCCTCTTGGCGTCTCCACATCAGGAACGTTCGCCGAAAACAAGCTGACTTTCGACGGCGGCATTAGCGGCGCTGACGGTCTTTCCCTGAAGGCTGGTGGTGACGTTGGCCTGGCGGATCCGAACGGTCCAACTCTCAATATCAACGCCGACATCGTCAGTCTGCCGGCAAAGCTCGCCAACGGTTTTGTTCCCGATCTTGCTGCCGAAGGCACGGTGTCGGGGACGGTCACCGCGAAGGGCACGCCCGCGGCACCAGCGGCCGATTTCAAGCTGGACTGGAAAGGCGCCGCGACAAGCCAGACAAGGAGCGCCGGACTTGCCGGTCTGTCGCTCAACGCATCCGGCAGGTTTGCGGATAACAAGCTCGATTTCGATACGGCACTCACCGGCAAGGGCAAATTATCGCTGAAAGCTCTCGGCAACGTCGCGATTACCGGAGCCACGATCGGCAACATCAAGGTCGATGCCGAGCTTGCGAATGTCCCCGCCAATATCGCCAATGGTTTCGTGAAAGATCTGGACGCCGGCGGAACGATTTCGGGCACCGCCTCGGCATCGGGGACGCTTGCCGCACCGGCTGCGGATATCAAGCTCAGTTGGCGGGATGCCACGACACGCCACACCAAGACCGCCGGCCTGACCGGACTGGATCTTGCGGCAACAGGCCATTTTGCCGACCAGAAACTCGATTTCGATGCCAGCCTCACCGGACCGAAAACCTTGTCGCTGAAGGCGGCGGGCAATATCGAGCTTGCGGGGACGGCGGTGCGCAATCTCAAGGTCGACGCCGATCTGGCAAACCTTCCTGCCAATCTCGCCAACGGCTTCGTTCCCGATCTCGGCGCCGAAGGAACGATTTCCGGCAAGGCGTCGGCCTCGGGCTCGCTGCCGACACCGGCTGTCACCTTCGATCTCGCCTGGGCCAATGCGGCAACGCGCCAGACAAAGAGCAATGGCCTCACCGATCTTTCCGCCCGGGCCACCGGCAAATATGAAAACAACAGGGTCGATTTCGACGCCAATCTCGGCAGTGGCAATGGCGCGCTGCTGAAGGCGAACGGCGGCGTGACGATCGACGGCACCGCCATTCGCGACCTCGCCGTCAACGCCGACATTGCCGGACTGCCCGCAAACCTCGCCAATGGCTTCGTGCCCGGTCTTGGCGCCGAGGGCATAATCTCCGGCACTGCAGTCACCTCAGGCACGCCGACGGAGCCGGTGGTCGATTTCAAGCTCGACTGGACGAACGCGGCAACGCGCCAAACCAAGACCGCCGGTCTTTCTGGCCTCGCGCTTGCCGCTTCCGGCAAATATGTCACCAACCGCCTGGATTTCGACGCCAATCTCAATGGCAAGGGTGGCATGTCGCTGAAAGCCGCCGGCAATCTCGCGCTGGCAGGCACCGCGATCCAGGGCATCGATGCAAAGGCCGATATCACCAACCTGCCCGCCGCCGTCGCCAATGGTTTCGTCCCTGATATTGGAGCCGAAGGCATCATCACAGCGACGGCCACGGCCTCGGGATCACTGACCGCCCCGACAGCCAATTTCAAGATCGACTGGAAAAACGCCGGGACGAAACAGACGAGAACTGCCGGCCTCTCCGGCCTAGCGCTCGCCGCTTCGGGCAAACTCAATAAGTATCGGCTGGATTTCGATGCCAATCTCAACGGCAGCGGCGGCGTCTCGCTGAAGGCATCCGGCAATCTCGATATAGCCGGAACGACCATCAAGGGCGTCAACGCCAAGGCCGACGTCACCAATCTCCCGGCTGCCGTAGCCAACGGTTTTGTTCCGAACCTTGGTGCGGCCGGAGCCATCTCCGCAACCGCAACTGCTTCCGGCGCACTTCCCCTTCCCTCGGTTGATTTCAAGGTCGACTGGAAGAATGCCGAAACGAGCCAGACGAGGAGCGCCGGCCTTGCCCCGCTCACCATCGGCGCAAGCGGCAAGCTGGCCGACAATCGCCTGACGGTCGACACCAGCCTTGCCGGCGACGGCGGATTGTCGCTGAGAGGCGGCGGCAATCTCGCAATGACAGGCAACCGCGCCATGTCGATGCGTTTCAACGGCAGCCTTCCCTTCGCCGTTCTCGGCGCACAACTCGCCCAGCAAGGTCTCGTTGCCGAAGGCGTCGCCAATGTGAACCTGGAAGTCAGCGGTACGACGGCCGCCCCTGTTATCAACGGCACGGTCACCACGGATGGCGCAAAGCTGATCGACGTGCGCCGCAACCTCGCCCTCGAAGGCCTCGGCGCGACTATTACCTTCAACGGCCAGCAGGCCGTCATTTCTCGGCTGAACGGCAGGCTCGCAAGCGGCGGCTCTATTTCGGCCAGCGGCTCGGTCGGCATCAGCGGCACCTTCCCCGCCGACCTTTCCATTCGTCTGGATCATGCAGTCTATGTCGACGGCACTTTGGTTGTCGCAACCGTGGACGGGGCACTCGGACTAAAGGGACCGTTGCTCTCCAATCCCATGCTTAATGGTAAGCTCCACATCGACAAGGCGTCGATCACCGTGCCGGAGAGACTGCCGACGTCCCTGCGCGAAATCGATATACGCCACATCCACGCGCCGCCTGCCGTGCTTGCCCAGCTCAAAAACAATGCGCAGCAGCAGCCACGGGAAAAGTCTTCGACCATAATGCTGGATATCCAGCTCGACGCGCCCTCGCAGATCTTCGTGCGCGGCCGTGGCATCGACGCGGAAGTCGGCGGCAACATTACGATCCGCGGCTCGGCCGCAGCACCCGAAGTTGCCGGCGCCTTCACCATGCGCCGCGGGCGTCTGACGATCCTCAACCGCCGCCTCGATTTCTCCGACCGCAGCCGCATCACTTTCGCCGGCGACCTGACGCCCGCCCTCGACATGGAAGCAACCTCCACCTCGGGCAGTACGACGCTGACAGTCGATGTTGCCGGCCTTGCGACTGACCCCGCTATCACCTTCTCCTCCTCGCCCGCCCTGCCGCAGGATGAAGTGCTGGCTCAGCTGATCTTCGGCCAGTCCATGTCACGCCTTTCTCCGGTGCAGATCGCCCAGCTTGCCGATGCCGTCAGCCAGCTCGCCGGCAACCGCTCGACCTCGCTCTTCGAAGGTCTGCGCAACCAGCTCGGCGTCGATGATCTCGACATCAGCACCGACTCGAAGGGCCAGACCAGTGTCAGCGTCGGCCGCTATCTCAACGAGCGGACCTATTTCGAGCTGCAACAGGGCGGAGAAGCCGGTGCCAAGGCGATTATCAATCTCGATGTCGGCCGCGGCGTGAAGCTGCGCGGTGCCGCCGGCGGCAACGGATCGGGCGAAGCCGGGATCGTCTACGAACACGAGTATTGAGACCGGCTAAAAACTCGTCTTGCTGGTCTTGAGCAGAATGTTGGTTTCGGTCGTGTTGATACCGTCGACGAGGCGTATCCGGCGCAGCGTTTCGTCGAAAGAGGCGAGGTCCCGATCCTCGAGCTCGGCGACGAAATCCCATTTGCCGTTGGTGCTGTGCAATGCGCGCACCTGAGGCAGGCCACGCAATTGGGCAGCAACCTTGTCGGCAAGCTTGCCATGCACTTCGATCATGACGATCGCCCGAACGCCAGCCGAACGTGTCTCATGACCGGTGCGGATGGTAAAGCCGGCGATCGTCCCGTTTTCCACGAGCCGGTCGATGCGGGCAGTCACCGTTGCACGCGAAGCGCCGGTCAGCGCCGCAAGCGACGAAACGGAGATTCGCGCATTGTGCCGAAGCGCACTCAAAAGCTCGTTGTCGAGGTCGTCCATGATTTCACTTTGTCAAATTAGCTTTATCAATCTGCGTAATCATAATCCATTTCTGACACTTTTCCATCTATTTGCCGCCGCGACTTTATCCCACTATCGGCCAAAACAGGCCTCACAACGGAGCCCTACGAATGGAAGTACAATCTCAATCTGTCGCCCTCATCGGTGTTCCCCTTGAGGAGGGTTCCGGCCGCAGAGGCGCGGGCATGGGGCCGACAGCATTGCGCATCGCAGGCATCGACAAGGCTCTGGCCGAGCTCGGCCACACGGTCGTCGATACGGGCGATCTCAGCGTCGTCCCGGCCAGGGACCTTCCCAATCATCCGAAAGCGCATAATCTCCGCGTGGTCGGCGCCTACACGCGCGCGCTCGAAGCAGCCACATATGACGCAGCGAAAGCCGGCCATTTCCCGCTGATCCTCGGTGGCGACCACAGCCTTTCCATGGGTAGCGTCTCAGGCATGGCGCGTTATGCCGCCGAAAAAGGCCGCCCGCTCTTCGTCCTGTGGCTCGACGCCCATTCGGATTTCAATACGCCCGAGACCTCGCCGTCGGGCAATATTCACGGCATGCCCGTTGCCTTCTTCTGCGGCCTGGCGGATTTTGCAGAGATCCTGCCGAAGGACCGCGCATTCGTCGATCCGAAGAAGATCTTTCAGGTGGGCATCCGCTCAGTCGATGCGGCCGAGCGGGTCGAAATCCGCAGGCACGGCGTCAATGTCTTCGATATGCGTTCACTCGACGAACAGGGCGTGGCCGTGATCCTTCGCCAGATTCTGGAAACGGTCGAGAAGGCGAACGGCCTGCTGCATGTCAGTTTCGATGTCGATTTCCTCGATCCGGATTTTGCGCCCGGCGTAGGCACCACCGTTCCCGGCGGCGCCACCTTCCGCGAAGCGCACCTCATCATGGAGATGCTGTCCGACAGCGGCCTCGTCTCCTCGCTCGACCTCGTCGAACTCAATCCTTTCCTTGATGATCGCGGCAAGAGCGCCCGCATCATGGTGGAGATGACGGCAAGCCTCTTCGGTCGCCGCATCTTCGATCGTCCTACACGCGCCGCATAAGGGAGCACCGGCCATGAACATCTCATCGAACCTCATCGCCACCGAACAGCGTCTTGGAGCCAACAACTACAAGCCGCTCGATGTCGTGCTGACGCGAGGAGAAGGTGTTCATGTCTGGGATACGGATGGCAAGCGCTACCTCGATTGCCTCTCGGCCTATTCTGCCGTCAACCAAGGCCATTGCCATCCGAAGATCCTTGCCGCGATGGTCGAGCAGGCTGGCCGCCTGACGCTCACCTCGCGCGCCTTCCGCAACGACCAGCTCGCTTATCTCTATGAAGAGCTGGCTGCACTCACAGGTTCCCACAAGATCCTGCCGATGAACTCCGGCGCGGAAGCCGTGGAGACCGCCATCAAGGCGGTTCGCAAATGGGGTTATGAGGTAAAAGGCGTGCCGGAAGGCAAGGCGGAGATCATTGTCTGCGCCAATAATTTCCATGGCCGTACGCTGAGCATCATCAGCTTTTCGACGGACCCTGATGCCCGTACCGGCTTCGGGCCCTATACGCCGGGCTTTCGCGTCGTTCCCTTCGGCGATGCCGAGACCTTCGAAGCGGCCATCAATGCGAATACCGTCGCGGCACTGATCGAGCCGATCCAGGGCGAGGCTGGCGTTATCATCCCTCCGGCCGGTTACTTCACCCGCGTGCGTGAACTCTGCACGGCAAACAACGTCACGCTCATCCTCGATGAAATCCAGACCGGTCTCGGGCGCACTGGCAAGCTGCTCGCCGAGGAACACGAAGGCATTGAAGCCGACGTGACGCTCATCGGAAAGGCGCTTTCCGGCGGCTTCTATCCGGTCTCAGCCGTGCTTTCGAATTCGGAAGTCCTCGGCGTGCTCAAGCCCGGCCAGCACGGCTCGACCTTCGGCGGCAACCCGCTGGCCTGCGCGGTCGCCCGCGCGGCGCTGAAAGTGCTGACCGAAGAAGGGATGATCGAGAACGCCGAGACGATGGGCAACTATTTCCTCGAAGGTCTTCGCTCGATCCGCTCCAACATCGTCAAGGAGGTGCGCGGACGTGGTCTTATGCTCGCGATCGAACTGGAGCCGGAAGCCGGTGGCGCCCGGCAATATTGCTACGACTTGAAAGATCGCGGCCTGCTCGCCAAGGATACGCACGACCATACGATACGATTCGCGCCGCCGCTGGTCATCACCAGGGAAGAGGTCGATTGGGCCGTCTCGCAAATCGAAAAGTCGATAACCTAAAGTAAAACCAGATTTATCTTACAACCATTACTATCTACCGGAGGAGAAAAACTAATTCTCCTCCATAAAAATTTGTAAAAGTGGCGCAATAATCCGATTAAATCTGGATTTGGTTACTCATTATTAATCCTGAAAATCATACTTAATCGATGTGAATGTAGATAATCCTGAGCCTTGGAGCCACAGATCGAGATTCACGATAACATTGATACCGATTCACCTCGTTTTTGAAGCAGGACAGACTCCAAGTATTGTCGGATATACTGCGATGTTGTGGCAGGTCCGCATTACTCAAATCCGGTCCATTCTCCGAGAGATCGGCTGGTAGCAACCACATATCGGAGGGTCGGAATGTCATTGTTTTCGCTGGGTGCGACGCCGGATTCACGCGCGATTGTCACAGCTCTCATGAAGTCGCAGGCGACGATAGAATTCGACCTGCAGGGAAAGATCCTGAATGCGAACGAGAATTTCTGCCGAGCGCTGGGCTACAAGCTAAGCGACATTGTCGGCAAGCATCACAGCATTTTCTGTGAGCCGGACTATGTTGCCTCCCCGGCTTACCGGGAATTCTGGCAGAAGCTCGGCAGAGGCGAATTCGATACCGGTGAATACAAGCGCATTGGCAAGGATGGCCGCGAAGTCTGGATCCAGGCGAGCTACAATCCGCTGATGTCGGGCGGCAAACCCTATAAGATCGTCAAGCTGGCAAGCGACGTGACCGCCGTCAAGCTGAAAGCCGCTGATGCCGAAGGCAAGATCGACGCTCTCTCGCGGGCTCAGGCCGTCATCGAGTTCACACCTGATGGAGAAATCCTGGAGGCGAACGACAATTTCCTCTCAGTCATGGAGTACCGGCTGGAGGAAATCCGCGGCAAGCATCACGGCATGTTCTGCGACCCGGCCTATGTGCGCTCGGACGCCTATAAGGAATTCTGGAAGAAGCTAGCCGCCGGCCAGTTCGTCGCCGCGGAGTTTATGCGCATCGGCAAGGGCGGCAAGGTCGTCTGGATCCAGGCATCCTATAACCCCATCTTCGACATGAGCGGCCGCGTCTTCAAGGTCGTCAAATTCGCGACCGACGTCACCGAGCGTGTCCGCGCCGTCGATGATCTGGCCACTGGCCTGACCGCACTTGCCGAAGGCGATCTGACGAAGCGGGTCGAAAATCCTTTCCCGCCCGCGCTGGAAAAGGTCCGCACCGATTTCAACGCCGCGATCGACAAGCTCGGCAGCGCCATGCGTACGGTCCTCCTCAACGCCGAGGCGATCGCCAGCGGTGCGCGCGAAACGAAGGAAGCAGCCGACGTGCTGTCCAAACGCACCGAACAGCAGGCTGCGACAGTAGAGGAAACCGCTGCCGCACTCGATGAAATCACCCAGACCGTTGCCGATAGCGCCGGACGCGCCGCCGATGCGGGCAGCCTCGTTGCGGAAACGAAACGCGGTGCGGAACATTCCGGCAGCATCGTCCGCAAGGCGGTCGACGCCATGGGCCAGATCGAGAAATCCTCACGCGAGATCAGCAATATCATCGGCGTGATTGACGAGATCGCCTTCCAGACCAACCTGCTGGCACTGAATGCCGGCGTCGAGGCGGCGCGTGCCGGTGAGGCCGGCAAGGGTTTTGCCGTCGTCGCCCAGGAGGTGCGCGAGCTCGCCCAGCGCTCGGCCAGCGCCGCCAAGGAAATCAAGGCGCTGATCACTGCTTCCTCGGAGCATGTGAAGAGCGGTGTCGATCTGGTCGGTCAGACCGGCCAGTCGCTGGAACGCATCGTTACGCAGGTCGGCAATATCGACATCAATGTCGCAGCGATCGTCGAGTCCTCCCGAGAGCAGTCGACCGGACTTGTCGAAATCAACAAGGCCGTCAACATCATGGATCAGGGCACGCAGCAAAATGCAGCCATGGTGGAGGAGACGACGGCGGCAAGTGCCCGACTTTCGTCCGAGACTGAAAACCTCCGCAATCTCGTTGCACAGTTTAGATTTGCGCAACACTCTTCCGTTAATGTCATCCATAACCGTAACGATGCTTCGCAAGGTGCAAAGCCATCGTATGGTGTGAAGGCAAAGCTCGTCCGCGCTAATGGGGGCGCATCCGCTTCTGCCCTGGCTTATGACAGTTGGGAAGAATTCTAATGGCCACAATCAATTCCACTAGCTTTAGCGGCGATACGCTCGAAATCATTGCCTTCCGCCTCCATGATCAGGAATTCTGCGTCAAGACCACGACCATCCGCGAAATCCGTGGCTGGGCGCCGTCGACGCCGATCCCGCACTCTCCGGCCGACGTCATCGGTGTCATGAACCTGCGCGGTTCGGTCATTCCGATCATCGACCTCGCCTACAAGCTCGGCATGAAGAGCACTGTCGCCAATGAGCGCAGCGCCATCGTCGTTGCCGAAGTGCACAATATGGTCATCGGCATGCTAGTCGATCGGGTTTCCGACATCCTGACGATTTCTTCCAGCCAGGTGCAACCCGTTCCTGAAGTGACCGCGTCCTTCGACCGCGCTTTCTGCGAAGGTATCATCGCCTCTGAAAATGGCATGATCTGCTTCCTGAACCTTGCAAAAATGTTCAAGGAAAACGAGACGGACGAACTGGCCGCCTGATCGCCACGCCAGGCAGTTTTGACCGAGACAAGAACCGCCCCACAAGGGCGGTTTTTTGTTCAAGTCCGGATGCGATCTGAACGTGTAATTTTCTCCCGAAAATATATATTTATTAGTATTGCCTTTTATACAGAAAATTTACCGTCCACCATCATCATCGGTTGTGAAGCATCAAGAAGATACGATTTGTGATAGGTGAAAATAACGGTTGTTGCCCGGCCGTATTTTCACGCCGCGGACCCATGCTTGTTTGGTCTTCAATTCAGGGGTTGGGCGCGAAATACGCGTTCTATTCAGAGGGGACGGGAATGCTTGGTCTATCACCCAGTTCGAAATATGTTCTCAATGCTATCTCGAAGTCACAGGCGATTATCGAATTCAACCTGACCGGAGCCATTCTCACGGCAAATGAGAATTTCTGCAAAGCGCTCGGTTACGAGCTCAACGAGATTGCCGGCAAACATCACAGCATGTTCTGCGAACCGGCCTACGCGGCAACCGCCAGCTACCGGGATTTCTGGGCCCGCCTCGGCCGTGGCGAATATGATGCCGGCGCCTATAAACGCCAGGCAAAAGGCGGTCGCGAGATCTGGATACAGGCCTCTTACAACCCTGTCTTCAAGCATGGCAAACCTTTCAAGGTCGTGAAAATCGCCTCCGACATCACCGAGGCCAAGAAACGCGCCGTCGAGGACGCCGGCAAGCTCGAGGCAATTTCACGCTCGCAGGCCGTCATCGAATTTACCCCCGCAGGCGACATCCTCACGGCCAACGAGAACTTCTGCAATGGTCTTGGCTATTCGCTGTCCGAGATCGTTGGCAAGCACCACAGCATGTTCTGCGATCCAGCCTATGCCCGAAGCGACGAATACAAGCAGTTCTGGCCGCGACTGGCAAAGGGCGAGTTCATCGCCAACGAATTCGTCCGCTACGGTAAGGGCGGCAAGGAAATATGGATCCAGGCCGCCTACAATCCGATCGCCGACGCGGATGGCAGGATCTACAAGGTCGTTAAGTTCGCAACCGACGTGACACAGCGCATGAGCGCAATTTCCCTTCTCGGCACGGCCCTGCGGCAGCTCTCAGAAGGCGATCTGACGCGGACGCTGGACACGGCCTTCGTCCCTTCGATGGAGCAGTTGCGCCACGATTTTAATGCGACGATCGACAAACTCTCCAGGACGATGAAGACAATCGGCGAGAACGCCACCGCTATCGCCGACAGTTCCCGCGAGATCGGTTCCTCGGCAGACTCTTTCTCCAAGCGGACGGAACAGCAGGCCGCTTCGGTCGAGGAAACGGCGGCAGCTCTGGAGGAGATCACCACCACCGTCAACGATTCCAGCCAGCGTGCCGACGAGGCGGGCCGCCTGGTCGGACAGACAAAACAGAGTGCGGAACAATCCGGCACGGTCGTGCGCAAGGCAGTTTCGGCCATGGACCAGATCGAGCAATCCTCCCGCGAGATCACCAATATCATCGGCGTCATCGACGATATCGCCTTCCAGACCAACCTGCTGGCGCTCAACGCCGGCGTCGAAGCGGCTCGTGCCGGTGAAGCCGGCAAGGGTTTTGCCGTCGTCGCCCAGGAGGTCCGCGAACTCGCACAGCGTTCTGCCAGTGCAGCAAAGGAGATCAAGGCGCTGATCAATACATCGAGCGAATTGGTGAAAAACGGCGTCGAACTGGTAGGACAGACCGGCAAGGCGCTGGAGGAAATCGTCGTTCAGGTTGCCAGCATCAATTCAAACGTCGCAGCGATCGTCGAAGGCTCCAGGGAACAGGCGACCGGCCTCAAGGAAATCAATCAGGCCGTCAACACCCTCGATCAGGCAACGCAGCAGAACGCCGCCATGGTGGAGGAGAGCACGGCCGCCAGCCAGAACCTTGCCGCGGAAGCCGATGCACTGCGGACGCTGGTCTCGCAGTTCCAGCTCCCCGGCGGCAATATCGCCGCGACACGGCATCTGACGAAGCCAGCTACTTCTCCGGCCCTGCATCTTGTCGCCCGCGCCGCAAGAACCCGTGGCGCAGCGGTGACGTCTGCCGAAAGCTGGGAAGAATTCTGATCAGGCCTCATTCGGATAGCTCGTGCCGCCGCAAGAGCGGCACGAGCTCTGTACGATCATGACCTTTGGCCGACGCCGGGAAGAACGGCCCCTCTGATATTGGTCTATCGAACTGGCTGTTCCGCCGGTTCCGGTTTGCGAATCAGGGGCACAGCCTGCAGCACGAGTGCGTCGAGGCCGTTCTCTTCCTTTTCCAGAATTTCGAAGAGTTGCCGCCGCATGCGCGGCTCCCAGAATTTGTTGATGTGCGTCGCAACTCCCTGCGCAGCTTCGCTTTCGGGCTGCGTCTTGAAAAAGGTTGCGATCTGGTTTGCCATATAGACAAGCTTGGTCTTGGTATCATGCGACATCGGCGATGCTTCCGGGCGACAAGCGATGTGGGTGGGTGAAAATCTCGAAATCCTCTCCGCGCACGAGAGCGACAAGCGTCATGCCGGCTTCCTCAGCCGTGCGGATGGCAAGTGCTGTCGGCGCGGATATGGCGATCAGCACGGGAGCACCAAGGATCGCCGTCTTCTGAACCATCTCGACGGACAGGCGGCTTGTGACGGCAACGGCGCCTGAAGCGCCTGTTTCACCGGCTCTGATAACGGCACCGCAAAGCTTGTCGAGCGCATTGTGCCGGCCGACATCCTCGCGCACGGCGATCAATCCCTTGCCGGGAATGTAGAAGCCGGCGCCATGAACGGCCCGCGTCTCGCGATGCAGCGGCTGAGATTCGTTGAGCAACGCAACCGCCTGCACGATATCGGCATGCGACAGCGACAGCTCAGCCTTGGACACGTCCGGTACGGTACGGACCGCCTGCTCGATCGACTCAATACCGCAGAGGCCGCAACCGACGGGTCCGGCCATGCTCCGCCTGCGCCTTCGCAGCGCATCCTCGACGTCGTCGAGGAGGGTCACCTGGACGTCGATACCCTTCTCGTCTTCCAGGAGTTCGATACCGGCGACCTGGCTGCGATCAGTGATAATGCCCTCGGTCAGGCTGAAGCCGACAGCGAAATCCTCGAGATCGTCAGGCGTGCCCATCATGACCGCATGCGAACTGCCGCCATAGGAAAAGGCGATCGGCACTTCCTCGGGCACGATACGCTCGCCCCGTGCCATGATACCGCCTCTCCGGGCGACTTCCGTCACGCTTATGCGGGTCGGCCGTTCCGTCATTATTCCGCCGCCTCCATCTTGCCGGCGATGCGGCGGGACTGGCGGGCCTGCTCGTCATATTCGACCTGCCATTCCGACGGGCCGTTGGAGGGCGAAACCTGCACTGCCGTCACCTTGTATTCCGGGCAGTTCGTCGCCCAGTCGGAGAAGTCTGTCGTGATGACGTTTGCCTGCGTATCCGGATGATGGAAGGTCGTATAGACGACCCCGGGCGCCACGCGATCCGTAATCAATGCGCGAAGTGTGGTATCGCCCGAGCGACTGCCGAGCTTCACCCAGTCACCATCGCGGATACCGCGCTGTTCGGCATCATGCGGATGGATCTCCAGCCGGTCCTCCGAGTGCCAGACAACGTTATCGGTACGGCGTGTCTGCGCACCGACATTATACTGGCTCAAAATGCGGCCGGTCGTGAGAAGCAGCGGGAAGCGCGGGCCGGTACGCTCGTCGGTCGCTACATATTCCGTACGGATGAACTTGCCCTTGCCGCGCACGAATCCATCCACATGCATGATCGGCGAGCCGAGCGGATGTGTCTCGTTGCAGGGCCACTGAACCGAACCCATCTTTTCGAGATAGTCGTAGGAGACGGATGCGAAGCTCGGAGTCGTTGCGGCAATCTCGTCCATGATCTCGGACGGATGCGTATAGTGCCAGTCGAGGCCCATTGCCTGAGCAAGCTTCTGTGTCACTTCCCAGTCCGCATAGCCGTTGCGTGGCGTCATGACCTTGCGCACACGGTTGATGCGGCGCTCGGCATTGGTGAAGGTGCCGTCCTTTTCCAGGAAGGTCGAACCCGGCAGGAAGACATGCGCATAATTTGCAGTCTCGTTCAGGAAGAGATCCTGCACCACGACACATTCCATGGCGGCAAGGCCGGCGGCGACATGCTTGGTGTCCGGATCGGACTGAAGAATATCCTCACCCTGAATGTAGAGGCCCTTGAAGGAGCCATCGACGGCGGCATCCAGCATGTTCGGAATACGCAGGCCCGGCTCGTTGTTGAGCTTCACACCCCAGAGCTTTTCGAAAATATCGCGCGTCGCATCGTCCGAGATATGGCGATAGCCCGGCAGCTCATGCGGGAAGGAACCCATGTCACAGGACCCCTGCACGTTGTTCTGGCCGCGCAGCGGATTCACACCGACGCCGGGACGGCCGATATTACCGGTCGCCATAGCAAGATTGGCGATCGCCATGACCGTCGTGGAACCCTGGCTGTGTTCGGTGACGCCCAGACCGTAATAAATGGCGCCATTGCCGCCGGTCGCAAAAAGCCGTGCAGCGCCGCGCACATCTTCCGGATTGACGCCGGTAAATTTCTCGACGGCTTCCGGACTATGCTGCGGCTCGGAGACAAAAGCCGCCCAATCCTCGAACTCCGACCAGTCGCAACGCTCACGGATGAACCTTTCGTCGTAAAGGCCTTCGGTGACGATCACATGCGCCAGCGCCGTCATGACGGCAACATTGGTGCCAGGCCTCAGCGGCAGATGGAAGGAGGCCTCGACATGCGGCGAGCGGACGATATCGATGCGACGCGGATCGATGACAATGAGTTTGGCGCCCTGCCGCAACCGCTTCTTCAGGCGCGAACCGAAGACTGGATGGCCATCGGTCGGATTGGCACCGATGATAATGACCACATCGGAATGCTCGACGCTGTCGAAATCCTGTGTGCCGGCCGAGGTGCCGAAGGCCTGGCCCAGCCCATAACCAGTCGGCGAATGGCAGACGCGGGCGCAGGTATCGACATTGTTGTTGCCGAAGCCGGCGCGTATCAGCTTCTGGACAAGGTAAGTCTCTTCGTTTGTGCAGCGGGACGATGTGATGCCACCGATCGCTTCACGGCCATACTGATACTGGATGCGGCGGAACTCGGAAGCGACGTGCGCATAGGCCTCGTCCCAGGTCACCTCGCGCCAGGGATCCGTCACCTTCTCGCGGATCATCGGATTGAGAATGCGGTCCTTGTGGGTCGAATATCCATAGGCAAAGCGGCCCTTGACGCAGGAATGGCCGCGGTTTGCCTGACCATCCTTCCACGGCACCATGCGCACCAGCTCTTCGCCGCGCATTTCCGCCTTGAAGGAGCAGCCGACGCCGCAATAAGCACAGGTTGTGACGGCCGAATGTTCCGGCTGACCGATGCGGATGACTGATTTTTCGGTCAGCGTCGCGGTCGGACAGGCCTGCACGCAGGCACCACAAGAGACGCATTCGGAATCGACGAAATGCTCGTGCATACCGGGCGAAACACGCGAGCCGAACCCGCGTCCTTCGATTGTCAGCGCGAAGGTGCCCTGCACTTCCTCGCAGGCACGAACGCAGCGGGAGCAGACGATGCATTTCGACGGATCATAGGTGAAGTACGGATTGGAGTCGTCCTTCGGCATCCACTTCAGATTGATCTCGCCACTGTTGCGCGCCTTGACGTGATTGTCACCCTCATAGCCATAGCGCACATCGCGCAGGCCGACGGCGCCCGCCATGTCCTGCAACTCGCAATCGCCATTGGCCGCGCAGGTCAGACAGTCGAGCGGATGGTCGGAGATATAAAGCTCCATGACGCCGCGGCGGATATTCTTCAGCCGCTCCGTCTGCGTATGGACGACGATGCCGGACGCCACGGGTGTCGTACAGGAGGAGGGCGTTCCATTGCGGCCGTCGATTTCGATCAGACAGAGACGGCAGGAACCGAAGGCATCGACCATATCGGTCGCGCAGAGCTTCGGCACCTGAATGCCGGCCTCCATGGAGGCGCGCATGATCGAGGTTCCCTCGGGAACCGTCACCTGCCGGCCATCGATGGTCAGCGTCACCATCGTTTCGGATTTCGAAGCCGGCGTTCCGTAGTCGATTTCATGAATGAGAGACATGGCCTATTCCGCCGCTTCAATGAGAGGGACCGGAGCAAAATCTTCCGGAAAATGCGTCATGGCGCTCATCACAGGATAGGGCGTGAACCCGCCGAGCGCGCAGAGCGAGCCGAACTTCATCGTATTGCAGAGATCGGCGAGCAGTTCCCGGTTCTTCTCAGGCTCTATGCCCTGGGCAATCTTGTCCGCCGTTTCGACGCCGCGCGTCGATCCTATGCGGCAGGGCGTGCACTTGCCGCAGCTTTCCACCGCGCAGAACTCCATGGCGAAGCGCGCCTGTTTCAGCATATCGGCGGTATCGTCGAAAACGACGAGGCCGGCATGGCCGATCAATCCGTCCTTGGCCGCAAAAGCTTCGTAGTCGAATGGCGTGTCGAAGAGAGCCCGCGGGAAATAGGCACCAAGCGGCCCGCCCACCTGCACCGCCTTCACCGGCCGTCCCGATGCCGTACCACCGCCGATCTTCTCGACGATATCGCCGAGAGACAGGCCGAAGGCGGTTTCATAGAGCCCGCCATATTTCACATTACCGGCAATCTGCAGCGGAATGGTGCCGCGCGACCGACCCATGCCGAAATCGCGATAGAAGGCCGCCCCCTTGTCCATGATCACGGGCACGGATGCGAGCGAGATCACGTTGTTGATGACGGTCGGACAGTTGAACAATCCCTTATGGGCCGGCAACGGCGGCTTGGCGCGCACGATGCCCCGTTTGCCTTCCAGGCTGTTGAGCAACGCCGTTTCCTCGCCGCACACATAGGCGCCTGCACCGGTGCGGATCTCCATGTCGAAGGTCTTGCCGGAGCCGAGCACCGAAGCGCCTAGGATGCCAGCCTTGCGGGCAATCTCCACCGCCTCCCTCATCGTGGCGATCGCATGCGGATATTCCGAGCGCGTATAGACGAAGCCTTTCGTCGCTCCCGTCGCAAGCCCGGCAATCACCATGCCTTCGATGAGCACGAAGGGATCGCCTTCCATGATCATCCGGTCGGCGAAGGTGCCGCTGTCGCCCTCATCTGCATTGCAGACGATATATTTGCGAGAACCGGCAGCATCGAGCACCGTCTTCCATTTGATGCCGGTCGGAAAGCCCGCGCCGCCACGACCACGAAGACCGGAATCGGTCACTTCCTTGACGACATCGGCAGGCTGCATCGAAATGGCGCGGCGAAGGCCGGCAAGCCCGCCATGGGCCTCATAATCGTCAAGCGAAAGCGGATCGGTAATGCCGCAGCGGGCAAAGGTGAGACGGGTCTGGCCTTTCAGGAACGGGAGGTCCTCGACCTCCCCCAGACAGAGCGCATGCATCCCGCCTTCCATCAATCCCGCATCAAAGAGATCGGCGACATCCTTCGTCCTGACCGGCCCATAGCCGATCCGTTTCCCGGAAACCTCGACCTCAACCAATGGCTCGAGCCAGAACATTCCGCGCGAGCCGTTGCGCACGATTGTCGCATCAAGGCCGCGGGCGACGATCTCCTGGGCAATCGCCGTTGCCACCTTCTCGGCCCCGAGCGAGAGCGCTGCGGCATCGCGCGGAACATAAATCTTCACAGTCATCGACGTGCCTCCGCAACGAGCTCAGCGGCCAGTTCGCCATCGACCCGGCCATGCACTTCGCCATCCAGCATGGCGGCTGGCGCACAGGCACAGAGGCCAAGACAGTAGACCGGCTCAAGCGTGACGCTGCCGTCGAGTGTCGTCTGATGAAAATCGATGCCGAGCAGGGCTTTGATACGCTCGGCCAGTGCATCGCCGCCCATCGACTGGCAAGCCTCGGCGCGACAGAGTTTCAGCACGTGCCGGCCGGCGGGATGATCGCGGTAATCATGATAGAAAGTTACAACGCCGTGGACCTCGGCGCGGGAAAGGTTGAGCTCCTCGGAGATAACCGGCAAGGCTTCCTGCGGCACGTATCCGAACTGCTCCTGGATTTCATGCAGAATAGGAAGGAGTGGTCCTTCGAGGGATCGAAGATCGTCAACGATCGAGCGGATACGTCCGGTGATATCGCCCTGGGCGACACGTATGTTCATCAGCAGCTCTCCCTTGCGACCTGCGAATTCCTTGAAAACCGCAAAACTCCCCATGTCATTGCGAATTCTGTCGAACTGTCTCAGGGAAGCTGGTCGCAATCAATAAAGCAGTCTCGTTGATTGATAGCTTTTTTCTATCAAAATTCGGCGTCTTCAACGAGTGTTCTTGCTTCGTGCAACAAGGCGGAGACGAGCGGCGTAAAAGGTTCTCGAAAGGGAGCGACAAGGCCAACAAGATGGTGCGCCTCCGGCTCGGTGATCGGAATCATTCGGATCTCCACAGGGAAACCGAATGATTTCGCGACGTTATGCGGCATGATGCTCGCCCAGCGGCCGGTCCGCACATGTGAAAAAAGCACGATCATCGAGTTTGATTCGAGCGTCGGATGGACTGTCGCGCCTGCTTCGGCCAGATGTCGGTTGATGATACGCCGGTTTTGCATGTCAGCCGTCAATAGGCAAAGCCGAAGATCGCCCACTTCACGCCACGTCACACTCTCGCGATCCGAGAGCGGGCTGCCGGCGGCAGTGATGAGATTATAGCGTTCCGCATAGAGAGGCACCGAGGTGACGCGTCCGAGTGGCTCGTTTTCCAGATAGGTGATGCCGGCATCGATCTCGAGATTTTCGAGCATGCTCAGCACCTGCAGTGAATTGCGCGAGACGATGGAGAAGGTGACGTCGGGATGCCGTTCCTGGAAGGGCGTCGTGATTCGCGACAGCATGGCGAGCGCGGTCGGAATGGAAGCCAGGCGCAGATGGCCGGAGAGACCCGTGCGGGCGGCGCGCATTTCCTCGCGCATGGTGCGCGTGTCACCGACGATGCGCCGGGCCCATTCGAGCACGCGCTGGCCCTCGGGCGTCAACCCCTGAAAGCGGGAGCCGCGCTGCACCAGCATGACCCCCAGCTGATCTTCAAGCTGGCGAATGGCGGCCGAGAGCGTGGGCTGGGAAACGCCGCATTCCTCTGCCGCACGACCGAAATGTTTCTCATTGGCGAGTGCGATGAAGAATTCCAGCTTGTCGATCATCCGGCCTCCTGCCGAATTCGGGATGAGGCCTATCTTTGCGGCTTGAGGGCCGCTTCGCAAGAGCTGCGGCTTCAGACCTTTTCAACAACCGGGAAGAGACTGAACAGTGATTCGAGGAAAGCCAGAACGCTTTCGTTTCCCATGCTGTAATAAACGAGCCGTCCTTCGCGACGCGTGTTGACGAGGCCTTCGAGCCTCAGTCGCGCAAGCTGCTGAGACACCATAGCCTGCTGTATACCAAGGATATCCTCGATCTCGCCAACCGTTTTTTCCCCTTCCGAAAGGATACAGAGGATGAGCAACCGGGTCTGATGGGCTAGCGCCTTCAGGAGATCACTTGCCTCGTGGGCTTTATCAGCAAGCTTCTGCAAGTCCTGGCTGGTCATGCCCAGCTTCGGTTTAGGCAATGGCATTTGCTTCTCGGAAGGAGGTAACAGGGTAGATCAGTACAATATCATATTCGCAGAAGCGAATTGGTCAAAAGTCGTCAAATACCAAAAAAAGTCCAACCAAATCAGCAGATAAGCTGGCCGCCATTGATCTCCAGAACCTGACCGGTGATGTAGCCGGACAACGATGGTGCGGCCAGGAAGAGATAGGCCGGAGCGCAATCTTCCGACGTTCCAAGCCGCTGCAGCGGGATCGACTTGCGTGTCTGTTCCAGTTTTTCGCGGGATGAATAGCGTGTATGGAAATCGGTATCGATCGTACCGGGCGAGACGCAGTTAACCCTTATATCGTCAGGCGCGAGCTCACGGGCAAGCGCCTTCGAATAGGTCGCGACGAAGGCCTTTGATGCGGAATAGATCGCCGAACCGGGACTACCGCCCGTTATCGCGGAAATCGAGACCGTGTTGACGATGGCGGCACCCTGCGCTGCCCGGAGCGCGGGAAGCAGGGCCCGGGTGAGCTCCACCACCGACGTCTGGTTGAGGCGCACGACGGTCTCATAATCGGCATCGGTCAGTTCACCGGCGGGAAAACGCCCATGCATCGTGCCGGCATTGTTGACCAGCACATGCACCTTGTCGAAGAAATCGAGCGCCTCTCGTGCAAACTTTGCAGCCCCGCCCGGCTGCAGGAAATCCGCCGGCAAAAGCAGGGCCCGGCGTTCCGATTCGGCAGTCAGCAGAAAATCCGGCAGTTCGCGCTCCCCGTCGCGCCCGGTATGGACAAGCACGCGCGCACCGCAATCCAGAAACTGTCGGGCAACTTCGAGGCCGATACCGCGGCCGGCACCCGTCACGACGACATTGCGGTTTTCGAATAATTTGGGATGAAACACGAAGTTCTCCTCATTTGCGGGCCGGTCCGCCGCTTGCGCTATCACGCCTAACATATGCGGGCATCAGCCAAAAGAAAGCCCGAAGGTCTAGGCACCCGGGTCGAGCAGCCGCGCACCGGCGCCCTGTCTGCCAAGTACATCGAAGGGATTGCGCAGCGGGCAGGCGTCAATAGAGAGGCAACCGCAGCCAATGCAGCTCGTCAGATGATCGCGCAACAGGCTGAGCTGCCTGATGCGGATATCGAGATTGTCCTTCCAGAGCGTCGATAACCTCTGCCAGTCCTCGACTGTCGGCGTACGGCTCTGCGGCAGGGTTTCGAACGCAGTCTGAATTTCGGAGAGCGGAATGCCAACGCGTTGCGCCACCTTGATGATGCCGAGACGCCGCAGCACATCGCGGCCGTAGCGCCGCTGGTTGCCGCGCGTGCGAATGCTGAAGATCAGCCCTTTCGCTTCGTAGAAGTGCAGGGCGGAAACCGCAAGTCCGCTGCGCTCTGCAACCTCGCCCACCGTCAGAAGTTTGCTCAAGGAGAATCCCGGATTCTGCTGCATGACCCATTGACCTCAATATTAGTTGAGGTTTTATAGACTGCGCTCCCGAGGCCGTAAAGCCGAGATAAGAAGGAGCAATGCATGCACAAACCCATGAGGCTTGCCGTCATCTACGGCAGCACGCGCGAGGGACGCATCTGCGACAGGGTGGTGAAGTGGCTCGAAAGAGAGCTGGCCCGCTTTCCGCAATTCGAGATCGACATCATCGACCCGCTGGCATTTTCACTGCCGCGAGAGCATTTACCGCATCATCCGGAGGCAAGGCGGCTTGCGGACAGGCTTCATCAGGCCGATGGTTTCATCCTCGTCACGCCGGAGTACAACCACAGCTTTACCGCTTCTCTGAAATTCCTCATCGATCTCTTCGCCGAACCCTGGCACGGAAAGCCGATCGCCTTCGTCTGTTATGGCGGCATATCCGGCGGATTGCGCGCAGTCGAACAACTTCGCCTCGTTTTTGCGGAGCTTCACGCCGTCACGATCTGCGATGCCGTGAGTTTCAATTCCCCCTGGCGCCGTTTCGACAATGAGGGCCGGCT
Source organism: Rhizobium sp. BK512 (assembly GCF_014194915.1). Taxonomy (NCBI): domain Bacteria; kingdom Pseudomonadati; phylum Pseudomonadota; class Alphaproteobacteria; order Hyphomicrobiales; family Rhizobiaceae; genus Rhizobium; species Rhizobium sp. BK512. The sequence continues at coordinate 381,518 of NZ_JACIAS010000007.1, read as the reverse complement.
GCAGGATCCGCAGGACGCTCTGCGCAGGCTTTCCCGAATGATGTCCCAGCTGCAGTGGTGGACTGAGGCGCTGGTCGCCGCCCGCAGCGACACGCCCTATGCCGGCGTCGCCGCCTGAGACGAAGACATCCGGCTCCGTCTCTGGCAGGTACGGACCGGCTGGACACCCGGACAGGACCTCCGTCCGGGTGTTTCCCTCGGGCACCTCACAAAGTGCGCCTGGACTGCACGCGCCTCTTGCCGACCGCATAGCCGGGTAGGAATTTTACGGTTGCGGTATCGCAGGCCCGGTGATAGCTTCCGCCACAATTTCACGGGGGAGCTCCGAATTGCCGGGGCTGAGATGTGAGGCGCATGCCTCCGGACCCTTTAAAGCTGATCTGGGTAATGCCAGCGGAGCGAGGTCCAAATGTTTTCCGGCGCACAAGTGTCTCTATATCCGATGTCCGGCAATTTCGTCGGCATCATCCTTGACGCGATCAAGGCCCTCGAGCCCTATCGCGATCATCTTCGCATCGAAACCGATGATATTTCCACGCTGTTGGTCGGCCCGCCTGATATGCTGTTTGCCGCCATGCGCGATCTCTTCGTTTCGGCTGCCGCAAGTGGCGAGCATTGCGTATTGTCCGCCGCGATCTCGCGGGGCTGCCCCGGCGAACCGGATGATGCGATCTGCGGCGCCGGCCCGTCCTCAAGCCGCTCCGAGCCGCTCGCCGAGCGCGTGGAGGCAGCGATCGCAGCAGTCAGGGATACGACCGAGACTGGTCAACCGACGGCCGCCCAATTTTCTCTCTATGTCATGGGAACGGGCACCCATATGGACGAGATTTACGGCTGCATCGACTTCCTGAAGCGCTCGGGCACATTCGACCGCTCGAAGAATTTCTGCACCAAGCTGCGCGGTGACGCCGGCGCGATCTTCGCGACCATCCATGAAGCTTTCTATCGCTTTGGCGATCCCGAAGGTCATGTGACACTGGATATCACGGTCTCCGCGAACAGCCCGAGCAAAGCCTGAGACGCCTGACGGCATGACCCTATCGAAACCGGATTCGACATTTGCGCCACTGAGGCGGGCCTTGCCCGCCATTCTCGCCATGCTTGCCTTCCTGGCTATCTGGGAGTTCTATGTCGATCTCTCCGGCATCAAGCCCTCGATCCTGCCCTCACCTTCGCGTATCCTTACACAGGGCTGGCTGAACAGGCAGGCGCTGCTCGACAACACCTGGCCGACGCTCGGCGCGACGCTCGGCGGTTTTGCTTTGTCGCTCGTCTTCGCCTTCGCCTCGTCGGTACTGATGGATTTCGTGCCATTCATGCGCCGTGCGCTGCTGCCGCTCTTCATCGTCAGCCAGACATTGCCGCTGGTCGCGATCGCTCCCCTCGTCGTACTCTGGTTCGGTTTCGGGCTGCTGCCGAAGCTTCTGCTCGTCGCTCTCGTTACCTTCTTTCCGCTGCTGGTCGCCCTGCTTCAGGGCTATGAAGCGACGGACCGGGATATTGCCGAGCTTCTGAGTTCCATGAAGGCAAGTCGCTGGCGCATCTTCTGCCTGGCACGGCTCCCTTCCGCCATGCCTTTCTTCTTTGCCGGCCTGCGTATTTCGATCACCTATGCCGTGGTCGGCGCCATCTTCGCCGAATATGCGGGCGCCGCGCGCGGCCTCGGGATCTATATCCTCAACGCCAAGAACAACTTCCGGCCGGATCTCGTCCTCGCCGCCGTCGTCGTCAGCGCCCTTCTGACCCTTTGCCTCTTCGGTCTCACCCTGGCGGTGCAGCGTTTCGTCATGCCCTGGCAATCCCCTGCGGAGAAACGCCGATGAACGGGATGCTCGAGCTGAAGAATGTGTCGAAGTCCTTCGACGGCATGGAAGTGCTGAGGGACATTTCTCTTCATATCGCCAGAGGTGAATTCGTCTCGATCGTCGGCCCATCCGGCTCCGGCAAGTCGACGATCCTGCGGCTGCTGACACAGGCGCTGCAGGCCGACAAGGGAGAGATTGTCTTCGACGGCATCCAGCTCTCGCAGGCCGCGCATGCATTCGCCTTCATGCCTCAGCGCGATGCGCTGATGCCGTGGCGAAGCGTCATCGACAACGCGATCCTCGGCCTCGAAGTGCACGGCATGCGCCGCAGCCAGGCGCGGGCTGTGGCCGCCCCGCTCTTTGAACGCTTCGGACTTGCCGGCTTCGAAAATCACTATCCCGCGGCCCTTTCGGGCGGCATGCGCCAGCGCGCGGCCCTGCTGCGCACAGTGATCCAGCGGCAGGACATGCTGCTGCTCGACGAGCCTTTCGGGGCACTCGATGCGCTAACCCGCACCCAGATGCAGGAATGGCTGCAGGGCATGTGGACCGGTCATCGATGGACGGCCCTGCTGATTACCCATGACGTACGGGAAGCCGTCTTCCTGTCCGATCGTATCTATGTTCTGTCCGCCCGTCCGGCTGCCGTGATCAGGGAATTCGAGGTGCCGCTCGCAAGACCGCGGACGCTTGCAGATCTCGGCTCCCCGGCTGCTCAGGCAATCGAAACTGAAATTCTTCAAACATTGCTGCATCCGCAAAGAACCTGAGGAGGTCCTGATGCTTCTCACCCGCCGACAGACCCTTTTTGCCGCCATGGCCGCAAGCCTTGCCGGCCGCACCGCCTTCGCGCAATCCTCCGACAAGGTGCGTATCGCGCTCGACTGGACGCCGAACACCAACCATATCGGCATCTATGTCGCCAAGGCGAAGGGCTTCTATGAGGCAGCCGGCATCGATGTCGAGATCCTGCCCTATGCCGATACGAGTGCCGGCACGTTGGTCGCAAATGGTGTTGCCGATTTCGGGATTTGCGGAGAAATCGAGACCTTTACCCAGCGCGCCGCGGGCGCCGATGTAAAACTCGTCTATGCCGTCGTGCAGACGGAAACCGGCAGGTTGATCTTCAAGGGCGGCCGCAACGACATCAAGAGTCCGAAAGATCTTGATGGCAAGACCTATGGCGGCTTTGGCGGCGCATGGGAGGAGGCACTCGTCTCTGCGATGATCCGCAACGACGGCGGCAAGGGCACCTTCCAGAATGTCACGCTCGGCACCTCGGCCTATGAGGCGCTCGACAACGGCGCGGTGGACTTTACACTGGAAATCTACACCTGGGAGGGTATTGCCGCCCAGCTGGAGAACCGGCAGGTCGGACGCTGGCGCTATAGCGACCATGGAATTCCCGACGAACAGACGACCGCAATCGCTTCCAGCGATGCCTATCTTTCGGCCAATCCGCAAAATGCCCGCGCCTTTGTCCAGGCAACACTCAAAGGTTATGCCTATTCGGTCGACAATCAGGACGAGGCCTGCGATCTCCTGATTGCCGGCAGCAACGGCGCGCTGCTGAATACCGAACTGGTCAAGGCATCGCAAAAGGCCCTGGTCGAAGGTCGTTTCCTCAAGGGTGACAACGGCGCGATCGGCATCATCGATCCGGCCAAGGCCGAAGCGATCGGCACGTTCCTGTTCGACCATGGCATCCTGCTCGATGCCAATGGTGCGGCGCTGAAGGAAAAGCCCGACTTTTCCGCCTATTACACTAACGATCTGCTTGGCTGAGATGACCCCGCCCTTGCCGGCAGCAGCTTTCCGCTGCAAAGTCCGGCAAGGAGCGAGGGAGTGACATGCAGCAGCAGGACCGGGTAGCCGGAGCAGATTTCTTGCGTGCAACCGCTTGCCTGCTTGTCCTCATCCACCACCTTGTTCTGCGCATCGACCTTAACAAGACCGAAGGGCTTCAGCCGGCGCTGACCGCACTGCGCTTCGGCAATTTCGGCGTCGCGATCTTCTTTATCCTCAGCGGCTTCCTGCTGGCCTTGCCGTTCTGGCATTCCCTTGATGCCGGTTATGCAATGCCTGACTTGCGCACCTATGTGCTGCGTCGAGCGGCCCGCATCGTGCCCGGCTATTGGGTAGCTTTGACCGCAGGTTTTATCCTCAGCATCACGTTGCTTGGGCATGCGCTGACGCCGGAACTCGTCATGCGTTATGCGAGCGGTCTCCTGTTCATGAGCCAGTGGCACTGGCGCACCTTCTTTCCTGTCGAGGGCAACGGCCCGCTCTGGTCCATATCCTTCGAAGTAACGAGCTATGTGCTGCTGCCGCTTGGTTTCCTCTGGCTTTTCGCTATCCCGGAGAAACGTCGCACTCCGCTGATCACGCGCCTTGCCTGGCTCGCCATCATTGCTGTGGCGCTGCTTGCCCATGAGACTTTCCGCACGCTTGTTCCACCCGATGAGATTGACCGTGGCTGGCAATATGGCATGCAGGGCGGTGCAAAGGAGTGGATGCCGAACTACAATCCCTTCGGGTTCTTCGCGATTTTTGCGCTCGGTGCACTCGCGGCGGGCCTTCACACGATACTGCCGCGAAAGCGTCAGATCCTGTTCGACATCATTGCCTTCGCCTGCCTGGTCATCGCCGCCTTCCAGCTGCCGCTTTCGGCGGGAGGCCCGTGGGAAGCCTATGGATGGCTCGGCATCCCCTACGTCTTTCCGCTGTTCCCACTCATGACCGCGATTGCGCTCGTTGCCCTCTCGCGCTCCACCCTGCTTGCGGCGTTGCTCGACAACGCCTTCGTACGCTTCACGGCAACCGTCTCATTCGGCATCTATATCTGGCAGGACATCGTACTGACCACGATGCAGACGATCTCGCCGGCCATATTCGGGATCGGTAAGGACACCCCCCTGCGCGATTGGCTTATTGGCTCTGCCCTTGCGACGACGATTGTCTTTCTTCTCGCAAGCCTCAGTTATTTCGCTCTCGAGCGGCATGCAATACGACGTGCCGCACGCATAACGCGCAAGAATTAAGCCTTTACGCAATATAGTTAATTCCCAACCAGCCAAAAATATCAGGGACATATTTCGAAATACTCCCAAATTTGGCTCAATTAGGGTAAGGAAAACATTAAAGAAGCGGGTGACAAACCGACCCTGTCCATGTATTTGTGCCAGCGCGACGCACTATTCCAGTATTTCCACGGACGTTGCTTAATGAACGTGTTTACTTCAAATAAGCTTCAAGACACGGCTTTCTCAGTAAAGACAGTGAAGATGAAGGCTCCCGACGCAGCGAATTCCAATATTCGCCAGCCGGAAAGCTTTGCCTCATTGGATGGCGGAGGCTGGCTTCAGCTTGGCTTGAAGAGAGCTTTCGACATTTTTGGAGCAACGAGCGCGCTGATCATCCTGTTCCCCGTCCTTCTGACGATCGCCCTCCTCATCGTGATCGACGATGGCGGGCCTGTGTTTTTCCGGCAGATTCGCTGGGGCCGGAAGGGTAGCAAGATCACTGTCTACAAGTTCCGCTCCATGCGGGCGGATCTCTGCGATCCCACCGGCGTCGAACAAACCGTCAAGGGTGATCGGCGTGTGACGCGGATCGGCGCCTTCTTGCGCAAGACCAATATCGATGAACTGCCCCAGCTTCTCAATGTCATTAGGGGCGATATGTCGCTCGTCGGTCCCCGTTGCCACGCCATCAACATGCGCGCGGCAGGCATGCTCTACGAGGAACTGTTGCCTGAATATCATTACCGCCATCTGATGCGGCCAGGTATTACCGGCCTTGCCCAGACGCGCGGCTGGCGCGGTCCGACGGAACGCCCGACGGAGGCGCGCGCTCGCATCGCCAGCGATATCTATTACATCAGGAATTTCAGCCTCTGGCTGGATATGAAGATCCTGCTTGGCACGCTGCTCTCCGAGCTGCGCGGCGGCACCGGGTTCTGAGATACCGAGTTTCCACAGACCAGATCGATCAGGCGGGCGGCGAAACACCGCCTTTTGTTTTTGCAAGCACGCCTCAGCATAAATGCATCTTGTTTCCGGATAAAAAAAGCGGCCTTGAAGGCCGCTTTCTTGTTCAATCCAGAACGTCTACCTGAACCGATCAGTCCTGGCCGACCAAGCCCTGCAGACGGGTCATTTCCATGATGAAATGCTCAAGCTTGGACTTGTGCTCATGATGCACGACATCCTCAAGTTCCTGCTTCGCAGCTTCGATGCGGCGGGTCAGTTCGTCCTTGTTGAGTTCCTCTACCGGAAGGGCAGATTCAGCAAGGAGCGTGCATCCCGTCGGCAGGATGTCGGCAAAACCGCCGAACACAACGTAATCCTGCTTCGAGCCTGAAGAAGAACGAACACTCACGATGCCCGGCTTGATGGTCGTCATCGTCGGGGCATGGTGGGCCATGACCGTCATCTCGCCTTCAGTGGCGGGAATGACGACCTCGGTCACCATCTCCGACAGCAGCAGGCGCTCCGGCGAAACGAGCTCAAAGTTGAAATTGTCAGCCATCAGTGACTTACCTTCTCGGCTATGGCCTTTGCATCTTGCAATTTGGTCCCGCAGAACGGGCAGTGCATCATCGCATGATCGAGATAACCGAGACCTTCCTCGGTCTGAGCCAGTCCGACAACCATCATCATCACCCCATTATCGGCCCGGTAGATGGTCGGCGCGGCCGGTTCAGGAAGTTCTGCCACGACACTTTTGAGCGTGTCGCAGCAGAATATCTCGTCCTGAGCGTCGCTCATCAAGCGGCAGCGAGCTTCTTGGCCTTCTCGATGGCTTCTTCGATCGAGCCAACCATGTAGAAAGCAGCTTCGGGCAGGTGGTCGTAATCGCCGTTGACGAGGCCCCTGAAGCCCTTGATCGTGTCTTCGAGAGCAACCAGCTTGCCCGGCGAACCGGTGAAGACTTCGGCAACGAAGAACGGCTGCGACAGGAAGCGTTCGATCTTGCGGGCGCGGGCAACAGCGATCTTGTCCTCTTCGGACAGTTCGTCCATGCCCAGGATGGCGATGATGTCCTGCAGGGCCTTGTAGCGCTGCAGGGTCGACTGAACCTTACGGGCAATTTCGTAATGTTCGTCGCCGACGACCAGCGGATCGAGCATGCGCGAGGTGGAGTCGAGCGGATCGACGGCCGGATAGATACCCTTTTCAGCGATCGAGCGCGACAGAACCGTGGTTGCGTCCAAGTGGGCGAACGAGGTTGCCGGCGCCGGGTCGGTCAAGTCGTCGGCCGGAACGTAAATGGCCTGAACCGAGGTGATCGAGCCCGTCGTCGTCGTGGTGATGCGTTCCTGCATCTGCCCCATGTCGGTTGCGAGCGTCGGCTGATAGCCCACAGCAGAAGGGATACGGCCGAGCAGAGCCGACACTTCCGAGCCAGCCTGCGTGAAGCGGAAGATGTTGTCGACGAAGAACAGAACGTCCTGACCCTGGTCGCGGAAGTGTTCAGCAACCGTCAGACCGGTCAGAGCGACGCGAGCGCGGGCGCCCGGCGGTTCGTTCATCTGGCCGTAAACGAGCGCAGCCTTCGAGCCTTCGCCGCCGCCATGCTTGTTGACACCCGATTCAATCATTTCGTGGTAGAGGTCGTTGCCTTCGCGGGTACGTTCACCCACGCCAGCGAAGACCGAGTAACCACCGTGCGCCTTGGCGACGTTGTTGATCAGTTCCATGATGAGAACGGTCTTGCCGACGCCTGCGCCGCCGAACAGGCCGATCTTGCCGCCTTTTGCATAGGGAGCAAGAAGATCGACCACCTTGATGCCGGTGACGAGGATCTGCGCTTCCGTGGACTGCTCGACATAAGCCGGAGCGTCCTGGTGGATGGCGCGCTTGTGAGCGGTGTTCAGCGGACCAGCTTCGTCGACCGGCTCGCCGATGACGTTCATGATACGGCCGAGCGTTTCGTTGCCAACCGGAACCGAGATCGGAGCGCCGGTATCGGTAACCTGCTGGCCGCGAACGAGACCTTCGGACGAGTCCATCGCAATGGTACGAACTTCGTTTTCGCCGAGGTGCTGAGCAACTTCGAGAACCAGACGGTTACCGTTATTGTCGGTTTCCAACGCGTTCAGGATCTTCGGCAGTTCGCCTTCGAAAGCAACGTCGACGACGGCGCCGATAACCTGTGTGACTCTGCCGACAGAGCCGGTCTTGGGGGTAGCTGCCTCAGCCATTTTCTGACCCTCTTTTCCTAACCTCAGAGCGCTTCCGCGCCCGAAATGATTTCAATCAGTTCCTTGGTGATCTGAGCCTGACGCTGACGGTTGTAGCTCAACGTCAGCTTGTTGATCATCTCACCAGCATTGCGCGTCGCATTGTCCATCGCGCTCATCTTGGCGCCCATTTCACCCGCGACGTTCTCGAGGAGAGCGCGGAAGATTTGGACCGAGATGTTGCGCGGGATCAGCTCTTCGAGGATCGACGCCGGATCCGGCTCGTATTCATAAACGGCACCAGCATGCTCTTCATCTACGGCAACGGCTTCCGGAGCCTTGGCCGGGATGAGCTGCTGTGCGGTCGGAACCTGGCTGATGACCGACTTGAACTCGGAGTAGAACAGCGTGCAGACGTCAAACTCGCCGGCTTCGAACATCTCGATGATGCGCTTGCCGATCTGGTCGGCATTCTCGAAGCCGATCTTCTTGACTTCGCGCAGTTCCTTGCGCTCGACGATCAGCGACGCGAATTCGCGACGCAGGATGTCATAGCCCTTCTTGCCGACGGTGAGGATCTTCACCGTCTTGCCTTCGGCGACCAGCTTGCGAACGTGATCGCGAGCAAAGCGCGCAATCTGCGAATTGAAGCCGCCGCACAGGCCGCGTTCGGCCGTGCAGACGACGAGCAGGTGCACCTGGTCCTTGCCGGTGCCGGTCATCAGAACCGGGGCACCGTCCGCATCGGTAACGGCCTTGGCAATATTCGCCAGGACCGCATTCATACGCTGCGAGTAAGGCCGGGCGGCCTCGGCCGCCTCCTGCGCACGCCGAAGCTTCGCCGCGGCGACCATTTTCATCGCCTTGGTGATCTTCTGCGTCGCCTTGACGGAGGCGATCCGGTTTTTCAGATCCTTAAGTGAAGGCATCCGTTATCCGTCCTAACCTAGGGCCCGTTACTGGAAAGACTTGGCGAAGCTGTCGAGAGCAGCAGTGAGCTTGCCCTTCGTCGCGTCGCTGATAGCCTTTTCCGTGCGGATCGCATCGAGGATGGCAGAGCCTTCCGAACGCAGATAGGACAACAGGCCCTGTTCGAACTTGCCGACCTGAGCGACCGGCAGCTTGTCGAGGTAACCGTTGACGCCCGCGAAGATCACGGCGACCTGCTCTTCCGTCTTCAGCGGCGAGAACTGCGGCTGCTTCAGGAGTTCGGTCAGGCGTGCGCCGCGGTTCAGCAGACGCTGAGTAGCAGCGTCAAGGTCCGAACCGAACTGGGCGAAGGCAGCCATTTCACGATACTGCGCGAGTTCACCCTTGATCGAGCCGGCAACCTGCTTCATGGCCTTGATCTGAGCCGAGGAACCGACGCGGGAAACCGACAGACCGACGTTAACGGCCGGACGGATACCCTGATAGAAAAGGTCGGTTTCAAGGAAGATCTGGCCGTCGGTGATCGAGATCACATTGGTCGGAATGAAGGCCGAAACGTCGTTACCCTGCGTTTCGATGACAGGAAGAGCGGTCAGCGAGCCGGCGCCCTGGTCGTCGTTCATCTTCGCAGCGCGCTCGAGCAGACGCGAGTGCAGGTAGAAAACGTCGCCCGGATAGGCTTCGCGGCCCGGCGGGCGGCGCAGCAGCAGCGACATCTGGCGGTAGGAAACGGCCTGCTTGGACAGGTCGTCGTAACCGATCAGCGCGTGCATGCCGTTGTCGCGGAAATATTCGCCCATGGCGCAGCCGGCAAACGGTGCCAGATACTGCATCGGAGCCGGATCGGAAGCCGTGGCGGCAACGATGATCGAATACTTCAGCGCGCCGCGCTCTTCGAGCACCTTGACGAACTGCGCGACGGTCGAACGCTTCTGACCGATGGCGACGTAAACGCAGTAAAGCTTCTCACCTTCCGGACCGCTCTCGTGAATGGCCTTCTGGTTGAGGAAGGCATCGAGCAGGATCGCGGTCTTGCCGGTCTGGCGGTCGCCGATGACGAGTTCGCGCTGGCCGCGACCAACCGGGATGAGGGCGTCGATGGCCTTGAGGCCGGTCGACATCGGCTCATGAACCGACTTGCGCGGAATGATGCCCGGAGCCTTGATGTCGACGCGCGAACGGCGGGTCGCATTGATCGGGCCCTTGCCGTCGATCGGGTTGCCGAGAGCGTCGACAACACGGCCGAGCAGTTCCGGACCGACCGGAACGTCAACGATAGCGCCAGTGCGCTTGACGGTGTCGCCTTCCTTGATGTCGCGGTCGGCGCCGAAAATAACGACACCGACATTGTCGGATTCAAGGTTGAGCGCCATGCCGCGGATGCCGCCGGGAAACTCGACCATTTCACCAGCCTGAACATTGTCCAGGCCGTAAACGCGAGCGATGCCGTCACCAACGGAGAGAACCTGACCGACTTCCGAGACTTCTGCCTCTTTGCCGAAGTTCTTGATCTGGTCTTTAAGAATTGCGGAAATTTCCGCAGCGCGGATATCCATCAGCCGACCTCTTTCAATGCAAGCTTAAGGGTAGAGAGTTTGGTACGAAGAGACGTGTCAATCTGACGGGACCCGACCTTGACGATCAGACCACCAAGAATTGACGGATCAACCGTGACAGCAATCGCCACGTCTTTGCCGGTGACGCCCTTGAGCGCCGCCTTCAATTCATTTTCCTGCTCTGCCGAGAGAGCATGGGCCGAAGTAACTTCGGCAGAAATTTCGCCACGCTGGTTGGCAGCAATGATGCGGAAGGCCTTGATCATGCCCGGCAGGGCAAACAGGCGGCGGTTACGCGCCACGACCTTCAGGAAATTGGCAAAGAAACCCGAGATGCCAGCTTTTTCGCTAAGAGCGACGATCGCCTTGAGCTGATCTTCCGCGGAAAAGACCGGGCTCAGGACAAAGCGCTTCAGGTCTTCGCTTTCGTCCAGCATGGCCTGGAAACGGTCAAGATCGGCGGTAACGCTGTCGACCGCGCGTTCTTCGAGCGCCAGCTCGAAAAGCGACGAGGCATAGCGCTCGGCAACACCAGAAGTAAGCTGGGACGTGTCTGCCACGGGCACAAATTTCCCTGATTTCAATTCAAAATCCGACTTCCGACGGGCGCCGAGTCTATGATCTTGAATTCGTTTTGATTTCCCCCAGAAATCGCAAGAGAAGCCTCTTGCTTCTTCCGAAATTCGGGGTCCGTCTAACATAGGATATCGGGACTCGCAACACGCGTAACGCCCGAATACGTGTTTCGCATGATTTTCTGTCAGCAAAATTACTGAAACGTCCTGAAGTGGCCCGCGAAACGCTATAATTTCGGCTTCGGATCAGCCCTGCAGGAAGCCGAATACGTGTAGCAGCGGCAATGCGGCCACGGCCGCCTGCACAACCAGAAGTAAATAGTTGAGGAGCGTGCTCCCCTTATCTGACAGGATGGAAATGATGCGCGCGAAAGCCGCCATCGCGAAGGCTGCTCCGAGCGCCAGATAGGTCCAGTCCTGCGCCAGCATGATCGCGGCAACGCCGAGGCCGAGATAGAGGCCGCCCATCGATCGCATTTCGCCGAAGCCCTCGCGCCGTTCGCCGCGCGGTGCGAGCCCGAAAGCCCGCATGGCAAGACCGGGCGCGAACATGATGACGAAGCCGGCAAGGGCGGTGAAGGCCGCTGCACCAAAGGCAAGCTGTTCGCTAAATTCCGTCGGGAAGTAGAATTCCATGCCGCGCCCCTAATCGCCAGTTGATTCGGCGTTTATGCCATGATCGACGGCATCCGGAAACGCTGAGACTGTAACGATCTACAGGAAGCTCTGCGGATCGATGTCAAGCTGCACCTGAATCGAACCTCGCTCCTTCGGTGATTGCGACAGCATTGCCCGCAGATAGGCCTGCATGTCCGAGTTCCGGCGCCCATGGACCAGCAGCCGGAAACGATGGCGTCCGCGCACCAGCGCCAACGGCGCCTCTGCTGGGCCGAGAACGGAAATGCCCGCAACCTGCGGTGCGGCATTGCGCATGCCGCGCGCATGGTTTTCAGCATCGTGCCGCGTATCGGCTGAAACGATGATGGAGGCGAGCCTGCCGAAGGGCGGAAGGATTGCGCGCTCGCGCTCGCTGATCTCGCGTTCGTAAAAGGCTCGCGCGTCGCCGGAGACGATTGCCTGCATGACCGGATGTTGCGGCTGATAGGTCTGAAGCAGCCCATGGCTCTTAAGGCCGGTTCGCCCGGCGCGTCCAGTGACCTGCGAAAGAAGCTGGAAAGTCCGCTCCGCAGCACGCGGATCGCCGTTGGCGAGGCCAAGATCCGAATCGACGATGCCAACCAGTGTCATCAGCGGAAAGTTATGGCCCTTTGCAACAAGCTGCGTGCCGATGACGATATCCGCCTCGCCCTTGGCGATGGCGTCGAGTTCCAACCTCAGCCGTTTCACCCCACCCATGATGTCGGACGAGAGCACGATGGTGCGCGCATCCGGAAAATGTCGTTCTACTTCTTCGGCGATACGTTCCACGCCGGGACCACAGGCGACGAGATGGTCGAGCGTTCCGCATTCCGGGCAGGCTTCGGGTGTCGGTTCGGAATAACCGCACTGATGGCATTGAAGCTGCCGACGGAACCGGTGCTCCACCAGCCAGCTCGAACATTGCGGGCACTGGAAACGATGGCCGCAGACACGGCAGAGCGTCAGCGGCGCATAACCGCGGCGATTGAGAAAGAGCAGCGCCTGCTCGCCCTTCTCCACCGTCTTGCCAATCGCCCGGATCAGAACCGGCGACAGGAATCCGCCGCGCTCCGGCGCATGGCGTCTCATGTCGACAAGATGTAGGTCGGGCAGTGCGGCATCGCCGAAACGAGTCGGCAGATGGATAGTGCTGTAGCGTCCGCTCTGGCCGTTAACCTGGCTTTCGACCGAGGGCGTCGCCGAAACGAGCACCAGTGGAAAATCGCCGATCCGCGCCCGCACGACCGCCATGTCTCGCGCATTGTAATAGACGCGGTCTTCCTGTTTGTAGGCAGGATCGTGCTCTTCATCGACGATGATGAGGCCGAGATCCTCGAAAGGCAGAAACAGCGCCGAGCGCGCACCGGCCACGACCCGCACCTCGCCTGTCACCGCCTGCCGCCAGACCTTTTCACGCATACGCGGTGCAAGATCGGAATGCCACTCGGCCGGTTTCGCACCGAACCGATCCTGGAAACGTTCGAGAAAACTGGCAGTGAGGGCGATTTCCGGCAGCAGGATCAGCACCTGTTGGCCCCGCCTCAGCGTCTCGGCAATCGCTTCGAAATAGACTTCCGTCTTTCCCGAACCGGTTACGCCATCGATCAGCGATACCGCAAATTCCCCCTTGCGCACTTCGTCCAGGATTTCGTCGGCCGCCTCCTTCTGCGGCCCCTCAAGGCGGGAGCCGATAAAATCAGGATCGGGTCTGGCAACGACAGGTGGCGGCGGCAGGAAGATGGTCTCGAAAATGCCCTGCGCGATCAGCCCATCGACGACGCTGGTGGAAACACCGGCAGCATGCGCAAGGCCGATGCGTGTCCAGGATAGCCCGTCCGCAGCGGTATCGAGCACGCGGGCGCGCGCTGGCGTCATCCGCTCCGGCTCGCCGCCGACGAAGCGCAATCCTTCCACCATAGGCTCCGGCTCGAAGGCATTCGGCGCCCTCAGCGCCATGCGCGCCACAAGTCCCGGCGGCGAAAGCGTATAGGCGGCCACCCAGTCGATGAAATCCCGCATCTCCTTGTTGAGTGGCGGGCAATCGAAGACATGGGTGATGGGTCGGAGCTTCTTCGGATCGACGCCGTCTTCACCGCCATCCCACACGACGCCGATCACCTGGCGTGGCCCAAGCGGCACCTGTACGACCGAGCCAGGCTCGACCGCCATGCCATCGGGCACCGAATAGGAATAGGGCCTTGGCGCCGGCATCGGCACCAGTACCGGAACCGTGCGGTTCACGGGCGGGGCCTCGAAAAGCGCGCCAAAGAGATCGGACGAATCTGTGCTCATCGCGGCAGACCATGCCCGCAACGGCCGAAAAATGGAACCCGCCGACGATGAGGCTTATTCGTCATCATCGTCGTCACCGGCGATCGCTCCCGTCAGCCGCATGCCTTCGATCCAGGTGGCGCCATTCTCGCGGATTACCTTTCGCGGGCGAACGCCGCAGCGTTCGCGCACGGCCTCGGCCAGTTGCACCGAATGGGTGACAATCCAGACCTGAGTGCTTTTCGACGCTTCGGCGATCATATCGGCAAGCGGCACGAGCATATCAGGATGCAGGCTCGCCTCCGGCTCGTTCAGGGCGATGAGCGCCGGCAGACGATAAGAGAGCAATGCGGCCGCAAGGCCAAGGAAGCGAATCTGGCCATCGGAAAGCTCGCGCGGATGGAAGACGCGGTGCGGAAAATCCGGAAGCATCAACCCGAACTCGGCCGTCTCGCCCGGTTCCGACACGACAAGCCTCGCCCCACCGAGCGCAGATGCCAGGATGCGGTCGAGCTCGACCGTATCCTGCCGGATATGTGCAAGCGTTGCAAAGACGGCGGCGAGATTGGATCCGTCCTCATCCAGCATCGGTCCAGTGACCGGGAGACAGGGATGGCGAAGCGGAGACGCCCTGTCGGTACGAAAACCGTGGAAGAAGCGCCAGTTGTTGACAATGCGACGGAAGGCGGCAACCTCGGGGAAATGGCCGGCATCGCCGAGGAGCGCGATCGCGGTTTCAGAGGTCAGGGCTTCGTCCGGATAATCCTGCATCCGTCCTGCAACATCACGGACGGAGATGCCAGGACCGGCACGTCTCATCATCGTCACTGCGCGTCGACCGGTTTCGACGGACAGTTCTTCGGCTTTGATCTGCGGCTCCAGCGCGAATCCGGCCGCCGCCGGCGGACGCAGCCCTGCCTCGACATGATATCGGAATGTGACGGCGCGCTCCTCGTCGACGATCTCGACCTCGAGACGGATTCGAGCAGGCCCATCGGACGTGCGGCGTGATCCTGACCAGAGGGCCGATAACATCCCACCCTCTGCGGCTAGTTCGTAGCCCAGCCGCCCGCGAACCGCCGCCTGTACGAGCTGCAGCGCTCGATAGAGATTGGACTTGCCGGCGCCGTTTTCGCCGAGGAACAGCGTGGTGTCCGCCAGATCCATGCGGATCGAGCGCAGCGACCGGTAATTCTTGGCAAACATGGAGCGAAGACGCATGTCTTCGCTTTAGCGCAAAGCAACGCTAAAAAGAATGGGCGGCAACGGGCTCCCGCAACGGCTGAGCGGAGACGGGCACGAACTGCGCATTCCCATCAGCCGCCATATCGTGGACCGTGAGCTTTTCCAGCGCCTTCGTCACCTCGGTCAGGTCGCCGTCAAGCTGTTCGGCAGGAATGAGATTGCCGATGACGAAATCGAAGCGATCGCCCTTCTTGTTCAGAAGCTCGTGGAAGACGGTCATATCGCGCAACTCGGTCGACCATTTGGCAAACCAGTAGAACAGACCGGAGTTGCGCGCCGTCACATGAACGGGAAGAATCGGCAGGCCGTATTTGCGGGCGAGACCGACAGCAGAGGTTTTCCACGGTCGCTCGTTCAGCCTTCCGTTCGCCCAGTAGGCGATGCGGCCGGAAGGAAACAGCACCGTCGCCTTGCCTTCCTTCACAGCATGGTTGGTCAGCTGCAGCGTCTCGCGTGTCTTGAGCTTGCTCTTGAATTCCTCGCGCCACTCGACCGGAATGATTATTTCCGCAAAGCGCGGATTGACGCGCACCGCATCACGATTGGCAAAGAACATCATATCCGGCCGGCGCGTCTTCAGGAGATCGAAGACAGCCACGCCATCGGCAATACCGGTCGGATGGTTGCTGACGAGGATGAAACCGCCGGACGCCGGAATGCGCTCGCCATTGGTGACATTGATGTCGAGCTTCAGCAGGTTGCTCATATATTCGAACGACTGAAAGCCCGGCATATTGGCAACGTCGCTGGCGAATTCGATCGCCCTGTTATAGCGCAGCAGAGTATAGAGAAACGGCCGGAGGACCGGCCAGAGCGGATGCCGGACGATCTTCTGTCCACGCTCGGCAATCAGCGTATCGACGATATGGCCGGGTTTTCCGTGTGAGACCAGGGCGATCGCTTCCGCAAGCTGTCCGAAAGCCGTCATGGAGTCGCGCCGTGCCATAAAAATTCCTGTCTTATAGGAGCTGTAAGCTATCTCAGCGAATTATGATCGATACATGACAAGGGTTTGGCAAGCATTAGCAATTCCATAACGCCACTGTTCCAGAATTGGCATTATGGAAATCAAATTCAAGAGCCCTGGCCATGAATGAACTCCTGATCATCGCCGATCCGCACCTGATGACGGAACGCCGCGCCTGGCTCGAAAACCTGGCCCGCGAACGCCGTCTTTCCGGACATACGCTCGATGCTTATGAGCGCGACACACGCCAGTTCCTGACCTTCATGACCGGTCACCTCGGCGGCCCCACGACTCTGCGCGACGTCGAGGCGCTGCGCCCGGCAGACTTCCGCGCCTTTCTGGCCGCCCGCCGCAAAGAAGGTTCCGGTGCCCGTTCCGTGGCTCGCAATCTCGCCGGCATTCGCTCTTTCCTGCGTCACCTTGAAAAGAAGGGTCTCGTCAATGCAGCAGGGGCGAGCGCGGTGCGCTCACCGAAGCAACCGAAATCTCTCCCGAAGCCCCTGTCGGACAAACAGGCCATCACCGCGGTCAGCAATGAATCGCAGCTCCATGACGAGCCATGGATTGCCGCGCGCGACGCCGCCGTCATGACGTTGCTTTACGGCTGCGGCCTGCGCATTTCTGAAGCGCTCGACCTGACGCCCGCCGATGTCAGGACCGGCACCACCACGCTGCGCATCACCGGTAAAGGCAACAAGACGCGCCTCGTGCCGCTGCTGCCAGTCGTCCTTGAAGCTGTCGCTAAATACCGGCAGCTCTGCCCTATTCATCTTGACGAAGGCGAGCCGCTCTTTCGTGGTTCCCGCGGCGGCAAACTGCAGCCAGCGATTATTCAGCGGGCCATGCAGAAGCTGCGCGGCGCCTTTGGCCTGCCCGAGACTGCCACCCCGCATGCGCTGCGCCACTCCTTCGCCACGCATCTGCTGGCCGGTGGCGGCGATCTGCGTACCATCCAGGAATTGCTCGGCCATGCCAGTCTTTCCACCACACAGGTCTATACCGGCGTCGATGCGTCAAGGCTCCTGGAGGTATATGATAGGGCGCATCCACGCGCATAAGCCTTCGTTAACGCTGTCTCTTAAAGGAATATGCGCAAGCCCGGCGTAGAGCATGAGGCTTGAAGCACATGTGACCGGATTACCATCATGACGATATCCATCGGCCACCGCACTTTCCATATCGCGCAGTCGGGCAATATCCTGCTCTGGCTGATCGCCGCCTTTCACATGCTGCTGGCCGCTGCATTGCTTGCAGTCATCTTCTCGGTCACGCCAGCCGATGCTGCTGAAGACAACTGCAACGGAAAAGACCTTCTCAGCGAGCTGCGGCAGAACGAACCGGCCCGCTATGCCGAAGCGGTGAAAGAGGCAGATGCCACGCCGAACGGTAAAGGTATTTTCTGGAAGATCGAGAAGCCCGGTCTTAAGCCCTCCTGGCTGCTCGGCACCATGCACGTCACCGATCCACGCGTCCTGAACCTGCCGCCCCGCGCGCAGGAGGCCCATGATGGCGCCGACACGATCGTCATTGAATCCGACGAAATCCTCAATGAGAAGAAGGCCACGGCATCGCTTCTGATGAGGCCGGACTTGATGATGTTCACGGACGGCACGACTATCGAAAAGCTCCTTTCGCCCGAAGACTATGCCCGCCTCGAGGACGGACTGAAGCAGCGTGGCATCCCGCTCTCGGCCGTTTCGCGCATGCGTCCCTGGATGATCGCAAGCGCCGTCGCACTTCCCGCCTGTGAGATGGCCCGCAAGGCCAAGGGCGTGCAGTTTCTCGACCAGAAGATCGCGGCCGATGCGGCCGCGGAGGGTAAACAGGTCAAGGGGCTCGAAACCCTGGCGGAACAGTTGCAGGCCATGGCCGAGCTGCCGACCGAGTTTCATCTGAAGTCGCTGATCGAAACCCTGGAACTCGGAGCCAAGATGAATGATGTTGTGGAGACCATGACCGACATCTATCTCTCCGGCGATATCGGCATGACCATGCCCATGCTGAAGACCGTCACGCCCGAAGGCAGCGAAGAAGACAGCGATTATGCCGCCTTCGAGCAACGCATCATCCTCGACCGCAACAAGGTGATGGCCGAACGTGCCGTACCGATCCTCGCCAACGGCAACGTCTTCATGGCCGTCGGCGCCCTTCACCTGCCGGGCAAGGAAGGCGTCATCGAATTGCTGCGCCAGCAGGGCTTCACCGTCACCGCGTTTAACTGACCGCCTTTAGCCGGCAGTCATTCGCCGCAAGACATCAGTCTTCCAGTAAAACTGATGAACCAGCGCGCCGAAGACATGCGTGACGATGACGATCCAGAGAACGAGCTTCAGGACGTCGGCATGCAGCGAACCCAGTGCCTCGACACCAAAATAATAGGCCGCAATGCCTGAAGCAGGCAGAGCGAGCAACAACAGATAGAGGCTCGCATGCACCAGCCGCGCGGCGAGCCGAAAGATCGCCTGCTCCTCCGCAGCTTCAGGCGGTACACCCTGCACGAAGCGCAGGGCGAGCCTGAGGACCGTCGCGATCAGGATCGCGATACCGACATAGGCATGGATGTTGGCTGAAGTGATCTGTTCTGGCGACGGCGTGCCGCCATGGCGGACAAGCCGCCGCCACGTATTCATGCCGTCAGGAAATAGTAGATTGAAGAGGACCAGGAGCACGGTCACCCAGTGGAGGAACCGTTGGGAGAGGCTGTAACCGACAACGACACGATCACTCATTTTCTTGTCTCTCATCAAATAGTCGGCAGGTGTTGCCCACCAAATGAAAATGCCGCCCGCCCGAAGGCAAGCGGCATTATGAATGATTGCTGATATTTAATCTTACATATGGATCGGCTTGAAGAAGGCGGCGAGTGCTGCTTCCTTCACGGCCTCAGACATGGTCGGATGCGCATGGCAGGTGCGGCCGAGGTCTTCGGCTGAACCGCCGAATTCCATCAGCACGGCAATCTCGTGGATCATCTCGCCGGCACCGAAGCCAACGATATGGCCGCCGAGCACGCGGTCGGTTTCCTTGTCCGACAGGATCTTCACGAAACCATCGGTTGCCAGCATCGCACGAGCACGGCCGTTTGCCGTAAACGGGAACTTGCCAACCTTGTAGGCGATACCGGCGGCCTTCAGCTCTTCCTCGGTCTTGCCGACGGAAGCAACTTCCGGCTGCGTATAGACGACGCTCGGAATGACGTCGTAATTAACGTGGCCGTGCTGGCCGGCGAGGATTTCGGCAAGCGCCACACCTTCGTCTTCGGCCTTGTGCGCCAGCATCGGTCCCTTCACAACGTCGCCGATGGCGTAGATACCCTCGACATTGGTCTTGAAGTGGCCGTCGATTTCGACGCGGCCACGATTGTCGAGCTTGACGCCGGCTTCTTCCAGGCCAAGGCCCGCCGTGTAGGGAATGCGGCCGGTCGAGATCAGCACGACGTCGGCTTCGAGCGTCTGGGCCGCACCACCTGCGACCGGCTCGAACGTCACCTTGGCGCCCTTTTCAGCCTTTTCGACACCGGTCACCTTGGAGCTCAGCTTGATATCGATACCCTGCTTTCCGAGCATGCGCTGGA
The DNA here is from genome assembly GCF_014194915.1 of Rhizobium sp. BK512. Classification (NCBI taxonomy): domain Bacteria; kingdom Pseudomonadati; phylum Pseudomonadota; class Alphaproteobacteria; order Hyphomicrobiales; family Rhizobiaceae; genus Rhizobium; species Rhizobium sp. BK512. The sequence goes on along the minus strand of NZ_JACIAS010000007.1, from coordinate 361,772 downwards.
ACTGCTTGGAGACATCGGCATCCATCGCGCCGAGGATCTTGTCGAGAAACTCGATGACGGTCACCTTTGCGCCAAGGCGCGACCAGACCGAACCGAGCTCGAGACCGATGACACCGCCCCCGACGACGATCATCGTTTCAGGCACTTTTTCCAGCGCAATGGCGCCGGTGGAGGATACGATGATTTTCTCATCGAGATCGACCTTCACGCCCGGAATGCCGGCGACGTCGGACCCGGTGGCGATGACGATGTTCTTGCCCTCGATCTGCTGAACCGAGCCGTCTTCGGCGGTCACGGAAACCTTGCCAGCGGAGACGATCTTGCCGGTGCCATGGAACGCATCGATCTTGTTCTTCTTGAAGAGGAAAGCAACACCGTCGACGTTGGACTTCACGGTCGCATCCTTGTGCGCCAGCATCTTGTCGAGATTGAGCTTCGGAGCAGCGACTTCGATGCCAAGCTCTTCCATGTGATGTGTTGCGTGGAACATTTCCGAAGCGTGCAGCAATGCCTTGGATGGAATGCAGCCGACATTCAGGCAGGTGCCGCCATAGGTCGCGCGCTTTTCCACGACTGCGACCTTGAGGCCGAGCTGCGCAGCCTTGATTGCCGCGACATAGCCGCCGGGGCCGGTTCCAATAACAATCACATCATAGGACATTGCTTTTCCCTTTACGTTATTGACTAGCGCCCGCCGCTCACATTGAGGATCGCGCCTGTTATGTAGGATGCCGACGGCGACAGCAGGTAGACGATTGCGTCGGCCACCTCTTCCGCCTCTCCGGCTCGCTTCATCGGGATCGATGAAGCCATTTCTTTCGGCCTGTCCGGCTGCCCGCCGGAGGCATGGATATCCGTCTCGATGATGCCGGGGCGGATCGCATTCACTCTGATGCCTTCGGCCGCGACTTCCCTGGAAAGACCGATCGTGAAGGTGTCGATAGCTGCCTTGGAGGCGGCATAGTCGACATACTGTGTGGACCCGCCAATGACAGCCGCCATCGAGGAGATATTGACGATCACGCCGCCCTGCCCGCCATGCCTGGAGGACATGCGCCTCACCGCCTCACCGGCACAAAGGATGGAGCCGGTTACATTGATCCGCATCATCCGTTCGAGACGATCGGCCGACATTTCATCGACACGCGCGGTGTAGTCGACGATGCCGGCATTGTTCACCAGCCCGTCCAGTCGCCCAAAATGCTTGTCGACCGCCTCGAACATCGAGACGATATCGGCGGCATTGCCGACATCACCCCTGATCGCGATCGCGTCGCCGCCGGCCTTCTTGATTTCGGAAACGACGGCATTTGCCGCAGCCTCGTTCGAGGCGTAGTTCACCGCAACACGCCAGCCATGGCGCGCAGCAACCAGGCAAGCGGCAGCACCAATGCCGCGGCTGCCGCCGGTCACGAGCAGAACGGGACCATCAGTCATTGTGCACATCCCTTGAAATCGAGAACATCCCACGGCGCGACCTTTGCCTTGCCGTCACCCCAGGCCGAAGACTGGCGTATCGCCGGGCCGAGGCCGGGAAAGACGATCTTCTCCGCCGCCAGGCTGTCGCCGGACTGCAGATTATCGAGCCCGCCATTGGCGCTTGCGCGATAAACGAAGCCCTGCCAGACCATACAGGCATCGAGATCGGCACCGGTGACATCGCCATCCGGGCAGTTGAACATCACCATGCCCATGGTCCGCTCCGGATCGTCGGAAGACATGACATAGCCATTCATGACTACCGGGCTCTTCAAGGCGCTGAGCTTGAACTGATGGGTCGAGGTCATGGCCTCGGAGGTAATGGGCGAAAAGCGCAGTTCATAGGCACCATCACGATCTCCATAGATCGCGCTGGCCTGCTTGCACTCGGCAGCGACGGCGGAAACCGGCGCGCAGGACAGTGCGGCGACGACGATCGCTGCCAGACCTTTCCGTTTCGTCGCCATGTGCTCCCCACTCATTATAAGTTCGGCTTTCTGCGCCCGTCGGCGTTTTCGATCACCTGGAAATCCGTCAGCAGCACCAGTGGATGCTCTTCCTTGTCCATGCCCCAGAACACCGGATAGAAGCCGTCGCCCGAGCCGCTCCAGAAGATCGCGACATTGCCCTTCTTGCCGGCCACCGGCCGGTGCAGGGCATAGACACCCTTGTTGGCATCAAGCTCCGCGGCGAGCACGTCGTTATAGTAACTCACGTCGGAATCGGGCTTCTGGGTCTGCACCTGCTGCTCGCGCTCCCCGATCAGGTCGAGCGTATCGGCATCCATGTAGCTGCCGAGGCCTGCATCGACGGGGTAGCCGAAGATCTCGTCATCCTTGAGCGTCGCGATATCCTGACCGGGAACGGTCGCAAGCTCCCAATGATCGGGCTTGCCTTCGCCGAAACGCATGCTGGCGGCGGCAACACGCCCGAAAGCCTCATAGAGCCGCACCGGATAGTCGCCCGCAGGAACCGTTCTCGCGAAGGCCGGCCGGTCCGGCTGCGCCAGCGGATCAGCGGCGACGATATGGCCGGACGTGAGCTCGACATTGCCCATATCAACCGTCTTGAGAGAGCGTGCGGAAAGCTCCGCATCGCTAAGCGACACGAGGTCGAAATTGCTGCTCGCCTTGTTCACGTCGAAAGCGAGAGCCGAGACCGGCATGAAGGCAACCGTGGCACAGAATGCTGCGCCTGCCGCTCGCATGATCCGGTCTCGCATGGCAGATCGCTCCGCTTAGAGGTCCAGAACCAGACGTTCCGGATCTTCCAGGCTTTCCTTGACGCGCACGAGGAAGGTCACGGCTTCCTTGCCGTCAACGATGCGGTGATCGTAGGAGAGCGCCAGATACATCATCGGGCGGATGACGACCTGACCGCCGATGGCGACCGGACGTTCCTGGATCTTGTGCATGCCGAGAATGCCCGACTGCGGTGCATTGAGGATCGGCGAGGACATCAGCGAGCCGTAAACGCCACCATTGGTGATGGTGAAGGTGCCGCCCTGCATTTCGGCCATCGAGAGCGAACCGTCACGAGCTGCTTTGGCGAGACGGCCAAGTTCCTTCTCGACTTCGGCAATCGACATCTGGTCGGCGTCGCGGATGACCGGGACGACGAGGCCCTTGTCCGTGCCGACGGCCATGCCGACGTGGCAGTAGTTCTTGTAGATGATGTCGGTGCCGTCGATTTCGGCGTTGACCGCCGGCAGTTCCTTCAGGGCATGCGTGACGGCCTTGGTGAAGAAGCCCATGAAGCCGAGCTTCACGCCGTGCTTCTTCTCGAAGACATCCTTGTACTTGTTGCGCAGGTCCATGACGGCCTTCATGTCCACCTCGTTATAGGTGGTCAGCATGGCAGCCGTGTTCTGTGCATCCTTCAGGCGCTTGGCGATCGTCTGGCGCAGGCGCGTCATCTTCACGCGCTCTTCGCGGGCAGCATCTTCGACCGTCGACGGGCCGCGCGCGGCAACGGGTGCCGCCGGAGCAGCAGCGGCCGGAGCGGCGGCAGCCTTGGCGACGGCAGCGATGACATCACCCTTCAGAACCTGACCGCGCTTGCCGCTGCCATCGACCTGCTCTGCCGACAGATTGTTTTCTGCGAGCATCTTTGCCGCAGCCGGAGCCGGCGGCATGGACGATACCGACGCGGCGGGAGCAGCGGCAGCTGCTGCCGGAGCAGCCGGCGTCGGGGCCGGAGCCGCAGGGGCTGCAGCCGGGGCGGCGGCAGCGGGCGCAGCGGCGGCAGCCGCACCTTCGGCGATCTGGCCGAGAAGCGCGCCGAGACCAACCGTCTCGCCAGCCTGGGCGACGATTTCCGAGAGCGTGCCGGATGCCGGCGCCGGAACTTCGATGGTCACCTTGTCGGTTTCAAGCTCGAGAATGGGCTCGTCAGCCTTGACGGCGTCGCCGACCTTCTTGAACCAGGTGCCGACGGTTGCCTCGCTGACGGACTCACCGAGTGTTGGAACGCGGATTTCTGTGGCCATTGTTCAAATCCTGATTGTGCTTGTTATCGTGTTAGATAGCGGTCCCGGTTTGCGGCCGGAGAATGATTGAGGGCATTGGCGAGACATCGAAACGGAAACCGAGGCCGGAAGAGACGATCGGGTCGGCATCGGCGAGCTCCTGCGCCGACGCCTGGTCCGCAACCTCGACGATCGCGATGCCGAATGCCCCTTCGCCCGCGAAGACGGGGCCGACGGCAATCGCCGATCCCGCTAGAGCGTTCTGGTGCCAATATTCGGCATGGCGCTTCATCGCCGCCATCTCCTCCCCGGTCCCGTCGTGCGGGAACGCGGAGCGCGGCGGCACAAGTTTCATGAAGAAATATGCCATCGCGCTTCCCCTTTTTTGTTAGCCGCCCAGCGCATCCTCGAGGAATGCTGCGAGCTGCGACAGGTGCTTGGACATCAGGCCCGTTGCCGGCGAAGCGGCGGCCGGGCGGCCGGTGTAGCGAACGCGCTGATACTTCGCATCGATATGAGCAAGAACCCATTCCAGATACGGGTCGATGAACGACCAGGCGCCCATGTTCTTCGGCTCTTCCTGGCACCAGACCATTTCCGCGTTCCGGAAGCGGGACAGCTCGTTGATGAGCGCCTTGGCCGGGAACGGATAGAGCTGTTCGATGCGCAGCAGGTAGATGTCGTCGATGCCGCGCTTTTCACGCTCTTCCAGAAGGTCGTAATAGACCTTGCCGGTGCAGATGACGACGCGACGGATCTTGGCGTCCTTCTGCAGCTTGATCGGGCCGTCCTTGATGACCTCGGCATCGTCCCACAGGAGACGGTGGAAGGAGGATTCACCGGCCATTTCGGCAAGCGTCGAGACCGCGCGCTTGTGGCGCAGCAGCGACTTCGGCGTCATCAGGATCAGCGGCTTGCGGAAGTCGCGCTTCAGCTGCCGGCGCAGGATGTGGAAGTAGTTCGCCGGCGTCGTGACGTTGGCGACCTGCATGTTATCTTCAGCGCAAAGCTGCAGATAACGTTCCAGACGGGCGGAAGAGTGTTCCGGACCCTGGCCTTCATAGCCGTGCGGCAGCAGGCAGACGAGGCCCGACATGCGCAGCCACTTGCGTTCGCCGGACGAGATGAACTGGTCGAACACGACCTGCGCACCGTTGGCGAAGTCGCCGAACTGGGCTTCCCAGAGTGTCAGCGCATTCGGACGAGCGAGCGAATAGCCGTATTCGAAGCCGAGAACGGCTTCTTCCGAAAGCATCGAGTTGATGACTTCGTAACGGGCCTGCGTCGGCGACAGGTTTGCCAGCGGGATGTAGCGTTCTTCGGTTTCCTGATCGTAGAGAACCGAATGGCGCTGCGAGAAGGTACCGCGTTCGCAATCCTGACCGGAGAGGCGGATCTTGTGGCCCTCGACGACGAGCGAACCGAAGGAAAGCGCTTCCGCCATCGCCCAGTCGAGGCCCTCGCCGCTCTGGATCATGTTGGCGCGGTTTTCCATGAAGCGCTGGATCGTGCGGTGCGCGTTGAAGCCATCAGGAATTTCCGACAGCTTGCGGCCGATATCCTTGAGCGTCTTCATCGGCACGGCGGTCTTGCCGCGGCGCTGTTCGTCGGCATTGTCAGCTGTGCGCAGGCCCGACCACTCGCCGTCCAGCCAGTCGGCCTTGTTCGGCTTGTAGTGCTGGCCGGCCTCGAATTCCTGCTCGAGATGCGCGCGCCAGTCGGCCTTCATCTTTTCGACTTCGCCGTCCGTAAGCAGGCCTTCGCGGACGAGGCGATCAGCATAGAGCTGCAGAACCGTCTTATGGCCGCGAATGACCTTGTACATCTTCGGCTGCGTGAACGACGGCTCATCGCCTTCGTTGTGGCCGTAGCGGCGATAGCAGAACAAGTCGAGCACCACAGGCTTGTGGAACTTCATGCGGAATTCGGTCGCGATCTTGGCTGCGTAGACCACGGCTTCCGGATCGTCGCCGTTGACGTGCAGGATCGGCGCCTCGATCATCTTGGCAACGTCGGACGGATAGGGCGACGAGCGCGAGAAGGCCGGGTTCGTCGTGAAGCCGATCTGGTTGTTGATGATGACGTGCATCGTACCGGCAACGCGGTGGCCGCGAAGCCCGGAAAGACCGAGGATTTCAGCAATGACGCCCTGGCCGGCAAAGGCCGCGTCGCCGTGAATCAGGAGCGGCAAAACCTTAGCGCGCTCGGACAGCGGGATGATGTCGCCGTCCCATACCGTAGCGCTCATGTCCTGCTTGGCGCGGGCCTTGCCCATGACGACAGGGTCGACGATTTCGAGATGCGACGGGTTTGCCGTCAGTGAGACGTGCACCTTGTTGCCATCGAATTCGCGGTCGGAGGAAGCGCCGAGATGGTACTTCACGTCGCCGGAACCTTCGACTTCGTCAGGCGCGTAGGAGCCGCCCTTGAATTCGTGGAAAATGGCGCGGTGCGGCTTGCCCATGACCTGGGAGAGCACGTTCAGGCGACCGCGATGGGCCATGCCGAAGACGGCTTCCTTGAGGCCGAGGTGGCCGCCGCGCTTCAGGATCTGTTCGAGCGCCGGGATCAGCGATTCACCGCCGTCGAGGCCGAAGCGCTTGGTGCCCTTGAACTTGACATCGAGGAACTGTTCGTAGCCTTCGGCTTCGACGAGCTTGGCGAGGATCGCCTTCTTGCCTTCGGCCGAGAAGGCAACGCCCTTGTCCGGACCTTCGATACGTTCCTGAATCCATGCCTTTTCTTCCGGATTGGAGATATGCATGAATTCGACGCCGAGCGTCGAGCAATAGGTACGCTCGAGAATCTCGATCATCTCGCGAATGGTCGCGTATTCGAGACCGAGCACGTTGTCGATAAAGATCTTGCGATCGTAGTCTGCAGCCGTGAAACCGTAATTTTCGGGCGCAAGCTCGTGATAATCATCCACCGGGGCGGCGATGCCGAGCGGATCAAGCTTGGCATGCAGGTGGCCACGCATGCGATAGGCGCGGATCATCATGATGGCGCGGACGGAATCGCGCGTCGCCTGCAGCACATCGGCGGCATTTGCCGGCTGGCCAGCGGCTTCGGCCTTCGCCTTGACCTTGGTCTCGATGACCTTTTCGACGATGCCCCAGTCGCCATCCAGCGCCGAGACCAGATCGCCGCTTGCCTGCAGCGGCCAGTTCTTCTTGCGCCAGGAAGCGCCCTTGGCCGCCTTCTTCACATCAGCGGGGTCTTCTTCGAGCGCCTTGAAGAAAGACCGCCACTGGTCGTCTACCGAGTTGGGATCGTCTTCATAACGGGCGTAGAGCTGCTCGATATAGGCAGCGTTGGCGCCATCCAAAAACGAGGTGATCTGAAATTGCTCGTTGGCTTCTTGCCGTGCCATGGTGTTACGCGGACGCTTCCGCCCGCCTCCTGACTTAGATGAATTTGCCGGCTTCATCGCCGGCTGCCGCATTCCGATTGCCGCCTGTCCGCGGCGCATCCGCTTTGAAATGAAGAGCCGGGCGGAGGCCGGGATGCCGTTCCTCCGCCCGGGGTATATAAGTTGGATTAGCCCTTGAGGACTTCAACCAGCGTCTTGCCGAGGCGAGCCGGAGATGGCGACACCTTGATGCCTGCCGATTCCATTGCCGCGATCTTCGATTCCGCGTCGCCCTTGCCGCCGGAAACCACAGCACCGGCATGGCCCATGGTGCGGCCCTTCGGCGCCGTGCGACCGGCGATGAAGCCGGCCATCGGCTTCTTGCGGCCCTTCTTGGCTTCGTCCTTGAGGAACTGTGCCGCGTCTTCTTCAGCCGAGCCGCCGATTTCGCCGATCATGATGATCGAGGTCGTGGCTTCGTCGGCCAGGAACATTTCGAGCACGTCGATGAATTCGGTGCCCTTGACCGGGTCGCCGCCGATGCCGACAGCCGTCGTCTGGCCGAGACCTTCATTGGAGGTCTGGAAGACGGCTTCGTAGGTCAGCGTGCCCGAGCGGGAAACGATACCAACGGAACCCTTGCGGAAGATCGAGCCCGGCATGATGCCGATCTTGCATTCTTCCGGCGTCAGGATGCCCGGGCAGTTCGGTCCGAGCAGACGCGACTTGGAACGGTCGAGGCGGGCCTTGACGCGAACCATGTCCATGACCGGAATGCCTTCGGTGATGCAGGTGATGAACGGGATCTCGGCGTCGATCGCTTCGATGATCGCATCGGCGGCACCTGCCGGCGGAACATAGATGACGGACGCGTTGGCGCCGGTCTTTTCCTTGCCCTCGGCAACAGTTGCGAAGATCGGCAGGCTTTCGCCCTTGGAGCCGGTCCAGGTTTCGCCACCCTTCTTCGGGTGAATACCACCGACCATCTGCGTGCCATAGTAAGCGAGCGCCTGTTCGGTGTGGAACGTGCCGGTCTTGCCGGTTAGGCCCTGAACCAGAACCTTGGTGTCTTTGTTGACGAGAATGGACATGCGAGGCCTTTGTTTAGGAGAGGTTGGAAGACGTGAGGGACGCGCGACGATAGGTGCCGCTGACGACCTCCTGCCAAGTATCGCTGCCTGCAGGCGAAAAGCTGACGCCCATCCGGTAGCAGTCTTCATTTTCAAATGTGAATACGGTGCGCTGTCTGCCGCGCGGCGAAGCCTTCATCAGCACCAGTTCATTGCCATTCCACTCTCCGGAAGCCGGTGAGGGCGGAGCAAAACCGACGCTGTCGAACTGGTAGAGCTTGTAGCTCTGGTCCGATCCGTCGAAGCCAAAAACATTGCGGGCTTCGAAGGAAATTTCTCCGTCACGCATCTGGCGGTAGGATTGCTCGACGAAGAAACCGCCGAATAGCGCCTCGCCAGAGAGCGAAGCGCTGGCCTTGCCTTCCTTCGTCCAGGCCGAAGCCGCGACATGCTCTTCCCCTTCCCAGAGGCCGGCAAAGGCCTCCAGGCGGAAATGAGCAGCACTGGGCGTGGACTGGGAAGCCATGGCCGTTCTCAACCGTTGATCGCAGCGACGATCTTCTTGGCCGCGTCATCCAGATCGTCGGCAGCCGTAATGGCCAGACCCGACTCGTTCAGGATCTTCTTGCCGAGCTCGACATTGGTGCCTTCGAGGCGCACGACGAGCGGAACCTTGAGACCGACTTCCTTGACCGCGGCAATGACGCCCTCGGCAATTACATCGCACTTCATGATGCCGCCGAAGATGTTGACGAGAATGCCTTCGACCTTGGGGTCTGCCGTGATGATCTTGAAGGCCGCAGCAACCTTCTCCTTGCCGGCACCACCGCCGACGTCGCAGAAGTTCGCCGGCTCCTTGCCGTAGAGCTTGATGATGTCCATCGTCGCCATGGCAAGGCCAGCACCGTTGACCATGCAGCCGATGTTGCCGTCGAGCGCCACGTAGGCGAGATCCCACTTGGAGGCTTCGATTTCCTTGGCGTCTTCTTCCGTCTCGTCGCGCAGCGTCTTGACGTCGTCATGACGGAAAAGAGCGTTGCCGTCGAAAGACATCTTGGCATCGAGGACGCGCAGATGCCCGTCCTTCATGACGATCAGCGGATTGACCTCGAGCAGGGCCATGTCCTTTTCGCCGAACGCCTTGTAGAGCGCCGGGAAGAGCGTCTTGGCATCTTCTGCGGCCGCGCCGTCGAGCTGCAGCGCCTTCGAGATCGCGGCAACGTCGGCAGCCGTAACGCCTGCTTCCGGATCGATCGCAATCGTGTGGATCTTCTCTGGCGTGTCGTGAGCGACAGCTTCGATGTCCATGCCGCCTTCGGTCGATACGACGAAGGCCACCTTGCCGACCGAGCGGTCGACCAGGAGCGAGCAATAGAGCTCGCGGGCAATGTCGGCGCCATCTTCGATATAGAGGCGGTTGACCTGCTTGCCGGCTTCACCGGTCTGTGCGGTCACCAGCGTATTGCCGAGCATTTCCTTGGCATGAGCGACGACTTCGTCGATCGACTTGGCGAGACGAACGCCGCCCTTGGCATCCGGGCCGAGTTCCTTGAACTTACCCTTGCCGCGGCCGCCCGCATGGATCTGGCTCTTGACCACATAAAGCGGACCGGGAAGCGACTTGGCGGCAGCCTCGGCTTCTTCAACCTTGAGGATAGCCACACCCTGCGCGACCGGCGCGCCATAGCCCTTCAGCAGAGCCTTGGCCTGATATTCATGAATGTTCATGGGTTTATCCCTATTTCGATAACGTCAGCGCACCGATTACTTGAGAGCGGGCGCGATGTTGATGCAGGCTTCGCAAAGACCGGCGACAGCGCCGACGGACTTGTCGAAGGCTTCCTTCTCGGTCTTGTTGAGATCGATCTCGATGATGCGCTCGACGCCACCAGCACCGATAACGGTGGGAACGCCGACATACATGTCCTTGACGCCGTACTGGCCGGTCAGGTGAGCAGCGCAGGGCAGAACGCGCTTCTTATCCTTGAGGTAGGATTCAGCCATTTCGATCGCAGAAGCAGCCGGAGCGTAATAGGCCGAACCGGTCTTCAAGAGGCCGACGATTTCGGCGCCGCCGTCACGAGTGCGCTGGATGATTTCTTCGAGGCGCTCCTTGGTGACCCAGCCCATCGTCACGAGATCGGTCAGCGGAATGCCGCCGACGGTCGAATAACGGGCGAGCGGCACCATCGTGTCGCCGTGGCCGCCAAGAACGAAGGCCGTGACGTCCTGAACGGAAACGTTGAATTCCTTGGCGAGGAAAAGACGGAAGCGCGAGGAGTCGAGAACACCGGCCATGCCGACAACCTTGTTCGCCGGAAGGCCGGAGAACTTCTGCAGCGCCCAGACCATGGCGTCGAGCGGGTTGGTGATGCAGATCACGAAAGCGTTCGGGGCATACTTCTTGATGCCGGCGCCGACCTGCTCCATGACCTTGAGGTTGATGCCGAGAAGGTCGTCGCGGCTCATGCCCGGCTTGCGCGGAACACCGGCAGTGACGATGCAGACGTCAGCGCCTTCGATGGCGGAATAGTCGCTGGCGCCGGTCAGGTTGGCGTCGAAGCCTTCGACCGGGGAGGACTGTGCGATATCGAGACCCTTGCCCTGGGGAATGCCGTCGGCAATGTCGAAGAGAACGATATCGCCCAGCTCCTTCAGGCCGGCGAGATGCGCCAGCGTGCCACCAATCATGCCAGAACCGATGAGTGCGATCTTGTTACGCGCCATTTCGCTTTTCCTTTGCGATCAAAATCCGTCGGGCGACGCGCGGGCATCGCCCAATGTCGCAATCGCATAGACCTAAAGCCAAAAAATGGCAATGCATTATTTTTGGTGCAGCAATTTCAATCGTTTAGATATCAAAATTCTTACGTAAACGTAAGATCAATTGTCACCAAAGTGTTACTCGGCAGCCCGCTGTTGATGATGCGCTGCGAGATATTCGGCGCTTCTCATTTCGAAAAGGCGAGACACCGTGCGATCGAATTCAAAACCTTCGGTTCCGCGCCTTTCGGCGAGCAGATCTTCAGGCATGGCGGCAGCGGAAACGCAAAGGCGGACGCCGTGATCGTAGAACGTATCGATCAGAATGATGAAGCGCTTGATCTGGTTCCGCTTTTCAGGGCCGAGCAAGGGAATGTGATCAAGGAAGATCGTATCGAAGCGCCCCGCGATGGCCAGGAAATCGGCAGCGCCCAGCGGTTTTTCGCAGAGATCCGAGAAGGAGAAGCGCGCCATGCGATCGACGGCGAGCGGCACATCGATCGCTCGTCCCTTCATAGCGATCTGCGTCGGCAAGGCCTTGCGGCCGTGCAGCGCCTGCGTCCACGACGCATCCATCGCCATGTCGGTGCGCTCATCGATCGGCACGAGATAGACCGGCTGGCTGTTCAGCTTCTCCATCCGGTAATCGGTCGGCGAATCGAGCGTGACGATCTCGACATGCTTCTTCAGGAGATCGATGAAGGGCAGGAAGAGGCCGCGATTGAGGCCATCCCTGTAGAGATTGTAAGGCTCGACATTCGAGGTCGCCACCAGCACGCAGCCGCGCGCAAAGAGCTCGGAAAACAGCCGCGACAGGATCATCGCATCGGCGATATCGGTGACGGTGAATTCGTCGAAGCAGAGCAGCTCCGCTTCCTCGAAAAGAGCGGCGGCGACAGGCGGCATAGGATCGGCCTGCTTCGTTTCGCCGTTCTTCAGCTTCTGCCGATGGGCGGCGATGCGATTGTGCACATCGGCCATGAACTCATGAAAATGCGCGCGCCGCTTTTTCCGGCATGGCGCCATCTGGAAGAACATGTCCATGAGCATCGTCTTGCCGCGCCCGACGCTGCCATGGATATAGAGGCCCTTGATGCCGGCCTCCGCCTTCTTCTTGGATGCGAATAACCAACCGAGTGCGCTGCTCTTGGCCGCAGGCCGCTTCTGCTTGAGAGCGGCAAGTATCCGGTCGAGGCACTTGGCCACATCCATCTGGGCAGAATCAACCTGCAACGTCCCCGATGCGGTCAGCGATTTGAGCTGCTCGGTGACGCTGAGCGAATAGTCTGGCATCGGCTGCATGAGGGCTTGTCCGCCTATGCGTAACCGGCGGAACCCCGCCGGACTGACTTACCGGCTGAGGGTGATCGGCTGCCCGGTCGAGGTCTGGCCATTGAAGCTGTTGTCGGCAACCTTGTAGACGGAACCGATCTGGTTGCCGCTGCGGTCCTTGAGCAGAACCTGCTTGCCGGACACTTCCCAGGAGCCCATGGCTGTCAACTCGCCGACGCAACCGCGCGTACCGCCGCGCGATCCGCTGCCGAGATTGGTGAGCGTCAGGAACATGTCGCAGGTGCCGTTGACACGCCAGCTGCCGACCATCGATTCCTTGGTGACATCAAGCGAAGTCGCTGGTGCAGCACCACCCGGCTGGACACCCGCCATCGGCGCCGTCGAGGTCGGGGCGGCAGGAAACTGTCCGGCCGGAGGAGGCAGCTGGCCGCCCTGTACGGAAGGTACCGGCTGCGCAGTCAGCGGCGGAGGCGCACTGTTACTGCTGTAATCATATGAGGTGCGCTGGCATCCCGCCAAGGCCAGAGCGGCCGTTAGACCCGTCACCACATATCGCAACTGCATCATCAAGCTCCCGAATGTCCGCCTCAACCGCAGAGATATTTCAATTCTGGGTTCGAATTACCGTATTTCACTTTGGTTAATCAAGTCAGCACAATACAAATCAGCCTTCGAGACACCTATGGCGAAGCCGGCACAATTCAACCAACCGCTCGCCGGACTTCTTGCTGGTAAAATATGTCAGCAAGGTGTTGTGCCCGGGCGTCCGCTTCCTGATAAAGTTTGATTCGATCGGCGAGGTCCTGATAACGCTCAATTGATGCCGCGAGAAAGGATTGGATGCGCTTGGGCGGCAGGCCCTCGCCCATCTCGCGGGTCCGGCCTTTGACGATCACCAATTCATGAATCGCCTTGCGCAAGTCCTCATCGATGGTGACTGCGGCCAGACATTGCATCATGTTCATCGGCGGCAGCTTCTGAAACCCGTTCGAGTGCATCCATTCGAGCGCAATTGCCGGACGGATCGCATAAAGCAGCTTCTTGAGCCTTATCGGACCGTCCCCATGCGTCTGCCAGTGACTGCGCGGCAGACCGACATAGTGCAGCGCGACCTTCAGCGGCAACATGATCTCGTCAAGCACGTTGGAAAGACGGCTGCGAAATCCGGGCTCCTCTTCATAGGCGATTGGCGATTTTACCCATTCGACGACAACGGCATTGCCTTTGAGGGCGAGCAGCAGCGCCTTGCGCAGATCCCAACCGCCAGTGTCGATATCACCCACGATCGGAAACTCGATCACATCTCGATGCGAGATCAGTCCGATATGGTCGGCGACCGGACGGACATAGACGAAACGGCAATCATAATCGCTGTCGGGTGAGGGAAAGCCCCAGGCACGGCTTCCGCTTTCGATCGCAAAACCGATGCGGATACCCTGTTGTTTGACAGAGGCAAGCCGCGAACGGATTTCGGCGACCGCCTCGGAATCAAACTCCTCGATGCCGGCTGAAGCGTCAGCACTCACACGCGACGCTCGACCATCATCTTCTTGATTTCGGCGATCGCCTTGGCCGGGTTCAGACCCTTCGGGCAGGTCTGCGCGCAGTTCATGATCGTGTGGCAACGATAAAGGCGGAACGGATCCTCGAGATTGTCGAGGCGTTCGCCGGTCGCTTCGTCTCTGGAGTCGATCAGCCAGCGATAAGCCTGGAGCAGGACGGCCGGTCCGAGATAACGGTCGCCGTTCCACCAGTAGCTCGGACAGGAGGTCGAGCAGCAGGCGCAGAGAATGCACTCATAGAGGCCGTCGAGCTTCTGACGGTCTTCGTGGCTCTGCTTCCATTCCTTGGCTGGCGTCGGCGAAACCGTCTTCAGCCAGGGCTCGATCGAGCGGTGCTGGGCATAGAAATTGCTGAGATCGGGAACCAGATCCTTGACGACAGGCATATGCGGCAGCGGGTAGATCTTCACCGTGCCCTTGATGTCGTCCATGCCCTTGGTGCAGGCGAGCGTGTTCGTGCCGTCGATGTTCATCGCGCAGGATCCGCAGATGCCTTCACGACAGGAACGGCGCAGCGTCAGCGTCGGATCGATCTTGTTCTTGATGTAGAGAAGCGCATCGAGAACCATCGGTCCACAATCATCGACATCGATGTAGAATGTATCGATCGACGGGTTCTGGCCGTCATCCGGGCTCCAGCGATAGACGCGGAACTCGCGGGTGTTCTTGGCACCCGCCGGCTTCGGCCACACCTTGCCTTCGCGCATCTGAGAGTTTTTAGGGAGAGCGAGTTCAACCATGTCAGGTTCCTCTGATCAGTATACGCGGGCCTTCGGCTCGATCTTGTGGGGATCGATGCCGTCTGCGATGAGGTCGGTGTGGACAGGCCGGTAGTCGAGCTTCACGTCGCCCGCCTCGTTCACCCAGGCCAGCGTGTGCTTGCGCCAGTTGACGTCGTCGCGGCCTGCGAACGGACCTGACGTGTAGTCTTCGCGGGCGTGCGAACCGCGGCTTTCCTTGCGGGCTTCGGCGCCGTAGATCGTCGTGATGGCGTTTGCCATCAGGTTCTTCAGTTCCAGCGTCTCGACGAGGTCGGAATTCCAGATCATCGAGCGGTCGGTGACCTTGATGTCCTTGAGTTCGCCCCAGATTTCCGAAAGACGGCGGCAGCCGGATTCCAGCGATTCCTGGGTGCGGAACACGGCTGCGTCTTCCTGCATGGCGCGCTGCATCTTCTCGCGCAGCACCGCCGTCGGCGTGCCGCCACTGGCGTAACGCAGGCCGTCGAAACGGTCCATGATCTTGTCGCAGGCAGCCTTGTTCAGCGCCGGCACCGGTGCGTCGCGATCAATGATCTCGCCGGCACGGATCGCCGCAGCACGGCCGAAGACCACGAGGTCGATCAGCGAGTTGGAGCCAAGACGGTTTGCGCCGTGAACCGAGGCGCAGCCGGCTTCACCGACGGCCATCAGGCCGGGGATGATACGTTCCGGGTTGGAGCTGTCGGCGTTCAACACTTCGCCCCAATAGTTCGTGGGAATACCGCCCATATTGTAATGGACGGTCGGCAGAACCGGAATCGGTTCGCGGGTCACATCGACGCCGGCGAAGATCTTGGCGCTCTCGGAAATACCCGGCAAGCGCTCGTGCAGTACGGCCGGATCGAGATGGTCGAGATGCAGGAAGATGTGGTCCTTGTTCTTGCCGACACCGCGGCCTTCACGGATTTCCAGCGTCATGCAGCGCGAAACGACGTCGCGCGAGGCGAGGTCCTTGGCCGACGGCGCATAACGCTCCATGAAGCGCTCGCCTTCGGAATTGACGAGATAGCCGCCTTCGCCGCGAGCGCCCTCCGTGATCAGACAGCCGGAGCCGTAGATGCCGGTCGGGTGGAACTGCACGAATTCCATGTCCTGCAGCGGCAGGCCCGCACGCGCGATCATACCGCCGCCGTCACCGGTGCAGGTATGGGCAGAGGTTGCCGAGAAATAGGCACGGCCGTAACCGCCGGTCGCTAGTACCACCATCTTGGCGGCGAAGCGGTGGATCGTGCCGTCGTCGAGGCACCAGGCGACGACGCCGGTGCAGCGGCTGCCGTCATCGGACATGATGAGGTCGAGAGCGAAATATTCGACGAAGAACTCGGCGTTGTTGCGCAGCGACTGGCCGTAAAGCGTATGCAGGATGGCATGGCCGGTACGGTCGGCAACGGCGCAGGTGCGCTGTACCGGCGGGCCTTCGCCGAAATTCTGCATGTGACCGCCGAACGGGCGCTGGTAGATCTTGCCTTCCTCGTTACGCGAGAAGGGCACACCGTAATGCTCGAGCTCATAGACCGCCTTCGGCGCTTCCATGGTCAGATACTGCATGGCATCGACGTCACCGAGCCAGTCGGAACCCTTGACGGTATCGTAGAGGTGCCACTGCCAGCTATCGGGCGTCATGTTCTGCAGCGAGGCGGCAATGCCGCCCTGGGCGGCAACCGTGTGCGATCGGGTCGGGAATACCTTGGTGATGCAGGCCGTGCGGAAGCCCTGTTCGGCCATGCCGAGCGTGGCGCGCAGGCCGGCGCCGCCGGCGCCGACGACGATTACGTCATAGGAATGGTCGACATAGGTGTAGGCCTTCCCATTCTGAGCGGGTGAAGACGTTGCCATGATACGGTTATCCTACGAATGCGATTTTCAGAATGGCGAAGAGACAGAGGCCTGCGATCAGCACCGCAAAGAACGTATTCAGCATCAGCAGCAGCAACTTGCCGATCTCGCCGTGAACGTAGTCCTCGATGATGACCTGCATGCCGAGCTTCATATGGATGGTGCCGGAGATGACCATCAGGCCCATGATGACGGCGACGAACGGGTTCGACAGTGCTCGAACCACGTCGGCATAAGGCGCGCCGGCATAGACGATCATGAAGATGGCGAAGAAGATGATGAGGGGCACATTGGCGACGGCCGTCAGGCGCTGGCGCCAGAAATGATCGGTGCCTTCCTTGGCGGAGCCGAGACCGCGAACCTTGCCCAGAGGAGTGCGCATATCCATGAGTGCGACCTTCAGAAGCGAATGATGAAGCCGATCACCCAGACCAGCACGGTCAGACAGAGCGATCCGATGATATTGGCGATTGCGAGCTTGGTCGAGAATTCCTTCTCGAAGCCATGTCCAAGGTCCCACATGAAGTGGCGGAAGCCGCCGAGCAGGTGGTGGATCAATGCCCAGGTATAACCGAGCAGGACAAGCTTGCCGATAATGCTGCCAAGCACCCAGTTGGCCCAGTCGTAATAGGCCTGGCCGGTGGCGGCCGCGATCAGCCACCAGGCAATCAGCAGCGTGCCGAAATAGAGAGCGCCACCGGTGATACGGTGAACGATCGACATGACCATTGTGGGGATTGGCTTGTAAATTTGCAGATGCGGCGACAGGGGCCGGTTTGTCACATTCGCCATCAGAACCTCGCGGCGTCTTCTCTTTGCCCTTGATGTCAGGGGCATTCTCAGTCAACCACACGAATGACAAAATTCTGTGTGCGTTGCATCAATCTCGACGTTTAATCACCGAAACCCCTGACGACAAGCATAATTGCTGCCTGCTTTTAATTTAATCGATTCGCGTTACCGGGAAGTTTTCACGGCCGCGAAACTCGTCTCTTTCGCTCTATTTTTAACCTGACTGCACACCTGCGTGGACAACATCGGCCTTTTGGCGCAATCTGGCGTTAACGATTTGTTAGCGTTTCGGAGTTTGGTCCATGTTTCCCAGTCTGCCCAAGGCTGCCCTTGCTCTTATCGCGGTGCTGGCAGCACTGCCAGCCGCAGCTGGAGAACGCCACTTCGATCATCGCTTTCCGCGCCACAACGGCTTTAATGACGGCGTCTTCCTCGGCAGGCGCACACACTGGGACAGTGGCCTGCATTTCACACGTGACAACGTCATCCGCTATCGCCCGCGCACCCCTTTTCTCAGGCAGTTCAACTATCCGGGGACAAGCCGTTACGGCCGCAACAACATCGTCGTCATCACATCCCAGCCCCAGAATTATGATCAGAATTACGGGAGCAACGGCGTCTACGCCGGATCGTCCTATGCCTATCAGACGGATGGCGGGACCTATGTCGGCGGCGACGGGTACTATCGTCTGGCCGGGCCGGAGCGCAACCTTGCCCCGAAGGCCAAGGTGATCGATGTCGGAATTGCCGACGATCCCTGCTCTTATGAGGCCAATGTCTGCGTCATCAGACCCTAAGGCCTGAACCGCCAGACAGTCGTCTTCTTGACCTCGCTGTCTTCAAGCGCCCGGGTGACGGGCACTTCATAGACGGCGCAGAATTCCAGCCTATCCTTCGGTAAATAGGTGCGTCCGGGATCGCCGACCAGCACGTCCTTGCCCTCGGCCGCGAGCGTCTCGAACCAAGGCACGAGCGCCCCGGCGAAGGATTTGTCGTAGAAAACGTCGCCTGCGAGAACCACATCGGCATCGACGTTCTGACCAATCAGATCGGTCTCGTTGAAGTCCAGCGAGACCGAATTGGCGGCCGCATTCAGCCGCACCGCCGTCTGTGACCACGGATCGATATCGGAGGCCGTCACCTTGGCCGCGCCAGCCTGGCTTGCGGCAATTCCCACCAATCCGGAACCGCTGGCGAAATCCAGTATGCGCTTTCCTTTGACCGTTTCGGGATGATCGAGAACGTAGCGCGCCAGCCCCTGACCACCCGCCCAGGCAAAGGCCCAGAAAGGCGGCGGCAGGCCGATCGCCTCCAGCTCCTCTTCCGTCTTCAGCCAGAGCTCATGGGCTTCGCTGGCCAGATAAAGCTGGATTTTCGGCACATGCGGCGGCGCAAGCAGGCTCGTATTGGCGCGGATGAAGGTTTCTGGGTCAGTTTTCAAAACTGCTCAGCGCGGCGGGTTGTCGAAACCGCCCATGCGGCAAACCTCGGCCCATTCGTCGTCGGTCACCGGCTGCACCGAAAGCCGCATCGAGGTGACCAGCGACATCTTGGACAGTTTCTCGTTTGCCTTGATGTCCTTCAGCGTCACCGGCTTCGGCACGTCCATGACAGCGCGGATATCGACGCAATCCCAGCGATCGTCACCTTTCGCCGTCGAATCCGGATGCGAGAGCGCGCAGACTTCGACGATGCCGACGATCTCCAGCCCATCATTGGAATGGTAGAAGAAACCCTTGTCGCCGATCTGCATGGCCCGCATGTTGTTGCGCGCAAGGTAGTTGCGCACACCGGTCCATTCTGTTCCCTTCTCGCCGGCCGC
The DNA here is from genome assembly GCF_014194915.1 of Rhizobium sp. BK512. Classification (NCBI taxonomy): domain Bacteria; kingdom Pseudomonadati; phylum Pseudomonadota; class Alphaproteobacteria; order Hyphomicrobiales; family Rhizobiaceae; genus Rhizobium; species Rhizobium sp. BK512. The sequence goes on along the minus strand of NZ_JACIAS010000007.1, from coordinate 342,575 downwards.
CTTCTGCTGCTCCCAGGACCAGGCCGCGGGCTCGGATTTATAAAGCCAATGCGCCATCCCCCTCAAGCCTCCGGCTTGTTGAAGACCCAGTTGAAGGGCTTCACCTCGACGCTTTCGAAAAGACCGGCCAGCGCATATGGGTCGGCAGCGCCGAGCGCCGTGGCGTCATCAGCCGTTTCGGCATGGACGATCACGAGGCTGCCATTCGGCTTGCCTTCCGTATCGAGAAACGGGCCAGCCATGGCGAGTTTGCCTTCGGCATTCAGCTTGTTGAGATAATCCAGATGGGTCGCGCGCGTTTCCATGCGCACATTGAGATGGCCGGGCTTGTCCTTGCAGAGAAGGGCGAAAAGCATGTCTGTCTCCTATTCGGTCGTAATCGGACGTGTCATCAATTGTTCGATGGCTTCGGGTATGCCGAGCCTGCCGTCGATGATCGCGGAAACCGCGTCGGTAATCGGCATCTCGACGCTGAGTTCCTCGGCAAGTCGCGAGGCAACTGCAGCAGCAAAGGCCCCTTCCACCAACTCGCCATGCGAAGGATCGACCTTTTCGCCGCGTCCGAGCGCAATGCCGAAACGCAGGTTACGCGACTGATGGCTGGTTGCCGTCAGCACCAGATCGCCAAGGCCGGAAAGCCCGCGCGCCGTATCGGCATTGCCGCCCTTGGCGACGATGAAGCGCGACATCTCGGCAAGCCCGCGGGCAATCAATGCCGCGCGCGCCGAATCGCCAATGCCGGCGCCTTCGACAATACCGCAGGCAATCGCCAGTACATTCTTCAACGCACCGCCAAGCTGCACACCGATGCGGTCTGCCGAGGCATAGAGGCGGAAGGTGCGGCCGGAGATCGCCTGTGCCAGCCGCTCGGCAACCTGCATGTCGGCCGCGGCGATCGCCATGGCCGTCGGCAGCCCCTTGGCGATATCGGCGGCAAAGCCCGGGCCGGAGAGTACGCCAACCGGATGATCGGGCAATTCCCGCTCCAGCATGTCGGTCAGCAGCGCACCTGTTTGCCGTTCGATGCCCTTTGCGCAGGTGACCACGACGGCATCCGTGGCCAGATAAGGACCATATTGCCGAGCGGCGTCTGCCTGCGCTTGTGACGGCATGGCAAAGAGCACGATGCCCGCGTCGGCGATCGCATCTGCCTCAGCGGAGAATTCCAGCGTTTCCGGCAGTGGGATGCCAGGCAGAACAGCGTCGTGAAGCCGTTCGGACCTGAGATCTTCGATCAGCGCGGGATCGCGGCCGACGAGAATTGCCGAATTGCGCCCTGTGAGCGCGATGACGGATGCAAGCGCCGTACCGAAAGCTCCCGATCCGACCACAGCGATCCGTTCGCTCATGCCTTGGCTCCCCGCTTTCCGGATCCGAGCACGGTCCCGGCCTTGGAATCGAGCGGCCACCGCGAGCGCGGCTGCACATCGAGATCGTCTGGCACTACGCCCTTCGCCATCCGCTCAAGTCCGGCCCAGGCAATCATAACGGCGTTGTCGGTGCAGAGGTGAAGAGGCGGCGCGATGAAACGGAAGCCATTCTTGTCGCAGAGCGCCTGAAGCGTGCTGCGGATCTCCTGGTTCGCTGCGACGCCGCCGGCCACCACCAGCGCCTGCTTTTCGGGAAGGTCCGGAAATTCCGCCTTGAATCGCTGCAGGCCGCGGCCGATGCGATCTTTCATCGTGCGGGAAATCGCCTTCTGGAAGGAGGCGCAGATATCGGCGACATCCTGATCCGTCAGTGGCGCGATCTCGGTCGCCGCCTGGCGCACGGCCGTCTTCAGGCCCGAGAAGGAAAAATCGAGCCTCGCTTCGCCAACGAGCGGCCGCGGGAAATTGAAGCGATCGGCATTGCCACCCTGCGCCATCCTCTCCACCGCCGGTCCGCCGGGATAGGGAAGGCCGAGCAATTTCGCCGTCTTGTCGAAAGCTTCGCCCAGCGCATCGTCGATCGTCGTGCCCCAACGCTCGTACTCGCCGATGCCGCGCACGAGGATGAGCTGCGTATGGCCGCCGGAAACGAGCAGCATCAGGTAAGGAAAGGAAAGACCATCCGTCAGCCGCGCCGTCAGCGCATGGCCTTCCAGGTGGTTGACGGCATAAAGGGGTTTGCCCGCCGCCTTGGCGATCGCCTTGCCGGTCATTAGCCCGACAAGCAGCCCCCCGATCAGGCCAGGCCCCGATGTCGCGGCAATCGCGTCGACATCCGAGAGCGACACATTGGCGCGCTTCAGGGCTTCGTCGATCAGCTCGTCCAGCGCCTCGACATGGGCGCGGGCCGCTATCTCCGGCACCACGCCACCATAGGCGCTATGCTCGTCGAGCTGGGAAAGAACGACATCCGACAGGACATTGGAGCGGCCTTCGGCATCGCGCTCGACGACCGCAGCGGCGGTCTCGTCGCAGCTTGTCTCGATGCCGAGGATGCGCAGAAAGGGAGCCATGAAATCTGTTCGTTGATTGCGATAGGGGTTAAACCTGTTTACGAGAACTCCGGTAACAACGGAACAAAGCGGATGCAAACAAAACCTTTCCGTATCGGCACGCGTGGCAGCCCGCTGGCGCTCGCACAGGCCCACGAAGCCCGAGATCGGCTGATGGCAGCCCACAATCTGCCAGAGGAAATGTTCGAAATCGTCGTTCTGACGACCAAGGGCGACCGCATTACCGACCGTTCGCTGGCCGAGATCGGCGGCAAAGGACTTTTCACGGAAGAGCTCGAGCAGCAGCTTACAGCCGGCGATCTCGATTTTGCCGTGCATTCGAGCAAGGACATGCCGACCAACCTGCCAGAAGGTCTCTGTCTCTCGGCCTATCTGCCGCGTGAAGACATTCGCGACGCGGTCGTCGGCCGCACCGCTCCGAAGCTGATCGACCTGCCCCATGGCGCAACCGTCGGCTCATCCTCGCTTCGCCGTCAGGCGCTCATTCGCCGCATGCGGCCGGATATCAACGTCATCACTTTCCGCGGCCTTGTGGACACGCGCCTGCGCAAACTGCAGGAAGGTCAGGTCGACGCGACGCTTCTCGCGCTTGCGGGCCTCAAGCGTCTTGGCAAGGTCGAGGTGATCACCGATATCCTCGACCCCGATAGCTTCCCGCCGGCACCCGCACAGGGCGCAATCTGTATCGAGAGCCGTATCGGCGACAACAGGATCGACGAACTGCTGACGCCGATCAACGATCCGCCGACCTTCGACACGGTCTCCTGCGAACGCGCATTCCTTGCCGCCCTCGATGGCTCCTGTCGCACGCCAATTGGCGGTTACGCCATCTGCGAGGGTGATCAGATCCGTTTCTCGGGTCTCATCATTACCCCTGACGGCCGCCATCAGCATGCGATCACCATAGATGGCAATCGCCGCGATGCCGCTGCACTCGGCACCCGCGCCGGACAGGATGTCCGCGCAAGAGCAGGAAGCAGCTTCTTTGAGGACTGGAGCTAGCCGGCATGCGCGTGCTCGTCACCCGTCCGGCACATTCGGGCGAGCGAACCGCTCAACGTTTACGCGAGCTAGGCCACGAGCCACTATTGCTGCCGCTGACCCGTCCCATTCACGATGCGGCAGCCGCTCGCCGGGGTCTCGAAACAACCACTGGGGCGATAGCGATAACGAGCGCGGAGGCGGTGCGCACGCTACAATCTCTGGATGACTCGCTGACACCCCACCTTTCGCGCCGTCTCTTTGCCGTCGGCGAGGCGACGGCTGAGGAGGCCCGCAAGCTGGGATTCCGCTCCGTCACGGCATCGTCTGGCAGCGGCCGCGAACTGGCCGAGTTGATCGCGGCAAACAATACCGGCGGGCTTGTCTATCTCACCGGCCTTCCGCGTGCCGAGGCCTTCGAGACGCGGCTGGCCGAGCTGGGGCGTCAGTTCTCAGTGGCCGAATGTTACCGGATGGAATCTATCGCTCTCGACCCCGGGACGGTCGCCACCTTCCTCATGCGCAATCCTCCTGATGCTGTTCTTTTCTACTCCCGCCAAACGGCCGCAAATTTCTTTCAGATCCCGCAGGTAGAGTCCCTTTTATTGCAGCTGCCGAAAATCCGTCTCATTTGTCTCAGCAACACTGTAGCGGAAGCTGTTCCATCTCTTTTGAGCACAGCCTTGGAGATTTCGCCGATGCCGGATGAAAAAAGCCTTTTGTCGCTGCTTTGAAGGCTTTAGCCGCCCAAATTTGATCTAACCTCTTCCCTTAACTGCCGTCCCTGTCTAGTTTCGTTGCAATGCAGGATAATGAGGACCTCATGGTATCGGGAAATCCGCCACGCCACTCGAAGAGCTCCGACAAGCCGGTCACCATTGACCTGGACGCGCAGGACTTCGCCTCGGCGACTGATCCTGAAAAGCCTGCTGAAGAAGCCGCACAAGCCATCGATGATGCGCCTGTCGCCGAGGCCGTTTCCGCTGCAGAAGCCGCGGGTGAACCGCTGTCCGAACACGAAAGCGAACGCGCCGCCGGCGCGCAGGATGGGTCCTTCTCCAAGGAACCCCCGCTCTCGGAACCGGTGCAACCGCCGCCGCCGCAGAAGGGAGCGGTCACGTCGGGTCTGATCGCCGCGGGCATTTTCGGCGGCCTTGTCGCACTGCTCGGCGCCGGAGCCATTCAATATGCCGGTTATCTGCCGGGTTCCTCAACCTCGCAGACGAATTCAGCCGATATGGCCGATCTCGCCGGCGAGATCGAAGGGCTCAAGCAATCGGTCGCAAGCCTTGCCGCCAATCCGCCGCCGGCCGCCGATACAAGTGCTCTCGAAAAGCGCGTCGCGGCTCTCGAAGCGGCTCCCCAGACGCCGGCATCCGGCACAGCGACCGAGCCTGGCGGTGTTGAAGCGCTCAACCAGAAGATTGCAGATCTGACTGCTCAGATCGAGCAGTTGAAGACGAGCCTTACGCAGACCACCGAACAGCAGGCCTCCAGCGGCGCCGATATTTCCAGCCGCCTTGCCGAAGCCGAAAAGAAGCTGAATGAACCGCGCGAGGATGTCGCCGTCGCCCGGGCTATCGCAGCCGCGGCGCTCAAGGCCGCGATCGACCGCGGCGGCCCCTTCATCGCCGAACTTGATACATTTGCCGGCGTAGCACCCGACGATCCCGCTGCAACCGATCTGCGCGGCTTTGCCGAAACCGGCGTGCCCTCCCGCGCCGAGCTCATCCGTCAGGTTCCCGACGTTGCCGCAGCGATCGTCGAGTCCGTCAACCAGCCCGATCCCAACCAGAGCTGGTCCGACCGGCTGATGTCGAGCGCCAAATCCCTGGTTTCGGTCCGCCCCGTCGGAAATGTCGAAGGCGAAAGCGTTGAGGCGATCGCCGCGCGTATGGAGGACAAAGTGAAGAACGGCGATCTGCCCGGTGCAGCTACTGAATGGAACAGCCTGCCTGCTGCTGCCAAGCAGGCTTCCGCCGCCTTCAAGCAGTCGCTCGAAGCTCGTATCCGCGTCGAGGATCTCGTTGGCGGCGCTCTCTCGAAGGCCGTTTCCGGCACCGGCAAGGAAGGATGAGTATGGTCCGCCTGGTTATCTTCGCGCTCCTCGTCCTCGTTCTCGCATATGGTTTCTCCTGGCTTGCCGATCGTCCCGGCGATCTGTCGCTGATCTGGGAAGGCCAGATCTACCAGACCAAGCTGATCGTGGCGGCAAGCGCCATCATTGCGCTGATCGCTGCCGTCATGGTGGCCTGGTGGTTCGTCCGACTGATATGGACCTCTCCGCATTCGGTGACGCGCTTCTTTCGCGCCCGTAAACGCGACCGCGGTTACCAGGCGCTGTCGACCGGCCTCATTGCAGCCGGCGCCGGCAATGCCCTGCTCGCCCGCAAGATGGCGGCCCGCTCGCGCGGTCTTATCCGCGCCGATCAGGAACCGCTCATCAATCTTTTGGAAGCACAGGCGGCTCTCATCGAAGGCCGCTACGACGAGGCACGCTCCAAGTTCGAAGCGATGGCCAACGATCCCGAGACTCGGGAGCTTGGCTTGCGCGGCCTTTACCTGGAGGCCAGGCGTCTCGGCGCAAACGAAGCCGCCCGCCAATACGCGGAAAAAGCGGCCGACAATGCGCCATACCTGCCGTGGGCAGCACAGGCAACGCTCGAATATCGCAGCCAGTCCGGCCGCTGGGACGACGCCATCCGCCTGCTGGAACAGCAGAAGGCCGCCAAGGTTGTCGAAAAGGCGGAGGCCAACCGTCTGCATGCAGTGCTGCTGACGGCGCGCGCCGATGACAAGCTGGAAAGCAATGCCGCCGGCGCTCGTGACGATGCCCTCCAGGCGCTGAAGCTTTCAGCCGATTTCGTGCCCGCCGCACTTATCGCCGCAAAGGCGCTGTTCCGCGAGAACGGCATACGCAAGGCTGCCTCCATTCTCGAACAGGCATGGAAGGCCGCGCCACATCCGGAGATCGGTCGCGTCTATGTCCGCGCCCGCAGCGGCGATTCGACACTCGATCGCCTGAAGCGCGCCGAGCGGCTGGAAGGCATGCGACCGAACAATGTCGAATCTCTCCTCGTCGTCGCACAGGCCGCACTCGATGCACAGCAATTCGCCAAGGCGCGTGCCAAGGCGGAAGCAGCCGCCCGTATCGAACCCCGCGAGGCGGCCTTTCTGCTGCTCGCGGACATCGAGGAAGCAGAGACCGGCGATCAGGGTCGCGTGCGCCATTGGCTGGCACAGGCGCTGAAGGCGCCGCGCGATCCGGCCTGGGTTGCCGATGGTTTCGTTTCCGACAAATGGTTGCCGGTCTCGCCGGTGACCGGCCGTCTCGACGCCTTCGAGTGGAAGGCACCTTTCGGCCAGCTCGAAGGACCAGTCGAGGAAGGGTCGACCGCCCCGATCGAAACGGCGCTGAAGACCTTGCCGCCGCTGCGCCATACCCGGCCGGAAAGCGTGGTCAACGACCACCGCATTATCGAGCTGGAACGAGCCGCAACGATTGCGGAAGCCGTGCGGCCAGCAACTCCAGCCCCCACACCGGCAAAAGCCAATGAACCGTCCACCTCCCGACCGGCTCCTGCTGCGTCTGAACCAAAGCCCTTCTTTGGTGGCCTGCCGGATGACCCCGGCGTGCGCGATCCCAAGATGGAGCCGGAAACCAAGACGCGACTCCGCCTTTTCTGAAATGGAACAAAAACCGCATGTTCGAACGCTTTCAGGCATTCTTCCAAAATCTGACCGCCGACCGCCCGAAATCAGGCTTTGCGCCCGATGACCCGCGCATCGCGGTGGCCGCGCTCTGTATGCAGGTCATGGAGGCCGACGGTCAGATCAAGGACAGCGAGAAGAAGCGGCTGCGCAAGCTTCTGAAGGAGCAATACGCGCTCGACGGCAAACAGCTCGACGCCTTGATGGCCGCGGGGCTGGAAGCCGAAAGCACGGCAGTTGATTATTTCCGCTTCACCTCCGATCTAAAGAGACATCTCAATACCGAGCAGCGTCTGGAGCTGATCGGCATTCTCTGGGATATCGTCTATGCCGACGGCGAGCGCAGCGAGATGGAAGACCATGTGATCTGGCGGATCGCCGATCTCCTGGGTGTGTCCTCTCGTGAGCGTATTCAGAAGCGGCAGGAGGCGGCGGCACGAGTGACAAACGCACAGGTGGTGCAGGACGATGGCGACTGACAGGATAGTGAGACGCGACAAGCGTCCCATTCTCATCATTCTTCATCAGGAGCGCTCAAGCCCCGGCCGTGTTGGCCAACTTCTTGTCGAGAAAGGCTACGACCTCGATATCCGGCGCCCCGTGCTTGGCGACCGGCTGCCCTCGACGCTCGACGACCATGCGGGTGCAGTGGTGTTCGGCGGCCCGATGAGCGCCAACGATCCCGATGAATTCGTCAAGGCGGAAATCGACTGGCTGGAAATCCCCCTCAGGGAAAACCGTCCCTATCTCGGCATCTGCCTCGGCGCACAGATACTGGCGCGCCAACTCGGCAGCAAGGTCGCGGCCAATTGCGACGGGTCTACCGAGATTGGCTGGTATCCACTCCATACGACGGAGAAGGGCCGGCTGCTGATGCGCTGGCCGAAGATGGTCTATCACTTCCACCGGGAAGGATTTGAACTGCCGCATGGCGCCGAGCTGCTGGCATCCGGCGACGCTTACCCCAACCAGGCTTTCCGCTACAACGGCAACGCCTGGGGCCTGCAATTCCATGCGGAGCTGACGCGGGTGATGATGCATCGCTGGGTCGTGCACGGCGCCCATCGCTTCATCCTGCCGAATGCACAGCAGGGACGCGAACATCTCGAAGGCCGCATGTTGTTCGATGCGCCGCTGAGAGCCTGGCTCGACGAATTTCTCGATGTCGTCTTCGAAGGCAAGCCGACCATGGCCAGGACGACTAGGGCGCTTCTCGTATAGGCGCGTCGAGCGTATCGATCTTCCTGAGCTTCGGAAAGCCGCTTGCCCAGAGCGCAGCGACAGCAAGCGTACCGACCCCGCCGATGATGACGGCCGGAACCGCACCAAAGGCCGAGGCCATGGTGCCCGCTCGGAACTCGCCGAGCTCATTGGACGCGCCGACAAAGACCATATTGACGGCGTTTACGCGACCGCGCAGATGGTCCGGCGTCCAGAGCGCAATCAGGCTCTCGCGAACATAGACGGAAATCATATCCGCAGCGCCCATGATCGCGAGCGCTGCGATGGAAACCTCGGTATTGGTAGAGAAGCCGAACACGATCGTGCCGAGGCCGAAAATCGCCACGCCGATGAACATATACAGGCCGGCCTTATGCTTCAGCGGATAGGCGGCAAGGAAGATCGCCATGATGATGGCGCCCACGCCCGGCGCCGAACGCAGCAGGCCGAGGCCCCATGGCCCGAGCGTCAGGATATCACGCGCAAAGATCGGCATCAGCGCGGTGGCGCCGCCTAAGAGAACGGCGAAGAGATCCAGCGAGATGGCCCCAAGCACCACCTTTTCTTCCCTTATATAGCGGAAACCGCCGAGGATCATGTCCCAGTTCTTGGCTTCACCCGTCGTCTTCTGCGGCGGTTTCGGGATCGTGTAGAGCAGGATCGCGCCCAGCGCAGAAAAGATGACTGCGACCATATAGGCCGTCGAAGCGCTGACGCCGTAAAGCAGACCGCCGAGCACGGGGCCGGTGATGGCCGCAAGCTGCCATGAGGAGGAATTCCAGGCGATCGCGTTCGAAAGGTCCTTCTCCGGCACGAGGTTCGGCGCAAGCGACTGCACGGCCGGCGTCATGAAGGCGCGTTCTATGCCGAAGATCAGCAGCACCGCGAAAACCGGAATTGGTGAAAAGCTGCCGGTAATCGTCATCCCCAGGAGTGCAAGCGTGCAGAGCGCGCTGACAAGCGAGCAGATCGAGGCGATCGCACGGCGATTGTGCCGGTCGGCCACCGATCCAGTAACGAGGATCAGCGCGAGAGACGGCAGGAACTGCACAAGCCCGATCAGGCCAAGATAAATGGCGCTGCCGGTCTGGTCATACATCTGCCAGCCGACGGCGACGCTGACGATCTGCTGCGAGAAGGAAAGCAGAAACCGCGCGAAGAAAAAGCGGGTGTAGGACGGATGCCGGAACGCGGCAAAACGGTCTCCGGTGGGCGAAAGCGACATGAAGCTTTTTCCGAGAGAGCGGGCGCAGAATTGCCTGCGAAGCGGCCCGTTAAACATGATTTGCCATGCGTCTCCACACGGCCCTTGCTCGTTTAATCGCCAATGTCTACATATCTGTCAACAACGAACTGGAGACGGTAATGGCGGGAATTCTTGAAGCCATTTTTTTGATTATCAATGTGGCTTTGAACCTCTATTGGTACGTGATCATTGCCAGCGCCATTTTCTCGTGGCTGTACGCATTCAACGTCATCAATTCGCATAACCAGTTTGTGAGCCAGCTGGGTATGTTCTTCTATAACGCCACCGAACCTGCATTGCGACCGATACGCCGCTTTTTGCCCAATCTGGGTGGCATCGACATCTCTCCGATTGTTCTGTTGCTGATCATCCTGTTCATACAGGCCATACTCAACAATCCGATCAAGCCTTTCCTATTTTCGCTGGTCGTTTGAGCCGTCCCTGGAGGCTTTCCGGTGATCACGTGCGTCTTGCCGTAAGGCTGACGCCGAATGGCGGGCAGAATGCCATCGACGGTATCGAACCAGATGGCGAAGGCGGCATGTTCTTGAAGGCGCGTGTCACCGCCGTCCCGGAAAAGGGAAAAGCCAACAAGGCCCTCATAGCGCTCGTCGCCAAGTCTTTGGGTATTGCAAAGTCCTTGGTCAGCCTTGCTGCCGGCGATACATCGCGCAAAAAAATCCTCCGGATCGATGGCAATCCGGAGGATTTGATCAACAAGCTCGAAACGCTATTCGGCTAGAGCAATTCCGGCAAAGATGTGCAGCGGTTTTGCATCCGAAATTGCGTAAAGGCCGGAATCAGGCCTTTTCTTTCTTGGCGCGCTCGATGGCTTCAAGGATCAGCTCGCCTGCTTCCTTGGAGTCGCCCCAGCCATAGATCTTCACCCACTTGCCAGGCTCCAGATCCTTATAGTGCTCGAAGAAATGCTCGATCTGCTTCAGCGTGATGTCCGGAAGATCGGTATAATCCTTCACCTTGTCATAGCGCATCGTCAGCTTCGGCGAAGGGACGGCGATGATCTTCTCGTCCTTGCCGGAATTGTCTTCCATCTTCAGAACGCCGATGGGGCGCACGTTGATAACGCAGCCCGGAACCAGCGGACGGGTGCTGGCGATCAGCACGTCGATCGGGTCGCCGTCTTCGGAAAGCGTATGCGGCACGAAGCCGTAGTTGCCCGGGTAGGTCATCGGTGTATAGAGAAAACGGTCAACGACCAGCGTGCCGGCTTCCTTGTCCATTTCATACTTGATCGGATGACCGCCGACCGGAACCTCGACGATAACGTTGACGTCTTCAGGTGGATTCTTACCGATTGAAACGGCGTCGATGCGCATAGGAAACTCCCGGGAGGTTGAATTGCTCGAAGCCAGTTAATCGGTTTCATGACGCAACGCAACATGCCTCGCAAGCAATGCTTAATGCGCGCGGACGTCAAAATATATAATTTTTCTAATGAAAGATGCACCGATTGCGGTACCGCAATCAGTTCCAGATGAAGCCGATCTTTTTGATCTGCTTATGGTCGAAATTTTCCATACCTTCGCAGAAATCGACACCGCCATGGTCGCGATAAAAGCCGGCTGCGGTCTCATTTTCTTCCAGGCACCAGACGACCATACCGTTACAGCCGAGAGATTTCAGCAACCGCCGGGCTTCACCGAAAAGCAGTTTTCCGAGGCCGATACCCTGATATTCCGGGCGCAAATAAAGCTCGTAGATTTCGCCTTCCTGAGGCAATGCGCGAGCGCGATTGAGGCCGAGGGTTGCATAACCCGCGACAGTTCCTGCCACATCCAGAACAAGCAATGTCGCCGGACCGCGCGTCGCCTTGCGCCACCAGTTTTCGCCGCGGCGCTCGATCATCTGCGTCAGAGCACGATGCGGAATGATGCCGGCATAGGTATGCTGCCATGAAAGCCGGTGGGCTTCCGAAATGGCTCGGGCATCATGCGGTTCAGCCCGCCGGACATCGATCGACAACGTCTTCATAACGCTTACTCTGGTCCTGCCGGAAGCAATTAACCATATGCGGCAGCCGCATCGTGATCGATTGCCCACAGACTTGATATGTGGACGACAGAGAAAATTTAACGCTTTTTTAACGATTGTCACAAGACGGAATCGACGCAGCGCACAATAAAAAACCCCGGCGCGAAGGCCGGGGTTTTGAAGGAGTAGGCGAAGCTCTTAGAGAGCAGCCTTCGACTTTTCGAAACGCTTGCGATCGTTGGCGTCGAGATACATCTTGCGCAGGCGAATGTTCTTCGGCGTCACTTCCATCAGCTCGTCGTCCTGGATCCAGGAGAGAGCACGATCGAGTGTCATGCGGATCGGCGGGGTAAGCTTCACGGCTTCGTCCTTGCCGGCGGCGCGGATGTTGGTGAGCTGCTTGCCCTTCAGGACGTTCACTTCAAGGTCGTTGTCGCGCGAATGGATGCCGATGATCATGCCGGCATAGACCTTTTCGCCCGGCTCGATGATCATCGGACCGCGGTCTTCCAGGTTGAACATCGCATAGGCGACGGCTTCGCCGGAACCGTTGGCGAGCAGCACGCCGTTGACGCGGCCACCGATCACGCCCTTGTAGGGCTGGTAGTCGTGGAACAGGCGGTTCATGATCGCCGTGCCGCGCGTATCGGTCAGCAGCTCCGACTGGTAGCCGATGAGGCCGCGGGTCGGTGCGTAGAAACGCAGGCGAAGACGATTGCCGCCCGACGGACGCAGCTCGACCATCTCGGCCTTGCGCTCGGACATTTTCTGCACGACCACACCGGAATGCTCTTCGTCGACGTCGACGACAACTTCTTCGATCGGTTCGAGAACCTGGCCGCTTTCATCCTTGTGCATCACGACGCGCGGACGCGACACGGCGAGCTCGAAGCCTTCGCGACGCATGGTTTCGATGAGAACGGCGAGCTGAAGTTCACCGCGGCCGGACACGTAGAACGAATCCTTGCCTTCGGCTTCTTCGATCTTCAGGGCGACGTTGCCTTCGGCTTCCTTGAAGAGACGGTCGCGGATGACGCGGCTCGTCACCTTGTCGCCTTCAGTGCCCGCCAGCGGGCTGTCGTTGACGATGAAGGACATCGTGACGGTCGGCGGATCGATCGGCTGCGCCTTCATGGCTTCTGAGACGGCAGGATCGCAGAACGTATCAGCGACAGTACCCTTGGACAGGCCGGCAATCGCGACGATATCGCCCGCATGGGCCTCTTCGATCGCGGTACGCTCGATGCCGCGGAAGGCGAGGATCTTCGAAATTCGGCCGGTTTCGATCAGCTTGCCATCCTGGCCCAGAACCTTGACGGCCTGGTTCGGCTTGATCGAGCCCGATGCGATACGGCCGGTGATGATGCGGCCGAGGAAGGGGTTGGCTTCAAGGATCGTTCCGATCATACGGAACGGGCCTTCTTCGACCTTCGGCTCCGGAACGTGCTTGAGCACGAGATCGAGAAGCGGCGCAAGACCTTCGTCCTTCGGGCCTTCAGGATTGACGTTCATCCAGCCGTCGCGGCCCGAGCCATACATGATCGGGAAGTCGAGCTGTTCGTCGGTCGCGTCGAGATTGGCAAAGAGGTCGAAGACTTCGTTGATGACTTCTTCATGGCGGCCATCAGGACGGTCGATCTTGTTGATCGCGACGATCGGGCGAAGGCCGACCTTCAGCGCCTTGGAGACGACGAACTTCGTCTGCGGCATCGGACCTTCGGAAGAGTCGACCAGAACGATCGCACCATCCACCATCGACAGGATGCGCTCGACCTCACCGCCGAAGTCGGCGTGGCCGGGGGTGTCGACGATATTGATGCGGACACCCTTCCATTCCACCGAGGTTGCCTTGGCGAGAATGGTGATGCCGCGTTCCTTTTCGAGGTCGTTCGAGTCCATCACGCGCTCTGCAACGCGCTGGTTCTCGCGGAACGAACCGGACTGTTTCAGAAGCTCGTCGACGAGGGTCGTTTTGCCATGGTCAACGTGCGCGATGATCGCGATGTTGCGAAGTGCCATTTGTCATAATCTCTGAGGCTGGGGCGCTACGCTTAGTGGACGCGCCATTTATGTTTGGCGCGCTCATACCGTTTTTTTCGCGATTGCGAAAGGGGGTGGCACGCGAAAGCTGCGGCATGGCTATCACCATGCCGCTTTGCTCTATGTCATCAAACTGTCTTAAGCGTCACTGCCTGTCAATTCCTCGAAGGTCGCAAGGCCCTTCTTGACCAGCATCGCGTCCGGGCTCGGCAGCTTGCCGCGGAAAGCCTTGTAGGCGTCTTCCGGATCGACGGAGCCGCCCGTGGAGTAGATATTGTTCCGAAGCTTTGCGGCCATTTCGCCGTTGAAGGCATCGCCCGTCTCTTCGAAGGCGGCGAAGGCATCGGCATCGAGCACTTCCGACCACATGTAGGAATAATAGCCCGCCGAATAACCGCCGGAGAAGATATGCTGGAAGTGCGGCGTGGCGTGACGCATGACGATCGATTTCGGCATGCCGATCTCCGAGAGCACCTCGGCCTGAACGGCCATCGGATCCTCCACCTTGTCGCGCGTATGGAAGGCCATGTCGACCAGCGCCGAAGAGGTGAACTCCACGGTGTTGAAGCCGGAATTGAAGGTGCGGGCAGCGAGCACCTTGTCAAGCAGCGCCTGGGGCATCGGCTCTCCGGTTTCGAAATGCACGGCATATTCCTTGAGGATGGCAGGAACCGTCAGCCAGTGCTCGTAGAGCTGCGAAGGAAGCTCGACGAAATCGCGCGAGACCCCCGTTCCCGATACAGAGGGATAGGTGACGTTGGAGAGCATGCCGTGCAGCGCATGGCCGAATTCATGGAACAGCGTACGCGCGTCGTCGAGCGAAAGCAGCGCCGGCTTTCCTTCCGCGGGCTTTGCGAAATTGCAGACATTGTAGATGATCGGCATCTCGCCATGGTGGCCGTTCTTCATCGTCAGCTTGTGCTGTGACTGGAAGGAGCTCATCCAGGCGCCCGAACGTTTCGAGCTGCGGGCGAAATAGTCGCCGAGGAAAAGCGCGACCAGCTTGTCGTCCCGGTCGCGAATCTCGAAGACCCGGACGTCCGGATGATAGGCGGCAACGCCCTTCTTCTCGACGGCATGAATGCCGAACAGGCGACCAGCAACGTCGAAGCAGGCGTCGATGATCTTTTCGAGCTGCAGATAGGGCTTCAGCTCCGCTTCCGAGAAATTGAACCGCTGCGCCCGGATCTTCTCCGCATAGTGACGCCAGTCCCACGGCATGACGTCGTGGTTCTTGCCTTCCGCGGTGATCAGCGCGGCGATATCCGCTTCTTCCTCGTGAGCGCGCTTCACCGCCCTTGCCCAGACGGCGCGCAGCAGATCATTCACGGCCTCTGGCGTCTTCGCCATGGTGTTGTCGAGCTTCAGCTCGGCGAAGTTGGCGTAGCCGAGAAGCTTCGCCACCTCGTCACGCAACGCAAGGGTCTCTCTGATAATGCCGCGGTTATCCGTCTCGCCAACATTTTCACCACGCGCCACCCAGGCCTTGAAGGCCTGCTCGCGAAGGTCCCGGCGCTCGGAGAAAGTGAGGAACGGCTCGATGATCGAGCGTGACAGCGTTACAGCATATTTGCCGTCCTCGCCGCGCTCGCGGGCAGCAGCTGCCATTGCGTCGCGCAGGAAATCGGGAATGCCGGCAAGTTCCTCTTCGCTGGAGAGGATCAGCGACCACCCCTTTTCGTCGGCAAGTACGTTCTGTCCGAAGCCGGTGCTGAGGCCGGCAAGCTTTTCGTTGATCGAAGCAAGTTTCTCCTGCTCCGCCTTCGGCAGCTTGGCGCCTGATTTGACGAAGCCTTTCCAATGCCGCTCCAGCACGCGTGTCTGCTCCAGCGTCAAGCCGAGGCTTTCACGCTTTTCCCAGAGTGCGTCGATACGCTTGAAGAGGTCGGCATTCATGCCGATCTTCGAGTAATGCCGGGACATTTTCGGCGAAATATCCCGCTCCAGCGCCTGAATGACATCATTGGTATGCGCGCCGGCCCGGTTCCAGAAGAGAGAGGAAATACGCGATAGTTCATCCCCGGCAATCTCGAGCGCGACGACTGTATTGTCGAAACTCGGCTCTTCCTTGCTGCCGGCGATCGCGTCGATCTCTCTTTCGTGCAAGGCGAGCGCGGCCTCGAAGGCCGCGGCAAAGTCGCTGTCGGCAATGGCGTCAAAACGCGGCAGGCCATGAAGGCCATTCCAGTTGACAAGTGCCTGATTGAATTGAGTGGAAGAAGACATATGAAAGTCCTTTATGCCGGCAAGTGGATCGATAATATAGGAAGGTCGCCACGGAATTGATATGTGGTCGGCCGTGACTTTTGTCCGCCCGGCTAATTCTTGTGGGCAAGAATTGATACATAAAAATTAACCAATCGTTAACGATTGACGCGAATCGGCTCGAGACGCTAGTTTCCCTTATCTTCAAGTAAGAGGACATGCGCATGGAAATTTTTTCCCTGCGGTCTTCTCAGAGTTTGCTATTCAAAAATAATACAAACAATAACGCAAAAAGTTCGAAGACCGCTGATATTGTAATCGAGCCTAAGCACGGCATTGCTCAAGGCTCATTCCAGATCGAAGATTTTGATAATCGCCAGGCGATCGATTTCACGGCCGTCAGTGCAGGCGAATTGCGCAGCTATGCCCGGCAAAGCCTCGACAATGGCTTGATTGATCAGAGTACCTTTGCCGCAATATCCGAACCATTGCCCATGCACGCGATCGATCCGCTCGGCAACGTCATCGATCTGTCCAATGTCACCGACGGCACCAGTTTCAACTTCCTGGACTACTACAAGGACCAGCTTCAGATCGCCATGTCGATTGGCGACCCGAATGAGGTTCAGACGCTGAGATCAGTCGTCGGCTTCCTCGGCAGCGAGGCCTGATCAGGCCTTGCGCCAACCGAGCAGACCGGGCGTGGCATGCCACAGGGCCTGAACGGCGAAACCCATGAAGAGCACGCCCGAGCAACGTACGATCAGCCTTTCATGGGCGCGGTAGAAGCGGCGTACGACGCCGGCACCGATGATCCCGATCAGGATGATGTCGGCCGTGATGAAACCGACGAAGGAGACGCTGAGCAGCATCGGCAGGGCCTGAAAGTCGAGCGCACTTGCAGAGCCTGCGACCAGCGCCGTGAACGTGGCGAGCGCCACCGGATAGCCCTTCGGGTTGGTGACCCCGAAAATCAGTCCGCGGCGGAACGGCCGTTCCACGACGAGCAGCGCCTGTCCCTCGGCCTTCGGCTTGGCATTGATGGCGCTCCAGCCGATCCAGGCGAGATAGAAGCCGCAGGCAAGCCCCAGCAGGTCGAAAACGAACGTGCCGATCGTCTTGGCGCCGACGATCGCAACCAGCGCCAGACCCGACCAGACGAGATCGCCGACAAGATGCCCCATCATGAAGAAGGCGCCCGCCTTGCGACCCTGCCCGGCGCCAATACCGAGAAGCTGCAGGAAGGCCGGACCGGGGATGAGCACATAGAAAAGCGCCGCCAGAAAGGCGCCGACAAGCAGGGAAAGCGGCATGGAAAGGCTCCGATGATAACCGGTGCAGCTTATGCCATGACCTCGTCCCGTCAAGACACTGGTGGACGTTGTATCGGCCGGGAAAGAAAAAAGCCCGCGCGGCGGGGCCGGCGGGCTCTTTCGGATCGGTTCGACGAGCGTTACTTCTGCAGGTTACGCTTGCCGAGCGTGCGAAGGCGCAGCGCATTGAGCTTGATGAAGCCGGCGGCATCCTTCTGGTCGTAGGCGCCCTGATCGTCTTCGAAGGTGACGAGCTTGTCGGAATAGAGCGACTTTTCGCTCTCACGGCCGGTGACCATGACATTGCCCTTATAGAGCTTCAGCGTCACTTCGCCTTCGACATGCTCCTGGCTCTTGTCGATGAGGGCCTGCAGCATTTCGCGCTCCGGCGAGAACCAGAAGCCGTAATAGATGAGCTCGGCATAACGCGGCATCAGCTCGTCCTTGAGGTGTGCCGCTCCACGATCGAGCGTGATCGACTCGATCGCGCGATGCGCTGCCAGCAGGATCGTGCCGCCGGGGGTCTCGTAGACACCGCGCGACTTCATACCGACGAAGCGGTTCTCGACGAGATCGAGGCGACCGATACCGTTGTCGCGGCCATAATTGTTGAGGGTCGCGAGCAATGTTGCCGGAGACATCTCGACACCGTTGATCGAGACAGCATCACCCTTGCGGAAGCCAACCTTGATGGTCGTCGCCTTGTCGGGGGCTGCCTCCGGCGAGATGGTGCGCATATGTACATATTCAGGCGCTTCCTGCGCCGGATCTTCCAGAACCTTGCCCTCGGAAGAGGAGTGCAGCAGGTTGGCATCGACCGAGAAGGGAGCCTCACCCTTCTTGTCCTTGGCGACCGGAATCTGGTGCTTTTCGGCGAATTCGAGCAGATCGGTACGGCTCTTGAAGGACCAGTCGCGCCACGGCGCGATGATCTTGATGTCGGGATTCAGCGCATAGGCAGAAAGCTCGAAGCGAACCTGGTCGTTGCCCTTGCCGGTCGCGCCATGTGCGATCGCGTCGGCGCCGGTCTTGCGGGCGATATCGATGAGGTGTTTGGAGATCAGCGGGCGGGCAATCGACGTGCCGAGCAGGTAGACACCTTCATAGACGGCATTGGCGCGGAACATCGGGAAGACAAAATCGCGCACGAATTCTTCGCGCACGTCCTCAATATAGATCTCCTTGATGCCGAGCATCTCGGCCTTCTTGCGCGCCGGCTCCAGCTCTTCGCCCTGGCCGAGGTCGGCGGTGAAGGTCACGACTTCAGCGCCGAGTTCGGTCTGCAGCCACTTCAGGATGATCGAGGTATCGAGACCGCCCGAATAAGCGAGCACGACTTTCTTCACGTCTTTGTATGATGCCATGATGATGAGGTCCGTTGCATGAAGGCCGCGGCACACCCGCAAAGCCCGGTATCGCGGCACTTTTAGCGAGATTGGCGCGTGACGCAAGGGCAACGAGGCGCCAGCGGTACCCCGATAAGGTTTGACAGCGCAAAAGCAGAGCCCATATTCGGCACCGTCCGAACAATGCTCCGAGGAGAGGCCAGTCCCGTGACGAATATTCAAGACATTTTCAAACAATCCAATGTTGCCGTCATCACCGGCGGCGCATCCGGCATCGGCCTCGCCGCCGCAAAATACTTCGCCAGGGCCGGCATGAGCGTCGTGATCGCCGATCTCGGTGGCGACAGGCTCGCCAGCGCCCGCGCCGAACTGGAGGCGATCGCGGGCCAGGAGCATGTGATGGCTGTCGAGACCGACGTCTCGCAGAAGGAGCAGATCGAAGCCCTCGAGCGCGCTGTCATCCAGCGCTTCGGCCGCGTGCATGTGTTGATGAACAATGCCGGCATCGGCCCGGAAACCTCGATCTTCAGTCCGCAGGCCGGCTGGGACAATATTCTTGCGGTCAATCTTCTCGGCGTCGTCAACGGCGTCAGGGCATTCGGCCCGGGCATGATAGCTCATAGCGAACCCGGCCTTATCATCAATACCGGCTCCAAGCAGGGCATCACCACCCCGCCTGGCAACCCCGCCTACAATGTTTCCAAGGCCGGTGTGAAGGTCTTCACTGAAGCGCTCGAGCATGAGCTGCGCAATATCGAAGGTGCCGGTATTTCCGCGCATCTGCTGATCCCCGGCTTCGTCTTTACCGGCCTCACCAAAGGCGATCGCCAGGAAAAGCCTGCCGCGGCCTGGACGCCAGAACAGACGGTCGATTTCATGGTCGAAAGCCTGGAGCGCGGCGATTTCTACATCCTATGCCCCGATAACGACGTAGCCCGTCCTGTCGATGAACGCCGCATGGCCTGGGCGATGGGCGATATCATCGAGAACCGCCCGCCACTGTCACGCTGGCACAAGGATTACGCTGACAAATTCAAGGCCTATCTCGAACAGAAGTAATCGGTGCCATCACAAGGTTTGATTGGTAAATTTCTGAAAGCCGCGTAAGAGATCGCCGGATCTTTCTCCGGCTTTCAGAGTATACCATGGAGTTCCTGCCAAGCCTTCCGACGCTTATTGCCTTCGCCGCCGCCACTTTGTTGCTGGCGGCAACCCCCGGCCCTGACATGACCTTGTCGATCAGCCGTGCGCTGGCACAGGGCAAGAAGGCAGCCCTTTTCGTTGTTCTTGGCACCAGCCTCGGCATCGTCGTGCACACGATGCTGGTCGCCTTCGGCATATCGGCTTTGATCACCGCTTCTCCGACCGCTTTCCTGATCCTGAAGACCGGCGGCGCCGCCTATCTCTTCTGGCTGGCAGTGCAGGCAATCCGCTACGGCTCGAAGCTGACGGTCGCTAAGGTTGAAGGCCCAAGGGGCACGATCCTCTCGAACATTTCCTCGGGCTTCTGGGTCAACCTGCTGAACCCGAAGGTCATCATCTTCTTCATGACCTTCCTGCCGCAGTTCGTCGATGCGAGTGATCCCGCCGTGACGCACAAGCTGCTCTTCCTCGGATTCTGCTTCATCCTGGTCGGAATGCCGGTCAACGCGGCTGTCGTCATGGCTGCCGACTGGCTGTCGAGCTGGCTGCAGAGCAACAGGAAGGTGCTGCGCGGCATGGATTATACCTTCGCTGGCGTCTTCTCGGTTTTCGCCGCCAAGATCCTGCTCACACAGGCGCGCTGATCAATGATCAGCACGCTGTCGGCCTAACCGATCAGCAGCGCATCGTCGTCGAGCGTCTGGCCACGCATCTTGCGGAACATGGCGATCAGATCTTCGACCTGCAGGTTCTTCCTGTTGTCCCCAGCCACGTCGAGCACGATCTCGCCGCCATGCAGCATGATCGTGCGGTGGCCGTAGTCCAGCGCCTGACGCATGGAATGCGTCACCATCATGGTCGTCAGCTTGCGTTCGGAAACGATCTTCTGCGTCAGGTTCATGACGAACTCGGCCATACCGGGATCGAGCGCCGCCGTATGCTCGTCGAGCAACAGCACTTCGGAGCCGGCAAGCGTCGCCATGACGAGCGAGACGGCCTGCCGCTGACCGCCGGACAGCAGGTCCATACGGTCTCTCAGCCGGTTTTCCAGCCCAAGATTAAGCTCGGCGATCCGCTCCTTGAAATAGTCGCGGCGGCTTCCACCGAGAGCTGCGCCAAGCCCGCGCTTTTCACCGCGCCGGGCGGCCAGAGCAAGGTTCTCCTCGATCGACAGCGCACCGCAGCTTCCGGTCAATGGATCCTGGAAAACGCGCGCCACCAGACCGGCGCGGGCCGATGTAGACCTGCGCGTCACGTCGGCCTTGCCGATCAGAACCGAGCCTTCACTCGGCATGACATCACCGGCGAGCACGCCGAGCAGTGTCGATTTGCCGGCGCCATTGGAGCCGATGACGGTGACGAAAGAGCCTTCGTCGATTGTCAGGCTGACGCCGTTCAGCGCCTGTTTCTGCAGCGGCGTGCCACGCCCGAAAACAACCTTGATGTCCTTGACGCTGATCATGATGCGGCACCTCCGCGAAGGCGGGGAAGAATGAGCGCGACAGTCACGAGAACCGCCGTCACGAAATTGAGGTCGGAGGCCTGCAGGCCGATGACGTCGCTCGACAGCGCAAGCTGGATGGCGATGCGGTAGATGATCGAGCCGAACACGCATCCGATAAGCGCAATCAGCAGCCCCCGCCGCCCAAGCAGCGTCTCGCCGATAATGACTGCAGCAAGGCCGACCACGATGGTGCCGACACCCGAGGTGACGTCCGCAAACCCGTTGGTCTGCGCAAAGAGCGCGCCGCCAAGCGCCACCAGCGCATTGGAAATCGCCATGCCCAGATAGATCTGCCGGCTGGTATCGACACCCTGGGCGCGGGCCATGCGGGCATTGGCGCCGGTCGCGCGCATCGCAAGCCCGGCATCGCTTTCAAGGAAGCGCCAGACGACGATGACGGCGATAACGACGAGGGTGCCGACGAAGAGCGGCCGAACGTAGAAATCCCTGAGCCCATGCCCGAAGAAGGGACTGATCATCGTATCGGCATTGATGAGCGCGACATTCGGCTTGCCCATGACGCGTAGATTGACCGAGAAGAGCGCGATCATCGTCAGGATCGAGGCGAGCAAGTTGAGGATCTTGAACCGCACATTGAGGAGCGCCGTCACCATTCCGGCTCCGGCCCCCGCTGCCATCGCGATCAGTGCTGCGAGCCACGCATTGACGCCGGCGATGATCAGCACCGCAGTCACGGCTGCACCGAGCGGGAACGAACCGTCCACCGTCAGATCCGGAAAATCGAGAACGCGGAACGCAAGATAGACGCCGAGCGCGACGAAGGAATAAACCAGACCGAGCTCGACGGCCCCCCAGAATGCAATTTGGCTCAAGGCTTTCAGCCCCTTTTGTTTCCGTTCCGCCCGTCGCGAAACGGGAGCCTTTTAATATATTCAGCCGCCCCCGCGCAAACGGGAGCGGCTGATCGTAGCTAAGACTTTGGAACGACAGTCGATTATTCGATGACTTTGTTGGCGCGCGAGACAACGCTTTCCGGCAGGGTGACACCCATTTTGGCCGCAGCTGCCTTGTTGATGACGAGATCGCTGCCGGCCGCGGTCTTCACCGCGATATCACCGGGATTTTCGCCCTTCAGCACGCGAACGACGATCTCGCCGGTCTGCTTGCCGACATCATAGTAATTGAAGCCAAGCGCTGCGATCGAGCCGCGAGAAACGGAATCCGTATCGGCGGTGAAGAGCGGCAGCTTGCTTTCTTCTGCAACGGCAACCGCACCTTCCAGCGCCGAGATGATCGTGTTGTCGGTCGGGATGTAGATCGCATCGGCGCGGCCGACGAGCGCGCGGGCAGCGCCCTGCACTTCGGCGGACTTCGTCGCGGCCGATTCAACAACGGTGATGCCGGCCTTCTCGGCTTCAGCCTTCAGTGCCGCCAGAAGCGAGACCGAGTTGGCTTCGCCGGAATTGTAGAGGTAGCCTATCGTCTTCACATTAGGCAGGATTTCCTTGATGAGCGCGATGTGTTCGCCGACCGGCGACATGTCGGAAAGGCCCGTCACGTTGCCGCCAGGCTTGTCCATGTTCTTGACGAGCTGCGCGCCGAGCGGGTCGGAAACGGCCGTGAAGACGACAGGGATATCGCGCGTCGAGGAAACGACGGCCTGGGCCGACGGCGTGGAGATCGGCACGATGACGTTGGGTTCGTCACCGGCAAACTGGCGGGCGATCTGGGCGGCCGTTGCCGGATTGCCCTGCGCGGATTCGAAGACGAACTTGAGGTTTTCGCCTTCCTTATAGCCGGCAGCAGTCAGCGCATCGAGCACGCCTTTACGCGCGGCATCGAGCGCCGGATGTTCGACGATTGCGGTGACGGCAACCGTGACGTCAGCGGCCTTGACCGGTAGGGTAAGGGCCAAAGTTGCGGCACAGGCCAGAAGAATTGAACGCATGGGGTGTCCTCCAGAATGATTTTGGGGGCACTTTTAGAAAAAGCGCCCCCGTTAATCAATCGCAGAGATTTGTTGCGACGATCAAACTTGCTGATCAGTCGTCTGCGCCGTGGTTGGCGATCATCATGGCTTCGAAGGCAAGACGCTCGGTCTTGCGCATGCGTTCGGATTCCGACTTCAGCTGACCGCAGGCGGCGAGAATATCGCGGCCGCGTGGCGTGCGGATCGGCGAAGCGTAACCCGCCGAATTGATGAAATCGGCAAACTTCTCGATCTGCGCCCAGTCGGAACACTGATAGTTCGTGCCCGGCCAGGGGTTGAAGGGGATGAGGTTGATCTTCGCCGGCACGCCCTTCAGGAGCTGGATCAGCCCCTTGGCGTCTTCCAGACTGTCATTGACGTCCTTCAGCATCACATATTCGAACGTAATGCGCCGCGCATTCGAAAGACCGGGATAGTTCCTGCAGGCTTCGATCAGTTCCTTCAGCGGATACTTCTTGTTGATCGGCACGAGAATGTCGCGCAGGTCATCACGCACCGCATGCAGCGAGATCGCCAGCATCACACCGATTTCTTCGCCGGTGCGCAGGATCTCGGGTACGACACCAGACGTGGAAAGCGTTACACGGCGCTTGGACAGTGAAAGACCATCACCGTCGGTAGCGATCAGCAGCGCCTGCTTGACGGCATCGAAATTATAGAGCGGCTCGCCCATGCCCATCATCACGATATTGCTGACCTTGCGGCCTTCCGACGGCACCATGGCGCCGACAGGAACGTCACGATCGGGGAAATCGCCGAGCCGGTCGCGGGCGAGCAGAAGCTGGGAGAGGATTTCCTCGGCCGTCAGGTTGCGCACCAGCCGCTGCGTGCCGGTGTGACAGAAGGAACAGGTGAGCGTGCAGCCGACCTGGCTGGAAATGCAGAGTGTGCCGCGCCCTTCCTCGGGAATATAGACGGCCTCGATCTCGACCGGACGGCCAGCACCCCGCGGCGGAAAACGCAACAGCCATTTGCGCGTGCCGTCGTTGGAAATCTGCTCTTCGACAATTTCGGGCCGGGCGATGGTGAAATGCTGCTTCAGCATCTCGCGCATGTCCTTGGCGACATTCGTCATGTGGTCGAAGTCGGAGACGCCGCGCACATAGATCCAGTTCCAGAGCTGCGAGACACGCATCTTGATCTGCTTGTCCGGCACACCTTTTTCGCGCAGCGCCGCACCCATTTCCTCGCGCGTCAATCCGATCAGCGAGGGTTTTGGCGAAAGCTCAGTACCGAGAGGAGCCCGTCCGGCGGGCTTGGCAACGGTCATCGCATCCATAACGGACATAATCTTCTAATCCCGAACTCAACATGGCAACCATCCCGGAAAGCCGGAAGACTTGCGGGGCCGTTGACGCATGATTGCAGAAATGAATGGGCGGAGCGGCGATGAATTCGCCATCCTTCCGCAGTTGCGCGCCGCTTTAGCATCATTTTGCCTCCACGTCACTAGACCCGCGTCATGAGAGATGGAGGCGCCCCTATAGATGGAAACGACGAAGGCCGGCGCAAGGCCGGCCTTTGAAACATTGCCTCAAGCAATCGAACTTACTTGCAGCTTTCGATCTGCTTCAGTGCAGCCGAAATACCAGAGAGCGAATAGCTGTAGGACGTGCCGGTGCCCTTGCGCGAGACAGCGTTGACGGTCATCGAATGGCCCGTCTTCATGGCTGCAACGAGCGCCGGCTCCTGCGCGGCGTTCTCGACCCACGCAGCCTTGTCCTTGGTGAACATCACGAAGGTCTTGTTGTCGATGACAACATTCACCTTGGAGTTTTCCTGCAGCGAATAGCCCATCATAGCCTGCGGCTCATAGGAGATGTTCTGGCCCGGGCGCTGCGACACGATGAAGAAATTGTCGCCGTGGTCGACGCTTGCCGGCTGCTTTGCAGTCGGTACCGAAAGCACGTAGCAGACGGTGGATGCACCTGACTTGTAGGAATAGGCGCCCCATGCCTGGAACTGCTGGATGCGGGTCGGTGCTGCTGCCGCCTGCTGCGCTGCCGCCACTCCGGTCATAGCAACTGTGAGGGCGAAAGCGGATACGATACTTTTTACGAACATGGAATTCCTGCCGGTTCTTGCGGTTCAAGGCCCGAAGCGATCATTGCGGGCGGCGCATAATCACGATCTGCTTTATTTTGACTTAATTCAGGTTACCAAATGGTCAACAATGGCTGCGAATTGTATCTGCCTGTTTCATTTTCGCCCGACCGTTAACGTCTGAACCCGACAGCGGCGCCTGTGTCACGCTCTGTCGTGATGGGCTGAGCCATCGGTTCGGGTGAATTTAAGACACAAAGATTCAGGCAAGAGTTTGACCTTTCTCAAATCCGTTGTACCTCATTAAGGTGTGGAAATTCAGGACGAAATCTGTGTCTTAGGGAGTGCGTGAGGGGATATGGATGCCGAGGAAAGACAGCGTTTCGCTGCCCTCGCAAAGGCCGTTGCCGATCAGCGCGACGAGTCCGCATTCTCCGTTCTGTTCGACTATTTCGCACCGCGCCTGAAATCATGGCTGATGCGCCAGAAGATGACATCAGGCGAGGCCGAGGAACTGGTTCAGGAGATCATGATCGTTCTCTGGCACAAGGCCGCTCTCTACGATCCCAGCCGCTCCTCGCTTTCCACCTGGCTTTTCCGCATCGCGCGGAACCGCCGCATCGATCAGCAGCGCCGCGCCCGGGTTCGTGTTCTCGATGGCGAGGATCCGACGCTGCAGCCGCCCGAGGAGATGCGCGCCGACGAAATTGTCGCCAATGACGATCGCGATGCGCAGGTGCGCGACGCCGTCAGTCAATTGCCCGAGGAGCAGCGGGCACTTCTCCAGGCTGCCTTCTTTCTTGGCCAGTCGCATTCGCAAATCGCTGACGCGACCGGCCTGCCACTCGGCACGGTAAAATCGCGCATCAGGCTCGCCTTCGGCAAGCTGAGAAACCTGCTGGAGCGGGAAGAGGTCTGAAGTGCGGCGGTTTGCGATAACGACAGGCGTCAAAACAAAGACCCGGCGTAGCTGGAGGGTCTGAAAAACCGCGACGCGTTTTAGATCGTCTTCATCCCGTCTTCGGAACGGTCGGCGAGAACGCGATCGGCCGCCTCGTAATGGCTTGGCCGGATATTGCCCCTCACCATGGCAAAGGCCGCCGACAGGACGGCGACATCATCCGAAAAGCCGATTACGGCGAAGATATCGGGGATGATATCGACCGGCATGACGAAATAGGCAAGCGCTGCCAGGAGAACGCCGCGCACCCTGGTTGGCGTCTGCGGATCAAGCGCGCAATAGAAACCGGCAACCACATCGCGTGAGAATGGAATTTGACGTACGGCACGGCGAAAGGTCGGCCAGAATTTCTGCCGCACCGTCTTTTCACGACGGTTCTGCGTATCCTCGTCGCCCGGCAACAGGATTTCTCCGTATTTGACCTCGTCCATCCCGATATCCCTTGTGGTCGCTCCGAACATATGGTGACGACCGAAACCGTTTCAATCAACTCGCGGCGCTGCAGCCTTGTCCATGGCCTTTGCAAGCTTGAAATCCAGCTCAGTCAGACCGCCGACATCATGCGTGTTGAGCTTGACCTCGACTCGGGAATAAACGTTGAACCATTCCGGATGATGGTTGAGTTTTTCCGCAGCAAGTGCCGATTCGGCCATGAAGCCGAAAGCTTCGACGAAGCTGCCGAATTTGAACGTCTTCGAAATCGAGCCCGCCGCATCATCGAGTGTCCAGCCCTTGAGCTCGCCAAGCAATTGGCTGATCACCGGTCTTTCCAGCTTTTCCCTTTTCATGCCATGCTCCTTCCATCCTTCGCCAGGTTTTCAGATGAAACGTATCAGCATCCTCTTTGTTTGCATGGGCAATATCTGCCGCTCTCCACTTGCCGAGGGAATATTCAGCCATATCGCGGATGAGGCAGGCCTTGGCGATGCGTTCCGCATCGATTCCGCCGGCCTTGGCGGCTGGCATCAGGGAGAACTTCCCGACCGACGCTCGATCGCCGCCGCAAGCGCACATGGCATCGACATTTCCGGGCAACGCGCCCGCAAGATATTGCTCGAGGATTTTGACGATTTCGATCTGATCCTCGCCATGGACCGGTCGAATGTCTCTGAACTGCGCCGGCGTTCCCCCGACCGGGAAAATATCCACCTTTTCGGCGATTTCGCGCTCGACACCGGGGAAGAGATTCCCGATCCCTATTATGGCGACCGGGAAGACTTCGAGTTCGTTTACGCTAGGCTCTTCAATGGCTGCAGCACGCTGGTCGAGAGGCTCGGCGCCATCAGCGGTTCGTGGAGTGGGAACACCTCCTCGGTGAGGTAGGGTCCGCCGCCAACCGATTCGCGAGACGACAGAAGCACGAAGCGCGGCACGGTGAAGGTCGAGGTCTGGAAGTTGCCGCGGCCGGCGAGGTATTGGACGACATCATCGACACGGGAATATTTCAGCCTGGCAAGGGTGACATGCGGCGTGAACTTGCGCGGGTCCGGAGGCAGGCCGATACGCTGGCAGATCCGCTCGATCTCGCCCTGCAGGGCGTACATTTCCGGCGACGGAGAAACTCCGGCCCAGATCGAGTGGGGTTTTTTGGAGCCGAAGGAGCCGATGCCTTCAAGCCGGAGCTGGAATTCCGGCCGGTCGATACGATCGAGGCGCTCGACGATTTCGTCTGCCGTGCGTCCGTCGACATCGCCGATGAAGCGAAGTGTGATGTGGTAATTCTCCACATCGATCCATCGAGCTCCGGGAAGACCACCGCGCAACAATGACAGGCTCATCGCCGCATTGCGCGGAATTTCGAGGGCGGTAAATAGTCTCGGCATAACGAGCACTCCCCGAATCTTTTGCAGGTGCTCACACGGAATCACGCATTACAAACCTGTGCAAGCCCCTATTTCTTCACAGAAGAAATCGTTCCAACGAATTTCGTGACAGCTGGTTCCATCTTTTCCACCATCACGTCCACCCCCTTGGCGTTGGGATGCATGCCATCGTCGAGTTTCAGGCCAGCATCCAGGACCACGCCGTCGAGAAAAAATGGGTAGAGTTCAACCCCATGTTTTTCCGCAAGTTTCTGGTAGATCGGGTTGAAGCGTTCGGCATAGTCCGCCCCCATGTTCGGGGGTGCCATCATGCCGGCGAGCAATACGGCAATGCCGCGCTCTTTTAACCGGCTTATCATCTGGTCGAGATTCTTTTCACTCTGATCCGGCGGGATGCCGCGAAGCGCATCATTGGCCCCGAGTTCGAGAATCACCCCATCGGTTCCATCAGGAACGGACCAATCGATTCGCGCGAGCCCGCCCGTGGTTGTGTCGCCGGAGACGCCGGCATTGGTGATCGAAACGTCGATCCCCTTGGCCTTCAGAGCCGCCTGCAGCTTTTCGGGAAAGCCGTCGCCCGGCGGCAGCTGGTAGCCCGCCATCAGGCTGTCGCCGAAACCGACCAGATTGATCGTGCGTGCTTGCGCAACCGTCGAGAAAATCAGGGAGAAGATGATGACAGCGAAGTGAAGGGCGGCAACTTTAAATCTCATAATGCTTTCCCTAGATTGGCTAGGTGCCGTTATGCGGCCATTCGGTTACGGAACTATATAGGGCGATTTCTGTTGGCCAAAACCATCATCGATCTGAAACACGCCGATTTGACGCTCGGTAATGCTGCTGCCTCCGTGCATGTGCTGAAAGGCATCGATCTGGAGATCAGCGCCGGCGAATCCGTCGGCATCGTCGGTCCCTCGGGCTCCGGTAAGTCCACCCTGTTGATGGTGCTTGCAGGCCTTGAGAAACTCGACAGCGGCGAAATCAATATCAACGATACGCCCCTCCACGCGCTGAGCGAGGATCAGGTCGCCGATTTCCGCGGCCGCAACATCGGCATCGTCTTCCAGTCCTTCCATCTGATCGCCAATATGACGGCGCTGGAAAATGTCGCGGTCCCCCTCGAGCTCGCCAATGTACCCAATCCCTTCGAGATCGCTCGCCGTGAGTTGGCATCCGTCGGGCTCGCCGAACGTCTGAACCACTATCCTGGTCAGCTCTCCGGCGGTGAACAGCAGCGTGTTGCAATCGCCCGTGCGCTCGCGCCGTCACCTGCCCTGCTGATCGCCGACGAACCAACCGGCAATCTCGATACCGATACCGGACGGCAGATCGCTGATCTCCTGTTTTCCAAACAGGCCGAACGCGGCATGACCTTGCTGCTCGTCACCCACGATACTGGTCTCGCCAATCGCTGCTCGCGCCAGATCCGCGTCCGCTCCGGACGCATCGAAGGCGACAGCGCCGTCCGCCAGTCCGAGGCGGCGATTGCATGACGATCGTCACGCCGCATATCTCGCTCGCCTTCCGTCTGGCCCTGCGCGAGCTGCGCGGCGGCCTGAAGGGCTTCTACATCTTCCTCGCCTGCATCGCACTCGGCACCGCCGCAATCGCTGCCGTTAACTCGGTCTCGCAATCGATCACCGATACGATCGCCTCGCAGGGTCAGGAGCTTCTGGCAGGTGATGTCCGCTTCGAGCTCAACAACCGCGAAGCCACGCCAGAGGAAATGAATTTCCTCCGCGGCCTCGGCGAGGTCTCCGTTTCGACAGGTCTGCGCTCAATGGCCCGCAAGCCCGATGGTTCGGATCAGGCGCTGGTAGAGGTCAAGGCCGTCGACGGCGCCTATCCGCTCTACGGCACTTTTGAAGCCCAGCCGAATTATCCGCTCTCCTCCCTGCTGTCAGGAGAAGGCGGCACATACGGCGCGGTCGTTGCGCCGCTGTTGCTGGAGCGGTTGGGATTGCAGATCGGCGACGAACTGCTCCTCGGCAACGTCAAGCTCAGTATCACGGGCACGGTCAAGACCGAGCCCGATGCGCTTTCGGAAGGTTTCGGCTTCGCCCCTCGCATGCTCATCAGCCGAAACGCACTGCAGGCGTCCGGCCTGATCCAGACGGGCAGCCTTGTGGAACATGTCTACAAGATCAAGCTGGAAGACCGCAGCACGATGAGCGGCATCCAGGCGCGCGCCACCAGGGAATTCCCGTCAGCCGGCTGGTCGATCCGGACCAGCGATCGCGCCGCCCCGTCGCTGACGGAAAACATCACCCGCTTTTCGCAGTTCCTCACGCTGGTCGGCCTCACCGCATTGATCGTCGGCGGTGTCGGCGTCGCCAACGCGGTTCGCGCCTTCCTCGATGCCAAACGGACGACGATCGCCACCTTCAAATGCCTGGGCGCGCCCGCCGCCGTCGTGGTCTGGATCTATCTCTTCCAGATCGGCATTATCGCGGCAGCCGGCATCCTGATCGGTCTCGTGTTCGGCGCATTGTCACCAATGCTGGCTGCGCAGTTCCTTGCCCAGTTCCTGCCGGTTTCCACCGATCCGACGCTCTATCCCGGCGCTCTGCTTCTTGCGGCCCTCTTCGGCATGCTCACGACGCTTGCCTTTGCCATCCTGCCGCTCGGCCATGCACGCGAGGTGCCGGCAACCGCACTCTTCCGCGAACAGGGTTTCGAGGCACGCCGCCTGCCCTCCTGGCCCTATGTGCTACTGGCCGTGCTCTTCATGGCAGCACTCGCAGGCCTCGCCATCTTTACCGCCTATGATCGCTTCATCGCTGTGGTTTTTGTCGGCGCCATCATTTTCGCCTTCGTCATCCTGCGGCTGGTCGCGGCTTTGATCGCCTGGGCGGCGCGTAGAAGCCCGCGCGTCAACTCGCCGGCGCTGCGGCTGGCGATCGGCAATATCCATCGCCCCGGAGCACTGACGCCCTCGGTCGTTCTCTCGCTCGGTCTCGGCCTTGCGCTGCTCGTGACGCTGACGCTGATCGACGGCAATCTGCGCCAGCAATTGACCGGCCGTATGAACGAAGGCGCGCCGAATTTCTTCTTCGTTGATATTCAGGGCGCCGAACTCGATACCTTTCGCGACCTGATCCACACCCGGTCACCAAATGGCAAACTGGTGGAAGTACCGATGCTGCGCGGCCGCATCATCGCCTTTAACGGCCAGGACGTGACCAAGATGAATGTTCCGGCGGCTGGC
The DNA here is from genome assembly GCF_014194915.1 of Rhizobium sp. BK512. NCBI lineage: Bacteria > Pseudomonadati > Pseudomonadota > Alphaproteobacteria > Hyphomicrobiales > Rhizobiaceae > Rhizobium > Rhizobium sp. BK512. Next base: position 311,444 of record NZ_JACIAS010000007.1, on the reverse strand, counting down.
CGCTGGGTGCTCAACGGCGACCGCGGCATCACCTATGAGGAAAGCCCGCCGGAAAATTCGACACTTGTCGAAGGTCAATGGTGGCCAAAGGATTACAGTGGCGAGCCGCTCGTTTCCTTTTCCGCGGAAGAGGCGCATGAACTCGGCCTGAAGATCGGCGATACCGTGACTGTCAACGTCCTTGGCCGCAACATCACGGCCAAGATCGTCAATCTGCGGCGGGTCGAGTGGGAATCGCTGTCGATCAACTTCGTGATGGTCTTCTCGCCGAACACCTTCCGTGGTGCCCCGCATGCGTGGCTGGCGACACTGACCGACCCTGCCTCGACCGAGGCGGAGGACGCCGCGATCCTGAAATCCGTGACCAATGCCTATCCGACCATCACCAGCGTGCGTGTCAAGGACGCGATCGATATCGTCAACCAGTTGGTCGGCGAGCTTGCGACCGCCATCCGCGCTGCAGCATCCGTTGCACTCATCGCCTCCGTTCTCGTGCTGGCCGGCGCACTTGCCGCCGGAAATCGAGCGCGCACTCATGATGCTGTCGTGCTGAAAACGCTTGGCGCGACGAGAGCCATGCTGATCCGTGCCTTCAGCTACGAATATCTCATCCTCGGTGTGGCCACTGCGATTTTCGCGCTCTTTGCCGGCGGCGTCGCTGCCTGGTTCATCGTCAGTCGCATCATGCGCCTGCCCTCCAGCTTCATGCCTGATGTCGCGGGTCTCACGCTTGTCACCGCCCTTGTATTGACCGTCGGCATCGGCCTGATCGGCACCTGGCGCATCCTCGGGCAGAAGGCGGCACCCGTTTTGCGCGAGCTGTGACGGGCAAGGGGCTTAAATCCCTTCACCTTACGGCGATTTAACCGAGCGGCAGATTGCAAAGGCCTTGTTTGAAAAGGGCGAAAGCCTCATATTGTCAGCAGGCATGCTGGAAGCTCCGCAGCGGCGCCCGGGTCGTAAACCCGACACCGTATTTCCATCGGAGCTTGTAAGAGGAAACTATGGCTGATCTTCGTAACTACCAAAGCCGTGCACAAACCGGCGAAGTGATTGATCAAGGCCTCCGCGCTTATATGCTCAAGGTCTACAACCTGATGGCGCTGGGTCTGGCGATCACTGGTTTGGCCGCCTATTTCGCATTCACCTTCGCCGTCCAGGACGGCCAGCTCACCCAGTTCGGCCAGGTCCTGTACCAGTCGCCCCTGCGCTGGGTCGTGATCCTTGCGCCTCTTGCGGCGGTCTTCTTCCTGAGCTTCCGCATTAACCGCATGAGCGTGGCTGCGGCTCAGACAACCTTCTGGATCTATGCTGCACTGGTCGGTCTCTCCCTGTCGTCGATCTTCCTGATCTACACGCAGTCGAGCATCACGCAGACCTTCTTCGTGACCGCCGCGTCCTTCGGTGCGCTGTCGCTCTACGGCTACACGACCAAGCGCGACCTGTCGGCGATGGGCTCGTTCCTGATCATGGGTCTCTTCGGCCTGATCATCGCTTCGCTGGTCAACATCTTCCTGGCTTCGTCGGCCCTGCAGTTCGCAATCTCCGTGATCGGCGTGCTGATCTTCGCAGGCCTCACCGCCTACGATACCCAGCGGATCAAGGAAATGTATTATGAAGCAGACGGTTATGACGTCGCTGGTCGCAAGGCCATCATGGGCGCCCTCACGCTCTACCTCGACTTCATCAACCTCTTCATGTTCCTGCTGCAGTTCATGGGCAACCGCAAGTAAGCAGGCTGGACTGAAACACGAAAAGGCGGCTTCGGCCGCCTTTTTTGTTGCGGGCACCTCGCTGGAATGCTTCAACGTGGGCTGTCATCCAACCGTGCCGATCGATCCGAAATGCCCCCTCTCCTGCGCGACGCTCTTCCCTCCGATCTTCCTGCCATTACCGAAATCTATCGCGAGTCCGTACTGAACGGCACATCGAGCTACGAGATCGTTCCCCCGACCGAAGCGGAAATGACGGCCCGCTACTGCGCTATCCGCGAACAGTCCTATCCTTATATTGCCGCAACGGCAGAGGACGGCACGCTGCTCGGTTATGCCTATGCATCGGCATTCCGTACCCGTCCGGCCTATCGCTGGCTGGTCGAGGATTCGATTTATCTCGGCACGGAGGCGCGCGGAAAGGGCATCGGCAAGCTGCTCCTCGGAGAGCTGATTTCACGCTGCACCGTCTCTGGCTTCCGCCAGATGACAGCCGTTATCGGCGGCGCGAGCCCGGCATCGATCGCGCTTCACCGGTCGCTGGGCTTCGAAGAGATCGGTCTGATGAAGGGTGCCGGCTACAAGCACGGCCGTTGGCTGGATACGATACTGATGCAGCGCAGGCTTGGCGAAGGAACAGAAACCCATCCCGATCCCGAGGCCTATCCAGGCACCCTGTTCAAGGGATGATATGGCCTATTTGTCGACGAGCTTCAGCGACTTGTCGAAAACCTTCAGAACAGGCCCAAGTTCGTGGCCGCGTTTCAGGATCACGCCGTTGAAGTTTACCACCGAATAGGCGCCCTGCTTGGCGGCAAGCTTCGGGTTCTTCTCGATGCGGAAGAGCGGCATTTCGCCTGAACGCTTGAAGACGGAGAATACCGCCTTCTCCCTGGTATGGTCGATCGCGTAGTCTTTCCACTCGCCCTCGCCGACCATTCGGCCGTAGATCCACAGAATCTGGTCGAGTTCCCGCCGGTGAAATGTCACCGGCATCGGATCCTTGTTTTGTCTGTATTCCTTGAGATCAACGACGGTTGAAGAGCTATTGTCGACGGAGCGGCTTTCGCCGTGTCGCAAATCCGGCGTATCTGTCATCAGACTCCCAAGACCTCCACGTGTGACAGGAGAGTGACAGTTTGCCCGAGCCACGACAAATTGCAAGGGCGCCGACCATCACACTGGGGACGAAACCGGCTTTCTCGGCGGTGCCGCAATTCAGACAAAACAGCGCCTCATTTGCAAGAGAACTATAGGCTCCAGTTTGGCGCCAGCGCGCCAAAGGGCCCGGCGGAGCGTATCGACCTTAACCCCAGCCCCGAATACGCTTTGCCGGGCCGCCTAACTTTCATCCGCAAGCGAATGAAATCCTTATATATTTTTTCCTGCCATGACGACCGTCGCGCCGAGGATCGCTCCCGGATCGCCGTTGTCAGTCACAGACTGCAAGAGAATCGCTGATCCCTCGAGATCCGGTTTTTCCATGACGCTCGCCGGCAGAGTGAGCGTTGTGGCCTTGCCATCCCACATGCCGACGGTCTCCACGTCGGTGACACTGTGGAGGTACGAGATCTTCTGGCCGCTGTTTTCGCCCTTCTCGACGTCGATCGTTTTTTCCTTGTCGAAATAGACCATGACGACATTGGCCTTGCCTTGGCCCGCACCCAGCTTGATCTCCATTTCGTCGCCACGCATGTGGGCGCTTACAGGCACGGTCAGGCCTTTGCCGTCGTTGGCGTAGCCATTTATCTTGCCGTTGATACCGGCAAGATCGGCGCCTGCGAGATGGTCCCGGCCATTGACGATAGCCTGGGGCGTATAGACGTTGCTGCGCCCCATCATACGGGCATAGCCGTACTGCCGCTCGGTATTTTCCTTCGAGCTCAACGTGTCGGCCCAGCCGAGATAATTCCAATAGTCAACATGATAAGCGAGCGCGATGACGTTGCCCTGGCTGACGAGCTTGCGGAATGCAGCATCGGCAGGCGGACAGGAGGCGCAGCCCTGTGCCGTGAACAGTTCGACGACGCCTTTCGGCGTGCCGTCTTCGGCCATGAGAGGACCTGCAAAAGCAAGCCCGACGATCAGCGGGATCATAAAACGCGGGGACATTCACCAGCACCTCTTTTTCAGTGCCGGCAATCCTGACCGCCGGCTCTGAGATATGAACGTACGAATAATCCTTCCGGCTCCAAACGCAAAGTCACGAACGGGTGAGACGAAGCCCCAGGCCGCAGGCTGCTGAAACACATCGGCGTGAGCAGTGATACCGACCTGTTTTGCGCAAAGAAAAACCGCCGGAAATTGCTCTCCGGCGGTCATTATCAGTCAAGTATCTTAAAAATCAGGCTGCGAGATCGCGCAGAACCGTCTGCAGGATGCCGCCATTGTTGAGGTAGACAACCTCGTCCAGTGTGTCGACGCGCGACACCAGCGGAACGTCCTTCACCGTGCCGTCGGCATAGGTGATCTTGGCGATCTTCTTTTCGCGCGGCTTGATGTTTTCGAGGCCCTCGATGGTGACGAGTTCGTCGCCCTTCAGGTCGAGGCTCTGCCAGGTCGTGCCCTCTTCGAAGACGAAGGGGATGACGCCCATGCCGACGAGGTTCGAACGGTGAATACGCTCGAAGCTCTGGGCGATCACGGCCTTGACGCCGAGCAGGTTCGTGCCCTTCGCAGCCCAGTCACGCGACGAGCCATTGCCATATTCCACGCCGGCGAAGATGACGAGCGGAACGCCCTCGGCCTTGTACTGCATGGCCGCATCGTAGATCGAGGTCTCTTCCTTGGACGGGTAGTGGATGGTGTAGCCACCTTCCTTGCCGTTCGCGCCAAGCATGAAGTTGCGGATGCGGATATTGGCGAAGGTGCCGCGCATCATGACTTCATGGTTGCCGCGGCGCGTTCCGTACTGATTGAAGTCGGCGACGGCGACGTCATGGCCGAGCAGGTAGGCGCCTGCCGGCGACGCAGCCTTGATAGAACCGGCCGGAGAAATGTGGTCGGTGGTGATCTTGTCGCCGAAGAGGCCGAGAACACGTGCACCCTTGATGTCGGATGTGCCGGTGCCCTTCTTGCCCATGCCGACAAAGTACGGCGGGTTCTGGACGTAGGTCGAATCGTCGTCCCAGGCATAGGTCTGGCCCGGAGGAACCTGAACGGCCTGCCAGTTTTCGTCGCCCTTGAAGACGTCGGCATACTTCGTTTCGTAGAGTTCGCGGGTGACGTACTTCTGGATGAAGTCCTGTACTTCGTGCGAGGTCGGCCAGATGTCCTTCAGATAGACCGGGTTGCCGTTCTGGTCTTCACCGATCGGCTCCTTGGTCAGATCCTTCTGCACCGTGCCGGCGAGCGCGTAGGCGACGACCAGCGGCGGCGAAGCGAGGTAGTTCGCCTGAACGTCCGGCGAGATACGGCCTTCGAAGTTACGGTTGCCCGAGAGCACGCCGGAAACGATAAGGCCCTTGTCGTTGATCGTCTTGGAGATCGGCGCCGGCAGCGGGCCGGAATTGCCGATGCAGGTCGTGCAGCCGAAGCCGACGAGGTTGAAGCCGAGCTTGTCGAGATCGGCCTGCAGGCCGGACTTGGCGAGATATTCGCCGACGACCTGCGATCCGGGAGCAAGCGAGGTCTTGACCCACGGCTTGGTCTTCAGGCCCTTGGCAACGGCGTTGCGGGCGAGAAGGCCGGCAGCGATCAGAACCGACGGGTTGGACGTGTTGGTGCAGGAGGTGATGGCGGCAATCGCCACGTCACCATGGCCGAGATCGAAATCCGTGCCTTCGACCGCATAGCGGTTATTGAGCTGGCCGGGCTTCTTGTAGTCGGCATCCATCGAGCCGGCGAAACCGGTGGCGATGTTTTCGAGTGCGATGCGGCCTTCCGGACGCTTCGGGCCGGCCATCGAGGGAACGACGTCGCCGAGGTCGAGTTCCAGGGTGTCGGTGAAGACGAGGTCGGAACCGTCGCCATCGCGCCACATGCCCTGTGCCTTGGAATAGGCTTCGACGAGTGCGATCCGGTCATGCGTACGGCCGGACATCGTGAGGTAGTTGATGGTTTCGCCATCGACCGGGAAGAAGCCGCAGGTTGCGCCATATTCCGGACCCATGTTGCCGATCGTCGCGCGGTCGGCGAGCGGCATGTTGTCCATGCCCGGGCCGAAGAATTCGACGAACTTGGAAACGACGCCCTTCTTGCGCAGCATCTGCACGACGGTCAGAACGAGGTCGGTCGCGGTGACGCCTTCCTTGAGCTTGCCAGTCAGCTTGAAGCCGATAACCTCAGGCAGCAGCATCGAAACCGGCTGGCCGAGCATGGCGGCTTCAGCTTCGATACCGCCGACACCCCAGCCGAGAACGCCGAGGCCGTTGATCATCGTCGTATGCGAGTCGGTACCGACGCAGGTGTCGGGATAGGCGATCGTCTCGCCGTCCTCTTCCTTCGTCCAGACGGTCTGGCCGAGATATTCGAGATTGACCTGGTGACAGATGCCGGTGCCCGGAGGAACGACGCGGAAATTCTTGAACGCCTGCTGACCCCACTTCAGGAAGCGGTAACGCTCGCCGTTGCGCTGGTATTCCAGCTCGACATTCTTGGCGAAAGCCTGCGGCGTGCCGAATTCGTCGACGATGACGGAATGGTCGATGACGAGGTCGACGGGAACGAGCGGGTTGATCTTTTCCGGATCGCCACCGAGGGAAACCATCGCGTCGCGCATTGCGGCAAGGTCAACGACGGCGGGAACGCCGGTGAAGTCCTGCATCAGCACGCGGGCCGGGCGATAGGCGATCTCGTTCTCGACGGCGCCCTTGTTGTTCAGCCATTCGGCGACGGCGAGGATGTGCTCCTTGGTAACCGACTGGCCGTCTTCGAAGCGCAGCAGGTTTTCCAGCAGCACCTTCATCGAATAGGGGAGCTTCGAAACGCCGGGCAGGCCGTTTGCCTCAGCCTTCGGCAGGCTGTAGTAGACGTAGTCCTTTCCACCAACGGAAAGCGTGGACCGACAATTGAAACTGTCAAGAGATTTAGACACGAGAGACCCCGTTTCTGATAGCCAACACAGTCGTGCGAACGCCTATGCACTTAATGCACATCAGGATGCGGGTACGGCCATTTCCGCTGTCCGCACGTGAGGAGAAACCTCAAGTTCGGCGCAAGGATGATATTCACGCCGACCGCTGGCGTGGTTGCAGGTCTTATAGATAATTTCGTAAAGACTTGCCATAGCGACAAGGTCAAAATTGGACATTTTTTGAGCCCGCCCGAGAGCGCCAACGAAGAAAGAGCCGATGCATGCATCTCATCGCTGAAAATCTGGCGGCCCGGCGCGGGGAAGATCTGATTTTCGTTAACGTTTCCTTTCACTTGCAGCCCGGCGAGGCACTGATCCTGACAGGCAAAAACGGATCGGGAAAGTCCACTTTATTGCGCGTGGTGGCCGGTCTTTTGAGGCCCGAAAAAGGCTCCGCTACAGTCAGTGATTCGCCAGCCGGCGAAAGGCGTCCGGCGGCCGAAGCGAGCCACTACCTTGGCCATCGGAATGCAATGAAGACGGAACTTACGGTTGCAGAAAATCTGGATTTCTGGCGATCCTTCCTGAGTTCTGGCACGAGAACTGGCCTGGGCACCGAAGAGGCCGCGGAAGCGGTCGGCCTGTCCGGCATCACGCACTTGCCCTTCGGCTACCTCTCGGCCGGCCAGCAGCGTCGCTTCGCCTTCGCCAAGCTTCTGGTTTCCCATCGCCCGGTCTGGATCCTGGACGAGCCGACCGCAGCGCTGGATGCGAATGCGGACAGGCTGTTTGCGCAATTGATCGAAGCGCATTTGACGGAAGGCGGGATTGTCGTCGCCGCGACGCATCAGCCTCTTGGACTGGAAAGGGCCAGGGAAATGAGAATGACCGGCTTTGCCGGCGTCGAGCAGGGAGTGTGGGGATGATCGCCCTCTTTCTCCGCGACCTCCAGCTTTCCGTCCGCGCCGGCGGCGGCGCGCTCGTCGGCATTCTTTTCTTCCTTACTGTCGTTGCTGTCATTCCCTTCGGTGTCGGCCCGGATCTCGCGCTTCTCTCGCGCATCGGGCCTGCCATCGTCTGGATTGGCGCACTGCTCGCCGCCCTTCTCGGGCTCGATCGCCTGTTCCAGGCGGAGCGAGACGACGGCTCACTCGACCTGATGCTGATGCAGGACACACCCTTGGTTCTGACGGTGCTCGTCAAATGCGCCGCGCACTGGACGGCAACCAGCCTGCCGCTGGTCATTGCCTCGCCGCTGCTCGGGCTCTTCATGAATATGAATGAGACGGCGATCGGCGCCACCATGCTCACCCTCCTCGTCGGCACGCCGGCAATCACCTTCATCGGTGCCGTCGGTGCAGCCGTTGCCGTCGCGCTGCCCCGAGGCGGACTGCTGGTCTCGGTACTCATCCTGCCGCTGACGATCCCAGTACTGATCTTCGGTGTCAGCGCCACCTACGCGGCAGTGGTTGGACCGTCACCTTTTCTGCCGCCGTTTCTGATACTCATTGCCCTGACACTCTTCTTTGCGGTGATAGGACCGGCTGCCGCCGCACTGGCACTTAGAAACACGGCGGATTGATCCGCGCTTCGATTGCGGCTCCCAGCGGATCAAGGTAAGGAAGCGGATATGAGCGAAACGAGCCTTGCCATCAGCAAATTCAGCGATCTCGCCAACCCGACGCGGTTTCTGGCGCTGGCATCGCGCGTCATTCCATGGCTGGCCGGCATTACGGCCCTCTGTTTCATCATTGGCCTCTATCTGAGTTTCTCGACCGAGGGCGACTACCAGCAGGGCGAAACGGTACGCATCATGTATGTGCACGTTCCCTCCGCCTGGCTTTCCATGATGTGCTATACGATCATGAGCATTTCGGCGATCGGCACGCTGGTCTGGCGCCATCCGCTGGCCGATGTTGCGGCCAAGGCTGCCGCTCCACTCGGCGCCGCCTTCACGCTGCTTGCGCTGGTTACCGGCTCCCTCTGGGGCAAACCCATGTGGGGTACGTGGTGGGTTTGGGATGCGCGGCTCACGTCCGTCTTTATTCTCTTCTTGATGTATCTCGGCCTGATCGCGCTCAACCGCGCCATGGACGAGCCTTCCAAGGCTGCTCGCGTCACTGCCGTCCTCATCCTCGTCGGCTTCGTCAACATTCCAATCATCAAGTTCTCGGTAGACTGGTGGAATACGCTGCATCAATCGGCAAGCGTTCTGCGCCTCGACGGACCGGCAATCGATCCGGAATTCCTGCGCCCGCTGCTGGTCATGGCGATCGCTTTCACCCTGCTCTTCTTCACGCTGCATCTGATGGCAATGAGAAACGAGATCTGGCGACGCCGTATCGCCTCCCAGCGTCGCATGGCCGCGCGTATGGCAAACCGGGAGGAATAGCGGTGGGTTCCTACGCTTTCTACGTCTACGGCTCCTATGGTTTCGCCGCCCTGGTGACACTTGCAGTGACGCTCTGGACCTGGGCTGACGGGCGTGCGCGTCAGAAGGAACTGGCAGCACTCGAAGCCGCCGGCATCCGCCGTCGTTCCACCCGACCGAAGGATGCCGAATGACCGAAACTCCGCAAGAAAGTAGGCCGAGGAGCGGCGGGTTCAGCCGCTATGCTTTTGCACTGATCCCGCTCGTCGTCTTCGGCGGCATCGCCGCAACGGCTGCTAAAATGCTCTACGACCAGGATTTCCATGGCAAGAACATTGCCGAAATCCCCTCCGCATTGATCGGTACCAAGGCGCCGTCACTGAACCTGCCGCCGCTCGAGGGCTCCAACCTGCCGGCACTGACGGATGAAGCAATCAAGGGCAAGCTCACACTCGTCAACGTCTTTGCATCCTGGTGCATCCCTTGCCGTGACGAGCATCCCCTTCTCAAGCAGCTTGCCGAGGACGGGCGGCTGAACATCGTCGCGATCAACTACAAGGATAAGAACGAGAACGCCTTGCGTTTCCTCGGCGAGCTCGGCAATCCCTACCACGCCATCGGCATCGATCCGAACGGCAAGGCGGCGATCGACTGGGGTGTCTACGGTATTCCAGAGAGTTATCTCGTCGCACCTGACGGCACGATCATTTATAAGCGTGTCGGCCCCTTCGACGATATCAGCCTCAGGGAAGGCCTCTTTCCAGCAATCGAAAAGGCGCTGGGCAAGCCTGTTTCCTAGACGCCGCCCTGCCATATCTTGATCGCCTCGACGGGCCAGATCAGCATAATCACGTTCAGCGTGAGATTGTCGCGGATCACGTAGCCGGTGAAAATCTCGAAGAAGATCGCGATTGCCACCGTCAACGCCACCGGCGCTCTTGAAGCGAAAAAGAAGCCGACGGCCATGAAGATCGTATCCATCGCCGAATTGATGATGCTGTCGCCGTAGTAATCGAGCGAGATCGTCGCGGTTCGGTAGCGATCGATGATCAGAGGTGAATTCTCCAGAAGCTCCCAGCCGGATTCGATGACAACGGCCAGAAACAGGCGCGCCGCAAGCGGCTTGCCGCGAAGCACGAGATGCGCCAGCCCGTAAAACAGGAAGCCATGGATGATATGCGACGGCGTGTACCAGTCGGACAGATGCTGTGAATTGCCGCTGGAATTGACCGTCCCTTCCCACAGCTTGATGTAGCCGCAAGTGCAGATCGGAACCCGGCCCATCATATATTCGGCAATGATCTGGAGGATCAGAACCGCGAAACAGGCGGAAAACCAGAATATCTGATGCCGTGACCGGTCGGCGCCGTCGATGACAGTCACTTCTCGCTTTCAGCCTCGGTGGAAATGCTGTGCTTCAGCACCAGCGGCATCTGCGCCATGGTGAAGATGATGGTGATCGGCATCGTGCCCCAGACCTTGAAGGCGATCCAGAAATTGTCAGAGAAATTACGCCAGACGACCTCGTTCAGCACCGCAAGGAACAGGAAGAAGATGCCCCAGCGGATCGTCAGCTTGCGCCAACCTTCCGCATCGAGCTGGAAGGCCGCGTTGAAGACATAACCGAGCAGCGACTTGCCGAAGGCGAGGCCGCCAAGCAGGGTAAAGCCGAAAAGCGCATTGACGATCGTCGGCTTCATCTTGATGAAGGTTTCATTCTGCAGCCAGATCGACAACGAACCGAAGATCAGCACGACGATCCCGGAAACGAAGGGCATGATCGGCAGATGGCCGAGCACGACCTTGGAAACCACCAGCGAGAGAATGGTTGCGCCCATGAAAAGCCCGGTCGCCACGAACAGCGGACCGCCGAGCTCAGCCAACGCCGGAAAACGGGCGACGAGCCATTCCCCACGCAGATTGGCAAAGAAAAAGACCATAAGCGGCCCGAGTTCCAGCGCCAGTTTCAGAAGCGGATGATGCCGGTCTGCGGCGCTCGGAGTAATATCGCTTTCAGTCGTCATGCTCTTTCAAACCTGCTTTTTGCAATGCATGCAAGCCATCAACGGCTAATCTGTGGCATCACTGGCCGATGCCGGCAATAGCCTGGGCAAAATCCTCGGCCTCGAACGGTTCGAGATCGTCGACCCCTTCCCCGACACCGATGAAATAGACCGGCAGCTTGTGCTTGGCGGAGATCGCCACCAGAATGCCGCCGCGCGCCGTGCCGTCAAGCTTGGTCATGATCAGCCCGCTGACACCGGCGACATTGCGGAAGATCTCGACCTGGTTGAGCGCATTCTGGCCCGTCGTCGCATCCAGTGTCTGGAGAACAGTGTGTGGCGCATCGGGGTCAAGCTTGCCGAGCACGCGCACGATCTTCTCCAGTTCTGCCATCAGCTCCGCCTTGTTCTGCAGGCGGCCAGCCGTATCAATGATCAGAACATCGCATTTCCTTGCCTTTGCCTGCTCGAACGCATCATAGGCAAGGCCCGCCGCATCCGCGCCGAGCTTGGTACCGATGAATTCGGATTTGGTGCGATCGGCCCAGATTTTCAGCTGCTCGATGGCAGCGGCGCGAAATGTATCGCCTGCGGCCAGCATCACCTTGAGGCCAGCACCGGAGAGCTTCGCCGCAAGCTTGCCGATCGTTGTCGTCTTGCCGGTGCCGTTGACGCCGACAACGAGGATGACATGCGGCTTGTGCGACAGATCGAGCTGCAGGGGCTTGGCGACGGGCTTCAGCACCTTGGCGATTTCGGTTGCCATGATGCGGCTCACATCCTCGCCGGTGACGTCCTTGCCATAACGTTCGGAAGCGAGCGTATCGGTGACGCGCATTGCAGTCTCGACGCCGAGGTCGGCCTGGATCAGCAGGTCTTCGAGATCCTGCAGCGTGTCGTCATCCAACTTACGCTTGGTGAAGAGTGCTGCAATCTGACCGGTAAGCTGCGAGGAGGTCCGCGCCAGACCATTGCGCAGGCGCTGAAACCAGGAAAGCCTCGGCTGCGGAGTGACCAGAGGCTCGGGTTCGGCGAGGGATCCGGTGGCGAAGCCTTTGGGAAGAACAGGGTCCGCGACTTGTTCGTCGGACACGATACCTTCCCCCTCTGGCAAGGATCGGGAACTTGGCTCTACCTCAAGCGGAGCCTCCTGCGCGTCTCGAACAGGAAACTCTTCCGGGAACACCTCCGTGGGCTCGACCCGGCCTTCCTCTACAGGGGCAGCGGCATCCTCAAAACGATCTCCCTCCGTGTGGGGGAGATGATCCAAGACGACAGAGGAGGGCGCCGATGCATCGTCATCGGCATTTGCTTCCGCTTCCGCCTCTAGAAGAGACAAAGGTACGACGCCCATGTCACCCAGATCATCGACGGGCGGCAGTAATTCCGGCTCGGCCTCAACGGGCTCCGGGTCCATCGCGCCATCCTGCCCGACATCTGCGGCCGGACCGCCGGCGGTTTCCATTTCTTCGGCAAGAACTGGATCGGCAGCAAGCGGCAGATCTTCGTCACGCGAGCGCGGCTCCAACTCCCTTTTCACGGCCTCCGGCACGGGCTCGTCCGTCGGCTTGCCGAAGGTGAAGACCTTTTTGATGAAACTGAGCGCCATGAGTTGTCCGTGAAGTCAGGCTGCCGCAGCAGCCGTCAATTGCATATCAAGATACTTGCCATTGTGGCCGGTGATCTTCACTTCGACGATATCGCGCGGGCGAAGACCGGGAACCGTGACGAGCGTGAAGTTTTCCGTATGCGCAAGACCGTTGTTTTCCACCAGCAGCCACTGCCGCGTTCCAACCATCTTGTCCAGATGGCGCTGGTGCAGCATCTGTCCAGTGGCGCGCAGCCGGGCGGCGCGGTCCTTGATGAGAGCGCGATCGAGCTGCGGCATGCGCGCGGCAGGTGTGCTGGCTCTCGGGCTATAGGGAAAGACATGCAAATGCGCGATCTCGGCTTCTTCGGCCAGCCGCACAGAATTCTCGAACATATCTTCGGTCTCTGTCGGGAAGCCGGCGATCATGTCCGCGCCAAAGCTGATCTCCGGCCGCAGCCGGCGCACGTCTTCGATGAAACGCAGAGCGTCGGCCCGGAGATGCCGGCGTTTCATGCGCTTGAGGATCATGTCGTCGCCATGCTGCAGGGAAAGATGCAGATGCGGCATGAAGCGCGGCTCGTCTGCGATCAGATCCATGAGATGCCGATCGACCTCGATACTGTCGATGGAAGACAGTCGCAGTCGACGAATATCGGGCACCTGCTTCAGGAGCGTCTTTGCGAGCAGCCCAAGCGTTGGCTCACCCGGAAGATCGGCGCCATAACTCGTGGCATCGACCCCGGTCAGCACGATTTCGCGATAACCGCTGTCGACGAGGTTGCGCGCCTGATCGACCACTGCACCCATTGGCACGGAACGCGAATTGCCGCGACCATAGGGGATGATGCAGAAAGTGCAGCGGTGATCGCATCCATTCTGCACCTGGATGAAGGCCCGGACATGACCGTCTATATGTCTCACCATCTGTGGCGCCGTATGGCGCACGCTCATGATGTCGTTGACGCGCAGCTTCTCTTCGGCTGAAACGCCGAAATCGGGAAGCGCACGATAGGAGGCTGCCTTCAGCTTCTCCTCGTTGCCAAGCACGGCATCGACCTCCGCCATTTCGGCAAAGGTCTGCTTTTCGGTCTGGGCGGCACAACCGGTAACGATGATGCGGGCATGTGGATTGTCGCGACGCGCGCGGCGGATCGCCTGACGGGCCTGACGCACGGCCTCGCCGGTCACAGCGCAGGTGTTGACCAGGATGGCATTGTTGAGCCCGGCCGCTTCGGCCTGCGATCTCATGACTTCGGATTCATAGATATTGAGACGACAGCCGAAGGTAATGACCTCGACGCCGCTCACCGCACTTCCGCTCCGGGTACCGCATCGCGTGACCATGAGCCGGTCGTCGGGTCGACCGTGCCGGACCATTCCCATTCGGCAGGACCGGTCATGACGACATGGTCGTCTTCGCGCCAATCAATCGTCAGTGGCTGGCGGATCGGGCTGGACGCGACGTCGATCGTCACCTTGCGACCGGTGCGGCCGGTGCGCGCCGCACTGACGGCAGATGCACAGGCGGCCGAACCGCAAGCAAGCGTCAGCCCCGCACCCCGCTCCCAGGTACGTGTCCGCAGCGCCGAGTCCGAGATGACTTGCGCCAGCGTGATATTGGCCTTTTCCGGAAAGATCGGGTGGTTTTCAAGCAGCGGACCGAACCGTTCGAGATCGAAGCTCATCGGATCGCGATCGACCCAGAAGATCGCATGCGGATTGCCCATCGATAGGGCCGAGGGCGAATGCAGGACAGGATTATCGATCGGCCCGATCTGTAGTTCGATACGGCTCGTATCGTGGAATTCTTCCGCAAGTGGGATCCGGTTCCAGTCGAAGACCGGCCGCCCCATGTCAACGGATATCGTGCCGTCCTCATGTTCGACGGCATTCAGGATGCCGGCAACCGTCTGGAAGGTGAAAGCCTTCTTGCCGGTCTCGGTGGCGAGCGCCTGCACGACACAGCGAGTTCCGTTGCCACAGGCTTGCGCCTTGGATCCGTCGGAATTGAGGATGTCGATATAGGCATCGGTGCCATCCGCCTTCGGATCATGGATCGCCATGATCTGGTCGAACTGCGTGTCGGTATCGGCATTGAGCGCGATGGCAGCCTGTGACGTCACCCTGTCGCTCCGCCCGCGCATGTCGACGACCAGGATCTTGTTGCCAAGCCCGTTCATCTTCGCGAATTCGACCGTGTTGCTCATCTGACTGTTTCCGCTGCGTTTCGGCTGTATATGGCGGAAATGCTCAGGGATTACCAGTGGGTGAGCGCCAGGCGAGCTTCGTCCTTCTTCTTACGCGCAACGGCGAAGTCCGCGAAATCAGGGCGGATACAACAAAGCCAACCTATGAAAACCAGACAGAATCCGGATCTAGCGCGCCGCCGGGCCATCGGAACTGAGGGACGCCGCATGCGCTTCAACAATAGCGGCAGTAATGACCTTTCTGAGCTCATAGACCAACAAGCGAGACCGCTTGCGATCCAGGTCCTGTGCCGCCTTCGCCAGATTCAGGCCTTCCTTCAGAACTATATTATGGGCGCGTGCCAGCGCCCAGCTTTCTATATCTGGGTTTATCATTTGATATCTCCGCCGATTCATTCGACATCAAGGATATTAACGAATCATTTTACAGAATTTACTTAAGTAGAAAGTAGAATCAGAAGCGGAATATTTTGCAACTGGCTTTTAGAGCGAATTCGGGTCTGCGATAGAAATATTCTACCAGACATCAGTGAATTCCAAGGCGAATATGTTAGTATATATAGATATATACTTCCGTCGTCGCGACCGGTCGCATGGCGTATTATCCCGCACCACGCCTGCCGTTCGGGTTTGGAAAAAGCCCGCCACGGCGTCGCCGGACGCATTCGCCTTGACTTTCCCGCAGCTTTCCTGTTTATCGCCCCAAATCCGCGACGAGTAAAGACTCCGAGCCGCCGACCGGGACATTGGATTCCGGAGGTCAACACCCGACAGCGCGTCGCGCCCTCGGGTGCTTTTTGGCTTTGCGTCTTGTTTTCGTCAAGGAAAAGCACGACGTTCGGGACATCCCAAAACTCCCCGAAACGTATCAAGGAAGAGCCGATGTTTGAGAACCTCCAGGACCGTCTTGGTTCCATCCTGAATGGACTGACAGGCCGTGGCGCGCTTTCGGAAAGTGATGTTTCCGCAGCGCTGCGCGAGGTTCGCCGTGCGCTTCTGGAAGCCGACGTTTCGCTGGAAGTCGTGCGCTCCTTCACCGATCGTGTGCGTGAAAAGGCTGTCGGCGCCGAGATCCTGAAGTCGATCAAGCCAGGCCAGATGGTCGTCAAGATCGTCCATGACGAGCTGATCGAGATGCTCGGCGGCGAAGGTGTCGGTGTCGACCTTCATGCAGCCGCCCCGGTCGTCATCATGATGGTCGGCCTGCAGGGCTCCGGTAAGACGACGACCACGGCAAAGATCGCCAATCGCTTGACGACACGCGAGAAGAAGAAGGTGCTGATGGCATCGCTCGACACGCGCCGCCCGGCAGCGCAAGAGCAGCTTCGCCAGCTCGGCGCTCAGGCAAACATCGACACCCTGCCCGTTATTGCCGGTCAGTCTCCGACCGATATCGCCGCCCGCGCCGTTCAGGCAGCCAGGCTCGGCGGCCATGACGTCGTCATTCTCGACACCGCCGGCCGTACCCATATCGATGAACCCTTGATGGTCGAAATGGCCGATATCAAGAAGAAGTCGAACCCGCACGAAATCCTGCTGGTCGCCGATAGCTTGACCGGCCAGGACGCCGTCAATCTCGCTCGCAGTTTCGATGAGCGTGTCGGCATCACCGGCCTTGTGCTGACCCGCATGGATGGCGATGGCCGCGGCGGTGCGGCCCTTTCCATGCGCGCCGTCACCGGCAAGCCGATCAAGCTGATCGGCGTCGGCGAACGAATGGGCGAGCTGGAGGAATTCCATCCCCGTCGTATCGCCGACCGTATCCTCGGCATGGGCGATATCGTTTCGCTCGTCGAGAAGGCTGCAGAAAACATCGACGCCGAAAAGGCGGCTGCCATGGCCGCCAAGATGGCCAAGGGCAAGTTTGACCTGAACGACCTCGCCGACCAGCTGCGCCAGATGCAGAAGATGGGCGGCATGGGCGGCATCATGGGCTTGATGCCCGGCATGGCCGGCATGAAGGACAAGATGGCCGCTGCCGGCCTGGACGACAAGCTGTTCGGCCGCCAGATCGCCATCATCCAGTCGATGACCAAGGCCGAGCGCGCCAATCCCGACCTGCTCAAGCATTCGCGCAAGAAGCGCATCGCCGCCGGCTCCGGCACGGATGCGGCTGCCATCAACAAGCTTCTGAAGATGCATCGGCAGATGGCCGACATGATGAAGATGATGGGCGGCAAGGGCAAAGGCGGCATGATGAAGCAGATGATGGGCGGTCTTGCCGGCAAGATGGGGCTGGGGGGCCTCGGCGGCATGGGCGGCATGGGCGGCATGCCTGATCTTTCGAATATCGACCCGAAGCAGCTCGAAGCGCTGCAGAAGCAGGCGGAAGCCGCGGGTCTCGGAAAGCCGGGTGGGGGTATGCCCGGTCTAGGCGGAGGCTTGCCGGGCGGATTGCCCGGTCTGGGCGGCGCGAAGCTGCCGGGCCTCGGTGGTGGTTTCCCGGGCCTGCCCGGATTGCCGAAGAAGAAGTGAAAGGATCGCCTGCCCCATGATTGATCCAGACGTCAAAGCCCAGCTTTCGAGTTACCGCCAGTCGATCGACAATATCGATGCGGCGCTCGTTCATATTCTGGCCGAACGCTTCCGCTGCACCAAAGAGGTCGGCGTGCTCAAGGCCAAGTACAAGTTGCCGCCGGCCGATCCGGCGCGCGAGGAATACCAGATCACGCGTCTTCGTCAGCTTGCCGAAGATGCGCATCTGGATCCGGATTTCGCCGAGAAGTTCCTGAACTTCGTCATCAAGGAAGTCATCCGGCATCATGAGCAGATCGCTGCGGATCACGCTGAACAGAGCGCCGCAACCCGATAACCATGCCGCTCAACGAAGCGGTTCAAGAAAAGCCTAAGGAGTAAAACATGGCACTGAAAATTCGTCTCGCACGCGGTGGTTCCAAGAAGCGCCCGTACTACCACGTCGTTCTCGCTGACGCCCGCAGCCCGCGCGACGGCCGTTTCCTTGAGAACCTCGGTTCCTGGAACCCGATGCTCGCCAAGGATGATGAAAAGCGCGTTCAGCTGAACGGCGAGCGTATCAAGCACTGGCTCGATCAGGGCGCCCTGCCGACGGACCGCGTCCTGCGCTTCCTCGACGAAGCCGGCATCTCCAAGCGCGAAACCCGCAACAACCCGGAAAAGGCAAAGCCGGGCAAGAAGGCTCAGGAGCGCGCTGCCGAAAAGGCTCAGAAGGTTGCTGACGCCGCTGAAGCTGCTGCTTCCGCCGAATAATCGGTTTCGATCCCATCTGAACGGGCGGCATGGCGACATGCCGCCCGTTTTCGTTTCCATTCCCGCGCACTTCGTTTATGAGAAGCGTGATCTCGGCTTCTTGCCTGCGCTCGAATGAAGGACCCCATGACCAAGCTTGAAAACCCGGTGCTGATGGCGACCATCGGTGGCGCCCAGGGCATTCGCGGCGAGGTGCGTGTAAAAGCCTACACGGCCGACCCGACCGCGCTCGGCGATTATGGCCACCTGCACAGCATGGATGGGCGCATTTTCGAGGTTCTCGAATTGCGCGAGATGAAGAATATGGTCGTCGTCCGCTTCCGCGGCGTCAACGACCGCAACGCCGCCGAGGCGTTGAACGGCCTGGAACTCTACATCGAACGCGACAACCTGTCGGACGAGGAACTGGAGGACGACGAGTTCTTCTATGCCGATCTGGAAGGGCTCGAAGCCTTCGACGATCAGGGCATCAGTTACGGCACCGTGACCGGAGTCTTCGATTTCGGCGCCGGCGATCTTCTGGAACTCAAGGGCCCCGGCAAGCGTCCGGTGCTGATCCCCTTTTCGGAAGCCTCCGTGCTTGAAATCGACCTTGAAGCCGGCAAGCTGCTCATTGATCCGCTTGCCGCCGGCCTCATCGACGATCCCGACGATCTGAAGGGCCTCACCCCCGCCAAGCCGAAGAAAAAGAAGTAGGCGCCATGGCTTTCCGGGCGACCGTTCTGACACTTTACCCGGAAATGTTTCCGGGTCATCTGGGATTTTCGCTCGCAGGCAAGGCGGCAGAGCGCGGACAATGGTCGCTTGATGCCGTGCAGATCCGCGATTTTGCCACTGACAAGCATCGCACCGTCGACGACACGCCGGCTGGCGGCGGCGCCGGCATGGTGCTGAAGCCCGACGTGCTGGCCCGCGCCATCGACAGCACCTCTGAAAACGACACCCGCCCGAGACTGCTGATGAGCCCGCGCGGCAAGCCGCTGACGCAGGAGCGTGTGCGGCAACTGGCGGCCGGCGATGGCGTTATCATCATCTGCGGCCGTTTCGAGGGCGTCGACCAGCGGGTGATCGACGCGCGCGGGCTCGAGGAAGTCTCGATTGGCGACTACGTACTGTCAGGCGGCGAGCCGGCGGCGCTGATCGTGCTCGACGCGATCGTCCGTATCCTGCCTGGCGTCATGGGTAACGACCTCTCCGGCCTGCATGAAAGTTTCGAAGGCGGGCTGCTGGAACATCCGCACTATACCCGTCCGCAGGAATGGGAAGGCCGCGAGATTCCGGCGATCCTGACGTCGGGCAATCACGGCGCGATCGAGAAATGGCGCCACGAACAGGCCGTCTCCCTGACGAAGGAAAGACGCCCCGATCTTCTTGCAGCGCAGAAGTCCGGAAAAGGCGGCTGATTTCATAAATTTGTCGTCCAAGGGATGACAAGCGGAAGTCTTTCGTGTATTGGCGCACGCGGAAATGGGGTTTAACCCTGTCTGCCAGCAAACAAAGAATGGCGAACCCGCTCCCGCCCGCAAGGGCAAACTCCGGAGGCATAGACCGAAGGACAGTGTGAGCGCTCTGGCTGTTTCAGAATAACCAAAGGTTAAGACGATGAACATCATTCAGCAGCTTGAGGCCGAACAGGCCGCCAAGATCGAAGCCAAGCGTACGCTTCCCGAATTCTCCCCGGGCGATACCGTCCGCGTCAACGTGAAGGTCACGGAAGGCAACCGTACCCGTGTTCAGGCCTATGAAGGCGTCTGCATCGCCCGCTCCGGCGGCGGCCTGCAGGAAAACTTCACGGTCCGCAAGATCTCCTACGGCGAAGGCGTCGAGCGCGTATTCCCGGTTTACTCCCCGCTGATCGAAAGCGTCGAAGTCGTTCGCCGCGGTAAGGTCCGTCGCGCCAAGCTCTACTACCTGCGCGACCGTCGCGGTAAGTCGGCTCGTATCGTCGAGAACACCGGCACCCGCGCCCGCAAGCTCAACGATGCCGAGCGTCAGGCCCTTGCCGAGGAAAAGGCACGGATCGAAGCTGAAAAGGTTGCAGCAGCTCAGGCTCTCGCCGCCGAAAAGGCAGCAGCCGAAGCCGCTGAAGCAAAGGCCGCCGCAGAAGCAGCAGCCGCTGCTGAAGGTTCGGCTGAGTAAGCTTCTCGCGAAAGCGAAAATCATTGCATGGGGAAGGCGGTCTTTGGGCCGCCTTTTCTTTTTTGCAAGGGTCGGCGATGCCTGCAGCCTTGCCATGAGCACATCTTCCATGACAATTCTGCCACTCAAATATTGGGGAGCCACATTATGTTCTTTCGCCGCACCGTTCTTGCCGGCCTGACCGCCGTCATGCTTTCGCCGCTCGCAGCCTTCGCCGCCAGCCTGCCGGACCTCGGCGGCAAGACAGTTGTTGTGGTGACGGAAAATGCTTATCCGCCGCTGCAGTTTGTCGATCCCAAATCCGGCAAGGCGATCGGCTGGGAATATGACGCGATGAACGAGATCGCCAAGCGGCTGAATTTCAAGGTCGAGTACCAGAACACCAGCTGGGACGCGATGATCCAGGCCGTGTCCGACGGCCAGTACAATATCGGCATGACCGGCATCACCATCAAGGACGACCGCAAGCAGAAGGTCGACTTCTCCGACCCCTACATGCGCTCGCAGCAGTTCATGCTGGTTCGTGGCGACGAAAAGCGCTTCACCGACGCCAAGAGCTTCGGCGCCCTCAGCGATGGCCTGATCGGCGCCCAGCCCGGCACTTCGCCTTTCTATACCGCCGTCTACGAAATCCTCGACGGCAACGAACAGAACCCGCGCATCAAACTCTTCGAAACCTTCGGTGCGACCGTACAGGCCCTGAAGACCGGTGACGTCGACCTGGTCCTCACCGACAGCGTCGCTGCCAAGGGTTATGTCGATTCCTCGAATGGCGGTTTGAAGGTCGTCGGCGAACCGCTCGGCACCGAAGACTTCGGCTTTATCTTCCCCAAGGGCTCCGATCTTGTCGCCCCCGTCAATGCCGCCATCGCCGACCTGAAGGCGGACGGCACCTTTGATGCGCTCAACAAGAAGTGGTTCCTCGACTACAAGATGGGCCAATAGTCCCCGAGCGATCGCAGATGGCATTACCCCCATCCCCGCGACACGAAAAGGACGACCGTCCCTGGTGGCTGGTCGTCCTTGTTCTGATCGGCATCGTTCTCGCCGTCGTCATCGTCACCAACGATATCTACGCGCAGGTCTTCCGGACCGTCGTGAATGGTGCCGGTATTACCGTGTTCGTGACGCTTGTCGCCTTTGTGCTGGCGACCGTGCTCGGTCTGGGCATCGCGCTGCTGGGTCTCTCCGACAATATCGTACTGCGCCAGATCGCCCGCTTCTATATCGAGATCATCCGAGGCATTCCGATCCTCGTGCTGCTCTTCTATATCGCCTTCGTCGGCGCGCCGGGGGTTGTCGCAGCCTATAATTTCTTGATCACACCCCTGGTGCAGGCAGGTATTGCCGAGCCTATCCTCGTGCGTGATCTGTCGCTGATGTGGCGCGCCATCATTGCCCTGATGATCGGTTATTCCTCGTTCATCGCCGAAATCTTCCGCGCCGGCTTCCAGTCGGTCGATATCGGCCAGATCGAGGCGGCCAAGTCGCTAGGCTTGTCGCGTTACCGCCGCTTCCGTCTCGTCGTCTTTCCGCAGGCGATCCGGGTGATCTTTCCGCCGCTTTCGAACGACTTCGTCTCGATGGTAAAGGATTCATCGTTGGTCTCCGTTCTCGGAGTCGCCGACATCACGCAGATGGGCAAGGTCTATGCCTCTGGCTCGTTTCGCTTCTTCGAGACCTATTCGATCGTCACCTACATCTATCTGATCCTGACGATCGGTCTGTCGCTCTTCCTGCGACGGATCGAGAAGAAGATGAAGCAGATGCCGCGGCGCTAGAGCGCATGACGATTCGAATTGCCGTTTCGATCAAAAATCGCTATATCCAGCGCCATGGAATCCAAGTTCAGATGCATCGGTGCGCATATTTTCGTGCTGCAGGACCATTATCGCCTGCCGGCACGTTTCTTTGCGTCCGTTTCCGGTGCGCTCAACAGCCGACTTCGTTGATCGAATGACGGCCTGCGGAGCCTCTCCGCCACATCCTTTATTCCACGCTCCAGCCAAAACGGACGATTAGCCATGAGCGCACCGCGTACCCTTTACGACAAGATCTGGGCCGACCACCTGGTAGACGAACAGCCTGACGGCACCTGTCTTCTCTACATCGACCGTCACCTGGTCCACGAAGTTACCTCGCCGCAGGCTTTCGAAGGTCTGCGCATGACCGGCCGCAAGGTTCGCGCGCCGGAAAAGACGCTTGCCGTCGTCGACCACAACGTTCCGACCTCTGCTGACCGCCATCTTGGCATCAAGAACGAGGAAAGCCGCATTCAGGTCGAGCAGCTCGCCAAGAATGCCGCCGAATTCAACGTCGAATATTATTCCGAGAACGACAAGCGCCAGGGCATCGTCCACATCATCGGACCGGAGCAGGGCTTCACTCTGCCGGGCATGACGATCGTCTGCGGCGACAGCCACACCTCCACGCACGGCGCCTTCGGCTCGCTGGCTCATGGTATCGGCACGTCTGAAGTCGAGCACGTTCTTGCCACCCAGACGCTGATCCAGAAGAAGGCCAAGAACATGCTGGTGCAGGTCGACGGCCAGCTGCCGCCGGGTGTTACCGCCAAAGATATCGTCCTTGCCATCATCGGCGAGATCGGCACTGCCGGCGGCACCGGCTACGTCATCGAATATGCCGGCGAAGCAATCCGCGCGCTGTCGATGGAAGGCCGTATGACGATCTGCAACATGTCGATCGAAGGCGGCGCCCGCGCCGGTCTGATCGCGCCCGACGAGATCACCTTCGAATATATCAAGGGCAAGCCCCGTGCACCCAAGGGCGAAGCGCTCGAGCAGGCGATCACCTACTGGAAGACCCTGAAGACCGACGAAGGCGCGCATTACGACCGCGTCGTCACGCTCAACGCTGCCGAACTGCCGCCGATCGTCTCCTGGGGCTCATCGCCCGAGGACGTAATTTCGGTACAGGGCATCGTTCCGAACCCGGACGATATCCAGGACGAAACCAAGCGCGCCTCCAAGTGGCGTGCGCTGGACTATATGGGCCTGAAGCCGGGCACGCCGATGACTGATATCAGCATTGACCGTGTCTTCATCGGCTCCTGCACCAACGGCCGCATCGAAGACCTGCGCGCTGTCGCCAAGGTCGTTGAAGGCAAGACCGTCGCCTCGACCGTCAACGCCATGATCGTTCCGGGCTCCGGCCTCGTGAAGGAACAGGCGGAGCAGGAAGGCCTCGACAAGATCTTCAAGGCAGCCGGTTTCGACTGGCGTGAACCGGGCTGCTCCATGTGCCTCGCCATGAACGACGACCGCCTGAAGCCGGGCGAGCGTTGCGCATCGACCTCGAACCGTAACTTTGAAGGCCGCCAGGGCTTCAAGGGCCGCACGCATCTCGTCTCGCCGGCCATGGCCGCCGCAGCCGCGATTGCTGGCCACTTCGTCGATATCCGCGAGTGGAACTGATCTTTCTGGCCCATCGGACATGACAAAAGCCCGGCGCGCGAGCGCCGGGCTTTCTTAATTGCGCGAAGCTGAGAAGACGGCGCTTAGAACGTCGCCGTGTACGGATCCGGACCCATGCGAGCGCCGGCGCTATCGAGCTTGGCAATCGCTGCCATGTCTTCGCCATCAAGCTTGAAATCGAAGACGTTGAAATTCTCCTCGATGCGCGAGGGCGTCACCGACTTCGGAATGACGACAAGGCCGGTATCGATGTGCCAGCGGATGATCACCTGCGCCGGTGTCTTGCCGTGCTTGGCAGCAATCTGGGCGATGACCGGATTGGAAATGAAGCGGCCCTGGCCAAGCGGGCTCCAGGATTCCGTGACGATATTCAGCTTCTTGTGGGCTTCCTGGGCGGCCTTCTGCTGGAAGTCCGGATGCAGCTCGATCTGGTTGATAACAGGAACCACACCTGTATCGCCGACGATGTGATCGAGATGGTCGGGATAGAAGTTGGAAACTCCGATGGATCGTACGCGGCCCTCTTCCCGCAGCCGCACGAAAGCTTTCCAGGTTTCGCGATAAAGCCCACGGTGCGGCGACGGCCAGTGGATGAGATAGAGATCGATATAATCGGTTCCGAGCTTCTTCAGGCTGACCTCGAAGGCACGCAGCGCATTGTCGTAGCCCTGGTCGGTATTACGCAGTTTCGTGGTGACGAAGATATCCTTGCGATCGGTTCCGGAGGAGCGGATGCCTTCGCCGACGCCCTCTTCATTGTCGTAGCCGGACGCCGTATCGATGTGACGGTAACCTGCGGCAAGTGCGGTGCGCACGGTCGGAGCAGCGATATCCTGCGGCGTCTGCCAGACGCCAAGACCGACCTGTGGAATGGAGTGTCCGTCGTGAAAAGTAATGATGGGCTGAGTGGTCACAGTAGATCTCCGGAAGTTTGAAGAATTGGCCAAAGACATGAATTGAATGGGGCACGAATTGAAGCCGCGAAGCGGTTTTCCCTGGACACATCGAAGCCCTCGCGTCCGGTCAAAAATCCATATAGGACAGGTTGTCGGCAATACAATCAGAGAACGCGGACGATCGTTCCCTTTCTGAGATGGGGCAGAAGACGGCGCATGTCGCGGGCGCTGATCGCAACGCAGCCCGCAGTCGGCTCATATCCGGGCCGGATGAGATGGAAAAAGATCGCCGAGCCGCGATTGCGCGCCCGGGTGGTTATGTTCCAGTCGAGCACCAGACAGATGTCGTAGAGCCCGTCCTCACGCCTCATATCTTCATGGCTCGGCTTGAACGGCGCCTTCACCAGCCTGTTGTAGTTTGGATCGTCCGATTGATCACACCACAGCATATCGGTGCGGATGCGCCGGATCGGCAATTCCGAGGGAAGATGCCCGTTTCGTTCGCCGCGCCTGAAACCGTAAAGAAGTCGCATGGCAGCAATCGGCGTTGCCCCGTCACCTTCCCGCTTGATCACGGTCCGGCCGCTGCGGCCGATAGCGGCAGGCAGGGCAAGCGGGCCGCAACGGATGATAGCCCTGCTCTTTTTGCCCGGAGCGGCACGCACAACGAGCGTAGGAGGCTTGCCGTTTCGCTCTCGCCTTGCTTTTTCCATTTTTCTCGCATGTTCTTGAATTGCCTTGGGCTTCGATTGAAACCATATGAAGCCTTAGGCAGCAACAGCAGCAGATCGCCAATCCTTGCCAAATGTGGAATTTGGCGTAGGAGTATCTGACCAACGCAAGGACGCACCCGCATGACCGCACGCACCATTCTTCTGGTGGATGACGACGACGACCTTCGCCAGACGCTGACGGAGCAATTGTCGTTGTATGAGGAATTCACGGTCCTGCAGGAAGCGACCGCGGGCAAGGGCGTCCAGGCCGCCCGCTCCAATCCTGTCGATCTTCTGATCATGGACGTCGGCCTGCCCGATATGGACGGCCGCGAGGCGGTGAAGCTGTTGCGCAAGGGCGGCTTCAAAGCGCCGATCATCATGCTGACCGGCCATGACACGGATTCCGACACGATCCTCGGCCTTGAGGCCGGCGCCAACGATTATATCACCAAACCCTTCCGCTTCGCCGTGCTGCTTGCCCGCATCCGCGTACAGCTTCGCCAGCACGAGCAGAGCGAAGATGCGACTTTCACCGTTGGTCCCTATCTCTTCAAGCCGAGCCAGAAGCTGCTGACCACCGATAACGGCCAGAAGATCCGCCTGACGGAAAAGGAAGCGGCGATCATTCGCTACCTCTACCGCGCCGAACAGAAGGTGGTCACCCGCGACGTGCTGCTGGAAGAGGTCTGGGGCTACAATTCCGGCGTCACCACACACACGCTGGAAACCCACGTTTACCGTCTGCGCCAGAAGATCGAGCGGGATCCATCCAACGCCGAGATCCTCGTGACGGAAAACGGCGGCTACAAGATTATCCCGTAGAATGTCTCTTTCCGACGATATTCTCCTGCTGGCGCAGCTGCCGCTGTTCAAGGACATGAACGACGACCAGCTGCGCCTTATTGCCTTCGGCGCGGACCGTCGCGTGATTGCGGCGGGGCAGATGCTGTTCCGTCAGGGCTCGCCCGCCGAAAGTGCTTATGTGATCACCAGCGGCAGTCTCGAACTCAGCGTGACGGGCTCGGATGGCATGGGGCGGACCGAAGCCATTGCCGAATCCGGATCGCTGATATCGGAACTTGCATTGGTGACGCAGGTAGAGCGCAAATTCACTGCTATCGCGCGCGAAGATACCGGCATCATCCGCATCACGCGGGCCCTGTTTCACCGCCTGATCGAAGAATATCCCTCGGCGGCACGCATTATCGAAAACCGCATCCGCGATAGCATTGCCGATCTTGCGGCGCAGGCCGCAAGCCAATTTCACCGGTTCAGTTGAAGCGTCTCAGAGATTGAGATGCACGGTCACCGGCACGTGGTCGGACGGCCGGTCCCAGCCGCGTGCTTCCTTCAGCACCTCGATACGCTGCAGAAGCGGGCCAAGATCGGGCGAGGACCAGATGTGATCGAGACGCCGGCCCTTGTCGGCAGCTTCCCAATCCTTCGCGCGGTAACTCCACCAGGTATAAAGCTTCTCATTGGCAGGCACGTGCTGGCGCATGAGATCATGCCAGCCGCCGCGCTTCATCACCTCGAGCAGCCCGTCGGTTTCGACAGGCGTATGGCTGACGATCTTCAGAAGCTGCTTGTGCGACCAGACATCATGCTCAAGCGGCGCGATATTGAGATCGCCGACAAGGATGGCAGATGTGTTCGGCTCGGCGCTCGCCTTGAGGTTCTTCATCTCCTCGATGAAATCGAGCTTGTGGCCGAATTTCGGATTGATCGTGCGGTCCGGCTCGTCGCCGCCGGCAGGAACATAGAAATTATGCAGGCGGATGCGCCGGTTGCCGCGCTGGAAGACCGCCGAGATGTGGCGCGCATCGCCGACATTGCAGTAATCCTGCCGGTGATCCTCGGTCAGCGGCACGCGGGAGGCGATGGCAACGCCATGATAGCCCTTCTGGCCGTGGATGATGATGTGCTCGTAGCCCATGGCGCGTAGCGGTGCCAACGGGAAGAGATCGTTCGTAACCTTCGTTTCCTGCAGGCAGAGAATGTCGGGCCGGTGCTTGAGCACCAACTGCTCGACGATCGGCATGCGCAGCCGCACCGAATTGATGTTCCAGGTGGTGATGGAAAAGCTCATGCCATGCCCTTTCAGATCCCTCTGAAAAGGCTTTAGAGCAAAGGTGTAAGCGAGAAAACCGGCCACAGGCAAAAGCGGCCGGCGATCAACCGAAAAGCATCAGTCGCGGTTCGCCGAGGTACCCTTGATATCCTCGTAGGGCACGCGGAAGACGCGCTCGTCGAACGCCATGCCGGTTTTTACGTTGAAGATCATGACCGACGTATCCTTGCCCTGGTTATCGGTGATCGTCCACTGGCGCAGGTCATAGGTCTTCGGGTCGAACATCATGGTGATGGTCGAGTTGCCGAACACAGTATTGTTGCCGAGCGAGATCGTCGTCAGATCGGACTCTTGCTTCACGCCCTTCACCATGCCGGCAGAAAGGTCGATACGCGGCGCAAGCAGCAGGCTGAGCGGCGTCTTGGAAAGCGGATAGAGATCCCAGGTCTTCAGCTTGATGTTGCCGATCGCGACATTCCTGCCGTCGGCAATGACGCGCATCGGCGACGGATCGTCATAGTTGAAGCGCAGCTTGCCGGGACGCTCGATGAAAAATTTGCCACCGGTCTGTTCACCCCGAGGGCCAAACTGCACGAACTCGCCCTGCATCGTGGCAACGGCGGAGAAATGATCGGCGATCGCCTGTGCCGTAGCGTTGTTGCCAGCGGGTGCGGCCGCCTGTGCGACCTGAGCGAGAGCGGGAAACGGGACGGCGCTTGCAACGGCCGCAGCGGCAAAGACGCCGAGGACGTCACGGCGGCTTACCGGCAGGCCGGAAAAAATGGATGCGGAGTTGGTCATATGAACCTCCTGTATGCGATCTGCATGCCGCCGAAAGGCGGCGTCTTCAAGGCGCCGCGATCGCCCGGTGAAAGGTAACGGATTACACGGCCCAGGGTTTCCGTCGGACGGGCGGCGCTGCAAAATTTTCCTGTATCAGCGGTCGAGAATATCCCCGTCCGTGGGCACGAGAATCTCGCGTTTTCCGGCATGGTTGGCAGGGCCGATAATGCCCTCCTGCTCCATGCGTTCAATCAGCGAAGCAGCACGATTATAACCGATGCCGAGCCTGCGCTGAACATAGGAAGTGGAGGCCTTTCCGTCGCGCAGGACAATGGCAACGGCCTGATCGTAGGGATCCTCCGAATCGGCGAGATTTGCGGTGCCAGCCGGACCGCCACCATAATCACCATCTTCGTCGTCATCAGCAGTGATGGCATCGAGATATTGCGGCGAGCCCTGCGTCTTCAGATAGGAGACGATCTCTTCGACCTCGACGTCGGATACAAACGGGCCATGGACACGCTGGATGCGACCGCCACCGGCCATGTAGAGCATGTCACCCATGCCGAGCAGCTGCTCAGCACCCTGCTCGCCGAGGATCGTGCGGCTGTCGATCTTCGACGTGACCTGGAAGGAGATGCGGGTCGGGAAGTTCGCCTTGATCGTGCCGGTGATGACGTCGACCGACGGACGCTGCGTTGCCATGATGACGTGAATCCCGGCCGCACGCGCCATCTGGGCAAGACGCTGCACGGCGCCTTCGATATCCTTGCCGGCGACCATCATCAGGTCGGCCATTTCGTCGATGATGACGACGATATAGGGCATCGGCTGCAGATCGAATTCCTCGGTCTCGTAGACTGCTTCGCCGGTCTGCCGGTCGAAGCCGGTCTGCACCGTGCGCGAGATCGTGTCCCCCTTGGCAAGTGCTTGCTCGACACGCGTATTGAAGCCGTCGATATTGCGAACGCCGATCTTCGACATCTTCTTGTAGCGCTCTTCCATCTCGCGGACGGTCCATTTGAGCGCGACGACAGCCTTTTTGGGATCGGTGACGACAGGCGAAAGCAGATGCGGAATGCCGTCATAGACGGAGAGTTCCAGCATCTTCGGGTCGATCATGATGAGGCGGCACTGCTCCGGCGTCATGCGGTAAAGCAGCGACAGGATCATCGTGTTGATAGCGACCGATTTACCCGAGCCGGTGGTGCCAGCAACGAGCAGATGCGGCATTTTCGCGAGATCGGCGATCACGGCCTCGCCGCCGATCGTTTTGCCGAGCGCCATGGCGAGCTTCGCCTTGGAGCTTTCGAAATCACGCGAGGCAATGAGCTCGCGCAGATAGACGGTCTCGCGTGACTGGTTTGGCAGCTCGATGCCGATCGCATTGCGGCCCGGCACGACGGCAACGCGGGCGGCAATCGCGCTCATCGAGCGGGCGATGTCGTCGGCAAGACCGATGACCCGGGATGACTTGATGCCGGGTGCCGGTTCCAGTTCGTAGAGCGTGACGACGGGGCCGGGGCGAACGTGGATGATCTCGCCCTTGACGCCGAAATCCTCGAGCACGCCTTCCAGCATGCGGGCATTCTGCTCCAACGCATCAGCCGAGAGTGTGGAATCGCGCACCACATTCTTCGGCTCGGCAAGCAGATGCATGGAGGGAAGCTGGAAGCCCTCCGGCCGGATGAACGAGCCTTGCGCCTCGCGTTCGACGCGGGCGCCGGGCTTCGGACGAGATGAAGCGGGAATGACGCGCGGCTCGGGTTTGCCGGCCGATTTGGCCGGCGCGCGGATCATCCAGTCGTCATCATCGTCATCAGGCAGGATATCGGCCGGACGCGGAGGCAAGTCGCTATCGAACGGCGGATCGTCATCCTCGTCCTCATCGTCATTCAGAGAGATGGAAGGCGCAGAAACGACGCGGCGGGCGGATACGGCACGCGGCTCCATGGAAGGATCCGTGCGCTCGCCACGCGCTGCGGGCTTGGCGCGCACCGGTTCGTTCAACGTGCCGAATTCGTCATCGTTGAAATCATAGGGCGATTCGAAATCGCTCTGGCGCCGCTTGCGCGGTCCCATGCCGAAGAGCCGCCGGAAACGCGCCTGGTTCATGTACCAGGCATGCGTCATGGCACCGCTAAAGGCCATCCAGCGGGACCCATCGTCGTCCTCATCCTCGTCGCCGACGACACGCACCTTGCTGCGCGTATCGACATAATCCTCTTCTTCGTCCTCTTCATCGAGCTCGCTGCGGCCGACGATACCGGCCGCAAAGAGCATCATCCACCCAGTCGGGACAGAGAAGATGCAGCCGATGGCGGTTGCGAAGACACCGGTCGGATAGGCGCCGACGAAGAGTGCCGGAAAACGCAGGATCATGTCGCCTATGACACCGCCGATGCCATTCGGGATCGGCCAGGTGAGCGGCGGTGGAAAACAACCGATGACGGCTGAGGAAAGCACTGTGCCTAGAAGCCAGGCGCCGGCGCGCGCCGGAATGCGGCTGATGCGACGGCCGGAAATCAGCGCCAGCGCCCAGGCGACGATCGGCAGCATCGAAACGACACTGGCAAGCCCAAGGAATTGCATGGCGACATCCGCAAAGGCAGCGCCGCTATAACCGAGAATGTTGGTCGGCAGGTTGCCGGTGGCGTAGGAATAGCTGGGATCGGTGACGTTCCATGTCGCAAGCGCCGCAACCGCGAGCGCCAGGACGAGGAAGACCGCAAAGCCGGCGAGAGCCTGGATCTGTCGCAGCATGAATGCCGAGAAGGAGAACCGGTCAGGACGGCCGTCCATCGCCGGCGACGTGCTTCTTGCCATATGTCAAACCCGTCCAATGCCTGGGGGCACGCGAATCGCCAATGCTTCGCTGCGCCAAATGCGTCCGCTCTACCTAATCAAAGTAGGGTTAAAGCGATGTTAACCATGCATATGCCGGATCGCTAAAAAGAAAAGGGCCCGAACCTTGAGAGGTCCGGGCCAAGAGCGGCTTATGGTTAGATAGGCCGCGACGGGCTGTGCGGCGGCGCCCTTGTGCCGGGCGCCGCAAACCCTTTGATCAGGCGTGATAGGCAGCTTCGCCGTGCGTTGCGAGGTCAAGACCTTCGCGCTCGGCTTCGACCGAAACGCGCAGCCCGATAATGACATCGACGACCTTGTAGAGGATCGCAGAGCCAATGCCCGACCACAGGAGCGTGACCAGCACACCCTGAAGCTGCTTGAATACCTGAGCTCCGGTGCCGAGATAGGTTGCCGCAAAGTCCGGCGTCCCATAGTCAACGATACCAGCGCCGCCGAGAGCCGGGTTGACGAGGATGCCGGTGCCGATGGCGCCAAAGATACCGCCAACGCAATGGACGCCGAAAACATCGAGCGAGTCGTCATAGTTGAACTTGTTCTTCACGACGTCGACGAAGAAGTAGCAGACCGGCGAGACGATGAGGCCAAGAACGATCGAACCCATCGGACCGGCAAAACCGGCTGCCGGGGTGACGGCGACGAGACCAGCGACGGCACCAGAAGCAGCACCGAGCATGGAAGCCTTGCCGCGAGAGAAGCTTTCAACAATGCACCAGGAAACAGCGGCAGCAGCCGTTGCGACAAAGGTGTTGATCATGGCGAGCGATGCATAGCCGTTGGCTTCTAGGTTGGAGCCGGCGTTGAAACCGAACCAGCCGACCCACAGGAGCGAGGCACCAACCATGGTCAGGGTCATGGAGTGCGGAGCCATGATTTCCTTCTTATAGCCCGTGCGCTTCCCGAGCATGATAGCGCCGACGAGGCCAGCGATACCGGCATTGATGTGAACGACCGTGCCGCCCGCGAAGTCGATCGCGCCAAGCGAGTAAATGAAGCCAGCCGGAGCAGTGTAAGCGCTCGGACCGCCCCAGAACCAGACCATATGCGCCATCGGGAAGTAGACGAAGGTGACCCACAGGATGACGAAGAGCATGACAGCCGAGAACTTGATACGCTCGGCGAAGGCGCCGACGATCAGGGCCGGCGTGATGCAGGCGAAGGTCATCTGGAAGCAGATGAAGGTGAGTTCCGGAATGGCTACACCCTTCGTGAAGGTTTCAGCCAGCGAAGACGGTGTGACGCCTGCCAGGAAAGCCTTGGAGAAGCCGCCGACGAAGCTGTTCAGCGAGCCGCCATCGGTGAAGGCGAGCGAATAGCCGTATGTGACCCAGATGATCATGACGACAGCCGTGATCATGAAGACCTGCATGAGCACCGACAGCATGTTCTTGGCGCGGACCAGACCGCCGTAGAACAGCGCAAGGCCCGGGATGGTCATCAGCAGAACGAGCACCGTGGAGATGAGCATCCACGTATTGTCGCCCTTATCCATCGTCATGGCCGGAGCAGCAGCGGCTGCAGCATCGGCGGCGGCCGGGGCGGCTTCCTGCGCGAAAGCAACGACCGGCGCCAGGAGGGCGGCCGAAAGGGCGCCAATCCGTGCGATGTTGGAGGAAAACTTCGAAATTGACATTGGAAATGGCTCCTTGATCTGCCGTTCTTTACAGCGCTTCTGAATCGGTCTCGCCCGTACGGATGCGCACGGCATGGTCGATCGAGTAGACGAAGATTTTGCCGTCACCGATCTGGCCGGTCTTGGCAGATGCTGCGATGGCCTCGACCGCCTTGTCGACGATCTCCGATGCGACCGCGATTTCGATCTTGAGCTTCGGCAGGAAGCTGACCGCATATTCAGTGCCGCGATAAATTTCAGTGTGCCCCTTCTGACGACCGTAGCCCTTCACTTCAGTCACAGTCAGGCCTTGAATGCCGATCGCCGTGAGGGCTTCGCGGACCTCATCGAGCTTGAACGGCTTGATAATGGCCATCACAATTTTCATCTGGTTTCCCATCCTTCGTTATCCTCGGCGCGGAGCCGACTCTCCTTGCCGCTGACGGTTTCTGACCAGCGACCGGCGATAGACATTCAAAGGGCGTGCCAGATTCGTGACAACTACATAAGTTATTGAAATATAAAGACTATAATTGGAGGCGCCAATAAACAGGCAAATGATTGGCCAATAAGCGCACAAATAATGCGCAAATTTATAAAGATGCACACTATTTATTCATTTGCCTTTTTCCGAATCAGGCCCTCCTGCGCCACCGACGCGATCAGGACACCGGATCGGGTAAACAGGCTGCCGCGGGTCAATCCCCGTGCGCCCGAAGCCGACGGACTGTCCTGCGTGTAGAGCAGCCAGTCATCGAGCTTGTCGGGACGGTGGAACCACATGGCATGGTCGAGGCTTGCAACCTGAAGGTTCTGGTCGAAGATGGACGTTCCGTGGGCATGCAGCGATGCATCAAGCAGCGTCATGTCCGAGAGATAGGCAAGCACCGCAGCCTGATAGAGCCTGCTGTCCGGCACCGGCCCGGTGGCGCGCACCCAGACGTCCTGCCGCGGTTCGAGCTTCTCACGCGTAAAATAGTGCTTCAGCGAGACCGGACGGATTTCGATAGGCCTTTCTCGCTCCCAATATTTTCGCACCGCCGCCGGAGCGTGAGCAAGATACTGCTCCTTGATCTGCTGTTCTCCGAGCAGCGTTTCCGGCATCGGTACAGGCGGCATCGGGATCTGGTGGTCGAATCCCGGCTCCTCCACCTGGAATGAGGCAGAGAGCGCGAAGATCGCCTTGCCGTGCTGGATCGCGACGGCCCGGCGTGTGTTGAAGCTCGCCCCATCCCGGATGCG
Source organism: Rhizobium sp. BK512 (assembly GCF_014194915.1). Classification (NCBI taxonomy): domain Bacteria; kingdom Pseudomonadati; phylum Pseudomonadota; class Alphaproteobacteria; order Hyphomicrobiales; family Rhizobiaceae; genus Rhizobium; species Rhizobium sp. BK512. The sequence goes on along the minus strand of NZ_JACIAS010000007.1, from coordinate 277,560 downwards.
CTCGACCTGGTAGATGATCGGCACGGAGGGATCGCCAGGACGCATGAAATAGGCATGCAGCGAGTGAATGAACCGGTCGCCGTCCACAGTGCGCTGCGCCGCCATCAGCGCCTGTGCGATCACCTGCCCGCCAAACACCCGCTGCCACCCCACCTGCGGGCTACGGCCGCGGAAGATATCGACCTCGATCGGCTCGATATCGAGCGTCGAAATCAATGTTTCCATGGCGGTGGACTTGCCCGTTTGCTCCGTCATTTGTTCGGCTCCCGGCGGTAGGAAGTGGTAACCTGATGCTCTATATAGATCGCATCTGATCGTAGAATGTAAGAGGAGCGGGCTATGCTGGACATGCTGGTTGTAGGCGGAGGTTATGTCGGCCTGTCCGTGGCAGTGGCGGTCAAGCAGGCGGCGCCGCATCTCGCTGTCGCGGTCGTCGAGGCCGCTCCCGAACATGCCTGGAAGAAAGATATGCGCGCTTCCGCCATTATCGCGGCCGCGACAAAGATGCTCGAAGTCTTCGGCATCTGGGACGAGATCCAGCCGGAGGCTCAGCCGATCACCAAGATGATCGTGACAGATTCCAAGATGTCCGATCCTGTTCGCCCGATCTTCCTGACCTTCGACGGCGAAGTTGCCGAAGGCCGGCCCTTTGCCCACATGATCCCGAATGTCGTTATGGTCGGCGCGCTGCGCAGCGCCTGCGAGCGGCTCGGCATCGAGCTCCGCCATGGCCTGAGCGCCACCGGCCTGAAGACGAGCGATATCGATATCGAAGTCAGCCTGTCCGATGGCAGCGCGCTGCAATCGCGCCTGCTGGTTGCCTGCGACGGTGTACGTTCCAGGCTGCGCGATTTTGCCGGTATCAAGACAGTGACCTGGGAATACGGCCAATCCGGCATCGTCACCACCGTCGAGCACGAGCGCCCGCACCACGGCTGTGCCGAAGAACATTTCCTCCCATCCGGCCCCTTTGCCATCCTGCCGCTGCGCAACAACCGTTCGTCGCTGGTCTGGACCGAGCGGACAAATGACGCAAACCGCCTTGTTGCCGCCGACGATCTGGTTTTCGAGGAGGAACTGGAACGACGCTTCGGTCACAAACTCGGCGCTCTCAAAGTGGTCGGCGACAAGCGCGCCTTCCCGCTCGGTCTCACGCTCGCCCGCTCCTTCGTCGCCCCGCGCTTTGCGCTTGCCGGCGATGCCGCACACGGCATTCACCCGATCTCCGGCCAGGGTCTCAATCTCGGTTTCAAGGATGTGGCCGCCCTTGCCGAAACCATCGTGGAAGCTGATCGCCTTGGGCTTGATATCGGCGCCATCAACATCCTGGAGCGTTACCAGAGCTGGCGCCGTTTCGACACGTTCCGCATGGGCGTCACGACTGACGTATTGAATCGGCTGTTTTCCAATGACGCGACCCCGATCCGCATCGCCCGAGATTTCGGCCTCGGCATCGTCGATCGCCTGCCCCGCCTGAAGTCCTTCTTCATCGGCCAAGCGGCAGGAACGACTGCCAAGGACAATCCGAAGCTGCTCGCAGGTGAGGCAATCTAGAGCTGAAGCTTAGTCTTCGAGGCTTCTGGCTTCCGAGACCAGCATGATCGGAATGCCGTCCCTGATCGGATAGGCAAGACGCGCCTTTTCCGAGACCAGTTCATTATGCTCGCGGTCGTAGGAAAGCCGTCCCTTGGTGAGCGGGCAGACGAGAAGTTCGAGAAGCTTGGGATCGACCCGACTGAGTTTTTCGTCCATCCCGCCCTCTACTGCAGCACGGTATCGGAATCGCCGAAGACGCGGGCAAGCACGATTTCGGTGATGGCGATCAGGGTTTCCGCTCTCGTCTTGAGGTCCGGCGCTTCCAGCAGCGCCTGCTTTTCGGCCGGGCCAAATGGCGACATCATGGCGAGCGAATTGACGAGGGTAAGGTTGCTAGCCCGCTCCACGCTCTCCCAGTCCGCCTCGAGTTTGTTGGCGTCGAGATAGGCCTTGAAGGCCGTCAGCAGCGCGCCGCGGTCGACGGCTTCTTCTTCATTCTCGGCAGAAAGATCCGATATGAACGGCGCGATACGGAAGCTGCGGAACGGCTGGCCATGCGATCGCTCCTCCAGCAGCCGGAAGCGGCAGACGCCCGTCAGCGAGACGATATAACGCCCGTCACCGGTTTCGGCATAAGAGGTAATCCGGCCGAGGCAACCCACAGCCGCGAGCTCCGGAGCATGCGTCTTGTCTTCATGCTCGCCGTGTGCCGGCTGCACCATGCCGATCAGACGGTTTCCAGTCAGGGCGGAATCGAACATCGAAAGATAACGCGGCTCGAAGATATTGAGCGGCAACTGGCCGGCGGGCAGGAGAAGCGCGCCGGTCAAGGGAAAAACTGCAATTTCATCCGGTAGATCGCCGGGCTTCAGGTATCTCGCATTGCCGACTTGCATGAAGACTAGTCCCGCACTCTTTCGGCGGGCGCATCTTCGGCGCCCGTCCTCACGAGAAATGTGGTGCCCTTGCGCAAAAACGCAAGGGTGGATGCGGCAAACTCAGGAAAACAGGATCGAGGACAGCTTCCGGCGGGCAGAAACGGTCGCCGGGTCCTTGAAGCCCCAGACCTCGAAGAACTGCAGAAGCTGGCGACGCGCACCGTCATCATCGAAGGCACGATCCTTGCGCATGATGGTGAGGAGGTGTTCAGCCGCCTCCTCACGCCTGCCCTCTACATTGAGGATCTTGGCAAGCTTCAGCCGAGCCTCGTGATGGTCAGGGTTCGATGCCAGCTCGCGCTCCAGGGCGACGGGATCGCCGAGCTTGCGGGCCTCTTCGATCTGGTCGAGCTTCTTCAGGACCGCCTGGATTCCGGCATCCTTGCCAAGCTCCTCCGGCAGCTCGCTCAGCATCTGGCGGGCCTCGCCGTGCTGGTCGGCTGCGATCAGGCATTCGGCCATGCCGGCAAGGGCCTTGGCATTTTCCGGATCGGCCTGCATGACGGCACCATAAAGCTGGCCCGCTTCATTGATGTTTCCGGCAGCGAGCAATTCGCCAGCCTGCGTCAGATAAGCCTCGATCTCTGCGGTCTGGTCGGCATCCGCAGGACCTGCGAGCCGATCAATAAACTGGCGAACCTGGCTTTCGGGCACCGCACCCATGAAGCCGTCGGCCGGACGGCCGTTGACGAAGGCGATGACGGCCGGAATGGACTGGATGCCGAGCTGGCCAGCGATCGAGGGATGATCGTCGATGTTCATCTTGACCAGCTTGACGCGGCCCTGACCTTCATTGACGACCTTTTCCAGAACCGGCGTCAGCTGCTTGCACGGGCCGCACCATGGCGCCCAGAAATCGACCAGGACCGGCTGATTGCGCGATTCCTCTAGGACGTCCTTCCCGAAATTCGCCGTCGTCGTGTCCTTGATATGGCTGCCGCCCGCCTCAGGCTGGGATACTGCGCCATAACTTGCCGTTGCCGACATCTGGTTGCCGAAGGAACCGTTGTAAGGATTGTCGCTGCCGCTCATAGGTATCTCCCGCCGCGCCGATCTGCCGGCGTCTCTGATAGCGCTAAAATCGTATGTCAGGACGTCACTTTCAAGACAAGCGGCTTATGCCCTGTCGCTTCCATGAATCGTATCAGATCGGCGCCGGCGATCGAAGTCGTCGCGTCATTGGAAAGCGGATGGCAGTTGATGATCTCGTCATGCATCAGATCCGCATCGAGCACGAAGGTGACATTATTGCCGGTATCATTGATCGCGCCGAGCGCGGTGACAGCGCCCGGAATGACACCAAGATATTCCATCAGCTTCTCGGCCCTGCCGAAGGAGAGCCGGCCGGAAGCGCCGATAAGAGTATGGACCTGCTTGAGGTCGACAACGGCATTTTCCTCCACCGTCAGCAGGAAATAACGGTCCTTTTTGTCCTTCACGAACAGGTTCTTGGTATGGCCGCCCGGAATCTCGTCCCGCAGCGCCACCGATTCGGCCACCGTAAATACTGGTGCATGGTCTTTGGTCGTGTGGACGATGCCGAGGCCATCGAGAAAAGCGAGAAGATCCTGGCGAGTCCTGGGCTTGTTTTCGGTCATCGTCATTCCGTCAGACAGGAGAAAAGCAGATTGGACTGTCTGCTTACGTCCGCCTCATGCGCTTGGCAATCATCAGGACCGACGCTTTGCCCTGCATTCGCGGCGTTTTCGAAGCCTGTTTTCCACCGCCAGAACTTTTCTTCGTTTTTCCGTCATTTCCCTGTTGCATTTGAAAATCGTTTGGGCGATATAGCGCCCGTCGCCGCAAGGTGGCGCCCACGGTCCGCTACTTACTACCCCGGACCGGTGCGGATTTGAGCGGGTGTAGCTCAGGGGTAGAGCACAACCTTGCCAAGGTTGGGGTCGAGGGTTCGAATCCCTTCGCCCGCTCCAGTTTCTCCTTTTACGTCAGTAAGTGCTGTTGCGTCACATGATCTTGTGATGCAACACGGGTGCATCCGGTGTTTTCATCACAGGTGGTTCCGCTTTCTGCCTTCGTGAGATACTGGCGACATCCGATCGCCCTGACAGCGTCCGGCCAAATCACTCCTCATCGCGTTATCGGCTATCGCTCCCGGTACAAGTTGCGGCGCCCGATTGATCTTACTCAATGCAAACCACGCCAGTATCTGGCTAGGTTTTCCTGGCGCTGGCGAATGAGGTTCACAATCGTTCGGCCTCGATAGGCGTTGCAGACATTTTTGCCAGATCGCCGAGATGAGTTTAATGTAGCCGGAGCTAGATCGACATGCTTGTCAAAGATGTCATGACGACAGCGGTCGTCACATTGTCACCTGACAATAGCGTTCGGCATGCGGCCAAGCTGATGTCCGACCAGCGGGTGAGCGGTCTTCCCGTGGTCGACAATGAAGGGCGCTTGGCAGGCGTCATCAGCGAGGGTGATCTGATCCGTCGAACGGAACTCTCAAGCGGCGCGTTCGCCCCGAATGCGAACATGGAACTTGGTCCCGACGACAGGGCAAACGCTTTCGTTAAGCGATGCGCATGGAGAGTGGGGGATGTCATGACGCCCGATGCTGTCACGATCGACGAAGATGCCCCCCTTTCTCGTGTTGCCGAGCTCATGCAGAACCGCAACATCAAGCGCATTCCGGTTCTTCGGGCCGGCAAGCTGATCGGCATCGTCAGCCGCGCCGATCTCCTGCAGGTGATTTATTCGGCAAAGCCGGACGATACGGCAACTGGTGACGAAGCGATTCGACGCAGCATTCTCGTTCGGCTCGGCGAAAACACCGGCCTGGAGGGATTGGATCTGTCCGTCACGGTCGCTGACGGTATCGTGCATTTTTGGGGTAACCTCGAGACGGCAGCGCGCCGCAGGGCCGCGCGGATCCTGGCGGAGGGCGTCAACGGTGTCCGCGGCGTGGTGGAGCATTTCCCGGAATCTCCTCCTCAATAGTGCAGCCGTAACGACCGGAGACTGCACCGGCCCGAAACGGGCCGGCGAATTCAGCAATGTCATTTTGATCGGAGACTCAGATGGCTTCACCTGAAACGGCAGTGATGAAAAAAACCGCCTCGGCGGCAGCGCATGGAAAAGCACCGCTTTCGTCCGAGGAACTCCGCCTGATGGATGCCTACTGGCGGGCATCGAACTATCTGTCGGTCGGACAAATCTATCTGCTCGACAATCCCTTGCTCAAAAAGCCTCTGGCGCGCGCGCATATCAAGCCGCGGTTGCTCGGCCATTGGGGAACGTCTCCCGGCCTGAACATGCTTTACGTGCACCTCAATCGGGTGATCAAGCGCGACAATCTCAACATGATCTATGTGATCGGCCCTGGCCACGGCGGACCGTCGCTCGTTGCGCATGCCTATCTGGAGGGAACCTACAGCGAATTCTACCCGAATATTGCCCAGGACGAAGAGGGCATGAAAAGGCTGTTCAAACAGTTCAGCTTTCCAGGCGGCATCCCGAGCCACGTCGCTCCGGAAACACCGGGGAGCATCCATGAAGGTGGCGAACTCGGTTATGCGCTCAGCCATGCCTATGGTGCAGCCTTCGATAATCCCGATCTGATCGTCGCCTGCGTCGTCGGTGATGGCGAGGCCGAAACCGGCCCTCTTGCCACCGGATGGCATGGCAACAAATTCCTCAATCCGGCCCGCGACGGATGTGTTCTGCCGATCCTGCACCTCAATGGCTACAAGATCGCCAATCCCTGCTTCCTTGCGCGTATTCCCAAGGAAGAATTGATGAAATTCTTCGAGGGCATGGGGTATGCACCCCTCTTCGTGGAGGGCCATGAGCCCGATCAGGTACAGCAGCAGCTTGCCGAAGCCATGGATACTGCCGTCGCGACGATCAAGAAGATCTGGGCAGAAGCGCGGGATAAGAAGATTGTCCGCCGTCCGGCGTGGCCGATGATCGTTTTCCGCACGCCGAAGGGCTGGACCTGCCCTTCCGAAATCGACGGCAAGAAATGCGAAGACTACTGGCGCTCGCACCAGGTCCCGATGGGCGACATGGACAAGCCGGAGCATATCAAGGTGCTTCAGCACTGGATGAAGAGCTATAGACCCGAAGAGCTTTTCGATGACGAAGGCAGGCTGCGAGCTGAATTGGCCTCGCTGGCGCCGGCAGGACATAGACGGATGAGCGATAATCCGCACGCCAACGGCGGCCTGTTGCTTCGCGACCTCAAGATGCCGGATTTCCGCGATTATGCCGTCTCGGTGCCCAAACCCGGATCGGTGACCGCGGAATCCGCTCGTGTCATGGGCAAGTTCCTGCGCGATGTGATGAAGCTCAATCTTAACAGCAAGAACTTCCGGCTGTTCAGCCCTGACGAGAACAATTCCAATCGCTGGCAGGACGTGCTGGAAGTGACGGATCGCTGCTACATGGCCGAGATTTATCCAGAGGACGATCACCTGTCGCCCGACGGACGCATCATGGAGGTGTTAAGCGAGCATCAATGCCAGGGCTGGCTCGAAGGCTATCTGTTGACGGGGCGACATGGCTTCTTCTCCTGCTACGAAGCCTTCATTCACATCATCGACTCGATGTTCAACCAGCACGCCAAATGGCTGAAAGTGTGCAACCACATTCCCTGGAGGCGGCCAGTCGCATCGCTCAATTATTTCCTGAGTTCGCATGTGTGGAGGCAGGATCATAACGGCTTCTCTCACCAGGATCCGGGTTTCATCGACCACGTGATCAACAAGAAGGCGGAGGTCATCCGGGTCTATCTACCGCCGGATGCCAATACACTCCTGTCCGTTACCGATCATTGCCTGCGCAGCCGCAACTATGTGAACGTCGTTGTCGCAGGCAAGCAGCCGGCACCGCAATGGCTGACGATGGATGAGGCGATCAAACATTGCGCCGAAGGTCTGGGCATCTGGGAATGGGCAAGCAATGATCGCGGCTCGGAACCGGATGTGGTTATGGCCTGCTGCGGCGATGTGCCGACCCTGGAGACGCTCGCCGCTGTGCAGCTGATCCGTGAGCACCTTCCTGACTTGAAGGTGCGCGTCATCAATGTCGTCAATCTGATGAAGCTCCAGCCCTCGAGCGAACATCCCCACGGGCTTTCGGATCCCGACTTCGATGCGCTCTTCACGAAGGACAAACCGATCATCTTCGCATTCCATGGATATCCCTGGTTGATCCACCGGCTGACCTACCGGCGAACCAACCACAAAAATCTGCATGTCCGGGGATACAAGGAAGAGGGAACGACCACGACCCCATTCGACATGGTCGTTCTGAACCAGCTCGATCGCTTTCATCTCGTTGAGGATGTCATCGATCGGTTGCCACAGCTCGGAGCCCGTGCGGCCTATTTCAAGCAGGCAATCCGCGGCAGGCTGATCGAGCACCGGCAATATATCGAGGCGCATGGCGATGACATGCCACAGATCAGCGGCTGGACATGGGGCGTTAAGAGCACGGGAAAAGTGAAGGCAGCGACCTCCACTGAGGGAGACAATGCCTAGACGACACGTTGCGCACAAATCATGCCGGCAGGCGTCCTATCAGAGGCGCCTCCGGATGCTCGACGAAACCATCTGACTTCTTCGGTTTGCCTATGATGTCGGAACTGCTGTCCACCGATCCCGAACTGAACCGGATGCCGACGGATGAAGATCTCGGCCGCCTTCAGTTCACGACGTTGCTCTACTATCTGCAATGCACGAATCCGGATAACGGATTGGTGCGCGACAAGACGCAGGCCGGCGCCCCGGCAAGCATCGCGGCTGTAGGTATGGCGCTTGCCACCATTCCCGTCGTCGTGGAACGCGGTATCGTCATTCGTGAGTTTGCCGCCAAGATCGCCCGGCGGCGACTGGAATTCCTGATCTCCTGCCATCAAGGGCCGGAACCGGACGCATCAGGTTACAAGGGCTTCTTCTACCATTTCCTGGACATCGAAACGGGACGGCGGGTCTGGCAGTGCGAATTGTCGACGATCGATTCTGCCTTTCTCTTTGCCGGCGCTTTGACCGTCGCGGCATATTTCGATGCGGACACCGAGGACGAGGCTAAGGTACGCGCACTTGCCATGTCGCTCTACGAGCGCGTGGACTGGAACTGGGCGCGCGACAACGGCGCCACGCTTACCCACGGCTGGCGACCGGAAAACGGCTTCATTCCCTATCGTTGGCGCGGCTATGACGAAGGCCTGCTTCTTTACATTCTTGGTCTGGGCTCACCGAGCCACCCGCTGCCTCCGGAAAGCTTCAAAGCGTATACCGAGAGCTACGAATGGCGGAATATCTTCGGTCGCGAACTCCTTTATTCCGGGCCGCTCTTTACACACCAGCTCTCGCATATGTGGATCGATTTCCGTGAAATTCGCGACGAATTCATGCGCGAGCATGACAGCGACTATTTTCGCAACAGCCGCCACGCCACTTTCGTTCAGCAGGAATACGCAATCCGCAATCCGCTGAACTTCAAAGGCTACGGCGAACATTGCTGGGGTTTCACTGCAAGTGACGGGCCGGGTTGGACGAAGCGGACTGTCGATGGGATCGACAGGGAATTCTTCGACTATGTTGCGCGCGGCGCACCCTATGGGCCGGATGACGGAACCGTATCTCCCTGGGCCGTGGTCGCCTCACTGCCATTCGCTCCGGAAATCGTCATTCCGACCGTACGAAATTTCGCTCGAATGCAGCTTGGCATGACGCGCCTTTATGGCTTCAGGCCATCGTTCAACCAGACCTTTGCGATGGAAGACAGGAACGAAGGATGGTGGGTCAGCCCCTACCATTTCGGGATCGACCAAGGTCCCGTCGTCCTGATGATCGAAAACTATCGAACCGGCTTGCTGTGGAACATTATGCGTCGATGCGAGCCGGTGGTCGTCGGACTAAGACGAGCGGGGTTCTCAGGCGGCTGGTTGTGACGACCGTGCAGTCGCCCGAGCTTCCCAACGCGCAACGGACTTGCCGTGAACGACAGGTCTAGGGCGGCTCAGGTCTTCAAAACCAGGCTGCGCGGCAGTCAGGCCTTCTGTTTTTGATCGATCCACGTCCAGGAGCCGTCAGAACCATATTCGAGAACTGCATCGTAGGCCGAGCGCGGCGCACCCGGCTCGGCGAAGTTGACGCACGCGATCCTTCTTTCAGCCAAGAGCGCGAGGATTGCGAGCAGAAGCTCGTGACCGAAAATGGTATCGGCCTTTTCCAGAACAATGTGTGACGGAGCGGCTATGATCGCGCTTGCAAGTATGACGAGTTGCTGTTCGCGCGGTGACAGCAATGTGGACCAGTCCTGCTCGCTATCCAGGTCGCTGAGTGTCAAATCGTGTGCAAGGCCGAGATCTCTCAGCAAAGCCAGGATTTGCTCATCCGTTGTCTCGATCGAGCGCTTCGGTGGCGCAAGAATCTGGCGGAGAGTTCCCGGACCCGCACAGGCCCGCTGGCCGAGAAACCGCACATGCTGACGAGGTGGGCTGACGATGCGCCCAGTCCCCGGTGTACCCAGTCCTGCCGTGGCCCGAAACAAAGCAGCGCCCGCAGCATCGTCTTCTCCGGCAACGATCACTCGTGTATCGGGCGGGATGACAAGGGACAAATCCTTCACCAGTACTGTTCCTGTCCGCGACGTCAGCGTCAGGCGTTCATAGCCAAGGTTCCCCTCAGCCTCGATGAGTTCGACACTGTGATCGGTCTGGCGGCGGGTCTCCTCGACCGCTTCCAAAAAGGAACTGATACGTGCGACGACGGTCGCGAAGTTCGAGATCGAGTTGAATTGTGCGACAATAAACGAGAATGCACCGACAAGCATGGCAAATGCTGCCGCCGACTGCGTGATGACGCCAAATTCCATGTCACCGCGCATGAAGGCCGGTGCGATAATGACGACCGGAATGATCTGTATCATCCAGTTGTAGCCGGTGGCGAAGAAGCCGACATTGCGATTGATGCCAATGATCCGCCTGAAGTTAGTGGCAAGGCTATCAAACTGCCTCAGCAGCCGATCTGCGTGGCGTTGCTGGGAGTCCTCGATCATGATCGATTCTGCGTTTTCCCGGACTTGGATCAGCCCGGACCGGAAGGCGGCTTCACTGTCGAGCTGACTATAGTTCAACTGGATCAAGGGCCGTCCCAACACAATCGTCATAAACGATCCGCAAGCCGCGTAGATAACAGCCGTGAAGAAAAGAAGCGGGCTGATCAGCCACAAGACGCTCGAAAAGGTGAAGACCGTCAGCACGCTGCTGAGCAGCATGAGCAGGAAGGAGAGCGTCGTCGTCGTAAACGCTTTGATATCCTCGGCAATCCGCTGATCAGGATAGGAGACTTTGCCCTGAATGCCGAGCCGGTAGAAAGTACCGTCGGCCATATAAACGCCGACCGCACGACGGGTGAGGTATTGTCGCCAAAGCAAGGCCAGTCGCTCTTCGGCGAAGCGGGCAAACACCGACGCGATCGTCGAAGCAGCAAAAGCACCAGTGTAGAGGATCGCCTGGCGAACAAATTCGGCAGTCTGCCGTTCCGCGATCGCAGTCATGAAGTGCCGGCCGACGAAACTGTTGACGACATTCAAAGCACTGATACTGCCAAAAAGAACAATCAGAGAGACGAGAAGGAACCGGGCGCTCCCGGCGACATCGGATGTCATGAACAATTTGATCGCGCGGACGAACCGTGTTGCCGTCACCCTGAGCGGAATTTGCTGCTGGCCCATGCTCGTCTCCCCCGCTTGCCCCTGGAACGAATTATAGCGTGAAATGCAGGCGACGGAGAGACTTCAGGATGGCGCGCGCGGGCGACCGATCCAGCGCGATATGTTACGCGCTGCATCTATTTGCTACTTCGCGTCTCAAGCAGATCGCGCCGACGTTCAACCCACCAGGCCGCTTGATGTCCGCGCTCCAGCGACGGCACAGCTCAATATGAATTGGCGTGCGAACAAATCTCTTGCGAATGATTTCCATTGGTTCACTCTGTCGATGATTCTTGAAACCGGCCAATCGATGGCTTGATCAATTTTTCGTAATTTATTTCGGTTGATTAGTTCATTTTGTGAACTTATTGTCAGTGTGAGATCACGGGCGACAGGATCAGGATTTTTATGTTCAATTCATCGCAGCGCGAGCTTCTGCGGGTCATAAGTGAGTCCGGTCCCCTCAGCCGGACAGATCTTGCCTCTGCGATCGGGCTTAGCAAAGCGGCGATGAGTGGCATTGCCCGCGAGCTCATTGATCGCGGCGTTCTGCACGAGACGGAAACCGTCTACGGTCAGGGCCGGCCCTCCGTGCTGCTCGACCTGAAACCGGAATGCGCGTTCTTCATCGGCATTTCGCTTCTGGAAGATCCGGCCCCGATGATCCTCAGCGATCTTAACGGCAACATCATCGCCCGTCAGCAGCTGCCCTACTCCCGGGATCCCAAGGTCATTGCCAACGCGATCGCCTAGGGCCCATCCTCAGGCAAGCTCGAAACTGGCCGGCATCGGTGTGGCGCTATCGGGCTTCGTCGATGAAAGGCAGGCAACCTGCGTACAGTCGACCCTGCTCGGCTGGCAGGATGTGCCGCTTGCCGAAATCATCCGCCACGCAAGCGGCGTCGATACCTTTATCGAGAACGATGCCAAGGCGGTCGCCGTCAGCGAAAAGCTCTTCGGCATTGCTCGCGACACGCCGAATTTCTCGGTCGTGTCGCTCGGAGACGGCATCGGCTGCGCCCACGTCATCGACGGCAGGCTTTATCGCGGCAATCATGGCGGTGCGGGCGAAATCGCTCATGCGACGATCGAGCCCGGCGGCGCCCCCTGCCGCTGCGGCAAGCGCGGCTGCCTGGATACGATCGCCTCCATGAAGGCGATCAAGGAGATGGCGCGGGCCGCCGGCTTGAAATGCACGTCGCTCTCCGATCTGGAAGCGGAAGCCTCGCTCGGCACAGCCGAGGCGATCTCCATCATCCACAAGGCCGGGGCAGCCCTCGGCCTTGCTATCTCGCACCTGATCCAGATGAACGACCCGGGCATGATCCTGGTGACCCATGTCGATGGCTCGTTCGACGGCCTGTTCGGCACGGTCGTGCAGCAGGCGATCGAGGCCAATGTTCTTCCGCGTTATGCAGGCCAGACCCCAATCCGCACCCGTCGCGTGGATAGCGACGTCTGGTCGCGCGGCGCAGCCAGCATTGCCGCTCACAATTTTCTGATTGGTCCCAATATTAGCTGAGGTCTCCCATGCGCATCGCCGTCGGTGGCATTCACATCGAATGCAGCACGTACAACCCCGTCCTGAACCAAGAGGCAGACTTCCGGGTGGTACGCGGCGAGGACCTGCTGGCAGCCCCCTATTTTGCCTTTCTGAAGGATTACGAGGCTGAATTCCTGCCGACGATCCATGCCCGCGCCATTGCCGGCGGCCCTGTCGCCCGTCACACCTACGAAGCCTTCAAGGCTGACTTCCTGGAGCGCTTGAAGCCGCTGCTGCCGCTCGACGGACTCTATCTGGCAATGCATGGCGCCATGTATGTCGAAGACATGGAAGATGCGGAAGGCGACTGGATCAGCGCAGCCCGTGCGCTCGTTGGCGATGATTGTATGGTCTCGGCAAGTTACGACCTGCATGGCAATGTTACCCAGCGCATCATCGACGCGCTCGACATGTATTCCACCTACCGCACTGCGCCGCATATCGATGTCGAAGAAACGATGCGCCGTTCTGTCGCCATGCTGGTGAAGAGCCTGAAGACGGGCGAAAAACCCACCCTGCTCTGGGCGCCGATCCCGGTCGTCCTGCCGGGTGAACGCACCAGCACCGTCGATGAACCGGCAAAGAGCCTTTATGCCGAACTGCCCGGCATCGATGCGCTCGACGGCGTCTGGGATGCCTCGCTGATGGTCGGCTATGTCTGGGCCGACGAGCCGCGGGCCACGGCTGCCGCCATCATGACCGGCACGGACCGCGCGATACTGGAGCGCGAGGCAAAACGTCTGGCAAAGGCTTATTGGGATGTGCGCGAAGAATTCGTCTTCGGCTGCGAAACCGGTTCGGTCGAAGAATGCGTCGCCAAGGCGATCACCAGCCCGACCGGCCCCGTCGTGCTCGCCGAATCCGGGGACAATCCGACCGGCGGCGGCGTCGGCGACCGGGCGGACGTACTGGCCGAGCTGATCGCAAGAGGCGCCACCGGTGTGGTTTTTGCCGGCATCGCCGACAAGGCCGCAACGGAGAGATGTTATGCGGCAGGTATCGGCACGACGCTGGAGCTGACGGTCGGCGCTTCGCTCGATGCCAAGGGCAGCAAGCCGGTGACGGGACAGTTCACGGTGAAGTTCCTGCACGAGACCACCGACGCTACCGACCGCCAGGCTGTCGTCTCCATCAGCGGCATCGATCTGGTCCTCTCGGCCAAGCGCCGCCCCTACCACAATATCGTCGATTTCACCCGCCTCGGGCTCGAGCCGCGCACGGCAAGCATCGTTGTCGTCAAGTCAGGCTACCTGTCGCCGGAAATCGCGCCGATTGCCAATCCGAGCCTCATGGCACTGTCCCCCGGCGTCGTCGATCAATTCGTCGAGCGCCTTCCGCGCCTGCGCAAAGCGCACCCGACCTATCCTTTCGACAAGGATTTCAGCTTCGACCCGCAGACCTTCCTTTCCGCGCGCTCCACGAACCGCTGAACCACGACAAGCGAACCAATTAATTTTTGGTATCGGGGGCTTGCTCAGCATTCAGCACGCAGGAAAACGTGCATCCACTCCTTATACCTGCTCTAAATCTGCGCGATGCGATCAAAAAACGTGCAGGTATTTATCTGCACAAAAAAGCGCTTGACGATGCCATTGATTTGGTTTGCATTGAACCAATATCAAATTGGTTCAGACAGCCATGGACGAAGCACAAGGCAATTCGAACTATGCGCTGGAGAAGCTAAGGGCTCTCCTGCAGTCGGATAGTCTCGATGCCGATGGCAAGCTGCCAACCGAACGTACGCTCTCCGAAATCCTCGGGGTCAGCCGCCGCTCCATCCGCCGTGCACTGGAAGTACTGGAAGCCGAAGGCCGCATCTGGCGCCGGCAAGGCTCCGGCACCTTTGCCGGCAAGCGGCCGGATGGCTGGAGCAACCATGTCGATTCCATCATCGCCGACACCGATCTCATGGAGATCATGGAAGTGCGCTTGCGCGTTGAGCCGCAGCTCGCACAGCTTGCCGCGATGCGCGCCAAGGCAGCCGATATAGAGCGCATGTATGATCTGGTGAAAAAGATCTACGAAAGCACGGATGCCGACGGCCGCGAACTCTGGGATGGCGCGCTGCATCGCCAGATTGCCCAATGCGCCGGCAACTCATTCTTTCTCACGATCTTCGACGTCATCAACCGCGTGCGCCAGGACGAAGCCTGGCAGGCGATCCGCGAGCGCGCCCGCAGCGCCAGCCGCACGCGCGAAGTCACCCATGGCCAGCACACGGCCATCGTCGACGCTATCGCCGCCCGTGATCCAGGAAAGGCCGGCGAAGCCATGCGCCAACACCTGCTGACGCTGCAGGAAAGCCTCATCCGCATCACCTCTCTCGACCATGGCGAATTGGTGGCCGAGAAGGAGCCCAGCTGAGCGGAGAAATCGGCACGGCAGAGATAACCGCCGGCTCGACACGACAGACGTGAAACAAAAACATAAAAGAGGAGAATGGAATGAAACTCGCCAGATTGCTGACGACCGCCACGGCAGCAGCGCTTTTTGCGCTTCCCGCTTTCGCGGTCGAACTGAAGATCGGCCTCCAGGACGACGCCGACGTGCTCGATCCCGCACAGTCGCGCACCTTCGTCGGTCGCATCGTCTATACCGCGATGTGCGACAAGCTCGTTGACGTCTCGCCGGACCTGAAGATCGTGCCGCAGCTCGCAACCGAATGGAACTGGTCGGCTGACGGCAAGGAGCTCACGATGAAGCTCCGCCAGGGCGTGAAGTTCCAGGACGAAACGCCCTTTAACGCCGAAGCCGTCGTCGCCACCATCGAGCGCAACATGACCCTGCCGGAATCGCGTCGCAAGAGCGAGTTGAGCTCCGTGCAGAAGGTCGAGGCGTCAGGCGAATATGAAGTCAAGTTCACGCTGAAGAGCCCAGATGTCACCTTGCTCGCCCAGCTTTCTGACCGCGCGGGCATGATCGTCTCGCCGAAGGCTGCAAAGGAACTCGGCGCAAAGTTCGGCGACCATCCTGTTTGCGCCGGCCCGTTCAAATTTGTCGAACGTGTCCAACAGGACCGTATCGTGCTCGAGAAGTTCCAGGACTACTGGAACAAGGACAATGTCTTCATCGACAAGCTGACTTACCTGCCGATCCCGGATTCGACCGTACGCCTGGCCAATCTGCGCTCCGGCGATCTCGACATGATCGAACGCCTGGCCGCCACCGACGCCGAGACGGTCAAGAGCGACGCCAACCTCGTCTACAAGGATGTCGTCAACACCGGCTGGCTCGGCATCTATGCCAATGTCGGCAATGGCGCGCGTGCGGACAATCCGATCGGCAAGGACAAGCGCCTGCGCCAGGCCTTCTCGCTGGCAATCGACCGTGATGCCGCCATGCAGATCGTTTTCGAAGGCACGGGCGTTGCCGGCAACCAACCTTTCCCGCCGAGCAGCCCCTGGTTCGACAAGGATGTCCCGGTACCCGCTCGTGATGTCGAAAAGGCGAAGGCCCTTGTCAAGGCTGCAGGCTTCGACCGTGTGCCGGTCGAAATGCAGGTTCCGAACAGCCCGGTCACGATGCAGATGATGCAGATCATCCAGTCGATGGTTGCCGAAGCCGGTTTCGATGTCAGCCTGAAAGCGACGGAATTTGCGACCCTGCTCAATGAGCAGACCGCCGGCAACTACCAGCTCAGCCGCTCTGACTGGTCCGGCCGCGTCGATCCCGATGGCAATATCCAGCAGTTCGTCACCTGCGGCGCCGGCCTGAACGACAGCAAATATTGCAACGCTGACGTCGACAAGCTTCTGACCGAAGCGCGCCAGTCCACGGATGACTCCGTGCGCAAGCAGAAATACGATGCCGCGACCGCAATCCTCAACGACGATTTGCCGATCATCTTCATTGGCCACCAGTCCTGGATCTGGGCGCTGCACAAGAACATCACCGGCTTCGTTGCTTCTCCCGACGGCATGATCCGCCTCGTCGGTGTGAAGAAGGAAGGCTGACAGCCACACGCGTCAGGTACGCGGCGCCTGTCGCCGCGTACCGCTGATGGTATCGGAGCGCCTATGTACAGGTTCATCGCCAAGCGGCTGCTGGTCGCCATTCCAACTTTGCTGATCATTTCGGTCTTCGTGTTCTCCCTGCAGAAACTTCTGCCGGGCGACCCGGTTCTGGCCATGGCCGGCGAAGAGCGCGATCCGCAGGTGCTGGAATTCCTGCGGGAAAAATATCATCTCAACGACCCTGTTCCCTATCAGTATTTCTACTGGCTAGGCTCCGCGCTTCAGGGTGATCTCGGCATATCGCTGCGTACCAACCAGCCGGTTCTCGAGCTCGTGGCCGAGAAACTGCCGGTCACCATTCAGCTCGCGATCATGTCGATGATCTTCGCATTCGTGATCGGCGTGCCGATGGGCATTCTGGCCGCCGTCAAGAAGAACACCATCATCGATTATCTCGCCAACATCATCGCTCTCTCAGGCCTGTCGATCCCCAATTTCTGGCTCGGCATCATGCTGATCCTGCTGATCTCGGTGAACCTCGGCTGGCTTCCGGCTTCGGGTTACGAGCCCTTCTTCTCCAATCCGCTGCGCTCGATCGAAACCATGATCATGCCCGCCTTCGTGCTCGGCAATGCGCTCGCTGCCACATTGATGCGCCACACCCGTTCGGCCATGCTGAGCGTCCTGAGCGCTGATTATATCCGGACGGCCCGCGCCAAGGGGCTGCCGGAGAGTTCGGTGGTGCTGGAGCATAGTTTTCGCAATGCCGTATTGCCGATCGTAACGCTCAGCGCCCTGCTCTTCGGCGAGTTGCTCGCTGGTGCGGTTCTCACCGAGCAGATCTTCACCATTCCCGGTTTCGGCAAGCTTATTGTCGATGCCGTCTTCAATCGCGATTACGCCGTCGTCCAGGGCGTCGTCATCTGCACGGCCATCGGCTTCATTCTGATGAACCTCGTCGCTGACATCCTCTACGTTCTCCTCAATCCGCGCATGAGGGCTTCGCTATGACCGCCATCGATCAAGTCGCGGCCACACCCGTTGTCTCGACCGAGCAACGCTCGCCAAGCCGCGCTTGGCGCAAGCTCAAGGCCAACAAAGGCGCGCTCGTCGGCCTCGCCATCATCGCCTTCTTCGCAATCCTTGCCATCATCGCGCCACTCCTGCCGCTCCCCGACCCGAATGCCACAAGCTGGTCGACGATCCGCAAGGCCCCGTCGGCCGCCCACTGGCTCGGCACGGACGACATCGGTCGCGACATCCTCTCCCGCATGATCTGGGGCGCGCAGGCCTCGCTGATGGCGGGCGTCTTTTCCGTAGCGATTGCCGTCCTCATCGGCGTACCCTTTGGCCTGATCTCAGGCTATTTCGGCGGCTGGATCGACATGATCATCTCCCGCATCACCGAGGCCTTTCTGGCAATGCCTTTCCTGATCACCGCGATTGCGCTCGCGGCCTTTCTCGGCCCGAGCCTGAGCAATGCTATGATCGCGATCGGCCTTTCGGCCATGCCGATCTTCGTACGCTTGACGCGCGGGCAAGTGCTGGCGGTCAAGACCGAGGAATATATCGAAGGTGCGCGGTCCATCGGTCTGCGTCACTCCAGCATCATCACCCGCTACATCCTGCCAAATGTCTTCGCGCCGATCCTCGTACAGGCGACGTTGACGATCGCAACCGCGATCATCGCCGAAGCCAGTCTCTCCTTCCTCGGCCTCGGCCAGCAGCCACCGGCACCAAGCTGGGGCTCGATGCTGAATGTTGCCAAGAACTTCCTGAGCCAGGCACCGTGGATGGCGATGTGGCCAGGCATTGCCATCTTCCTCGTCGTTATCGGTTTCAATCTTTTGGGCGACGGCCTGCGCGATGCGCTCGATCCGCGCGAAGCATGACCTCTCGAAAGGACATATGAAATGACCGTATTCACAACCCGCCCCGAAATTCTGGGCACATTCGGCGTCGTTACCTCAACGCATTGGATCGCTTCCGCCGTTGGCATGAGCATCCTGGAAAAGGGCGGCAACGCCTTCGATGCGGCGGTTGCTACCGGCTTCACATTGCAGATCCTGGAGCCGCATCTCGTCGGCCCCGGCGGCGACATGCCGGCAATCATCTATTCCAAGAAAAAGGACAGGGTCGAGGTTATTTGTGCCCAAGGCCCTGCGCCCGCCGGCGCCACTATCGAACACTATACGTCCGAGGGCCTGAAACTGATCCCAGGCGACGGCCTGCTGGCAACTGTCATTCCCGGCTCCTTCGATGGCTGGATGCTGATGCTGCGCGATTACGGCCGGCTGAGCGTGCGTGACGTTCTGGAGCCGGCGATCTATTACGCCGAAAACGGCCATCCGCTGCTGCCGCGCGTCTCCGCGACCATCAGGGGTCTTGCCGAATTCTTTGAAAAGGAATGGCCGACCTCCTACGAAACCTGGGTGCCCGGAGGTTCCGTTCCCGAACCCAATTCCAACTTCAAGAACCCGGTTCTGGCCGAGACCTGGAAGCGCATCATTTCCGAGGCCGAAGCCAAGCAGGGTCGCGAGGCCCAGATTGAAGCCGCCCGCGACGCCTTCTACCGCGGTTTCGTCGCCGAAAAGATCGCAAACTACTTGAAGACCGCCGAAGTGATGGATGCGAGCGGCAACAGCCACAATGCGGTGCTGACGGCCGACGACATGGCGAATTGGTCGGCAACGATCGAGGAACCGCAGACCTACGACTATCACGGCTGGACGGTTGCTAAGATCGGCCCCTGGGGCCAGGGTCCGGTTTTCCTGCAGACCCTGTCGATCCTCAAGGGCATGGACATCGCCGCAATGGCGCCTGATGGAGCCGACTTCGTCCATACCGTGACCGAAGCCATGAAACTCGCCTTCGCCGATCGAGAGATCTACTATGGTGATCCCAAATTCGCCGAGGTGCCGCTCGATCAGCTTCTGTCGGACACCTACGCCGCCGCCCGCCGCAAACTCATCACAGACGAGGCCTCCTTCGACCTGCGTCCTGGGAAGCTGCCCGGCTTCGAGCAGCAATACGATGTGACGATGGACATGCTCGGCGCCGATTCCAAGACCGGGGCCGTCTACGAGCCGACCATGGCGCACCTGAGGGAAAAGCGCGGCGACACTGTTCATATCGACGTCATCGACCGCGAAGGCAACATGGTGTCTGTCACGCCCTCGGGCGGCTGGCTGCAGTCCTCGCCGATCATCCCGGGTCTTGGTTTCTGCCTGAATTCGCGCGCCCAGATGTTCTGGCTGAAGCCCGGCCTGCCGACATCGCTCGCTCCCGGCAAACGCCCGCGCACGACACTGACGCCCTCACTTGCCCTCTACGAAGGCCGGCCGACACTCGCCTTCGGCACCCCCGGCGGCGACCAGCAGGAACAGTGGCAGCTTTCCTTCTTCCTGCGTTATGTGCACCACAAGATGAACCTGCAGGCGGCGATCGACCAGCCGCTCTTCCACACTTCGCATTTCCCTGGCTCCTTCTATCCGCGCACACGTGAGCCGGGCGGCCTGATGGTGGAAGGCAATTTCAGCGCCGACGTGCTCGAGAGCCTGCGCGCCCGCGGCCACGCGCTCACAGTATCCGACCCCTGGACTATCGGCCGCCTGACCGCCGCGCGCCGCGATGCAGATGGACTGCTGCGTGCCGCTGCAACGCCACGCCTCATGCAGGCCTATGCGATCGGGAGATAGGCATGACATGGTCCATCGTCGCCCGTGATCCCGGCACAGGCTATCTCGGCATTGCCGTCGCTACCCGCTTCTTTGCGGTCGGCGGCTTGGTGCCGCATATCCGCGGCGCTATCGGCGCGGTCGCCACCCAGGCATTCGTCAGCCCGCTCTACGGCACCGACGGGCTCGTCATGCTTGCCGAGGGCAAGGCGCCGAATGAGATCATCGCCGAACTGACTGGCCGTGACGTCGGCCGCGACCAGCGCCAACTTCATCTGATCGATGCCCAGGGCCGCAACGCGGCCTTCACCGGCGCCAAATGCATCGATTGGGCCGGTCACCTGGTCGACGATAATGTTTCCGTCGCCGGCAATATGCTGGCAGGTCCTCAAGTCGTCGCCGAGACGCTTGCGACCTACAAGAAGGCAATGGACAAGCCTTTCATCGAGCGCCTGCTGGAATCCATGCAGGCCGGCGAGGATGCCGGTGGCGACAAGCGTGGCAAACAGTCTGCCGCCCTCCTCGTCCACCGTGATCAGGATTATCCCTGGCTCAGCATCAGGGCAGACGATCATCCCGATCCGCTCGCGGAATTGCGCCGGCTCTATGCAGTAGCGCAGGAACGCTACATGCACGTTGCCGAAACGATGGCGACGAAGGCCAATCCCAATGGAATGATCGACAGGCGCGAGATCGATGAAAGGATCGCGGCGCTGGAAGCCGCGCGCATTGCGAAAGGACGACCGTCCGCCTCACTTGCCACGTCTTTGAAGACTTGAAGCCTCTCCGGCAAAGAACCTGCCTCCGGCACAAAAAGAACACGGGAACGATATGAGTGATCAGCCTGCAGCATCCGTCTCTCCGGTCCTTTCCGTCCGGAACCTGACAACTTCCTTTCTCTCCGATGGCGAATGGAGATCGGTTGTTCGTAATGTCTCCTTCGATGTCATGCCGGGGGAAACGGTCGCCATCGTCGGAGAGAGCGGTTCCGGCAAAAGCGTCACCTCGCTTTCCATCATGCGCCTGCTCGCCAAGGGCTCAAGCCGCGTCGAAGGCAGCATCACGTTGACCGGCCGCGATGTCCTCTCCCTCTCTGATCGGGAGATGCGGGCCGTGCGCGGCAAGGATGCCGCGATGATCTTTCAGGAGCCGATGACCAGCCTGAACCCGATCTTCACCATCGGCCGGCAGATTTCCGAAGCGCTGACATGCCATGGTGATATCAGCAAAGCCGACGCGCGCGCCGAAACAATCCGACTTCTCGAGAAGGTACGCATTCCCAATGCTGCATCCCGTTTCGACGAATATCCTCACCAGTTTTCAGGTGGCATGCGCCAGCGCGTCATGATCGCCATGGCGCTCGCCTCCCGGCCCAAGCTGTTGATTGCCGACGAGCCAACCACCGCGCTCGACGTCACCATCCAGGGCCAGATCCTCGATCTCATCAAAGTGCTGCAGGAAGAAGAGGGCATGTCCGTTCTCTTCATCACCCATGACATGGGTGTGGTCGCCGAGATCGCCGACCGCACCATCGTCATGTATCGCGGCGAAGCCGTCGAAACCGGCACGACGGACGATATCTTCAATCGCGGCAAACACCCCTATACGCGTCCCTGCTCTCCGCCGTGCCGCGCCTGGGCTCGATGGATGGCCGCAAATGGCCGCTGCGTTTCCCCGTCGTCGACACGATGACCGGCGAACGATGCGATCCGGTGGAAGTCGCCGAAACCGTCGATCGCCGAAAGACGCCGATCCTCGAAGTGAAGAACCTCGTCACCCGCTTCGATATTCGCGGCGGTCTCTTCGGCCGCAGAACCGGCGCCATCCATGCTGTTGAGGACGTCTCTTTCGAACTCTTTCAGGGCGAGACCCTGTCGCTCGTCGGCGAATCCGGTTGCGGCAAATCCACGACGGGCCGCTCGATCACCCGTCTGGTGCAACCAAATGCAGGCTCCGTCAGCCTCGATGGCTATGATGTCCTGAACCTCGATGCGGTCAGCCTGCGCAATATGCGCCGCAGCATCCAGATGATCTTCCAGGACCCCTTCGCGAGCCTCAATCCGCGTATGACGATCGGTGCCGCTGTCGCCGAGCCCTTCACCGAACACGGGCTTGGCACCCGCACCCAGGCCCGTGAAAAGGCTGCCGACCTGCTCGAACGTGTTGGCCTGAAGCCTGACATGATGAAGCGCTACCCGCACGAGTTTTCAGGCGGCCAGCGCCAGCGCATCTGCATCGCTCGCGCCCTTGCCCTCGACCCGAAGGTGATCGTCGCCGACGAGAGCGTGTCGGCACTCGATGTTTCCATCAAGGCGCAGGTGTGCAATCTGCTGATGGATCTGCAGCAGAGTCTGAACCTCGCCTTCCTCTTCATCTCTCACGACATGGCGGTGGTCGAACGAGTCAGTCATCGCGTCGCGGTCATGTATCTCGGCGAGATCGTCGAGATCGGTCCGCGCGAAGAGCTCTTCCGCAATCCCCAGCATCCCTATACCAGGAAGCTGATGGCGGCTGTGCCCGTGCCGGATCCTGCTCGCCGCGGGATCCGCCGCAACCTCGGCACTGACGAATTGAAGAGCCCGGTCCGCCCTGTGGGTTATATTCCGCCAAAGCGTCAATATCGCGAGGTCGCTGCAGGCCATCTGGTGCGCCTGGAGCAAGCCGCTTGAGCTAGTCCGGGAGGTTTAGGCGACGGCCAAAGAGCGCAAGTATTGCAGGAAGTGGATAGCATCCGAGGGGGTGCGGTTAATCCATTTTGCTGCATCGCTTATATTATTTATTCCAGATATTATTTCACTGACGATTATTAACGCCAACTGCGGCCGTTTGTGATCTCTTATCCCTGCGAATCAAAAAGGTTTGATTTGCATGGGGACAGCCACCATGTTGAAGCATGGGGCGATCAAACAGTTGGGCAGGAGCACATGCTGCAACGGATTGAAGACATTGATGCCGCGCTAGTCGACAGGCTGCAGCACTCAGCGTTCAAGTATTTCCTGAAATATTCCAATCCCGAAAACGGCCTCGTGCCGGATACCTCGATCCCTGGCGTGCCGGCAAGCATCGCCGCGGTCGGCTTCGGGCTTTCCTCCTATCCCGTTGGTGTGGAACGCGGCTGGATCAGCCGTGAGGAAGCCGCCGAGCGCGTCTTCAATACGCTGCATTTCTTCGCCAATGCCAAGCAGGGTACGGAACGTCACGCGACCGGACATCGCGGCTTCTTCTATCACTTCCTGCACGTGGATACCGGCAACCGCGCCTGGAATAGCGAGCTTTCGACGATCGACACTGCTCTGCTCATTGCAGGCATCCTGACCGCCGCCCAATATTTCGACGGCGAGGATCAAACCGAGACCGAAATCCGCGCGCTCGCAACATTCATCTACGAGCGGGTCGATTGGCGCTGGGCTCTGAACAAGGGCGATTGCATCTCGATGGGCTGGAAGCCTTCTTCCGGCTTCCTGCGCTGGCGCTATCACGGTTTCGACGAGGCGATCATCCTCTATACGCTGGCGCTGGCATCGCCGACGCATCCGATCCCGCAGTCGTCTTACGATGCCTTCACGGCAAGCTATTCGTGGATGATCTTCAACGAACAGCCCTATCTCTATGCCGGCCCGCTCTTCATTCATCTCTTCTCCCATGCCTGGATCGATTTCCGCGGCATCCAGGACAAGCCGATGGCCGAGCGGAACTGGGATTATTTCCGTAATACGCAGGTCGTCATCAACGTCCAGCGCGATTATGCGGAACGCAATCCCGGTCAGTTCGTCGGCTATAGCAAGGACATCTGGGGCTTCACGGCCTGCGATGGCCCGCCGCCGACACGCCGGATGCGCGGTGGCCGTAGCCCGAAAGTGTTGGGTTATGCCGCACGCGGTGCTCCGCTCGGCCCCGATGACGGCACGATCGCACCCTGGGCGCCACTCGGCTGCCTGCCCTACGACCGGCAGGCCGCCCTCGATGGCACCAAGGCTCTGCTGACCACCTATCCGAACCTGCTTCTGGAAGGCGGCTTTCCCGGTGGCTTCAACCCGACGGTCCAGACCAAGCGGCCGGAAGGCTGGGTCGACGACCGCACCGTGGCTATCGACCAGGGCCTCCTCGTCATGACGGTCGAGAACGACCGCTCCGACTTCATCTGGAAGCTGATGCGCAAGAACCCGGTCATCCGTCTCGGTCTCGAGCGTGCCGGCTTTACCGGTGGCTGGCTGGCCGGTGAGGGATCCGAAGAGCTGGTTCTGAAGGCGGGCTGAACTTACCGCACGAAGACATGCGCCTTGCCGGCGATATCGAGGCGAACGAGATCGCCTCGCGTCGGCAATGCCACGCTTGATGTCTTGATCAGGATCGGCGGCAGGGCGACAGCCGCAAGCGACACTGCCACCGTGCAAGTCGCGCCGCCGAATTCCACATCCACGACACGCCCGCCGTATTTCGCGTTGGCCTCGTCGACGACGACACGGATCTGCTCCGGCCGCAACATGATTTCCGCTTTGCCCTGATGGGCCCCCTCAACCGGCACACTACCAAGCGCGCAATCGGCAAAGCCGTTCTTGATGATAGCGGGCAGCATCACCGCATCACCAAGGAAAAGCGCCGTCTCGCGATCCCGCGGCTTGAGATAGAGCGTCTGCGGCGTGCCGGCCTGCACCAGCTTGCCCTCGCGCAGTACCGCAACCTGATCGGCAAAGGAAAGGGCCTCGCCCTGATCATGGGTCACGAGAACGGCAGTGATGCCAGCCGTCTGCAGGACGCGGGCAACCGCCTTGCGCATATTTTCCCGAAGGCCTGTATCCAGCGCGGAAAAGGGTTCATCGAGCAGCATGAGGCGCGGACGACGACCGAGCGCGCGGGCAAGCGCCACACGCTGCTGTTGGCCGCCCGAAAGCTGATGCGGCCGGCGATCCAGCATGCTGTTTTCCAGTTCCACCATTTCCAGAAGGTCGCGAATACGCTTTTCGCGATCGGGCGCCCCGCGCTCGAAACCGAAACCGATGTTTTCAGCGACACTCAGATGTGGAAAGAGAGCGCCATCCTGCGAAACGATGCCGATGCCGCGCTTGTGGGCGGGAACACAGGCCGGCCCGTCGGCGAGCACCTCACCATCGAGCATCACCCTGCCGACATCAGGCTGTTCGAAACCGGCGATGATGCGCAGCAGCGTCGTCTTGCCGGAACCGGAGGGACCGACGACCGCCGTGCGGCTGCCTGCCTGAACTTCGAGCGAAATATCCTTCAGGGCCTGAACCGGGCCATAACGCTTGCTGATAGTGTCGATGGTAAGCAGCGTCATTGGCCGGCAGTCCGTTTCGATTGGGCATAGAGCATGAGGGTGAGCGGCAGTGACAACACGACCATCATGAAGGCGTAGGGTGCTGCCGAGACATAATCGATCTCGCTGGTCAGCGACCAGAATTTCGTCGCGAGTGTATCGACGCCGTTCGGCGACAGCATCAGCGTGGCCGTCAATTCATTGGTGATGCCGAGCGCGGCAAGGGCCATGCTGGCGGCAGCCCCCGGCGCTGCAAGACGCATGGTGATCTGGCGCACTGCCTGTCCCGGCGTGCGGCCAAGCCCCATTGCCGCGCGCTCCAGCTCGACAGGCGCCTGCGCGATGCTGGCGCGCAAGCCCACCATGGCGCGGGGCAGGAACAGCAGCACATAGGCAACGAGCAACGTTGCAAAGGTCTGGTAGAGCGGCAGAATAAGTCGGACGGTGATGGAAACCAGCGCGAGCGCCACGACGACGCCCGGCAGCGAACCGACATAATAGTGGCAGGCTTCGAGAATACGCTGGAGGCGGCCCGGCGCGCGCACCGAGAGCCAGGCCATGGGGGCAGCGGCGATTGTCGTCAGCACGCCGCCGGCAATGGCGAGAACGATCGTCTGCACAAAGGCGCTCACGACCTCGAGGCGCCAGATGCCGAGCCCACCGAGATAAAGCCAGCGACCGAGCGTAATCAGCGGCACGCCGAGCGTCAGCACTGCGAGGATGATCGGCAGTGCCAAGGCAGGCGCCACGAACCAGCCGAGCCGGCGGCGATCGGCAGGGCGCGCCGAACCGGAGCCGACGCGCGCATATCGCTCATTGCCGCGCAACAGGATCTCGAGGCCGAGCAGGAACAGGCAACAGGCGACGAGCACGCCACCGAGCATGTTGGAAGCCGGGCTGTTGTAGGAAGACTGGAACTGGTCGACGATCGCGGTTGCAAACGTGTCGAAGCGGATCATCACGAACAGTCCGTATTCCGACAGCAAGTGCAGTGCGATCAGTAGCGAGCCGCCGCAGATGGCAAGGCGCAGCTGCGGCAGGATCGTGCGGAAGAAGACGCGCCACGGATCGAGGCCAAGCGAGGCCGCAGCATCCTCGATTGCCGGATCAAGCCGGCGAAGGGCGGCGGCAACCGGCAGGTATAGGAAAGGATAATAGGCGAGCACCGAAACGAAAACGCCGCTCTGCAACCCTCGCATGCCCGGAAGCAGGCTCACCCAGGCATAGGAATGCACGAAGGCCGGCACGGCGAGCGGGGCGATCGCCAGCCATGCCCAGAACCGTGCGAAAGGGATGTCCGTCCGCTCCGTCAGCCAGGCGAGGGTGACGGCAAGCACGATCGACAGCGGAATGGTGATCGATTCCAGGAGAACCGTATTGACGAGAAGCTCGCCGACGCGCGGGCGGAAAACCAGCGTCTTCACCGTTTCCCAGCCGACATCATAGGTCACCCAGGCAATGAAGCCGAGCGGCACAAGGCTGAAGACCGCGACGATGGAGGCGAGGAGAACGACGGAAGCGTGCGGCATGCGTCCGCGCGGCAAACTCATTCGCGCGGCCCCTGGCGTCACCGGCGCCTTCTTGCCGGATGCAAGCAATCTATTGTCCTGCAGCAAGGCCGATGCCTTCACACGCTGAAAAAGGAAGGCAACCGCTTTTGAAGAGCGGTTGCCGGATTTCGTCATGCCCTAAGGTTTTCTTGAGCCAAAAGCAATAGTTTTGGCCGGAAGAAGCCTGCGGCAGAAAGGTTAGATGAGGCCGGCGGCCGTCATCAGCTCCACGACCTTCTTGCTGTCCAGCGTCGAGGCTTCGACCTTCGGCGCGTCAAGGTCGGCAAGCGGAGTGAGCTTGTCGTTGGAAGCGGCGTCCTTGCCGACGGCGTATTCATAGGAATCGCCATCCTTGAGAACCGCCTGACCGGCCTTGCTGGTCAGATACTTGATGAAAGCCTGAGCTTCCTTCATGTGCTGCGTGGACTTCAGGACACCGCCGCCGGAAACGGAAACAAAAGCGCCCGGATCCTGGTTCTTGAAATAATGCAGGCCGACATTCTTGCTGTTTTCGCCGGTCTTGGCCTGATCGCCGAACCAGTAGTAGTGATAGATGATCGCGCCTTCGACCTCGCCGGCATTGACGGCCTTCATGGCGACGCTGTTGCCCTTGTAAGGCGTGGCATTGTCCTTGAGACCCTTTAGCCAGGCCTTGGTGGCGTCTTCGCCCTTCAGCTGCAGCAGAGCGGCAACGATGGCCTGGAAGTCGGCGCCGGCGGGAGCCGCGCCCCAACGGCCTTTCCAGGCCGGATCCTGCAGGTCGAGCATCGACTTCGGCAGCTTGTCTTCCGTCAGCTTCGTCTTGTCATAGGCGAAAACGGTGGTGCGGGCAGCAATGCCGGTCCACATGCCGTCAGCCGGTCGATACTGCTCGGGAACCTGATCCAGCGTGTCCTTCTCGATCGGCGCAAACAAGCCGGCACCGTCGACCAGCGTCATCGCCGGCGAGTTTTCCGTCAGGAATACATCGGCAGGTGAAGCATCGCCTTCCTGGATGATCTGGTTTGCGAATTGCATGTCGCTGCCCTGGCGCATGGTGACCTTGATGCCGGTCTCCTTGGTGAAGGCGTCGATCCATTCACGGCCCAGGCTTTCGTGCTGGGCATTGTAAACGACGATACCTTCGGACTCCTGCGCATAGGCGCTGCCTGCGAGCGCGGTGGCGGCGAGAAGTGAAGCGGCAAGCGCGAACGCGCCGGAAAGACGGTTAAGAGCAATTTTCATGATGGCCTCCGTGGCGATGTCACCCGAGCTCCCAAGGGTGATGGCAGGCGTATATTTTTGTTGACTGCTTAGTTCAAGTTTCGAAGTCAAAAAAATCATCACATTATCTTGACTCAATTTTTCATCTTCGCAGGGAATAAATCCGGATTTCGTCAAAAAAAAGCGACGCCGGTGAGGCGTCGCTTTTGTGGTTCCAATGCGTCAGCTTATTCGACGTCGAACTTGACGCCCTGCGCCAGCGGCAAGGTCTTGCCGTAATTGACGGTGTTGGTGGAACGGCGCATGTAAGCCTTCCAGGCGTCCGAACCCGATTCACGGCCGCCGCCCGTCTCTTTCTCCCCGCCAAAGGCTCCGCCGATTTCAGCACCGGATGGACCGATATTGACGTTGGCGATTCCGCAATCCGAGCCACGCGAGGAGAGGAAGGTTTCCGCTTCGCGCATATTGTTGGTGAAGATCGAGGACGACAGGCCCTGTGGGACAGCGTTGTGCAGTTCCAGCACGGCATCGAAATCGCTGTACTTGATGACGTACAGGATCGGTGCGAAGGTTTCGTGCTCCACCGGGCCGGTCTGCTCCCGCATTTCGACGAGCGCGGGGCGAACATAGAAGGCTTCTGCCGAACCGTTGTCGACACGCTCACCACCGACGACGGCGCCACCGGCAGCCCTTGCTTGGACGAGGGCCGTCTGCATCTTCTCGAAGGCCTGACCATCGATCAACGGGCCGACCAGTGTACCGGTTTCCAGCGGATTGCCGATCGTCACCGAGCCATAGGCCTTCTTCAGCCGCGGAACGAGCTGGTCATAGACGCTCTCATGCACGAAGAGACGGCGCAGCGTCGTGCAGCGTTGGCCGGCCGTGCCCATGGCCGCAAAGGCAACACCGCGCAGCGTCAGGTCGAGATCGGCCGTTGGGCAGACGATCGCGGCATTGTTGCCGCCAAGTTCCAGGATCGCGCGGGCAAAGCGCTGCGACAGGCGCGGGCCGACGGCGCGGCCCATGGCGGTGGAGCCGGTCGCCGAAACCAGCGGGATCTTCGGATGGTCGACCAGCACTTCGCCGATCTCGCGGCCGCCGATCAACAGAGTAGAGAGATTTGCCGGTGCTTTGCCGCCTTCGGCGACGAAACGCTTCAACGCCTTCTCAAACAGGGCCTGCACGGCAAGAGCCGTCAGCGGCGTCTTTTCGGAAGGCTTCCAGACGGTGGAATTGCCGCAGACGATGGCAAGCGCGGCATTCCAGGACCAGACGGCAACCGGGAAGTTGAAGGCCGAAATGATACCGATGGCGCCAAGCGGATGCCAGCTTTCCATCATGCGATGCTCGGCCCGCTCGGTAGCAATCGTCAGCCCGTAGAGCTGGCGGGAAAGACCGACGGCGAAATCGCAGATATCGATCATTTCCTGTACTTCGCCAAGGCCTTCCGAAGTGATCTTTCCGACTTCGATCGAAACCAGGCGGCCGAGCGCCACCTTGGAGGCGCGCAGTTCCTCGCCGAGCAGGCGGACCAGCTCGCCGCGCTTCGGCGCCGGAACGGCCCGCCATTCGAGGAAAGCCTTGTGTGCCGCATCGATCGCCGCCTTGGCGTCGGCGACGGAATGCTCCTTCAGCTTGCCGATTTCCTTGCCTGTGATCGGCGAGGTGACGGACAGCGTACCGCCCGTATAGCTCCTGGCATCGACGCCGAGATCGGCGAGCAGCTTGGCGGTTTCGGTGGCGAGATCGAGGACGGCGATGTTCATTGTCGTGGTTCCAGTCTTGTTGTTCTCAGAAACGGGCATCGGCGAAATGGGCGACCTGAGCGCCGGCTTCGTACCATAGTTCCCTAAGCGCGCGGAAGCTCTGCTCACGAGGGTCGGTCAGCGGCAAAGGCAGATCCGCTTCGCCAATCCGGCCAAGAATATGCTCCGCCAATGTGCGGCCGAACACCGTGCCGGGCGCAATCCCGCGGCCATTATAGCCCGAAAAGCCGATGACATTGGGGGCGAATTTGTGGAAACGCGGCAGGGCGTTGTCAGTCATGCCGATCTGCCCGTACCATTCGCACTCGAATTCGGCGTCGCCGATCTCGGGGAAGAGCCGCTTCAGCGCGCGCTTGGCCCAGCCCTTGTGCACGGACAGGCCGGTATTGCGCAGCGCCCCGACACTTCCGAAGACCAGGCGGCCAGCCTGATCCATCCGGAAGGACGAGAGAATTTCCTTCGTATCCCATACGCCCTCGCGATTGGGCAGGATCGACTGACGCAGATTATGGCCGAGTGGGACGGTGGCGAAATTGAAATAGGGCAGAAATACCTGTTCGTTGCGCACCTGTTCCCACGGGCCGGTGCTGTAGGCATCCGTCGCCACGATGATCCAATCAGCCGTTACCTGCCCATGCTCCGTCTTCACCACCCACCGGCTGCCTTGCCGCTCGGTCGCAATGACAGAGCTTGCCGTGTGCAGCACAACGCCCGCCTTCTGGGCGGCATGCGCCAGCCCGCGCGCATAGGCAAGCGGTTGCAGCGTGCCGGCCCGCATGTCGAGCAGCGAGCCGGCATAGGCATTCGTGCCAATGCGTTTTGCAGTCTCATCGGCATCGAGCAGTGCGACAGGCGCACCCCGCGCCGACCACTGCTTGTAGCGCTCCTCGACTTCCTTCAGACCGTCGACGCCGACGGCGCAATGAAGCGTACCTTGCTTTTCGAGCTCACAGGCGATCCCGTGCTTTTCGATCAGCTCCATCACCAGCCGCGGTGCATTGCCGAGCAGGTCGAGCAGCCGCTCGCCGTAGACGGGGCCGAGCACCCCGGGCAGATCATCAGGCATGACCCACATGCCGGCATTGATGAGCCCGACATTGCGGCCTGCGCCGCCGAAGCCGATCTCCTTCGCCTCTAGGAGCACAACCCGCGATCCGGCCTCGGCCAGATGCAGGCCGGAAGAAAGGCCGGTATAGCCGCCGCCGACAATGACAACATCGGCATCGACGGCGCCTGACAGTACAGACGTGACGGGTGGCTGGGGAGCAGTCTTTTCCCACAGGCCGTGGGAGCGCGGATCATTGAGCATCGGACAGTCCAGTCTGGATCGAAATCGGTACTCTAGCGCCGCTCCCGCCCCTGCGGAAGCGGCCGATTGTCAGGCGACCGTCTTCAGCTTCAGGCCCGAAAGGCCGAGCTCTTCCATGGCCATATCAAGCGATGCGGCCTGCCGCTCGGCATAAAGCGCGAGCTCGTCCTGCACGTCGGCGCCAAGCGCCTCCTCGAAAGCCGCCCTGTTCGAACGTGTCGCATAATTCTGCTGCTGGTCCGTGCCGAGATTCGACTGGAAGATACCGGCCGCGCTGACGGGCAGGAAATCCTCGTAGATGACAGGATCGAAACGCAGATAACCTTTGGCGATCAGGGCCTCCGGATCGGACGGCAATTGGCCCTTCGCAGCAAGACCTTCAGGCGTCGCCGAATAGTGGAAGAAGGCCAGTCCTTCGCGCCGCAACTCGTCCCAACCGTCCGGCAATGCCTTGAATCGTCCCGCGAGCTCGACACCATAGTCGCCGGCCTTGGCCCCGGATGCGCCGACCTGCACTTCGCCGCGCACCGAGGCGAGCAAGCGATCGTAGAGCGCCCGGCCCTTGGCCGTCAGCGCAACGCCACGCTGTTCTATCTCGCCAAATCGAGCCGTATGCGTGCCTGCCTTCGTGCCGGCAGCATCCGTGAAGGCAATCGGCTCTTCCAGCGCCTTGAAACTCGTCTGCCGCAGCAGGATATCGCAATTGCGCCGCGGCGGTCCTTCGATGACGGCCTTCGGCGTGATGCCGCGCTCCGGCATACGCCGCTGCACTTCATCAATATCGAGCGTGCGCGGAGTGAGATGGTTGATATGTGGGCCCTTGAAGCTGACGACATCGGCAATGAGGCGGTGTGCGTCATGCAGGCGCTTGTAGGTCTCGGCACTGACGGTTGCCTCGCCATGCCAGCGGAAGGTTTCCAGCGCCTCGGCGACAAATTCTGCAGCTTCCGCTTCCGTCAGTCCACCAGCCTTCTCATGCTGCTCGATGAGTTTGATGGCGCGCGGCGTGTAGATCTGCCGCTTGGCCAGGATATCAGCGGCTTCGGCGCGCAATTCCGCGTCCTCGATCAATTCCAGCTGCAACAGCGAGGTAAAGACACGGAACGGATTGACGTTCAGCGCCTTTTCTTCGACAGGCCTGAAGCAGGTAGAATGCACGGGAACACCGGCGACCGAGAGATCGTAATAACCGACCGACTGCATGCCCATAACGGCAAAGAGCCGTCGGATGGTGAAGAGTTCCTCAGCCGTTCCGAGACGGATCGCACCGTGGCGCTCGACATCGATGCGCTCGAGCTCACCTGCACGCCGAAGCCGCTCGCTAAGTTCCTGGTCTTTCGCGAGGACTTCGGCGTTGACCTCCCCCACAAGCTCGATCAGCGTCCCGT
Organism: Rhizobium sp. BK512; assembly: GCF_014194915.1. NCBI lineage: Bacteria > Pseudomonadati > Pseudomonadota > Alphaproteobacteria > Hyphomicrobiales > Rhizobiaceae > Rhizobium > Rhizobium sp. BK512. Next base: position 244,740 of record NZ_JACIAS010000007.1, on the reverse strand, counting down.
ATTGCGGCACCTCCGTCCGGTACATCTGTGACATGGCTTCGGTGAAAAGCGAACGGATGCGGTCCGTGGAGACGAAAGCGCCGGGCATTGAAGAAAACTCCGCGTTCATTCCGATTTTGCAGGATGAAGTTCTTTACAAGGGCTCTTAGGCGGTGAATATCGACGTTTCGGAAATAGCTCATTCTAAAATGGAATGATCATGCTTGCACCAAGGCGCTTTCTGCCATCGATTGCTCATCTTGCCGCCTTCGAAGCGGTCGCCCGCACCGGCAGCGTAACATCTGCCGCCCGCGAGCTTGACCTGACACAGAGCGCCGTCAGCCGCCAGATCAAGGCGCTTGAGGAACATCTTGGGGTCGAACTGTTCCTGCGCGAGCGCCAGACCGTGCGCCTTACTCTTGCCGGCGATGCCTATGCCCGCGAAATCCGGGAAGCGCTGCGACGCATCTCCAGCGCCTCGCTGAACCTGCGCGCCAACCCGCACGGCGGCACGTTGAACCTTGCGATCCTGCCAACCTTCGGCACACGCTGGCTGGCGCCACGCCTGGGCCGTTTTCTCGGTGCCAACCCCGGTGTCACGATCAACCTCGTCACCCGGCTCTCCTCCTTCGATTTCCGTCTCGATTCCATCGATGCAGCCATCCACTTCGGCCATCCGCACTGGCCGGGCGCCGAACTCGCCTTCCTGATGTCGGAGCGCACGCTGCCCGCCTGCAGTCCGGATTTCTTCAAGCGCAACGAGATCACCCGGCCGGAAGATCTGCTCTCGGTGCCGCTCCTGCATCTGACGACCCGTTCCGACGCCTGGGAGCGCTGGTTTGCCGATAACGGCGTCGCCTTCGAAAGCGTGCATGGCATGCTGTTCGACCAGTTTGCCACCGCAGCACAGGCGGCCATCGCGGGCCTAGGCGTCGCCCTTCTGCCAACCTTCCTCATCCAGGATGAGCTGGAGCGCGGCGATCTCGTTGCTGCCGTCGACCGCGAGATGGAGAGCCGCGAGCGTTATTATCTCGCCTTTCCGCCGGAGCGCGCCGATTACGCGCCGCTTGCCGCTTTTCGCGACTGGATCGTCTCCGAAGCCCATTCGGGTTCCGACACGTAAGGAAGGCTTGCATCGCGGACGCGCTTTCGACCATTATGCGCGCCATCAGAATTCGATGCAGGAAATTCCCATGAAGCCGATTTTCGTCCAGCTCCAGTGCGCCCCCGGCAAGACCTACGAGGTCGCCGACGCCATCTACAAGACCGAGCTGGTCTCGGAGCTCTATTCGACATCAGGCAACTACGACCTGCTGCTCAAGGTCTACATCGAGGAAGGCCAGGATATCGGCAAATTCATCAACGACAACATCGCCAATATCCCCGGCATCGTTCGCTCGCTGACGACATTGACCTTCAAGGCATTCTAAAGCGGTTAACCATCGCACCAATAAAGCCGGAGGGTCACTTCCTCATATACCGCACCTTAAGGCTCGGTATGGCTGGTCATTCCCATAGAGAACAGGTGGGAAATGTCCCTCTCCGTGGTAGAGACCGTCGAGAACAGCCCGCAGCCGAAAGCTGCGCCCCTCATCGTGCACGTCGTACGGCAGTTTCTGCCCAACCGTGGCGGCCTTGAGGATGTGGTCGCCAATCTTGCCCGGCAAACGTTGAAACGCGGCTACCGCGTCCGTGTTGTCACGCTTGATTCCCTCTTCACCGCTCCCGACGACAAGCTTCCCGCGCGCGAAACCATCGACGGCATCGAGGTTGTCCGTATCCCCTGGTCCGGCAGCAGTCGCTATCCGGTAGCACCACAGGTCTTCCGCCATATCGGCGACGCCGATCTTATCCATGTCCATGCGATCGACTTCTTCTTCGACGCGCTCGCTTGGGGCAGGTTCCGGCACCGCAAGCCCATGGTCGTCACGACCCATGGCGGTTTCTTTCACACGAAGAAATTTCTTGTTATCAAGAAGATATGGTTCCGAACGTTGACACGCCTCTCGGCGATCGCCTATCGCCGCGTCGTCTGCTGCAGCGCGTCGGACCTCAGCCAGTTCATCCAGATCGTCCCCGATGGCATGACCATCGAGAATGGCGCCGATATCGGCAAATTCGCCGATGCCGCCTCGCGCACGCCCGAGCGACGCATCATCACGATCGGGCGCTTCTCCGTAAACAAACGGCTCGATCTTCTGCTGGATGCGGTGGCAGCACTCGTAAAACGCAATCCCGATTGGCATCTGGACGTTGTCGGCGCCGAATCCGATCTCGATGCTGCTGACGTCAGGCGGGAGATTGCCGCAAGATCGTTGGAAGCATCCGTAACCCTGACCATTTCGCCGGACAATCACGCGATCCGCGGCATCATTGCCGAGGCATCACTCATGGCTTCGGCATCGGAATATGAAGGCTTCGGCATCGTTGCGCTGGAAGCGATGAGCGCTGGCCTGCAGCCGGTCCTCAACATCAACGAGGCCTATCGCGCGCTCGCAGGACGGCATGAGGAAATCATCCTTGCCGACTTCACGAAGCCGGAACTCGCGGCGGATGCGATCGAGAAAGCCTATCGCGACGTCACCGTCGAGGGTTCGTCCTTGCGGGAGAGCCTCATGCAGGCCGCCCACGCCTATTCGTGGGATGCCGTTGCGGACCGTTATATCGACCTCTACCGCTCAATCGGCATTGCCACTTAAAAGATCCGGAAATTCCTAGGCTTTCGCCAGCCGGACGATCTCGTCCAGTACCAGCTTGCGCGATTCCGGCGGCGTCAGATTGTGGTCTGCATCCTGCAGCATCACCAGACGCACGTTCGGATGCCGGGCGAACTTGTGGCCACCCGGACCGAAGTGGAAATACATGTGGTCGAGACCGACATCGCCTTCGCTGTAGATCAGCGTCAGCGGCACCTTGCGTTTGCCAAGCGCCGCAAAAGACTGACGCACCTGGCGTGCGATATGACGACGGCCCGGAATGAGTTCCACAAGCGGCGCGATGCGCGGCGAAAGCCGGCGGCCGACCGCGATAAAGATATTCTGCAAAGCAGCGAAAACATCGACCTCCCCGCGGAACAGCCGCCTGACCGTGTCGAGCCGCATCATCCGCTGGCCGTAATCGTCGACGCTGCGAGGAACCGAGACGACGTGCTCGCGCCGCACCGGCATTTCCGGATCCCAGTAGTAAACGAAGGGATTGATGGAAACGATCGCCTTCAGGCGCTCGTCCTCGATACCCGCGCGAAAAGCCACATAACCGCCGCTACAGCGACCCGCGACCATGATCGGGCCGGCGACGAAGCTTTCCAGCAAATCGATGGAGGCCAGCGCATCGTCCGTCTGTGTCGCGGAATAGAGAACCTGTTCCGGGGCATCCGGACGCGGAACGCTGTCGCCGACATTGGCAGAATCGAAGCGCAGCGAAACGACGCCCTGGCGAGCGAGCTCGCGCGCCATATCGACAGTCGTCCGGCCCCAGCCGGCATGGCGGTCATAGGCCGTCGACATGAAGAGCACGGCGTTACCCTTGATCTCGCCCTGCGGCCGGCTGACGACGCCGATCAGATGCTGGAAGGCGCCGAAACGAACCGGAATCTCCTCAAAACCATCACCTGCGAGCGGCCGGTTTTCGACCTCCTGCGAAGAGCGACCGACGGACGGGGCAGGAGCGGTTGTCTCGACAAGCCATTCGGCAAGCAGCTCGATGACTGCCATCGGCGTCTTGGCAAACAGCGGGTTCGTGACCAGTTCGTCATAGCCTTCGAAAACGCGCTGCTCGACATTGCCGCCGAGTGCCTTCAGGGCGTCCGCGAAACTCGTGTCATCAACCCGAGCCGGGCGTTCGAGGACAAGGTAATTCGGCGCCGCAAGCTCCTGCGGCGAACCGATATTGAGTTTGCCGATTTCGGCAGCAATCGTGTCCGGCAAGGTCAGGCCGGCGATCTGAACCTGGGCGCTTTGCGCATGCTCCTTGCCGAGACCGAGGTCGGCATGAATGATCCGCGACCACATGTTGATTTCGCGCAGATGCCCCCTGCCGCTGAGGACAGGCGCCAGCAGCACGATGCTGTCGACGCCCTCGATCGTGTGGCAGGTCAGATGAGCAAGCGTGCCGCCGAGACCCTGGCCGACAAGAATGACCTGCGAGCAACCGCTGAGCATCTTCAATTTTGAAGCTGCCGCGCGGATGGAATTCTTCCAGATTTCCAGACCGGGTGCCTGATCGCCGAAATCGAGCGCGTCACCCGTTCCCGTATAGTCAAAACGCAGGCTCGGCACGCCAATGTCAGAGAAATGCTCCGCCGCGACGCGATAGAATTTCCGCGTGCACATTTCTTCGAAGCCCCAGGGGCTCACGAAAAGAACGGCAGCCGAGCGTTTTTCAACATCAGCCTTTTCCGGCATGAAGAGACCGATCGTCCCGTCGAACACAACAGGAAGGGCAGCGGCACGGCCGGCGCCTTCGGCCGGCTCGCGCGAGAACTCTTCGTTATCAGGCTTCTTCTCCCCACGTTCGGGGGTCGGCGTAGAGATGAAATTGACGACACGCCTTGCTGGTCCCTGCAGGAGAGCCGGTATCTTGTCGAGGATCGAGCGCAGCACCTGGATATCTTCGACCGGAACGGCACGGAGGACTTTCAACGCAGCGAAGTAAGCAAACGCGCCGGCGATCATCGCAGCAACAAGACCGATCGGACCCTGGATGAGCTCAAGCGCAGTGATGGCGCCGCAAGCACAAAATACCGCCGCAAGCGCAATCTTCGCAAGGCTGAGATAAAGACCCGAAAGCTGAGTTCCGAAGCCCGTTTGTCTGACCATCATTACCGACATCGCAACAAATACGGCGATGCGCACAAGTGCGGCACCCTCGGCGGCCAGCCTAGGTACGATGAGTAAACAACCCACTACCATAAGAAGGCCACCTATCACACTGATTTTCAACCGTACATTGGCCTTGTCGATTGAAAGCAGGTATAGGCTGAGAACCTGCATGAGCGTGTAGGCTGGCGCGACAAGCGCAAGCAGCGCAACAACTCCGCCGCTTCGATCGAAGGCTTCGCCGAAGACCACGTGCACCAGTTCGCTGGAGATTGCGGCGAGCCCGAGGCTCATGGGCAGCACGATATAGGCCATGCTGCGGATGACGGCTGCAAAGGCCTCGACCGGGAACTTCGAGTCGGCGCTGGTGTGCCGCCGTTCCGAATAATAGGGCAGCAGGCTGCCGCTCATCTGGATCGGAAGCTGCAACGCTATATTGGCGATCGACAGACCCGCCGCATAGAAGCCGACCATTTCCACCGACCAGAACTGCTGCAGGAAAAGCAGTTCGATACGATTGAGGAAGATCGAGTCGATGATGAATTGCATCGACAGGATCACGGACGACGAGGCCAGATATTTGAGCGATACGCCGCAGCGATCGCGCCGGGCAAAAAGAATCGGCAAAGTAGCAACGAAAAGCACCAACTGGCCGAGCGCGTAGCCGACGAGCACGCCCTCCACCCCGTAGAAGACGGCACCGACCGCCACGCCCGCTAGCTGGAAAACCGAGACGATCAGCGTCAGCTGGAAGAACGTGCCGAGCCGTTTTTCACCGATCAGGTAGAATTTGACGAAGGAGCCGATCGCCTGGATGAAGAAGAGCATACCTGTCACAAGCGCCACAGACGGCGCGGTGTCGGCCCAGTGCATTTCCTCCGATGTCAGGAAGAACAGGGCGTAGAGCCCCAGCAGCACCAACGTGGAACAGACCATGAAGGCGACCAGGATCGAGGCAAACCCCTTGCGTTGCTCGAAACTGTAGCCCTGTGCCGAAAGCTGCGGCAGCGTCTTCAGCAGCGTGATGCTGGAGCCGAGTTCGGCAATCGAGGCACCCGTGACGACGAGCCAGAGCGAAAAGGCAACTATGCCGTTCGCCTCCGGACCGAGCAGACGCGCGGTTATGATCGAGGAAACGAACCCCGTTACCAGAAGCAGCATGCCCGCCGCCGCATTCATCACCGAATTTGCAATAATGCCCTTCGACATCCGTCCATCCGCCAGAAGCCGCACCGCGGCCGAAAACAAGTCATCACTAAATTGGAAATGTTAAAATAAAGGGGAGTAAAGCGCTCAGCTTAGCTCGCCTGCATCGCAGAAAGCCGTGAAAGCGCCTTGTCGTAGCTATGCTCGGCGAGGTGGCGCACCAGATAGGTCCGCGCCGCCTCTGCTTTCTGCTGCGCAGCCTCGGGATTGGAATAGATGCTCTTCAAATGCGCCGCCGCGGTCGCGGGTGAAGGATCGGCCCAGACGGCATTCGTGAGATCGGCAAATTCCGGATGGCTGTCGACGACGGGAATAAGCGACGGCTCGACCAGCCATATATTCTCGGGATCGCAGAAATCAGCCGTGCCTGACCAACCGGTCGAGATGACGGACGTGCGATGCATGATCGCTTCAGCCACCGTCAGGCCGAAACCCTCCGAACGATGCAGCGAAAGATAGACATTGGAATCGCGAATGATGCCGTTGATCTCCGAACTCGCCAGATTGTCGGTAACGATCCTGATGTTGCGGTCGCCTTCCACGGATTGCATGAGCGCGCGAAGTGCCTCGTCCCGGACCGGATTGCCACTCGCCTTCATCAGCAGGAAGGCATGGGGGCATTCGGCGCTGAAGAGCCTGAAGGCCTTAATCGCCGCCTGCGGGTTCTTACGGTTGATCGAGGAACCGGCGCTGAAGACGAACGATACGAGGAAAGCATCCTCGGCAATCCCGAACTTCTGCCTGATGCCGTCAGCAGCCGGCCGCTCGGTCACCGGGTGCGGCACGACAATGACAGGTGCAGTCGTATGTGGCGCGATTGCCCGCCTGGTGAATTCCGAGGGAACGAAGACAGCGTTCATATAGTGCATGGCATTGCGCCATTCCGCCGGCACAACTTCCAGCTCCCAGGCCCAATAACCGATATTGAACGCACGGGTGAAATTGCCGAGACCTTTCTTCAGGATCGCGCGCGGCAGCATGGGCGGATTGAGATGCCATATGCGGCTTCCCGGCTGTCCGCCGGAGATTTGCTCGGACGTCCATTCGACCAGCTTGCCTTCATCCGGATGTGTGCTGACATCCGCAAGCATGATCTCACGGCCTGCCTGGGAAAGCGCGGCAGTGCAAAGCCGTGCGGATTCGCCCACACCTGCCGCCATCGACAGATAACCGACGATCTCGACCGGTCGGCGCGGATTGAAGGCAAGCCGCGATTTGACAATCAGCCGCTGCAACAGATGCCCACGCACGCTTCGATAGACGCCCCGCAAAGCCTCTTCCGCCTGCACCCTGATCGTCATGACCGCTCCCTGGTCCCTAAAGCGCGAAACGGCGCAAGGCGCCGACGCTCCTGATTTCGCCTGCCGGCAATGCATCGCGATCAATGCCCGCAGCGGCGATGAGCTTCACTCGCTTGGCAGGGCCTGGTGCCAGATGGAACCAGTCCTCTTCGGCCCGGTAGCCTTCGACGTCGATATGCACCGACTGGGCAAGCCTGTCGGTCGTAAGCGTGATAAACCAATCATCGCCCTCACGCAGGAAGGACGCCTCGATCGTCGCGTCGTGGAAGGCTTTCGCCCGGCCACGCGGGAAATGAAAAGCCTGCGCCAGCAGCGCGCCGTCCATCGTCGAGCGCAGCCACGCCACGCTAACGTCATGCGATGGCGCGCCGAAACGAAAGGCATAAGTGGCATCGAAGAAGCCGCCGAAGAGATCGGTGCAGGCAATCCGCTCCACGCTTCTTGGATCGAGATTGAAGGCCTTGCTACCGCTCGCGACCTGCTGGCGCCCCTCACGGAGGCAGGCGACATCGAGTTCGAGAGCCACCACCTTGTCGGTTTCATTGATGACATGGACATAGAGGCCATTCGTCCCCTCGTCCGTAAAGACTGCCTGCGCAGGACGGAAGGCCCGGCGCATCGCATGCCAGACAGGTTTGGGCTCGCCAGTGGAATCGATCACGCCCCAGCCGGGACCCGGCAACAGATCCTGCAGGGTCCAGACAAGCGCGCCATTGCAGGTCGATCCCTTGCGCCGCCATTCGGCAAAGGTTTCCTCCAGCACCTCACCTGTGACGGCGCGCGACAGGTCGAGATAATGTTCGGGATCTTCACGGCGAAGCTTGGCGGGGTCGACGTCATAGAGAAGCCCGAGATAGAAATCCCTGACATCCTCGAAATCCCAGGAAGCGCCGCGGTCGCGCGGCACCCGCTCTTTCCAGAGCGGACTGTGAACTGAGGGCACGTCGAGATGCCGTTGCAAGGTCTTCTGCTGCGGCACATGCGCGAAGGCGAGGCTTTCCGCCGCAAACCGCACCTCCGCGCGGCGCGCATCCTCAAGCGGCCGCATATAGGCGCCGACGCCGTAATAATGCGTGACGCCCGCATTGGGCGAAAAGGGCATCGCTCCGCCATAAGGCGAATTCGGCACGTAAGGGACGTCAGGCCGCATGCGCTGGCAGATCGCCGGGATGATCTCGTCGGTAATCGGCCCGCTCCAGAAATCCGAGGGCAGGCCGAACATCGCCGCCTGCTGGTGGATTTCGCTGCCGCCGCAGAGCACGGCGAGCGACGGCGAAAGCTGTACGCCGTGGAGGAATTCCTCCACCTCGGCATGCACATGGCCGATAAAGGCCTTGTCGTTCTTCGGATAGTCGAAATTGGCGAACATGAAGTCCTGCCAGACCATCAGCCCAAGTTCGTCGCAGAGCGCGAAGAATTCCGGCGTCTCATAGGCCATGGTCCCGCCGATGCGGATCATGTTCATGCCGGCTTCGGCAGCAAGCCGCAGAAAGGGCTCATAATCGGCGCGCTCGCCCGGCAGCCGCGCTATGTCGGCAGTCGTCCAGACTGCGCCACGGCAGAAGATCCGTTCGCCGTTGACGCAAAGCGCGAAATCACTGCCGTCAGCGCCGTGGTCGACCTCGATACGCCGAAATCCCGTCCTGCCGAGCGACTGTTCCTCGCCGTCAAGAACCAGCGTCACATCATAGAGATGCGGCGCGCCATGCGTATGCGGCCACCAGGCCTCGACCTCGGGCAGCTTGAGGATTGCCGAATAATGCCTGTCGCCGATCTTCTCGAAACCCTGCTCGATACCGGCGCAGCGCAGCAACATCACAGGCTCGTCGCCATCTGCATGAAGAGAAACGCTGAGCCGTCCTGTCCCAATTTCATCCAGAACGGCACGCACCGTGACATTGTCGACAGAGGCGACGTTTCGGCGCACGAGCGAGATCGGCCGCCACGGCCCGACCGCATGGATCTCCGGGCACCAGCCGGGCATATGCCCGAGCAGCGTCGTGCGGATGTTCTTCAGCCCTTGCGGCGTGATCATCTGCGGGCGCCAGCGGGCTCGCGGTCCGGGTTCTCCAAGGCGCGGGGCGAGCGCCCGGAAGCAGAGCGCCAGTTCATCACCGCCTGCGAGCGTCACCGGTATTTCATGGGCGGTGAACATGCTCTCGGAGAAAAGGATCTCAACGCCGTTCAGAAAAACATGGCAGATCGTCGCCAGCCCCTGAAAACGCAGGAGCGCCTCGCCCGGCTCCGCATCGAAGAGGCGGGTCAGATACCAGGCGTCCCTGGTGTTGAGCGCCTGAGGATTTTCCCGATCAAAAAGCCCGGCTCTTTCCAGCGCAGCTGCGACAGTGCCCGGTACGGGTGCCGGAATGAACTGCGCCGACAGATGGATATCGTGCGGCGTCGCACAAGCATCAGGCTCGGTCAGAACCAGATTCCAGCCTTCGGTAAGAAGGCTTTCCTCAGCCCCTATGCTTGCCAACCGCCCCCGCATGGTCAGATCTCCGGCTTCAGGCCCGCTCCGCGAGCGATGCCATCATCGAATCCCATGCATCGGCAGCCGGATCAAGGGCCGCTTTCAACGGCTCGAACTTGCGGCGGGTGACAGCACGCGCCAGCTGGAACTGAACAGACTTCGCGACCTCCGAGATGCGGCGTGCTTCATCGATCGCGACCCCGAACTCGCCGGCCGAAAGCCAGGCCAGATGATCGGCCGCTAATTCGAAATTCGCCCCCACCTGTCTGAGCGTGTTGAAGGCATATTTGTGGAAGAAGCCGAAGGACCGATCAGCCACCGCTTCAACCTGCAGCGGGAAGACTTCTGCAAAGGCGCGGATTGGATTGGCACCCGGGCGGCGGGCGAGATGGAAGTGAAGGAGTCGACGGGAAACCTCACGCAAATGCGTTTCACCTACTGGCTGCTCCGGAAACTTGGCGAATTCCGTATAGGGCAGGAATGGCGCATCCTCAGCTGTCAGATGCGACTGGAACAGCCCGTCGAAATCTTCGCCCTCGATACGGAAATAACCGGCATTGTGGAAATAGTCGACGCGCTTGCCGGCAAAGTCCAGCCGGTTGATCGCAACCGTGGTCTTGCCGTGCTCCTGCCGGTAGGCAGTGCCCCGCGTATCCGGCATATAGAAGGAATCCATCTCGATCAGGCAGAGCCGCCCGCGGGCGATCTGCACTTCGGCATGCCGTTCCACGCGGTCGTAGATCGCAAGTTCGGTGGTGCGGATGCCATAGAGCGCTTCGAGATCCTCCAGCGGTACCTTGAAGAAGGTGAACTGGTCGCCCTCGAAATCCTGCGTCAGCGTAAAGCCGAGCATCGCTTCGGGTGCGACGCCGAAAGTCGAGAGCACCTCGATCCAGAGATCGATATAACAATTGGTCTCCGGCCACATGCGCTCGCCGGAATGCAGCGCATGCGGCTTGTAGGTATCGGGATCGATACCCGCAAAAACCGAGGTCATGGAACCGCTCAGCCCCACAGGACTTTCCGTACGCTGGCCGGCCATTCCTTGACGTCGAGGCCGTGGTGATGGAAGAGCGCGAGCGCGATGCGCTCGAGGCCGAAGCCGACGCAAGCCGTGTGAGCCACGCTGCCATCTTCGAGGTTCAGGCCCCATTTCACACCGAAAGAGTCCTGATGGTAGTTGAAGCTCATGCACGCGGTCGGGTTTGCCGACGAGGTGATCGGGATCAGCAGCTCGAACTTCAAGTTCTGGTCGCGCTGGTTGTTGACCATCATCTTGCCGGCGCGGCCGAAGAACGGGTCGTTGGCAACATCGATCGTCACATCGAGGCCGACCTGCTTCATCATTTCGACGCCGCGGTCCATCCAGCTCTGACGGAAATCGGTGACATGCTGCTCTGTGCCCATGCAGACATATTCGCGCATGCGGAAAAGCTGCTGGCGAGCCGGATCCTTGGACGGCTCATGGCGGAAGCAGTAGGACTGGAGATCGAAGAGGCCACCCTTGGCCGGCAGGTTGCCGCGCTTGGCAACTGTCGGATAAAGCGGATAGCAGGCGGCCGGTGTCAAAACGATATCGGTTGCCTTCTGATCCTTGGTCCAATCCTCGCCGACTTCCATGCATTGCAGCAGGCTCATATGGTCGAGTTCGCTGCCGCAGAAGCTGTGCACCGTGCCGGCAAGCTGCGGGAAGCTCTTCATGTAGCCGCTCTTTTCGAAGAGCGCACGGTTCATGCCGGGCGGGAAACGCATCGCTTCGGCGCCATCGGCGCCACCGAACCTGTCGATCAGCCGTTCAAAAGCGGCGATGACGTCTTCGAACTGGCCGCTGCGGCCATAAAGACCGTCAACGCCGGTATCGATCAGCAGGCCGGACTCGAAGAGCCGGTCCAGAAACGAAGTCTGCATATCCATGGCTTTACCCCAGTAGGCTAGTGTCCTGCTTATGGACAAGGAGCATGCTCGACGTATTGCCGAGGATGCGGTCGTTCGAGATCATGAGCTGCGCGGAATGCGCATCGCGCAGATGGCGTCCGAGGCTGAAGGGCGTACCGTTCTTGTAGCCCATGATGCCGCATATCAGCATGGCATGATTGACGATCTCCAGGATCGTTTCCGAGGAAGCGATCTTGACGTTGTTCATCGCCACGGCAAAGCCCATCGAGGAAAGCTTGTCGCCGTCAGCCTTGGCGTCCTCATAGGCCTTGAGGCCGGCAACCACATTCGACTTCACCATCTGCAGGAGGTTGGAAACCTCAGCGAGGCGAAGCGCGCCGGGAGGGGTAGCGTCGGGAGACTTGCGGGCAGCAGCGCGCACGAAAGCCTGCGCGCGGGAAACGGCGTCAACCGCGATACCATACCACACGCCGCTCCAGAGCAGATGCGAAGAGGCAAGCATCGACTGGGCAGCGATCTCAGCAAAGGGTTTGGGCAGGATCTGTTTAGCCGGTGCTTCACCCTTGAACAGGAAGCCGTCGGAGCAGGTACCGCGCATGCCGAGCGTGTTCCAGGCATGCGTCTTTTCGAGTGTGTACTGATCTTTCAAGAAGGCGGTCAGGACTTGATCGGAAGAAGCGGCCTGCGGATGGCTGCGCGAGGTAATCAGAATGGCATCGGCATGCGAGCCGTAGGAAATGACGGTCGCGTCCTTTTGCAGCCTGCAGACATCGCCGTCGATTTCGATCGCGCAGATGCTGTTGCGCAGGTTGCCGCCAATCCCCCCTTCGGTAGTGGCGGAAGCGATCAGAAGCTGTTCGGCGGCGATACGGCGCATGAAAGCGCTATGCCATTCGCTGTCGACGCCGTGTTCGACGAGGCTCGAAAGCTTGATATGGTGCATGGCGAAGACCATCGCGCTTGCCGCGCAGGCCTGGCCGAGCATCGAGCACAATTCGGCAATATCGGTCGTGGAAGCAGCCTCGCCGCCAAGATGGCGGGGGATCTGGATACCGAGCAGCCGCTCGGCCTTCATCGCGTTGACGGCTTCCTGCGGGAAACGGCCTTCGAAATCGACGGCATCCGCATGTCTTGCCGCAATTTCGGCGACGCGGGCAGCCCTTGCGACCAGGCTGTCTTCCGTGATCTTGACCGGGAAATTCATCAGGCGACCTTTCGGCTATCCTGGATGAGATCGACCGTCTTGACGATCGCCGAGATGCTCGCGAAGGACTTGCGGTTCAGGAGATTATCGGGAAACTCGATGTCGAAGGCCTCTTCGATGCCGAGCATGAGTTGCACGGAAGCAAAGGACGTCAGACCCGCGGCGTAGAGATCCGCATCGTCGGCAACCTGATCAACGGGCACAGGAAGCTTACCGAACTTGGCTACGAGGTCGCGGACTGTCTTGTTCATCCCATTCACTCCAGATTTTCATGATCCTGAGCCGGCATGCATCGCCTTTTCATGGGAGTGCTTTTAGTGCGGAAAACAGAACATTCCGCTAATATAATTAGTTAAATATGACTAAGACTCATACTTTGCATTTTACGGATTATGCTTAGTTGGGGCCTAATACTTCATTTCTATCAATAGTTTGATATAGCCCGAGAAATCGGGCAGCAAGTCGCTCAAGCCGTGCGAAGTGCAGAAATGGTACGCCAGGAGCCCGCTGCTACGTCAAACTGCGGGCGGATAGGGATGCTCGTTGCCACGATAGTCCGAAATCGAATAACAACCCTCGCCGGCTGCCTGCACGGCGCTTTCGCCGATCACGGCCTTGCCGTAGCCGCCGGGAATATCGAGAATATAGGTGGGCTGGCAAAGACCGGAGATACGACCGCGAAGCGAGGAGACGATTTTCTGCCCCTCCTCTATCGACAGGCGGAAATGACTGGTGCCGGGCGCAAGATCCGGATGGTGCAGGTAATAGGGCTTCACCCGCGCCTCGACGAAGGCTCGCATCAGTTCCGCCAGAACATCGGGATCATCGTTGACGCCTTTCAGAAGCACCGACTGGCTGACCATGACGATGCCGGCATCCACAAGACGGGCACAGGCGGCGCGCGCTTCCGCAGTCAGCTCGCGCGGATGGTTGGCGTGCAGCGCGACATAAACTGTCTTGCCGCTCGCCTTCAGTGAGGCGATCAGCGCCCCATTGATCTTCTGCGGGTCGACAACCGGCACCCGCGTGTGGAAACGCACGATTTTTACATGCTGGATTGCCGCAAGCTCGCTTAGAATGTCGCCGAGACGACGTGGTGAAAGCACCAGCGGATCGCCACCGGTCAGGATCACCTCCCAGATCTCGCTGTGGCCGCGAATATAGTCGAAGGCGGCAGCCAGCGCCGCCGGCTCGAGAGTGCCAAGCCCCTGCGGCCCCACCATCTCGCGCCGGAAGCAGAAGCGGCAATAGACCGGGCAGACATGCACGGCTTTCAACAGCACGCGGTCCGGATAGCGATGCACGATGCCTTCCACCGGGCTATGCGCATGGTCGCCGATAGGATCGGCCCGTTCCTCCGGCGTGGTCACCAGTTCCGCCGCATCGGGCACAAACTGCCGGGCAATCGGGTCGGCCGGATCAGCATGATCGATCAACCTTGCCATGGCAGGCGTCAGCGCAATGGCATAGCGGGCAGCAACCTCATCGAGCGCCAGTCGCTCGGCGTCCTCGATCAGGCCCGATCTGACGAGATCGTCGACACTCTTGATCGGCCGCAAGACGTTCATCGACCATACTCCGCAACAGGCGCCCAGAGCACCTGATCGATCCGCGACGCTCCCGTCGCCAGCATCACAAGCCGGTCGAAGCCGAGCGCGATGCCGCTAGCTTCCGGCATGATCGCCAGCGCAGCCAGAAAATCCTCGTCGAGCGGATAGGTCTCGCCGTAGACGCGCATCTTCTCGCTCATCTCGATCTCGAAACGCCGCCGCTGTTCTGCGGCATTGGTCAGTTCGCCAAAGCCGTTGGCAAGCTCGACCCCGCAGGCATAGAGCTCGAAGCGCTCCGCCACGCGCGGATCGCCTGCCGAAGGTCGCGCAAGAGCCGCTTCCGAAACAGGATATTCGTCGAGAATGGTGACGCGGCCGAAGCCGAGATGCGGCTCAACCTTTTCCACCAGTACCCGGCTGAAAAGATCGGCCCAATGATCATCATCGGCAACGCGCATGCCGATCCGCCGCATTTCGGCGGCAAGATGCGCGCGATCGGTCGAGCCGTCAGCAGATACAGAAGCCAGAAGATCGATGCCGGCATGGCGGGCGAACGCTTCTGCGACGCTGATACGCTCCGGCCCGGCGAAGGGATCGCACTCGGTCCCGCGATAGGCAAGCATTGCGGTCTTGACCGTCTCGGCAGCGAGCGCAAGCATGCGCACGCAATCCATCATCAGGCTCTCATAGCTTTCACCCGCCCGATACCATTCGAGCATAGTGAACTCCGGATGGTGCAGCGGCCCGCGCTCGCGGTTGCGGTAGACATGCGCAAAGCAGGCAATGCGTTCTTCACCGGCGGCCAGAAGCTTCTTGCAGGCAAATTCCGGCGATGTGTGTAGGTAAAAGGGCGCAGCCTGTCCGTCCGTCGTCAGCGCCTGCGTTGCGAAGGCATGCAGATGCGCCTCATTGCCGGGAGACACCTGCAGCGTCGCCGTATCGACCTCAATGAAGTCCTCACGGGCAAAATAACCCCGCAGCGCTGACTGGATCGCGTTGCGCCCGATAAGGAACGGACGGCGATCGGCATGCACTGATGGTGTCCACCAGGGAGACGCCTTGGCGCTCGTGAGGTTCATACAACGCTTCCTTGCCGGATTCGGCGGGGATGGGGTGGCTATTTCCGCGATTTTAGGTTAGTGCCGCCCCGAAGAAAAAACATTTTGCGTCTTCAGGACTATTCTGACTGTCCTCTACGACGCCGAAAGCCGACTTACAAGGAAGTCTTATGGTCAAGGTCATCGCCTCTTCGGTCCGCAAGGGCAACGTTCTCGATGTCGACGGCAAGCTCTACGTCGTTCTCACGGCTCAGAATTTCCACCCGGGCAAGGGCACGCCGGTCACCCAGGTCGACATGCGTCGCATCGTCGACGGCGTGAAGGTTTCCGAACGCTGGCGTACGACCGAACAGGTCGAGCGCGCCTTCGTGGAAGACGTCAACTTCCAGTACCTCTACGAAGATGGCGAAGGCTTCCACTTCATGAACCCGGCCACCTACGACCAGGTCGTGGTCAGCGCCGAAACCATGGGCGACCAGAAGGCTTACCTTCAGGAGGGCATGACCTGCATCCTGTCGATCCACGAAGGCAATCCGCTGGCGCTGGAACTGCCGCGTCACGTCACGCTTGAGATCGTCGAGACCGAACCGGTCGTCAAGGGCCAGACGGCCTCTTCTTCCTACAAGCCGGCCATGCTTTCGAACGGCATCCGCACCTCGGTTCCGCCGCATATCGATGCCGGCACCCGCGTCGTCATCGCGACGGAAGACAATTCCTACGTCGAGCGCGCCAAGGACTGATTGCATCAGTTTTCAGAGTTTAAAACGGCCTGAAGCAACCGCTTCGGGCCGATTTCATTTTTGCCGATGGCCAGACAGCAAATAGGCCAGCAGCATGCCGGCCTATTTGCTCAGAGATGAGGATTACGCGGCCGGTACTTCTTCACCAGCTTCTGATTGATCTCAGCGGCACCCGGCATATTAGCGCTGAGATAGACGGGCGCGTCACCGGATTTCGAAAGCTGCGAAGCAACATCTGCGAAGATGGCGTTGATGACCGTCACCCCGACCGCCGTAGACACCGGACCGACACGAAGACCCGTACCTTCGAGATCGAGGACGGCGTCACCCGGCGGCAGCCCGTTATCCAGAACCACGTCGGCCACATCGGCAAGCCGCCGGCGGCCATTGGCAATCGCCGTCGAATAGGCGATCGAGGTAATGGCTATCACCTTTGCTCCGATCTCGCGCGCATAGTCGGCCGCCTCGATCGGCGCGGCATTTACGCCCGAATTGGAGGCGATGATAATGACATCGCCCGGCTGCATGCCGTAGCGCTCCAGCATCGGCCGCACCAGGCCCTGCGTGCGCTCATAGACCGAGCTGATGACCGCCCCCTCATGCAGCATGGCCGAGCCGACGAGAATGGGCACAGTGAAGGCAAGCCCACCAGCCCGATAATGCACCTCTTCCGCCAGCATATGCGAATGGCCGGTGCCGAAGACATAGACGCGCTTGTCGCCACGGGCCGCCTCGAGGATTACAGCGGCAGCCTGCGCCATCGGCGCGGCAAGCGCCCGCTTCAGCTCCTCAAGCCGGCCGATGAGATTGGAGAAATAGGCGTCCGTAATGTCAGTCATCGGCCACTCTCCTTCACGCCATTTCGCCGTTGAGCCAAGTTGCCGTCACTTCTATCGCATCGGTGAAATGCACGAGATCAGCGCGCGCGCCCGGCGAGAGCTGACCACGATCGGCAAACTTCAGGAAGCGCGCCGGATACAGCGTCGCCATCCTCAGTGCCTCGGCAAGCGTCAGCTCCAGATAGGTGACGCCGTAACGGATCGTCGAAGCCATATCGACATCCGAACCCGCCAGCGTGCCGTCCGACAGCACGAGTTTGGAGCAGAAACCGCCCCTTTCGCGCCGCACGGTACGGCCGTTCAGGGTGAACGTATCCATCTCGGAGCCGACCAGCGACATGGCATCGGTCACAAAGAAAAGCTTGCCTTCGCCGCGCTTGGCACGCAGTGCCGTTCGCAACGCCTTCGGATCGACGTGATGTCCATCGGCAATGATGCCGCACCAGACGGACGGATGATCGATCGCGGCACCAACAAGACCCGGCGCGCGGTGCGCCAGCTGGCTCATGGCGTTGAAAAGATGCGTGACACCACGTGCGCCCGCATCGAAACGCACTTCGGCTGCCTCACTCGTGCTGTCGGAATGGCCGATGCTGACGATGACCCCGGCTTCGCTGAGTTCGCGCACCTGGGAAACCGTCACCTGCTCCGCGGCCACGGTGACGAGCAGCGTGCCGATTTCCTCGCGCGCGGCGATGAAGGATTTGACATCCCTGTCTTCGACCGGACGCATCAGCTCGGCGAGATGCGCACCCTTGCGCGCCGGCGCCAGATGCGGACCTTCGAGATGCAGGCCGGCAACGCCCCGGTTCGTCTTCACCGCAATCTTTGCCGCCGCGATCGCGGCAGCCGTCGCTTCTGCCGTATCGGTAATAAGCGTCGGCAGCAGGGCCGTCGTTCCATACGGCCGATGTCCGTCGGCAATCATGTACATCGAGTTCGGCGACGGCTCGTCGTTCAGCATGCGGCCGCCACCGCCATTGACTTGCGCATCGATGAAACCGGCAGACAATATGCCGCCTGCCAACGTCACGACATCGCCCTCGGGCAGATCATTCAGGCCGACGATCGCCTCGACGCGTCCGTCCTTGACGATCAGCGCCCGCTCGTCATGGAAGCGTTCGCCATCGAAGATACGAGCGCCGGTGAAGATCTTGTGGGGCATCAGACGGTCTCCGTCACCTTGAGCAGGTTTGCCGGCTTGTCGGGGTCGAAACCCTTGCGACGCGTGACGGACTCGATCAGACGGTAATAGACGAGCAGCGAAACCAGGGGATCAACGAGACCGTTGCCGGTCGTCGGAACCTGCAGATTAACGCCGGCAAGAGGCTTCGTCGAGAAGGGCACGGTGGTAGCGCCGAGCTTCTGCAGCCGATCGAGGGCCTTCACGTTGTTGTCGAAGGCCGCATCTTCAGGCACGAAGCCGACAATCGGGAAGCCCGGCTGCACCAGGCGCATCGGCCCGTGCATCAGTTCCGCAAGAGAGAAGGCTTCGGCATGAAGGCCGGCAGTCTCCTTGGCCTTCAGCGCAGCTTCGAGAGCAATGGCGAAAGCCGTGCCGCGGCCACCGGTATAGAGCGAGGCGGCGTTGAACAGAACTTCCTCGGCAGCAGCCGTATCGATGCCCGATGTCGCAGCGAGTGCGGCCGGCAGTTTTTCGAGCGCCGCCTGCAGATCGGCCTTGCTGCCGATCGCAGCCGTCACGCCGGTGAGGGCGGCAACAGATGCAATGAAGGACTTGGTCGCTGCAACGCTCTTTTCAGCGCCGGCATTGAGGCCGAGGACGATATCGGCCTGGTTCGCAAGGGGGCTGTCTGTGACGTTGACCACGGCAATCGTCGTTGCGCCGCCCTTCTTGGCCGCATCCTGCAGCGCCACAATGTCAGGGCTCGCGCCCGACTGTGAGACGGTGAAATGGATGCCGCCCTTCAGATGCAGGGGCGCGTTATAAACAGAGGCGATAGACGGGCCGATCGAGGCGACCGGCACACCGCAAGTAATCTCGAACAGATATTTGAAGAAGGTCGCGGCATGGTCGGAAGAACCGCGCGCCGCCGTCGTCACGACGCTCGGGCGAGCGGACGAGAACAGCCGGGCGATTTCGGCGAAGGCCGGCTTTTCCTTTTCGAGCAGGGTGGCGACCACCTCGGGCGACTGGCCCGCTTCCTGCAGCATCAGCGACTGGTTCTCACTCATAGGTCATCTCCAATTCTCAATTCGGCAACGAAGTCATAGGCGTCGCCACGATAGTGCGAGCGGGTGTATTCGACGACACGCTGGTCTTCCAGGCGTGAAACGCGTTCGATCAGAAGCGCCGGCGCACCGGCCTTCACGGCAAGAATAGCCGCCGATGAAGGATCGAGCGTGACGGCGGTCAGGCGCTGCATGGCGCGCACCGGCTTGTGGCCGCTCTGGGCAAGCGCATCATAGAGCGAGCCTTCGCCGCCGGCATCCTCGCCGAGAAATTTGACCGGCACGACGGCGCGTTCGATCGCAAGCGGCAGCCCGTCGGCCAGACGAAGGCGATCGAGCCGCAAAACCGGCTCATCCACACCGAGACCAAGCAGGAAGGATTCTTCCGGGGAGGGATTGTTGATGGTGCGCGACAGGATCTTCGCCGCCGGCGAGCGCCCGCGCGAGCGCATGTCCGCGGAGAAGGAGGAAAGCCGCCACAACGACTGCTCCATGCGCTCCACCCTGCTGGAAACGAAAGTGCCGCTGCCATGGCGCGATTCCAGCGCGCCCGATGTCATGAGGTCGCGATAGGCTGTCCGAACCGTCACCCGGCCAAGCTTCAGGGCTTCCGCCAGGTCGCGTTCGCCGGGCAGCGCTGTTCCGGGTTTCAGCAGACCTTCCTGGATGAGACCGGTGAGCGCCTGTGCCAGCCGCTTGTAAAGCGGTCCAGTCGCCGCCTCGTCGCGCAGCCCACGGCCATTCAGTTCCGCTATCAGACTGGTTCTATCCATGGACACGCAATAGAACCTATTTAGAACCAATCGGCAAGCAGATTCATTCCGCCGAAAAAGAAAAACCCTCGCGAGACACCGCGAGGGTTTCATTGATCTAGGCCGGAAGGCTGAGCTCAGCTCTTCGTGAAGATGTAGTCCGTTTCCTGCCGCAGCACCTCACCGGGACGCAGAACCGCGTTCGGAAAGCCCGCATGGTTGATGGCGTCAGGCCAGATCTGCGTCTCGAGGCAAAAGCCGGCGAAAGGACCATATTTGCGGCCGCCAAGACCAGGCACCGGCACACCGAGTTTGAAACCGGCATAGAACTGTACGCCCGGCTCGGTCGTGCGCACCTCCAGCGAGACGCCGGAGTGCAGGCTGCGGGCAAGCACGACCGAGCGCTTGGCCGTGCGCTCGCGCGAGAAGCAGAAATTATGGTCATAGAGCGCCTGCTCCTGACCGTCGAAACGCTTCATCGGCGCCATCACCCGGAAGTCGAACGCGGTGCCCTCGACGGAGCGGATCTCGCCGGTCGGTATCTGCTTCTCGTTGGTCGGCAGGTAGTGGTCGGCGGCGATCATGATGTCATGCGCCAGTGCATCGTCCCGGCCGTCGAGATTGAAATAGGAGTGCTGGCAGACATTGGCGATCGTCGGCTGATCCGTCACCGTCTCGTAGTTGACCGAAAGCTCGCCGTTGCCATGCACGCGATAGGTCGCCTGGATCGTGCAGTTGCCGGGATAACCGGCGCGGCCATCGGGATCGACGATCTTCAGCACGACACGGTCGCTCTCGTGCTCGACGATCGTCCAGACGAGCGTACCGATATTGTTGCTGCCGCCGTGAAGATGCGTGACGCCCTTCTCGTTCAGTTCGAGCTGGTAGTTCTTGCCGTCGAGCGAAAACTTTCCGTCGCCGATGCGGTTTGCACAGCGTCCCGGCGTCGCGCCGAAGAAGGGCGAATGAGCAAGATAGCCTTCGAAATCCTCGAAGCCGAGGACGAGCGGTGCGTCATGACCCTCCAGCCGCGCATCCTGGATGACCGCGCCCCAGCTCAATACCTTGACCGTCAGTCCGCCGCCGCGGATGACGACACGATGGACGGTCTCTCCGTCCTTCGTCTGTCCGAAAACTTCCCGTTCCAATTTGTCCGCCATGATCGACGCTCACTCCATCCCTAGGATTCAGGAACCGGAACCTGCCCCCATTCGCCGCAAACCGCAACCGGGCAGGGCCGGAAAACAAAACGCCGCCGCAGAAATGCGACGGCGTCATTTCTAAACCTGACTGGTGACGCTCAGATGTCCGAGCCGATCTCTTCGATATCGTAGGATGTCGTCTGGTAGATCTCGTTGATCCAGTTGCCGAAAAGCAGATGCGCATGGCTGCGCCAGCGGTTCTGCGGCGCGATCGCCGGGTCGTTATGCGGGAAATAGTTGTGCGGCATTTTGATCGGCACGCCGGCATTCACGTCGCGGAAATATTCGTCCGAAAGAGACGTGGAATCGTATTCGACGTGATTGAAGATATAAAGCCGCCGGCCCTTCGGCTCGTGCACGAGACAGACGCCCATCTCACTCGATTCCATCAGGATCTCGAGGCCGTCGATCTTCTCGATGTCGGCCCGGCGCACCTCGGTCCAGCGCGACACCGGAACCTCGAAATTGTCGGAGAAACCGTTGAGATAAACGGAAGACGGCTTGAGATTGCGGTGGCGGTAAACGCCGAAGGCCTTTTCCTTCAGCTCATACTTCGGCACGCCGTGGAAATGATAAATCCCCGCCATCGCGCCCCAGCAGACATTCATGGTCGAATGGACATTTGTCTGCGTCCAGTCGAAAATCTGCTGCATTTCCTTCCAATAGGTAACGTCCTCGTAAGGCAGCGTCTCGATTGGCGCGCCCGTGATGATGAAGCCGTCAAACTTGCGGTGCTTCACTTCCTCCCAGGTCTGGTAGAAGGCGAGCAGATGTTCTTCAGACGTATTCTTGGCCTTGTGGTTGCCGACGCGGATCAGCGAGAATTCCACCTGCAGCGGCGAAGCGCCGACCAGGCGCGCCATCTGCACTTCGGTCTTGATCTTGTTCGGCATGAGGTTGAGCAGCCCGATCTGCAGCGGGCGGATATCCTGACGGATCGCCACCGTTTCGGTCATCACCCTCACGCCCTCGTTGACGAGGGTTTCGAAGGCTGGCAGCGTATCGGGGATTTTGATGGGCATTGCGGTCAACTCGATCAAAATAAAAAACCGGCGGCGAAAGAATCGCTACCGGTCCGCACGCGGCCCTTTAGCGACTTATTTAACGTGGCTGCAAGCCGGCCGGCCAAATCACCACGAGACATCATAATTAACGCCAGTGCGCCCGCGAATCAACTGTCAATAAGAACAACTGTCCAAACCATCACGCTTTCTTTATGGGTGGTGGAATCTGTTGATGGACCAGTAACGCCCCCATGGTATTAATGGTGTGATGGGCGATTTTGGAAAAAATAATGAAAACTGACGTCAAAGGGGGGAAGGGCATCCAGAATCAGGACCGGGTGGGATACGATCTCAGCCTGACATATCGGCTTGGAGTGATGTTCTCCGCATTCTGGAATTCGCAGGTCCGCGGCAAGGTCGTCGCGCTTGCGATCCTGCTGGTGGTCATCATCCTGGCGACCGCCTATGGACAGGTGATCCTCAACGAATGGAACGCCCCTTTCTACGATTCCCTTGAGCGTCGTGATCTTGGCGAGTTTTTCCGCCAGCTCGAAGTCTTCGCGATGATCGCCGGTGCGCTGCTGCTGCTCAACGTGCTGCAGGCATGGCTGAACCAGATGACGGCGCTTTACATGCGCGAAGGTCTTTCGCGCGATCTCGTCGATCAGTGGCTGGAGCGCAAGCGTGCCCTCAAACTCTCCACCATCGGCATCCTCGGCGTTAATCCCGACCAGCGCCTGCACGAAGATTCTCGCAATCTCGCTGAAAGCACGACCAACCTCGCCCTTGGCCTCCTGCAGTCGACCATTCTGCTCGTCAGCTTCATCGGCGTGTTGTGGGAGCTTTCGAGCGGCTTCATCTTCCGGATCAGCGGCTACAACTTCACCATCCCCGGCTATATGGTCTGGGCGGCAATCTTTTATGCTGCATCGGCCTCGGTATTGAGCCAGGTCGTCGGCCGCAAGCTCGTCAAGCTCAATGCCGACCGGTTTTCCAAGGAAGCCGAGTTGCGCTTTGCGCTGATGCATGCCAACGAAAATATGCCGGCGATCACAGTGGCGCGCGGCGAAGAGAACGAGCGCAAGCGGATCAACAACGATATCAGCAACGTTCTCGCGGTCATCAAGCGGCTCGCCATGGCCAATACCAACCTGACCTGGGTTTCGGCAGGCTATGGCTGGCTGGTCATCGTCATTCCGATCATCGTCGCCGCGCCCGCTTATTTTTCCGGCGGCCTGACCTTCGGGCAGCTGATGATGTCGGTCGGCGCGTTCAACCAGGTCAATACCGCGTTGCGCTGGTATGTCGCGAATTTCGGCCCGATCGCCGAATGGCGCGCGACATTGATGCGTGTCACCGACTTCCGCCAGGCGCTTCAGGAGATGGATGATGGCTTCGATTTGAAGGATTCCATCGTCTATGAGAAAACCGCACCTGATACGTTGACGCTGAAGGATATCGTCATCGTCGCCAAGCTTGGCGAGGAGATCGATGATTGCGGCGGCTTCCGCTTGCGTGAGACGGACGTGGTGATCAAGGCCGGGGAAAAGGTCATGATCAACGGCGATCACAGCGTGAACCGCCGCCTGCTCTTCCAAGCCATGGCAGGCCTTTGGCCCTGCGGCAAGGGCACGATCGGCCTGCCCCCGATTGACGACATTCTGTTCATCCCCCAGGTCGCCTATGTACCGGGCGGCACGCTGCGCGAGGCAATCGCTTTCCCGGGAAAACCCGAGGCCTTTGATAGGACGGCCATCGAAGCCGCGCTTGAGGCTGCGGGCTTGCATTCGCTTGTAGCCCGCCTTGATAGCCGCGCACGCTGGGACAAGCTTCTCGATGCCGATGAGCAGAAGGCAATCGCTTTTGCCCGCCTGCTGCTCGTGAAGCCGCGCTGGGTCGTTTTCGACGAAGTGCTCGAAGGCATGGAGCCCGAATGGCAGCACACGATGAACAAGCTGCTCACCACCATGCCGGAGACCAGCATGATCTATATCGGCCGTTCGGAAACCTATATGGAGGCACTGCACCCGCGCACGCTGCACCTGCAGGCATTGCCTTCCAAACCGGAGGAGCAATCACCGGCAACCGCGGCCGGATCGAGCGCCGCGGCAGCTCCTGCCCCGGCGCTCTAGCAAAACTCCTGCAAAATGTGCGGCGTTTGGTGTCCGGGAGCTCCGGACGAGCTCACATTGGCGGCGTCACACCATTCACGCCGACGGTGACCTGCGAAGCCGAGATGGCCCCGTCGGCTGCCTTTTCCGCCATGACGATGACACCGGCACCCGGCTTCAGATCAGCTTTCGTCGCTGGAGCAAAGGTGACGATCGGCGTGCCGTCGGCAATCGAGACGGTCTTTTCCTTGCCCTGATAAGTCAGCGTGATCGTATGTCCATTGACGGCCTTCACCGCATTGCTGACGGTCGCATTCGTCATCGAGCTATTCGGCTGCAGATCCCACGGACGGTTGCCTTCTCCGGTGCCTTTCATCGACGCGGGGAAGATCAGTACTTCGATGGCACCATCGGGACCGGTGCCTTTCGGCAGCGAGGCAACTCCGACGAAATCGCCGACCTTGATGTCGTCGACCGATGCATTTTTGATACCGGCGACTTTCCAGCCCGATTTGAGCGCAACCGTCGCATCGCTGCCTTCGCGCGTCTTGACGACAAGGGTATCGCCGTTGAGGCTCTCGATCGTGCCCCGCACGCGCAAGCGCTGGCTTTCCTGCGCACTCGCCGCCTGCGAAAGGCCAAGCACGAGGAAGCTGCTGGCTGCAAGCGCCATGATTATTCTGGTATAGGATTTGCGAGACATGTGACTCTTCCTTATCGCCATTGATCGGCACAATCCCCGGCTGCCGGAAAGCAGTGTATGCCGCGTGTCGCGACACGTGCGAATCAAGGAAAAGTGAGGGAGCGGACCCCGGCAAACCGGTCGTTGCCCGAGTCCGCAGAGACCGCCTCAGCCGGCCGCGGACATATCCATGTACATGATTTCCCAGACATGGCCGTCGGGGTCTTGGAAGCTGCACCCATACATTGGCCCCATGTCGAGGATCGGCTTCCAGGGCTTGCCGCCGGCCGCTAATGCCTTTTTCAAGTAGTCATCCACTTCGCCGCGACTGCCGGCCGAAAGGCAGGTTAGGACTTCCTTACCCTTCGACGTATCGGCGATATCGCCTTCGATGAATTGCTGGAAGTGGGCGTGGGTCAGCAGCATCACATAGATATTTTCCTCGACGATCATGCAGGCGGCATCGTCTGTGGTAAAATTCGGATTGTAGGAAAAGCCGAGCGCCGAGAAGAATTCCTTCGACTTGACGAGATCCTTGACCGGCAGGTTCACGAAAATCATGCGCATGAAAAATCTCCCTTTGGTGTAACGGCGCCATGCCGTTGATCACGTTCGGCTCAAGGACGGACGAAAACCACCCGATCCGACAAACGGAAGAATTTTTTTCGGATCAGCCTTCCAGCTCCTCGCGCAACATTTCGAGTTCCAGCCATTCCTCTTCCATCTTGACCAGACTTTCGCGCAGCTTCTCCATCTCGCCAGCCAGCCGATTGAAGGCCGCCGGATCCTTGGTGAAGAGGTTCGGATCAGCCATCCTCTCCTCCCGCTTGCCAATCTCCGCTTCCGCCTTGGCCATTTCCTTCGGCAGGTTTTCGAGCGCGAATTTCTGCTTATAGGAGAGCTTGCCCTTTGAAGCCGAAGGAGCGGCAGCCGCAACCTCCTGCGCCTTCGGCTTTTCCGCCGCTTTCTCGGCCCGCCTACGCTCCTCGGCCGCACCCTTGCGTTGTGCCAGCATGTCGGAATAACCGCCGGCATACTCGATCCAGCGCCCATCCGGTGTTTCCGGATTGGCAGGCGCAATCGTCGAGGTCACCGTGCGGTCGAGGAAATCGCGATCGTGGCTGACGAGGATGACGGTGCCGACAAAGCCCGTGACGATCTCCTGCAGCAGATCCAGCGTCTCTATGTCGAGGTCGTTGGTCGGTTCGTCGAGAATGAGCAGGTTTGCCGGTCGTGACAGGATGCGCGCCAGCATCAGCCGGGCGCGCTCGCCGCCGGAGAGGTTCTTGATCGGCGTGCGCGCCTGCTCCGGCTGGAACAGGAATTCCTTCATATAGCCGGTCACATGCCGCTGCTCGCCATTGACCAGCAGATTCTCGCCGCGCCCGTCCGTCAGGTAATTGGCAAGCGTATCGTCAGGATTCAGATCCTCGCGCTTCTGGTCGAGGGTGGCGATTTCGAGATTGGTGCCGAGTTTCACCGTGCCGCTGTCAGGCGAAAGCTGTCCCGTCAGCATCTTCAGGAGCGTCGTCTTGCCGGCGCCGTTCGGCCCGACGAGACCGATGCAATCGCCACGATGCACGCGGATCGAAAATGGCGTGACGATCGGCCTGTCATCGTAACTCTTGGTGATCTTGTCCGCTTCGATGACCAGCTTGCCTGATTCCTGCGCGTCGGAAGCACTCGCCTGGACCGTTCCCTGCGGCCCTTTGTGACCGCGATATTGCGCCCGCATCGTCTGCAATTCGCCGAGGCGCCGCATATTGCGCTTGCGCCGCGCGGTTACGCCGTAGCGCAGCCAGTGCTCCTCACGTTCGATCGCCTTGCCGAGCTTGTGCTGTTCCAGCTCTTCCGCCTCCAGCACCTGATCGCGCCAGGCTTCGAAAAACGCAAAGCCCTTGTCGAGCCGCCGCGATGTACCGCGATCCAGCCAGACTGTCGCCGTCGAGACTTTTTCGAGGAAGCGACGGTCATGCGAAATCAGGACCAGCGCACTGCGCGTCTTCTGCAGCTCGCCTTCCAGCCATTCGATGGTCGGCAGGTCGAGATGGTTGGTCGGCTCGTCAAGCAGCAGGATATCAGGCTCCGGCGCCAGCACGCGAGCGAGGGCCGCGCGGCGCGCCTCGCCGCCGGAAAGGTTATTCGGGTCCTCTTCCCCGGTCAGTCCGAGATGCGATAGCAGGTAAGTAACGCGATAGGGATCGTCGCCCGGTCCGAGCCCAGCCTCGGCATAGGCCTGCACGGTCTGGAAACCGGCGAAATCCGGCGCCTGCTCCAGGTAGCGCACCGTCGACGCCGGATGGCGGAAAACGTCGCCCGACTGTGCGTCGACGAGGCCGGCAGCGATCTTCAGAAGCGTCGATTTGCCCGAGCCGTTGCGGCCGACAAGGCAGATCTTGTCGCCGGCTTCCACCTGCAGGGCGGCGCCTGCCAAGAGCGGTGTGCCGCCGAAGCTCAGGAAGATGTCGTCAAGTTTCAGAATGGGGGGCGCCAAGTATCAGACTCCGGAAAGATCATAAGGCCGCGCGAGCACGATGGCCCTGCCGCTGGCGAGCGAAAAGCGCACAGGGCCCTCCGCCACGTTGGAAATGGTGCGCGACGAGCCGAAGGGCAAATGGAAGTCAGCGAGCGGATAGCGGGCATTCTCTATGAATAGCCCCTTCAATTCGCTGAACCCTGGCACGGAAAACAGGCTGCCTTGGGGAAGATCGATCTCGAGCGAGCCGGGAAGCAAAGGCACTGCCTCCTCGCTGCCCGACGTGAGCAGGACGTCAAAGCCTTCCTGGGCCAGTTCGACACCGTATAGCAAATGTTGAAGCGCGTGGTCGGAGCGTTCGCCACCCAGGGCGCCGGCAAGGATCAGCCGTTTGGCGCCACGATCGATCGCCGCGGAAACGGCGATTTCACCGTCAGTCGCGGCCTTTGCGGCCGGATAGGGCTGGCGCGGCACGTCAGGAAATGCACCGTCGAGATCCGGCGGTGTGGAATCGAAATCGCCAACCCACAATTCCGGCACCACCCCCAACGCCGCTGCGTGGCGCATGCCGCCGTCAGCCGCGATGAAGCGGCTGTCCCGCACGGCGTCACGCAGACGATCCGTCAGGCTGAGTGCCCCGCCGAGCAGGATGGTGAAGGTGGATTGGCTCATGGGCATTGCCCATAGCGCAAACGGGGGGTGAAGGGGAAGAGGCGGCGCGAATCCGGCGCCTTCAGTTTAGAAGCGGTAGGTTACACCGGCGCCAATCAGCCAGGGATCGAGTTTTGCCTTGCCGCTGACATCGGCGCCGCCGACTGTCGCATCGAAATCCGGGCGCAGGAATATCTTCTTCACGTCCAGGTTCGCCCCCCAGTGTTCATCGAACATGTAGTCGAAGCCCGCCTGCAGCGCCACGCCGAACGTGTTCTTCACGTCGAGCCTGTCGGCGCTCTTGCCGGACTGGTTGTAGAAGACCGTATAGTTCACACCGGCACCGAGATAGGGCTGGAAGGCACCGAAATCGGTAAAATGATATTGAAGCGTCAGCGTTGGCGGCAAAAGCCACGCCTTGCCGATTTTTCCGAGGCCGGCAATCGAGCCTTCGCCTTGCACATTGGCATAGGTCGTGCCGAGAATGAGCTCCGCCGAAATATTGTCGGTGAAGAAATAGGAGATATCCACTTCCGGAACCACTGTGTCCGAATAGGACAGACCGGATCCGGAAATGCCATCGACCGAACCATTGTCGCGCGTGATCACGCCGAGCGCACGCAGGCGTATCTGCCATGCGCTTTGTACAGCAGCCGGTGGAGGCGCCAGATCGGCGGAAAGCGCCGCATGCCCGAAGGACACGAAAACGATGGCGGCGAAAATACCCCGCAGCCGAAGCGGATGATGTTTCATGTGAATCTCTCCTGATCTCGTCGAACGGAGAGAGACTTAGGCTTGCCTCGGACGGGTCAGCTTGAGCGAGATCAAACGCCCGGACTATTTTCTTCAGCCCGGCGTATCCTTGTCGCGGGAAAGGAAGATCGTCTCGTAGCCGCCGATGAATTTCTCGAACAGCCGCGAGAAGGTGTCGATTTCCTCCTGTGGCCAGTCCCGCACGACCTCGGAAACGAAGGCGAGCTTCTGAGCCTGGATTTCTGCCAGCAAATTCTGCCCGACCGGCGTCATGACGACGACGATCCGTCGTGCATCCGCCTGTGAGGCCTCGCGGCGCAGGACGTTGCGGCCGACCATATCGGACACGACCCGGCTCGCCCGCGATGGATCGATGCGCAGCGTCTCGGCAATGGCACCAACAGTTGCTTCGCCGTTTGCCTGAGCCCGCCTCACGGCATCGAGCACATCGAGATGCGAGAGTTCCAGATCGGGCGCCACGCTCTGAATCGCCAGCCGGCCAATCAGCCGGCGGCCCGTCATCATACGCATGCGCGTCATGGTGCGGCCGATGCGCGGCACGCTATCCATGGAAGGATCATCAAGCTCGGTCGGTCTTGTCTTGGTCAAGGTTTCATTCATGACGGAACCATAACAGACGGGAATCAAAATTAAAATATGCCAATGTCAATAACGTGCCATTGACAAATACATGACATTAGCACATAAAAAGCCGACCTAATGAAAATGGCATCCCATGGATATGCAACTCACCCCCGCACCGCTCGTAACGGATCCCCGTCGACGGCTCATCCTCTTCTTCTTCCTGATGACCGCCATGTTCATGGCCACGCTGGATAATCAGATCGTGTCCACCGCACTGCCGACCATCGTCGGCGAATTTGGTCACCTGGATCGCTTCGGTTGGGTCGGTTCGGCCTATCTGCTGTCACTGAGTGCCGTCATGCCTCTTTATGGCAAGCTCGGTGATCTCTTCGGCCGCAAATATGTGATGATGACGGCAATCGCGATCTTCACGATCGGGTCGACGGTCTGCGGTCTCGCTGTATCCATGAACACGTTGATCGCTGCGCGCGTGCTGCAAGGTTTCGGCGGCGGCGGCATCATGGTTTCGATCTTCGCCGTCAATGCCGACCTCTTCGAGCCACGCGAACGCGCCCGTTATCAAAGCTATTCCAGCCTTGTACTGATGGCTTCAGGCGCGATCGGCCCGGTCCTCGGAGGCACGATGAGCGATCTCTTCGGTTGGCGCTCGATTTTCCTCGTCAATGTCCCGATTGGCTTCATCGTGCTTACCGGCCTTGCCTTCATGCTGCCCTACCGCAAGCCGCATCGCCGACCGAAGATCGACTATGCCGGCGCGCTCCTGCTGGCGCTGACGACAACCAGCATCGTACTTGCGACCGACAGCAGCGAGCTTTTCGGTGCGCTGATCTCGCCGCAGAGCATCGGCATCGTCACCTTCGGCGTGATCTGCGCCATCACCTGGGTTTTCGTCGAGCGCCGCGCGTCGGAGCCGATCGTGCCGCTGCCGCTTTTCCGCAATTCCACGTTCAGTCTGCTGCTGGTGATCTCGATCATGGGTGGTGGCATTGCCATCGGCATGGTCAATTACCTCGCCCTTTTCCTGCAGACGACGACGGGTCTAACACCCTCGGGCGCTGGTCTGCTCTTCATCCTGCTGACGGGCGGTCTCGTCGTCGGCTCTTTGAATGCCGGCCGCATCATTTCGAAGACCGGCCGCTACAAGCCTTTTGCGATCGCCAGCATGACCTGCAGCGCCATCGCCTTTGCGCTGATCTCTCAGGTTCATGCCGGTACGCCGATTGTCTTCATCGGCGCGATCATGCTGCTGCACGGCATTGGCATCGGTCTTGCCCAGCAGGTTCCAGTCATCGGCGTTCAGAACGCCGCACCGGCCCGCGATGTGGGTGCTGCGACCGGCTCGGTGACGCTGTCGCGCATGGGCGGCGCATCGATTGCCATCTCCATCTACGGTGCGATCATTGCATCGCAGCTCGGCAGACTCGGCTCCTCCATACCGGGTGTAGCCAATATCGAGGAACTGACACCGAAAATGATGGCAGCGCTTCCCGACGCCAGCCGTCAGGCCGTGGCAGACGCCTATGCCTCCGCCTTCTCGCCGCTGTTCATGACCTCGTGCGGCATTGCTTTGATCGGTCTGGTCGCCGCCATCATGCTGAAGCCTGTACAGTTGCCCCGCGCCGGAGAACAGAAGGCCAGCCCGGCCAGCGCCACCGCCGAAGCTGCGGAATAAGCAGGAGGCGCACGACCAGCCCTGAGTCTGCTCAACTCAGTCAAATCAGAGCAACCATTAATTGCATTCTTCGCGCAGGCGTTATAGTTGCCCGTATCGGTCGCCGTACCGACCGATTTTTTCCGCAGTGCGGCCGGAATCTGCACTTGCGATGGAACTTTCGCCATAATTTCATCGGAGCCAGAAGTGCCTCGACAAGCGAGGCATTGCCGAAATGCAACGGCGCCACATTTAGATAGAGTCTCGCTATGCAACCCATGCGGAAATCGGCTACAGCAAAGACTTGGATGGGCCGATTGTGCAGTGCGAGAACCGAGGCGGAAGCCTATTGAATTTTCCTGGCAACGGCCGGCCCGAAGACGCGGCAGACCGGCGACTTAAGATGGTGCGGAGAGACAGACTGGACAGCATGACGACGTGGAAATCGCCCGCGCTTTCCAGTGATGCCATTTTTGTGCCGCTCCGTTGGGGGCGCCGTCTTCTGTTGCTGTCGGCCTGTGCAGTCGCACTGAACAGCTGCGAATCGCTGATCGAACAATCCTATCAGCCGACCGTCGGTCCTTCGTCCAATCCGCAAATCGTCGATGAAGTGCAGAAGAATGACCCGCGGGCCGCCATGGGCGCCCGCGAGCATCCGCGCATCGTTGCGAGCTATGGCGGCGAATACAAGGATGCCAAGACCGAACGTCTTGTTGCCCGCATCGCCGGCGCATTGACGGCGGTGTCGGAAAATCCGAGCCAGTCCTACCGTATCACCATCCTGAATTCACCCGCCATCAACGCCTTCGCGCTGCCAGGCGGTTATCTCTACGTCACCCGCGGCCTGCTGGCGCTCGCCAACGACGCCTCGGAAGTCGCGGCCGTGCTGTCGCACGAAATGGGCCACGTCACTGCAAACCACGGCATCGAACGGCAAAAGCGCGAAGAGGCGGAAGTCATCGCCAGCCGCGTCGTCGCCGAAGTGCTATCGAGTGATATAGCCGGCAAACAGGCGCTTGCCCGCGGCAAGCTGCGTCTCGCCGCATTCTCCCGTCAGCAGGAACTGCAGGCAGACGTTATCGGCGTACGCATGCTCGGCGAAGCCGGCTATGATCCCTATGCCGCAGCCCGATTCCTTGATTCCATGGCTGCCTATAGCCGCTTCATGTCGGTCGATCCCGAGGCCGACCAGAGCCTGGACTTCCTGTCGAGCCATCCGAACTCCGCCCAACGCATCGAGCTTGCCCGCAGCCATGCCCGCGCCTTCGGCCAAGAGGGCTCGGTCGGCGACAAGGGCCGTGACTATTATCTCGATGGCATTGATGGCCTTCTCTATGGCGACAGCCCGGAAGAGGGATATGTGCGCGGCCAGACATTCCTGCACGGCGGCCTCGGCATCCGCTTTGACGTGCCGCCCGACTTCAGCATCGACAACAAGGTCGAGGCCGTCATGGCAACCGGTCCGAACGATATCGCCATCCGCTTTGACGGCGTGGCGGACAACCAGAACCAGAGCCTGACGAATTACATTTCCAGCGGCTGGGTTACCGGCCTCGATCCTTCGACCATCCAGCCGATCAACGTCAATGGCATGGAGGCTGCGACCGCGCGCGCCACTGCCGACCGCTGGGACTTCGACGTCACTGTCATCAGAAACAACAACCAGATCTTCCGCTTTCTGACAGCAGTGCCGAAGGGAAACCCTTCACTGGAGCCGACGGCAAACGTTCTACGTACGAGCTTCCGCCGTATGACGCCGGATGAGGCAGCTTCGCTGAAACCCCTGCGCGTGCGGGTGGTCACGGTCCGCCCCGGCGACAATATTACTACGCTCGCCTCCCGCATGATGGGCACCGATCGCAAGCTCGATCTCTTCAAGCTGATCAACGCCCTGCCGACGGGCGCTGCCGTTTCTCCTGGCGACCGCGTGAAGATCATCTCCGAATAAAAAAGGCCCGGCTTATACCGGGCCAGTCTGTGCTGCTGGGGAGTAATTCCTGGTCAGGCATAGGCTGCCATGTGCGGATCGGCGCTGACGAGTGCTGTACGAAGCTTTTCCATCGCCCTGCTTTCGATCTGGCGCACGCGCTCCTTGGAAATGCCAAGGTCAGCGCCGAGTTCTTCGAGTGTCGCCCCGTCTTCGGCCAGCCGGCGCGCGCTGATGATCTTCATTTCACGCTCGTTGAGATGCTTGAGGGCAGATGCAAGCCAGATCCGGCGACGTTCGCCATCAATCATGTTGGAAACCTGCTCATCCGGCAGCGGTTCATCGCTGACGAGGAAATCCATCTTCTCGGCACTGTCGGCATCACCCGAAACGGAAGGCGCCTGCAGCGAGGCGTCGTTGCCGGAAAGGCGCGCATCCATGGTCTGCACGTCGGCAAGGCTGACACCGAGAGCAGCGGCAATTTCCTGATGAATGGATTGCAGCGTCAACTGCGTGTCGCCCTTGGCGAGCTTGGCGCGCAGACGGCGCAGATTGAAGAACAACGCCTTCTGAGCCGAACTCGTGCCACCGCGCACGATCGACCAGTTGCGCAGGATATAGTCCTGGATCGAGGCGCGGATCCACCAGCTTGCATAGGTGGAAAAGCGAACATCGCGTGCCGGTTCGAAACGAGCTGCTGCCTCCAGAAGCCCGACATAACCTTCCTGTACGAGGTCGCTCATCGGCAGGCCGAAATTGCGGAACTTGCCTGCCATGGAAATGACGAGGCGCATATGCGCCATGGCAATCTGGTTGCGAGCGCCACGGTCCTCGTGATCCTTCCAGCGGATCGCCAGATTGTGCTCTTCTTCACGGGCAAGATAGGGAGCCGCCATTGCTATTTTGATCATGCGCCGATCTGCAGACATGTTCTTCATAATCGCTCTCCTAAATGGGCCACGTGCCTAAAAATGAACAAGCAAACACCGTTTCCGGAACATCACTGAACCAGAGCAAAACAGGGTCTTGAATGCATAAAGGCCTCCTCCTGGACTTTTCAGGAGGAGGCCCTATCTCTCTTCATGTGCCGGCAAGACGGCAGGGTTGGATCTGTTTCTTGAGGTTGCCGCAAAGGCAAATTCTGGAAATCATGATCCGCTCCTCATCGAACGCTGACAGCTCCAGCGGCTTCAGACCGAGCTTCATGAGCTCTGGTGAGTCCGCATTACTGTGTATGAACGTCGCAACGGCAAAAAAGTTCCAATAAAAAACCCGGCTCCAAGGCCGGGTTTTTTTGTCAGCAAAAACAAAGCTCTATCAAGCGGCTTCGTCCTGCGAGTCGTCTTCCTCGATTACCTTGCCACGCTTCGGACCCTTGTTAAGGTTGGTCTCGACGAGGCGAACAGCTTCGGTTTCAGACATCTTGTTGACGGCAGCGATTTCGCGAGCCATGCGATCGAGAGCTGCTTCATAAAGCTGGCGCTCGGAATAGGATTGCTCCGGCTGGTTCTCGGCACGGTAAAGGTCACGAACGACTTCTGCGATGGAAATCAGGTCGCCGGAATTGATCTTGGCATCATATTCCTGGGCGCGGCGGGACCACATGGTGCGCTTGACGCGAGCCTTGCCCTGCACGACCTTGAGAGCGCGCTCGACGAAATCGGTCTCGGAAAGCTTGCGCATGCCGATGCTCATGGCTTTCGCGACCGGAACCTTCAGACGCATCTTGTCCTTTTCGAAATCGATGACGAAAAGTTCAAGCTTCATGCCGGCGACTTCTTGCTCTTCGATAGCCGTGATGGTACCGACGCCGTGTGCGGGGTACACGATCGATTCACCAGTCTTGAAGCCGTGACGTGCGGTAGAAGGTTTTT
Source organism: Rhizobium sp. BK512 (assembly GCF_014194915.1). NCBI lineage: Bacteria > Pseudomonadati > Pseudomonadota > Alphaproteobacteria > Hyphomicrobiales > Rhizobiaceae > Rhizobium > Rhizobium sp. BK512. The sequence goes on along the minus strand of NZ_JACIAS010000007.1, from coordinate 209,795 downwards.
TCTGCTGGGTGGTCATTCTAATCAAAAACTCCCTGTTACGCTTCCGGCGGCGGCCGGAGCCGGGTCAGTCAGGCCCGGATGAGACGGTTAAATCCGTCGGGTGACTTCACTCTGGTTCCACCAGACAGAAGCAAAAGGTCTCCTTGCGCGCGATCTTGGGATCCGACAGCTCAAGTTATTGATATGTCACGGAAACCGCGTGCGGATTTGTTTTACTTTCGTGATGGTTTTGGGCATGCGTCATGCCACAAATGGAACAGTGTGGTGAACGTATCACAAAAATATGAGGAAATCAATAATTTGCTTAACGTGAGTCATGTCGGCAACACATAGCCTCCATGTGACTCACGCGTAATCTGAAACGTTTAACCTGCCGCTGAACCCGGTTTCAACAGCATTGCACGCCGCGATTTTCAGTCGCCGCTGCCAGGCTTTTCCGAGAAGTATTTCTCGAATTTTCCAGCCTCGCCGTCCAGTTCCTTGGCCTCGGCCATCGGCTCTTTCTTGACGGTGATGTTCGGCCAGATGCTCGCATATTCGGCGTTGATCTTCAGCCATTTGTCGAGACCCGGCTCGGTATCGGGCTTGATCGCCTCAGCGGGACATTCCGGCTCGCAAACGCCACAGTCGATACACTCGTCGGGATGAATGACGAGGAAATTCTCGCCCTCGTAGAAACAGTCGACGGGGCAGACTTCAACACAATCGGTGTATTTGCAGCGGATGCAATTGTCGGTCACGACATAGGTCATGAAGAACTCCAGGATTTTCCATGCGGGCGGGGCCGGGCAACCTGGAACGTCGCGCCTGTCCCCTAAGCCGGAGATAAAGCGTGTACAGGCTTGGGAGGCAAGCACGCTACCCGGCAGGTTGTGTGTGACGTATCGACTTTACGGCAGGATTTCAAGGACAAACGATCTTCGAAAAGCCCACGGCAGGAAGAGTTTTCTAATCCTCGTCCGACATAAGCCTGTCAATTGCGCGCCGTTCCTTTTTCGTCGGTCTTCCGGAGCCGGTCGCCCGAATGGCCTGCTCATAGGGGGTGAGGCGTTTTGCCTCATCCGGAGGTGGCGACAGATCCTCATAGAGCAGCTTCGCCTCCTCATAGGGTCCGCGCCGGTCGCCCGGCAGGCGAACGACGAGAACGACGTCCCTTCGCTCCAGCGTCAGCTCCACCCGATCGCCTACCTTGACCGTCTGGCTCGGCTGCCCACAGCGCGTACCGTTGATGCTGACGTGGCCGGACTGGATATGGCTCTGCGCCAGCGAGCGCGATTTCACCATGCGCGCGAAGAACAGCCATTTGTCGATGCGCTGGCGCGAACCGCTTCCTGGCTGTGTCTCTGCGCCCATGATTACTTCTTCATCTGCTCCTTGAGAGCTGCAAGCTTGGCGAAGGGTGAATCCGGATCGATCGGCTTCTCCTTGCGCGGCGGCTTGGCTTCGAAGCGCAGCGGCTGCGAATTGCCGCGATTGTTGTTACGGTCGTTGCGATCACCGCGATCCTTGCGGTCACCACGGTCCTGGCGATCGCCGCGCTGCTCGTTGCGGTCATTACGCGCGTTCTGAGGCCTGCCCCCATCGCGATTGACGCCGTCCCGGTTGCCGTCGCGATTGCCGCCATCCCGGTTGCGGTTTTGATTGCGATTGCCGTCCCGGCCCTCGCCGCCTTCACCACCTTGACGGCGATTGTTGCGCTCACCGCGGTCCTGACCCTGGCCTTGACCCTGGCTCTGTCCGCCACGGCGATCGCCATGGCCGCGTGCCTGCCGCGGGTTCTCGTTTCGGCCACCAAGGCGCCACAGGAGAACCGGCTTCGGTTCTGCAGCCTCGGTCTCGCCGGCTTCTGCCGAACCTTCGGCGACAGAAGGCGTTTCCGCAGCTACAGATGCAGCTTCGACGACCGGCGTTTCTTCCGAAGCACCGTCTGCGTCATCATGGTCGGCCTTTTCAGCCGTTTCTTCTGCCGCGGGTTCCGCCGTCGCCGCCGGGGCAGATGATGCATCCTGTGTCGCAAGGAATGCGGCCGCTTCCTCAGCCTTCACGGCATCGGCGCGGTAGCCGAGACCCTTGAGGATCTCTTCCATGTCTTCGAGCGTCGCGCCGAGAATAGACAGCATCGCCGTCGTCGTCGTGAAGCGGCGACCGTCATATGCGCCTTCCGGGCGCGTGCCCTGACCCGGCTTCCATTGCAGGAGCGGACGGATGAGGTCGGCCAGACGCTCGAGAATATCGATACGCACGGCGCGCTTGCCGAGGAACCGGAAGCCCGCCAGTTTGTAGAACATGCGCTCGAAGCTCGGATCCGTGACCACTGAGGTGCGGCCGGCAGCGAGCACCGGAATGAGGTCGCCATAACCTGCCTTGTCGAGGCCATCGTTCTTCAGCGCCCAAAGCAGGGTGATGAGCTCTGCCGGTGCCGGCTTCAGAAGCGCCGGCACGAAGATATGATAAGCGCCGAAGCGGATACCATAGCGACGCATGGAGGCGCGCGCATCCTGATCCAGAGACTTCACTTCTTCCGTCACGTCGCGGCGGAAGAGCACGCCGAGATTCTCGACGAGCTGGAAGGCAAGCCCCTTGGCAAGGCCCTGCAGGTCTTCGGCACGCGACAGATCGTCGAGCGGCTTCAGGACCGTGCTGATATGATGATTGACGAAACGTTCGATACGGGCGGCGACATGGTCGCGCGCGTTGCCCGTAAGCTGGTCGTCGGCAAGCAGGATGACGCGCGGACGCATCACATGGTCGCTGCCCGAAAGACGGCCAACGGGATCGCCGAGCCAACGCACGAGTCCATCCGAGCCGATCGCCAGATCGGCATTGCCCGCGGCATGCAGGCGCGCGGCGCGAGCTTCGAATTCGAGCCCAAGCGCCTTTTGCGACGCAGCCTGAACCGCCTTGGCGTCCGGCCCGTCCGTTCCACCGACAGGCGTAAAGCGGAACCCGGTCAACTGCCCCACATGATGTCCTTCAACAAAGACATCGCCATTCACACTGATTTCAGCTTCCAGCATCGCATTCTCTCTCAGGCGCTTCATGAGCACAGATGTCCTGCGATCAACAAAGCGTTTCGTCAACCTTTCATGTAACGCATCGGACAATCGATCTTCGATTTCCCGCGTCTTTTCCTGCCAGTGTGTCGGATCGGCAAGCCAGCCGGGCCGATTCGATACATAGGTCCAGGTTCTTATCTGCGCGATTCGCGCCGAAAGCGTGTCAATTTCTCCATCTGTCCGATCCGAACGGTGAACTTGTTCGGCGAGAAACTGCTCATTCACCGTGCCATAGCGCACCAGATCGGAAAAGAGGGTAGAAATAAGATCGGCATGTTGCGCAGGCGTTATGCGCCGATAGTCCGGCAAAGCGCAAGCCTCCCAGAGCTTTTCGACCCGCGCAGGCGTATTGGCGAGGTCGACGATTTCCGGATAACGCGACAAATGTTCAAGCGCCTGTTGGTCGACAGCGGGCAACGCCCGCGTCAGGCCCGGCACGCGGGGACCGGTCTCAAGGCTTGCCCGCAGGGATTGTATCGTCGAGAAATCGAGATCCTTGGTCCGCCACTGCAGAACCTTGACGTTGTCAAACTCGTGGCCCTCGATGCGCTGCACGAGCTCCTCGTCGAAGGGTGAAACCTGGCCGGTTACACCAAAGGTTCCATCGCGCACATGGCGACCGGCGCGACCGGCGATCTGGCCGAGTTCGCCTGGATTGAGATTACGGAACTGATAGCCGTCAAACTTCCGATCCTGCGCGAAGGCCACATGATCGACATCGAGATTGAGGCCCATGCCGATCGCATCGGTCGCAACGAGATATTCGACGTCGCCCGCCTGATAGAGCGCTACCTGGGCATTGCGGGTACGCGGGCTGAGCGCTCCGAGCACGACGGCCGCACCGCCGCGCTGGCGCCGGATCAGCTCCGCGATCGCATAAACTTCATCAGCCGAGAAGGCGACGATCGCCGAACGCTGCGGCAACCGAGTAATCTTCTTCTGCCCGGCATAGAGAAGATGAGAAAGCCGCGGCCGCTCCGTGACCGTAATTCCCGGCAGGAGCTGCTGCAGGATCGGCCGCATGGTGCCGGCGCCCAATAGAAGCGTCTCCTCGCGGCCGCGCAGATGCAGGATCCGGTCCGTAAAGATGTGACCGCGCTCGAGATCGCCCGCAAGCTGCACTTCGTCGATGGCGACGAAGGCAGCCTTGGTTTCCCGCGGCATCGCCTCGACTGTACAAACGGAAAAACGCGCGTTCGGCGGCGAGATCTTTTCTTCGCCGGTCACCAGCGCCACGTTCTGGGCGCCGACCTTTTCGACCACGCGCGTATAGACCTCACGCGCCAGCAATCGGAGCGGCAGGCCGATCACACCAGTGCCATGCGCCACCATGCGTTCGATTGCATAATGGGTCTTGCCGGTATTGGTCGGTCCGAGCACCGCGGTCACACCGCGCCCGCTCAGTATCATCGGCTGCGAAGTCAGGGTCATGGTCCATGCAAGTGAGGCGATAGCGCCCAGGGTCAAGTCGGAGCTTCGGATGAGGCAGAGAACACATGGACAGCCAAAGCTCCAAACGCAAGGGCGGATTTGAAATAGACTTTGGATTGAGCACAGAAGTCACAGCCCGCTAAGTCCTTGATTTAAGATTCGGAACAGCTTGAGAACGAATCGGAGACGAATCGCTGACTCCGGCTGATTCAGCTTTTGTTCACGGCTAAGTATTGATTTTGAATCGCTTTTTTACACTAGATACTGAATCTGCAACATTACCTGAGGACTGGTGGCGGCAGCTGCCGTTAACGCTTGTTGCCGAATCGTAAAGGCGCAAAGGTCAAGCCTGAAATTAACGCTTCGACCAAAGCCGGAACGAACCGGAGACGAATCGCTAAAGCCGAGGCTTTCCCTTTTCGTTCACGGCGAGATCTTGTGCGCATTTTCGCACCGATCCCAAGATACGGATTCCGGATTTGCTATGGCCACTCCGGACCGCCGGAAGCCATTAATCTTTTACATGCCAAATTTACGGAGCATTAAACCGGCCGGTGCCGACGATCCGGTAAAAGGTCATGGCCGATCAAAGCCGGAACGAATCGCTGACGAATCGGAGACATCTCCATTTTCCCGCTTTGTTCACCGCAACATATTGTATTAAAAGATATTTTTAACCATACTTAGAAAATGTCCGATGGCATTTCGCCGACTTGCTTTCCACGAAACCGGCTAAAGTCGGCTTCCGTTGCAACAGCTGATAACGCCGCCGTGATATTCTGAGAGCTTAGCCGGGAACAAAATTCGCCGATGTGGGTTTCTAGTCCAGTCGAAATGAGGATGAGGCAGGACAAATACCATGCTTGGCACGATACTTCTTATTATCCTTATACTGTTATTGGTCGGCGCCTTGCCGAATTGGGGTTATAGCCGCGGATGGGGCTATGGACCTTCAGGTGGTTTGGGGTTAGTTCTCGTCATCATTATCATTCTTGTGCTGATGGGCCGAATTTAAAGGCCGATAACCTGGGGAGTTTAGACATGAAGAAGATCATCCTTAGCTGCGCTCTCATTGGCGCTCTCGCATCCTGCACTCCGACGGAGCAGGGCACGGCGATTGGCGCCGGCACGGGCGCAATCATCGGTGGCGCTGTCACCAACAGCTGGGGTGGCGCGGCAGTTGGCGCAGTCGCCGGCGGTCTGACAGGCGCGCTGATCGGCCATTCGGTCGAACGTCAGGGTTACTGCATCTATCGCGACCGTTACGGTCGCCGCTACGAAGCGCGTTGCCGCTGATCGATCCTGGCCCATCGGAATTTTTGGACGGGCGCTTCGGCGCCCGTTTTTGTTGCCCGCTATGGTCGTCAACGCGGCGTTGACAATCGGTCGCTGAAGTCAAATCTACCGCTTTGGCATACCTGAGCCCATATCCCTTTCAAGATCGCAGGCAGAGCATGTGCCGCCCGCGAAGAGAAAGGAGCGCTTACCATGGCCCAGATTTTCTTGAATTCCGCCGTCGCTATCCTGCTCGCCTCAGCCTTCCTGACGACGGCAATCGCCGCTCTCCGCAGCCACGACCGCGCCGTTCAGCAAGTGCCCGTCAGAGCCAATAAACGGCGCAATCCAAACGCCTGACAGCATCAACGAAACCGAAGCCGCGGACGGCAACTATCCGAGCGCTCGTCCGCGGGGAGACATCACCATGAACAGGATCATCGCGATCGCCGCCCTCATCACCATTGTGCTTGCCGCCTATGGCGCATCTGCCGGCCCCTATGACGGAACCGGCAGCTTCCCGAGCAACTACGCTCACAGCCACAAGAAATAATTCAGGCGAAGAACTGACCGCCATTGGCGGTCAAAGTCGAACCGGTAATGAACCCGGCATCGTCGGAAACGAGGAAGGTCACGCAGCGCGCGATCTCCTCGGGTTCGCCGAGGCGCCCGACCGGAATTTGCGGAATAATCTTCTCGTTCAGTACCTTTTCCGGCACCGCAAGCACCATCTCCGTCCCGATATAGCCGGGGCAAATGGCATTGACGGTGATATTCTTGACCGCCCCTTCCTGGGCAAGTGCCTTGGTAAATCCGAGGTCGCCCGCTTTCGCGGCAGAATAGTTCACTTGCCCCATCTGGCCCTTCTGGCCGTTGATGGAGGAGATATTGACGATGCGGCCGAAGCTGCGGTCGCGCATGCCGCTCCAGACATGGTGCGTCATGTTGAAGAGGCCGGTGAGGTTGGTATTGATCACCTCGTGCCACTGCTGGGCCGTCATCTTGTGAAACATAGCATCACGAGTGATGCCAGCATTGTTGACGAGGATTTCGACCGGGCCGAGATCGGCCTGGACCTTTGCTATGCCTTCGCCGCAGGCAACATAGTCTGAGACGTCCCACTTGAAGACGGGCACGCCGGTAACACCATGAAATGCTTTGGCCTTTTCATCATTGCCGGCATAGTTGGCAGCAACCTTGTAGCCGGCATTCTTTAGAGCCATCGAAATCGCCGCGCCAATGCCGCGCGTACCCCCAGTGACCAAAGCCACTCTGCTCATGCTTCGCTCCCTCTTGTTGTCAACTCGCCCTCAGTCGCACTCGATGAACATACATCGTGTGCTATTTACATTGCTTCGAAGCACATGGCGACGCCCATGCCGCCGCCGATGCACAATGTGGCAAGGCCTTTCTTGGCGCCGCGGCGCTTCATCTCGAAGAGCAGTGTGTTGAGAACGCGGGCACCCGAAGCACCGATCGGATGACCGATCGCGATCGCACCGCCATTGACGTTGACGATATCAGAATCCCATCCGAGATCCTTGTTCACGGCACAGGCCTGGGCCGCAAAGGCCTCATTGGCCTCGACAAGGTCGAGGTCGGCGACAGACCAGCCGGCCTTTTCCAGCGCCTTGCGGGAAGCAGGGATTGGGCCAGTGCCCATGACCTGGGGATCGACACCTGCTGTTGCCCAGGAAACGATGCGGGCGAGCGGCTGGATGCCGCGTCGCGACGCTTCCGCTTCGCTCATCAGGACGGCTGCAGCAGCGCCGTCGTTGAGGCCGGAGGCATTTGCCGCGGTCACCGTGCCGTCCTTGTCGAACGCCGGCCGCAGCTTCGTCATCGCCTCCAGCGTCGCGCCGTGGCGGATATATTCGTCTGCATCAACGGTTACGTCACCCTTGCGGCCCTGGATGATGAAGGGAACGATTTCGTCCTTGAAGCGGCCAGCCTTCTGCGCGGCTTCGGCCTTGTTCTGCGAGCCGACGGCGAATTGGTCCTGGTCGTCACGCGAAAGCTGCCACTGGCGTGCGATATTTTCGGCGGTAACGCCCATGTGATAGCCGTAAAAGGCGTCGGTCAGACCGTCCTTGATCATGGTGTCGATCATCTTCATGTCGCCCATCTTCACGCCGCCGCGCAAATGCGCCGCATGCGGCGCCATCGACATGGATTCCTGACCGCCGGCGACGATGATCTTCGCATCACCGAGCGCAATCTGCTGCATGCCGAGGGCAACGGCACGCAGACCTGAACCGCAGAGCTGGTTGACGCTCCAGGCCGTCGCCTCCTTGGGAACGCCTGCCTTCATTGCTGCCTGACGAGCGGGGTTCTGGCCTTCGCCGGCCTGCAGGACCTGGCCAAGAATGACCTCGTCCACATCTTCAGGGGAAACACCTGCCCGCTCGAGCGCGCCCTTGACGGCGGCTGCGCCGAGCTCGTGAGCGGGAATTGTGCCGAAAGCACCGTTGAAGGAACCGACAGCGGTGCGCGCTGCAGAGGCGATGACGACGGATGAACTGCTCATGGGGTGGTTTCCTCGTTTCTCGTCACACATATAAGTGGAAACTGACAAAGCTGCAGGCGCAAGTCAAATGCCAACACCGTTCCACCTTTTGCTGCAGCGCCCTCGAATGGATTTATCCGTACAGGGAAAGGGCTTGCCGCATCGCACAAAGAGATTGTCACCGCCCTTCTTTTGCGTCTACAGTCTCTGGCGGGGGAGTATCCATACAATCAGACGGGGTTTGGGAGACTGATATGGCGAAGACTGAGGGTCAGATCGTAATCAAGAAATATGCCAATCGCCGCCTCTACAATACGGGCACCAGCACCTATGTGACGCTGGAAGACCTGGCGGAGATGGTGAAGAAGGGGGAGGATTTTGTCGTTCAGGACGCCAAAAGCGGTGACGACATCACGCATTCGGTATTGACCCAGATTATTTTCGAGCAGGAATCGAAGACCGGCAACACGCTGCTTCCGATCTCTTTCCTGCGTCAGCTGATCACCTATTACGGCGACCAGATGCAGATGGTCGTACCGAGCTTCCTCGAACATTCCATGCGCGCCTTCACGGAGCAGCAGTCACAGATCCGCGAGCAGGTAAACCGCGCCTTTGGCGAAACACCGCTCGGCAAGAACCTGCAGCTTCCCATGCAGATGGTCGAAGATCAGGTCCGCCGGAATACCGAGATGTTTCAGCAGGCCATGCAGATGTTCTCGCCCTTCATGACGCCACCGCCCAAGGAAACCCGCAAGGCGGAAGCCAAGGACATCGATGAGCTGAAGGAACAGCTTCGCGCGCTGCAGAACAAGCTCGACAGCCTATAGGCCGATCGAAACGTCCCGGTTGGCACTGCGGATCGATACCGCAAAGCCGCCAATCACATCGATCAGCGCAATGGTCATCAGGATGAAGAAGACCTGGGTCGCTGCGTCCTGGACGAGGAGAAACTCGACCAGGAAGGCGATGAAGACCAACATCGACAGCATATGGTTGATGAGGTTGCCGGAACCGTTCCGGGTTGCCTTCAGGATCTCGAAGAAGAGGACGACGAGCGCTACGACGATAAAGAGGTCGCCGAGCGCCATACTCCAGATTGCGCCCGAAAGCATCGACAGTACGATCACGTCATGCTGGAGCGACGGAATGCCGCCACCGCCCATCAGGCCCAACATCGCCAGATTGTAAAGAATAAATGGAATAACCATCAGCGGTATTGTGTTAATCATGCAGAAATATCTCCCCGATCTCGCGGGAATACTGCCTGATATCAGCGTCTCACTTCAAGACACCGAAGATTATAATATCTCGAAAAGAAAAAGGCCGGCGTTGAGCCGGCCTTCAAAACTTCATCGGACAAGCCGCATAAAGAATTATGCGCTTTCCTTCGGCGTCAGAACCTGACGGCCACGGTACATACCGGTCTTCAGATCGATATGGTGCGGGCGGCGCAGTTCGCCGGAGTTCTTGTCTTCGACATAGGTCGGAGCCTTCAGCGCATCGGCCGAACGGCGCATGCCGCGCTTGGACGGGCTCGTTTTTCTCTTCGGTACAGCCATTTCTCTTACTCCACTTGCGGGCAAAACATATCCGCGGCCAGACTGGCGGCCGAAACGGACATGTCGCGATTTCGGAATTTTGCGCGCTTATACATGCAAGGGGCCGCCTTGACCAGTCCCCATATGTATTTTTTGCGATGCCTCTGATTCTCCGCTCAGACTTCGTCTTCCGGGACGATCCACGGCTCTGCGCGGGCTGCTTCTTCCCACTTCCGCCAGGCGGGATGCGCCTTCATCGCATTCATATAAGGCAGTATATCGGCACTGCTGACGAGATCATAGATATCGAAGCGGTTGACGACAGGCGCAAACATCGCATCAACCCCGCTGAATTCACCGAAGAGGAACGGCCCACCGGATTTCTGCAGAAGATCGCGCCAGATCGTCTCGATACGGCTGATATCGGCGGAAACCCCGTCGGGAAGCGCGATTTTACCCTTGGGCCGGCGGATATTCATCGGGCAGGCACTGCGCAATGCCCGGAAGCTCGAAAGCATCTCCATGGAAACCGAGCGGGCAAGCGCCCGCTTGGCACGATCGCCGGGCAGCAATCCTGCTTCGGGATAAAGCTCGGCCACATATTCGATAATCGCGAAGGATTCCCAGATCTTAAGGGAACCATGCTGCAGCAGGGGCACATGGCCGCTCGGCGAGACCGCCTTGATTTTGGGATTACCATCAGGATAGTCGAAGGGGATCAACACCTCCTCGAAATCAATGCCGACGCCCGCTAGCGCCATCCACGGCCGGAACGACCAGGAAGAGTAGTTCTTGTTGGCGATGTAAAGCGTCAGCTTGTGCATGGTGTTTTCCTGTCAGGGTTCGAAATCGAAAATCAGCACTTCGTGGAAGTGGTTCATATCCTCGAACACACAGAAGGCGGGCGGATTGAGCTCCAGCACAGGCGCCCTGGTGCGGATATGATCTGTCACCTCGTCAAGCATCGCCTGCCAGCGCGGCAGCGCCTCGTCTTCCAGCCGCTCGATCGGGTAGGCAAAAGTCATATGGAACTTATAGTTCTCATGGTTGGGCTGACGATAACCCAGGAGATTTGCGAATGCGTCGCGCCAGGCGCGCATCACCTTGCGGTCACCCTCTGTCGCCCCCTCGAGAAGCAGGCCGGACGGACGAGCTTCGACGATTGCCACCTTGAAGGGATCGAACATCGTGAAGCCTTCGAGCCGTGCCGCAATGAGCTCCGTCATGTCGTCGATCGGCGCATCGAGTGGAATGTCATCGGGCCAGTGGTTCTTCTTGCGGCCGGTCTCGATCACACCTTCGAAAAGCGTCATATGGAGACTGGTGATGGGCGTGAAGATGAATTGCGCGGCCTCCGGCATCGCCAGATATTTCTCACGCGCTTCGATGAGCACCTGCAGCGTTTGTGAGCTCCGCGGGGGATGGCAGACAATCGTGTTCCCCTGCTCCGGCTGGAAGCCCCCGAGTTTGTGGTAGCGGGAGCCGAGATGCACTGGCGGAGCGGGATTGTGCGTCTTCGAATAGTGGAGAAGCTCGGGCGAAAGCGTCGTAGATGTCATGGGCGACTCGGGGCTTTGGTTGCTGATGCATCGCCCATATGGCAGAACCAAGAATGTCAGATGACGCTTGCCGCTTCCAACGACAAGTTCTGATATCATTCATAGATGCACTTGATGTAATCGCCCGAACCCTGCGCCCGCCGCTCGATGATCGCCGCGAGCCTGCGCAGCCCTCGCCCGGGTTTTCCGGCATTGCGGTCGATCGGGTTCGGCAGCGAAACCGCAAGCAGCGATGCCTGCCGGCGTGTCAGCTTCGAGGCAGGCACCTTGAAGTGATACTGTGCCGCCGCCTCGATGCCGTAGATTCCTGGCCCCCATTCGGCGATATTGAGATAGATCTCCATCAGCCGTCGCTTCGACCAGACGAAGTCGGAACCGACAGCCAGCGGCAATTCCAATCCCTTGCGGATGAAGGAGCGGCTGTTCCAGAGGAAGAGGTTCTTCGCAGTCTGCATGGGGATCGTGCTGCCGCCGCGCGTCTCCTGACCCTTCAGCGTGTCTTCGACCAGCATACGCATCTCGTCCCAGTCGACACCGCCGTGGAAGCAATACTGCCCGTCTTCCGACATCATCACCGACTGAACGAGAACGGGCGCAACGTCGTCGATCGACACCCACTGCCGGTCGTAACCGCGCAGAAGCACCAGATCACGCAGCATCAGCGTCGAAACGGGATGGATGAAGGGCAGCAGATAGATAAAAATCAGCACATAGGGCAAAAGCAGCACCGCCAGAACGGCAAGAACAACGCGTTTCAGCACCTGGCGGTCTCCAAGCCAGCGCCGGCGAACCGGCGCCTCGACGCTCTCCTCTGTCTGCGGCGCTATATCCAATGTCCCAGTCCGTTTTCGCCCTCTTCGCTGTCATACCGCCTGAAAACCCGCATTGCCAGAGTGCAGCGGAAATCTTGGCTCAGTGATCGACAATTCCGTTGCCAGCAGCCATTCCGCCGTGCCAAAGAGCGCGCATGGACGCCAAACGGGAAACATTCGAGACACGGTTGAAAAACAGCGCCGCCGAGATCGAGGCGCTGCTCGATCTCCTGCTCTCTCCCGCCGTGTTACCTCATGAGATTGCCCGCCCGGACCTGCTGCGGAATGCCATGCACTATGCAGTGCTCAACGGAGGCAAGCGACTGCGTCCTTTTCTTGTCGTCGAAAGCGCCACGCTTCTCGGCGGCAACAGGCAGGCGGCGCTGCGCGTCGGTGCGGCCCTTGAGTGCATCCATTGCTATTCGCTTGTTCACGATGACCTGCCGGCCATGGATGATGACAATCTGCGCCGCGGCAAGCCGACCGTACACATCAAATTCGACGAAGCGACTGCCATTCTGGCCGGCGACAGTCTATTGACCTACGCCTTCGACATTATCGCCGCACCGGAAACCGATCTGCCGGACCGCAGCAAGACGGAACTCGTGCTGGCAATTGCCCGCGCGGCCGGTCTCGGCGGAATGGCCGGCGGCCAGGCGCTCGATCTTGCCGCAGAAAAGCAGGCGCCGGACGAAGCAGGCATCGTCCGCCTGCAGGCGATGAAGACAGGGGCGCTGATCCGCTTTGCCTGCGAGGCCGGCGCCATCATCGCCGGAGCATCTGCAGAGAACCGTCTGCGCCTACGCCGCTTCGGTGAGAAAATCGGCCTCGCCTTCCAGCTTGCCGACGATATTCTCGATCTGACTTCCGATTCCCAGACAATGGGCAAAGCGACTGGCAAGGATGCGGCCCGCGGCAAGGGAACGCTCGTGGCGCTTCACGGCATGGAATGGGCAGAAAAGCAGCTGCGCCGGCATGTCGAGGACGCGGAAGAACTGCTCGCCCCCTATGGCGAGCACGCCGCATTATTGATTACGGCGGCCCACTTCATAGCCGAGCGCAAGAGCTGAGGCTGATGAAAGGCGGAGTGATTATTCCGCTGCTGTCTTCTGGCCGAAGCGCTTCTCGATATAGTCGATGACGAGGGCTTCGAAATCCGAAGCGATATTCGGGCCGCGCAGCGTCAGGGCCTTCTTGCCGTCGATGAAGACGGGGGCAGCCGGCGTCTCTCCGGTGCCGGGGAGCGAGATGCCGATATCAGCGTGCTTGCTTTCACCCGGTCCGTTGACGATGCAGCCCATGACCGCGACATTAAGCGCTTCCACGCCCGGATATTTCTCACGCCAGATTGGCATGTTTTTGCGGATGTCGTTCTGGATGTTCTGTGCGAGCTCCTGGAACACCGTCGAGGTCGTACGCCCGCAACCGGGACAGGCCGCAACGACGGGCACGAACTGACGGAAGCCCATGACCTGAAGCAGTTCCTGCGCCACCTGAACCTCGCGGGTGCGGTCGCCATTCGGCTCCGGCGTCAGCGAAATGCGGATCGTATCGCCGATGCCGTTCTGCAGCACATAGCCCATGGCAGCCGAAGACGCGACAATGCCCTTGGTGCCCATGCCGGCTTCGGTCAGGCCGAGATGCAGCGCATGGTTTGAGCGTTCGGCGAGCATGGAATTGACGGCAATCAGGTCCTGAACCTGGCTGACCTTGGCCGACAGGATGATACGATTGCGCGGCAGGCCGATCTCTTCGGCAAGCTGTGCCGACAGCAGCGCCGATTGCACGATCGCCTCGTGCGTCACCTGCCGGGCAGAAAGCGGCGAACCCTCGGCCTGGTTCTTGTCCATCAGCTGCGTCAGCAGGTCCTGGTCCAGCGAACCCCAATTGACGCCGATGCGCACCGGTTTGTTATAGCGGATCGCCATCTCGATGATTTCGGCGAACTGCTTGTCCTTCTTGTCCTTGAAGCCGACATTGCCAGGATTGATGCGGTACTTCGCCAGCGCTTCGGCACAGGCCGGATGATCGGCAAGCAGCTTATGGCCGATATAGTGGAAGTCGCCAATCAGCGGCACATCCATGCCGAGGCGCAAGAGGCGCTCGCGGATCTTCGGCACAGCGGCAGCACTTTCGTCGCGATCGACGGTGATGCGGACGAGCTCCGAACCTGCACGATGAAGTGCGGCCACCTGGGCGACGGTGGAATCCACATCAGCCGTATCGGTGTTCGTCATGGATTGCACAACCACCGGCGCGCCACCGCCGACAATGACGCCGCCGACCTCGACAGCAACGGAGGCGCGGCGCGGTTTCGGATCGAAATCGAAAGCAGACATGAAGAGCTCTACACCCGGAAAACAGAGCCTTTCAGGTGGATCAAGCCCGCGAGCTTGTCAACCGCCCCGTATATCACTTTTGTTTGGAGGCGGCTCAGTGGCCGCCACCCGAGACACCGTCGGCATAATGCGCAAGTTTGGAGAATGCGAGAACCACGAGCAGCAGCACCGGCAGCGCCATAAAGACGGCAGCAAAACCCACATGCTCGGCGACGAAGCCGATTACCGAGGGCGCCACCAGCATGCCGGAATAGCCCATGGTCGTGACGACGGAGATACCGATGCCAGGCTTCAAGCCGGGGATGTTGCCCGCTGCCGAAAAGGCGATCGGCACCATGTTGGAAATACCGATACCGCAGAGTGCGAAGCCGAGGATGGCGATCTCGGCGTCAGGCGCAAGGCTTGCAAGCAGCATGCCGGCAATCGCGAACAGCGTGCAGATACGCAGCGTCTTCACACCACCGAGACGATCGCGGACCAGGTCGCCGGCAAAGCGCATGATCGCCATGGTCGCCGAGAAGGCCGCAAAACCGAGGCCGGACAGCGCGACCGATGCGTCCATTTCCTGCCGGAGATAAAGCGCACCCCAGTCGAGCACCGCGCCCTCCGGCACCATGCAGAACAAGGCCATCAGGCCGAGCAGCCAGGGGAGCGGCACCATCGGCAACCGCGTCTTTTCCTTCTTGTCTTCGGGATGCGGCGGGTCGGCCAGGATCATCGGCCAGGCGATAGCAACGAAGATCGCGGCAAGCACGGTTGCCAGTTCCGCGTGACCAAGAATACCGAGTCTGGAAATCACCAGGCCGCCGAGGCCGGAGCCGATCAAGCCGCCGAGGCTCCAGAAAGCGTGGCAGGACGACATGATGGCGCGTCGCATGGATTTTTCCACCGCCACAGCATTGGCATTCATCGCCACGTCCATTGCCCCGATGAAACCGCCGAAAAGGAAGAGCGAGATCGCCCCGGTTATGACGTTCGGTGCAAGCGTCAGCGCCAGAAGCAGCGGCAGCACGCAGAGAGCCAGCACCCGCACGACAACGCGCGAACCATGTTTGGCGATCTGCGCACCGGCGATCGGCATCATGACCAGCGAGCCTAAACCAAAGACGAGGATCATCAGCCCGAGCTCGAACTTGGTCAGTCCCAGCCGCTCGGCAAAGTCGGGAATCTTTGGCGCCCAGCAGCCGACGACGAAACCATTCATGAGAAAGAGCAGCGAGACCGCTGCTCTGCTCTTGGTTATGAAACCGCTCCGTGCCCTCGGCACTGCACCCACGCTACTATCCATTTCCTTGTCTTTCCTCTTGATCGGGCATGCGTGCCCGATCCCCATAACAGGCGGAACGGCCTCAGGCAGTCTTGTCCGCAATGATCGTCCGGCACCCGCGTGCACGGTATTCCCGAAGCATGGTGGCATCCGCATCGTGCTCTACGATGAGGCATTCGCAATGAGCGACCGGCAGGACGCTGTGTGGTGCAGCCGTGCCGAATTTTTCCGATGTCGCAGCGACCATGACCCGCTTGCTTCTGGAGGTGGCGAATCTCTTGAACTCCGCATCCTCGAAGCCGAATGTCGTCAATCCCGCCTCGATATCGACGCCGCAGGCGCCCAGGATGCAGAGATCGGGGGCCAGCTGCTCCATGTCTCGCAATGCCTTGGCGCCAAGCGAACCGCCGGTTTGGCGGTCCACCAGACCACCGATCAGGATGACATTGACACCGGGCTTCTCGATCAACGCGGCAGCAATCGCCGGCGCATTGGTTGCCGCCGTCAGCGCAAGATCAGTCGGCAAAGCGTTGGCAATCGCCAGATTGGTGCTGCCCGCATCAAAGAACACCGTCGTCCCTGCGACGATTTCCTCCGCAGCAGCACGCGCCAGTGCCTGCTTTCGCTCAGTGGCAAAGCTCATGCGCTGGGTCAGGCTTCCGTGCGCCGGCGAAATCGGCAAGGCTCCGCCATATACCCTCTCGCAGAGCCCTGCTGCAGCCATCTCACGCAGGTCGCGCCGCACCGTATCTTCCGAGACGCCGAATTCGAGCGCCAGTTCCGCGGCCAGCACCCGACCATGCGTCTTGAGCCGCTCGGAAATCACAGTCTGGCGTTCCCGCAACAGGAAATCTTGCATGTTCATACCGGATCAATATCTCAGAATCGGAAATCATGCATAAACACTGATAATCGTGCATGCAACATGCACAGCCACACATTTTCTGACGCTCTGAAACAAAGTGCCGCCGGCAGGCGAAATCTCGCATATTGACCGCCTCCGAGCGCGGGACTATCGATCGGGCATCCTCGATTCCCGCCGGCGTTACCCGCCTCTGGTACATCTCCGTGAAAAACTCCATCAGCCTGGGCATTCTGCTCACGACATCAGCCTACATGGCGTTCACTTTCCATGATGCGATCGTCAAGGTTTTGACGGCGAGCATTCCCGTCTGGCAGATCCTGTTTTTCCGCAGCCTAACCATTCTCGTCGGCTGCCTCGCCTATGGCCGCGGCCAGCTTGTCCATAAGACAATTACCTCACCGATCATCAAGCCGATGATTGCCCGAAGCATTCTGCTGCTTTGCGCGTGGCTTTCCTATTATACCGCCGCAAGCCATCTGCAGCTCGCTGAAGTCACCACACTTTATTACGCCGCTCCCGTCGTCGGCACCGTACTTGCCTGGTTCATCCTGAGAGAAGAGGTGACACCCGCGCGTTGGCTCGCCGTTGGCATCGGCTTCGTGGGCGTTCTCATTGCGTGCAATCCCGCCGGCCTCACGATCTCCTGGTCCGTCTATCTGGCGCTGCAGGCAGCCGTACTCTGGGCCTCCGCCATGGTGCTGCTGCGCAAGACCTCGCTGCATGAAAAGACAATCATCCAGCTTGTGGTCTCCAATGTTTTCTTTCTCATTATGACAGGCACCGCTGTCGTCTACACCTGGCAGACACCAACCTTGACGCAACTCGGCTTGCTCGTCGGCACCGGTGTCGTGGCCGGCTGTGCCCAATTCGCCCTCTTTGAAGGCATGCGTCAGGCACCGGTCTCGGTGCTTGCACCATTCGAATATACATCGCTCGTCTGGGCCTTCATCCTTGGCTATCTGATCTGGGCCGACATTCCGCCGCACAACGTTATCGTCGGAGCGATCATGATCCTTGGCGCGGGTTTCATCATTATCGTCAGCGAAAAACTGCGCCGCCGCGTCGCGGCCTGAGACCGGTTTCTGCGGAATTCGGGACTAGAACGACTGCTTGAGAAAAATATTCGCAGTTGCCGCTTTTATTTGCAGTTTTCTACGCTTCCGTCGCCGCAATTTTCTGCGATGTATCGCCATCCGAACAGCTTTTCCCAAGGATGGAAAGAACAATGAACTGGTTGAAAACCGTCGCCGCCGCAGCCCTTATTCAGGCCGCAGCCCTTATTCCCGCCCATGCCGGTGAAAACCTTAGCGCCATCAAGTCTGCCGGTGTCTTCAAGATCGGGACGGAAGGCACCTACGCCCCGTTCACCTATCACGACGAAAGCGGCAAGCTGGTCGGCTTCGACGTCGAGATCGGCGAAGCGGTCGCTGCCAAGCTCGGCGTTAAAGCCCAGTTCGTCGAGGGCAAGTGGGACGGACTGATCGCCGGCCTCGACGCCAACCGCTACGACACGGTTATCAACCAGGTCGGCATCACCGATGCGCGCAAGCAGAAATACGACTTCTCCGAGCCTTACATCGCCTCCAAGGCCGTTCTGATCGTCCGCGACGGCGACGACAGCATCAAGTCCTTCGCCGATCTCAAGGGAAAGAAGTCCGCCCAGTCGCTGACCAGCAACTTCGGCAAGCTGGCGACCGAAGCCGGCGCAGAACTTGTGGGCACCGACGGTTTCGACCAGTCGATCCAGCTCGTGCTGACAAAGCGCGCCGACGCAACGATCAACGACAGCCTCTCCTTCCTCGACTTCAAGAAGCACAAGCCGGACGCTCCCGTAAAGATCGTCGCTCAGCAGGAAAATGCCGATTACTCCGGCATCATCATCCGCAAGGGCGAACCGGAATTGGTCGAAGCGATCAACAAGGCGCTCGCCGACATCAAGGCCGACGGCACCTACAAGAAGATCGCTGACAAGTACTTCGGTCAGGACGTTTCCAAGTAAGTCGCGACACAGGCGGTTTCCCGCCGCCGCCATATCCTTTATAGCTGCATGAAAAGCGTCCGGCGAACCCTCGCCGGACGCATCTTTTCTTGAGGATACGCCCTTGCCGCACTGGCTCCAACTGATGGCGGAATCGCTTCCCTCGCTCCTTTGGGCCGGGCTGATCTTCACCATTCCCCTCACTCTGCTTTCCTTCGCCTTTGGGCTGATCCTGGGCCTGATCACTGCGATTGCCCGCCTGTTCGGCCCTGGACCCGTTGCAGCCATTGCCCGCTTCTATGTCTGGGTCATCCGCGGCACGCCGCTGCTCGTCCAGCTCTTCGTGATCTTTTACGGCCTGCCGAGCATCGGCATCCTGCTTGACGCCTTTCCGGCAGCACTCATCGGCTTCACACTGAATATCGGCGCCTACAGCTCCGAAATCATCCGTGCTGTCATATCTTCCGTGCCGAAGGGTCAATGGGAAGCAGCCTATTCGATCGGCATGAGCTGGCGCCAGGCCATGAGCCGCACCATCCTGCCGCAGGCCGCCCGTGTCGCAGTGCCGCCGCTCTCGAATACCTTCATCTCGCTGGTGAAGGACACCTCGCTCGCTGCCGCCATTACCGTGCCGGAGCTTTTCCAGGCCGCCCAGCGCATCGTCGCGACCACCTACGAACCGCTGATCCTCTATATTGAAGCGGCGCTGATCTATCTCGCCTTGAGCTCCGTACTCTCGGCGCTGCAGCAGCGGCTGGAGCGCCGCTTCGCGCGTTATGGTGGGATGCTGGAGGCAAATGCATGATCGAGCTTTCCAATATCGAAAAGCGCTTCGGCGACGCGGTCATCCTGAAGGATATCAGTATCCGCATCCCCGAAGGCAGCGTCACCGCCCTCGTCGGCCCCTCCGGTGGCGGCAAGAGCACCCTGCTCCGCTGCATCAATCTCCTGGAGATCCCCACCGTTGGCACCATTCGCCTCGGCGAAGAAACGCTCTCTTTCACGCCCGGAAAGCGTGTCGGCTGGCAGGCGATCCAGAAGATCCGTCGCCAGACCGGCATGGTGTTCCAGAACTTTCAGCTGTTTCCGCACCAGACGGCGATCGAAAACGTCATGGAAGGTCTGGTCACGGTCCTGAAATGGCCAAAGGAAAGGGCGCGCGAACGCGCCATGGAGTTGATGACCAAGGTCGGCATGGCGCACAAGACCGACGCTTGGCCCTCGACACTCTCCGGCGGCCAGCAGCAGCGCGTGGCGATCGCCCGCGCGCTTGCGCCGTCACCGCGTGTCCTGCTCTGTGACGAGCCGACATCCGCGCTCGATCCGGAACTTTCGGCCGAAGTGGTAGACGTGCTGGGCCAGCTTGCCCGCGAGGGCACGACCATGGTCATGGCGACCCATGATCTTCGCCTCGCCTCCAAGATCGCCAATGACGTGGTTTTTCTCGAGGCCGGTAGCGTGGTCGAAACCGGCAGCGCCAGGGCGATCTTCAATACACCGGAGAAGGAACGCACCAAGCGCTTCATCTCCACCATCAACGCCGCTCATACCTACGATATCTGAGCCAATGCCGGGATGTGAGCATCCCGGCATACGGAATTCCGATCAGGCGGACGTAACGACGGCACGCGCTGCCTTCAGCGCGTTGCCCCACCAGGTCATCTGATCGAGCAGGTTCTTGGCGGCTTCGTTCAGATGCGCGTAATCGCCGAGGCTCTTGCCTTCCTTCAGAACGGCAAGATATTCGCTGAACGCGATGTGAACCCCCGTCCTGACGGAAGCTGCACTCATTTCGACGAAGACCAGGCGAAGCTGCTCGACGGCGCGTGCGCCGCCGACGCCGCCGTAACCGACGAAGCCGACCGGCTTCTGGATGAATTCGCCGAGATCGATCGCGTTCTTCAGAACGGCCGTCGGAGCATGGTTATATTCGGCGACCGTGAAGATGAAGCCGTCGAATTCGCGCAGCTTCTTCTTCCAGCGCTCGGCGGTTTCGCTTTCCGCCGTAGTGGCGCGCTCTTCGCCGAAGAAATGCATGGGGTAGTCGAGAAGATCGAGAACTTCGACTTCGAGATCGGAACGCTGGCCGACGAGCTCGGCGATCCACTTGGCCGGATGCTCGGCAAAACGGCCAATACGCGTGCTGCCGACGATGACGGCAATCTTCAACTTGCTCATGAAATGATCCCTGATTGGTCTTGGGGGCGGTGAGGGGAGCCGAACTCTATGAGAAAGCCTCCCCGCCCGACAAGGCGAGAAGGCTGCTAACTTATCGAAAAATCAGCTTTTTGATCGGCCGATCGCACACATTCGGGTGATCGCGGAAACGGCCGCCCGTTCCGAGCTCATCCCGCGTAGACGACGAGCAGATCCTTGGCATCGATCTGGTCGCCGGCCTTGACGAGGACTTCCGAAACGGTCCCGTCCTTCTCCGCATGCAGTGCCGTTTCCATCTTCATCGCCTCGATGGAGACGAGTACGTCACCGGCACTGACGACCTGGCCCGGTACAACGAAGGCGCGTGATATGACGCCTGGCATCGGCGCACCCACATGGGTAGCATTGCCCGGCTCCGCCTTGCGGCGGGCAGCAGCGCCCGAAGCGCCATGGGCCCGATCCGGCACCTTGATGCGGCGCGGCTGGCCATTGAGCTCGAAGAAGACGGTGACCATGCCCTGGCTGTCGGTGCCGCTCATTGCCTGATTGACGATGACGAGCGTCTTGCCCTTCTCGATATCGGCAAACAACTCTTCGCCATCGGCGAGACCGTAGAAGTAGGCAGGCGTCGGCAGAACCGACACGGGGCCATAAGTGTCCGAAGCCAGCGCGAAATCGGTGAACACCTTCGGATACATGAGATAGGAGGCGAACTCGAAGTCGCTGACTTCGCGTTCCAGCTTGGTCTCGATAGTCTTGCGCTCCACATCGAGATCGGCATCATCAAGCAGCGATCCGGGGCGCACCGTATAGGGCTGTTCACCCTTCAGAGCCTTCTTCTGCAGCGCTTCCGGCCATCCCGACGGCGGCTGGCCGAGATCGCCCTTCAGCATGGAGACGACCGATTCCGGGAAGGAAACCTCCTTCTCGGCGCTGACCACATCGGCGACCGTCAGGTCCTGGCTCACCATCATCAGCGCCATGTCGCCAACGACCTTGGAGGATGGCGTCACCTTGACGATATCGCCGAACATCTGGTTGGCGTCGGCATAAGCCTGGGCGACCTGGTGCCAGCGGGTTTCGAGCCCCAGCGAACGAGCCTGTTCCTTGAGGTTGGTGAACTGACCGCCCGGCATTTCGTGCAGGTAGACTTCCGATGCTGGGCCCTTCAGATCGCTCTCGAAGGCTGCATACTGATTGCGAACTGCTTCCCAGTAGAAGGAGATGCGACGGATCCATTCCGGATCGAGGCCCGGATCCCGCTCGGAACCGCGCAGCGCTTCGACGATAGAGCCGAGGCATGGCTGCGAGGTATTGCCTGACAGCGCATCCATTGCCGCATCGACAGCATCGACGCCGGCATCCACTGCAGCAAGAACAGTGGCCGCGGCAATGCCCGACGTATCATGCGTGTGGAAATGGATCGGCAGGCTGGTCGCTTCGCGCAGCGCCTTGAACAGCACCTTGGCTGCGGCCGGCTTGAGGAGACCTGCCATGTCCTTCAGTGCGATGATATGTGCACCGGCCCTTTCGAGCTCGACGGCAAGGTCCGTATAATATTTCAGGTCATATTTCGGGCGGGCCGAATTGAGGATATCGCCCGTATAGCAGATCGCTGCCTCACAGAGCTTGTTCTCCTCGGCCACCGCATCCATCGACACGCGCATGTTCTCCACCCAGTTCAGGCAGTCGAAGACACGGAAGAGATCGATGCCGCCCTTGGCGGCCTGACGGACGAAATATTTGACGACATTGTCGGGATAGTTCTTGTAGCCGACGCCGTTTGCGCCGCGCAGCAACATCTGCAGAAGCAGGTTCGGTGCCGCCTCGCGGATCAGCCCCAGGCGCTCCCACGGATCCTCGGTCAGGAAACGCATCGAGACGTCGAAGGTGGCGCCACCCCAGCATTCCAGTGACAGCAAGTTCGGCAGCGCATGCGCATAGGTGCCGGCAATCTTGGCAATGTCATAGGTGCGCATGCGGGTGGCGAGCAGCGACTGGTGGCCGTCGCGCATTGTCGTATCCGTTAGCAGCACCTGCTTTTGCTCGCGCATCCACTCGCCGAATTTCTTCGGGCCGAGCTGGTCGAGAAGCTGTTTTGTGCCATCGGGGATCTTGCCGCCATCAATATAGGGCACGATCGGATTGGCAGCGTCCTCCGACGGGCGCGGGCGGTCCTTTGCTTCCGGGTGGCCGTTGACGGTGACATCGGCGAGATAGGTGAGAAGCTTGGTGGCGCGGTCCTGACGCTTGACCTGCTGGAAAAGTTCGGGCGTCGAGTCGATGAAGCGGGTCGTATAGCTGTTATCCCTGAACTTCGGATGCGTAATGATCGCTTCGAGGAAGGTCAGGTTGGTAGCAACGCCACGGATACGGAATTCACGCAGTGCGCGGTCCATGCGCGAAATGGCTTCCAGCGGATTCGGCGCCCAGGCCGTCACCTTCACCAGCAGCGGATCGTAGTAACGCGTGATGATCGCGCCCGTATAGGAGGTGCCGCCATCAAGACGGATACCGAAGCCCGATGCCGAGCGATAGGCGGTGATGCGGCCGTAATCCGGGATGAAATTGTGCTCCGGGTCTTCCGTCGTGATACGGCACTGCAGCGCGTGGCCGTTGAGCCGGATATCCGCCTGCTTCGGCACGCCGGATTCCTCAGTCCCGATCGCAAAGCCGTCGAGGATATGAATCTGCGCCTTGACGATATCGATGCCGGTGACGACTTCGGTGACTGTGTGCTCGACCTGGATGCGCGGATTGACCTCGATGAAGTAGAATTTGCCGGTATCGGCATCCATCAGGTATTCGACGGTGCCGGCGCCGACGTAGTTGGTCGCCTGCGCGATCTTCAATGAATAAGCAGCAAGCTCCTGGCGCTGCGCTTCCGAAAGATATGGGGCAGGGGCGCGTTCGACGACTTTCTGGTTGCGGCGCTGGATGGAGCAGTCGCGCTCGAAGAGATGCACGACATTGTTATGTGTGTCGCCGAGGATCTGGCTCTCAACGTGACGGGCGCGCTCGACGAGCTTTTCGAGATAGACCTCATCCTTGCCGAATGCGGCCATCGCCTCGCGCTTGGCTTCCGTTACCTCGCGGGCCAGATCGGCTTCGGAGCGGATGACGCGCATGCCACGACCACCGCCGCCCCAGGATGCCTTCAGCATCACGGGATAGCCGATCACACCGGCCATCTTGGCAACTTCCGCCATGTCGTCCGGCAGCGGCTCGGTCGCCGGAACAACGGGAACGCCGACGGAAATGGCAAGGTTGCGTGCCGCCACCTTGTTTCCGAGCTGACGCATCGTATCGGCCCTCGGGCCGATGAAGGTAATGCCCGCAGCGTTGCAGGCATCGACGAATTCGGGGCTTTCCGAAAGCAGGCCGTAGCCGGGATGAATGGCATCGGCGCCGGAAAGCTTGGCAACACGGATCACTTCGTCGATCGACAGGTAGCTTTCGATCGGTCCGAGATCGCGGGAAAGATGCGGGCCGCGGCCGACTTGATAGCTCTCGTCGGCCTTGAAGCGGTGCAGCGCTAGCTTGTCTTCCTCAGCCCATATCGCGACCGTTTTTATTCCGAGCTCATTGGCCGCGCGGAAGACGCGGATGGCGATTTCGGAACGGTTGGCGACAAGGATCTTCGATATGGGCAATGTACTCTCCTCAAAGCACGAAAAAACGGGCAATGCTGCACCCGCGAAGAGAATTCTTAACGTGCTGTTACAGAAAGTTCAATTTCCCTCATCTCGAAGAAATAGAATTTCTCCAGATCTCAGGTAATCAGACCATACCGGAAAGCAAGTGCCACGGCCTGCTGCCGGTTCTTCGCCCTGAGCTTATCCTGCAGGCCGTTCATATACCAGTCGACCGTATGGTTGGAGATCTTCAGATGTTTGCTGATTTCCATCGAGGTCATGCCTTCGGCGAGATAATGCAGGATTTCCATTTCGCGCCGGGTCAGCTGCGTATCGGTTATCGGCACCGTTTCCAGTGCTGCAGCCTCTCCCTGCAGATCGAGCAGCCGCCAGAAGGCCTTGCGCGCAATCGCCTCGAAAAGGGAGATTTCCGCTGGTGAGAACTCCACGGGCTTGCCAGCGAGGCTGAGGCTGCCGAGGATGCCGTTTCGTCCGTAGATCGGGAAGACATAGCCGTCTTCCAGACCATGGCCGAAGGCATCGACCATCATCTGCTCCATGCGGCGCTGATGCGGATCATCGCGAAAGGCGGCCATGCTGTCGCGCCAGCGGAAGGGCCGTTGCGCACGAGCAAGATACCGTACGGTCGGATCGACGAGCACATATTTTTTTGCTGCATAAACGTGTGACCACCTGTCCGGCCATCGACTGGCCATAGTCACACTCCATGGGTTGTCTCCCTGCTTGGGATGGCGAAGCAGCCCATAGAAATCGAATCCGCTCGCGCGGATCACCTTGTCGAGTTCGTCGACAGCACGTTCGCTGTCCGAATGTTCCTCTAGCGTGACAAGCAATTGAATTAAAGAATGAATTTGCACAAAATGCCCCTTGCCCGGACCAATGAGGCCGCCGGAGCAGGCCTTGATAACCCGCCACAGAACGGTCTTTACAAAAAATTACAGTTCACAAACTGGATGGTGCGCTAGACGCTCCAGGTAATGCAAGCGCAAATTGTTACGATCTAAGCCTAAGCAACAATTTCGAAACTATGGCCAGTTATCGCACTGGCGACTGCGCCAGAAGGCGAATTTCGAAGCCGGACCCCAAACCTGAATATCCTGTTAATCGTCGGTTCAGATAGATTTCTGTAGCATCGCACCATCCCGTTTTTCGCAGATGCAAAAGAGGTCCCGACGTGTCGTTATTCAAGGTCTATGCAAGGGCTCTGCGCTATCTTGGCGCCTACAAGCTCCGCGTATCCCTCGTCGTTATCGCGAATATCGTATTGGCGGCCATCACCATCGCCGAGCCGATCCTGTTCGGTCGTATCATCGACGCGATTTCCGGCAAGGGTGAAGTCAAGCCGATCCTGATGATGTGGGCGGCATTTGCCGTCTTCAACACCATAGCTTTCGTTCTCGTGGCGCGCGAAGCCGACAGGCTGGCCCATGGCCGCCGCGCAACGCTTCTGACGGAGGCTTTCGGTCGCATCATCTCCATGCCGCTTTCCTGGCACCACCAGCGGGGCACATCCAACGCGCTGCATACGCTGCTGCGCGCTTGTGAAACCCTGTTCGGCCTGTGGCTGGAATTCATGCGCAACCATCTTTCGACGGTCATTGCGCTTGGCCTGCTTATCCCGACTGCAATGTCGATGGATCTGCGTCTCTCCGCAGTCCTGATCGTACTCGGTATCGCCTATTGGATCATCGGCCGCGTGGTCATGAGCCGCACCAAGGACGGCCAGGCTTCGGTCGAAAACCACTATCATACCGTCTTCGGCCACGTCAGCGATTCCATCAGTAACGTATCGGTGCTGCATAGCTATAACCGCATCGATGCTGAAACGCGTGCATTGAAGTCCTTTGCCGACCGCCTGCTGCAGGCGCAGTATCCGGTGCTCGACTGGTGGGCGCTTGCGAGCGCGCTGAACCGCATGGCCTCCACGATCGCCATGATGATCGTGCTCGTCATTGGCACAGTGCTGGTTCAGAACGGCGAACTGCGTGTCGGCGACGTCATTGCCTTCATCGGCTTTGCCAACCTGCTGATCGCCCGCCTGGACCTGATGCGTCAGTTCGCCACGCAGATCTTCGAAGCCCGTTCGAAGCTGGAAGACTTCTACAATCTGGAAGATTCCGTTCGTGAACGCGAGGAACCGGCCGGCAACGGCGAGATCAAGGACGTCAAGGGCGATGTCGAATTCAACGACGTTTCCTTTGGCTTCGCCAACAGCTCGCAGGGCCTGCACAACGTCTCCTTCAAGGTGAAGGCCGGCCAGACGGTTGCGATCGTCGGCCCGACCGGCGCCGGCAAGACGACGCTCGTCAACCTGCTCCAGCGCGTTTACGACCCGCAGGGCGGCCAGATCCTCGTCGACGGCCATGATATCAGCAAGGTCACGCGCAAGTCGCTGCGCCGCTATATCGCTACCGTCTTCCAGGACGCAGGCCTGCTGAACCGCTCGATCAGCGACAACATCCGCCTCGGCCGCGAGAACGCGTCGGAAGAGGATATGCGCCGTGCCGCAGAAGCCGCTGCCGCTGCCGACTTCATCGAGAACCGCGACGAGCAGTACGAAACCCATGTGGGCGAGCGCGGCAACAAGCTCTCCGGTGGTGAGCGCCAGCGTATTGCGATTGCCCGCGCCATCCTCAAGGATGCGCCGATCCTGGTGCTGGACGAGGCGACTTCCGCCCTCGACGTCGAGACGGAAGCGCGCGTCAAGGCGGCAATCGACAACCTGCGCCAGAACCGCACCACCTTCATCATCGCTCACCGTCTCTCGACGGTCCGCGAGGCGGATATGGTGCTGTTCCTCGACAATGGCCGCATCGTCGAGCACGGCAGCTTCGATGAGCTCAGCCATTCGAACGGCCGCTTCGCTGCTCTGCTCCGCGCCAGTGGCATCCTGACGGACGACGAAGTCCGCAAGGCTCATGCGACGGAAGCAGCCTGATCGGCTCGCAAGCGAATGACAAAAAGCCGGAAGGGCATCGCTCTTCCGGCTTTTTTGTTGGTTGGAATTCCACGTGAAACACTGACGTCAGGCCCACTCGTCATTTGCGACGTCGATCGCAGTACCGAGCTGACCTAAGCTGCCTCTTCATAGACAAGATCGGGCGCGACGATCCATTCACCCTGCTTGAGAGACAGGACATCCAGTCTGCCGCGGCCGTCTCTCGCAGCGACGCCAACGAAGCGGTAGCGGCTGCCGTTCCTGTCTATAACCAGAGCGGAAATCGGTTTGCCGCGAAGATGGCCGACCACAGGCCCGTCAGTCTTGGCCGCGTCTATCAGGAAATATTCGTGTGGGACATTACGGCTGACCATCAGGTGCGGCCCCCGCTCCGGATGATCGTGCTCGCGGTCGTCTTGGTTCCCGCGTGCAGCACGACATCTACCCGTCCAGTCTCAGTCGAAGCGGGCTTGCGGACAAACTGTTTCGTCTTCTTGATCTCGACAACGAACGGCTTTCGCTGCGGCCTCATGATCTGTCCTTTCAGATTGAAGTGAGTGTCACCCGAAGATGCATTCGACCTGTCCAAGTGGCCCGAAATCGGCGGCCAGATGCTGGCCGGGCCAGACCTGGAGAATGGCGGTGCACGATCCCGTGGCGACAATATCGTTGGCTTGAAGCTGCCTGCCGTTTGCAGAGAGCCGATCTGCCAGCCAGACAATCGCATTGAGCGGATTGCCCATGACTGAAGCTGCTGTCCCGGCAAAGACCGTCTGCTTGAACAGGAAAGTCGTAATCTCGATGGCAGCAAGGTCAGCGGGCGACAACGCTCCGGTATGATCACCACAGATGGTCGCGACATGCAGGCCGAAATCGGCGATCGCGGCGTTGTCTCCCACGAAGACACGCCGCGTCCGCCGCCCGAGGATGCCGATGGCCGGCCGGCAGTCGAGCACGGCGTCGGCAGCAGTATCGAGATTGATCGGTTCTCCGGCCTCCGGATAGGCCCGCAACATCGTGAAAACCAGTTCGCACTGGATACCGATTGTACCGGTCGGAAGCCGGAATTCCTTGGTAGCGGCAAGCAGCGCGGAAGCGGGAATCTCGGAGTAGATCGGCCTCTCAAGGCCGAGGACGCGGCGCGATTCCTCGCTGGTACCGACAAGCGCATAGCCCTTGCGCTCAAAGCCCAGCGCATCCTGCGCAATCGCTTGAATGTCGTAAGCTTCACGTTCCGAGGAGATCAGATCAAGCGGAAGGTCGCAGAGTTCGTTGCGCCAACGGCTCTTCGCGAGAATGTCGGCGGTGGCGTCCTTGAGTTCGAAGTACATCGTCGTGCTCCCTATCATTGGCATTGCCTTTGGGAGCAAAGATGGATCGAGGCTCGTAGCCGTTCCATTCCTGATGAACAGCGAAAAAATCAAAATCTCATAGTGATCGCCGAGGTATCGTCGTCACGGTTTCTATCGTAGCCTTGCACGCGTCTCGCGGCAGGCCCGTGGCCGTCTGCATCGAACCGGCAGCCTCTCGACTGCCGGCTTACTCAGACCCCAGGAAGCCTTGCCTATTTCCGTTTGTTGTGGCCGTAAGTATCCACGGTGCGGTTGACGCGGACCGGCACCGGGATGGCGCCGCCGGCGAGTGGCCGGGCCTTATCCTGTTCGCGCTTGTATTCAAGATAATAGGCATAGGCGAACTGCGCTGCGATGCCGGCAAGCACAAAGATCGGGCCGATGATCTGGTCGCGATTGGTGATGTAGAGCAGCACTTGGCCGACCATTGCAAGGATGGTGCCGGCGACGAAGATGTTCAGCGAGTGGCGGCCGAGGATTGTCAGCGGGTGATCGGCCGGGCGACGGAAAGCCTGTGACACCGCTGGAATGTTGATCACCAGATAGGCCAGCGCCAGTATGTGCAGAAGACGTGGCAACGACAGAAATGTCTTGTCGAAACCGGTCAGCACTGCAGGCAGGCCAAGCGCGGCCAGATAGTTGCCGAGATCCCAGAGACGTGCCGTCACCCAGATGAAAGAGAGCACGACATAGCCCAGCGACAACGCGAAAAGCAGCGGATGGTGGGGAAGCGTGCCGCCGCGCTTTATATGCATCATCGAGACGATGCCGATCGTGAAAAGGAACTGCCAGGAGAAGGGATTGAGGAACCAGTCTCCCTCGAACAGCATGTTCTGCGGCGCGATCTGATAGATACCTGCAAGAAGCCAGACCGTTCCGGAAACGGCAAGCGCCAGCAACGTGCTTTTCTCGTTCAGAAGCAGGATCAGCGGCACCATCAGCATAAGCGCACCGTACATCGGCAGGATATTGTTGTAGCCGATCTGATGGCCGAGCAGGAGCAGCGCTGGAATGCCCTCCTTCAGGTTCATGAGCACCGCCAGAATGTTGATCTCGACCAACAGGCCCGGTCGGTGAAACAGCCAGGCGCCGCAGATGAAGAGCGCGAGCGTCACGAAAGTGGTGATCATATGGGCAAGATAAAGTGTGAAGGCACGCTTTGCCGCCTTGATCGCCACCTCCAGGCGCTTACCCGCCTTGAAGCGCGAACCATAGGCAAGGCCGACTGCGATGCCCGAGATCAGCACGAAGGCTTCGGCGGCATCTGAAAAACCAAAATTCTTGGTCGTAATATATTCGAAAATTTGCCCCGGAACGTGATTGATGAAGATCGTTATGAGTGCAAGACCACGAATGACGTCGAGCCTCGTATCACGCTTGGACGCCGCTACTGACATGGAAGTTCGTTGGGCGCCAATGGCTTTGGTCGGCATACCTGCCATGGTGTCTCTCCTGTTATCCGTTTTGCAAACGCTACGCCGGCCAAAAGGGTTCCCCGTTTGGCCGCACGAATCGCCGGAAAATCAGCTTGGAGATTGCTGTTGCCCGACCGGATATCCCTCCTGGGGATTGGCGACTTCGCTGCCGTCTATCGACACACTGTAGCCGCCAGCATTGGACGCTTTTGAGACCGAAATGCGGTATTTGCTTCCGTCGCGTTCGATCTCTGCCGCAAACCCGTCCCAATTGGAAGGGAGCGACGGGTTCACAAAAAGTTGTCCACCCTTTAGCCGGATACCGAGGATACCTTCCACAGCCGCGCGGTAGAGCCATCCGGCCGAGCCGGTGTACCAGGTCCAGCCGCCGCGCCCGACATAGGGGGCATGTCCATAGACATCGGCCGCCACGACATATGGCTCGACGCGATAGCGTTCGGCGGCCGCCTTATTCAGCGAATGGGTGATCGGGTTGAGGATCTGGAAACAGCGCAAGGCATCGTCGCCCCGCTTCAATTCCGCCAGCGCCATGACCACCCAGGTCGCGGCATGCGTATACTGGCCACCATTTTCGCGAACGCCGGGCGGATAGGCCTTGATATAGCCTGGATCCTTCAGCGATCTTTCAAAAGGCGGTGTGAAAAGGCGAATGATCCGGGCATCTTCGTCAACCAGCCGGTCGAGTACCGCATCCATCGCCTTGGCAGCCCGCCCTGGATCACCTTCACCTGAGAGCACGCTCCAGGATTGTGCAATCGAATCGATCTGGCATTCCAGGCTCTCCTTCGAGCCGAGCGGCGTACCGTCGTCGAAAGTGCCGCGACGATAATAGTCGCCGTCCCAGGCAACGGTTTCGAGCGCTTTTTTGAGGTCGACGAGATGCGCGTTCCAACGCTCGACACGGGGTTTGTCGCCCCGCTCCTCGGCATAAGGAATGAAGGAGCGCAGCGTGCCGGCAAGCAGCCAGCCGAGCCAGACACTCGTACCCTTGCCGTCTATGCCGACACGGTTCATCCCATCGTTCCAGTCGCCGCCGAGGAAGAGCGGCAGGCCGTTCGCCCCCTTGCGTGCAATGGCAAGATCGAGCCCCAGAGCCGTATGCTCATAGATGCTTGCCGTATCCTCGGATACTTCCGGTTTGAAGAAGGAGTCATGTTGGCCTTCCAGCAGCGCCGGACCTTCGAGGAAGGCGAGTTGTTCGTCGAGCACGCTCTTGTCGCCACTGACGCTGCAATAGTGATCAATCGCATAGGCGAGCCACACGACATCATCGGAGATAGTGGTGCGTACGCCGGCTCCAGTCCCCGGCAGCCACCAGTGCTGCACGTCGCCCTCGCGGAACTGTCGGGAGGCCGCATTGATAATCTGTCTTCGTGCAAGCTCAGGCTCCTGCAGCACGAATGCCAGCGTATCCTGCAGTTGGTCACGAAAGCCGAAGGCCCCGCTTGCCTGGTAGAAGGCCGTGCGGGCCATGATGCGGCAGCCGAGGCTCTGATAGGGCAGCCAGATGTTGATGAGCTTGTTCATGCCCTGATCCGGCGTCGAAATCTGCAGCTTGCCGGTGAATTCCTGCCAGAAATCCCGGTTTGCCTTCACCGCCTCATCGAACGAGGACTCTCTGATATTGGTAAGCAGGGTGCGAGCGTCCTCTTCGGTGGAGGCATCACCCAGGAAGAAAGTGATGTTGCGCTCCTCGCCGGTGCCGAGTTCGATATCGATCGCGAGGATCGCCGCCGGATCGCCGTCGAGGCCTACCGAGCCGGAAAGAGCGGTAGCTGTCGTTACGGCAACGGGCGCCTCAATCCTCCCGCTCCTGCCTATGAACTCGCGACGGCTTGCCGAGAAACTCGAAATCGTCTCGCTTGCGGCGAAGAAAGCGGTGCGACCCGAATAGTCGATGCTGTAGGGGTTCGTCGCAAACAGCGCCCCTGTCTCCTCGTCAAGTTTCGACAGGATGAAAGAAGCGGTCTTCTGCGGATTATTCCCAAGGATCCATTCGACATAGGCGTAGAGCCTGAGCTTGCGGCTTGCAGAACCGGCGTTGCGCAGGCGCAGGCGCTGCAGTTTCACCGGCTTTTCGCGATCTACGGTCTGCGTCACCTCGAGCGCGATCTCGTGCTGCGTGGTGGAGAAGGTGGAATAACCGAGACCATGACGCGCTTCGAAACGAATATCGTTACGACGGGAAAGGCCCGCAAATGGCGTCATAACCGCGCCACTTTCGAGATCCGTTAGGTAGAGAGCCTCGCCGGGACGGTTGATGACTGCGTCATTCGACCAGGGAGTGAGTTGGTAATCGCGCGAATTGACGCTCCAGGTGAAACCGGCACCTTCCGTCGAGACATGGAAGCCGAACCGCTCGTTCGAGATGACATTGATCCAAGGCTGCGGCGTTGCCTGTCCACCCGGCAGGCGCACGACATATTCATTGCTGTCGCGGGCAAAGCCGCCGATACCATTCCAGAAGTCGAGATCGCCCTCCTCCTCGATGGCAACGGTCTTGATGGACGGAGCCGGCAGTGGCGGTATGCGCTTGACCGGCGTTAGGGCACGCTCGGCTTTTTCCGCGATCTCCGGCACTTCCTTAAGGGGCACAGACAGGACGCGGGCACGGTTGATCTGGTCGACCACTTTGCCGTTCTTTGCATGTAGCGTCACGCGTGAGGCGGCGATCAGCGCCTCATAGGTACTGTCTTCCATCAAGTCCTTGCGGACCGCAAAAATATGCTGACGCAACCCGTCGGCCTGTCCGAGGCGCCGCACGTTTTCGCACATGGCGTCGAGAGCGTGCTGCATATCCTGCGCATAGGACGAGGCGCGCTCGTTCATGATGACAAGATCGGCGGCCACCCCGCGCGAACGCAGATATTCCTGCGCCAGCAGCGCTTCGCGGGCGATTTCAAGATCCATGTCGTCATCGAGGCGCAGCGTGAAGATCGGGAAATCGCCCGAAATCGCCAGCGGCCAGAGCGCCGACTGCGACTGCATGCCCGCACTGACGGCGCCGTAGTCGCCGCGAAGCTGCATGTCGGGATAGACGAGATGACGGCCGAGATGCTGGAATGCTACCGCTTGCTGCGAGCTGACACCGACATGGCGCATCTGCACCTGTGTGCGCGTCCAGGCCTGGATGAGCTCATGATTGAAGGCATCCGGGTGGCGGTAGCGTTCGACGGCCTTGTCCACCTCGGCACGATCAGGTGCTGCAATCGTCCAGAAGATCACGCTGATCTTCTTGCCGGCCGGCACGCGCACTGTCCGGCGCAACGACAGGACGGGATCCAGCGTGAAACCGTCAATGCCGGAAAGGCGGACACCCGGATCAAAGGCAGCGGCATTCGAAAGGCTGCGACCACGACCGATGAACGCCCGCCGCTCGGTTTCGAATTCGGTGTGACGCGTGTCGCCGGCGTTGTCGACGATCAGATGCGCGATACTCATGTTCGGCTCGTTCGGATCACGCTTGTTGCGTTCGGCGCGGATGACGTCACCGCGCTTATCGATCTCCGTTCTGACGAACATGCGAGCGAAAGCCGGATGCGCGTTGTCCGTCTCGTCGGATGTGATGACCGGCTCCATATAGGAGGTTACTTCGATGAAGCGATCTTCGGCACCCATGTTGAACAATGTCAGGCGGCGGGCCTCCGCATCATGCTCGGTGGCAACGATACATTCGACCTCGCTCAGGAGCTCGCCAAGAACCTTTGTGAACACGGCCTTCTCGTCAGCAAATTCCACTCTGACCGCCTCACCTTCCACGCTCTTCGGCTCCGCTGTCGCCGACCACCATTCATTGGTCTCCGTATCGCGCAGGAAAATGAAATTGCCCCAGCGGTCTTCGGTCGGATCTGGCTTCCAACGAGAAACGGATAGACCGTTCCAACGGGCGTAACCCGCACCTGTTGCCGTCAACATCAGGGAATAATGACCGTTCGACAGGAAAACGAGCTCTCGTTCGCGCGAAGCCGGATCGTCGACTTTGCGGATGACGGGGCGCATCAGATCGTCCTGGATGCTGGCAGGCGTATTGGATTCATCCTTGCCGCTCATGACCGGAATGTCGCGCGGTGCTTTTTCCTGCAGCAGCAGTTCAGCCGCTTCGATGACCGGATCAGAGTGGAAGAGCTCACGCAGGTGGCCGTTGAAGGCAACGTTGGCGACAGCCGCGATCGACATGCCGTGGTGGTGGGCATAGTAATTGTAGACGACCGCACACTTCTTGCCCTCGGGTACGCGGGTCGGCGTGAAGTCGACGGCGTCGTGAAAGCCGAACTTGCCGAGAGCGCCAAGCTTGCGAAGCCTTTGCAGGTTTTCGAGCGATGCTTCCGGATAGTACTGGCTGGCGAGCAGCGAAGCATAGGGTGCGATGACGGCATTGTGGCCGAGACCGCGCTTCAGGCCAAGCGTCGGCACGCCGAAGTTCGTGTACTGATAGTTGAGGTTACGGTCGCGGGCATTAAAGGCCGCTTCCGAGATGCCCCATGGTGTGCCGAGCTTGCGGGCATGGTTCATCTGTTCGACAACGACGAGATTATTGGTCTGGTTGAGGATGCCTCCACCGCGCTCCTGCATGACGAGTGGCGGCATCAGATATTCGAACATCGAGCCGGACCAGGAGACCAGCGCGCCGCGAGCACCAACCGGTACGACCTGGCGGCCGAGCTTGTACCAATGCTCCGTCGGCAGATCGCCCTTGGCGATACCGAAGAGCGACGTAAGACGGCATTCCGAAGCCAGAAGATCATAGCATGCCGCGTCGAGCTCGCCGCTTTCCACGCGGTAACCGATCGACAGAAGGCGACGCTCCGGACGAAACAGAAAGCCGAAATCCATCGAAAAGGCGAGATCGCGAGCCTTGTCGCGGAGCGCTACCAGGCGGGGCCGCAATGCATCGATATTGGAAAGGTCGAAGGTACTGTCGGCGATATGTGCCTCACAGACCTTGACCAGCGACACCGCCCAGGCCGTGACTTCTTCCGTCTGCTTCGACTTCACTTCGTGATGCAGGTTGCCGGCGAGGTTCTGAATGTCGCGCGCCAGGACCGTAAGGTTGATCACACGGATGGAGGCAAATTCATGCTCGCGTTTGACGGCAGCAAGCGCATTCTGGAAGCCGGCTATGCGCTCTTCCAGACGGCGACGCAACGGCCGCACGGTCTTGCGATCATCAGGCAGGTCGGCCAGCACTTCACCGAGAATGCCGACGGTGTCACCCACACCGTCGAGATTGCCCTGGACATGCGCCGAAGGTGCTTCCGCCCAATCGCGGCAGGCTGAGGAAATGGCAATCAGGTGACCGGCGAGATTGCCGCTGTCGACTGCAGAGACATAACGCGGTGCAAGCGCCTCAAGCGTATCGGTGTGATACCAGTTGAAAAGATGGCCACGGAACTTCTCCATGCGGTCGACCGTGGAGATGGTCTGCTCCAGGCGCTCGATCGTCTCCTGGAAGGAGAACCATCCGAAATGGCGTCCCGAAATGACGGACAGCAGATAAACGCCGATATTTGTGGGCGAAGTGCGCGTCGCGACGATGACGTGGGGCGTTTCCTGCACGTTGTCGGGCGGCAGATAGTTCTGCTCCGCCGTCGTGAAAGTCTCGAAGTAGCGCCAGGTGCGTCGCGCGATCTTGCGCAACTCGCTGGAAACCGAATCCGGCACGTCGAGCCGGTCTTCCGTCTCGGCCGACTGGCTCACATACCAGGCGACAGCCGGCGAACAGATCCAGAGCAGCGCGAAGGGAATGCCGACAAGGAAAGAGTCACTGCCGGACAAGGCGGCGAGGGCGACCGACAAAATCGCCAGAACCGGAGCGTGCCAAATCGCTCTGTAATAGGAGAGGATGGTGCCCTGCTTCCCGGCCCCGACACTGGCAGCGGTACGCCATTGCAAGAGTAGCTTGCGGCTGACGAAGAGGCGGTAGAGTGATCGGCCGATCGCATCCACCGTCATGCAGACGGTGTCGGCGATGAAGATGATGCGCAAAGCCACTTGAGCGTTGGCGGCAGCGATATCCGACCAGACAGTATAAAGATGGGCGCTGGCGACTGTATCACTGCTGCGCGGCATGATGCCGCTGATGAGCGACAGGGTCGGGGCCACAAACAGGCAGAAGATCAAAAGGATCTGCCAGATCAATGCCCCGAAAGGCTCCATCAGATACCAGCCGAGCACCGATGCAAGAAACCAGGCGATCGGTGTCAGCGACCGACGCAGATTGTCGAACATTTTCCAGCGCCCAAGCGCGGTGACGCCGTATTTCGGATTGAAAAGGTAGGGCAGGAGCTGCCAATCGCCCCGCGCCCAGCGGTGCTGGCGCGAGGTTTCGACTTCGTAGCGTATAGGAAAGTCCTCGACGAGTTCGAGATCTGTGACGAGCGCACAACGCGCCATCGAACCTTCGAGAAGATCATGGCTGAGCACCGAATTCTCTTCGATCCGCCCCTTCAGTGAACCCTCGAAGGCATCGACGTGATAGAGCCCTTTTCCGGTGAACGTGCCTTCGCCGACAAGATCCTGATAGACATCCGAAACCGTAAAGACATAGGGATCGAGACCGCGATTGATCGAAAAGATGCGTTGAAAGACCGACGCATCCTTGCCTGTCGTCAGTGACGGCGTGACGCGCGGCTGCAGGATGCCATAGCCGCTTTCAACGCGTCCGCTTTCCGGGTCGATGACAGGGCGATTGATCGGGTGGTGGAGCTTGCCGACGAGTTTGGTGACGCTGTCACGCATCAGGCGCGTATCGGCATCGAGCGTCATGACATATTCGACATCAGCCGGGACGGTGTTGGCGCCCGGCAGATAGGTCGTATCGCGATCACCACGCAATAGCAGGTTCAGCTCGTGCAGCTTGCCGCGCTTGCGCTCCCAGCCCATCCATACGCCTTCAGAGGGATTATAGAGGCGGCGGCGGTGCAGCAGATAAAAGCGCGTCTTGCCGTCATGGGCATAGCGGGCCGAGAGATTGGCGACTTCCCGGCGCGCATATTCCAGCACTTCGAGATCGGCCGAAGTTTCCTCGACCTCGCTATCCGGCCAGTCGCTCAGCAGCGCAAAATAGATCTCACCGCGCGGATTGGCGAAATAGTGGACCTCGAGATTGCGTACCATCTCGTCGACACTATCGCGATTGGAAATCAAGCACGGCACGACGAGGAGCGTGCGTGCGTCCTCGGGAATGCCCTGCTTGAATTCATAGCCGACAAGCCGCGCCGGCGTGACGAAGAAAGAGAGGACGGTATTGAACAGGCCGCTCGCTCCATCGGAAGCGGGCAGCGAGAAGAGGATCAGCAGCAAGGCGATTTCAATCGGCCCCATGCCGGCACTGACCATGAAGCTTCCAATGACGGTCATGGCGGCGATGGTGACGAGCACGATCGGAACGGCGATAGCCATCCAGTTGAACTTTCGCACCGAGCGGGCGAGACGTTGCGCCAGCGTTGGACGATAGTTTGCGCGCGCCTCGAGCTTCAGGCGTTGAGTGCCTGCTATGAACTCGCCGACATTTGGCTGCTGCAGTGGTCGCTCATCGGAAAGCCTCGATTCCGCGACCATGTCCACGGCAAGCTTGGCGATTTCCACTTCGCTCAGCGGCGAGTGCATGGCAAGCTTCTCGATCTGTTTGCGATAGGTATTGCGCGAGCCGGAATCGAGATCGCCATAATCCGAATGATCCCAGAGCAGCCTGTCGACATGA
Organism: Rhizobium sp. BK512; assembly: GCF_014194915.1. Taxonomy (NCBI): domain Bacteria; kingdom Pseudomonadati; phylum Pseudomonadota; class Alphaproteobacteria; order Hyphomicrobiales; family Rhizobiaceae; genus Rhizobium; species Rhizobium sp. BK512. The sequence continues at coordinate 171,928 of NZ_JACIAS010000007.1, read as the reverse complement.
CTGACCTGCTCGACCCAGACGGACCAGTCCGCATCGTTTATCTCCCGCAGACTGCGGATGATGTTACCCATCATGACATTGCCGGAGGAGAGCCGGCTGTGTTCCGCCATCAGCGTTTCTTCGCTGTCACGACCGAGTTTCTCGAGCCGCTCATCGAGCCATGAAAGGGCGAGGCTCGAAGTCCGCGAGCCATCACGCATGCGATAGAGAAACTGCGTCGAAAACGTATTGTCCTCGGCAAACTCCTCGAGCGTCTTCAGATAGGCAGCGGCCTTTGCCGTATCGGCAAGGCGCACCAGCTCGTCCGCGGCCTCATTGGCACGGCGGCGCAGGCGGCGGCTACGCTCGACGCGGCTCGAAATACGCCGGAGATTTTCGACGAGCACGAAGCGTACCAGCGTCGGCAAAGCCCAAAGCTCGCCGATCTTCAGCGTCTCATGCTGCTGGAAGCCTTCGACCAGCGCCGTCAGGCTTTCCTCTGAGACGGTGCTGTGGGTATGGGCGACATAGAGCCAGGCGAGGACAAGCGTGCGTGGAATCCCGACACCGTCGACCTTCATCAACGGCAGTTCGCGATAAAAGCGGCGCGGGAAATCGCGGCGGACCTCGTGAATGGCCTCTTCGATGATATAATGGTTGTCGAGCAGCCATTCCGCCGCTGGCGTAATCGTCTCTCCGGCTTCGACATCGGTTGCGGTCGTGCGGTAGACGCGGAGGATTTCCTTCTCGTTCTCCCTGTTGCGCGCGAAGAAGTCGAAAGGTGCGAAGGCAGGCAGCGCGCTGACGGCATTGCGGGCTACATCTTCGCCCAGCACCCTGATGTCTTCGTTGGACAGATAGGTCGAGCGGATCGAGTCGCCTTGGTCGATCTGCTTCTTGTCGGACTCGCGCGATAGGCTTGGAGACGGGCTGGAAATGTTCATGGGTTCGGTTCTGGATCCAAACAACTCTGCGATTTTGGCTAGGTCTGCACTGCTTGCGATGACTGTCGCATGAACGGGTCAGTCATCTTCGACGGCCGGCAAAAGCAGGATCATCAGACGGTTCGCACACTTTTCGGCGATAAATCGTCCGGCTCCATGGCATGACTTTGCGGATGGTCATGGCTATCCGACGCCCCTGCGAAGCCACTGGGGAAACTTGGACACGATCAAAATAATTCAAGGCAGTGACCATCTCGCGCTTTCCGCCGTCGGCATGAAAAAGGCGCATGGACATATCCATGCGCCTGCGCGGCGTTCCCGGCGCGATCCGCGCCCCACGCCTACTTTCGGCAATGGGCTAGACTGCGTGGAACAGGTAAAGAAGGATGATGATGGGGATCGGAATACCGAGCAACCACAGCAGGATGCCTTTCATGACCATTCTCCTATGAACACCGAAGTGTCAGGAGAATGCTGATGTATCCTAATTGTTCCGGACGGACATATGCTCGATCAGACGAGCACCATCAGAGTGGCGCTCGAGGACGTGCCGGCATCAGCCGACGACGCCGCAAACCATGGCGACGACGAAAAGGAAAGCCGCCGTGAAAAGTGTTGCATGGATCGCGGTCTGGATTCTGTGCCGCGTGGTGACCGGCTTCTTCGCCGGTACGGATCCGTACTGGTTCACGTGAGTATGCGAAATACCCAGATTTGCCATGTGTCGCCTCCGTCTGTTTGTATTGCGGCCGAATTGCTGGCTCGCATTTATATTCTTATATTCCCTATAAGGTAGGTAGAGATAAAATTCCGTCCAGAGCAGACGGAAGAGAAAATCCACCCAGGCGTCAACTCAGCACAGCGTGCGCCATGCCCAGATCCAGGAGCGCTCGACGGCGCCATCGCTCTGGGGTGCATTGGGGGACGTTTCGATCAACCGGCGATCCTTTTCCGCCGGGATGGTCACAGAGGAGGTATCCCTCCGCTCGGCCTTAACCGGAGGATCGAGGTAACCCATGGTCATCCCACCGAGAAAGAACATGCCTCAACCTCCATCGATCACGAAAGCTAACGGTCGTTAACGGGATCATGACAGAACCAAGGCAGCTGTCAATAGTCTAGTCGAATGGTCGTGTTTTAGGAAAACATTATCCTTAACGCCGATGCCGTGCGAAGTTTTTCAAAGGCTTGAAAACATTGGACTTCAAGCCTTCACGAAACCCTTGCTCGCGATCATCAAATTTCGCGTGTACTCCTCGTGAACGCTCCCGGCGGCAAGTTCGGCCGATGTCAGCCGTTCAACAACAGCGCCGCCGCGCATCACGGCAAGCCTCTCGCACATGTGGGTGATGACCCCGAGATCGTGGCTGACCATGACGAAGGTCAGTTTCCTGTCACGGCGGATCTGTTCCAGAAGGTTGAGGACTTCGGCTTGGACGGAGGCGTCGAGCGCCGACGTCGGCTCATCGAGCAGCAGGATCGACGGCTCGACGATCAGGGCGCGGGCGATCGCCACGCGCTGCCGCTGGCCTCCGGAAAGCTGATGTGGGTAGCGGAAGCGAAAACCGTTGCCGAGCCCGACCTCGTCGAGCGCCCTGGCAATGCGCTTCTCGCCGTCGCCGATACCGTGGATGGCGAGCGGCTCAAGAAGCAGCCGGTCGACGGTCTGGCGGGGATGCAGCGAGCCATAGGGATCCTGAAAGACCATCTGGACGCCTCGGTAGAAGCTTCTGCTTCGCTTCGAGCCTTTAAGCACCTCGCCATGGATGTGGATCGTTCCCTCGCTGACCGGCGCAAGCCCGGCGACCGCGCGCAGCAGCGTCGACTTGCCCGAGCCGGACTCACCGACGAGGCCAAAGGATTCGCCGCTCTCGATGGAAACGCTCACGTCTTTCAACGCATGGAAATGGTCATAGACGACACCGAGATGGTCTGCAGACAGCGCTGTACTCATGCTGCCCACTCCGGCTTACGGTCAAGGACCGGCAGCGGATGCCGATCTTCACCGATCTGCGGCATGCAGTTCAACAAGCCCTGCGTATAGGGATGCTTCGCATTGCGAAGCTCGGATGCGGCTATCTCTTCGACAATGCGGCCAGCATACATAACGATGACGCGGTCGCAGAAGGAGGAAACGAGCCTCAGGTCGTGAGAGACGAAAATCAATCCCATGCCACGCTCGGACACCAGCCGGTCCATGATCCTCAGGACATCGAGCTGGACTGTTACGTCGAGGGCCGAGGTAGGCTCGTCGGCGATCAGGAGTTCCGGCCCGGCGATCAGCATCATCGCGATCATTGCGCGCTGACCCATGCCGCCCGAAACCTCATGGGGATACAAATCGAAGACGCGTTGGGGATCGCGGATCTGCACCGCTTCCAGCATGTCGAGCGCACGGTCTCGCGCCTCGCCTCTGCCGATCCTCTCATGCGTGCGCAGGGTTTCGCAAATCTGCTTGCCGATGGTCATGACCGGATCGAGCGAATATTTCGGATCCTGCAGGATCATCGCGATACGTTTGCCGCGCAGCTTGCGCCGTTCGGCCGCCGATGCCTTCAGCAGATCCATGCCGCTGAAATCCAGTGTGTCGGCCGTGACGACACCGTGCTTCGGCGTCAGGCCCATGATGGCGCGGCCAGTCTGCGACTTGCCGGAGCCGGATTCGCCGACGATGCCCAGCCGCTCCTTGCCGAGTGTGAAGGAGACACCACGCACGGCTTCGATGACGCCAGTCCGGGTCGGGTAGCTGACGCGCAGGTTTTTCACGGTTAGAAGCGAACTCATTGCCCGGCCTCCTTCGGATCGAGCGCATCGCGCAGGCCGTCACCCAGGAGATTGAAGCCGAGGCTGACGACGAGGATGGCGATGCCGGGCATGGCCGCGACCCACCATTGGTCGAGGATGAAGCGGCGGCCGGAAGCAATCATCGCGCCCCATTCCGGCAGCGGCGGCTGAGCGCCAAGGCCGAGGAAACCAAGGCCGGCCGCCGTCAGGATGATGCCGGCCATGTCGAGCGTAACGCGCACGATCAGCGAGGAGATGCAGAGCGGCATGATGTGCCGCACAATGATGCGCAGGGGCGAGGCGCCCATCAGCTTGACCGCCGAAATATAGTCGGACCGCCGCACGGTCAGGGTCTCGGCGCGGGCGATACGCGCATAAGGGGGCCAGGAGGTGATGGCGATCGCGATGATGGCGTTCTGGATGCCAGGCCCGAGGGCCGCGACGAAGGCGAGCGCCAGCACGAGCTTCGGAAAGGCAAGGAAGATATCGGTGATGCGCATCAGCGTCGCATCCACCCATCCGCCCGCATAACCCGATACCGTACCGACGATGAGTCCGATCGGCGCGGAAATGATGGCGACCAGCACGACGACGAGCAGCGTCAGCCTGGAGCCGTAGACGAGGCGCGAAAAGATATCGCGACCCTGGTCGTCGGTACCGAGCAGATAACCGGCGCTGCCGGGCGGCAGCAGGCGGGCATTTTTCAAGTCCCCCATGACCGGATTATGCGTGGCGATGACATCGGCAAAAGCAGCGACAAGCAGCAGCGCCAAGATGATGAGCAGACCGACGACGGCGAGCCGGTTGGCGGTGAACTGCCGCCAGGTAACATAGGCGCGGCCGAGCCGGGCCTGCGTGCGCGACTGCGGTCGATCGGACAGAAGCCACTCGCGGCGGCTGATCGGCGTGGAAGGCGTGGTCGGAACCGTCATCGGTTTCGCGTCCTCGGGTCGAGTATCCGATAGAGAAGATCGGAAATGAGATTGATGCCGACAAAAACCGTGCCGATGACGATCGTGCCGCCAAGCACGGCGTTCATATCTGCGCTCTGCAGCGAGTTGGTGATGTAGAAGCCGATCCCGGGCCAGGAAAAGACCGTCTCCGTCAGCACCGAGCCCTCAAGCAGGCCTGCATAGGAAAGCGCGATGACGGTCACGAGTGGCACCGCCGCATTCCTCAGCGCATGGCCCCAGATCACCCGCGTTTCCGAAAGCCCCTTCGCGCGGGCCGCCACCACATATTCCTGCGACAGCTCGTTCAGCATGAAGCTGCGGGTCATACGGCTGATATAGGCGAGCGAGAAATAACCGAGCAGCGAGGCCGGCAGGATGATGTGACGGAAGACGTCGTAGAAGACATCCCATTGGCCCTGCCAGGCGCTGTCGAGAAGGTAGAAGCCGGTAACCGGGGTGAAGCTGTATTCGTAGACGATGTCGATGCGACCAGGGAACGCTACCCAGCGCAGCTGCGCATAAAAGACGACGAGCGAGATCAGCGCCAGCCAGAAGATCGGCACCGAATATCCGACAAGCCCGATGACGCGCACGATTTGGTCGACAATGCTGCCGCGGCGCACGGCAGCGAGTACGCCAAGCGGGACACCGATGACCGAACCGATGATCGTGCCGACGGTCGCAAGCTCCAGCGTAGCGGGGAAAACGCGGCGGATATCGACCATGACCGGATTGGTCGTCAGCACGGAATTGCCGAAATCCCCGGAGAGAATGCCTTTCAGATAGATGTAGAACTGCTCGTAAAGCGGCAGGTCAAATCCCATCTCGCGGCGAACGCGCTCCACGACATGGGTCGGCGCGCGATCGCCGAGTATGGCGAGCACGGGATCGATCGGCACGACGCGGCCGATGAAGAAGGTGACGGCCAGAAGGCCGAGATAGGTGGTGACTGCGGCGAAGAGGAAACGCCCCAACGCCTTTGCGAAGGAGAGTGCACGGCCCTTGCGGGGCCGCACCTCCTGTCTTGTTTCGACAATACTCACTGGATCAGCCTGACCGGCTCATCACTTCGAGATCGGGCCTACATAGTTGGTATCGAAGCTTGGACCCAACTTGAAGTCCTTGAGGCTCTTGCGATAGCCGGCCACTTCGATCTGCTGGAAGATGATGACGAAGGGGCTGTTGGCGAGAAACTTCTTCTGCACGTCCTCGTACATGCCGGCGCGTTTGGCGGCGTCACGTTCGAGCAGGGCAGCCTTGGTTTCCTTGTCAAGCTCGGGCGCTTCCCAGGTATTGCGCCATGCAAGGGTCTTCACCGTGCCCGCGTCGGAATTGTCCGGATTGGAGGTGAAGGTATCGGCGTTGGAGTTCGGGTCGAAATAGTCCGAGCCCCACTGGCCGATATACATGTCGTGCGTGCGGGCGCGGTACTTCGTCAGCGTCTGCTTGCCGTCGCCGGGGATGATCTCCATCTTCACGCCGGCCTGGGCGAGCGTCTGCTGCATGGATTCGGCAATACCGGTGACCGGCTGCGTGTTGCGCACGTCCATGGTGACCGAGAAACCGTCCGGCAGGCCGGCCTTGGCAAGCAGTTCCTTCGCCTTGGCAACGTCGAGCTTGTAAGGGTTCTCGTTCAATGCGCCAAGTTGGCCGGTCGGCAGGAAGGTCTGGTGGATTTCGCCGATGCCCTTGATGAGGGTCGCACCGATCGCGTCATAGTCGACGAGATACTTGAAGGCTTCCTGGACCTCAGGCTTCTTCAGGTTCTCGTTCTTGCTGTTGAGGCTGACGTAATAGACGGTGCTCTTCGGCGCATTGGTCGTCGCCAGATCTGCGTTCTTGGCAACAGCGTCGAGATCATTGGGCTCGAGGTTGCGGGCGATATCGATATCACCGGCCTCGAGCGCCAGGCGCTGCGCCGAGCTTTCCTTCATGTAGCGATAGATGACGCGGTTAAGCTTCGCCTTCTCGCCATAATAATTGTCGTTGCGCTCCATGACGACAACTTCGTTGGCGCGCCACTCACGCAGTTTGTAAGCGCCCGAGCCGGCATAATTTGTCTTCAGCCAGTCATTGCCGAAATCGTTGTCGTACTTGTGGTCGGCATCGACCGTGACCGGTTTCACATGGTCCACCACCAGCTTCTTGTCGACGACGGAAGCAACCGTTGCGGTCAGGCAGTTCAGCACGAAACTCGGCGCGTAGGCCTTGTCGACAGTGAAGGTGAAGGTGGTCGGGTCGACAGCCTTGGCCTTCTCGGTGACGTTGTCGCCGGTCAAGCCGAATTGGGTGAGAATGAAGGCCGGGCTCTTGTCGAGTTTCACGGCGCGCTCGAAGGACCAGGCAACGTCTTCGGCGGTGATCGGATTGCCGGACGCAAACTTCAGGTCCGGCTTCAGTTTGAAGGTGTAGGTCAGGCCGTCATCGGAAACCGTCCAGCTATCGGCGAGGTCACCCTTGATCTTCGAGGTGTCGTTCATGTCGAGACGAACGAGCAGGCTATAGGTGTTGCTGGTAACCTCGGCCGTCGAAAGCTCGAAAGCCTCGCCCGGATCCATCGAGATGATGTCGTCGATGGCAAAACCTTCGACGAGCGTGTCCTTCGGCGTCTCTGCGAAGGCAGCAGGCGCTGCTACCATCAGGAGCGAAAGTGCCGCCCCTGCGGAAAGAAGGCGGAAGCTGCGGTTCAGTTTGGTAATCATCATGGTTTGTTCCCCTGTTTTGATTGATTACTAAGTATTATTTGGTCTCAGGCGTCCTCTTCCCTCCACGCCGAGGCCAGAATGCGAAGCCAGTTTTCGCTGGCCATTTTGGTCAAGTCCTCCGCACCATAGCCAGCTTGCCGGAGAGCGGCAATCAGCCTCTGGTTGCCCGAGGCATCACCGATTTCTTCCGGAATGGTAGCACCGTCAAAGTCCGAACCGAGCGCCACGCAATCGATCCCGACCCGGTTCACGAGGTAATCGATATGGCGGATCATGTCGGAAAGCGGCGTATCGGCATCGGAGCGGCCATCCGGACGAAGCATCGCCGTCGCATAGTTCACACCGACAAGACCGCGACGCTCACGGATCGCGTCGAGCTGCCTGTCGGTGAGGTTGCGGGCGACCGGTGTCAGCGCATGGGCGTTGGAATGGCTGGCGACGAGCGGCTGGTCGCTCGTCTCCGCCACATCCCAGAAACCCTTCTCGGTGATATGGGCAAGATCGATCATGATTCCGAGACGGTTGCACTCGCGCACCAGCGCGAAGCCGGCTTCCGTCAAACCCGGCGCCGTATCCGGCGAGCTCGGGAAGGCAAAGGGCACGCCATGCCCAAAGATATTGTGCCGGCTCCACACCGGGCCGAGCGAACGCAACCCGGCGGCATAAAAAACATCCAGAGCAGCGAGATCGGCGCCGATTGCTTCACAGCCCTCGATATGCAGGACAGCGGCAAAAATGCCCGATGCCATCGCCTTGCGGATATCTTTCACCGTTCGGCAGAGCCGCCAGGCGCCGGCACGGTCGAGCCTGAGCGCAATCGCCGCCATCTCCGTGGCTATGGCAAGCGAGGGCAGCGGGTCGAGGGGAGCAGCAAGCGGCGTCGCATAGTGGCCGTTCACATCAGGATCGGCAAACACGAGATCGCCCGATGGAACGTAAATGGCACAAAGGCCACCCGCCAGACCGCCAGCCTTTGACCTGATGGCATCTATATGGCCTGCCGTCGTACCGTTTGCGAATTCCGCGACCGGATCGCTTCCGTCTTTCGCATGGGACCAGAGTCGAAGGAGAACGTCGTTATGACCGTCGAATACGAGTTGCATCTGCTTTCCTGCACTGCCCGAACGGGCGGACCGAAGCGGCAACAATAGAAAAGCTGACAGAAAGCGCCACCTCTTTTTTTACAAATGCGCAATGTGGAAACCATGCAATTTTGCGATGCAAAAGGGCGGCGCCGCAGATACCTTGCATGCTGCGATCCGCAGCCTCAATCACCGCAGACGGTCTTTCTGCCAATGATCTGAAAGAACTTCATGAGTGAGGAAATTTTCCACGCGCTTACTCGACAATACCCGAATGCCAGGCTGACGGCGGCTGATCAGCCCCTACCGGAAGCTGATTTTGAGGCACAGAAACACAAGCACTTTTCCCGTCGGGCGCGGGGCGGGGCGATCGGCATCATCTACAATGCCAGCGGTCAAATCGTCCTCGCGAAGAGAAGCGGCATGCACGCGGGCTGGTCCCTGCCGGGTGGAACGGTCGAAGAAGGCGAGGATTTTTCGGTCGCGTTTCGCCGCGAGATATCGGAGGAGATTGGCGTGTCCCTGGATCGCGTGGATCTGATCGAACTCGAGCGAAAAAAGTTTATTTCACCGAAAGGCGAAACCTTCGGCTTCCTGCTTGCGGTCTTCGAAGCGCGCATAGCTGAAAGACAACTGCCTGGACCGACAGATGACGCTCTCGCCGAGGGATTGGAAATCGATCTCTTCTTTCCGGCCGATATTCCTCCCGAGATGATTTTGGGGGATCGCCAGAAACTCGTGCACCATCTGAAGATATCCGGAGCCCTGGATCCTTCGTTGTGACCACAGCCATTCTCCATAAACAGTGAAGGGGGCCGAAGCCCCCTTTTCCCGGTTCAGTGCTTGGTTCGTTTCTTCTGCCTGTAGACGTCGATAACGACGGCCGCGATGATGATGACGCCCTTGACGATTTCCTGGTAGTAAGCGTCGATCCTAAGAAAGGTGAAGCCTGACGTCATGACGCCGAGAATGACGGTGCCGATGACGGTGCCAGTGATGCGTCCGACGCCGCCGGTGAGCGAAGTGCCGCCGATGACGGTCGCGGCAATCGCGTCGAGTTCATATCCGACACCCATGCTGGCTTGGGCGGTTTCAGCGCGAGCCGCCGTAACGATGCCGGCAAGACCGGCAAGCAATCCCGCAATCACATAAACCTTGACGAGATGCGCCTCGATATTGATGCCCGAGACGCGCGCGGCCTGCGGGTTCGCACCGATGGCGTATGTGAACTTGCCGTAGCGGGTGTAGCGCAGCGCAATGTGAAAGATCAGCGCAACAACCAGAAAAACGACGACGGGCCACGCCTTAGTTCCGATGAAGTGGAATTGCTCGGTGATCCCGGAAACCGGCTGCCCCTTCGTATACCACTTCGCCACGCCTCTCGCCGAAACGAACATGCCAAGCGTTGCGATGAAGGGAGGGATCTTCGTATAGGCGATGAGCGCGCCGTTTATGAGACCGGCAGCCGACCCGATCAGCAGGCCGATCATGATCGGCACGAGAGCGGGCAGGTCGGTCAGCGAGGGGAAGACAGCTCGTCCCCAGGTAGAGGACTGGGCGAAGCTGGTTGCGATCATCGCCGTCATGCCGACGACCGAGCCCGACGAAAGATCGATGCCGCCGGTGATGATCACCTGGGTGACGCCGACAGCGATGATGCCGATGACGGAGACCTGCAGGATCATGATCGTCAGGCGCTGCGAGTTCAGAAGAAAGCTCTGGCCGATGAAGATCCAGCCGAGAATTTCATAAACGAGCGCAATACCGACCAGCACGAGGAAGATGCTGAGTTCCGGCGGCACACGCCGCCGTCTCGGCCGGGTTGCGAGGGGCGCTGTGCCCTCTGCTGCCTTGATAGTCATGTCAAACCTCCCTTTGGCGATCGTTGTCACGCGCAATCACTGCGCGGCGAGTTCCATCACCTTGATCTGCGTTGCTTCGTCGCGATTGAGAAAACCGGTGACGCGCCCCTCGTGCATCACCATGATACGGTCGCTCATGCCGAGAACCTCGGGCATCTCCGAAGAGATCATGATGACGGCGACGCCGTTGCGCGCCATTTCCGTGACCAGCCGATGGATTTCCGCCTTGGCCCCGACATCGATGCCGCGTGTCGGCTCGTCGAGAATCAGGATCTTCGGATTGGTGAGCAGCCAGCGGCCGATCAGCACCTTCTGCTGATTGCCGCCCGAGAGGTTCTCGACCCGCTCATAGAGGGTCGGGGTCTTGACGCGCAGCTTGCGCGCCATGTCCTCGCAGGTTTCCTCAATCGCGCCCTCCTGAACAAAGCCGCCCTTGACGAACTTGTCGTGCAGCACGGCGACCTGCATGTTTTCGAGCACGTTGAGGATCAGGAGACAGCCCGTATCCTTGCGGTCTTCCGTGAGGAAAGCCATGCGATTGCGGATCGCTGTCGTCGGCGAAGTGATCTGTACCTGCTTGCCGAAAAGCTCGATCGTGCCGGAGCTTGCCGGTGTCACGCCGAACAGCGTTTCGGCGACATTCGATCGGCCGGAGCCGACGAGGCCCGCCACACCGAGGATTTCGCCCGAGCGCACCTCGAAGGAAACGTCGCGGAAGATGCCGGACAGGCTGAGGTCCTTCACCGACAGTACCACCTCGCCGATCGGCACCTCTTCCTTCGGGAACATCTGGGTGATCTCGCGGCCGACCATCATGCGGATGATGTCGTCGCGGGTGACATCAGTGGAGGCATGCGTGCCGATATATTTGCCGTCACGGAAAACGGAGAACTCGTCGGCGATCTCGAAGAGCTCGTTCATCTTGTGGGTGATGTAGACGATGCCGATGCCCTGGGATCTCAGGTCGCGAATGATGCGGAAAAGATGCTCGACCTCGCGCTCCGTCAGCGCCGAGGTCGGCTCGTCCATGATGAGGACGTCGGAATTGTAGGAAACTGCCTTGGCGATCTCGACCATTTGCCGGTTTGCGACCGAGAGGTAGCGGACCTCGATATCAGGATCGATCGCGATATTGAGCCGGGCAAACAGCGCCTCGGTCATGCGATGCATCGCGCCGTGGTCGACGAAACCGAAGCGGTTCTTGGGCTCGCGGCGGATCCAGATATTTTCGGCGACCGTCATGAACGGCATCAGGTTCAGCTCCTGATGGATCATGGCGATCCCATTCTCCAGCGCATCGAGCGGAGATTTCAACCGGATTTCCGCCCCTTTCAGGCGGATATCGCCCTTGTCGGGCGTGTAGATGCCGGCGAGGATTTTCATCAGAGTCGACTTGCCGGCGCCGTTTTCACCCATCAGCGCATGCACGGAAGCGCGCTTCAGCCGGAACTGCACATCGTCGAGCGCCACGACGCCCGGAAATTCCTTGCGAACGCCCGCTGCGCTCAAGAGATATTCCGCATTCGGAACTGCGCCGCTTGCGCGCACGGCGGCCATGGTTGACGGGCTGACGACCATATCATCTCCTCCGGATACGGACAGGCTGAAAGGATGCGGGCAGAACCCGCATCCTGCTTGGCGTTTGCCTCAGTTCTTGGAGACAAAGTCCTTGACGTTGGCAGGCGTGACGAGCTGGAAGGGGATGTAGACCTTCTTCTCGACCTTTTCGCCCTTGGCAATCTTGAGTGCCGTGTCGAGCGCGCCCTTGCCTTGGCCCGCGGCATCCTGGAACACGGTGACGTCGAGGTCGCCCGCCTGCATGGCGGCAAGCGCGTCCTGCGTGGCGTCGACGCCGCCGACGACGACCTTGGTCATATCCTTGCCGGCTGCCTTCAGCGCCTGGATGGCGCCGATCGCCATTTCGTCGTTGTTGGAGATCACGGCGTCGAACTCGATGCCGCTGGAGAGCCAGTTGGTCATCAGGTCGGCGCCTTGGGTGCGATCCCAGTTGGCCGTCTGCTCTTCCACGATCTCCAGTCCCTTGCATTCGTCCGTCTTGACGACATCATGAACGTCCTGGGTGCGCATGCGCGCAGCCTGGTTGGAAAGCTCGCCCATGATAACGACGGCCTTGCCCTTGCCGCCGAGAATACGGCAGATTTCCTTGGTTTCCAGCGTGCCGGATTCCTGTTCGTTGGAAGCGACGAAAGCCTGCTTTTCGGGCAGCGTGTCGACGTTGACCGGCTGACGGTTGACGTAAACCAGCGGAATGCCGGCATCGGCAGCGAGCTTCGACATTGCCGTCGTCGCATCGGTATCGACAGGGTTGACGATGATTGCATCGACCTTGGAGGCGATGAAATTCTGGATCTGGCTCTGCTGCTTGGAAACGTCGTTCTGCGCGTCTTCAACCTGCAGGGTGACGCCATTCAGCGTCTTTGCATAATCAGTCATGCCGTTGCGCAGAACGGTCAGGAAGTTGTCGTCGAATTTCGCCATCGAAACGCCAACGGTTTCCGCATGTGCGGCCGTCGACAGGACGAGCGCCATCGCGGTGCCCAGGATAAATCTTTTCATTGCATTTCCTCCACAAAGCGGTGCCCGGCTGCACCCTCCTCACGCCGGGGTCCCAGACATCCGTCTGCGAACCTCAATCCCATGCCGCCTCTCCCGTGGCGGTTCCGTTAAAACGGAACAAACAAACCGTAAAATTTGCTTCGCGGAATATTCATTCCATTTTATCGAAACGACGTCAAGTCTCTTTGCCGATTTCCGCTGTCGCTGCGGAGTAGAAGCCATTCTGCCAAGGTGAATTGTGCATGATTGGCCTGTTGCAATCTGGCCATCATGGGAAAGGACCGTCACAGGCGCGTATTGCGAAAGCCGTAGAGATCCCCATCTAGGCGGAGCCCCAACGGCCTGCGCACACAGCCGTTTTTTAAAGAATTTGGAGAGAGGACCAATGTCCATTTCGATGTATCGTTTGACCGTGCCGATGTTCCAGCGCGGCATTGCCAGTATGAAGACCTATCTCGACAAGGCGGAAGCCTATGCCGAGGAAAAGAAAATCGACCCGGCCATCCTCATAAATGCACGCCTTGCCCCGGATATGCTGCCGCTTTCCGGCCAGTATCAGCGCGCCAGCGATAGCGCGAAGTTCGCGCTCGCCCGCCTGACGGCAACTGAGGCGCCGAAGTTCGAAGATAATGAAACGACGATCGCCGACCTGCGGGAGCGTATGGCCAAGACCGAAGCTTACCTTGCGAGCTTTTCTGCCGAAGCTCTTGATGGCAGCGATCTAAGGGAAATCACGGTTCCGGGCCGCAACGGCTCTGTCGTTCCCGGCATCGAATATGTCGCGCTCTTCGCGCTGCCGAACTTCTATTTCCACGTGACGACGGCACACGCCATCCTGCGCAATCAGGGTGCGCCGGTCGGCAAGCGGGACTTCCTCGGAAACTTCTGACGCCGCTCAGGGCCGGTACATCACCGGCCCTTTTTCCGTCAGCTCGGTATAGGCAAGCGTCTGATCCAGATGTCGCGCTCTGAGCGACAGCAGCCGTTCGGCATAGTGGAGCCGCACCGAAGCATAGGCCGGATCATCGGCAAGATTGCGCAGCTCCATCGGATCCTTGACGAGATCGAAGAGCAGTGCTGGCAATGAAGTGAAATGTACATATTTGAATCGCTCGTCGCGAATGACGGCAAGATTCAGCTCGTTCGGCCGAAGGCCGAAATGCCGTTCCGCTTCGCCATGGGCGATATCCCGAAAATCGAATTCCCAGAACGCCGCATCCCGCCAGCCCTGCGCCATACCGCCATCGAGGAAAGGCGCAAGCGAGCGCCCGTCGATATCATTGGCAGGTCTGATGCCGAGCCGATCGCAGAGCGTCGGGAACACATCGGCAGCACTGGTGAAACTCTCGACGATACCGCCGGCTGAAGCCGCGCGAGGATCGCGGATGACGAGAGGAATATGATAGCTGCCCTCGAAATAGCCGCCCTTGCCGAGCGTCCAGTGATCACCCGCCATCTCGGCATGATCGGACGTGAAGACGACGATCGTGTTGTCCCATTCGTCCGCATCCTTCAGCGCCTGCCAGATCCGACCGAGCTGGTCATCCACCTCGGCGATCATCCCATAGTAGATCGACCGGATGGCGTCGAAGTCGGCAGCGCTCAAATCGCTGAGCGGTCCCTCCGCTCCATGGATGAAGCTGCCCTTTTGAGTTCGCGGCATGGCATAGGCGAGATAGGGATGGCCTTGCTGTTCCCTTTCACGGTCCGTCGCACGCGCAAAAGCAGGGCCTTCCCCAGGCCCGAACATCCGGTTGAAGGGCTCCGGCACGGAGAAAGGCGGGTGCGGCCGCAAAAAGGAAATATGCGCGAACCATGGCGCATCCTGCTCGCCCATCCAGCGGATGAATTCCCCTGTCAGGAAGGCGGTCTGCGTCTCTTCGCGTGAATAGGCTGGCGCCGCATTCGAGATTTCCCCTCCGACAGTCCCGACCGGAATATGGACATCGCGGCTGGTGGCATCCGCGCGGTCGCGTGAGCGTAGCCATGAGAGCCACTGCCTCTCATGCTCCGGCAGAAGCTGGCGGACAGTGAAACCCGGCAACACACCTTCATAGGTCGTCAAATGCGGGTCATTGGCATCCATATCGCGCGGATCGGGCGCCGTATCCGTATAGCCGAACAGCGTCGGGTCGTAACCCGCCCGCCTTGCTGCCAGCGCCAGATTGTCGAAACGCCGGTCGAGCGGCGAGCCGTTCCGGCAGACCCGGTGGTTCATCTGGTAGAGGCCGGTATAGAGCGTGGCCCGCGCCGGCGAACAGGGCGCGGCACCGGCGTAATGCCGCCGGAAGAGCGTCCCGTCTTTAGCCAGGGCATCGACATTGGGCGTCCTGACGCAGGCGTGCCCCACAGAAGAGAGACAATCGCCGCGCCATTGGTCCGCAGTGATGACGAGAACGTTGGGCTTTGAGCCGCGTTCAGTGATGGTTTGATCGCGCATGCCAGTTCCAGGCCGACTGGATGATCCGCGAGAGATCATATTGCGGCACCCAGCCCAGCACGTCCCGCGCCTTGTCGTTATTGGCAACCAGTGTATGCGAATCGCCCTCGCGACGACCGATATACTCGACTGGGAACGGCTTTCGGGAGACGTCTTCGATGGCGCCGAGCAGTTCCTTCACCGTCGTGCCGGTGCCCGTGCCAAGATTGAGCGCGACGGATTCACCGCCATCAAGCAGATATTGGACGGCGCGCACATGTGCGTCCGCAAGATCGAGAACATGGATATAGTCGCGCACGCAGGTGCCGTCGCGCGTCTCGTAATCGCTGCCGAAAACCTTGAACCCCTGGCGACGGCCGAGCGCTGCATCGATCGCCAGCGGGATCGCATGCGTTTCCGGCTGGTGCCATTCGCCGATCCGGCCTTCGAAATCGGCACCGGCGGCATTGAAATAACGCAGCACGACGGAGCGAAGGCTCTTGTACTGGTCGTAATCGGCAAGCGCCTGCTCGACGATATATTTGGTACGGCCGTAGGGATTGATCGGCTCCTGGCGATGCGTCTCATCGAGCGGCACGCTCTGCGGCAGACCATAGGTCGCGCAGGTGGACGAGAAGACGAAGGCATTGATGCCGGCGGCCTGCGCCGCCGACAACAGCGTCAGCGTGCCGATGACATTATTCTCATAGAACGAGACCGGATCCTTGACCGATTCGCCGACTTCGATCAGCGCCGCGAAATGCAGGATTGCCGACGGCTTATGCTTTGCCAGCACCTCATCGAGACGGGCCCTATCGCGAATATCGCCCTCTTCCGCCGGTCCCCATTTGACGAATTCGCGATGGCCGTTGGAAAAATTATCGAAGACGACGGGCTTGTAACCCTTGTTCGCCAGATCAAGACACGTATGCGAGCCAATATATCCCGCACCGCCGACGACGAGTACCGTTTCACCTGCCATGCATCTCACCTTTTGCAAGCCACAGATGCGCGGACCTTAGCCAAGTTACACGTCAGTAAAAAGTTATCTCGGTTACATATCTGCAAAAATAAGAAGATTAGAGGCGGCTTGTATATGAAAATGCACGTGTTTACAGGGCGATTGCTTGGCCGGTCCCGTCGAAAAGATGCAGTTCATTCCTGTCGAACTGAAGGCTGATGGCCTCGCCGACGGTGAGCCGGGCATTTCCGGCAAGCCGCACCGTTACCAGCGCACCGTCGGAAAGGGCGACATAGGCGTAAGTATCTGAGCCCAGTCGCTCCACCACGTCCACCTTGCCGTCGAGATTACCCTGGCCGACAGCGGTCACGGTAATGTCTTCCGGCCGTACGCCAAGCTTGGCTGCATTGGCGGGCGCCGAAGCGAGGTCGAGGCGCCCCGAACTGGCCACGCGTAGTCCACCATTCACGCGTTCCGCGTCGAAGACGTTCATCTTCGGCGAGCCGAGAAATTGCGCGACGAAAAGATTGGCCGGCTTCTCGTAAAGATCGATCGGCGAGCCGATCTGCTGGATTTCACCGTCTTTCAAGACCACGATCTTGTCGGCAAGCGTCATCGCCTCGACCTGGTCATGGGTGACGTAAATCATCGTCGCTTTCAGCCGCTGGTGCAGCTTGGCGATCTCGATGCGCATTTCCGCGCGGAGTGCCGCATCAAGATTCGATAGCGGCTCGTCGAACAGGAAGGCGACAGGATCGCGCACGATGGCACGGCCGATCGCCACGCGCTGCCGCTGCCCGCCGGAAAGCTCCTTCGGTTTGCGGTCGAGATACGGTTCGAGCCTCAGCGACGCCGCCGCCGCCTGCACGCGCCGCGCAATCTCCGCCTTCGGCGTGCGCGCCACCTCCAGCCCGAAGGCCATATTGGCGCGCACGGTCTTGTGCGGATAGAGAGCATAGGACTGAAAGACCATGGACAGACTGCGGTCTGCCGGGCCGAGCTCCGTAACATCCTCGCCGTCGATCAGGATTTGGCCGGAGGTGGCCTCCTCCAGACCGGCGACGAGGCGCAGCAGCGTTGACTTGCCGCTGCCCGACGGACCGACGAAGACGACGAATTCGCCGTCTTCTATATGGAGGTCCAGTCCGCCGATGATGTCGAGTGCACCGAAGGATTTGCGGATCTTGCGAAGTTCAATGACGGCCATGTGCCAGTCTCCTCACGCCTTGACGCCGCCGGCGCCGAGGCCGCCTTGCCAGAAGCGTTGCATGACGATGAATGCGATGATGACGGGAACGATGCTGATGAGTGCGCCGGCCAGTACCAGCGTGAAGAGAGCCGCCCCGCCGCCCGAACCGACGGTCGCCGTCGCGTACCATTGCGCGAGCCCCACCGTGACGGGGAAATACTCGGCCGAACTCAGCACCACGAGCGGGAGGAAGTAGTTGTTCCAGGTCGCCACGAAGGAGAGGATCAGCACGGTGGCAAAGCCCGGCATCAGAAGCCTGAGCGTCAGCGCCGAGAAGATATGGAATTCACCAGCGCCATCGACTCGACCGGCATCGATCAACTCATTCGGAATTGCATCGTCGGCATAGACCCGCATGAGGAAGACGCCCGGGGGATAGACCAGCGACGGCAGGATGACTGCCCACGGCGTATTGACCATGCCGACCTTCGACATCAGCAGGAAGAGCGGCACGACCAGCGCCGTCTGCGGGATCATGACAGCGCCGAGGATGATCGCAAAGATCAGGCGCTTGCCGCGGAAGTCATATTTTGCCAGCGCATAGCCGGCCATGGTTGAAAACAGTGCCGCGCCGACGCCGGCAACCGTTGCATAGAAAACGGTATTGAGCAGCCACCGGGCAAAGATGCCACCCTGATAGGAAAAGACCTGGCGGATATTCTCGAAAAGCCGGAAGTCGCCCGAGAACCACAGCCCGAACGTGGTAAAGAGGTCGTTGTTCGATTTGGACGCCGCCACCAGGACGTAAAACAGCGGCAGCGCCGTATAAAGCCAGATCACGGCGAGGATTGCCGTCAGCGTCCAGCGATTGCGGCGAAAGGCCGAAGAGCGTTTCGATTTGCCGACGATGGTCATTTGCGGCCTCCGCGGTTGACGATCAGCATGAAGGCATAGGAGATCACCGCCGTGACGCCGCCGAGCACAAAGGAAACCGCAGCCGAATAGTTGTACTGCTGGTTGGTAAAGGCGAGCGTGTAGGCGTAGTAGTTCGGCGTAAAGGCATTGTTGATGACAGTGGGCGCCAGATTGCGCAGCAAATAGGGCTCGGAGAAGAGCTGCAGCGAGCCGATGATCGAGAAGATGATGGTGACGACGACCATCGGAGCGATCAGCGGCAATTTCACCCGCATCGCATAGGTAAAGCTGTTCGCCCCGTCCATGGAGGCCGCCTCTTCGAGATCGGCCGGAATGGCCTGCAGGGCGGCGTAGTAGATGATCATCTGATAGCCGGTATATTCCCAGTTCGCGATATTGGCGATCGACGGCAATATCGTGCTCGGCCCGAGGAAATTCGGCGGCGGCAGACCGATGGCCGTGGCAAGCTGTGTGAACGGTCCAAACGACGGGCCGTAGAGATAGCCCCAGATCAACGTCGCGATAACGGCCGGCACGGCATAGGGAATGAAGAAGCTGATGCGGAAAAAACTCTTCGCATAAACCGTGCCGCTATCGAGAATGAGAGCGATAAGTAGCGCCGCTGCCACCATGCCGGGGATCTGGATCAGCGCAAATTTCACCAGCACGATGACGCCCTGCCAGAATTTGGGATCGCCGAGCGCGCGCACGAAATTCTCCGCGCCGACGAATTTCGTCCCGGCAACCACTGTTGTCTTGTAGATTGCCAGCGTGAAGGCATAGGCCATCGGCGCGATCAGGAAGGCGATGAAAAGCAGTGCGAAAGGCGCGAGGAAGAGATAGGGCGCAATTCCCTTGCTCACCCGGTATCGCCGCTTGCGGCTTTTCAAACCGGCCATGTATCCGTCTCCGGCAGTTCAATGCGAAATGCGCCGGCATGGCGCGCGTGATGCAAAAGGATGCGGGAAGAAAATCCCGCATCCCCGCGGCTCATCCTTGGGAGACGGTGTAGCCCTGGTCGGAGCAATAGGCGCTGACCCCTTCCTGCAAGCGATCGAAGGCATCGCTGAGCGAGCCCTTGCCGCCGATGGAGGCCGAGAATTCCTGCTGCACCTGGGCAGCGAGATAATCCTGGAACGGCGCATACTGGAACGAAGAGTCGACGTGTTTGGCGCTTTCGGCGAAGACCTCGTTGACGGCCTGGCCGCCATAGAGATCGTACTTGTGGCCCATCAGCTCCTGATCGGAGGTAAGCTCCTTCAGAACCGGGAAGAGGAACTGCTTGGTCGTCCACATGCGCGCCACTTCCGGATTGCTGCCGAGGAAGACGGCAAGCTGCGTGGCTTCCTTCGGATGCTTCGTCGTGTTGAAGACGGCGAAGGTGGATCCGCCGAGATTGGCGGAGACATATTTGCCCTCTTCCCACTGCGGAAGAGGTGCTGCGCGCCAGTGGCCGTTGCTCTTCTTGGCAAACTGCGGAATGAAGACGGCGCCCCAGGCACCCGTCATCCACGACGCATAGGTGCCTTCATCGAGCCCGGTGAACCAGTCGGTGGTCCAGACCGGCGTCTTGACGCCGACGGCGTCGGCATCGATCAGGTCCTGCCAGAAGACGGCCCATTTCTTGGCGATCGCATCGTTGAGGTTCAGCTTGAGATCCGTGCCCTTGAGCTCGAAGGGCTTCCAGCCGGCCTGCGCGAGAAGTGCAATCACCCAGCCGCCGTCTGCCGTGCCGCCGAAATTGGTAAGGTAAGTGCCGGGCGCGGCCTTGGAGAGCGCCTTGGAGTTGGCGGAAAATTCGGCCCAGGTCTTCGGAACCGCAATCTTGTGCTGGTCAAGCACGTCAGCACGGTAAAGAATACCCATCGGGCCGGAGTCCCACGGAATACCGTAGACGGCATCGCCATCCGAAGCAGAAGCCCAAGTCCAGTCGATGAACTTGTCCTTGACCTCGTTGGCGCCATGCTGGCCCATATCAAGCAGCGCCTGCAGCTGGCGGAAACCCGGAATGTTCGTGAATTCGACCTGACCGACATCGGGCAGGCCGCTGCCGGCCTGGATAGCGTTGCGCAGTTTCACATATTCATCCGGGCCTTGGCCGGCATTCTCGAGCTTCACGCTGATATTCGGGAAGGCCTTGGTGAAGAGGTCGATCTCGCTCTGCGTGTTAGGCGTCCAGGCCCAGATGGTCAGCTCCACCTTCTCCTGCGCGCTCGCAACCGAGCCGAAGCCGGACATGGCGGCAGCCGTAGCACCGGCGCCGGCAGCCTGCAGAAGCTGGCGGCGACTGATCATCGCCTGAATGAATTCGCGTTTCATGTCGTCTGTCATGGAACTCCTCCTCCCGAAATCGACGGCACCGGACTGAGCGCAAACGCAATGCGCGGCCGCGGGACCATCCTTCTACAGGGCCGCAATTCTGCATGCGCAATTTGCGTTGTCAATTGCGCAAATTTCAGTTCTGTGCAAATTTGATTGCGCAATACATCGCCTCTTGCGCTGCGATAAGCTGCGGAGAGCTATTGAAAATGCGTGGCAAAGGGTGGATTTGTCGCGGGAATCCTCGTTTGATCGAAGGGTTCAGGAGGACAGGTAGTGAAGAAATCAGGTAAGCCCGACGCGAACCAAATTGCGATCGCAAAAGCAGCGGGCGTTTCCGTCAGCACGGTTTCGCGCGCACTGTCCGATGCGCGAGGCATCAGCGACGAGCGCCGCATGCAAATCCGCAAACTTGCGCAGGATGCCGGTTATCTCGGACGCGGACGCCAGCCGGCCGCGCAAATGCGCCACCTGCGCGCCTATGTGACGGGAAGCCTTGCCACGGGCGGCCTTGCGCCCTTCTACGAAGCTGTCATCGCCGGCCTGAAGAGCAGCGCCCGCGACGGCGGCTTCACGCTCTCCATCCGCATGGTGGACGAGACCTCCCTTGGTCCAGAGCGCATGCTGCGCGACCAGGAGAATGAAGAAGCGAACATGACGATCTTTGTCGGCATCGACCTCTCCGAAAATCTTGCATCGCATTTCCTCGATGGCACGCGCCACGCCGTGCTGGTCAATGGTTATGATCCCGCCATGCGCTTTGACTGCGTGGCGCCCAACAATTTCTTTGGAGCTGAACTCGCAGGCCGCACCCTGCTAAACGCGGGTCACCGGAATCTTCTTTATATCCATGATCATACGCGCTGGACGACGACCCAGCGCCGCCGCGGTTTCTATTCAGCGCTGGAAGCCTGTCCCGATGCGGTCTCTACGGCAATCAGCGTTGCTGGCGGCACCGATGCGGAATTGCTGGCTGAGGTGGAGAAGCGTGCCCGCGGCGAAGCCGGTTGGACGAGCGTTTTCTGCGCCAACGATATGGGTGCTTTCCGTCTCATGAACGCCCTCGGGGCGGCCGGCATTCCCGTGCCGGAAAAGATCTCCGTCATTGGTTTCGACGACCTTCCCTATGCCGCGCTCATGCATCCAAGGCTGACGACAATGCGCGTCGACTGTGCCGAGATGGCCCGGCAGGCCATCGGCCTTGTACAGCGGCGGCTTGCAGATCCCAGTGCCACGCCCCTGCAGATAGAATGCGGCGTCAACTTGCAGCGCGGTGAGACCGTTGCGCAAATTGCGCAAACTTGAGAAACATGCGTAATTAACTTGCGCAACTTGCGCATCCATGCGATCTGATGCGGGAGGCGGCTTGACCGCTCCGGTACTGCGCGAAGTTCTTCTTGGCGCAAGGGAGAGTGCAATTGCTTCAGGATGCTTCGATCGCAGAGAAAGCCCGCCCGGCCCTTGCTTTCGCCTTCGGACCCTTTGGCATTGAAAAGCTCTTTGCCGCTGCTGATACTGCCAGGCTGAAGCAGGCCTGCCGAATGCCAGGCGAATTGCCGATTGGCGATTTCTCTACCGCTGCAGCAAGGCAGATTCTCGCGGATGCGGAGATCCTCGTAACCGGTTGGGGCTGCCCGATGATCGATGCAGCGGTCCTCGACACTGCACCCAAACTGCGGCTGATCGCTCATGCGGCCGGGTCGGTGAAGCATTTCGTCGCGCCGGAAGTTTTCGAGCGTGGCGTGGTCGTTACCAATGCTGCGGATGCGAATGCCGTTCCTGTCGCCGAATTTACACTTGCCGCCATTCTTTTTGCGAACAAGCAGGTTTTCCGGTTTCGCCGGGACTATACGTCGAAGCGCAGCTTCATCGGCGTTTCCCAGCAGTATGAAGGCGACGCCGGCAATTGGGAAAAGCGTGTCGGCATCATCGGCGCCTCGCGCATCGGCCGTCGTGTCATTGAGCTTCTGCGACCGTTCGGCATCGAAATCCTGCTGCACGATCCATTGGTCGATGCGTCAGAGGCGCGCCGCATGGGCGCAACGCTTGTTCCTCTCGACGAACTGATGAAAAGCTGCGACACGATTTCCATCCACGCGCCGTTGCTCGCATCCACCCGCGGCATGATCGACGCCGGCATGCTGGCCCGCATGCCCGACGGCGCAACGCTGATCAATACCGCCCGTGGCGGCATTGTCGATAGCGCAGCACTGGAGGCCGAACTCGTCAGTGGCCGGCTCTGGGCAATTCTCGATGTGACGGAGCCGGAAACACCGCCGGTCGATTCCCCTCTTTATACGCTGGAGAATGTACTGATGACGCCACATATTGCTGGCGCCATCGGATGCGAGCGCCATCGTCTTGGCCGCCTCGTGGTCGAAGAGATAGAACGCTATCTGGCCGGCGAGCCGTTGCGCCATAGTGTTACCATCGAAGGTCTGCTGCATCAGGCCTAGAGCAATTCCGGTGAAAGCAGGCAGCGGTCTTACCTCCGGAATTGCGTGAAGACAAAGAGATAGAGAATTTTCGTAGTTCAAAAGAAAAAACGGAAACGCTCTAAAGGAGGAAGGATGAAGAAGGCGATCATCGTCTGGGGCGGCTGGGCAGGCCATGAGCCGGAACCATGCGCCAATATCGTCGGCGAGTTGCTGCGTGAAGACGGCTTTGCGGTCGAGATCACCAATGATCTCGACATCTTCGGCTCTCCGCAGCTTGCAAAAGCCGACCTTTTGGTCCCTGTCATCACCGGCGAGACGCTGGAAAAACCGCATGCCAATGCGCTCGTTGAAGCGGTACGTGGCGGGCTTGGCCTCGGCGGCCATCATGGCTGCCTTGCCACGTCCTTCAAGGAAAGCGCCCCCTTCCGCTACGTCTCAGGCGTCACCTGGGTCGCCCATCCCGGCAATATTATTGACTTCCGGGTCGCGGTGACGCGGCAGGACGATCCGCTGATGGAAGGCATCCCGGATTTCGACTACCGCTCGGAGCAATATTACCTGCACTACGATCCTTCGGTCGAAATCCTCGCCACCACAACCTTTACCGGCCAGTACGATCCGGCCGCGCGCAATATCGCGATGCCGGTAGTCTTCAAGCGGCACTTCGGCGAGGGTCGCATCTTCTATTCGGCACTCGGCCATGTCGCCGCCGAATTCAACCATCCCTACATGCCCCTCATTCTCCGGCGCGGCCTCAGTTGGGCCGCCCGACAGTAGTCGCCCATCAGCAGTCCCATTCAGCAATCGAGGACAAAGTCATGACCGTCCAATATCGCTTCATCGCGCCGCGCCTAGACGATCCGCGCCTTCTGCAGGATCGCCGCTATTCCATGCTGATCGATGGCAGGAGCGTTCCCGCCCAGTCAGGAGAGACGATCAACCGCGAAAGCCCTGCTCACCCCGGCCATATCGTCGGCGCCATTCCGAAAGGTTCGCGTGCCGACGCCGAGGCTGCAATTGCGGCTGCCCGCAAAGCCTTCGACCATGGCCCCTGGCCGAAAATGACCGGTGGCGAGCGTGCCCGCATCATGCGCCGCGTCGCCGATCTGATCGAAGCGAACATCGAGGAGCTTGCCACCATCGAGGCGCTGGAGGTCGGCAAGGCAATCAACCAGGCGCGCGGCGAGATGGGCTTTTCCGCGACGCTCTGGCACTATGCCGCCGGCCACGCACAGGGCCTGGAAGGCGAAACGCATAATGATATGGGCGCCAATACGCTCGGTCTCGTGCTGCGCGAGCCAGCCGGCGTCGTCGGCATCATCACGCCCTGGAATTTCCCACTGTTGATCGGCTCCGAGCGCATTCCCTGGGCGATCGGCGCAGGCTGCACCGTCGTCATCAAACCCAGCGAATTCACCTCGGGCTCGACCATCCGCCTCGCAGAGCTTGCCCGCGAGGCTGGCCTGCCGGACGGTGTGTTGAATGTCGTAACAGGCTTTGGCGCCGATGTCGGCCAGATCTTCGCCGAGCACCCCGATGTCGACATGGTCACCTTCACCGGTTCGCAGCGCGTCGGCCGCATCATCGGCGCGATTGCCGGCCAGAACATCAAAAGGGTCGGCCTGGAACTCGGCGGCAAAGGTCCGCAGGTTGTCTTCGCCGATGCCGATCTCGATGCCGCCGCCGCGAAGATTTCAGGCGGCGCCTTTCATTGCTCGGGTCAGGTCTGCATTGCCGGTAGTCGCCTGATCGTTCACGAGTCTGTCGCCGACAAGCTTCTGGAAAAGGTCGAGGCTCTGGCGGCAAGGATCGTCACCGGTGATCCGCTCGACGATTCCAGCACCGTCGGCGCGCTGATCCACAAAGCCCATCTCGAGAAGGTCTCCGGCTACGTGGCCGCAGGCAAGGCGGATGGCGCACAGATCTATAGCGGTGGCACCATTCTCGGCGAAGGCGGTGCCTTCTACGCGCCGACGATCTTCACCGGCGTGAAGCCGGATATGTCGATTGCTCGTGAGGAGATCTTCGGCCCGGTTCTTGCCAGCTTCCGCTTCAAGGATCCAGAAGAGGCAATCCGCTTGGCCAATGATACACCTTTCGGCCTTTCTGCCTGCGTCTGGTCGAGCAATCTATCGATTGCCCTGCAGGCGATCCGCCGTATCAAGGCCGGCCGTACCTGGATCAACGGCATGGGCGACGGCACGCCGCAAATGCCGATCGGCGGCTACAAGCAAAGCGGGATCGGCCGCGAGCTCGGTCGTCATGGTTTCGATGAATATTCGGAGCTGAAGAACGTCCACATCACGCTTGCGGATAGCCTGGCGCAATAATGCAAAAGCCGCCGGCCTGATGGTCGGCGGCTTATACAAGCTCGTATGAAAATCACTTTTGCCGCGCGGCCGGATTCAACCTAGCGGCCTGCCGTCTTGCGCTTACTGCTCTGATTATCCTGTGCGTCGGCCTCGTCATAGGTCCGCATCAAGCGCCCGGCTGCCTTCAGTTTTTCGATGAGATCACTGCCGTCGGCGGAAGCCTTGGTAGCTTCGAGCTGTTCGAACTCCCTGAGCGCCTGCGCCCAATGGCTCTCGCCCCGACCATGCGGCCGGCCTTCCTCTTCCCAGATGGCATATGCCCGCTGGTTGACCCAATCATCCCGATTACGATTCATTTCAAAACCCCAGCCAGCAAATATGTTCACGCAATGCCAATGGAAATAAAAGTGACAGCCCGGACTTTAGGAGTCGTTACTGCGGGATGTAATATTGCAGGATAAATTGCGTCGGAAAGAGTAGTATTTCAGTGGCTATAGTTAAAAGGGCGGAAACGTTTGTCCGCCCTTTTCCGTTCAAACAGCAATAGGCTCTTCAGCCGCTTCGCCGGCTTTGCCGACACCTCGTCCCATGAAAGTGAAAATGACGATTGCCGTCAGAACCGTGATGCCGGTTAGAAACCACAGAAGCAGGCCGAAAGCATCATTATAGGCATGGATGAGTTCCAGTTCGCCCATTCCGGAAAGAGCCTGGCTTGCACCCTTGAGATCGCCCGTCACCAGTCGCTGTGCCGCCACGATCGCTTCATGGCTTGTTCCAAGATAGGACTGCGTCAGCGCGGAGAGGACCGCACTCACGATGGCGAGCGCCACTCCTTCACCAGCGACGCGGGTCGTGCTGAAGATCCCGGTTGCCATGCCGGCACGCTCCTTCGGCACGACACTGACGGCAAGCCCGTCCATGAGACCCCAG
Organism: Rhizobium sp. BK512; assembly: GCF_014194915.1. NCBI lineage: Bacteria > Pseudomonadati > Pseudomonadota > Alphaproteobacteria > Hyphomicrobiales > Rhizobiaceae > Rhizobium > Rhizobium sp. BK512. The sequence continues at coordinate 145,559 of NZ_JACIAS010000007.1, read as the reverse complement.
GGCAGGCTGATGCCGATACCGATCGTCAGCAGGGGTGCAACAAGCGCCACATGGTCCGAACCGACGGGAATATGGGCGAGCCAGAAGAGACCGGCAGCCGAGATGACGAGACCGGCGCTGCAGATCGTCGCTGCCGGCAACCACCGGGTCAGCAACCCGGCCGCGATCGGCAGGATGAGAAGCGGGCCGGAAAGCGCGATCATCATCTGTCCCCCAGCAACCGCACTCAAACGCTCGATACCGACGAAACGCACCGGCAGCAGGATCAGCAGGACAACGAATGCATAGGCTGGAGCAGCCGCCAGGAGTTGCACGCCGACGAAACGGGGATACCGGAAAAGCGTTAGATCGAGCATAGGCCGCTTTACGAGGTGCTCGATGAAGCAGAAGAGAGCCATCAGCAGCGCCGAGCCCAGAAGGAGCCCAAGCGTAAAGGCATCGCCCCAGCCGCTCTCCGGCGCCCGCAGCACGCCATAAGTAAAGAGCGACAGAGCGAGCGTGAAGCTGATTGCGCCCGGCCAATCGAGCCCCCTTGCCTCGGGATCGCGGGTTTCCGTCAGGAATACCGCACCGAATATGAAAGCGATGATGGCGAGGCCAACAACGAGTGCGAAGATCGCCCGCCAACCGAAGGCTTCGATCATCATGCCCGACGCCATCGGTCCGAAGGCGAGGCCAATACCGAAACTCGCGCCGACGAGACTAAAGGCACGCATGCGTTCCTTTCCGTCGAACTGTTGCGCCAGCGATGCCATCCCGCCGGAGAAAGCCGCGGCCGAGCCGAAACCCTGGAGCGCGCGAAGGCCGTCGAACCAGACGATATCAGGCGAAAAGGCAAGCCCGCCGGAAAACAGGATGAAGGCGGCAAGGCCGCACAGGAAGATGCGTTTGCGGCCATAGCTGTCCGCGAGCGCACCGGCGGCCATCAGCGTGCTGCCAAAGGTCAGCATGAAGGCATTGGTGACCCAGTTGTGGGCAATGGGGCTGCCGCCGAGTTCGGCACTGATTGCCGGCAGGGCCACGGCGGGACCTGTAAAGGTAAGAGGCATTGCAGCAGCAGCCGAGCATACGGCAATCAGAACGAAGATTCTCTCCGCGATGCCGGTTGGTTTGGATTTATGGGTAGCAGTCATAAGATATCCGCTGGTTCGAGTGTGAGGACGCGCTTGGGAAGTTCGCGCAGGCAGGCATCGAAACGCCTGGACTTCGAATGCGGAAAGCAGCATAAATTGAGTGTAATTCTTCGATAACCTATAGTTTGTTCCGCCCATAGCGGAATAAATCGCTCGAAAGGATCTGCGGATGGATCAGCCTTTGGGTGGCCTGACAGCCTTCGTCAGAACCGCTGACCTTGGAAGTTTCGTTGCCGCTGGCCGCGCGCTTGGTCTCTCGCCCTCCGCTGTCGGCAAGGCCGTAACCGCGCTTGAACAACAGCTCGGCGTCCGCCTGTTCCAGCGCTCGACGCGGAGCTTGCGGCTGACGGAAGAAGGTCGCCTGTTCCATGAGCGCTGCCGGCGCATCCTTGATGACCTGGAAGATGCCCAAGCCTCGCTCGCTCAGGCGGTTGCGACCCCTCGAGGACGGTTGCGCGTGAGCGTACCGCTGGTCAGCTACCATCTGATCCTGCCGATCCTGCCGGAATTCGTGAACCTCTACCCGGAGGTCGAACTCGATCTCGACTTCAACGACCGGATTGTCGATCTGATCGAAGAGGGCGTCGATGTCACCATCCGCAGCGGAACCTTGCCGGATTCGCGGCTGATGTCGCGTGCACTTCGCCCGTTCCAGCTCCTGCTATGCGCGGCTCCCGCCTATCTTGAAAAACACGGCACTCCGGATTGCCCACGTGACCTGGAAGGTCACTTAGGCGTCCGCTTCCGATTCCCCAATTCCGGAAAACTGCAGCCCTGGCCGCTCAGCCTCACCGCCGACCACCCGGAAATCAGAACCCGCACGGTGCTGACCTGCAACAACATGGAAGCCCTTCGCGGCGCCACAATCAGCGGCATGGGCATCGGCTGCATGCCGGATTTCCTCGCCCGCGATCCGCTCGCCGATGGCAGGCTGCGCACGGTGCTCGATGCCCATATCGATGCCCCCGCCCAGTTCCACCTGCTCTGGCCATCCAACCGGCACCTTTCGCCCAAGGTCCGCGTGCTTGTCGATTTCCTCAGCGAAAAGCTCTTTTCCGATCGTTGCGAGAGCCTCCCTCTTACACGCCACGCTTGATAAAATCATTTAGGCCCTGAATGCGCCATACATACCTACGGATTCATTCGCCGAATAAAATTTCAACTAAAAACTGAAACCTGGACTTGAAAGCACAAAAGCAGTGCTTTATGTTTAAAGGCATGGCCCAAACCGCTCACACATCGATTTTGCGCTATGACCTTTCGCCTGACCCTGAGGCAAAACAGGCTCTGGACGAGACCTTTGCCGCCTACGCAAAAATGCTCGCCATGCTCGACGAGATGCTGACGGAAGAAGACGGAGCCAATCTCGTTACGCTTCACGAACTGGCGTATGAGACCGTTCGGGAGAAAACCGGTCTGCCGGCTAGGCTGGTCACCCTCGGTCTGCGCGACTTCGCATCCAATCGCAACCATCCGATATCACCGGCAAAACTGCCTCTGGATGAAAAACTGTTCTCGATAAAGGGACCCGCAACGCTGTCACTCGCGACCGTTCGTGGCCGAATGATCGTTCCTTACGACGTGGCGGGCTATTCGAACGGGTCGATCAACATCTTTGCGGCTCAACTCGTTGCCACCAACGGTGCCTTTCAGATCGATATCGGCGTCACTCCGCATGCAAACCGAAGGGAGATCAATATCATGACAAGTGAAGGGATATTGTCGCGCGTAGGTCGCCTTATCGCCGGACTTGCGAATGCTGCCGTCGACAAGGCCGAAGGAGCAAACAAAATCGCGGTCGTCGAACAGGCGCTTCGTGACATCGATTCTGCTGCCGATGAGGCCCGTGTGGACCTCGGCAAATCACGGGCGGAAGAATATCGCATCCAGACCCGACGCAGCGAGATCGAAGCTGATCGGCGCGCCCTCGATGACAAGATCCGCACAGCAATGTCGGCCAATCGAGATGACCTTGCGAAGGCGGGCGTGGCAAGACAGATCGATCTGGAGGCGCAGCTTGCTGCACTCGACAATGCCCTATCGGCCGCCAGAACACAGCTGGATGAGGGCCAGCAAGCGCTTCAGGCAATCCTGGCGACACGCCGTGAGGCACAAGAGAAGCTGGCCGCTTTGAAGCGTAGTCTTCAGCATCTACATGAGGCTTCCGACACTGCAGCCGGCCGAAACCGGCCGACTGACGGGGCAGCCCGCGCGGCCGCGGCCGTCTCACGCCTTACGGGAGTTCCGTCAGAGAATAAGGCTGCAAGCGCGGAACTGGATGAACTTGACCGTCTGCATCGGGAACAGGCAATCGAAGCCCGGCTCGCCCAGCTCAAGGCCGGCCAGAATTAAGCGCCGATGGATCTTTTCCTCGACCCTCACTCCACCCCCTTTGCGGTTGCGGCAATCATACTGGCTGCACTAACCTTTCTGGAAATGTGCTGCCTTTTGATTGGGTTTTCGCTCAGCGAGCTGATCGGAAAGGCATTACCCGACGATCACGGCAGCGGCGTGTCGGGGCTTCTGTCATGGCTCAACTATGGTGGAGTTCCGGTTCTGGTGCTGCTGATGCTGTTTCTCGGCATGTTTGCCATAAACGGCTTTGTTTTCCAGGCGATTGCCCGAACCCTTTGGTTGCCTTTGCCGACACTCGCGGCTGCGGTGCCTGCTTTTCTTGTCGCGATCCCTGAAGTCCGATCTCTGACCAGGATCGTCGGGCGGCTCGTACCACGTGATGAGACCTATGCCGTTGACCTCGCCGAATTCATTGGAAGGACTGGCGAAGTGACAGTCGGCCCGTTGGATCAAGGGCTGCCCGGCTGTGTTCGCATTAAGGACCGGCACAGCAATTGGCATACGTTCAGGGCTAGAGCCGCGCCGAACGAACGACCCATGGCGATCGGCGCCCAGGTCCTCATTGTCGACCATAAATCCAATGTTTTCATAGCCATCACTCCGCCGTCAAACATGCTGAAGGCGCCAGATACATATACCGGGGAATCACCATGATATTCGATCTGCTATTGCCGGCCATTATCGGCCTTGTGCTGATACTGGGCATCGGCCTGGTTTTCGCAACACTCTACACTCGATCCAGCCGGGACGAGGCCTATGTTCGCACCGGTCTCGGCGGCCAGAAGGTTGTCCTTGATGGCGGCTCGGTCGTCCTTCCGATCTTTCAATCGATAGCGCGCGTCAATCTCAAGACGCTGCGGCTTGAGGTACGGCGCGGCGAAGGTGACGCACTCATTACCAAGGACCGTATGCGGGTCGATATCGGTGCGGAATTCTATGTGCGCGTCAAACCCGACGCCTCATCGATCGCGCTCGCTGCGCAGACCCTCGGCAATCGCACCAACGATGCGGAACAGCTTCGGATTTTGATCGAGGCGAAATTCGTGGACGGTCTTCGCTCTGTCGCCGCCACCATGAACCTCGATGCGCTGCAGGAACAGCGCATGGATTTCGTCAAGGCGGTGCAGGAGGCCGTCGGCGCTGACCTGCAATCGAACGGCCTCGAGCTGGAATCGGTCTCCCTGACCCGCCTCGACCAGACCGACATCAAGCATTTCAATGCCAACAACTTCTTCGATGCGCAGGGCCTTGCAACGCTGACCCGCATCACCGAAAGCCGCAAGAAGGAACGCAACGAGATCGTCCGCGATACGGAAGTCGCCATCGCCCAGAAAGATCTCGAAGCGCGCCAGCAGTCACTGGCAATCGAGCGCACCAAGCGCGAAGCCGAGCTCAACCAGGAGCGTGACATCGCCAATAAGTCGGCCGCAACGCGCGCAGAAACCGCCCAGCAGGAGCAGGCTGCCAAGCGCGCGGAAGAAGAGGCCCGCATCACCACCGAGCAGGCGATTGCCGAGCGTGAGGCCCTCGCCAAGCAGGTCCGCGAAAGCGCGAATATCGACGCATCCCGCGCCGTGCAGCAGCGCGATACCGAAGCCCGCCGCGACCTGCAGATCGTTTCACAGGAAAGCGCCATTGCCGTCGCCACCAAGAGCCGCGAGGAGTCCGAAGCCAAGGCTAAGGCGGAACAGGCAAGGGCCCTGGCTATCGCAGCGGAGGAAAAGGTTTCGACCGCAAAGGCCGTCGAAATTGCCGAACGCGAACGTCAGATCGCCGTCATCGACGCCCGCAAGAAGGCGGAAACCGACGCGACGGCCGTGACCGTCGGTGCCGAAGCTGAAAAACAGGCCGCAGTCGACCAGGCGGACGCCATCAAGACGCTCGCGGTGGCAGAGGCAGACGCCGCGGTCATCAAAGCGAAGGGCGTTCTGGAGACCGGCAAGGCGGCGGCCGAAAGCGAAGCCCTGCTGAACGAAGCACGCAACCGGTTGAGTGCGGCGATCATCGACTACGAAATCCTGCGCGAGCGTATCCGTATCATCCCGCAGGCGCTGGCTGAGGCGGTGAAGCCGATCGAGAAGATTTCCGATATCCGTATTTTCGACACCGGCGGCATGCTGGGACGCGGCGGCGACGCCCGAAGCGGAAGCATAGGGCTCGGTGACGGACTTGCGGGCCAATTGCTGAATTATCAGGCCAACAAGCCCGTCCTCGACCAGCTTCTGAAAGAAGCGGGCTTTGCTGGAGACAACGCGGTTTCTTCGCTGCTCGGAAACCTCCAACCGAATTCGGCTGCCCGGCAGGAACCCGCTGACCTCGATGTTGATCTAAAAATCGACGACCTGTATCCGCCGAGATAAATCTAATATCCAAAACCCAAAAGGGCGGATTACTCCGCCCTTTTTCTTTGTACAGGCCACATCTGCGCACATCCGGACTACCGGCGCTTCTTCCGCCAAGGCGCGTTTTTCTGCCAGTCGCCCGCCATGATGTTTCCGTAAGGAATCACCTCGTCGACCACCTCGGCAAGACCGTACTGTTCGATCTGCGCCCGGACATTGGCAGCCGATTTGTAGGCACCCGGCAATTCGGAAATATCCGCGAAGCCGGAGAAGAAACGCGCGTCGATCCCAGCCGCTTCCTTCGCCAGAATATCGGCGATGTTGTTCGGGCTGAGCCCGCGGGAGTCGGCACCGTATTCTTCTGCAAGACGCCGCAGATGGGCGCTGCGCGAGAAGTTACGGCCGGCACCGTGCGGTGAGAAGCCCAAGCCATGCGCGGCATTCGAACCGCGAACGATGAGGATCGGTTCCGCCATGTTGAGCGGAATGATCGTCAGATCCGTTGCATCTGCCGCCCATTTGTCGAACGCCGGGGTCGCACCTTTCCCGTGATAAAAGAGGCCATCGGACTTCCTGAAAACGAAGTTGTGCTCGTTCCAGAAGCGATCAGCGACCTTGGCGGAGAGATTTTCCGCCGCCATGTCATGGATGACATAATGGTTCTCCTTCGTCCACTGACGCACCGTCTGAAGTGCCGCCCAGTAGAGTTCTGCCTCCTCGGTATCGCTGGGAATCCAGGCATTATCGCGCAGCGTTTCCGGCGAGATCTGTTCGCGGAAGCGGTTTGCAACCTTCATCCCACGATCATAGAGACGCGCACCCGGGGCCCGTGAACCGTGATGGGTCACGAGAGCCGTCTCGCCGGTCGATTTCATCGTTCCGACATAGGCAAAGTGGTTTCCGTCACCCTGCGTCCCGAAGTGTTCAATTCCCGCGCTGAACGCACCATCCTTCAAATACGGATTCTGCTGAAAAGCAGAAAGCGTGGCTTCAGACGGCTTGATCTGCGCACCGCGTGGACGGCCACCCGGACCGAAATGCGTCACGGCATGAACGGCATCCAGCAGCGATTTCGGATCGACGCTCGGAAAGATAGAGATCGCCATCGAGCAGCATATATCCGCAGAGTGCATGCCCGGATGGATTCCTTCCGATGCGACGACACCGCCGACCGGAATGGTTCCAACAGGCCCGGCCGGGCAGGCATCCGGCATGATTGCTGCCGCACGGATGACGGGCGTGCGGACAAGCTCGCGCATCGTCGCATTCACCTTCTCGACATTGTCCTGCTCGCAAGTGTTTTCAGCGCGGATGTTCGAATAGATCTCGATGTCGCCAGACGTGCGCAGCGCGAGCGTCGGCCCCGGCTGGAATGTCCGCGCAGCCGCCATCGCCTCATCCATCGAACCATTTTCGCTCAGAACCTTATTGGCAGCATCGAGCGCCGGGCGAAACCACTTGCCCTGCAGCATGCCTGCGTCGATCAGATCCTGTCCGCTTACGACTTTAACCATTATCTTTTCTGCTTCTGCAGTCCTTCTATTCGTTCGTTTTTCCACACCACCCAGGCGACGATCTTTTCGCATCAGACTTTAACCAAAGGCGTGTCACGCAAAGTGACGCCGGATACAATTCAAGTGGTGTGCCAATTGGACGCCCAAAGCACAGAAACAGCAGAAATTTACTGCTATCCAATTGTTTTAAAACGGATAAAAACTTCGGAAAGATCTTTCAGCCTAGAATTGCGATTTCATTCGAGTTTTCATATCTTATCTCAAAATATAAAACCTTATAAAATTGGATAGCCCATGAAACGTCGAGTTGCCATCAGCATCCTTGGAACGACGCTTGATCTCGGCCGCCACGAAGAGCGCTGGACCCGATGGCGGCCGAACGTTGGTCTGTGCCGGCAGCCCGGAATGTTCATCGATCGCCTTGAGCTCATTCACGACAACCATTCGGAATGGCTGGCAAAAGGGATTATTACGGATATTGAAACCGTCTCACCGGCAACCGAAGTCCGCCAGAACATCATCAATCTCAGGGATCCCTGGGATTTCTCCGAGGTCTATACGAGCCTACGAGACTTTGCCCGCAACTATAATTTCGATCCGGAGAGCGAGGATTACCTCGTCAATATCACTACCGGCACGCATGTCGCCCAGATCTGCTGGTTTCTGCTGACCGAGGCGCGGATAATTCCAGGCCGCCTTTTACAGCTCTCGCCGCCGCGCGGCCGCGAACCGGATCGGGACTTTGCAGGCACGCACGCCATTATCGATCTTGATCTCTCACGATACGATGAAATCGCTAAGCGTTTTGCCTCGGAAAGGGCCGATGCCACCTCCTTCCTGAAATCCGGCATTTCTACGCGCAATGCCGCCTTCAACCGGATGATCGATGAAATCGAACGCGTCGTCATCCGCTCGAGCGCACCTGTGCTGCTCACAGGGCCGACAGGCGCCGGCAAATCGCAGCTTGCCAAGCGGATCTACGAACTGAAAAAGGCCCAGCGTAAGGTAACCGGACCTTTCGTCGAGGTGAACTGCGCGACGTTACGCGGCGACCAGGCCATGTCCACCCTCTTCGGCCACGTCAAAGGCGCCTTTACCGGTGCCGCCGGCGAACGAGCGGGTCTCTTGAAATCCGCCGACAAGGGCGTTCTCTTTCTGGACGAGATCGGTGAATTGGGTGCAGATGAACAGGCCATGTGCCTGCGTGCCATCGAGGAAAAGCGCTTCCTGCCGGTTGGCGCGGACCGAGAGGTGTCCGCCGACTTCCAGCTCCTCGCCGGCACGAACAGGGATCTGCGCGAAGCCGTGCAGAAGGGGCAGTTTCGCGAAGATCTCCTTGCGCGATTGAACCTCTGGACATTCGGGCTTCCTGCCCTGCGCGAGCGCCGGGAAGACATAGAGCCCAACCTCGAATTCGAGCTGCGGCGTTTTCTAGAATTGGAAGGTCAGAACATCACCTTCAACAAGGAGGCTCGCCAGCGCTACCTTTCCTTCGCAAACAGCCCAGAGGCTCTCTGGAGCGCCAATTTCCGCGATCTTTCCGCCTCGATCACCCGCATGGCGACGCTTGCCCCACAAGGACGGATCACCGTGGAAGCGGTCGAGGACGAAATTCGCCGACTGAAAGCCTCATGGAGGAATTCGGCCCAGAGCCTGTCGAATGACGATATTCTCATCGAGGTCCTCGGCCGAGACGCGGTCGCCGGGCTCGACCTTTTCGATTCGGCCCAGCTTTCAGCCGTCGTCCGCATATGCCGGGAACATGCTAACATCAGCGCCGCAGGCCGAGCCCTGTTCGCAAGCTCACGCCTTGAAAAAAAGAGCAGTAACGACGCAGATCGCCTGTCGAAATATCTGGCGCGCTTCGGATTGAGATTTGAAGACGTCCGCACGGCGCGTTGAATGCCGGGACCTTGGGCAGGCTTTCGGTGTGATCGGATCGCCGGATTTTGTAATGGCGGAGAGGGTGGGATTTGAACCCACGATACCCTTGCAGGTATGCCGCATTTCGAGTGCGGTGCATTCGACCACTCTGCCACCTCTCCGCATATTTGGTCGGCGCTTGTTCGGCGCGGGCGTTCTCATAACGAGCAAATGACAGGCTGGCAAGCCGAAATCTCAAGCTTTTCCATCCTTTTGCCTTGACACCTTTCTGTCACTCGCGTATCCCGCATCCGCAATAGGAGCGGAGTAATCCGCCCCTTGCCCGCCTCGCGCTCGCGCGGGGTTTCACCGGCAGACCAGAGTTCCGGGCTAGTTCCCTGAAATCCCTGCTTAACTTCGACTGATAAGAAGACAGCCACCTGCGCTTTGCGGGGAGAGCTGGATCGAACATGAAAGGATAAAATAATGTTCGCAGTCATCAAGACCGGCGGTAAGCAGTACCGTGTGGCAGCCAATGACGTGCTGACCATCGAGAAGCTTGAAGCCTCCGCTGGCGACTCCATTGAATTCACCGAAGTCCTCGTGATCGGCGAAGGTGCCGACGCAGCGATCGGTGCGCCCTTCGTAGCCGGCGCCTCCGTCAAGGCGGAAGTCGTCGACCAGACCCGCGGCAAGAAGGTTATCGCCTTCAAGAAGCGTCGTCGTCAGAATTCGAAGCGTTCGCGCGGCCATCGCCAGCATCACACGGTTGTCCGTATCACGGACATCGTGGCCGCCAAGTAAGATCAACGGGTTTCAGGTTTAAAGGAGAACTCCAATGGCACATAAAAAAGCTGGCGGTTCCTCGCGTAACGGTCGCGATTCCGATTCCAAGCGCCTCGGCGTGAAGAAGTTCGGCGGCGAAAATGTCGTAGCAGGCAACATCATCGTTCGCCAGCGCGGTACGCAGTGGCATCCGGGCGCCAATGTCGGCCTCGGCAAGGATCATACTATTTTTGCGCTTACGGCTGGCAATGTGGACTACCGAACGAAGGCCAATGGTCGCGTGTACGTGTCTGTAATGCCGAAAGCGGAAGCAGCGGAATAAGCCGGTAGCGCTCTAAAACAGCCGGCGTCTCATCGACCCGGCTGACCGTACCAGATTCAGTCCAGAAAACAGGGGAGATGGGGCGCCATCTCCCCTTTTTCTTTGTCCAAACAGGAGGACTGAACATGCAAGGCGAATTGATAAGGGTTGACCAATCACGGTCGACCAGGGAGGACCAAAAGTCTCCCATGGAACGGCTGAGGCCGGAGCGGTTAAGGACCGATTGCCCTGTCTTGTTATCGGAAAGGCTCGTCATGCGCGCGCCCCACGAGGAAGACATTGACGCCCTTGCCCATCTCGCCAACAACGCCAAAGTCGCCACCATGGTATCGCGTATGCCGCACCCATATACCGCCAATGATGCCGCCGACTTTGTTTGGCGTACGCGAAATGGCGAGATTGGCAAGTGCGTCTATGCCATCACCAAAGCCGAAAACGGTGCCTTCATGGGGTGCTGCGGGGTGGAGCCGCATACCGACGAGAAGACCGTCGAGATCGGCTACTGGCTGGGCGAACCCTATTGGAACCAGGGTTATATGACCGAGGCATGCCATGCCCTCGTCGACATGGTGTTCAGGACGCGGCAGCAGGTCGAGCAGATCGATGCCCGCTGCCGGGTCATGAACGTCGCTTCGCGCCGCGTCATCCAGAAGTGCGGCTTCCAGTTCCAGGGGTCCGGCCTTGCCGCATCGCTGGCGCTCGGCAGCAACGTGCCGGTCGAATGGTACCGGCTCGACCGCAAGACCTGGATGTCGCTGAGAAGCTGGGGGGCAATCTCATGAGTTCGGTTACCCTTCAGCGGCCCAAGAGCAAGCCCATGATGCCCGGCCCTGCGCCGGTCATCACCACGGCAAGGCTGACGCTTCGCCCGCACAGGCTGAGTGACGCTCCGGCGATCGCGGAATCGCTTTCCGATTTCGCGGTCACCCGCATGCTGGCCCGCGTTCCCGCCCCCTACGACCGGCAGGATGCGTTGGACTGGCTGATCCCGGTTACGTCAGGCGTAATGCCTGATTGGAGTTTGGCGATCACCGGCAGTGATGATGTTCATATCGGCAATGTGTCGATCGAACTTCGTCACGGCCGCTGGCACCTCGGTTATTGGCTGAACCGCTACTACTGGCAGCGCGGCTATATGAGCGAGGCGGCGGAAGCCGTGCTGGAACGTTTCTCGCGGCGCATGCCTGACGTCCCCGTTCATTCGGGCGTCTTTGCCGACAATCCTGCATCCCTCCGGCTGCAGGAAAAGCTCGGTTTCCGGATGACCGGCTGCAGCGAAATCTACTCTTTCGCCCGCAACACCATGGTCGCCCATATCGAAACCGTGCTGCAGCCTGGCGCTCTGCAGCAGAAAAAGGTCGCCTGATATAGAAGGACGCCGCTATGATGCCTGTCGCGCAAAAGCGTGCAGTGGTTTTGCGGTAACGGCATGCACGAAACAAAGACCTTAAGGCGAGTGAGCGATCTGAAAGATCGCGGCACGCTTTAAGGGCGGCGTCCTTTCAATCGCCGATCTCGACCCGCAGGGGAAAATGATCGGACCCTGGCGAATCCGTATCGATGACAGCGGATTTCAACCGGTCCTTGAGGCCGCAACTGACGAAACAGTAATCGATATGCATCCGCTTGCCGTGATCTTCCGGATCCATCCAGCTGTAGCTTCCGGGCGTATAGGCTCCAAGCGCCGCAAAGGCGTCGATCGGCGTGCCGATCCGCGCCGTACGGCCGTAAAATCCGTCGACGGATCCGGCGAAGGCGCAGTATTCCGGCGATTCCGGCTCCATGTTGAAATCGCCCATGATGACGTAATCCTCCGGCAGCGGCAGCTCTGGAAGCCCGAATTCGCTGCCCCCGCTCAGCGATGCGCCCTCCTGAACGAAGGCATTGATGCGCTCGCGGAGATGGCGAAGCTGCGCAAGGCGTTCGTCGATTGAGACATGATCGAGATGGACGGAATAGACGCGGACAGCGCCGCCGGGGGTCGCAATAACGGTTTCCGTAGCAGCACGCTGCAGGTTTATCTTGTCGATCGTACGGCTGCGCGGCAGAAGCAGCGTGCGCGTCGACAGAATAGGCCAGCGCGACAGGACCATATTGCCGAACTGAAAACGGGTATCGCGCGGCAGCGAAATCCGGCCCTTCGGCGCCTCGACATGCATGTCGCAGGCCGGTCCATAGACCCAGAAATGGTCGGGAAACAGAGCCGCGATAATATCCGGCATATTGGCATAATCGTTCCGAACGAAGCCTCTCGTCACCTCCTGGAGCGCGATGACATCAGCACCTTCGAGGCTTCCGGCGATACGTTCCGGATCGTATCTGCCGTCGAGACCGAAGCCGTACTGTATGTTATAGCTCGCAAAAATCACGATATTCTTTGACCTCCGCCTGAACCGCCTATATCGAATGGGCCAAGAGGGGTCGCCCAAACGCACTGAGTACTGGAAGTAAAATGAAATTTCTCGATGAAGCAAAGGTCTATATCCGGTCGGGTGATGGTGGCGCGGGCAGCGTCTCCTTCCGCCGTGAGAAATTCATCGAGTTCGGCGGGCCCGACGGAGGTGACGGCGGGCGCGGCGGCGATGTCTGGGTTGAGGCCGTCAATGGCCTCAACACGCTGATCGATTTTCGTTACCAGCAGCACTTCAAGGCCAAGGTCGGCATGCACGGCATGGGCAAGAACCGCACCGGCGCCAATGGCGATGACGTGACACTCAAGGTTCCGGTCGGCACGCAGATCCTCGAGGAGGATCAGGAAAGCCTCATCTGCGACCTGACCGAGGAAGGCCAGCGCTTCTGCCTCGCAAAAGGCGGCAATGGCGGCTTCGGCAATTCCCACTTCAAGTCTTCGGTCAATCAGGCGCCGGACTGGGCCAATCCCGGCCTCGAGGGCGAAGAAAAGACCATTTGGCTGCACCTGAAGCTGATTGCGGATGCCGGCCTCGTCGGCCTGCCGAATGCCGGCAAGTCCACCTTCCTCGCTTCCGTGACCCGCGCCCGGCCGAAGATCGCCAATTACCCCTTCACGACGCTGCACCCCAACCTCGGTGTCGCGACTATCGACGAGCGGGAATTCATCCTTGCCGATATTCCCGGTCTCATCGAAGGTGCGCATGAGGGCGTGGGCATCGGCGACCGTTTCCTCGGCCATGTCGAGCGCACGCGCGTACTGCTGCATCTCGTCTCTGCCCAGGAGGAAAAGGTCGGCAAGGCCTACAAGACGGTCAAGCACGAGCTCGAAGCCTATGGCAACGACCTTACCGACAAACCGGAAATCGTTGCGCTATCCCAGATCGACGTCCTCGACGACGCGACGCTGAAGAAGAAGGCCAAGGAACTTGCAAAGGCCTGCGGCAAGACGCCGTTCCTGATTTCGGCCGTTACCGGCAAGGGAATGACGGAAGTGCTGCGCGCGTTGCGCGACATCATCGTCGAAGCCAATACCGAGGAAAAGCCGGCCAAGACCCCCAAGCTGCGCCATCGCGACATGATCCTCAGCGACGAGGACGAGAGCGATGAGTAGCCGCAAACCGCTGGATCGCTATCGCCGCGTCGTCATCAAGATCGGCTCGGCGCTCTTGGTCGATCGCAAGACCGGCCTGAAGAAATCATGGCTCGATGCCATGTGCGCCGATATCGCTGCGCTGAAGTCCAAAGGCGTCGATATTCTCGTAGTATCGTCAGGCGCCATCGCACTCGGCCGCTCGGTGCTCGATCTACCCTCCGGCGCCCTGAAGCTGGAGGAAAGTCAGGCGGCAGCGGCCGTCGGTCAGATCGCGTTGGCACGTGCCTGGTCCGAAAGCCTGTCACACGATGAGATCGTCGCCGGCCAGATCCTGCTGACCTTGGGCGACACCGAAGAGCGCCGCCGTTACCTCAACGCCCGCGCCACCATCAATCAACTTCTGAAGATCGGCGCCGTGCCGATCATCAATGAGAACGACACGGTCGCGACCAGCGAGATCCGCTATGGCGACAATGATCGCCTCGCTGCCCGTGTCGCCACCATGACCGGCGCTGACCTGCTGATCCTTCTCTCCGATATCGACGGTCTCTACACAGCTCCGCCGCATCTCGATCCGGATGCGCAATTCCTTGAGACCATTGCGGAAATCACGCCCGAGATCGAGGCCATGGCCGGTGGTGCGGCCTCGGAACTCTCACGCGGCGGCATGCGCACCAAGATCGATGCCGGCAAGATCGCGACGACCTCCGGCTGCGCCATGATCATCGCGTCAGGCAAGACGGAAAGTCCGCTGTCGGCAATCGAAAACGGTGCGCGCTCCTCCTGGTTTGCACCTTCGGGCACGCCCGTCACCGCCCGCAAGACCTGGATCGCCGGCCAGCTTCAGCCGGCCGGCATGCTGCAGCTCGATGAGGGTGCCGTCACGGCCCTCGGCGCCGGCAAGAGCCTGTTGCCCGCTGGCGTGCGCAGCATCTCCGGCAATTTCGCCCGCGGCGATACAGTTGCGATCATCGCTCCCTCCGGACGCGAGATTGCCCGTGGGCTCGTCAGCTACGACGCAGAGGAAGCCCGCCAGATCGCCGGCCGCAAATCGGCTGAGATCGAGGCAATCCTCGGTTATCCCGGCCGCGCCGCCATGGTCCATCGCGACGATATGGTAATGACGGCGCAGATCGGCTCGAAATCGGAAAGGCAGAAGAAGGACGCAAGCTATGCTTGATACTGTTGCGCTAAGCCCTGACATTGACGTGCTGATGAACGACATCGGCCGCAAGGCCAAGGCCGCCGCGCGACCATTGGGCTTTGCTTCCACCGATGCCAAGAACAAGGCTCTGAACGCGATGGCGGATGCCATCCTTGCGAACAAGGCCCGTATCCTTTCGGAAAATGCCAAGGATTTGAAGGATGTGGAGGGGACGGACATGCTCGCCTCCTTCATCGACCGCCTGACGCTGAACGACAAGCGTGTCATCGAAATGGCCGAGGGTATTCGCGCGATTGCCGCTCTTCCCGATCCTGTCGGCGAAGTCATCGCCGCCTGGGACCGGCCGAACGGCCTGAAGATCGAACGTGTCCGCACGCCACTCGGCGTCATCGGTGTCATCTTTGAAAGCCGGCCGAACGTCACGGCCGATGCCGGTGCGCTCTGCCTGAAGGCCGGCAATGCGGTGATCCTGCGCTGCGGTTCGGATTCGCGCCGTTCCTCGGCTGCGATCCATGCCTGCATGGTCGAGGGCCTGAAGGAAGCCGGCTTGCCGGAATATGCGATCCAGCTCGTACCTGTCACCGATCGCGCAGCCGTCGGCGCCATGCTGCGCGGGCTTGATGGCACGATCGACGTCATCGTGCCGCGTGGCGGCAAGAGCCTCGTTGCCCGCGTGCAGAGCGAAGCGCGCGTGCCGGTTTTCGCCCATCTCGAAGGCCTCTGCCATATCTATGTCGATGCCTCCGCCGATCTCGAAATGGCGAAGGATATCATCGTCAATGCCAAGATGCGCCGCACCGGCGTCTGCGGTGCAGCCGAAACCCTGCTGGTTGACGAGGCCGTCTCCGCCACGCATCTGAAACCATTGATCGAGGTTCTGAGCCGAGCCGGGTGCGAGGTTCGCGCCTCGGCCGCCGTTATCGACGTCGTGCCGGGCTTGAAGCCTGCGACCGAAGAAGACTGGTCGACCGAATATCTGGATGCCATCATTTCCGTTGCTGTCGTCGACGGCATCTCCGGCGCGATCGGTCATATCCAGAAATATTCGTCGAACCATACTGAAGCCGTGCTTGCCGAAGACCCAGAAGTCGTCGAGCGCTTCTTCACCGAGATCGACTCGGCCATCCTGCTGCACAACGCCTCCACCCAATTCGCTGATGGCGGTGAATTCGGCATGGGTGCGGAGATCGGCATTGCCACTGGCAAGATGCATGCGCGCGGCCCTGTAGGCGTCGAGCAGCTTACTTCTTTCAAATACCGCGTTCGCGGCAACGGACAGACGCGGCCCTGACGTGACCACGGAGCATATAGGCCGGCAGTATCTGCGCATGCCGCATTGCGAACGCGGCATGATCGTCGGCCTATTCGGCGGCTCCTTCAATCCGCCGCATGAAGGCCATGCCTTGGTCGCCGAAATCGCCATTCGCCGTCTGGGGCTGGATCAGCTCTGGTGGATGGTGACACCGGGCAATCCACTCAAAAGTCGATATCATCTGGCACCACTTTCGGAGCGCATAGCGCGCAGCGAGGCGATCGCCACCGACCCACACATCAAGGTCACGGCCTTCGAACAGGCATTTGGCGTGAGCTACACGGCCAGTACGCTCGCCCGCGTGAAGGCGCGCAATCCGCATGTGCATTTCATCTGGATCATGGGCGCTGACAGCATGGAAAATTTCCATCGCTGGCAGAAATGGCAGAATATCGCGCGCACCTTCCCGATCGCCGTCATCGACCGGCCAGGCTCGACGCTCTCGTACCTTTCCTCGAAAATGGCCAAGACCTTTGCCTTTGCGCGCATCGATGAAGATGACGCCCGTGTGCTCTGGAAGAAGCCGGCGCCCGCCTGGACCTTCATTCACGGTCCACGCTCAACCTTGAGCTCGACAGCCATCCGCAACGGCGACCAGCACAAGGCCGCGGAATAATCGGATTGTTTTAGAAGTTTCCAGAAATGAAAAGCCCGACGCGGGAGGAGGTGCGTCGGGCTTAAAACTTGATCGACAACTGGGAGGAGGAGTGTTGTCGATCCTATCGGACGGCTATGGGAGGAGGAGAAGCCGTCGGATGATTGTCTTTTAGCACATTTGTTCAGAAGGTGAATATATACAAGTGCATTGCAGCAATGCATATCATGCAAGCCTCGTCGAGATACGACGACGACGGCTGCCATTTTAATCAGCAATAACAGATCGATTTAGGCTTTCCATTCTCTCAGCTTGTCATTTGCAAGGCTGAACTGCCACATTTATGCCTCGGCAATTTTTGGCTCGCCATGAGCCATGCATCTCACGAATGCGTGAGGAGCCGTGCGTGAAACCTACGCTTTTTTGCTGCCGATATATTTTATGAAACGCAGCCCTAGCCAAACCTTACCTGCCGTTATATCCGTCTAGATATTTCGTTCTTGGGGAGAAAATCATGCACAATCGCCGCCGCTGGATGAAACTGGCAACCGCCGCAATCTCGGCGATCTGGCTTGGCGCAGCAGCGCTTTCCGCGCCCGCTGAAGCCGCCGAAAAGGTCACCGTTTTCGCAGCTGCAAGCTTGAAGGATGCGCTCGACGCAGCCAACGCAGCCTGGGCGAAGGAAAGCGGCAAGGAAGCCGTCGCCTCCTACGCCGCAAGCGGTGCGCTTGCCAAGCAGATCGAAAACGCCGCCCCAGCCGACGTCTTCATTTCCGCTGACCTCAACTGGATGGATTACGTCGCCGACAAGAAGTTGATCAAGGCCGACACCCGCTCCAACCTGCTCGGCAACCGACTCGTCCTGGTCGCCGAAAACGGCAAGCAGAAGCCGGTCGAGATCAAATCGGGCTTCGATCTCGCCAGCCTGATCGGGGATGGCAAGCTCGCAATGGGCGAACCGAAGTCGGTTCCGGCCGGCAAGTATGGCCAGACAGCGCTCGACAAGCTTGGGGTCTGGAAATCCGTGGAAAGCAAGGTGGCCTATTCTGAAAGCGTGCGTGCTGCCCTCGCCCTCGTTTCCCGTGGCGAAGCGCCTTACGGCATCGTCTATCAGACCGATGCGGCCGCCGATAAGGGCGTTGCGATCGTCGGCACCTTCCCGGCTGATTCCCACCCGCCGATCATCTATCCGATCGCCCTGCTTGCCGAGAGCAAGAACCCGGATGCTGCTGCCTATCTCGACTTCCTGAAGTCGGACAAGGCTGCTCCCTTCTTCACTGCACAGGGCTTCACCATCCTGAAATAATTGCGCAATTGGCGCCCAGAGCTTAGCGTGAAGGCTCGCTTCGGCGGGCCTTCACTGTTTCGGAGAAGATGACGCTTGGAAATGTTTGGTTTGAGCGATGAGGAATGGACAGCGATCCTGCTGAGCCTGCGTATATCCTCGGTCGCCACTGTGGCGAGCCTGCCGCTCGGCATCCTGGTCGCCCTGTTGCTCGCGCGCGGTCGCTTTTGGGGAAAGTCCGTAGTGAACGGCATCGTCCACTTGCCGCTGATCCTGCCGCCGGTCGTTACCGGCTTTATCCTCCTCGTCCTTTTCGGACGCCGTGGCCCGATCGGCAGCCTGCTGGATCAATATCTGGGCATCGTACTGGCCTTCCGCTGGACCGGTGCGGCACTCGCCTGCGGCGTCATGGGTTTCCCCCTGATGGTGCGTAGCATTCGTCTCTCCATCGAAGCCGTCGACCGGAAACTGGAGGAAGCTGCCGGGACGCTCGGCGCGAGCCCGGTCTGGGTTTTCCTGACCATCACGCTGCCGCTGATCATTCCCGGCGTCATCGTCGGCATGATCCTCTGCTTTGCCAAAGCGATGGGCGAGTTCGGCGCCACCATCACCTTCGTCTCCAACATCCCGGGCGAGACGCAGACACTATCGACCGCCATCTACACCTTTACCCAGGTGCCGGGCGGTGATGCCGTCGCCATGCGGCTTACCCTTATTTCCATCGCCATCTCCATGCTGGCTCTTCTCGCTTCGGAATTTCTCGCCTATCTCGCCGGCCGGAGGATCGATCCGGAATGACACTCATCGTCGAAGCAAGACATCGCCTTGGTGCCTTCGGGCTTGATGCCGCCTTTACATCCGAACGCGGGGTGACCGCTCTCTTCGGCCGTTCCGGCTCCGGCAAGACCTCCGTGATCCGTATCATTGCCGGCCTCACTCGACCGACTGATGGCCGGGTCCTGCTCGACGGCGAGGCGCTGACGGATACGGCAAAGGGCATCTTCATTCCCCAGCATCGCCGTCGCTTCGGCTATGTCTTCCAGGAAGCACGCCTCTTTCCGCACTTGAGCGTCCGCTCGAACCTCTCTTATGGCCGGTGGTTCACGCCGAAATCCGCACATACTGAAAATTTCGATCGCGTCGTCGATCTGCTCGGCATCGGCCAGCTGCTCGACCGCAGCCCTTCAAAGCTGTCGGGAGGCGAGAAGCAGCGTGTCGCGATCGGTCGCGCGTTGCTTGCTTCGCCGCGCCTGCTGCTGATGGACGAGCCCCTGGCCGCATTGGATGAAGCCCGCAAGGGCGAGATCTTGCCCTATCTCGAGCGTCTGCGCGACGAGATGGATATTCCGATCGTCTATGTCAGCCATTCGATCGCGGAAGTCGCGCGCCTCGCAAATCAGGTCGTCGTCATGCGTGACGGCAAGGTGGAAGCGGCAGGTCTTGCGACAGAAGTCCTCAGTCGCTCCTCGCTGCTGCCGGAAGACCGAAGAGAGGCGGGTGCCGTGCTGGAAGGCACAGTCGAGAGTATCGATTTGACCAATCGAATTTCGGTGGTGCTGCTGAAGGCCGGCAGGCTCTATGTTCCAGGTGCCGCGCCGGCCGCGGGCAGAGCCGTGCGCATCCGCATCCCCGCCCGAGACGTGATGCTGGCAATACAAAAGCCGGAAGGGTTGAGCGCTCTCAACATTCTGGAAGGGACCATCTCGCAGGTTTCACCGGCGGAGGATGGAACCGTCGAGATCCGCCTCGATTGCGCCGGCGATGCCGTGCTCTCCCGCATCACCGCACTGTCCTGCGAGCGCCTGGGGCTAAATCCGGGTATGCCCGCTTTCGCCGTTATCAAGACTGTCGCGCTGGAAGCCTGATCAACGCCGGTCGTCCGGCTGCGGATTGCGGTTATTTTCCAGCCAGGTGAGATCATCGGCAAGACTGCTGCGCACGGTCTTTTCCATGTTGCGAAAGCGCGCCAGCAATTGGTCCCCGAATGGCGTCAATGCCGCACCGCCGCCCTTCTGGCCGCCGCGCTGTGATTCAACCACCTGCGCCTTGAACATGCGATTCATCTCGGCAACTAGCAGCCATGCGCGGCGATAGGACATGTCCATTGCGCGGCCGGCAGCCGAGATCGAACCTGTCTCGCGGATATGCTCGAGCAGCTCCATCTTGCCGCGGCCGAGGCGATCGTCATCGGGAAAGGTGATTCGCAGGACGGGCGTAAGGGAATTTTTGGCGGGTTCGGTCATATCGGTCGGAATTTGGAGACATTATCGGCACTTTACGCCCGACCGCAGACGCTGTACATCGCAACTCCATTCGACCTGGGGTCGAAATCTCGATTTCGTGACGCCAAATGCGGCTTTTGGCCGTTCGCGCGCTGCGCCGCGTCTTGAAACGTTAATGGTTTGATGCCTATCTTAACCATGATCCGGTGACGCCGGATCTGTGTTGTGCATGGTTTGTCATTCCAGGAAAGGGAAAGCACTGACAACAGTACACGCCAAGGGAAAAACGCTTGCCGTTCTCCCGAAGGGTTCGGAACGTGGCGCCGATGCCGCCGCCCGTGCTCTGGAAGCCGTCCTCGTCAGCCTCGAGGACTCCAAAGCTGAAGATATCGTCACCATCAACATTGCCGGAAAATCGGCGCTGGGAGACTACATGGTTGTTGTCTCCGGCCGCTCGAACAGGCACGTCATGGCGATCGCCGATCATCTTCTGACTGATCTCAAGGACGAGGGTTTCGGTACAGCCCGCGTCGAGGGTCAGGAAGGCGGTGACTGGATCCTCATCGACACCGGTGACATCATCGTGCATGTGTTCCGTCCCGAAATTCGCGAGTTCTACAACATCGAAAAGATGTGGGCGGCTCCGGATATGGACGAGGAAACGCGGCACTGACAGGCAGCCCGGCATTCGCCCGGCGCCTGAGACGTGGTAACTGGCCGGGCCAGCTTTCGATCGCTGGCCGGTAAGTCCACATTGCGCTTCTTGAAGCGCGGCATAGCAGGAGTGGATGAATGCGGATTGGTCTTTTTGCGGTGGGTCGGCTGAAGTCCGGCCCCGAAAAGGATCTTGCGGCCCGCTATTTCGACCGTTTTGCCAAGGCCGGCCCTGCGGTTGGCCTGGAATTCTCTCGTATCGCCGAAGTGGCTGAAAGCCGCGCCTCCAATGCGGAGACCCGCAAGCGTGAGGAGGCGGCCATGCTGCAGAAGTCGCTCTCTGAAGGCAGCATCCTCATTCTCCTCGATGAACGCGGCAAGGCGCTGGACAGCGAAGCTTTCGCCAATCTCCTCGGCACCTATCGCGATCAGGGCAAACGCGACCTAACGATCGCGATCGGCGGTGCCGATGGCCTCGATCCTTCCCTCTACGACCGGGCCGACATGACCCTTTGCCTTGGCAAGATGACATGGCCTCATCAGATCGTCCGCACGCTGATTGCCGAACAGCTCTATCGGGCGGTGACCATCCTTTCCGGCCACCCCTACCATCGTGTGTGACGCGGCCAAAAACACTCACGCAGCCGTGTTTTGCGTGACGACCTCTTCTCCTTCAAACTTTCTGGCCAACGGCCCCAAATCAGCTTAGGTTCCGGGCGATTTGAACGAGTAAACCCCGACACGCATGACGAGAGCTGCCCCCAAGCGATCCCGCCTGTTTTTGCCGGCCGTTGCCGCAGGGCTCGGTGCGGCCGTCATTGCCATTTCGGGAAACCCTTTTGCCGTACAGGCGCAGGACGCGCCGCCTCCGCCCGCAGCAGCCGAACAGACCGCCCCGGTCACGTCAGCCGAGCAACCGCCACCTGACCCCGCGGCCGAACTGGCGAAGAAGCGCGACGAGACGCGGGCCGAACTCGACAAGCTGTCGAAGACGATCAACCTCTCCTCGGACAAGGTGAGCGAGCTTCAAAGCAGCATCGACAATCTGGAAAAGAGCACTGCAAGCATTCGCCAGGCACTGATCGATTCCGCCGCGCGCCGCAAAGGCCTGGAAGGCAAGATTCTCGACAGCGAAAAGAAGCTCGCTGACATCGGCGTCAAGGAAGACGGCATTCGCCGTTCGCTGCACGAGCGCCGCGGCGTTTTGGCCGAAGTCCTTGCCGCCTTGCAGCGTATGGGCCGCAACCCGCCGCCCGCCCTTCTCGTCACACCCGACGACGCCCTTGCCTCGGTCCGCAGCGCTATTCTGCTCGGCGCCGTCGTTCCGGGCATCCGCAAGGAGACCGAAAAGCTGGCGGCCGATCTTGCCAATCTTTCAGCATTGCAGACGGCAAGCGCCAAGGAGAAGGAAGATCTGACCATCACCATGGCAAACAGCCTGGAGGAGGAGCGGCGCATGGACTTGCTGCTTGCCGAAAACGACAAGCTGAGCCGCACCAATGCCGCCGAACTGGAAGCCGAGAAGCAGCGATCCCAGGAACTGGCAAGCAAGGCAACGACGCTCGAAAGCCTCGTTGCCTCGATGGAAACGGAGATCGCCTCCGTGCGCGACGCCGCCGCTGCCGCCCGGCAGGCAGAGGAAAACCGCAAGCTCCTGACCGACGAGCAGCGCGCCCAGGCAAAGGCCCTGGCCGACAGCGGAGTGCCCGATAAAAACCGCATTGCGCCCGCATATCCCTTCGGAGAATTGAAGGCGAAGCTGGAGTTGCCTGTGGCGGGCGATATTCTGCGCCAGTTCGGAGATGCCGATGGCACCGGACACGAGGCCATGGGAATGACTGTTGCGACCAATCCGGAAACGGTGGTGACTGCGCCTGCTGACGGGCTGGTGGTTTTTGCCGGCGCTTTCCGCAGCTATGGCCAGATGATCATCCTCGACGCTGGCGACGGATACCACCTGGTTATCTCAGGCATGGATACGATCAGCACTCGTCAGGGAAAATTCGTTTTCTCCGGCGAACCGCTGGCCGTGATGGGTGCTAAAAGAGTGGCAAGCGCAACCGCATTGGCGCTGGAAACAGATCGGCCAACGCTTTACATTGAGTTTCGAAAGGACGGTAAACCGGTCGATTCCCGACCGTGGTGGACCGCCAAAGACACTGGAAAGGCACGCAATGATTCGTAGGGCTTCTCTTGTTCTGGTCGGCGCACTGATGGGCGCGACCGCGATGAGCGTCATTTACTCCGCAGGCGTGCCTGCAGAGGCGGCGGGAGCATCGACCTATAAGGAGCTTTCGGTATTCGGTGACGTCTTCGAACGCGTGCGTGCGCAATATGTAACGCCGCCGGCCGAGGACAAGCTGATCGAGAGCGCCATCAACGGCATGCTGTCCTCGCTCGATCCGCATTCCAGCTACATGAATGCGAAGGACGCCGAAGACATGCGCACCCAGACCAAGGGTGAGTTTGGCGGCCTCGGTATCGAAGTCACCATGGAAGACGAGCTCGTCAAGGTCATCACCCCGATCGACGATACTCCGGCTGCCAAGGCTGGCGTTCTCGCCGGCGATTATATTTCCGAGATCGACGGCCAGTCCGTCCGCGGGCTGAAGCTCGAAGACGCCGTCGAGAAGATGCGCGGCGCCGTCAACACGCCGATCAAGCTGACGCTGATCCGCAAGGGCGCTGACAAGCCGATCGAACTGACGATCGTGCGTGACGTCGTTGCTGTCCAGGCCGTCAAGTCGCGCGTCGAGGATGATGTCGGTTACCTGCGCGTCATCTCCTTCACCGAAAAGACCTATCCGGATCTCGAAAAGGCGATCCAGAAGATCAAGGCGACCGTTCCTGCCGACAAACTCAAGGGCTTCGTTCTTGACTTGCGTCTCAATCCCGGCGGTCTGCTCGATCAGGCGATCAACGTATCCGATGCCTTCCTGGAGCGCGGCGAAGTGGTATCCACCCGCGGCCGCAATCCGGATGAGACGCGCCGCTTCAATGCCGGCCCTGGTGACCTGACCGACCACAAGCCGCTCATCGTTCTCATCAACGGCGGTTCGGCTTCCGCGTCGGAAATCGTTGCCGGCGCCCTGCAGGATCTGCGTCGTGCCACCGTTCTCGGCACCCGCTCCTTCGGCAAGGGCTCCGTCCAGACGATTATTCCGCTCGGCGAAAACGGCGCGCTGCGCCTGACGACGGCGCTCTACTACACGCCATCGGGTCGCTCGATCCAGGGCACCGGCATTACGCCTGACATCAAGGTGGAAGAGCCCCTTCCGGCCGATCTCCAAGGCAAGATGGTGACCGAGGGCGAATCCGCCCTGCGCGGCCACATCAAGGGCCAGAGCGAGACTGAGGAAGGTTCGGGCTCGGTCGCCTATGTCCCGCCGGATCCAAAGGACGACGTCCAGCTCAACTACGCACTCGACCTGCTGCGCGGCAAGAAGACCGATCCGTCCTTCCCGCCGGACCCTGAAAAGGCCGTGGTCGCCAAGTAATTCTTCGATTTCAAGGCCGGGCGATTGTCCGGCCTTGAGGCTTTCTGCTGTTTCCCGGTTTTGGAGCGGGCAAGGAATTGGGAACGGACCTGCATGCACCCTTAGGCCGCAACCGCAAGGCTGCGCGCAAACGCCCCGGCATATTGCGGATCGGGCAGATAGTCGCGAGCATCTGTCTTGTCGCGATCGGCGGGTTTTCTCTTTACACGGCATTTCACGACGATGGCCTCGAGCGGTCGATACCGCCGGCATCGCAGGATGTCACGGCCGCTCCGCCGACCGACACGATCCAGCAACCGCCGACCTCGGGCAATCAGACAGCAAACGGCATGCCACGCTCAGAACCGAGCTCGGGCGCCAACGTGGAACGCATGGTGACCGGAGACGGCTCCGTCGTCACCAAATACAGTCCGCGCCCACGCTACGGCAACGGCCCGGTTCTGGTCGACGCCATGCAGGTGGGTCAGGATCCCCGCATGGCGGCCATCCCCAACGACAATCTGTTGGAAGATACGCCCTTCGGCCGGCTGCCGATCACGGGCCCCGACGGCAAACGGCCGATGGATCAATATGCGCGTCCCTGGTCCGGCACGCGCGGCACACGCATCGCGATCGTCCTCAGCGGCCTCGGTCTCAGCCAGACCGGCACGCAGCGCGCCATCAAGCAATTGCCGGAAGAAATCACTTTCGCCTTTGCTGCCAGCGGCAACAGCCTGCAGCGCTGGATGCAGGATGCCCGTCGTGGCGGCCATGAAATATTGCTGCAAGTGCCGCTGGAACCATTCGATTACCCGGCGAATGATCCAGGTCCGGATACGCTACTGACCTCGAAGCCAGTGGCACGCAATATCGAAAGCCTGCACCGATCCATGGGCGAGATCACGAACTATACCGGCATCATGAACTACCTTGGCGGACGTTTCCTCTCCGATCCCAAGGCCATGGAGCCGATCATGCGCGATATCGGCAAGCGCGGGCTGCTGTTCCTCGACGACGGCACTTCGGCACAATCCAAGACGGCTGCGGTCGCCAAAGGCACGGAGCTTCCTTATGCTTTCGCCGATCTGCAACTGGACAGCCAGGTCGACGTGAACACGATCCTGCAGAAACTCGACGAATTGGAGCGTATCGCTCGCCGCAACGGCCAGGCAATCGGGGTTGCCTCGGCTTTCGACGAGAGCATTGACGCGATCTCCAAATGGAGCGAGGAAGCGGCCATGCGCGGCATTGAGATTGTCGGCGTTGCAGCACTCGTCAACGACCCCAAGAATCCCTGAGCGGAGAGAACCATGAGCCAGGCGACTGTAAGAGCCGAGGACCTGCCCTATCGCCCCTGCGTCGGCGTAATGATCCTGAACCGCGAGGGCCTTGTCTGGGCCGGACGGCGCATCCCTGACGGCAATTCTGAATATGACGGCTCGCCGCAGCTCTGGCAGATGCCCCAAGGCGGCATCGACAAGGGTGAGGACCCGCTGGAAGCGGCCTATCGCGAGCTTTACGAAGAGACCGGTATCCGGACCGTGACGCTGCTTGCCGAGGCGAAAGACTGGATCAATTACGACCTGCCGCCGCAACTGATCGGCATCGGCTTAAGGGGCAAGTATCGCGGCCAGACGCAGCGCTGGTTTGCCTTCCGCTTCGAAGGCGATGAAAGCGAGGTCGCCATCAACCCGCCCCCCGGCGGCCATGAGGCGGAATTCGACGCCTGGGAGTGGAAGCCGATGGAGGAACTGCCGGGCCTGATCGTTCCCTTCAAGCGCACTGTCTATGAACGGGTCGTGGCGGAATTCCGTCATCTTTCCGGCCTGATCCCGGAAGACTGAGCGTCAAACGAAGCTGTCATCGATGCGCAATAAACGATGCCGGCCGCCTGAAAGGCGACCGGCCGAGATAGGATGTCGATGGTGAATTACTCGGCTTCGTTCGCCGAGTCTGCGTTGAGCTGGCCGTATTTGGCTTCACCGATCTTCTCGAGCAGATCGAGTTGGGTTTCGAGGAAATCGATATGGCCTTCTTCGTCTGCCAGCAGCTCTTCGAAGAGCTTCATGGAAACGTAATCGCCGGCGTCATGACAGATGTCGCGAGACTTCTTGTAGGCGGTGCGGGCGTCGTATTCTCCGGCAAGATCGGCTTCCAGCACTTCCTTGACGTTCTGACCGATGCGCAGCGGTGCAAGCGTCTGCAGATTGGGATGGCCTTCGAGGAAGATGATACGCGCGACCAGGCGGTCGGCATGGTGCATTTCCTCGATCGATTCGGCGCGCTCCTTCTTGGCGAGTTTGGTATAACCCCAATCTTCAAGAAGGCGATAATGAACCCAATACTGGTTGACTGCACCGAGCTCTAGAAAGAGGGCCTCGTTAAGCCGCTCGATGACTTTTTTGTCGCCTTTCAATGTCCGCTCTCCTGTTTTCTTCATGGAATTCTCTGAGGCGGGACATGAAATCAAATATTTCCGCTTCCGTCGAGTGGCGGCGAGCGTGATAATCTTCGGTTGTCTGGATGATGATATCGACAACGTTCGGGAAGCAACCGCAGCAACGGCCGCGCTTGGCCATGGCGTGATAGACCTTCGCAGGTACGATAAGCTGCCAGCAATCCTCATCGAGAAGATTGTTGATAACGTCCCGGATTTCCTTGTCGGTTATGTAATTGCAACTGCAGACGAGCACGTCTTCATTCCAAACATGACACTTACTATCGTGTTTTCTGCAAAAGAAGATAGGAACTGTCAAGAAAATTCGCGACCCTCATTCGATCACGATTCCGCCGCGGGACATCACACACTGGCGAGCTTGTTCGTAAGTCCTTAAGAAACATCAATTTCCAGGCCGCGAGGATCAATCAGTGGAAATTGCGCCCGCGCGGCATCACGCTCGCGGTCTCCGCGATATCACCGTCCCTCGCCCTCTCTGATGGTCTTTTCTCGCCGATCTTCCTGAGCAGGTTGTCCCGCGCCAGGCTATCCGCCTCCTTCCGCTGCCGGTGATCCTGTGTCGCGCGCAACACCTCGTCCGAGCGTTCGCTGACGCCGAAGCGTTTCGTCTCTCGCTGAAGGATACCGAGCAGCGGCGTCATATCCTCGATATGTTCGACAACGGTATGGATGACGCCGCTCTGGCTTTGTAATTTGCCATAGATTTTCACGAGCCGGGCGCCCATGACCACGGCGCGGTATTTTTCGAAGACTTTCTTCCAGACGATGGCATTGGCAACGCCGGTCTCGTCCTCCAGCGTCATGAAGATCACACCTTTCGCGGAACCCGGCTGCTGGCGTACCAGCACCAATCCCGCGATGATCACGCGCCTCCCATTCGTAACGCGAAGCAGATCGACATTGCGCGTGACGCCCGTCCTGCCTAGCTCTTCACGCAGGAAGGAAACGGGATGCCCTTTCAAAGAGAGCGACAGGTAGCGGTAATCCTCGATGACGTGTTCGCCCGGCAGCATGTCAGGGAGTTTGGCAGCCGGCTCAGGCTGAAGATCGATGTGGCGAACCTTCTCGAAGAGCGGCAGTTCCTCAGTCGCGCTTTTCACATCCAGTGCTCGGACCGCCCACAACGCTTGGCGTCGTGATAGTCCGATGGATTGAAAAGCATCTGCATCTGCCAGCCGTTCGATGACAGATTTCTGCAGGCCGGAGCGTAACCAGAGGTCACGTACAGAATGGTAACTCTCACCGCGGTTTTCGACGAGCTTTCCCATATCTTTAGAGGAAACACCCTTGATCTGCAGAAGACCAAGCCGAACAGCATGGCGAGTCTTGATGATATCCCGCATCTCGCCGTGGCGAAAATCGATTGCTGCCGGCTCAAAAGCCGCCTCTTCAAGCGTACACTCCCAATTCGACAGATTGACATCTGCCGGCAGGATTTTCACCCCATGCTCACGTGCATCCCGCACCAGTTGCGCCGGCGCATAAAAACCCATCGGCTGCGAATTCAGCATCGCCGCGCAGAAGACGTCGGGATAATAGGCTTTCAGCCACGAGGATGCATAGACGAGCAGAGCAAATGAGGCCGCATGGCTCTCTGGAAAGCCATATTCACCAAAACCCTTGATCTGGTTGAAACATTGCTCCGCGAACTCAGGGTCGTAGCCATTTTTGATCATTCCATCCACGAACCGTTTTTGGAAACTATCAATGGTGCCGGTTCTCTTGAATGTCGCCATCGACCGTCGGAGCCGATCTGCTTCTGCTGGTTCAAAGTCTGCTGCGGTAATGGCGATCTGCATGGCCTGCTCCTGAAACAGGGGAACCCCAAGGGTTCTTTCAAGAACAGTTTTTAGTTTCTCACTTGGATATTCGATGGGAAGATTCTTATCCCGCAACTCTCTACGCTTCAGATAAGGATGTACCATGTTGCCTTGAATTGGCCCTGGCCGGACAATCGCCACTTCAATGACAAGGTCATAAAACACGCGTGGTTTTAGGCGCGGCAGCATGCTCATCTGAGCTCGGCTTTCGATCTGGAAAACGCCAAGCGTATCGGCGCGGCCCATCATGTCGTAGACGGGCTCACCCTCCTCTCCATGCTCCTTATTGCCGAGATCAGCGAGCGTCTTCTTTACATCGTAGTGTAGTTCAAGCAGCGTGAAGGCCCTTCGCAGGCAAGTCAGCATACCAAGCGCCAGCACATCCACCTTGAGGATCTGGACATTATCGAGGTCATCCTTGTCCCACTCGATCATGTAGCGATCCGGCATTGCCGTCTTCATGATCGGCACCACCTCATCGAGCCGGTCTCGCGTAATAACGAAACCGCCGACATGCTGGGTAAGGTGACGCGGAAAGCTCAAAAGCTCGGAGGCGTATTTCAGCACGTTCCACGTCACCCGATCCTTCATATCGAGGCCGGCCGCCTTCGCATCCCGTTCCGAAAGATTGTCCTCGGACCAACTCCAGACCAGACTGCTGATTGCCGACTGGACATCTTCCGACAGACCGAAGGCCTTGGCGACCTCGCGACCGGCCGAACGGGTGCGGTAGCTAGTAACAGCTGCTGTCAGACCGGCATGCTCATGACCGTATCTTTCATAAATGGATTGAATGACATCTTCCCGCCGTTCATGCTCGAAATCGACATCGATATCGGGCGGTTCGTCCCGATCCATCGAAATGAACCGGTCGAAGAGAAGCGTGGTCTTTGTAGGATCGACTTCCGTGATCTCAAGGCAATAGCAAATGACTGAGTTGGCCGCCGAACCACGTCCCTGACAGAGGACCTTGAGCACATGGCGGGCGTGATGAATGATCTTATGGACCGTCAGAAAGTACGAGGCGTAATTCTTGCGCTTAATCAGATCCAACTCGTAGGCGATCTGTTCATCAACCTTTTTCGGAACCTCATCAGGGTAGCGCTTTATCGCACCCGCTCTGGTAAGCCTCTCAAGCGTCTCCTGGGGTGTTTCGCCAGGATCGTTTTCAGGCGGATAATTGTGCTTCAATTCATTCAGCGAAAAGCTCAGCTTCCCGAAGAACAGCTGCGCATTCTCGACCGCATCCGGATAATCCCGGAAGATCCTCGATATTTCACGTGAATCCTTGAGATAGCGCTCTGCATTCGGTGCCAGAAGGAATCCGGCTTCCGATATCTCCACATGCTCCCGTATGGCGATCACGATATCCGAAAGCGGCCGGCGCTCCGTGTTATGATAGAGCGGCTGATTGGTCGCAATCAGAGGCACCCGGTTGCGGGCGGCAAGCATGGAAAGGACCGCAAAGGCCTGCCGGTCGCGGCCGTCATAGGCTGGTGACAGCGCCATGAAAAACGCCTTGCGGAACCGTTTGCGGAACCGGTCCAGATATTCTTCAAGAGCAGGCTGGCAACCCGGATCATTTACGACAGCCCGATCGGGGACGAGGGCGAGCATCATCTCGTCACCCCATTCCATAAGCTCCGCTTCCGTCAGGATGCAGGTTCCCTTGACCGCTTCTTCCTTCAGATTGCCGGCACTGAGCAGACGGCAGAGATTTGCCCAACCTTTTCGGTTGCACGGATAGGCAAGGACATCAGGTGTTCCATCCGAAAAAACGAAGCGGGCACCCGGCTGAACCCGGATAGGATCGAAAATGATCTCCGTTTTTCCCTTCTTCTTCGCTTCGGCTAAAATCGCATCCCTGTTCCTGTATCTCTCCTCAAGCTGCTGTGCCTGCGCATGGGCCCGCACCACGCCGGCAACCGAATTCCGGTCCGCGATGCCGAGACCGCCGAGCTTCAGGCAGGCCGCCTGTACGACCATCTCTTCAGGCTTCGAAGCGCCTTCTAGGAACGAGAAATTCGTCTTCGCGCCGATCTCGAAAAATGCCGGTTCGGGTTTCATGCAAAGACCCCATGCATGAACCAGCGAGGATCGGGGCTGTCTCCATAGAGACCCCGGCGATAGATCCAGAAGCGGTGACCGGCCTCATCCTCGATCCGGAAATAATCCCGCGCTTCGGCATCATCGCCATCGATCCACCATTCCATGGCAATTCGTTCAGGGCCTTCGCTTCTTGCCACCTGATGCTGCAGGCGCCGCCAGCGGAAGGTCTGCGGCGCGCCGTCAGGCACTTCGGCAAATGCGACCTCGACCGGCTCCGGCGTTGCAAAGAGCCGCAGCGGACGTTCCTCACGAAAAGGCAGCGCGCGCCTCTGCTCTGATTTGCGCCGTGCCGGAAGGTTCTCCATTGCCGGTACCGTTATGACGGCGCGCTCCGGCACGTGGCTCTCCCGAAGCTGGAAGCTCTGCAGGCAATCCGCGCCAAGCCGGGCCGCGACACGGTCGACAAAACTCGAAAGCGAGATTTCCCCCTGTCGATCTCCCTCGAAATCACCCTGCGCATCGTTGAACGGATCATGCCGCAATACATTCAGGCGCAGGATCTCAAAACCATAGCCGGCGTCGATATCGTCATAGATCACCTGTAGGCGCTCGGAAAATAATCCCGCTATAAGCTTCGGTTCGCGAAGCGGCCGCGAGGCCCCGACGGAAATGCGGTAAACCCTGCCATCGACACGAAACAGCACCAGTTCGAACACCCGCCCGCCGGCGCCACGCGCTTCCAGAGAGGGTTTCAGTGATATGGCAACCTGCCCGGTAACGGCGAGGATCTGTTCCTCCGTTCCGATCGGCTCGGCCAGGCGACATTCGGAAGAGAGGCTGGCAACGGGAAGCCGGGGCGAAATCGGCTCCTCTTCATGGCCCAGCGCCTGATCGAGGCGCAGCAGCAGTGCCGGCCCGAAGCGGCGGGTCAGCGGCGCCCGCGGCGCATGGATAACGTCACCGACATATTTGAGACCGAGCTTCCTTAAGGCATCGACAGTCTGGCCTTCCAGCCGCAGGGCCGCGACGGGCAGCGGCATCAGCATGCGCTCACTCTCCTCGTCATCCACGACGCCACCCTGTCCGAAACGGGAGACAGCCCAGGAAAGACCAGGCGACGAGGAGATCGCGCCCCGCGCATCAAGCCCCATATGAAAGAGCCGTGACAGGATATCCTGAAGCAGCGCCCTTTCCCCGCCGAAGAGATGAGCGCAGCCGGTAATATCCAGAAACAGCCCATCCTTGCCGTCGAGCGCCACCATCGGCGTATAGCGGTCGCACCAGTCAGCAATCGCCTCCAGCAGCCGGCGGTCGGCCGCAGGATCCTCTTCCACGACATCGAGCGCCGGATACATGGCGCGCGCCTCGGCAACGCCCTGCTCCTTCCGCAATCCCAGCTTCTCGGCGAATTCATCCAGCGCCGTCAGCCGCATGGCATTGTTGAGCTTGCCGGAACAGACGAGTGGGGCCGCCGCTTCAGGACGCCCTTTCGAACGCCAGGACAGCCCCCATCGCCTGCGGGCGATACGGTCCGTTGGCAGATGCGGAAAGCTGAGCGACAGAATGCGTTGATTGTTCGCCTGGAGGGCGAGCGAAGCTTGGTTCGTTGACGGGGAGAAATTCGCGTTCATGGGGGTTCCACTCCAGAAGAAAGGAGAGCGGGGCCGGATTGCGGCTCTTCTCCAGCGTGAGACGGAAAATCGGATTGCCGATGCTGCCGGAAAGTTTTGATCCGTCCGGCAACGGTCGCAGATCCGACGGCGCCGGCTCGACATGCAGGCGGAAGGCGGCACTGCTCGCTTCCTCCTCTCCCGCCTGCCGGAGGAGAAAGAGCGGACGCTGCACCGCACGCGCCCTGAGACTGAGCCGGCGGCTTTCGGTCAAGCCGAAATGCAGGGGATTGCCGCGCACTTCGAAGACGACGGCCGAGAAGGCAGCACTTTCGATGGCTGCTTCCGCCAGCCAGAGCGCATCTTCCAGCTTGCGCGGCGCGGCATGGAAAAACCTCTCCGGCTTCAGCCCGAAATCCCTCAGCCCCGGAGCATAAGGGCGCCCCGCCTCCAATGTGCCGACAACATCACCGATCCAGAGCAGCGGCAGCAGCCTGCTGGTCTCCTCCTCCTGCTTCTGCAATCGCGCCGCAATGGCCATCGCCAGACCACTTGCCGCCCCTGCATCGCAAGAACTCGCCGCGCGAAATTCGGTAATTGCATCGAGCTGAAGGCCACCTTCCAAGGCGTCATCGAACTGCTCCACACCGAAAGGCAGGCGCGGCATAATGCGCCCCTGCCGCCTCTCGCGCCCTTCCGACAGGGCTTCCCGTTCCGCTGCGGCTAGCGCCGGCGCGGACTTTCCCTCCAGTCGGGCAATGGTTTCGCGGAGCGCAAAAAGCCGCTCGCGCGCCAGGGCGGTCTGCGCCATGGCGGTCTCTCCATTCGTCTTGTTCCTGTTATGTTCCTATGGATTCCAGAGCTCTAATAAAGAGTCAACCGTCATTTTATAAGAATTTATTCCTGCCTTTGATTCCGCACTCGAAAATCGGCGATAAAGGTTCTATATGGGCCGGCAAAGGAAGGAATATTCATGGCCCACGTAGACCGGAGCGATGATTGGCGGGATCGCCATGCGCCGACGATCAGCACCTTCGAGTCGCTGGCAATGGAGGCCTACAGCCATCTGCCGGACGAATTTCGCAAGCTGACGACCAATCTGACCATCGAAATCGAAGACTTCCCCGATGACGAAGTTTTCGAGGATATGGCGCTTGAAACACCCTTTGACCTGCTCGGCCTTTTCGAGGGACGCGGCATTTCGGAGCGCTTTACCGTGGAAACCGGCGAGATGCCGAACCGCATCCGCCTCTATCGCCGTCCGATCCTCGATTACTGGGCCGAAAACGACGAAACGCTGGGCGACATCATCACCCATGTGCTGATCCATGAGATCGGCCACCACTTCGGCCTCAGCGACGATGACATGGAACGCATCGAGGCAAGCGCCGAAGAAGCGGCCGAACGCTGACCTTATTGCTCGGACAGCTTCATGTCCGGGTGATAATCCTTACCCTCGACGTCCTTGACGACGGCCTGGCCACACTGCATCTGGCCGGTCGCAGCGTTGAAGCTATAGGTGGGCGAGCCCGACAGCGACCAGCCCTTGTTCAGCGCAGCCGTCACCTTGTGGCAGAAGGAAGCGTCGTCGGGACCGGTCAGGAAGCGGTAGAGTTTCATCAGGCGGGCTTTCTTGCGGAAATCAGGTGCGCTTTATGGACCAGAGCTTCCGCCTGGACAAGATGCAGCCGCTCGATCATCCGCCCGTTCGCATTAATGACGTTGAGCCCATCGGTCGCCGGGTCGGCAAAGGCGGCGATGATGGCCTCCGCCTCCGCGATCTCCTCCTCGTCAGGTCCGAAATGCACGTTGGCGGCTGCAATCTGCGTCGGGTGGATCAGCATCTTGCCGGCAAAACCCATGGCACGGCCCTGCCCGCATTCGGCATCGAAGCCATTGCCATCCCGGAAATCGTTGAACACGCTGTCGAGCGCATCGAGACCGTAGGCTTTTACCGCCAGAACGACCTGCATCAGCCAGGGCACGAGATAGGTCCGCCCTGGCTGCGGCAAGACGCCCGTTTCCTTGCGCAGATCGTTGAGCCCGACGACCAGGCAATCGAGCCGCGATCCCGGTGTGCGGCCGGATTCGGCGATTGCTGCGGCATTCAGCACGCCGCGCGGCGTCTCGATCATCGCCCAGATGCGCAATTCGTCCGGCGCATAGGCTTCGGCAAGCAGATCACCGATGGCCATGACGTCCTGCGGTTCGTCCACCTTCGGCAGGAGAACGGCATCGGGCGATAATGTCTTTATCAGTTCCAGATCCGCCAGCCCGTATCCGGATGACAAAGAGTTGATGCGGATGATCCTTTCCTTGCCCTCAAGCGGCGGTCCGGCAAAAAAAGCTTTCAGATTGTCTCGGGCTTCCGCTTTCTTATCGGGGGCTACGGAATCCTCCAGATCGAAAATAACTGCATCGCAATCAAGGGAATAGGTCTTTTCAAGCGCCCGCGCATTGATGGCGGGCACGCTCAGTACAGAGCGGCGCAGACGCAGGGAACGGAGAGGTGGTGTTCGGCTCATGGATTATTAGTGCCAAGCTTCGCAAAACCCGGCAAGACAACAAAAAGCCATGCTTGGCTTGCAGAGAGAAAAAAGAAGGACCACATTCCTTTCCGTAGAAAGGTCTCTAACCAATGCAGAACATTCGCTCCATCTTCTTCATGCTTGCCGGCGCCACGGTTTTCGTAGCCATGCTGCTTCTCACCTTCTCGGTCACGCTCGCCGTTGGCGGCATCCTGACCGTGCTCATGGTCGGTCGCGCCCTTTCGATGAAGATGAAGCCCGCTCCCGTCCGCGCCCGCGCCGACGGCAAGCGCGAAATGCGCATCTGGAACGACGGCCGCGGCACCATCATCGATCTCTGATCGCTTTTCCTGAAAATTCTGACCGACATTGTCGGCTCACACTCCCTTGCTACGTCCTTGAAGCAGCCGAGCATTCAGCCGGCACTTCAAAAAACGAATGGAGGACGAGCATGGACGCGATGGAGAGCAACCAGGCCAAGATGCCGCCGGTCAAGAATGGCCTGCTTCCTTATCTGACGGTCGATGGCGCGGCAAAGGCTGCGGAATTCTACAAGAAGGCTTTCGGCGCCGAACAGGCCTATATCGTGCCGCCCGATGAAAGCGGCCGTACGATGCATATACACCTCTATATCAACGGCAGCTCGCTAATGCTGTCGGATGCCTATCCGGAATACGGTCATCCCTTCAAAGGCCATGAAGGTTTCGCCATCCAGCTTGTCATCGATGATATCGATTTCTGGTGGGATCGCGCGGTGGCTGCCGGCGCCGAAGTGGTCATGCCGGTCGAACTGATGTTCTGGGGCGATCGCTACGGCCAGCTTCGTGATCCGTTCGGCGTGCTCTGGGGCCTGAACGCCCCATCCAAGTAAAGGCCTAGTAAGAAGACATACGCAATCGGCAGGCCACGCGAAACGTCGCGTGGCCTGCATCGGCGAAAGATTCTTCTTCATTTCGGCGGAAAACTGGAATAGATGCAAATTCAGAAAGTACGTTTTGCTGAAATGGAGCATGGGTCATGGATAAATTCGTGAAGCTCACGGGCGTTGCAGCGCCCCTGCCGGTCGTCAATATCGACACCGACATGATCATTCCGAAGGACTATCTGAAGACCATCAAGCGCACCGGCCTTGGCAAGGGCCTTTTCGCCGAAGCCCGCTACAATGAAGACGGTTCCGAAAACCCTGATTTCGTGCTGAACAAGCCGGCATACCGCGAGGCAAAGATCCTGGTTGCCGGCGACAATTTCGGTTGCGGCTCCTCGCGCGAACATGCTCCGTGGGCACTGCTCGATTTCGGTATCCGCTGCGTGATCTCCACCAGCTTCGCCGACATCTTCTACAACAACTGTTTCAAGAACGGCATCCTGCCGATCAAGGTCAGTCAGGAAGACCTCGACAAGCTGATGGACGACGCCGAACGCGGTTCCAACGCCGTTCTGAGCGTCGACCTCGAAAACCTCGAAATCACCGGTCCGGACGGCGGCTCGATCAAGTTCGATCTCGACGAATTCAAGCGTCACTGCCTGCTGAACGGCCTCGACGATATCGGCCTGACCATGGAAAAGGGCAAGGCGATCGACGAATTCGAAAAGAAGAACGCCGCTTCGCACCCCTGGGCTGCCTGAGCCCTATCAAATTGCTTTTAGATCAAGCCGGGCTTTCTGCCCGGCTTTTTCTTGCCCTGGTCTCAGAGAAATTTCCCTTTCCAGAGGTCAAGCTTTTCGAGCGACACGCCGATACCGCCACAGACTTCGATGAGCGGATTATTAAAGCGCGACAGCAGGCCAGCGTGGATATCGGCAACGGCAAGTGCTGCACCACAGGCCGGTTCGACCAGGATGCGCTGCGCATCGGCAAATTTCCGGCAGGCGGCAACGGCATCGGCATCGCTGACGAGAACACTTTCAATCGGATGGTGCTTTGGCAGATCGAAAACATGCTGCGCCACCTGCCGTGCGCCGAGTGAGGTGGCAATCGATGTAATGGCCGGTAGCGAAATACGCTCGTTGGCCTTGAGGCTGGCATGAAATGATGCCGCTCCCTCCGTCTCGACGGCAATGACAGGCACGTCGGAAATCCCATTCCGCCTCAGTCCCTCGACGATTCCGGCAAGCAACCCGCCGCCGCCAACGCTGGTAACGACGCAGTCGAATTTGGCCCCTTTCGCCACCACCTCGTCGATAAGCGTGGCATGGCCATCCCACAGGAGCGGATGATCGAAAGGATGCACATAGGTTGCCTTGCGGCTCTCAGCGAGAGCGATTGCATGCGCATTAGCCTCGTCGAAGACAGATCCATGGACGAGCACCTTGGCACCTGTTGCGGCAATCGTCCGTCGCACGTCCGGCGCGGTCGTCTCGGGCACGACGATGGTAACAGGCACGCCGAGCGCCCGTCCGGCATAGGCCGCGGCAATGCCGGCATTGCCGCCCGAAGCGCAGAAGATCTCCCGCGCGCCGTTTTGAACCTCATGCTGGCAAAGCCGGCCTACACCGCGAAGCTTGAAGCTGCCGGAAGGCTGCAGCGCATCGAGCTTCAGCCAGAGCGGCTTGCCACTGGCGCTGTAATCAGGTGCCGTCTGGAAGAGAGGCGTGTCGAGATGGAGAGGCGCGAAAGACATGGACGAATATCCGAAAAAGAATGGGCAGGGTTATCGTTCTAGCCCGTTTGCGAGCACGGGAGCAACCGTGTCGGACATCACATGACACCAAGCCAGGCGTACCGATTCACCCCTTCTCTCGCTTGAAATGCCCATTTCCGGGGTCTAAGAAGCCGCAGCTTGTTTTTCCGCGGAGGCTTTCATGACAGTGCGCAATCTTTTCCTGCTGCCGGGCGACGGCATCGGCCCCGAAGCGATGGGCGAGGTCCGCAAGATCATCGCTTACATGAACGAAGCGATGAATGCCGGTTTCGTCACCGATGAAGGCCTCGTTGGCGGTTCTGCTTACGATGCGCATGGTGCGGCGATCTCCGAAGACGACATGAAGAAGGCGCTTGCTGCCGATGCCGTGCTCTTCGGTGCCGTCGGCGGCCCGAAGTGGGATAGCGTTCCCTATGAAGTTCGCCCGGAAGCCGGCCTGCTGCGCCTGCGCAAGGACTTGGAACTCTTCGCAAACCTGCGCCCTGCAATCTGCTATCCGGCGCTTGCTTCCGCTTCCTCGCTGAAGCCGGAACTGGTCGAAGGCCTCGACATCCTCATCATCCGTGAACTGACGGGCGGCGTCTATTTCGGCGAGCCGAAGGAAATCATCGACCTTGGCAACGGCCAGAAGCGCGGTATCGATACCCAGGTTTACGATACCTACGAAATCGAGCGCATTGCCGGCGTCGCCTTTGAAATGGCCCGCACTCGCAACAACCGCGTCTGCTCCATGGAAAAGCGCAACGTCATGAAGTCGGGCGTGCTCTGGAACCAGGTCGTGACGGAAACCCACAAGGCGAAATATTCCGACGTCCAGCTTGAGCATATGCTGGCCGATGCCGGCGGCATGCAGCTCGTGCGCCAGCCGAAGCAGTTCGACGTCATCGTCACCGACAACCTCTTCGGCGACATGCTCTCCGACGTGGCCGCCATGCTCACGGGCTCACTCGGCATGCTGCCGTCTGCCTCGCTCGGCGCCCCGGACGGCAAGACCGGCAAGCGCAAGGCGCTCTATGAGCCGGTGCACGGCTCGGCGCCCGATATCGCCGGCAAGGGTATCGCCAACCCGATCGCCATGATCGCCTCTTTCGCCATGTGCCTTCGCTACTCCTTCAACATGGTCAAGGAAGCGGATAACCTGGAAAAGGCGATAGCAAACGTGCTCGACAAGGGCATCCGCACTGGCGACATCATGGCACAGGGCAGCCGCCAGGTCGGCACCGTCGAAATGGGCGAAGCCATCCTCGCCGAATTCAAGGCGCTTTCCGCCTGATATTTCACGTGAAACGTTTTTCGGCCCTTCGCACCCGTGCGGAGGGCCTTTTATTTGGCACGGTCTCATCCATCAGCGCCAAGAGCGGTCGTTACCAGGATCGAAGAGAATTATCTGACCAAACCCGGTCTCTGTCGTAATCCTGTGCATCTTCACTGCCTATTCCTACTCCTAAAGGATTATATGGGTAGTATGGATGCGGGCACTTTTAGTCTCACTGGACAGGCGCTGGCGCAGAAATAGATGCGTCATGCCACCATTGCGCTGGCGCGCATGCCTTTTCGTTACCCTGAATGCCGTCATCCTTTCCATGCTGATCTTCGATGCACCGATTGGTGCCGGTCACCTGCCGGAACCCATTCAGCGCTTTGGGGAAATGTTGACCGATTTCGGCGATTCCGCCTGGCTGATCCTCACCAGTGTCCTGCTCTTCTTTCACGGCAGAGCCGGCTACAAACTCTTGAAAAGCGCAAAGGCAAGAGCCCAGGCGCTCTATGTGAGCTGGATCGGCGCCTATCTGTTCACGACTGTCGTCTTTTCCGGCCTGCTTGCAAATCTTCTGAAACGCACGATCGGTCGTGCGCGCCCTGAACATTTCCAGGATCTCGGCGTGCTTTCCTTCACGCCCTTCTCCGGCCGTGCTGCATTGGAGAGTTTTCCGTCAGGCCATTCGACCACGGTAGGCGCTTTCTTTGCCGCCTTCGCGTTGCTCTTCCCGCGCTACCGAGTTCCCTTCATCGCCGGCGCCATCTGGCTCGGCATGACGCGTGTCATGGTCGGCGCGCACTATCCGAGCGATGTCATAGCCGGCCTCGCCTTCGGCGCCTGGTTCTCGCTGCTGACGGCGATCGTCTATGCCCGCTACGGCCTGCTTTTCAGGCTCGCGCCGGACGGCTGGCCGATGTCCAAGCGATACTTCCCGGACGCATAAGAGATGCGCATGAGAAAATGACACATGAAAAACCCGGCGCCTTTCGGGCGCCGGGTCTTTGATTTCAGGATATCCACCGCGTCTCAATCCATTGCGTGAATATCGCGGTTCTTGGTTTCCGGCAGGAACAGAATACCGATGACCAGCGTGATCGCTGCGAAGACGATCGGATACCAGAGGCCATAATAGATGTTGCCGGCGGCAGCACTCATCGCGAAGGCCGTAGCAGGCAGCAGACCACCGAACCAGCCGTTGCCGATATGATAGGGCAGCGACATGCCGGTATAGCGGATGCGGGTCGGGAAGAGCTCGACCAGCAGTGCCGCGATCGGGCCGTAGACCATCGTCACGTAGAACACGAGCACGAAGAGGATGGCGATCGTCCCCACCCAGTTGACGCGGGCAGGATCGGCCGTCATTGCGAACGAACCGGCACCGGGGATCGTGTAGACCGCCATATCCGTCACGCTTTTTGCTTCATCCGCCGTCAGCAGC
This sequence comes from Rhizobium sp. BK512, assembly GCF_014194915.1. Classification (NCBI taxonomy): domain Bacteria; kingdom Pseudomonadati; phylum Pseudomonadota; class Alphaproteobacteria; order Hyphomicrobiales; family Rhizobiaceae; genus Rhizobium; species Rhizobium sp. BK512. Next base: position 105,224 of record NZ_JACIAS010000007.1, on the reverse strand, counting down.
TTGCCGGCAACGAGCTTGTCGGCCGGCAGCGTTTCCTTCTGGCCGGCACGTATCGCATCGGCATTGAGGGTGAGCTCCGGATTGGCAGCGATGAAGGCATCGAGCTTGGCATCGGCAACCTTGGCAGCACCGCGCTTCAGCGGGTAGCCAGCATCATGAAGGGCAAGATTGACACCCTTTTCGAACGCGGCACCGGTCTTGGCCGCATCAGCACCGGCTGCAACGGAGTCGTAGCTGGTGATCGTATCGTCACCGACCTTCACGGTTGCAGGCTGGCCGGCCGGACCCGGCACCACGTCATAAGGCACAGAGTTCTTGGTCAGGAACGCCGTTGCGATATCGCAGGAGCTGGTGAATTTCGACGTACCGGTCGGATTGAACTGGAATTTGCAATCCGCCGGATCGGCCGTAACCGTTGCCCGGATCGTCGCCTGCGCCTCGTAAAGGGCCGGGTTTGCCGTATAAGTCATCGCCTTGAACAGCGGGAAGTAGGTGACCGCTGCAATTAGAAGACCCGCCATGATGATCGGCTTGCGGCCGATCTTGTCCGACAGTCCGCCGAAGATGACGAAGAACGGAGTGCCAAGGAAGAGTGCGATGGCGACCATGATATTGGCCGACTGAAGATCGACCTTCAGCACGTTCTGCAGGAAGAACAAGGCATAGAACTGCCCGCCGTACCAGACCACCGCCTGACCCATGGTGGCACCAAAAAGCGCAATCAGCGCGATCTTGGCATTCCGCCACTGACCAAAGGCTTCCGTCAACGGCGCCTTCGATGCCTTGCCTTCGGCCTTCATGCGCTGGAAGGCGGGCGACTCGTTCATCTTCAACCGGATCCAGACGGAGATGCCGAGCAGGACGACGGAGACAAGGAACGGAATACGCCAGCCCCAGGCGGCGAAGGCAGTTGGTCCCATGATCGACTGGACCGAGACGATGACGATCAGCGACAGGAAGAGACCGAGCGTTGCCGTCGTCTGGATCCAGGACGTGAAATAACCGCGACGGCCGTTCGGCGCGTGTTCGGCAACATAAGTCGCCGCACCGCCATATTCACCGCCGAGTGCCAGACCCTGCAGCAGACGCAAGCCGATCAGGATGATCGGAGCGGCAATGCCGATCGAGGCCGCCCCCGGCAGGATGCCGACCAGGAAGGTCGAGAAGCCCATGATGAGAATGGTCATCAGGAAGGTGTATTTGCGGCCGACGAGGTCGCCTAGACGGCCGAAGACCAGCGCGCCGAATGGGCGCACCAGGAAACCCGCAGCGAAAGCGAGCAGCGTGAAGATGTTGCGCGTTGCTTCCGGATACTGGGTGAAATAGGTCGCGCCGATATAGGTGGCGAGCGAACCATAAAGATAGAAATCATACCATTCGAAAACCGTGCCGAGCGACGAGGCGAAGATGACCTTCTTCTCCTCGCCCGTCATCGGACCGGCTTTCGCACCGTCGACGCTTGCGACATTTGCCATTGTCTGTCCTCCACAGAGTGATGAGCAACGGTCGCGGCCTACTCTCCTCAAAGCATACCCCTGGCCACGACACGCCTGACGAGAGTTTGACAGAAAAGACGAGTCAGAAAGAGGGATGCTTTGGGATTATGACTTTAGTCTAATTTTTGTGCATGGATGGTCACAGCATGGCGGAACAGGCCCGCCGCAATGCTCACCCCCGCAAAGCCTGGGCCGGAGACTGCCGATAGGCGAGCACCGCCGGCAAGGCGGCGAGGACAGTGGCGAAGGCAAGAAGCATTATAGCAAGCGCTCCGTCTTCACGGGCGAAGCCGACGGGCAGGTTGACGCCACTGCTTTGCGAGAAGAAGCCGGAAAGAATGAGCGCGGCACCGTAGCCGAGTGTAAAACCAAGCCCGACCCCAGCGGCAACAAGAATAAAAAACTCCAGCCAGACAATACCGAATATGGCACTGCGGGGAGCACCGAAGGCACGCAGCGCACCGATCTGCCTGCGGCGCTGGCCGATATGGATGACAGTCACAAGGATCAGCGAGGCTGCGACCAGCACCTGCGCACCAGAGGCAACGGCAACAAGAAACTGCTTGGCATCACCGAGCGTCGCATAAAGATTGGTCAGGACTTCGCCGGGAAAGACGGCAATCGTCGTGCCATTGCGATAGTCCTGCCGCAGTTTGTAGGCATCGGCAATCGTCTTCGGCTTGACGAGGATGGCCGGAAGACCGGGCGTTTCCGCAGTCCAGCTCTCGTTCAGGCCGGCATGGGTTTCAGCCTCCGCATGATGGTCGGCTTCCTCATGAGCGCCCTCCGTGGCGGCGTGGTCATGGTCGTGCTCTTCGCCCGCTTCCAGCCCATGAATATGCCAGACGGCCTGGATCGGAACGAGAATGGCCCGGTCCCATGCTGTGCCTGTCGGTCGTAGGCGCCCGATCACGCGATAGGCAAGTTCCGTATGCGTATGGCCGCCGGTTTCGATCGTGCCGTGCATCGGTTTGATCTCGCTGCCGATAGCCAAGTTAACGCTTGCGCCGATGACAGCCTCGCCCTCGCTGGCGAAACCTTGACCTTCGGAAAAGCCGCCGGAAATCGTTTCCGTCAACGCTGTCGTCGTGCCGATGATCGGATAGCCTGAGAAGGAATCGCCGAAACCAACGGGGGCAGCCCATTCGACGCGCGGATCGGCAGCGAGTTTTGCCAGGACGTCGCCGGACATTAGCGGCAGCGCGGACGGCTGCAGGAAAACGGACGAGAGCACGAGCTGGGTCTCGCTGCCGCCCGCGCCGATGACGAGATCGAACTTGTCGGCCGCCCGCGCACTGCCGAGACGAAGAGCCCTTTCCTGCAGGATGACGGAAACGCCGAGCGCGGTCGCAAGCGCCACGAGCAGTACAACAACGAGAGAGCCGGCCCATAAACGGCGCAGATCGGCAAGGATGAAGCGGATCATGCGGCCGCTCCCTTGATCGCGGAATCGTCGATAATGCGGCCGGAACGAAACGTCAGGCATCGGTCGAAACGAGTGGCGAGGCGGGGATCATGCGACACGACGATCAGGGTACTGCCTTCGGCCATGGCAAGATCGAGCAGCAGATCACCGACGGCATCGCCGCTGTCGGCATCGAGGCTCGCGGTCGGTTCGTCGGCGACGATGACACCGGGTTTGCGCAGGAGCGCCCGGGCAATCGCCACGCGCTGCATTTCGCCACGCGACATGGTTTCGATCCTCTGTGCGGCGCGCTCAAGACCGACAGTGTGGAGGAGATCGTGGGCGCGCTCGATTATCGTCGACGTCGCGGCACGCGCGAGACGCGCAGGCAACAGCACGTTTTCGACAGCGGACAGGCCGGGGAAAAGGTGAAACTCCTGCATGACCAACCCGATATTGGCGGCCCGAAAGCGGTCACGGCGACTTTCGGAGAGCGCGGCAATATTCTCACCGTTCCAGCGGACACGGCCCTCGCAAACCCGCTCCAGTCCGGTGACGATATTGACGAAGGTACTTTTGCCGGATCCCGAGGCGCCGGTAACCACGACACGGCTGCCCGCGTCGATCGACAGATGATCGACGGCGAGCGCAGGTGCCGAAAGGCCAGGAAACGTCATGGCCAGTTGTTCGATTTCAAGAGCTAGCATCGATGCTCAGACGCTGGAATATTCGGCCTGGCGGATACGCAGCAGGCTTACAAAGCCGGTTTCCGGGTCCTTCCACGACCCGAACTCGAGCGTGCCACGCACTTCGATAGTCTGGCTCGGCTGTACGAAGGTCTGCTTCTCGCCGAGATAAACGACGACGATATTGTCCGGCCAGTCTGCGTCGGAAGAGCAGAAGGGGCAGAGTGACATCGGTATCTCCGTAAGTACGAAGAATTGCGCCTCAGCCTTTAACGGCGGCGCCATGAAGCCCTTGATACTGATTTCCTTGCCAGCAAGGCGCTTTACCTTGTCGGAAAATTCGAGACCAAGCACACCAAATTTTCCGTAGAGTTCATCGAAGCTGATCGAGGAATCATCGGCAATCACAGGCCGGGCGACAGCGAAGGGAACCGCAGCCATGACGCCCATGAGGCGACGGCGGCTGAGATTCAGCAAAGCGAGCCTTTCCATAGCGGTCTCCAAAAACGGATACCCGGCCGCATAGCGACCGGGATGAGGATCGATGAAAAGTCCCAGACCGGCAAGCGGCCTGGGACACAGGTGCTTAGTTCGTCTGCTTGGCGCCGAGCGCGAAAGCGTCGGCGAGAACGCGGTAGACGTCGCTCTGTTCCATATAGCCTTTGAAGCCCTCCGATCCGGGGCCGGTCGACTGCAGGACAACGTCATCGACGGTATGCGCGCCGGTGGCCGCACTCTTCGGCAGGTTACCCGGAACGAAGACGGCGCCAGGAACATCCTTGTAGACTTCGTTGGCGACGTAGTCCTTCTTCTCGTTCTGGATGGCCGGAGTGTATGGATTATCCAGCTTCGGGCGGAAAGTTTCGTAGTGGTCAGGATAATTACTGACGAACAGGGCGAGACGTTTGGAGACGTCAACGCTGTCGGGATAGCCGTCATTATTGGCATCGACATAGTTGGTGAAGCTGCGGCCAGCGACCTTCTCTCGCATCTCCGTACCTTCAATCGTATCGTCGATCGTGCCGACGATCGTGATGCCGTGCGTATGGTCACCGGTGACGACGATCAGCGTGTCGGGATTGCTGGCGGCGAATTCCTTCGCCAGACCGACGGCCTTGTCAAATTCGATCGTATCGATGGCAGCGCGCTCGCCATCGAGAGGATGTGACATCTTGTCGATGTTGGCAGCTTCGACCATCAGGAAGAAACCTTCGGGATTCTTCGAGAGCTTGTCGAGCGCGACCTTGGTCATTTCAACAAGGCCGGGCTGGGCCGGGAATTTGCCGACAGTGCCCTTCTTCAGGAATTCGCGGTCGAGCGTCGTATCCATGTTGCCAGTGTGGAACAGGCCGAGGATCTTGCCTTCGTTAGTGCTGGCAGCGGCGGCGAGTTCCGTCTTGTCGATCGCGAGCTTATAGCCGGCGTCCTGGAACATCTTGACATAGTCCTTGTCGTCCTTGCGCTTCGAGCCGGCAGTCGCCTGCGGCAGGAAGTAGGCCGAGCCGCCACCGAGGATGACATCCGGCTTCACGTCGAACAGCATGCCGGTGATTTCGGCTTTGTCATCACGACGACGGGTATGGGAGACGACGGCAGCGGGCGTCGCGTCCTGAAGTTCGGAGGTCGTAACGACGCCGATCGACTTCGAAGTCTGGCGACGCAGGGCTTCGCCAAAAGTTTCGACGCGCGGGTCGTCCAGCGTGTCGAGTGTCCTGTCGGCATAGACGCCGAGCGAGTTGATGGCGCCCTTATGGCCGGTCATGTAGGCCGACATCGTATTGGCGCTGTCGGTGGTAACCGAATCGGTGGCGGACGTGCCGATAAAGGCCATATGATCGAGATCGTCGATGTTCAGGCGGCCGTTCGCCTTGCCTTCGGTCATGCCCTTGGACATGATACGGGCTGCGGTGCGGTGAGCGACGGAAAGACCATCACCGAGGAAGAAAATGATATTCTTGGCTTTCGGCTGTGCGGAAGTGCCGAAAACTTCCCAGGTCACGGCCTTCTTTTCGTCGCCGGCGGCGACTTCAACTTTGTAGGTGCCCGGAGCGGCAATCTTCAGGCCGCGCAGCAGGAGAGCGGAACCGAGAGCCTTGTCTTCCTTGCCCTTTTCCAGCTCGACGAACTGTGCCTCGCCCCCGAGGACAGTCTTGTAGTCCTGGCCATTGACCGTGATCTTCACGTCTTCCGGCTTGACCTGCTTGGAAAGCTCGACCTTGAAGTCGAAAGGCGAACCGGCGAGAATCGTAGCACGATCAAGCGGATAGATCGAGGCTGCTTGAGCAGCACCGGCCAGAATCGTGGTGGCCGCAAAAGCGGCGAGAAGCATACGCATGGAAAAACCCCCGTTTTTCGTTGCAGTCATCACAACGGGTCGGGGATACCCCTCGGCAATGACAGAGGGATGACAAAACGCCGCAGCATGGCAACCCCCTCTCCTCCGCTCGCCACATACGCAAAAACCTTGACTCCTGTGGAAAACGTTTTATGAGCAACGACGGAAAAGGAATATCCATGGTTCGCCACGAGCATGCCATCGCTGAGCGCAACAACCTGGCAGGAAGTGCCGGGCTGGATTTTGCCGTTCCGGTTTCTTCCAAAACCAAGGCCAAAACGACGACGAAAACCGTCTGACGTCTCTGGCCTGCCGCTCTCTCCCCGGCCCGGCCGGGGACAGGAAGTCGCGATGATGTCGCGCTTCCCCCCTCACCGGACAAGAGGAGAGAAGAGAAAGAGAGCTTGAGAAATGGGTTTCAAAGTTGCAGTTGCCGGAGCCACCGGAAATGTCGGGCGGGAAATGCTCAACATTCTCTCCGAGCGCGGTTTCCCAGCCGATGAAGTCGTAGCACTCGCCTCCTCCCGCTCCCAGGGCCTCGAGGTTTCCTATGGCGACCGGACGCTGAAGGTCTCCAATCTGGAGAATTACGATTTCTCTGACACCGATATCTGCCTGATGTCGGCCGGCGGCGAGGTTTCCAAGCGCGTCTCCCCGAAGATCGGCCAGCAGGGCTGCGTCGTCATCGACAATTCCTCGGCCTGGCGCTACGACGCCGACGTGCCGCTGATCGTTCCGGAAGTAAATCCGGACGCGATCTCGCTCTTCACGAAGCGCAACATCATTGCCAATCCGAACTGCTCGACTGCCCAGCTCGTCGTCGCGCTGAAGCCGCTGCATGACTTCGCCAAGATCAAGCGTGTCGTCGTCTCGACCTATCAGTCGGTCTCCGGCGCCGGCAAGGAGGGCATGGACGAGCTCTTCAACCAGACGCGTGCCGTCTTCGTTGCCGATCCGATCGAGAACAAGAAGTTCACCAAGCGCATAGCCTTCAACGTCATTCCGCACATCGACGTCTTCATGGAAGACGGCTACACGAAGGAAGAATGGAAGGTTCTTGCTGAAACGAAGAAGATGCTCGATCCGAAGATCAAGGTGACCTGCACTGCGGTACGCGTTCCCGTCTTCATCGGTCATTCGGAATCGGTCAACATCGAATTCGAAAACGAGATCACCGCAGATCAGGCCCGCGATATCCTGCGCGAAGCGCCGGGCTGCCTCGTCATCGACAAGCATGAGGACGGCGGCTACATCACGCCGTATGAATCTGCCGGCGAGGACGCGACCTACATCTCGCGCATCCGCGAAGATGCGACCGTCGAGAACGGTCTCAACCTGTGGGTCGTCTCCGACAACCTGCGCAAGGGTGCGGCTCTCAACGCCATCCAGATTGCCGAACTGCTCATCAATCGTGGCCTCGTCAAGCCGCGCAAGCAGGCAGCCTGATACCATTTGTAAACCATAATATGCTAAAGCCCTGCTCGACGAGCGGGGCTTTTTCGGGCAAATACCGCCGTATAAGCGTTCGCTAAAGGGCGACCGTGACAAAATCGCCGGTGACTGGCATTCTCTTGCCTGGCCTGAAAGCTATGCAGATCGAGAGCGGGGTTTCTCAATGCGCATGACAAAATTGATTCTGGCGGCCGCCGCGGCAATGGGCGTCCTCCATGCGGTACCGGCGTTCGCGCAGGGTGCCCAGTGCGGTAACACCAGTGCCGGTTTCGAGGCCTGGGTCGCCGATTTCAAACAGACGGCGGCAGCCAATGGTGTGAGCCAGTCCGTCTTGAGCCGCGCCTTCGCCAATGTCAGCTACAACAAGCCGACGATTTCGGCCGACCGCGGCCAGAAGAGCTTCAAGCTCTCCTTCGATGCTTTCATGAAGAAGCGCGGCGGTGCCGCCGTTATCTCTCGCGGACGGTCGATGAAGGCCGCCAACCAGGCTCTCTTCGCTTCGATCGAGCGCCGTTTCGGCGTTCCGGCCGGCCCATTGATTGCCATCTGGGGCATGGAAACCGGCTTCGGCAGCTATATGGGCAACCAGCATACCATGTCCGCAGTCTCGACCCTCGCCTATGACTGCCGCCGTTCGGAATATTTCACCGACCAGCTTTATGCAGCCCTACAGCTCGTTTCGGAGGGTTATCTGAGCCCGCAAGCCCGAGGCGCTGCCCATGGCGAAATCGGCCAGACGCAATTCCTGCCGCGCAACGTGGTGCGTTACGGCGCTGATGGCGACGGCGACGGCCGCGTCGACATGGTCGGCTCTCGCGCTGATGCACTGGCTTCGACTGCCAATTTCCTCAAGGGTCACGGCTGGCGCGCCGGCGCAGGCTACCAGCCGGGCGAACCGAACTTCGTCGCCATCGAGGGATGGAATGCCGCAACGGTCTATCAGCAGGCAATCGCCTATATCGGCCAGCAGATCGACGGCAACTGAAGAGACGTTCGATAGGAAATGTCAGGAACGCCGCATGCGAATACGGCGTTTTTCATATGCGGATATCGTGGCTCCCGCCGGCAGCCTTGCGCCGCTCTTCCTGCGGTGCCGTGGAAGGAACAATCGGCCCGGCAACAACGCAATTGCGTCCCGAGGCCTTGGCCGCATAGAGCGCCAGGTCGGCGCGCTTTACCAGATCATCGAAATTGCGATTGCTTACGGCATTTGTGCGCCCCGCGCAGCCGAAGCTTGCCGTAACCCGCAGGCGCTCGCCGCCGGGCAGTTCGATGTCGGCAGCTTCGATCGCCAACCGGACACGTTCCGCGACGATGGCCGCATCCTCGGGTGTCGAGTCCGGGAGCAGCGCCATGAACTCTTCGCCGCCATGGCGCACCAATAGATCGAAGGAGCGGAAGCTCTCCCTTGCGACGCCGGCCACATGCTTCAGCACGACATCACCCGCGTCATGGCCATGCACGTCGTTGATTTTCTTGAAGTGATCGAGGTCGAACAGCACGACGGAAATCCAGCGTGAACCAGCCTGCATCAGAAGCGCTAAAGCAGCAGCCTCGAAACCGCGCCGGTTATAAAGGCCTGTCAGAAGATCGGTCTGGGCGGCATTGCGCAGTTCGTTGACGAGCAGTTCACGTTCTTCGGTAACGCGGGCGACGAGACGGATACCGCGAACCGCAAGCGCTGCAATAAGGGCGACGAGCAGCACCAGCCCGGCTGACAGAGCAAGCACGATCGTCATGTGGATATGAGAGCGCATCGACAGCCTCTGCCCAGTCACGTGAATGTCATCGGTGACGGACGCGATCTTCTGCCGCAGATAATCCAGCCGTTCGTTCTGGATGCCGATCCATTTGTCCCGGATCGCCTTGTCCGGCCGCAGCACCCCGGAAACCATTGCCTGGGTGAAAGTATCGGCCCAGACTTCATCGGGCTGCGCCCTATAGTCGAGAATCTCCTGGATGACAGGCGAAGAAGAATGAAAGCGCAGGCGATCCATACCGTTGCCGAGCATCATTTCGCCTTGAACGAGCTGCTCGTGCGACATGGCAGAAAAATCGGTCCGGTCGAGATAACGCTGGCCAAGACTGCCGATCAGCCGCTCGCCGTAATAGGTGAGAAGGATGCTCATCAGCTCGCTGGATTTGCGCATCAACACGGGATCATGGATCCTCGACGAAAGCGACTCGACAAGTCCAAGCTGCTTTAATCCAGCCTGCCCATAGATATGAACGGGGTTGCCGCCTTTGCCGTAATAGCCGCGATCGACTGCCGATCGTGCCGCAACGATACGACTATAAGCGAGACGGAGATTGGAAAGCTGCGACTGCAGACCGACATCCATTGCTCCAGCGGCTGGAAGACTTGCGTTGAAACGCGCGAGTTCGCTATCGAGTGAGTTTCGCCTTTCGATCATCGACGCCCTGGTGATCTCATCGCGATCGTTGATATAGGCTCGCGTTGCGACGAGTTCCGCTAGGATCTCATTGGCCGCAATCGATCCTCCGCGAGCAAGAACATCGGCAAAGAGATGGTCATTTTCGAGCGCGTGGTATTGCATGAGCGAGGAGCGGATCAACACGACGCCTTCGACAATCATGAAGACGAAGGGCAGCAGAATGGCGGCGAGCACGGCCCTTCTGATATTCTTGAATTTCACCGCTTCGAAATTCATGTTTAATCCACGTCCAGCTGCTCCTCGTAGGCGAGCTTAGTGGAATATCTTAAAAAACCGATAAAGCGGTCTATCCCTAGATTTCGGGACGGACGAAATCGAGTGTCTCAGAATCCATCACCCAGAGTTCGCCGGTCGAAATGTCGAACCAGGCACCATGAAGCTCCAGCTTGCCCTCTTCCTCGAGCGTCTTGATTTCAGGGAAAGATCTGAGATTGTTGATTGAATTGCGAATGGACACCCGCTCCAGCGCAGTCTGTCGTTCGCCTGGCGTCATGATGTCGTTGCTGCCGATCTGCTCGGCGGCAGGGCGCACGAGCGACATCCAGCGGCCGATGAAATCGCCGGGCGACAATGGCTCTGCATCGGGGTCGAGTGCCGCGCGGATACCGCCGCAGCGGCCGTGGCCCATGACGACGATATTCTTGACCTTCAACGCCTGCACGGCAAATTCAAGCGCTGCCGAGGTGGAGTGGAAATGGCCGTCTGGCTCATAAGGCGGCACCAGGTTGGCGACGTTACGGATGACGAAGAGTTCACCTGGCCCGGCATCGAAGATCAGTTCGGGCGCCGCGCGGGAGTCGGAACAGGCAATCATGAGCGTTGTCGGACTTTGCCCATTTTCCGCAAGTTGCCGATACCTGTCGCGGGCATCGGCATAGCGCCCACTCATGAAGTTGCGATAACCGTCCAGGAGGGAGTTGGGAAATCTCGTCATGCTCTTGGATTAGCGCGCGAGCGAGCCAAGATCAACTGCTGCGCTGCAAAAGCATCAGCCCTATTTTTTCCGCCGTTGCGCAGGGTGGAAGAGATGACGCATCTGCACCATCGCCATGGGCGTCAAGAGGCTGGAGGCATCGCTTGCCAGCATCAGTTCGTTACTGCCGCGCTTGACGGCGCGCGCCAGCACTTCGAACACGCTGGCGGTCGCCAGCTGCAGCGCCTTCTCATCCTCCATCCCCGAGAGCAGACGAGAGAGGAAAAGAGCGGCCAGCAGATCTCCGAGGCCGTTGGGCGCGTTCTCGACGACACGATGTTCTGCAAGCAGAGCATGCTTACCGGAGAGATAGAGATTGCCCGTGCCGCCCGCCATCATCGGCACCGCCGATGTGACCAGCATGCGCGAGGGACCGAGCGAAAGGGCGGCCTCCATGACCGCGTTGTTGTCATCGAGGGCGGCGCCCGACAGCCAGGCAAGTTCGTATCGGTTGGGCGTGGCGAGCGAAGCAAGTGGTATCAGGTGATCACGGATCGCCTCGGCTGTAGCTTCGGGCACGTAGAGGCCACCGAGATCGCCCATGACCGGATCGCAGACATAGAGCAGTTCCGGATTCCTCTCGCGCAACGACGCAACGAGCTTCGCGACGGAACGGGCTTGGGCCGCGTTTCCGAAATAGCCCGACAGGACGGCCTTGACCTCGCCGATCCACGGCGCGCGGATGAGATCATCGATCGCGGCTTCGAAATCAGCCTCGGCGAAAGTAAGCCGTGTCGAACGGCCATGGCCTGGATGCCAGGGCAACACGATCGTCGGTAGCGCCCAAACCTGGTGGCCGAGCGTTTCCAGCGCGAAGACCGCGGCACGGTTTCCGACCGACCCGCGCACGACATGGCTGGAGATGACGATGACTGCGCCCGCTGCGTTTTCCGACATGGCATCCGGTTCCGAATTTCGACTGCCGTTGATGATCTTTTTGACGAGGCGCTGTCAACCATTCTTCATGCGAGCGTGGAAATGTGCGGCGGGACGGAAAAGCCGGATAAAGTGATTTTACCGTCCGTCGGCATGAAACGACCCAAAAACTTTCGAAATCTCTCGTAAGCATAGCCAAAAAAGCACGAAAACGACTTTTCGAGGCCCTCTTTTAGAGATTCTTTCGAAGAACCTTCTGCTAACTTGCCCACATCAAAACAATCGGGGGGATGATCCATGGCCGCCAGAAACAATCCGAAACGGGAAAAGCAGATCGAGAGCGCGCGCAAGATCGCAGCCGCGACCGGTGAGCCGCATCTCGATCCCGAAATCCTCTTCGGCCGCGCAAGCGGCGACGATCTCGAACTCTACACGCCGGAAATGCTTGCGCTTTCCGCCGTACACTCGGCAGCCGAAATCGCCGCCTGGAGCGGCAAGACACCGCGTGTCAGCATCGACACGGTCGCCGATGTCACCCCCGATGGCATCGCAGTCTCCATCCTTTCGGTGACGGATCACAACAAGCCCTTCCTGTACGAATCCGTCATGGGCGAGGTGACCAGCACTTATCGCGACATCTGCATGGCAGTTCATCCGATCCTGATCCTGGAGGACGGCAAGGCCCCGGAACTCTATTCCGCTGATGTAGCGAGCGACCCGGCTAAGCGCGTTAGCCACATCCAGCTTCACGTTTCGCCGCTCAGCCCCTCCCAGGCCGCCGACCTGATCAAGCGGATCAAGGCAGTGCTCGAGCAGGTGGAACTTGCCGTTTCCGATTGGAAGCCAATGCTCGCCCGCGTCGATGAGGTCATTTCAGAGCTCTCGAACTACAGCGCCAGCCGCAAGAAGGTCGACCGCGACGAAGCGATCGCCTTCCTGACCTGGCTGCGCGACGAGAACTTCACTTTCCTCGGTATGCGCGACTACGTTTATTCCGGCAAAGGCCCGGATGCGAATGTCGAACGCGACAAGGGAACGGGTCTCGGCATTCTCTCCAATCCCGAAGTTCTCGTGCTGCGCACCGGCAAGGACGCCGTGACGACCACGCCGGAAATCCTCGCATTCCTCGACGGTCCAGACTTCCTGATCGTCACCAAGGCCAATGTGAAATCCATAGTCCATCGCCGCGCCTATATGGACTATGTCGGCGTCAAGCGCTTCGACTCCCAGGGGAATGTGACAGGCGAGTTGCGCATTGTCGGCCTCTTCACCTCGACTGCCTACACCTCCTCGGCATCTGAAATTCCGCTGCTGCGCTCCAAGATCGAGAAGGTGAAGGAGCATTTCGGCTTCGACCCGATGAGCCATTCCGGCCGCATGCTCGACAATACACTGGAATCCTACCCCCGCGATGATCTCTTCCAGATCGATACCCCGCTGCTTGCGACCTTCGCCGAGCAGATCAACGATCTCGCCGACCGCCCGCGCGTACGCGTGCTGCCGCGCATCGACCATTTCGACCGCTTCGTCTCCGTCATCGTCTTCGTGCCGCGAGAGGAATATGACTCGATCGTGCGAGAGCGCATCGGCACTTATCTGAAGACTGTCTATGATGGCCGCGTTTCCGCCTACTATCCGGCCTTTCCAGAAGGCGGTGTCGCACGCGTTCACTTCATCATCGGCCGCTCGGGTGGCAAGACGCCGCGCATCCATCAGGCCAAGCTCGAGGAGACGATCCGCCAGATCACCGCGCGCTGGGACAGCCGTTTCGAGATGCTCGCCGGCCCCAAGGCGCCGAAGCTCGGCGTCAGCAACGCCTTCCAGGAAGCCTTCACGCCGGATGAAGCGGTCGGCGATCTGCCCGACATCACCGCATGCGCCGCCGGCGAGCCGATCCGCATCGAATTCTACTATCGCCAGGACGACGAACGCGGCCGCATCCTGTCGCTGAAGATCTTCCATAGCGGAGAGCAGCTGCCGCTGTCGCGCCGCGTGCCTCTCCTCGAAAACCTCGGCTTCAACGTCCTGAGCGAACGTACCTTCGATATCGAAGTTCCGGCCGCCGACGGCGCGATCAACATCGTCGTGCTGCACGACATGGAACTCGAGGCCCGCAGCGGTGCGGACATTGACCTCGCACGTTTTGGCGCACCGCTCGAAGAAGCCTTCGTCGCAGCCTTCAGCGACACGATCGACAATGACAGCTTCAACGGGCTGATCCTGTCAGCTGGCCTCTCGGCTCGCGAGGCGAATGTGCTGCGCGCCTATGCGCGCTACCTGCGCCAGGCCGGCATCGCCTACTCGCAGGATTATATCGCAACCACCCTCGACAAATACCCTGCGATCGCCGCTTCGATCTTCCGCTTGTTCCACGACACGCTCGACACAAAGCTGTCGGAAAAGGCACGTATCAAGAAGCTCGCCGAACTGCATCAGGCAATCGAAGCCGAGCTTGCCGACGTGCCGAGCCTGGATGACGACCGTATCCTACGCCGCTATGTCAATATCGTCGATGCAACGCTGCGCACCAATTATTTCCAGCGCAATGCCGATGGAACACCGAAAGCGATGCTCGCCTTCAAGCTTGACCCGCACTTGGTGGATGGCCTGCCGGAACCCAGGCCCTTCCGTGAAATCTTCGTCTATGGCGTCGAAGTCGAAGGCGTACATCTGCGCTTCGGCCGCGTCGCCCGTGGCGGCCTGCGCTGGTCGGACCGCGCCGAGGACTACCGCACCGAAGTTCTGGGCCTCGTCAAGGCGCAGCAGGTCAAGAACGCCGTGATCGTGCCCGTCGGCGCCAAAGGTGGTTTCTATCCCAAGAAACTCCCGGTCGGCGGCAGCCGCGAAGAACTCTTCAACGCAGGTCGTGAAGCCTACAAAACCTATATCCGCACGCTGCTTTCCATCACCGACAACATCTCCGGCGCCGATATCATCCCGCCTGACAATACGGTGCGCCTGGATGGCGATGACCCCTATTTCGTCGTCGCCGCGGACAAGGGCACGGCAACCTTCTCCGACACCGCCAATGCGCTTGCTCAGGAAGCAGGTTTCTGGCTGGACGACGCCTTCGCTTCCGGCGGCTCCGCCGGCTACGACCACAAGAAGATGGGCATCACCGCGCGCGGCGCCTGGGAAACCGTAAAGCGCCACTTCCGCGAGATGGATATCGACATCCAGACAACGCCCTTTACGGTGGCCGGCGTGGGTGACATGTCGGGCGACGTTTTCGGCAATGGTATGCTGCTCTCGCCGAAGATCCGGCTGGTCGCCGCTTTCGATCACCGCGATATCGTCATCGACCCCGATCCCGATATGGAAAAAACCCTCGCCGAGCGCCAGCGCCTGTTCAACCTGCCGCGCTCGAGCTGGCAGGACTTCGAAAAGTCCGTGCTCTCGAAAGGTGCGATGATCATTTCGCGCTCGGCAAAGTCGGTTACGCTGACGCCGGAGGCCGTGGCCGCGATCGGCATCGACAAGGCTGTCGCCACGCCCTTCGAAATCATGACCGCGATCCTGAAAAGCCCCGTCGACCTGCTCTGGTTCGGTGGCATCGGGACTTATGTAAAGGCGGCATCCGAGACCGATACCGACGTCGGCGATCGCGCCAACGATCCGATCCGCATTACGGCCGACGAAGTGCGCGCCAAGGTGATCGGGGAGGGCGCCAATCTCGGCGTCACGCAGAAAGGCCGAATTGCCTACGGCCTGAAGGGCGGACGCAGCAATTCCGACGCCATCGACAACTCGGCCGGCGTCAATACTTCCGACGTCGAAGTCAATATCAAGATCGCGCTGGCGAACGCTATGCACGAACAGCGGCTCAGCCGCACCAAACGTGACCAGCTTCTCGGCAGCATGACCGATGAGGTGGCTGCGCTCGTACTGCGCAACAACTACCTCCAGTCCCTGGCAATCTCGCTGACAGCCCGCAAGGGAACGGCAAACGGCCTTGAACTCGGCCGCTTCATGAGCGTCCTGGAGGCGTCGGGACAGCTGAACCGCAAGGTCGAAACGCTTCCCGACGACGCCTCGCTGTCCGAGCGCTACACTGCCGGCCGGCCACTGGCACGCCCCGAGATCGGTGTGTTGCTCTCCTATGCCAAGATCGTACTCTTCGATGCGCTGATCGCCAGCGAACTGCCTGACGATCCCTATTTCGTCGACACGCTCTTCCATTACTTCCCGGCGAAGATGCAGAAATCCAACGCATCCGATATCGACAGCCACCGGCTGAAGCGGGAAATCGTCGCGACGGTGCTCGCAAACGAGGCGATCAACCGCGGCGGGCCGGGCTTTGCCGTCAGCATGATGGATGCAACCGCTGCATCTGCTCCGGAAGTCGTGCGCGCCGCCATCGTTGCCCGCGACGGCTTCGATCTCAACCGGCTTTGGGCCGAAACGGATGCCCTGGACAACAAGGTTTCCGGCCAGATCCAGAACCGCATCTATGAAGAGATCGGCAACAGCTTCACGGTGCTGACGCGCCTGCTGCTAAAGACCGGCATGACCAAGGGCGACATGGCCGAGATCATTAGCCGGCTTCGGGCGACGCTGAAGAAACTTAAGCCTTCCTTCGCCGATCAGGCCGCAGCTGACGTCGCCGCGCGCCAGGAGGAGTACCAACAGGCCGGTCTGCCGGAAAAACTGGCGGCCGAAATCGCGGCTCTGCCCACCTTCGCTCTGGTACCGGAGATCATGCAGATCGCCGCTCGCACCGGCGAGGCGCTGCCGCGCGCAGCCGAAAACTACTTTGCTGTCACCCAGACTTTCCGTGTCGGCCGGCTGCTGGCTGCGGGCAACCGCATCATCACCTCCGACCACTATGAAAACCTCGCTCTTGCCCGCAGTATCGACCAGATCGCCAGCGCCCGTCGCGATATCGTGATCTCCGCGCTTTCCGATCACGGCAAGGAAAAGCAGCCAGTCCAGGCCTGGCATGCGCAGGACAGGGTGCGCATCAACCGCATCGTCGAGGAGCTTGCAAGCCTCAGCGATGGAGCCGATCCGAACCTCGCCCGCATCACTGTTGCCGCAGGCATCCTCACCGATCTTGCGCGCGACCGGGCGAGATGAGACAGTCCGCCCCAAAAAGGAGCGGACGTTTGAATCGCATAGACTGGACAGGAACGCAGCCGCCGAAAGCCACGGAGAAGGGCATATGGGGCTGGATGCTCTTTGATTGGGCAGCCCAGCCCTTCTTCACCGTAGTAACGACTTTCATTTTTGGCCCCTACTTCGTCTCGCGGCTGACGTCCGATCCGGTCGCCGCGCAGACGATGTGGAGCAACATGGCGACGATCTCCTCTGTTATTATCGCCATCCTCTCCCCCATACTGGGCTCCATTGCCGACCAGTCCGGTGCGCGCAAACCCTGGATCGCCTTCTTCGCGGTCATCAAGATCGTCAGCCTCTGCTGCCTCTGGTTTGCTGCTCCGGGCTCGCCGATCATCTATCCCGTCATCTTCATGATCCTCGCCTCGATTTCGGCAGAGTTCTCGATCGTCTTCAACGATTCCATGATGCCGCGCCTCGTCAGCAAGGACGACGTTGGCAGGCTTTCCAACACCGCCTGGGGTCTCGGCTATCTTGGCGGCATGATCGTGCTGATCGCCGTCGTGGCTCTGCTGGCCGGCAGCCCGGAAAGCGGCAAGACCATTCTGGGTCTCGATCCGCTTTTCGGTCTCGATCCTCATACGGGCGAGGACGCGCGCGTCACCGGCCCGATCTCGGCTGTCTGGTATCTGATCTTCATCCTGCCGATGTTTTTCTTCACGCCGGATGCCCGCAAAGGCCTGCCTTTCGGCTTTGCGGTGCGCTTCGGTCTCAAGGAATTGCGCAATACGCTCGGCGAACTCAGGACGCGTCGCGGTATCCTGACCTTCCTCATCGCCCGCATGATCTATCAGGACGGCGTCAACGGCCTGCTGATCCTCGGTGGCGCCTTCGCGGCAGGCATGTTTGGCTGGGCAACGATCGAGATCGGCATTTACGGGATCATCCTCAACATCGTGGCAATCCTTGGCTGCCTGATCGCCGGACGAGTAGACAGGGGGATAGGCTCCAAGGTGACCGTTATCATCAGCCTGACCATGCTGTTGCTGGCCACGATCGGTATTATTTCCACCGGCCCGGGCTACACTTTCTTCGGGCTGATGCCGCTTTCGACTGCCGACAGCGGCGGGCTTTTCGGCACGATGGCGGAAAAGGCCTATATCCTCTATGGCTTGTTGATCGGCCTTGCCTTTGGCCCGGTGCAGGCCTCATCGCGCTCCTATCTGGCGCGCAGCGTCAGTCTCGAAGAGGCCGGCCGCTATTTCGGCATCTATGCTCTATCCGGCCGCGCCACGAGTTTCATGGCGACGCTCCTGTTTTCGATCGTGACCTATTTGACCGGATCGGCGCATCTCGGCATGTCGACGCTGATCCTGTTCCTCGCCGGAGGTCTGGTGCTTCTGATCCGCACTCCCTATCCGGCGGACCGCGCCTGAGAACTCCCCGGCCGCAAAGCCGGGGATCTGTCCGTTATCTGCTCAGTGGCGGAAGTGACGCATGCCGGTAAAGACCATCGCGACATTATGTTCGTTTGCCGCATCGATGACTTCCTGGTCGCGCATCGAGCCGCCCGGCTGGATCACGGCGGTGGCGCCGGCAGCAATCATCGACAGCAGGCCATCTGCGAAGGGCAGGAATGCCTCCGAGGCGACTGCCGAACCATGCGTCATCGGAACGGCAAGTCCGAGCGTCTTGGCCGCTTCCTCGGCCTTCAGCGCCGCAATGCGTGCTGAATCGACACGGCTCATCTGGCCGGCACCGATACCTGCGGTCTGGCCGTCCTTGGCGTAGACGACAGCATTCGACTTCACGTGCTTGCCGACCTTGAAGGCAAACTTCATGTCCTCAAGCTCCTGAGCCGTCGGCGCACGCCTGGTAACGACCTTCAGTTCCAGATCCTCGACCATGCCGTTGTCGCGGCTCTGGACGAGCAGGCCTCCCGAAACGGTCTTGGCGGTAATGCCGGCCGCACGCGCATCCGGCAGACCGCCAGCTGAGAGCAGACGCAGGTTCGGCTTGCGGGCGACGATTGCCTTGGCTTCCTCGGTGACGTCAGGTGCAATGATGACCTCGGTGAAGAGCTGGATAATCTCTTCGGCCGTCGCTGCATCGAGTGTCTGGTTCAGCGCGATAATACCGCCGAAGGCCGAGACGGAATCGCAGGCAAGCGCCCGCTTGTAGGCTTCGAGAAGCGTCGAACCGGTCGCGACGCCGCAGGGATTGGCGTGCTTGATGATGGCGCAGGACGGCGACTTCTCCGGCAGGAACTCGGCCACGAGCTCATAGGCCGCATCGGTATCATTGATATTGTTATAGGAAAGCTGCTTGCCCTGCAGCAGGACGGCAGTCGAAACGCCCGGGCGCTTTTCGCCCGTCACGTAGAAGGCGGCCTTCTGGTGCGGGTTTTCACCGTAGCGCATCTCTTCCTTCAGTACGCCGCCAATGGTGCGGTGACGCGGCGTATCGATCGAAAGCGCTTCGGCAAACCAGTTGGAAATCGCGGCGTCATAGGCGGCAGTGCGGGCGTAGGCTTTGGCCGCCATGCGCTGACGGAAGGCATAGACCGTCTTGCCGGCATCGGCCGACAGTTGCTCGGTCAGCTCGGAATAGTCCGCCGGGTCGGTGATGACGGTGACATAGGCATGGTTCTTGGCAGAAGCGCGGATCATAGCCGGGCCGCCGATATCGATATTCTCCACCGTCGTCGGATAATCGCCACCGGCCGCACGCACATCCTCGAAGGGATAGAGGTTGACGACCAGCAGGTCGATGCCGTCGATCCCATGCGCCTTCATGGCTTCCTGGTGTTCGGCATCGTCACGGATCGCGAGCAGGCCGCCATGCACCTTCGGATGCAGGGTCTTCACCCGGCCATCCATGATTTCCGGAAACTGCGTCACTTCGGAAACATCGGTGACGGCAAGTCCTTCGGCCGCGATCGCCTTGTAGGTGCCACCGGTCGAAAGCAGGCGCACGCCACGCGCCGAAAGCGCGCGGGCAAGTTCGATAATACCGGTCTTGTCGAAGACAGAAAGCAGCGCAGTCTTGATCTCGACCTTGTCGGGGGCGGGGATTTTCTTGGAAATGACGGCCATGAACCTTCTCCGTTCGGGCTTCGCGGGAGACATCCGGGCGAGGGACGTTTTGATGAGGCCGCGTTAGCACAGCTTGGAGCCGGCGCAAACAGTCGCTAGCTCTTGCGTGACAAAAACCAGCGAATTTCGGGTTTTTCCGCCAGATCGAAATCCACCTCTATCTGGTCGGAGCTGCTGATGCCGGCACTGTCGGCGAAGAAAATATCCTCCGAAATCAGCACTTCATTGCCGGGAGAGGAAAACAGCCAGCTTTCGCCATCCGGGGCCGTCAGCAGCACCGATTCCGTATCATTCTGCCGCGGCACGATGGCGGGATGGATGTGGAAGCGGGCAACCGCGCGCAGCGGTCCTTCGCTGTGATACCGGTCGTCGGTCACGAAACGGTCCATACCGGTCACGATGGAGCCGGCCGCGTTCAGCGTCAGCTCTCGCTCATGAATGACACCAAAAGCATCGAGATAGCCGTCATGCCTGGCCTTGATGCCTTCGCGGCCATCCTCGGTTTCCACGCGCTCGGCAGCAACCGTTTCCACCGGCTCCGTCATCATGTGGGCCAGAAAAGCCGAGGGGGAGAACCGGCTGGAGGATGTATCGTTCAGGACCACGGTGGAATGAGCAGCGGTAGTGCGGGCCATCTGGACATAGCGCTGGCCTGCGAATTTGGGAGATCCTGAATTGACGATGAAGCGGTAACGGCCGGAGGACATTTCGAAGGAGAGACTGCCTGCATGAGCTGTTCTGAAGCAGCCGGGCGCTGGCGGTCCAGTATCGGCAATGATCACCGTCTTGCCGGCTGCAAGTCGCTGATAGCGCGAATGCGGCAATGCCTTGAAGGGCTGACCCGCCGTCTCGTCGTAGCGCAGTACGGACATCAACTCATCCGCCAGCGTGGATGTCGCACCGTTGAAGAGTGCCAGATCACCATCCTGATGGCGGAAGAAGCGCAGGGCAGGGTACATGCGGTCAATACCGGAGATCAGCTTCTGCGGCAGATCATGGCCGAGATTGACGTAAGTCTGCCGGAGAGGCAGCAGATCGAGCAGCAGCTCCAGCCCGATGCGTGGATTGCGGGAGATATGGCCGCCATCGGGGAGAATCTGGCTATCGAATTCGCGGTCGAGCGCCTGGGCTGCCCGCCGCACCGTCGAAGCACGCACGGGCATGGCAACGGACGCCGTTGCGAGGGCGATGCGCAGGCGGAAGCGGACTTCGCCAGTCGAATAGGGCGCCATGCGGCGCAGATAGCCGATGTGGAAGGCGAGCGACTTCATGAAGCGGCGATAGAAGCCGCGATCGGCGTTTTGCAGGACGACCGGAGAATGCGCCAGCCAGGCAATGACACGCTGCGAAACGACGTCGGTCTCCCAGGCGATGCCTTCGATCCGGCCTCCATGGATCGAGAGCCAACTATCGACGATGACACGGGCGACGGCCGAGCCGCGCTCGCTCTTGTTGGCGCGCATGTGCCGTAGCCAACCGAAACTGTGAAGCCTGACTGCGAACGCACGCGAGGGAAGGGTCAGCGTGAAGGGCGATTTCCCGTCGGTTTCCAGCATACGGCCGGCAAGCGGAAACCGGCCGTCCATGATCTCTTCGGCAACGTGGGAATCGATGCCCCTCAGATCCGTCGGAGCAACGATCAGGCGTTCCGGTACCGATATGGCATGGCGCGAGAAGCGCAAACGCAGAAGCGCGGCACGGCGCGTACCGCGCCGCCAAGCTTCCCGAACATATATGCTCGCAAGACGCCGACCGGACTGCATATCAATTGTCTATTGACCCTCGTGGTTAAGAATAGATGAATCAAAACCGATTTCATTAGCTACGATGTATTATTTTGTGATGAAATTAGAATATAATAGCAATCAGATGCGTCTGAGTACCGCAGCGTAGAAGCCATCAAGGCCCGACGCAAAGCCATCTGGCATATCCAGCATTGTAGGGAGCGTGCGAAACTCGCCTATCGGCGTAATAGCCTGCTCCATGCCGGGCCATTTTGCGGCGTCGATTGGCACTCGTTCCAGGTTCTTCATATCCTCAAGAACACGAGCCACAACCTCTTCGCCTTCCTGTGGATCGAGCGAGCAATTGGAAAAGACAAGAACGCCACCCGGGTTCAGCAAGGTAACTGCGTGGCGCAGAAGGCGCTCCTGCAGTGTCGCGAGCTTGGCGATATCTCCGGCACCCTTCGTCCAGAGCACGTCGGGATGCCGGCGGGTCGTGCCTGTCGACGAGCAGGGCGCGTCGAGAAGAATTGCGTCAAAACGCTCGGATGGTTCGAATTTCGTAAGATCCACCGCGATGGTTTCGGCTTCAAGACCAAGCCGCTCGAGATTGGAGCGCAAGCGCTTCAGCCTGTTTTCGGACTGGTCGATCGCCGTCACGCGGCCACCGGCAAGGATGAGCTGGGCGGTCTTGCCGCCTGGTGCGGCACAGAGGTCGGCAACGCGCTTGCCGGTGAGGTCACCGAAGAGCTTTGCAGGAATGCTGGCAGCCGCGTCCTGAACCCACCATTCCCCCTCTTCGAATCCGTCAAGCGAGGGAATGCTGCCTTCAAACGCGGAAAGCCGCACGCCGCCAGTGGGTATCACCGCGCCGTTCAGGCGCTTCGCCCAGCCTGCGGCATCGGATTTGACAGTAAGGTCGATGGCTGCCGGCTCAAGCTGGGATTCGGAAATGGCGAGTGCCCGTTCTTTTCCATAGGCTTTTGCCATCCGCTCGATGAACCACGTCGGCATTGGCGGAATGTCGGCGATCTCGCCAAGTATGCGCTCTTTCTCACGGCTAAGACGGCGCAGGATGGCGTTGACGAGCTTCGCGAAACGCCGATTGCGAGGATCCTGATTGGCTTGCTCGACGGCGAGGTCGACGGCGGAATGATCGGGAACGTCGAGATAGAGGATCTGCGCAGCACCGACGACAAGCACATGATGCAAAGCTCGGGCACCTTCCGGGAGCGGCGTTTCGAGCAGCGAGGCAATGGCGGCATCGATGCGCGGCAGATGCCTGAGCGTCGTGTTGAGGATGGCGCGGACCAGCGCGCGATCGCTTTCCCCAAGCGCCTTGTAGGCCGGATTTCCATGCTCATGATCCAGCGCCCCATCGAGCGGCAGTTTTTTATCTACGACGGCCGCAAGGATCTTGGCGGCAGCCGCACGCGTCTGCAGGCCGGGTTTCACCGGCGCCGGTGCTGAGCCTTCTGCAGCAGGCTTATGTTTGCGCGTTGGCTTCTTCTTGCCGTCTGAATTCAAGACCACGGACCCTTCGGCGGTTGCGAGTCATCGCGGCCGAAACCGGTATTGGGAACCGAGCGCGATTTGCGTGTCGGATTAGCAGCGCGAACCGGCGGCGTCGAGACGTCGAAACCTCCCCGTGCCATTTCCTGCAGGGCGGCAATACGATTTTCGGTGTTCGGATGGGTCGAAAACAGATTGTCCATGCGCTCGCCGGAAAGCGGATTGATGATGAACATGTGCGCGGTGGCTGGGTTGCGCTCCGCGTCATAGTTCGGCACATGTGCCGCACCGCGGGCGATCTTGCCGAGCGCCGAGGCCAACCACAATGGATTGCCGCAGATTTCAGCACCCCGCCTGTCTGCCGAATATTCGCGGGTACGGCTGATCGCCATCTGCACCAGCATGGCGGCAAGCGGTGCCACGATCATCGCGACGAGCACACCGATGAAGCCCAACGGATTGTTGTTGTTTTCACGATTGCCACCAAAGAAGAAGGCGAAATTGCCGAGCATCGAGATCGCGCCGGCAAGCGTGGCGGTGATCGTCATGGTGAGCGTATCGCGGTTCTGGACGTGGGCAAGCTCATGCGCCATCACGCCCGCAACCTCTTCTGGCGAGAGAGCGGCAAGCAGGCCGGTCGAGGCAGCGACGGCAGCATTCTCCGGATTGCGGCCGGTCGCAAAGGCATTCGGCTGAGGGCTGTCATAGAGATAGACCTTAGGCATCGGCAGGCCGGCATTGCGGGCGAGATCACGCACGATCCGGTAAAATTCCGGGGCGTTGCGCTCATCGACCTCCTGCGCCCGATAGGCCGACAGCACCATCCGGTCGGCATTCCAGTAGGAGAAGAAATTCATGCCGGCAGCGATGAGAAAGGCGATCATCATGCCGCCCCGGCCGCCGATCAAAAAGCCGACAAACATGAAAAGCGCCGTCATGAAGGCAAGCAACATGGCAGTACGCATGAGGTTCATCAGAGGTCTCCATCTCCAGATTGCGGCGTAATGCTTTAAATCCCGGCGCCGACGCACTATGATTTGGTTATTCGCCAGCCATTTTCAATATTCTCAGGCGGGAGTGCAGCATGCAGACGGCCGATAACGACAATGTGGAAATTCCGGTGCCTGAAGGTTCGGAGCCGCCGCGCAAGATGCTCTCTCCAGCTGCCAAGCGGGCGCTGGCCGAAGCTGAGGAACGCCGGAAGAACGCCAGGCCTGCCGAACTCCCGCCGGAGATCGGCGGACGCGGCGGAGCTGAGCCCTCCCGCTTCGGCGATTATGAAATCAATGGCCGCGCGATCGATTTTTAGGTAAATATTCCCATTGACTTTCCCGCATGATCGGAATTTATTCCTGTTATGCTCAAGCTGTTTTCAATTGTCCTGCTATTTTTTTCGTCTGTGCCGGCTTTTGCCGCACGCGACGAGATTGAAGGTCCCGTATCGGCGAAGATTATCCGGATCATTGACGGCGATACGCTGCTGGTTGCGGCAACACCCTGGCCGCAGCAAACCATGGAAGTCTATGTCCGCATTCGCGGTATAGATGCGCCCGAAATCCATTCGAAATGCGCTGAAGTCCGGAAAGCCGCTCTCGAGGCACGAGTAGCACTTGAACAAATGATATCAGGCGCCGCCACTATCCAGTTGAGAGAGATAGCCGGTGACAAATATTTCGGACGAATTCTCGCCAACGTCACCTTCGCGGACGGGCGCAATCCCGCACAGGATCTTCTTTCGGAAGGACTGGTCCGCGCCTATGACGGCGGCCGCAAGCCACAGGTTGTTTGTGCGGACGAATAGGGCCGCTCCCGATAGCGGAGCGGCCCTTAGTCTCAAGCCGTAGCCTTGTTTTGCCGGTTGGCGATCAGATCGTCAACGACAGCCGGATCTGCGAGCGTCGAAGTATCGCCGAGCGAACCGAAATCGTCCTCGGCAATCTTGCGCAGGATACGGCGCATGATCTTGCCCGAACGCGTCTTCGGAAGACCGGGCGCGAACTGGATTTTGTCGGGTGCGGCAATCGGGCCGATTTCGGCGCGCACATGTTTGACAAGCTGCTGGCGCAGTTCGTCTGTGCCCTCATTGCCCGCCATCAGCGTGACGTAGCAGTAAATGCCCTGGCCCTTGATCGGATGCGGATAACCTACAACGGCGGCTTCCGAAACAAGATTGTGCGAGACGAGAGCAGATTCGACTTCCGCAGTGCCGAGACGATGACCGGAAACGTTCAGAACGTCATCGACGCGGCCGGTGATCCAGTAATAACCGTCCTCATCGCGGCGGCAGCCGTCACCTGTAAAATACTTGCCCTTGTAGGTAGAGAAGTAGGTCTGGATAAAGCGCTCATGGTCGCCATAGACCGAACGCATCTGGCCCGGCCAGCTGTCGGTGATGCAGAGATTGCCGTCGGCGGCACCTTCCAGCACCTTGCCCTCATTGTCGACGAGCTGCGGCTTGACGCCGAAGAACGGCTTCGTGGCCGAACCAGGCTTGAGGTCGGTCGCACCCGGCAGCGGCGTGATCATGTGACCGCCGGTTTCCGTCTGCCACCAGGTATCGATCACCGGGCAGCGCTTGTCGCCGACGACATTGTAATACCATTCCCAGGCTTCCGGATTGATCGGCTCACCGACCGTGCCGAGCAGGCGCAGACTCTCGCGCGAAGAGCGAGTCACGAAATCGTCGCCGGCACCCATGAGCGAGCGAATCGCTGTCGGCGCCGTGTAGAAGATATTGACCTTGTGCTTGTCGATGATTTCCCAAAAACGGCCCTGGTCCGGGAAATTCGGCACGCCTTCGAACATCAGTGTCGTCGCACAGTTCGCGAGCGGCCCGTAGACGATATAGGAATGACCGGTAACCCAGCCGACATCGGCCGTGCACCAGTAGACGTCACCGGGGTGGTAATCGAAGACATATTCATGCGTCATCGCCGCATAGACGAGGTAACCACCTGTCGTGTGCAGGACACCCTTCGGTTTGCCTGTGGAACCCGAAGTATAGAGGATAAAAAGTGGATCTTCCGCCTTCATCTTCACCGGCGGGCACTCAGCCTTCACCGTGGCGATTTCCTGATGGTACCAGAGGTCACGCCCCGGCGCCCAGCCTGTCTTGCCGCCGGTACGGCGCACGACGAGCACCTTGTTGACCGCCACATACTGACGGGCGGCGATGTGGATGGCCGTATCCGTATTGTCTTTCAGCGGAACCGGCTTGCCGCCGCGAATGCCCTCGTCGCAGGTGATGACGAAGGTGGATTCGCAGTCGACGATACGGCCGGCCAGCGCTTCCGGTGAAAAGCCGCCGAAGACGACGGAATGCACCGCGCCGATGCGGGCGCAGGCGAGCATCGCATAGGCCGCTTCCGGGATCATCGGCATGTAGATGGTGACGCGGTCACCCTTCTTGACGCCATGCTTCTTCAGCACGTTCGCCATGCGGCAGACATGCTCGTAGAGCTCGTTATAGGTGATCTTCTTGTCGATATAGGGATTGTCGCCTTCGAAGATGATGGCGGTCTGGTTGCCGTTCGTCTTCAGGTGACGATCAATGCAATTATAGGAAACATTGGTCTGGCCGTCCTCGAACCACTTGATCGACACCTTGCCGGTGAAGGACGTGTTCTTGACCTTGGTATAGGGCTTGAACCAGTCGATGCGCTTGCCGTGCTTGCCCCAGAACTTGTCGGGGTTTTCAATGCTTTCCTCGTACCATTGCTCGTACTTGGCCTGATCGATCAGCGCGGGGGTCTTCACCGGTTTGGAAACCGGATAGATCTTCTCCGACATGGGAACTCCTCCTCACAAGGCTATGCAACGGCCTACGCTTCGACGCATCGACCGGGACTCGAATTGCGCAATTCATATCAGGTAGTCTGATGACGGCAATTAGACAAAGGTCATTTCATTTCTGAAGAATTGCAATTCTGCGACAGTGCGGTTATATACCGCCATATTTCCCGGACATTGTGGTGACAATCCACGGACCGCGACCGGCGCGGACGATAGAAGGACTATATCCATGGCTCAACAGCTGCTCATGCCGAAGGCGACTGCCATCTGGCTCGTCGACAATACAGCCCTGTCTTTCGACCAGATCGCTCAGTTTTGCAAACTGCATCCGCTCGAAGTCAAGGCTATTGCCGATGGCGAAGCCGCGCAGGGCATCAAGGGCCTGGACCCGATCGCCACCGGCCAGCTTTCCCGCGATGAAATTGCCCGCGCCGAAGGCAACCCGAACTACAAGCTGAAGCTTTCCGAACCGAAGGTCCGCGTGCCGGAATCCAAGCGCCGCGGTCCGCGCTATACACCGGTTTCCAAGCGCCAGGACCGCCCGAACGCTATTCTCTGGCTGGTTCGCAACCATCCGGAACTGAAGGATGCGCAGATTTCGCGTCTCGTCGGCACCACGAAATCGACGATCGAGCAGATCCGCGAGCGCACTCATTGGAATTCGGCAAACCTGGCACCGATGGACCCGGTTACGCTCGGCCTTTGCAGCCAGATCGATCTCGATATGGAAGTGGAAAAGGCTTCCAAGGGCCGTCCGCTGCCGACCGCGGCAGAACTCGGTGCAACGCTGCAGTCTGCTCAGGAAACCGAGCGCCTGACGCCGAGCTACGAGCGCGAGGAAGAAAAGGAAATCGACGCCGATGCCGTCTTCCGCAAGCTGAGCTCGCTGCGCTCGACGCCGAAGGACGAGGATGAAGACGATCAGTTCTGAGATCGCCATCTCCTGAAATGAATAAACCCCGCCGATGGCGGGGTTTTTTGTTCCGTTCTTCTGCCAGGCGTTAACTGCGGAAGAGCGAGAGAATGTTCTGTGCCGAAGAATTTGCGATCGACAGCGACTGGATTGCAAGCTGCTGCTGCGTTTGCAGCGCCGAGAGCTTGGAGGACTCTTCTTCCATGTCAGCGTCCACGAGGCGGCCGACACCCGAGTCGATCGAGTCGGTCAGGGCGCTGACGAAGGTTTCCTGCAACTGAATTCGGGTCGAAATCGAGCCAAGCTGCGAACCTGCATTGGTCATGGCCTGGAGCACGAGCTCGACGCCAGAAAGCGCCCCGTCGAGCTGGCCTTGCGTGAAGTTGGTGATATCGAGCGCGTAAATCGATGGCATGACAATAACGGTGTTGCCATAGGTCCCGTTGAATGCGGTGCCGATGATGCCGCTCGTCGTCTGGATCGTGCCGTTGCTGTTCATGCCGAACAGGACATTACCCAGCGTACCCGCATCGAGAATGTAATCCGTCATCTTGACTGAAACGGCATTGGAACCGTCACGGACGAAGGAGGAGACGACGCTCTTCGTGCCCGAAGCGCCGGCAACCCAGTTTTCACCGGAGAAGGAGGCCGACTGGGCGATGCTCACCAGCTGCTCCTGCAGCTGGTCGAGTTCTTCCTGAATCTTGGTTTTGTCGACGCCCTTTTCCGTGGCAGCGACAATCTTCGCCTTGATTTCCGTGACGACGTCGATGGCGTTGTCCATGGCCGTATAGGCAGTGTCGACCTTTGCTGCACCGAGGCCGAGGGCGTCGGAAACCGCGCCGAGAGCCTTGTTGTCCGAACGCATTGTCGTCGCGATCGACCAGTAGGCAGCATTGTCGGCAGCTTTGTCGATACGATAGCCCGAGGAGACGCGGCCCTGGGTGTCCTTCAGGCTGTCATTTACGCCGCGCAGGGTCTGCAGCGCTGCCATGGCAGCGTTGTTGGTGAGGATGCTTGTCATGTTCCGTTTTCCGCAATCAAAGTGAAAGGGGTCATCCGGACGAGTCCGGTAACGGCGACGCTTCATGCAAAACCCGAGAGCCAGGTCATTGCCGTTAACGAATGGTTGCGCCCAACATAGTTAATAATTCCTCAATTAGCGTTGCGGAAAATTTAATTTAAGCTCTTGTTAGGGCCTTTAAGTGCTCCCGACCGGGTTTTGAAAGAGGCTCGAAAGCGGCAAATATTATCTAGCAATTTAAATAGGTTATAGAATTACAGCGAGTCTCCACGGTCAAACGTTAACGGGAAAAATCGCCCGTTTAAAACTTTTTTCGGATTAATAAATATTATCGCTTTCCAAACAACGGCCACAAGATCCCTGTCCGAATCATGAGTAATCCTCTGATTCGAAGAAGCAGTTTCCGCTATTTGTTAACGCGCGCCGAAAATTGCCGAGCCGACCCGTACGCTGGTCGCACCGAAGGCAATGGCAGTCTCGTAGTCACCAGACATGCCCATGGAGAGTTTCTTGACACCGCACTTTTCTGCGAGCTTGGCGAGCAGGGCGAAATGCGGGCCGGGATTTTCATCCGCCGGCGGGATGCACATCAGTCCTTCAATGCCAAGGCCGAGTTCACCGCGGCAGAAGTCGACGAAAGCTGGCGTACCGTCAGGTGCAATGCCGGCCTTCTGCGGTTCCAGGCCTGTATTGACCTGAACATAGAGACGCAGTGCCTTGCCCTGTCGCTTCATCTCCTCGGCAATGGCGCGTGCGATCTTCTCGCGGTCCACGGTCTCGATCACGTCGAAGAGCGCAACTGCTTCTGCAGACTTGTTCGATTGCAGCGGACCGATGAGATGCAGCTCAATGTCTGGCGTTTCCGCCTTCAACCCCGGCCATTTTCCCTGGCTTTCCTGAACGCGGTTTTCTCCAAAGATGCGCTGGCCGGCTTCGATTGCCAGCCGAATGGTATCGGCCTCAAAGGTCTTCGAGACGGCCACCAACTGCACCGCGCGGTCCTGACGGCCTGCATCCCGCCCAGCCGCATCGATCCTGGACCGTACTTCGTTCAACCGCTCTTGAAGTTCCATCGCTCTGCCCCAACATCCGGCTTGTCCACCGGCAATCCACTACTGGGCTGCCGTGGCATTGCCAAGGTTGATATCTCTGAAATCGCCCCAATACCAAGATCGAACGCATGAAGCGCCCGCAAAACTTGACGCTTGGTTGGTTTCATGGTGAAGGTCTCGGCCAACCTCCCCTGATTTTCCGGAAATTCTGATACTATGGCTACCGAACGTTACAATCCGCGCGATGCTGAGCCCCGCTGGCAGCAGAAATGGAACGAGGAGAAGGTCTTCGAGACTGACAACTCCGATCCGCGCGAGAAATATTACGTCCTAGAGATGTTCCCCTATCCGTCGGGCCGTATCCATATGGGCCATGTCCGCAACTATGCCATGGGCGACGTCGTGGCGCGCTATAAGCGCGCCCGCGGCTATAATGTCCTTCATCCGATGGGCTGGGATGCCTTCGGCATGCCGGCCGAAAATGCCGCGATGGAACGTGGCGTGCATCCTGCGTCCTGGACCTATCAGAACATCGGCTCAATGAAGGCACAGCTGAAGGCGATGGGCCTTTCGCTGGATTGGTCGCGCGAATTCGCGACATGCGACGTCGAA
This sequence comes from Rhizobium sp. BK512, assembly GCF_014194915.1. Taxonomy (NCBI): domain Bacteria; kingdom Pseudomonadati; phylum Pseudomonadota; class Alphaproteobacteria; order Hyphomicrobiales; family Rhizobiaceae; genus Rhizobium; species Rhizobium sp. BK512. The sequence goes on along the minus strand of NZ_JACIAS010000007.1, from coordinate 74,766 downwards.
TACTACCAGCAACAGCAGCATCTTTTCCTGGACTTCCTGGAAAAGGGTCTCGTCTACCGCAAGCAGTCGAAGGTGAACTGGGATCCGGTTGACAATACGGTTCTCGCCAACGAACAGGTCATCGACGGTCGTGGCTGGCGTTCCGGCGCGCTGGTGGAACAGCGCGAGCTGACGCAATGGTTCTTCAAGATCACCGATTTCAGCCAGGACCTGCTGGACGCGCTCGATACGCTCGACCAGTGGCCGGAAAAAGTACGGCTGATGCAGAAGAACTGGATCGGCCGCTCTGAAGGTCTCACGATCCGCTGGGAGATCGTCCCGGAAACCGCACCTGCCGGCGAAACCGAGGTTGTGGTCTACACGACGCGCCCGGATACCCTGTTTGGCGCCTCCTTCCTGGCAATCGCCGCCGATCATCCACTCGCCAAGGAAGCGGCAGGAAGAAATGCGGACATCGAGGCCTTCTGCGAGGAATGCCGCCGAGCCGGCACCTCTCTTGCTGCCCTCGAAACGGCAGAGAAGAAGGGCATGGACACCGGCATCCGCGTGAAGCATCCGCTGGATCCTTCCTGGGAATTGCCGGTCTATGTCGCCAATTTCGTTCTGATGGATTACGGCACAGGCGCCATCTTCGGCTGCCCCTCCGGCGACCAGCGAGACCTGGATTTTGCGCGCAAGTATGGCCTTTCGGTCGTACCCGTCGTGATGCCGAAGGACGGCGATGTGGCGAGCTTCACCGTCGGTGATGTCGCCTATGACGGCGAGGGCGTGATGATCAACTCACGCTTCCTCGATGGCAAGACGACGGACGAAGCCTTCCAGGTTGTTGCCGACAAACTGTCTTCAACGCTGTTCGGCAATGCGCCGCAGGGCGAACGCAAGGTCAATTTCCGCCTGCGCGACTGGGGCATTTCCCGCCAGCGTTACTGGGGCTGCCCGATTCCGGTCATTCATTGCGATGATTGCGGCGTCGTGCCGGTTCCAAAGAAGGACCTGCCGGTAGAGCTGCCGCAGGATGTGACTTTCGATCAGCCCGGCAATCCGCTGGACCGTCACCCAACCTGGCGTCACGTCGCCTGCCCGCAATGCGGCAAGGATGCGCGCCGCGAGACGGATACGATGGACACCTTCGTCGATTCGAGCTGGTATTTCACCCGCTTCACGGCACCCTGGGAGAAGCAGCCGACAGATCCGACTGCGGCAAACCGCTGGCTGCCCGTCGACCAGTATATCGGCGGTATCGAGCACGCGATCCTGCATCTGCTCTATTCGCGTTTCTTTACCAGGGCGATGCGCGAGACCGGCCATGTGGATGTCAAGGAGCCCTTCAAGGGCCTGTTCACCCAGGGCATGGTGGTTCATGAAACCTACAGCCGCGGCGCCGGCATGCATCGCGAATGGATTTCGCCCGCCGATATCCGCATCGAGGAAATAGACGGCAGGCGCAGCGCCTATCTGCTTGATGGAGGCGAGGAAATCGCGATCGGCTCGATCGAAAAGATGTCGAAGTCGAAGAAGAACGTTGTGGACCCGGATGATATCATCGCCTCGTACGGCGCCGATACCGCACGTTTCTTCGTACTGTCGGACTCTCCGCCCGATCGAGACGTCATCTGGTCCGAAGCCGGTGTTGAAGGTGCTCATCGCTTCACGCAGCGCCTCTGGCGCCTGATTTCGGAAGCGGCTGAAGCACTCTCCGTTGTCGATTCCAAGCCGGCAAAGGAAGGCGAAGCACTGGCGATCTCGCAGCTCGCCCACAAGACGCTGAAGGCGGTCCAGAACGACTATGACAGGCTCTGGTTCAACAAGGCGGTTGCCCGCATCTACGAACTCGTCAACGCGCTGGCAGGCCCGCTGACGAAGGTGGCATCCGGCGAGGGCGATGCAGCCTATCGGGCTGCCATCCGAAACGCGGCCGAGATCCTGATCCAGCTCGTCGCGCCCATGACGCCGCATCTGGCCGAGGAATGCTGGATGACCCTTGGCAACAAGGAACTCATCGCCCATGCGGCCTGGCCGGACTATGACGCATCTCTGGTCGTTGAAAACGACGTGATCCTTCCCGTGCAGATTAACGGCAAGAAGCGCGCCGAATTGACAATTTCTCGCGACGCAGATCAGAATGCCGTCACCGAAGCCGTGCTGGAATTGGACGCGGTGAAGAATGTCTTGAACGGTCAGGCACCGAAAAAAATCATCGTGGTTCCACAGAGGATTGTAAACATTGTCGTCTGATTTCGCCCGCAAGCTTGCGCGTCGCGCCGGCATCGTCACGATCCTTGTCTCCACGGCGTTTCTTTCCGCCTGCCAGGTTCGGCCGCTCTATTCCGAAAGTACCGGCGTTACCGAGAAGCTCGGCTCCGTCGGCTTTTCCGAAGCGGGCACACGTGTCGGACAGGTAGTTCGCAATCGTCTGATTTTCCTGGCTTCCCGGGGCGCCGGCGAAGTCGAGAAGCCGGAATACATGGTTGCATTGCAGGTTTCGTCCTACGTTGCAGATACCTTGCTCGTTCAGTCATCGGACACGTCTCGCGCGGGGCGCGTGAATGTTTCGGTCAGCTTCATTTTGCGCACTACCAAAGACAATCAAGTGATCAAGGCGGGCAGACGCGACGCGACGTCCCTGGTGGACTTTCCGCGTCAGGAATTCGCCAAGCAGCGCGCGATCCTCGATGCCGAAAATCGCGCCGCCAACCAGGCCGCTGAATTCGTGGGAGCAGACCTCGCCGCCGCGCTCAGCCGCTAAGGGAGTCATGGCGTGGCGGAAATCAAATCCCATGAATTCGACGGATTCCTGCAGAAATCTGCACGCCTGCACCGCATCTATCTGATCTATGGCCCCGACCGCGGACTTGTTTCCGAGCGCGCCGGTATGATCGCCGGAAAGACTGGCATAGATCAGAATGATCCGTTCTCCGTCACCAAGCTCGACGTCGGCGATCTGCAGAAAGAGCCCGGTCGCCTGGTCGATGAAGCCCAGTCTATCGGTCTTTTCGGCGGCGAAAAGCTGATATGGGTGAGGGGAGCCGCAAACGAGAAATATCTCGTCGATGCTGTCGCATTTCTGTCCGGAGCTTCCCTTGACGCAGCCAGCATCATCGTCGAAGCGGGTGACCTGAAGAAGGGATCGGCGTTACGCAAGACAGTCGAAGCCGCTCGCACAGCTGTGGCAATCCCTTGTTATGCCGACGACGGCCGCGCTCTAAACGCCTTGATCGACAATGAACTTTCTGCCGAGGGGCTGGGCATAACGCCTGCTGCGAGGCAAGCTCTCGTGGCGCTGATCGGCGGCGACAGAATTGCTTCCAGAAACGAAATTCGCAAACTGGCGCTTTATTGCAGGGGCATGGAAACGGTTGACGATCATCACGTTACCGAAATAATTGGCGACGCCAGCGCCATTTCGGTCGACGATGCAGTTGACGCGATATTAAGCGGTAACAGCACCAATTTCCTGCATGCGATGCAGAAGATTACCAGTTCCAAGACCTCGGTCTTCCTGGTTCTCCAGGCTTGCCTGCGGCAGTTTCAGCTTCTCGACACAATGCGGGCCGAAATGGATGAAAAGAGAGTGCCGCCCGCACAGATCATGCAGACGCAGGGCAGGCATCTTCATTTCCGACGTAAGCCGATCATCGAACAGGCACTAAAAAGCTGGAGCGCAGACGCCATCACCCGTGAAACGAAGCGCCTGCAGGCCGCCATCCTGCAAACGAGGCAGCGTCAAATATTGGAAGACAGCATCGCTGTGCAGACATTGCTCTCCACGACACTGCAGTCGGCACGGCGACCACAAGCCTGATCAGCGGCGTTCCAAAAGCCGGCAGACTTCCTCGAGTTGCTCCAGAGACTTATAGGAAATTCGTATCTGACCACCACCGGCCTTGTGGTTGATGGATACGTCGAGACCAAGCGTATCCGACAGCGTGCGCTCCAGAGCCAGCGTATCGGAATCCTTCTGGTTCTTTTGAACAGCCACCTGCGGCTCTGACTGAGCCTTGATGTCGTTCTGCGCAAGCTTTTCCGCATCGCGGACTGACATGCCCTTGGAAACGATTGTGCGTGCAAGCGCGGCGGGATCTGATGTCGACACCAGCGCGCGCGCATGTCCCGCAGAAAGGCTGCCGGCAGCCAGCATGTCACGAACAGGATCAGGCAGTTTCAACAGGCGCAACGAATTGGCGACATGGCTGCGGCTCTTGCCGATGATCTCACCGAGATCGTTTTGGGTATATCCGTACTCGGCAATGAGCTGCTCATAGCCCAGCGCCTCTTCGAGAGCATTGAGATCGGATCGCTGAACGTTCTCAACGATCGCAATTTCCAGCGCCGTTTTATCATCCACATCCCGGATGATAACGGGGATTTCAATCAAGCCCGCCAATTGGGCGGCACGCCAGCGTCTTTCGCCGGCTATAATTTCATAACGATCCCGCGCGAGCGTCCTGACGACGATTGGCTGCACAATACCATGCTGACGGATCGAGCTCGCAAGATCGTGAAGTTCAGCGTCATCGAAAAAACGGCGAGGATTGCGAGGATTGCGCGTGACGAACTCGATCGGAATCATCCGGTCTGCGCTGACCGCAGGTCTTTCCGTTTCCGCCGGAACAGGCTGATCCATTTCGCCTATAAGGGCTGCGAGACCACGGCCGAGCCGTCTTTTCGATGTATCATCATTCATGTTCAAAACTCGCTTACTCTGTCATGCACGCGTTCAGGCTGCTAGCCTCTGCCGCTCCCGCTGGATAACTTCCGATGCGAGCTGCAGATAGGCCTGGCTGCCGGCACACTTGAGATCGTAGAGAATCGCAGGCTTGCCGTAAGAGGGCGCTTCCGAAACGCGAACGTTCCGCGGAATAAGCGTGTGATAGACCTTCTCACCGAGATGGGTCCGCACGTCGTTTACGACTTGTTGCGCCAGATTGTTACGAGCATCAAACATCGTCAGCACGATGCCTTGAATGTCGAGTTGTGGATTGACCGTCCCGCGGACCTGGTTGACGGTCTCCAGAAGCTGGCTCAGACCTTCAAGTGCAAAGAATTCACACTGTAGAGGCACCAGCACCGAATGAGCAGCCGCCATGGCATTCATCGTCAGCAAGTTGAAGGAAGGCGGGCAGTCGAGAAGGATATAAGAAAAGGACTTCGCCTCGGTTGAAGACAATGCCTTCTTGAGTTTGAAGACACGGTCGCTCTGCTGGGAGATTTCCATCTCGACGCCGAGAAGATCCATGGTCGAGGGGACAATAAAGAGATTGGGAACCGCTGTTTCCAAGGCGGTTTCGACGACGCCAGTCTCGCCGACCATCAGATCATAGGAAGAAAGCTTCCGATTGCGCCGATCAATACCCAAACCAGTGCTTGCATTACCCTGTGGGTCCAGATCGATAATCAGTACTCGTTCGCCGATAGCGGCAAGAGCCGTTGCCAAATTGATTGCCGTGGTAGTCTTGCCGACACCACCTTTTTGATTTGCGATGGTGATAATCCGATTACGTTCGCCAGCCATTGCCGCAATATCCGCGTTGTTAAACCAGGCGCCGGAGATTTGATACTTCGAGAATAACAGAATCTTGCTCGACAGCGCTATTGTGTTCTAGCAGATCAAAAGCCCAGCGACCACGTGCTTTCTGGATCTCTCTCTGGTAATCCCGGCCTTTGTGAAAATATGCGTGATTATTTTCCGTTCCAACCATCCAGGGCGCCGCATATTCAATCAGCTTATCGAGATCGGCCAATGCACGGGCGGAAATAGCGTCGCAGGCAGCTATTGCTGCTGGCGCATCCTCTATCCTGGTCGCATGTACCTCACCGCGAGCGCCGGTTTCTCGCAACGCTGTTCGCAGGAATGCTGCCTTCTTATTGTTACTCTCGACCAAATGAACCCAGCCCTGCTGGTGTTCCGAAAGAAAGATCGCAGTAATCACACCAGGAAAACCGCCGCCGCTTCCGAGATCGATCCAGGTTTGAGGCTGAGGAGAGATCTGAAATATCTGTGCGCTATCCGCAATATGCCGGCTCCACATATCGCTCATTGTGGAAGGCGCTACAAGATTGATCGCCTTTGCCCATTTCGTAAAGAGATCCGCAAAATGCTGCAGACGTTCTTGTGTTTCACGTGAAACACGTAATCCGTTTAATTCCATTCCCGAAGACTCTCAAACCTTGCAGCAATTAGGCGACTTGTGTCCGAACACTTTCGTCGCGGCGCAGATATACCAACAGAAGCGAGATCGCTGCGGGTGTCATGCCTTCCACCTTCAGAGCCTGCGCTATATTCGCGGGCTTCTGGATGTTCAGCTTGTTCTTCAACTCGTTCGAAAGTCCAGACAGGCTACTGTAGTCAAAGTCCATAGGAATCGCTCGCGCCTCATCGCGCCGCTGCGCCTCTATGGCAGCGGCCTGACGATCCATATAGACCGAATAACCCGCCTCAATCTCCAAGGCCTCCGAAACCTTCCGTGAGAAAGCGTGCAAATCCCCCCAGACATGTCCCAAATCCGAGAACGTATACTCGGGATAGGACAGGAGTTCATAGGCGGTTCTGCGCTGGCCATCCAAGTTAATGTTAAGCCCAACCTTTCGGGCCTCATTCGGCGTAACTGACAGAGACTGAAGCAATGCCCTCCCATTCTCCAGTTCGTCCTGGAATGCCGCAAAACGAACGCGGCGTTCAGAGGACACACAACCCAGTTCGATTGCGGCGGGCGTAAGCCGCGCATCGGCATTGTCCGCACGAAGCGTCAATCGATATTCAGCTCGAGACGTGAACATTCGGTACGGTTCCGTAACACCTCGCGAAGTCAGGTCGTCTATCATAACACCGATATAGGAGTTTGTGCGGCTGAATATGAAAGGCTTCGAGTTCCCGCTCAACAATGCCGCGTTGAGGCCCGCGGCAAGGCCTTGGGCACCTGCTTCTTCGTAACCTGTCGTTCCATTGATCTGCCCCGCCAAGAAGAGCCCGGGAAGCTTCTTGACTTCTAACGTCGCCGTTAACTCACGTGGATCGACATGATCATATTCAATCGCGTAGCCCGGGTGCAATATCTCCACGCGCTCCAAGCCTGGGATAGTGCCAATAAACGCGGCCTGCACATCTGCCGGTAGAGATGTTGAAATTCCATTCGGATAAACGGTGTCGTCATCGAGCCCCTCTGGCTCGAGAAAGATCTGGTGCCCGTCTCTCTCGCCAAATTTGACGAGCTTATCCTCGATCGATGGACAGTAGCGCGGACCGACACCTTCGATCTGACCAGAATACATCGCCGATTTCTGCAGATTGTCGACGATGATCCGATGCGTCGCTTCCGTGGTCCTCGTTACACCGCATTCGACCTGTGGATTTGTAATATGGTCCGTCATGAAGGAGAACGGAATCAATTCATCATCCGCAGCCTGGCGCCCGACTGATTCCCAATCAATCGTCTTCCCGTTCAGTCGAGCTGGAGTCCCGGTCTTAAGGCGTCCCAGTTTCAAACCCAATCGGAGAAAGGTCATCGAAAGTCCCATCGACGGCGGCTCTCCCGTCCGGCCTGCTGGTGTCTTTACGCCTCCTATATGGATGAGCCCCCGAAGGAACGTGCCGGTCGTTATGACAACAGATGGGCTCGCGATGAGCCTCCCGTCCTTCATCATTACGCCGGCGACTCGATTGTCTCTGATGTCTAGATCAAAAGCATCGCCCTCGATCACGTCGAGGTTCTCGATCGCTTCAATGGCATCCAGCATAGCAAGACGATAGAGTTTACGATCTGCCTGTGTGCGTGGACCGCGTACAGCCGCACCCTTCTTCTTGTTCAACATTCGGAACTGGATGCCCGCTGCATCGGCAATACGGCCCATAAGACCGTCCATCGCATCTATCTCGCGAACGAGATGGCCTTTACCGAGGCCGCCGATGGCTGGGTTGCAGGACATTATTCCGATTGTATCGCGTCGATGCGTGATCAAGGCAGTCTTTGCACCCATCCTGGCAGCCGCAGCAGCTGCTTCGGATCCGGCGTGACCGCCTCCGATTACGATAACGTCATAACTGCAGGCGCTCATGCGCTACTCCACAAAAGGTTTCACGTGAAACTCTGCATCTACTGCGATCCGTGTTCCACGTGAATCATTTACCGATACAGAACTCAGAGAAGATGACGCCGAGAAGATCTTCAACATCCACTCGTCCGGTAATACGTCCCAGATAGTCACCCGAGAGCCTCAACGACTCCGCTCTGATCTCCAAACTCTGCTCCGTCTGATCGATCGCCACCGAGAGGGCAGTCAGGCACTTCGCAAGCGAATCCCTGTGGCGCTCCCGTGTTGGAACAGCAAGGGACAATCCCCCAAACTTCTGTTCAATAGAGGAGAAAACGAAGTCCCGAAGTTCCGGAAGACCTTCACCCGTCAATGTCGAGATCTGAAGATCGTAGGAAGCAGCCGAAGGATATAGATCTCGCTTGGTCCCGACAATAACATGCGAAGGTGCGCGTTCCAAGTCGGCGGCGTCTATCGGATTCGATGATCCGATGTCTGCCAGAAAAAGTACGAGATCCGCGTTGGTCAATGCTACCTGCGCTCTCCTGATACCTTCCTGCTCCACGATATCGGCCGTATCCCGCAGGCCGGCAGTGTCATAGAGCCTAACTAGATAGCCGTTCAAATTGATATCGACATGGAGAACGTCGCGCGTCGTGCCCGCGATTTCGGTGACGATTGCCACGTCTTTCTGCGCGAACCAGTTCATAAGGCTCGACTTCCCGGCGTTTGGTGCGCCCGCAATAACAACCTTGAAGCCGTCTCGAACGATTTCACCCATATCCGCATGCGAAAGATGATCCCGGATCTCTTGGCGAAGTTCTGTGAGGGATATCCAGATTTGATCTGAAACGGAGCCTGGAACGTCGTCTTCATCCGGAAAGTCGAGTTCGGCTTCAATTAGGGCACGAGAACGCGTAATTCGTTCCGCCCACGAATCGTATAGTCGCGACAGTCCTCCCGAACTCTGTTCGAGCGCCAGCCGGCGCTGCATCTCCGTCTCGGCGGCGATAAGATCTGCCAGACCTTCGACTTCGACAAGATCAAGCTTGCCATTTTCAAAGGCACGGCGGCTGAACTCGCCTTGCAGTGCAAGTCGGGTATCTGGGAACTCCGCCAGCTCCTGGGACAGAGCCGATATAACGGCTCTTGAGCCGTGGATCTGAAATTCTGCTGAATCCTCGCCGGTAAAAGAGGCCGGGCCGGGAAAGAAGAGGATCAGACCTGTATCGATGGGAAAACCGTTCCGAGTCCGAATCGTTCGGTATGACGCCATTCGCGGCGATGGAATCTCACCAGCCAATGCCTCCAGGATCACAGTGGTTTGCGGGCCACTGACACGAATCACGGACACGCCTGACGGCGGCGCACCGCTCGAAAGAGCAAATATGGTATCGTTCCACGCTTCCATGGACCTCGGCCTATCGGTTCGCTTCCGAATCTATCTGAAACAGAAAAGGCTGGCGGTCGCATAAACGACTCACCAGCCTCAATCTGAGGAATCCGGCTAATAATCAGGTATTCATCGAGTCGAAGAAATCACCATTATTCTTCGTCTGTTTCAGCTTGTCGATAAGGAATTCAATCGCATCCGTCGTGCCCATCGGAGCGAGAATACGACGCAGAACGAAGATCTTCTGCAGATCCTGGCGCGGCACGAGCAGGTCTTCCTTACGCGTACCGGACTTGAGAATGTCCATGGCCGGGAAGATACGCTTGTCAGCGACCTTGCGGTCGAGGACGATTTCAGAGTTGCCGGTGCCCTTGAACTCTTCAAAGATGACTTCGTCCATGCGGCTGCCGGTATCGATAAGAGCCGTCGCGATAATGGTCAGCGAGCCGCCTTCCTCGATATTGCGGGCCGCGCCAAAGAAGCGCTTCGGGCGCTGCAGCGCGTTGGCGTCGACACCACCCGTCAGAACCTTACCGGACGAAGGAACGACGGTATTGTAAGCGCGGCCGAGACGGGTGATGGAATCGAGCAGGATGACAACGTCGCGGCCGTGTTCCACGAGACGCTTGGCCTTCTCGATCACCATTTCGGCGACCTGCACGTGCCGAACCGCTGGCTCGTCAAATGTGGAAGAGATAACTTCCCCACGGACCGAACGCTGCATGTCCGTGACTTCTTCCGGGCGTTCGTCGATCAGCAGAACAATTAGATAGCATTCCGGATGGTTCGCGGTAATCGAGTGCGCGATGTTTTGCAGGAGAACCGTTTTACCGGTACGCGGGGGAGCAACGATAAGACCGCGCTGGCCCTTGCCGAGAGGCGCTACGAGATCAATGACGCGCGGCGAAAGATCTTTCGACGTCGGAACATCCAGTTCCATCTTGAACCGCTCGTTCGGATAGAGCGGCGTCAGGTTGTCGAAGTGAACCTTATGACGGATCTTTTCGGGATCGTCGAAATTGATCGTGTTGACCTTGAGGAGTGCGAAATAGCGTTCGCCTTCCTTCGGACCGCGGATAGGACCCTCGACCGTGTCGCCGGTCTTCAGCGAGAAGCGGCGAATCTGGGAGGGCGAGATGTAGATATCGTCCGGGCCGGGAAGGTAGTTAGCATTTGCGGAACGCAGAAACCCGAAACCATCCTGCAAGACTTCAACGACGCCTTCGCCGATGATTTCGATGTCCTGGCTGGCAAGAACCTTGAGGATTGCGAACATGAGCTCCTGCTTGCGCATCGTGCTCGCATTCTCGACCTCGAGCGATTCGGCAAAAGCCAGAAGATCCGTCGGGGATTTACTCTTAAGTTCCTGAAGCTTCATTTCAGCCATGAAGTGACCAATACTCTTTATTTTAGAAGGGGAAAGGCGATGTTGGGTCGTATTCGGTACTGCGAAAGGGGCTCGCAGGCGACTGAACTCTACACACATGCCACGAAGATGAGATGCGCGGAAAATAGCGAGTCACAACCCGGCCCGCAAGGGGGCTGCTTAAAATGACTGAAATTTAACCGCAGCCGCCTCCGACCTTAAAAAGGCTTTACCACGACGAGGATAACGATGAGGATCATCAAGACTGTCGGAGCCTCGTTCATGAAGCGCCAATAGCGGGCCGAACGGCGGTTTTCGTCACGTTCAAAGGCGCTTACGGCCCTGCTGAAGAAAACATGGACCAGCGTCAGAAGAACCACGAGCCCAATCTTGGCATGCAGCCAGCCGCCCTGGAAACCATACACTGACCAGGCGAGATAAAGGCCGAGAATCCAGGTCAGCATCATCGCCGGGTTCATGATGATCCTGAGCAACCGCCGCTCCATCACCTTGAAGGTCTCGGATTGCGCCGAACCGGGCTCCGCATCCGTATGATAGATGAAAAGCCGTGGCATATAAAACAGCCCCGCCATCCAGGAAATCACCGCGATGATGTGAAGCGCCTTGATCCACAGATAGAGATTATCCGGGTTCCAGGCGAAAAGCCCGACGGCCAGAAGTGCAAAGAAGATCAGCGCAAAATGGGCGCGCCGGCGCGCATAGACACCTGGTCGCTTATCCGTTTGCTTCTCCACTACGCTGCCCTCGCGCCACGCACGCGCTCGACAAGACGGCGTACATTCTCCGGATCCGCCTGCGGCGTAATGCCATGACCGAGATTGAAGATCAGCGGTCCATTTCCGAGCATCTGAAGAATATCGTCGATACCTTCCTCCAGTGAGCGACCGCCAGCCACGACACGCATTGGATCGAGATTGCCCTGCACTGGTCCGTCCTTCTGCAGCTCGACCGCAAAGGCAAGCGGCACCGACCAGTCGAGCCCGATCGCATCAGCCCCGGTCTTCTGCCGGTAAGTCTTCAGCATATAGCCCGCACCTTTGGCGAAAGCGATGATCCGCGCCTGCGGTCGCCGCGACCTGATTGAAGCGATCATGCGCGCCACGGGACGGATTGCGAAAGCTTCAAACTCCTTCTCGCCGAGAACACCGGCCCAGGAATCAAAGATCTGCACCGCATCAGCGCCCGCATCGATCTGGGCCACGAGATAGTCGGCAGAGACATCCGCAAGCAGCATCAGCAAATGCTCGAACGCACGCGGATGCCTATACGCGAACAGACGCGCAGGCGCCTGGTCAGGCGTGCCTCGGCCAGCGATCATATAGGTCGCAACCGTCCAGGGAGCGCCGCAGAAGCCGAGGAGCGTCGTCTCTGAAGGCAACTCATTCCTCAGACGCTTTACCGTCTCCAGCACAGGCTGCAGGTAATCGACGACATTTTCCCCGTCGAGACCAGCGATACCTGTCTCATCAATCGGATCCATCTCCGGCCCATGCCCCTCGGTAAAACGCACATTGCGCTTCATCGCATCGGGAATGACGAGGATATCCGAAAACAGGATAGCGGCGTCAAAACCGTAGCGCCGTATCGGCTGAAGGCTCACCTCGACTGCATGGTCAGGCGAATAACAGAGATCGAGGAAACTTCCTGCCTTCGCGCGCGTTTCCCTGTACTCGGGCAGATAGCGACCTGCCTGTCTCATGAGCCAGAGGGGAGGGGGCGACAGGGTTTCTCCGTCGAGAACCCGCATGATTTTCCGGCGCGTTTCGGTCAAGCGCTTCTTCCCTATAAAAATCCAAAGATATTTTAAAAGGTTTCTATTTCTTAGAGTCGGTGTCTATCAAGGACTAAAATCCATCCACTGACAGCGCGATTTGTCACGCCCGTGGCGCCGACGAGGATCGAAATTCCTGCACTTCTGAAGAAAATGGTGATCGCTTCGAATCCGGCAAAGATTCCAAAGCCTTCCAAGCTTTCACTTTGACCCTCAACTTGTGGACAAGCTGTGCATCATATCGGAAGGCATGAATATCATCCCCACAGTCCACAAGCGTCTCCGGAGTGACACTCGAAAGTTCCGGATGTGGATAATCGGGCATGTTTTCCCTTGCCTCGATCCCCGCCCCGCCATTAGCTCTTTGCTGTCCAGTCTTTTCAACAGGCAGCGGAAAATAGCGTGGAGAACAGAACGAACTTCTTCCATCTGCATCTGATTTCTGACTCGACCGGGGAGACTCTGATCTCCGCCGGCCGCGCCGCTTCGGCTCAATTCAAGTCGTCTCAGCCGATCGAGCACGTCTATCCGCTGATCCGAAACCGCAAGCAGCTGATGCCTGTCCTTCAGGCGATCGACAGTGAACCCGGCATTGTTCTCTACACGATCGTCGATCCTGAGCTTGCCAGCATCATTGATGAACGCTGCGCGGAAATGGGCGTTGCCTCCGTCAACGTGCTGGAACCTGTTATCGGCGCGTTCCAGATCTATCTTGGAGCTCCCTCCAGAAGGCGGGTCGGGGCGCAGCACGTCATGAATGCCGGCTACTTCGCGCGCATCGAAGCACTTAATTTCACGATGGATCACGACGACGGCCAGATGCCGGAGGATTATAATGAAGCGGATGTCGTCATCGTCGGCATCAGCCGCACGTCGAAGACGCCGACCAGCATCTATCTCGCAAACCGTGGCATCAAGACTGCGAATATCCCGATCGTCTATGGCGTACCTTTGCCCGAAGCTTTGGCGACCGCGACGAAACCCTTGATCGTCTGCCTCATCGCCACGACGGACCGGATTTCTCAGGTCCGGGAAAATCGCCTTCTCGGATCCACCCCTGGTTTCGACCGGGAACATTATACCGACCGTGCCGCAATCTCGGAGGAGCTGAAATATGCGCGCTCCCTTTGCGCTCGCCACAATTGGCCAATGATCGACGTCACCCGGCGCTCGATCGAGGAAACCGCAGCGGCAATCGTTGCCCTGCGCCCAAAGCTGCGTTAAGCGCTGAACGACTGAATCGCTCTCGAGGACCTGGATGACACCGAAGCTCGTTCTCGCATCATCGAGCCCGTTCCGGCAGATGCTGATGAAAAATGCTGGCTTGGCTTTTGAAGCCCATGCCGCTCACATTGACGAACGGGCAATCGAAGCACCTCTGGAAAAATCGGGCGCTACGGCGGACGAGGTGGCACTCGTTCTAGCCGAGGCAAAAGCGGGTGAAGTCAGCCGGCGCTTCGGTGGTGCCCTCGTCATCGGTTCGGACCAGACGATGTCTCTCGGTGCCCAGGTCTTTCACAAGCCGAGGGACATTGCGGATGCCACTAACCATCTGCGCATGCTAGGCGGCAAAACGCACCGTCTGAATAGCGCAGTCGCCATCGTCAGAGACGGCGAGGTCTTGTGGCAGCATGTGGCGCATGCTGAACTGGCGATGCGCCCGCTGACTGATGATTTCATTGCGCGTCATTTGAACCGCGTCGGATCAAAGGCGCTGGCAAGTGTCGGTGCCTATCAGCTTGAGGGAGAGGGGATCCAACTGTTCGAGAAGATCGACGGAGATTACTTCACGATCCTCGGCCTACCCATGTTGCCCCTCCTTGCAAAACTCCGGGAACTGGATGCGATCGATGGATGATTCACGTGAAACACATGGGCCGACGGCGTTTGTCACGGGCTTTCCCGTCAAGCACTCCCGCTCACCATTGATCCATGGCTACTGGTTGAAGACCCTCGATCTGCCCGGCAGCTACCGCGCGCATGAGGTCGCACCGGAAACCTTTGCAGATTTTATCGTCTCTTTAAGAACCGGCAGCGCCGGTTTCGTCGGCGGCAATGTCACGATTCCCCATAAGGAGATGGCGTTCAAACTCGCTGATAGACCGGATGAGCTTTCGGAAGAACTGGGCGCCTCGAATACGCTGTGGCTGGAGGACGGGAAAATACTCGCTACCAACACCGATGGTCGCGGCTTCACCGCCAATCTCGATGAGCGCCATCCGGGATGGGACCGGCATGACCAGGTCGTCATCTTCGGTGCCGGCGGTGCAAGTCGCGCCGTCATCCAAGCGGTCCGCGACCGCGGCTTCAAGGAAATCCATGTCGTCAACCGCACCGTAGAGCGGGCGCAAGAACTGGCCGATCGCTTCGGTTCAAAAGTCCACGCCCACCCGACCGCAGCTCTCGGCGAAGTGATGAAAGGGGCAGGCCTCTTCATCAACACCACCTCTCTCGGCATGGACGGCGAGGCAGCGCCCGCCATCGATTTCTCTCCAATGCTTTTGGACGCGGTTGTTACCGACATTGTTTATGTGCCGCTGAAAACACCGATCCTCGCACAGGCAGAAGAACAGGGTTTTGCTATCGTCGATGGCCTCGGCATGCTCCTGCATCAGGCGGTTCCGGGATTTGAAAAATGGTTCGGCAGGCGGCCCGTCGTCGATGAAACGCTACGCGCACTGATCATTGCCGATATGGAAAGACACTGATGCTGAAGATCGGCCTCACCGGATCTATCGGAATGGGCAAGTCGACAACGGCGAAGCTCTTTGCCGAAGCCGGTGTCGCGGTCAACGATTCGGATGCTGTCGTACACGATCTCTATGCCGGCGAGGCAGCACCTTTGGTCAACGCTGCTTTCCCCGGTACGATGAAGAACGGTGTCGTCGACCGTGAGCAACTTGGCCGCCAACTCGCTCGAGATCCAACTGGCTTCAAGCGGCTCGAAGAGATTGTTCATCCCCTGGTGCGCAAGCGGGAGAGTGAATTCCTGGCACGGCAGAAAGAGGTGGGAGCAGATATGGTCGTGCTCGACATCCCCCTGCTTTTTGAAACCGGCGCGGAAAAGAGGGTGGATGTCATTGTCGTTGTCAGCGCCGAACCACAGATTCAGCGGGAGAGGGTGCTTGCGCGACCGAACATGACGGAAGAAAAATTCAATATGATTCTCTCCCGCCAGATGTCGGATGCGGAAAAACGCCGTCGGGCCGACTACATCGTGGATAGCAGCCACGCCATAGAGACGACGAGAGAACAGGTGGCAGATATAGTGGCCGACTTGAAGAAGCGGATAGCGAAGGAAGAAGTCCCGCATGCGTGAGATTATTTTCGATACGGAAACCACCGGCCTCGACAACCGCATGGACCGCATCATCGAAATCGGCGGCATCGAACTCTTCAATCATTTCCCGACAGGAAGGACGCTTCACCTTTTCGTCAATCCGGGTGATCAGAAGGTCCATCCGGATGCGCTCGCCGTTCACGGCATCACAGACGAGTTCCTGAAGGACAAGCCGCCCTTTGCCGACGTCGTCGAGGAGATCTTGGAATTCTTCGGCGACGACGGCAAGTGGATCGCCCACAACGCCACTTTCGACATGGGCTTCGTGAATGCCGAGCTTGCCAGGCTTGGCCAGCCGCCGATCCTGCCGGATCGCGTGATCGACACGCTCTCTCTTGCTCGCCGCAAGCATCCGATGGGACCGAACTCGCTCGACGCTCTCTGCCGCCGATATGGCATCGACAACTCGCACCGTACCAAACACGGTGCTCTCCTCGACTCCGAACTTCTCGCCGAAGTCTACATAGAAATGATCGGCGGCCGGCAGGCTGCACTGGGGCTCGGCGTCGCAGGATCTGTGAGCCAGAACAAGGACAATGCCGAGGCAGACGAAGTTGTGGTCGCAGCCATCATGGAGAGACCGCGGCCCCTGGCGCCGCGATTGAGCGAAGCGGAAGCCGAGGCCCATGAGGCCCTGGTCGCCAAGCTTGGTCAAAAGGCGGTTTGGTCGAAATACGAACAGCTCAATTGAAAATAAAAATGCCCGGACAAAGCCGGGCATCTGATTTCGAGGGCCTGTGAAGAGCGGCTTAGTTCGGAACGGCCTGAACCTTGGAACGGGCCTGCTCTTCAGCAACACGCTGCGCGAACATCTGCGCGAAGTCGATCGGATCGATCATCAGCGGCGGGAAGCCACCATTGCGCGTGACGTCGGCAATGATCTGGCGCGCAAACGGGAAAAGCATGCGCGGGCACTCGATGAAGAGAACCGGCAGCATGTGTTCCTGGGGGAAGCCGGCAACGCGGAAGACGCCACCATAGACGAGCTCGGTGTGGAAGACCGTCTTGTCGCCTTCCTTGGCTTCGGCAATCAGCGAAAGCACGACATCGAAATCCGTGTCGGACAGCGGATTGGCGTTGACGTTCACATTGATGTTGATCGCCGGTGCCTTGTCGCGGGCCTGAAGCGAGCGCGGTGCGCCCGGGTTTTCGAAGGAAAGATCCTTGACGTACTGGGCAAGGATCGAAAGGGTCGGGCTCGTTGCGCCGTTGCTGTTGTTGTCGTCTGCCATGGGCTTTTCCTCGAGGGGCATTGGATGGTGCCGCCATCTAACATTTCGGGGAGGGGCTTACAACCCTGGGCCTCCGGGGCAGTTAACGTGCCTCGGCCCTAGTCGCCGAGCCTTTTTCCGGACCAAGGTGAGTTTTCGTTCGGTTGGCGATGATAGTCCTCTTCATCGAGATCGACCACCTTTGAATCGCTTGGCTTGCCCGGCCGGTTCTCAAAATCCGGACGCGACGATGCGGAGAAGCCTCCGCCGCTGGTGCCGACGACGACGAAACGCTTCGCAATCGACCGCCAGAGCAGGTTGCGAACCTGCGGGATAAGAAGCAGGATCGCCAGAATATCCGAGAGAAAGCCGGGGATGATGAAGAGCAGCGCCGCGATCACGTTCATTGCCGGATTGAGCAATTCCCGTCCGGGCATGGTACCACCACGCCCCTCGGCAGACATGCGGCGCAGGATGCTGATACCTTGCCGGCGCAAGAGGAACGAACCGATGACAAAGCCAAGCAGGACAAGCGCCAGCGTCGCGGCGAGTCCGACTGCGCGGCCGACAATCACGAAGCCGGCGATCTCGGCAAGCGGCAGAAGCAGCGCGAAAACCGGCAGCATGGAAAAACGCATCTCTTTATCCCGAGTGGCCCGGGCTCCTCTTGGCACTGGCAAAGATAACAGCCATGATTTGAATCATTCGTATAGCCGGACTATATGGGGTTAGAAATCAGGGATGTTAACAGCGAACGGCGGGATATGAGTTCAAACGACTTCATCACATTATTTTTCTTGGTGGCGGCGGTGCTGATTTTCTTTCAGCTTCGGTCCGTTCTTGGACGCCGCACCGGAAATGAGAAGCCGCCGCGTGATCTCTATACGCCACGGGATGCTGTGCAAAACGATAGCGCCGATGCCGGCAAGGTCGTAACCCTGCCGCGGCGCGATGTGAACGGAGAAGAGGAAGATCGCTTTTCCGCCATCGACGCCTTCGCGCCGGCAGGCACGCCGCTGAACGAATCGCTGCGCGCGCTCAACAGAGCCGATGCCTCCTTCGACCCGAAGGAATTCTTGAACGGCGCCCGGATGGCCTACGAGATGATTGTCATGGCCTTTGCCGATGGCGATCGCAAAAAGCTGAAGAATCTTCTCTCCCGGGAAGTCTATGACGGCTTCGACGCAGCGATCACCGATCGCGAAAGTAAGGGCGAGAAGATGAAGTCCACTTTCGTGGGCATCGACAAGGCCGAGATCACCCATGCCGAGACCAAGGGCAGCGAGGCGCAAATCACTGTGCGCATCATCAGCCAGCTGATCTCAGCGACTTACGACAAGAGCGATGTGCTGATCGATGGCGATGCCGAAAATGTCGCCGAGGTCAACGATCTCTGGACCTTCGCTCGCGATACGCGATCGCGTGACCCCAACTGGAAACTCGTCGCGACCGAATCGGAACATGAGTGACGCAGCCGGCTTTGCCCTTCAGGCAGTCAGTTTCGACGCATTGAAAGGCTGGAGGGATGACGATCCCTCCAGCCTTTTTGAAGTCATGGCTGCCTGTCGCCGCCATATTTCCGAAACGAAACACTATCGTAGCGGGTCGCTGGGGCTGAGTTCAGCAGACCTCCTTCCATTGCTGGAGGAAGCAGAGGCGTTTCATCCGTCTTCGGCCGACGAAGCGCGCGCCTTTTTCGAGAAGCACTGTCAGCCGTTTCGGATTGTCCGGGCCGACGGTGCTAGCGGTTTCGTCACCGCCTTCTACGAACCCGAAATCGAAGTTTCCGACAGACGGGACGCGACCTACCGGTTTCCGATCTACCGGAGACCGGACGATCTTGTCGACCTCGACGATCAAAATCGTCCCGGCAATCTCGATAGTTCCTACGCGTTCGGGCGCGTGCGTGACGGGCTGATCGATGCCTATCCGGACCGCCGCGAGATCGATCAGGGCTATCTCGAAGGCCGTGGTCTCGAGATCGCCTGGGTAAAATCGAAGGTCGATCTTTTCTTTGTCCATGTGCAGGGCGCCGCACGGCTGCGCTATCCGGATAGCAGACTTGGCCGCATCACCTACGCCGCAAAAGCTGGTCATCCATTTTCGGCTATCGGCAAGCTTCTGATCGACCGCGGCGAGATCGACCGCGCGAAAATTTCGATGCAGGCGATCCGTGTGTGGCTTGCCGCTCATCCGGACCAGATTGACGAAGTCCTCTGGCATAACCGGTCCTATATTTTCTTTCGGGAAACAGCGGTTGACGATGCAAATTCAGGGCCGATCGCCGCCGCGAAAGTGCCGCTGCTTGCAGGACGATCGCTCGCCGTCGACCGCCTGATCCATACATTCGGTTTTCCATTTTTCATCCGCTCCGAAACCCTGACACACCTTGATGCCGGCAAGCCGTTTCAACGGCTGATGCTGGCGCTGGACACCGGTTCGGCAATTGTCGGTCCTGCGCGCGGAGATATTTTCACTGGTTCGGGCTATGATGCAGGAGAGTTGGCGGGAACGGTACGCAACGATGCCGATTTCGCAATTCTCATCCCCAATGCCGCTGCAGCGAGGTTCCTCTGATGGCGAAGGACCGCAAGCTCAGTGCAGACGAGAGGATCCTCTGGGGCAAGGTCGCCCGCAGTACCCGGCCTATGCCCGGCAAGACGAATGAATTGACTGCCCTCGATGCCTTCTTGGCGGAGGCTGAGGCGGCCGCCGAACAGGAAAAAGTAGAAAAGCAGAGGGCGGCCACACCGCTTCCGCAGCAAGCAGTAGCCCAGATACCCGCAAAACAGCCCTCGGGCGTCCACCATCCGCTGGAGCGTCCGGTCAAGCGCAAGATTGCCAAGGGTAAGCTGGCGCTGGAAGCACGGATCGATCTTCATGGCATGGTCCAGAGTGAGGCGCATTCATTTCTGCTCGATTTCCTGATCCGCGCGCATGAACGCGGCATGCGGCATGTCCTGGTCATCACTGGAAAAGGCAGTTCAATGGGCAGCGAAGGCGCCTTGAAGCGCGCAGTGCCGCTCTGGTTTTCCAAGCCGGAATTTCGGTTTCTGATTTCGTCATATGAACCTGCGGCCCAACATCATGGTGGGGCGGGCGCCCTCTATATCCGCCTCTCGCGGCGGGCCGGGGAAACGTTGTGACGCCGTTTGCCGAAGCAGTCCGAAAGCTGCGCGCCCGCAAGGGAGTCACGCAGAAAGAGATGGCTGCGGCGCTCAATGTCTCGCCCGCCTATCTCTCGGCGCTCGAGCACGGAAAGCGCGGTGTACCGAGCTTCGATCTGCTGCAGCGCATCGCAGGCTACTTCAACATCATTTGGGATGAGGCCGAGGAACTCTTCCTCGTTGCCGGCTCTTCCGATCCGCGCGTGGTGGTCGATACCTCGGGCCTGCCGCCCGAATATACCGAATTTGCCAATCGTCTGGCCAAGCGAATCCGCAGCCTTGACAGCGGCGATATCGCCCGGTTATCGGCGCTTCTTGAAAATGGCGGCAAAGTGGACGGAAAAGCGTCATAATCCCCTGATTTATGCCTTGTTTTAGGGCCTTGCCATTGGGAACTCGCTGCAAAAAACCTATATTCGACATTGAAAAAGCCGGTGATTCGCAAGGCGCGCCGTTGCTCACGACAACAGGGAAAATCTCGACAGAATGACCGATGCACCCGCGACGGAAAACGGCGTAAACACCGAATATGGCGCAGATTCCATCAAGGTCCTGAAGGGCCTCGATGCCGTGCGCAAACGCCCCGGCATGTATATCGGCGATACCGACGACGGCTCGGGCCTCCACCACATGGTCTATGAAGTCGTCGATAACGCGATCGACGAAGCGCTGGCCGGCCATGCCGATATCGTCACCGTTTCGCTCAATCCGGATGGCTCTGTAACCGTGACGGACAACGGCCGCGGCATTCCGACCGATATTCACAGCGGCGAAGGCGTATCGGCAGCCGAAGTCATCATGACCCAGCTCCATGCCGGCGGTAAGTTCGACCAGAATTCCTATAAGGTTTCCGGCGGTCTGCACGGCGTCGGCGTTTCGGTCGTCAATGCGTTGTCCGTCTGGCTGAAGCTGAAAATCCGTCGCCAGGGCAAGATTCATGAGATGAGCTTCACCCACGGCGTAGCCGATGCTCCGTTGAAGGTGACGGGCGAAGCGGGCAACGAGACCGGCACGGAAGTCAGCTTCATGCCGAGCAGCGGAACCTTCACGATGACGGAGTTCGACTACGGCACGCTCGAGCACCGCCTGCGGGAACTCGCCTTCCTCAATTCCGGCGTCCGCATTCTGCTGACGGACAAGCGTCACTCCGACATCAAGCAGGAAGAGATGGTCTATGACGGAGGTCTCGAAGCCTTTGTTTCCTATCTCGACCGTGCCAAGAAGCCGCTTGTCGAAAAGCCCGTCGCGATCCGCGGCGAGAAGGATGGCATCACCGTCGAGGTGGCCATGTGGTGGAACGACAGCTATCACGAGAACGTGCTTTGCTTCACCAACAACATCCCCCAGCGCGATGGCGGCACGCATATGGCCGGCTTCCGTGCCGCATTGACGCGTCAGGTCGTTTCCTATGCCGATAATTCCGGCATTACGAAAAAGGAAAAGGTGACGCTGCAGGGCGAAGATTGTCGCGAAGGTCTTACCGCAGTCCTGTCGGTTAAGGTACCGGATCCAAAATTCTCATCGCAGACGAAAGACAAACTTGTTTCGTCGGAAGTTCGCCCTGTCGTAGAAAGCCTCGTCAATGAGGCCTTGAATACCTGGTTCGAGGAACATCCGAGCGAAGCCAAGATTCTCGTCGGCAAGGTCGTCGAAGCCGCTGCCGCCCGTGAAGCAGCCCGCAGGGCACGCGAACTGACACGCCGCAAGGGTGCGCTCGATATCGCCTCGCTGCCCGGCAAGCTTGCCGACTGCTCGGAACGCGATCCGGCCAAGTCAGAAGTCTTCCTCGTCGAGGGTGATTCCGCAGGCGGTTCTGCAAAGCAGGGGCGCTCGCGCGAAAATCAGGCGATCCTGCCGCTGCGCGGCAAGATCCTGAATGTCGAGCGTGCCCGTTTCGACAAGATGCTCTCCAGCCAGGAAATCGGTACGCTGATCACTGCACTCGGCACCGGTATCGGCAAGGACGAGTTCAATGCCGAGAAGCTGCGCTACCACAAGATTATCATCATGACGGATGCCGACGTCGACGGCGCCCACATCCGTACGCTATTGCTCACCTTCTTCTTCCGGCAGATGCCGGAACTGATCGAGCGCGGTCATCTCTATATCGCCCAGCCACCGCTCTATAAGGTCTCGCGCGGCAAGTCGGTCCAGTACGTCAAGAACGAAAAAGCGCTGGAAGATTATCTGATCGGCCAGGGTCTGGAAGATGCGGCGTTGAAGCTCGCCAGCGGCGAAGTCCGTGTCGGCCAGGATCTGAATGAGGTCATTCACGATGCCCTGCGCCTGCGCGCGCTGCTCGACAACCTGCATTCGCGCTACAATCGTGCGGTCGTCGAACAGGCGGCCATCGCCGGCGCGCTCAATGCCGAAACCGTCAGCAATGCCGAGCGCGCCCAGGAGCTGGCAACCGAGGTGGCCAAGCGTCTCGACATCATCGCCGAGGAAACCGAACGCGGCTGGGAAGGCAACCTCACCAGCGAGGGCGGCATTCGCCTGGAACGCATGGTTCGTGGCGTCAAGGAAGTTGTTGTGCTCGACATGGCGCTGATCGGCTCCCAGGATGCCCGTCTTATCGATCAGCTGACACCACGCATGAAGGAAATCTATCAGACGCCGCCGGCACTCAGCCGGCGTGATGGCGACGTCGAAATTTCTGGTCCGCGCGCTCTTCTCGATGCGATTTTTGCGAGCGGCCGCAAGGGGCTGACGATGCAGCGCTACAAGGGTCTCGGTGAAATGAATGCCGAGCAGCTCTGGGAAACGACGCTCGATCCGAACGTTCGCTCGCTGTTGCAGGTCAAGGTCGCCGATGCGACTGATGCCGACGGTCTCTTTGCCCGCCTGATGGGCGATGAAGTCGAACCGCGCCGCGAATTCATCCAGGACAATGCGCTGAGCGTTGCAAACCTAGATATCTGACCCGAAACTGGTCACGAAAAAGCCCCGCAGCCATCAGCTTGCGGGGCTTTCTATTTGGCGATCAATCGTTGCCGATGAAATGGCCGTTGAAGACGACCTCCGAGAGCGGCTTGCGCTGGCTCGGAAATTCGCGTTCGCGGTTACGCTCGGAAAGGGTGTTCTTATCGGCGATACGACCGACGGCAATGCCCGCTTCGACTCGGTAACCATCGGGAACACCAAGCTTTTCCTTGATCTCGTCATGCTTGATGCCGCCCATGCCATGGGCATAGAAGCCGGAAATGCGGGCCTGCATGGCAAGATGGCCCCAGGCTGTGCCGGCATCGAAAGAATGCGTATAGCTTGACCGCCCCTCGCTGCGAGCGCCGTTGAAACTGCGCGAAACCACAAAGATCAGCGCTGAAGCATTCTTCGCCCACTCCTGGTTGGATTCGACGAGCAGGCTCACGAACTCTTCCCAATGCTCCGAGCCCTTCAATGCGTAAAGGAACCGCCAGGGCTGCATATTCGCGGAAGATGGTGCCCAGTGCGCGGCGTCGAGCAGTGTCAGAAGCTGGGTTTCTTCGATAGTCTCACCGGTAAAGGCGCGTGGTGACCAACGCTCGAGAAACATGGGGTCGATTGGATATTGGGATTCGCGGCTGTTGGCTTTCGTCATGCTGGCTTCCGGAAGTTAGCGATGGATGGAGGATTCCATTGCGGATATCGCTCAAGTGATATTTCCGTAGCCGCTTGCTTGGCAAGCAAAGTTTGATCGCGGCCAGTGCACAATCTGTTTCCAGAAATTGATCTTACGCGCGCGAAGATCTGCCGGTAAAGCAGCATCAATCCGATCGATCAGGAGATAAGGGATGCTCGTGAATGGGAAATGGACCGAGGACTGGCAGCCGGTCCAGGCCAAAGATGAGAAGGGTGGTTTCGTCCGCCAGATATCGAGCTTCCGTAACTGGGTAACGCCTGACGGCAGCGCTGGCCCGACGGGTGAAGGTGGTTTTGTCGCTGAAGCTGGCCGCTATCATCTCTATGTCGCTTATATCTGCCCCTGGGCTTCGCGCACGCTGATCGGCCTCAAACTTAGGGGCCTGGAGGACGTCATCTCGGTTTCAATCGTCGAGCCGACACTCAGCAAGCAGGGTTGGCGTTTCGGCGATTATCCCGGTGCTACCGCCGATGACCTGAACGGCGCCGCCTACATGCATGAGATCTACACGAAAGCGGATTCCGGCTTCACCGGGCGCGCGACTGTGCCGGTTCTCTGGGACAAGAAGCGCGGCACCATCGTCAATAACGAATCCTCCGATATTCTGCGCATGCTGAACAGCGGTTTTGGTGATCTTGCCCGTGGTGACATCGATCTCTATCCGGCCGCTCTGCGTAACGAAATCGATGCCTTCAACGAGCGCATCTATCCGTCCCTGAACAACGGTGTTTATCGTACCGGCTTTGCAACGACCCAGGTCGCCTATGAAGAGGCTTTTGCTGAGGTTTTCGCTTGCCTCGACTGGATTGAACCTCAGTTCGAAGGACGCAACTTTCTCTTTGCCGAGCATCCGACGGAGGCCGACATACGCCTGCTCGTCACGCTGGTGCGTTTTGACGTCGCCTACCACGGTCTCTTCAAGTGCAACCTGCGGCGTTTGTCGGATTACGCCAATCTTCGGGTTTTCTGCCGGCGGATGCTGGATTGGCCCGGCATTGCCGAGACCGTGAATTTCGATCACATCAAGCGCGGCTATTATTCGATCGAGAGCCTCAATCCCACGCGGATCGTCCCGATGGGTCCGGAGCTCGCCGAAATTTTCTAGATAGGCGTACCGCTTCCGCGGAAAGTCATAATGACACCGATGAATAATTCGTTCATAGGTGGCGCACCCCGCTTTCCATGAGGAGGATATTCATGAAGCTGATGCGCGTTGGAGAAGCGGGCCGCGAAAAGCCGGCCCTGCTTGATGCCGATGGCAAGATCCGCGATCTTTCTGCCCATGTCGCCGATATCGGCGGCGAGGCGATCACGCCGGCAGGTCTTGCAAAGATAGCTGCCCTTGATCCGAAGAGCCTGCCGGAACTGTCGCCCGGTCGTATCGGCGCCTGCGTTGCCGGCACCGGCAAATTCATCTGCATCGGCCTGAATTACTCAGACCATGCGGCTGAGACCGGCGCGACTGTGCCGCCCGAACCCGTCATCTTCATGAAGGCAACGTCGGCGATCGTCGGCCCGAACGACAATGTCCAGATCCCGCGCGGTTCCGAAAAGACCGACTGGGAAGTCGAGCTTGGTGTCGTTATCGGCAAGACCGCCAAGTATGTGAGCGAAGCCGAGGCCCTGGATTATGTCGCCGGCTATTGCGTCTCCAACGACGTCTCCGAGCGCGCCTTCCAGACCGAGCGTTCCGGCCAGTGGACCAAGGGCAAGTCCTGCGACACGTTTGGGCCGATCGGCCCTTGGCTCGTCACCAAGGATGAGGTCGGGAACCCGCAGGACCTCGGCATGTGGCTCAAGGTCAACGGGCAGACGATGCAGGACGGCTCCACCAAGACCATGGTCTATGGTGTCGCTTTCGTCGTGTCCTATCTCAGCCAGTTCATGTCTCTGCAGCCGGGCGATGTTATCTCGACCGGCACGCCTCCGGGTGTCGGCATGGGCATGAAGCCGCCGCGTTTCCTGAAGGACGGCGACGTTGTCGAACTCGGTATCGACGGCCTCGGCACGCAGAAGCAGCTCTTCGTAGCGGATCGTTAACTGTTTTTCCGGCTGAAAAGCTTAAACTTTGTGCACCAAGATATTGCCGGGGATCAATTTCCCGGCATTTTTCTTTCGAACTGTAATGTTATGTTGCTGTGCAACAAAAACCTGTTAGCCTACGTTGATGTGCCAGCGTTAACGGAAAGAGTCCGGCGCCCTTCAATCGGCGCCGTCTTTGCCGGATAGAGAAAGGTGGCGCCCTCCATGTTCTACCAGCTTTATGAATTAAACCATGCAGCGTTGGCTCCCTTCCGCGCTGCAGCCGATATGATGCGTTTTGCCTATGCCAATCCGCTGAACCCCCTCTCGCAGACACCGCTCGGTCGCACCATTTCGGCTAGCCTTGAAATGTTCGAGCGCACGACGCGCCGTTACGGCAAGCCCGAATTCGGGCTCAATGAGACCGTCATCGACGGCAAGAAGGTTGCGGTTCGCGAGGAAGTGGTCTGGACGCGCTCCTTCTGCAGTCTCCTGCATTTCTCTCGCGATGTGCCGGCCGGCCATAGCGGCGACCCGCGCATCCTCATCGTAGCACCCATGTCCGGCCACTACGCGACGCTGCTGCGCGGCACCGTCGAAGCGCTTTTGCCGAGTGCTGATATCTATATTACCGACTGGGTCGATGCCCGAATGGTGCCTATGACGGAAGGTACTTTCGATCTTTCCGATTACATCGATTACGTCATCGAGATGCTGCATTTCCTTGGCCATGACACACATGTTATCGCCGTCTGTCAGCCCTCGGTGCCGGTCCTCGCAGCTGCTGCGATCATGGAAGAGGCCAAGGATCCGCTCGCTCCGTCATCGATGACGCTGATGGGTGGCCCGATCGATACCCGTATCAATCCGACGGCCGTCAACAAGCTTGCCAAGGAGCGCCCGCTCGAATGGTTTGCCGACAATGTCGTCATGAACGTGCCCTGGCCGCAGCCGGGCTTCATGCGCCCCGTCTATCCGGGTTTCCTGCAGCTTTCCGGCTTTATGTCGATGAACCTCGATCGCCACCTGATCGCCCACAAGGAATTCTTCATGCATCTCGTGAAGAACGACGGCGAGCCGGAAAAGCATCGCGATTTCTACGATGAATATTTGGCCGTCATGGATCTGACCGCGGAATTCTACCTCCAGACGGTCGATCAGGTCTTCATGAAGCACGCGCTGCCGAAGGGCGAGCTGATGCATCGCGGCAAGCGGGTCGATCCCTCGGCAATCCGTAACGTCGCTCTGCTGACCGTAGAGGGCGAAAACGACGATATCTCCGGTGTCGGCCAGACACATGCAGCCCAGACCATCTGCGTAAACATCCCCGAGCACATGCGCATGCATTACTTGCAGCCGGATGTCGGCCACTATGGCGTTTTCAACGGTTCCCGCTTCCGCCGCGAGATCGCGCCGCGCATCGTCAGCTTCACGCGGCAGCACTCGCGCGCCAAGAAGCCGCCGGTCCAGCGCGTCATCAAGGGCGGCAAATCGGCGTGAGTTAGAAAACGCTGATTTAATGCCATCGATTCAAGGCTTTGCTCGATTTAACCTGATATCGTCTTGAAGGCCGGTTCAGCGGTAACCATCTGTTTTTTCAGCACTCGGCATTCTGTCGGGTGCTGAACGCGAGGATACCGCACGATGAACCAGTCAGCATTGCTTCGCCCGGATTGGACTCCGGCTACCGTTGCCTTGATGATCCTCGGCTTCATGGTTTTCTGGCCTCTGGGGCTGGCCATGCTTGCCTATATCATCTTCGGCGAGCGGCTGCGTGGCTTCAAGCGTGACGTCAACCAGGCAACGGATGGCTTCTTTGCAGGCTGCCGCCGTTCGCATGGCCGTCACCGCCCGCATTTCTCGACGGGCAACGTCGCCTTTGACGATTGGCGCAAGGCCGAACTCGATCGCATCGAGGAGGAGCGCCGCAAGCTAGATGAAATGCGTGAGGAATTCGATTCCTACCTGCGCGAGCTTCGCCGCGCCAAGGATCAGGAAGAGTTCGACCGCTTCATGCGCGATCGCAAGAACGGTCGACGCGACGACAATGGTCCGGTCGCCGAATACCAGACGCCGTAAGGCAGATCACAGAAAATCTACGGCCGGCATCGCTTCCGATGCCGGTTTTTCTTTGCCCGGATTTCTGCCGAATCGTATAGAAAACTCCTATGTTTCCGCTCCCGAAGATCCGCCGTGCAACGAAAAAACCGTCCCCGCCCGAAAAGCGGACGCTGGATGTCGCCGGCCGCCTCATGCCCTTGACGATCAAGCAGCATGATCGGGCGACCCGGATCACCCTTCGCATCGAGCCAGGCGGCCGTGCACTGAAGATGACGGTTCCGAAAGGGCTTGCCGCCCGCGAAGTCAACGCCTTCCTTGATCGGCATCAGGGTTGGCTGCTGACCAAGCTTGCGAAATTCTCGACAGATACGGGCCTGCGCGACGGCGGCGAAATTCTCTTTCGCGGTGTCAGACATCGCATCGAGCACACCGGCAGCCTGCGTGGGTTGACTGAGGCTATCGTGCTGGACGGCAAACCGGTGCTTCGCGTCAGCGGCATGCCGGAACATATCGGCCGACGCATCGCGACCTTCCTCAAGAAGGAGGCGCGCAGCGATCTCGAGAGACTGTCGCGCCTGCATGCTGGCTCCATCAAGGCACCGATCCGCTCGATTTCCATGAAGGATACCCGCAGCCGCTGGGGCTCTTGCTCCTCGGAAGGAAATCTGAGCTTCTCCTGGCGCATCGTCATGGCACCACCTTCGGTGATCGATTACCTCGCCGCCCATGAGGTTGCGCATTTGAAGGAAATGAACCACGGCCCACACTTCTGGGCGCTCTGCAAGAAGCTTTGCCCGCACATGGAAGAGGCGAAATCCTGGCTGAAGCGTCATGGCAGCCAACTGCACGCGATAGAGTTCGAATAAGCGCTCCCGTTAAATACGGCCGGCATTGCAAATTGGCTCGACTCTTCGCTCGTTTCGTGTCACTTCGCTGCCATGAGACCGGATATCAAGATCTGCGGTTTGAAGACGCCTGAAACTGTCGAGCGCGCATTGAAGCGCGGAGCGACGCATATCGGCTTCAACTTTTTCCAGAAAAGCCCGCGTTACGTCGAGCCGGACATTGCCGGCAAGCTGGCGGAACCTGCGCGCGGCAAGGCTAAGGTCGTTGCCGTCTTGGTCGATCCGAGCAATGATGATCTTGATGAAATCGTTGCACTTCTGCGCCCTGACATACTCCAGCTCCACGGCAGCGAGAGCCCCGAGCGCGTGCTGACCATCAAGGCGATGTACGGCATCCCTGTCATCAAGGCATTGTCGGTCCGCACCACCGACGACCTGAAGAAGGTCGAAGCCTATATTGGCATAGCTGACCGCTTCCTCTTCGACGCTAAGCCGCCGAAAGGATCTGAACTGCCAGGCGGCAACGGCGTTTCCTTTGATTGGGGCCTGCTCACCTGGCTTGACGGCAATGTCGACTACATGCTGTCAGGCGGGCTCAACAAGGCCAATGTCGGCCAGGCTCTTGCAATGACGAAGGCGCCGGGTGTCGATACCGCCTCCGGTGTCGAGAGTGCGCCGGGCGTGAAGAGCCTGGAGATGATCGATGAGTTTTTCGATGCGGTTGATCAGGCATGTATGCCTGAAACGACCACAGGGAGTGTAAATTGAACGAGACGCCTAAACCGAATTCCTTCCGCGCCGGTCCGGACGAAGACGGCCGCTTCGGCATTTACGGGGGCCGCTTCGTGGCCGAAACGCTGATGCCCCTGATCCTGGATCTGCAGGAAGAATGGAACAAGGCGAAGGAAGATCCGGAATTCCAGGCGGAATTGAAGCATCTCGGCACCCATTATATAGGCCGTCCGAGCCCGCTTTATTACGCCGAACGCCTGACCCAGCATCTCGGCGGCGCCAAGATCTATTTCAAGCGCGAAGAGCTGAATCATACCGGCTCGCACAAGATCAACAATTGCATCGGCCAGATCCTGCTTGCCAAGCGCATGGGCAAGACCCGCATCATCGCCGAAACCGGTGCCGGCCAGCATGGCGTGGCTTCCGCCACCGTCGCCGCACGCTTCGGCTTTCCCTGTGTCGTCTATATGGGCGCCACCGACGTCGAGCGTCAGGCACCGAACGTTTTCCGCATGAAGCTGCTGGGTGCCGAGGTAAAGCCCGTCACTGCGGGTAGCGGCACGCTGAAGGATGCGATGAACGAGGCGCTGCGTGACTGGGTCACCAACGTCGATGACACCTATTACCTGATCGGTACGGCCGCCGGCCCGCATCCCTATCCGGAAATGGTCCGCGATTTCCAGGCCGTCATCGGCACGGAAGCCAAGCAGCAGATCCTTGAGGCCGAAGGCCGTCTGCCGGATCTCGTCATTGCTGCCGTCGGCGGCGGCTCGAATGCGATCGGCATCTTTCATCCTTTCCTCGATGATCAGGACGTCAAGATTGTCGGCGTCGAAGCCGGCGGCAAGGGCCTGCAGGGCGACGAGCACTGTGCCTCGATCACGGCCGGCTCGCCGGGCGTACTGCACGGCAACCGTACCTATCTGCTCCAGGACAATGACGGGCAGATCAAGGAAGGTCATTCGATCTCGGCTGGCCTTGACTACCCTGGTATTGGCCCGGAACATTCATGGCTGAACGATATCGGCCGCGCCGAATATGTGCCGATCATGGACCATGAAGCGCTTGAAGCCTTTCAGACGCTGACGCGCCTTGAGGGCATCATTCCGGCGCTTGAGCCTTCGCATGCGCTTGCCGAAGTCATCAAGCGCGCGCCCAAGATGGGCAAGGACGAGATCATCCTGATGAACCTCTCCGGCCGCGGCGACAAGGATATCTTCACCGTCGGCAAGATCCTGGGAATGGGGCAGTAAGTAACATGACCGCACGTATGGACAAACGCTTCGCCGACCTGAAGGCGGAAGGCCGCCCGGCGCTCGTAACCTATTTCATGGGCGGCGATCCGGACTACGAGACCTCGCTCGGCATCATGAAGGCGCTGCCGGAAGCCGGCTCCGACGTTATCGAGCTCGGCATGCCCTTTTCCGATCCGATGGCCGATGGTCCCGCGATCCAGCTCGCCGGCCAGCGTGCCCTCAAGGGTGGCCAGACGCTGAAGAAGACGCTGCAGCTCGCTGCCGACTTCCGCAAGACCAATGATACGACACCGATCGTCATGATGGGTTACTACAACCCGATCTACATTTACGGCGTCGAGAAGTTTCTCGATGATGCGCTGGCATCCGGCATCGACGGCCTGATCATCGTCGACCTGCCGCCGGAAATGGATGACGAGCTCTGCATCCCAGCTCTGAAGAAGGGCATCAATTTCATCCGTCTGGCTACACCGACGACGGATGAAAAGCGCCTGCCCACCGTTTTGAAGAACACCTCGGGCTTCGTCTACTATGTCTCGATGAACGGCATCACCGGTTCGGCCTTGCCGGATCCGTCGCTGATTTCGGGCGCAGTCGAGCGCATCAAGGACCATACCGATCTCCCCGTTTGCGTCGGTTTCGGCGTCAAAACGGCTGAACACGCAAAGATCATCGGTGCTTCGGCGGACGGCGTCGTCGTTGGTACCGCAATCGTCAATCAGGTGGCCAACAGCCTGACGGCTGACGGGAAGGCGACAGCGGATACGGTTCAGGCCGTTGCGACGCTGGTTCGGGGTCTTTCCACAGGAACGCGTTCGGCGCGCCTTGTTGCTGCCGAATAGTTTCCCCACATTGGCACCAGTCAATCAGGAGTATTCGAGTTGAACTGGATCACTAACTACGTTCGCCCGCGGATCAATTCCATGCTGGGCCGTCGCGAAGTGCCGGAGAACCTCTGGATCAAGTGCCCGGAAACGGGTGAGATGGTCTTTCACAAGGACCTGGAAAGCAACAAGTGGGTCATCCCCGCTTCCGGCTACCACATGAAGATGCCGGCAAAGGCGCGCCTTGCCGACCTGTTCGACAACGGCGAATACGAAGCTTTGCCGCAGCCGAAGGTCGCCCAGGATCCGCTGAAGTTCCGCGATTCCAAGAAATACAGCGATCGTCTGCGTGACAGCCGACTCAAGACCGAGCAGGAAGACACGATCGTTGCTGGTCTCGGCAGCGTCCAGGGCCTGAAGCTCGTCGCCGTCGTCCATGAATTCAACTTCATTGGCGGGTCGCTCGGCATGGCTGCTGGCGAAGCGATTGTCAAAGCCTTCGAACGCGCGATTGCGGAAAAGTGCCCGCTCGTGATGTTCCCGGCTTCGGGCGGCGCGCGCATGCAGGAAGGCATCCTGTCGCTGATGCAGCTTCCGCGCACGACGGTCGCCGTCGATTTGCTGAAGGAAGCCGGCCAGCCCTATATCGTGGTTCTGACCAATCCGACCACCGGCGGCGTGACGGCGTCCTATGCGATGCTCGGCGATATTCATCTGGCCGAGCCAGGTGCGGAAATCGGTTTTGCCGGCAAGCGCGTCATCGAGCAGACGCTGCGTGAAAAGCTTCCCGAAGGCTTCCAGACATCGGAATATCTTCTGGAGCACGGCGTGGTCGACATGGTCGTCAAACGTCACGATATCCCGGAGACGCTGGCGCGCCTGTTGAAGATCCTGACGAAGAAGCCGGCGACAGCAGCAAATGATGCCAATGGTGTGATTGCTCTGGCGGCGAGCGCCTGAGCAGCATTCTCACAGAATAGGGCGGGCCGATGACAGACAGAGGCCAGATCGCGGTGAGTGAGGCGGCGCGGGAGATCGAGAAGCTCATGGGATTGCATCCCAAGGGCTACGATTTGTCATTGGACCGCATCCGACGCCTTCTGGAAGCGCTCGGCAATCCCGAACGCAATCTTCCCCCCGTCATCCATATTGCCGGCACCAACGGCAAGGGCTCGACATCGGCTTTCTGCCGTGCGCTCCTGGAAGCGGCAGGCCACAGCGTCCATGTCCACACCTCTCCACACCTCGTAAACTGGCATGAACGCTACCGTCTTGGTGTTCCAGGTGGGCGTGGACAGTTGGTCGATGATGCTGTCTTCGCCGATGCTCTGAGACGCGTGGCGAAAGCCAATGATGGTGAGAAGATCACCGTCTTTGAAATCCTGACTGCAGTCACTTTCATTCTTTTCTCCGAACATCCGGCCGATGCCGCCATTATCGAGGTAGGCCTCGGCGGTCGTTTTGACGCGACGAACGTGATCGAAGACCCTGCCGTTTCAGTCATCATGCCGATTTCGCTGGATCATCAGCCCTATCTCGGCGACCGGGTGGAACTGATCGCTGCGGAAAAGGCCGGCATCATGAAGCGCGGGCATCCCGTCGTCATCGGCCATCAGGAATATGACGCGGCGCTCGACGTGCTGATGTCGACCGCCGAGCGGCTGAACTGCCCGAGTGCCATCTTCGGTCAGGATTTCATAGCCCATGAGGAATATCGCCGGCTGATCTATCAGGATGAGTTCGGCCTGGCGGATCTGCCTTTGCCGCGCCTTCCCGGTCGCCATCAATATGCCAATGCCGCTGCCGCCATCCGCGCCGTCAAAGCCGCGGGCTTTACCGTCACTGAGCCGATGATGGAAAAGGCGATGGAAACGGTGGAGTGGCCCGGCCGTCTTCAGAAATTGACGGAAGGCAGGCTTTTGAGCCATGCACCGGCACGGTCGGAAATCTGGGTCGACGGCGGCCACAACCCGGGTGCAGGTGAAGTGATCGCCGAAGCCATGGCGAATTTCGAAGAGCGCCAGTCCCGCCCGCTATTCCTGATATCGGGCATGATCAATACCAAGGATCCAGTCGGCTATTTCAAGGCCTTCGCCGACCTGGCAGAGAAGATCTATTGCGTACCGATCCGCGGCAGCGAAGCGATGATAGATCCGGTGATCCTGGCCCATGCCGCGTATGACGCCGGCCTCGTGGCCGAACCAATGTCATCGGTCATCGATGCCCTGGATGCCATCGCTTCGACCATCGACCCTGAGGCACCTCCACCGCGTATCCTTATTGGCGGCTCACTTTATCTCGTCGGCGACGTACTGGCGGAAAACGGTACACCCCCCAAATGAAAAAGCCCGGCAAATGCCGGGCTTTTCGTGTCGAACTGTCGATATCGTCAGGCTGCGCTGGAAATCCAGTTGGAAAGCGCCGTCTTCGGCTTTGCGCCGATGGAGATGTCGGCAACTTCGCCGCCCTTGAAGATTGCAAGCGTCGGGATCGAGCGAACACCGAACTGAGCGGCCAGTTCCGGGTTTTCATCGATGTTGAGCTTGGCAACCTTGACCTTGCCAGCGAGTTCCGTGGCGATTTCCTCGAGGCTCGGAGCAATCATTTTGCACGGACCGCACCATTCAGCCCAGAAATCGACGACGACGGGTTCTGCGGATTCCAGAACTTCCGACTGGAAATTGTTGATATCGACCTTAACGGTAGCCATAGGCTGCTCCTTTACCGGAATTTGCTGTTGAACAAGATGTGAGGGTGCGGTGCCGGAATTTCAATGTCCGATATTTCACTTTGTGTTGAGTCCCGCAAGTGCAGAAGCCAAAGCCTGTTCACTCAGCGTATGGATGGTCGCATTTTCGGTGTAGATCAGCATGCAATCGATCCGCATGGCCGGGTAGAGCGGTTTGAGGATTTCACGGTAGATGGCAAGCTGTGCCTTGTGGGAGAATGGAATCGTCTCTTCGCTCGCTGGCGGCACGCGGTTTGTCTTGTAATCCAGAATGACGACGCTGTCGGACAGGACGGCAAGACGGTCGATACGGCCGGAGACCGCATACTCCCGGCCCTCGAGCGTCAGCGTTCCCATGATCGAGATTTCCGCCTGCGCGTGAACGGCGAAAACGGCATGAAGCCGTTGATCTTGTAAAAGTTTCAGAACCGAATCGATCAGGACTTGCCGTTCGGCCGCCGGCCAGAATCGCGCTGCACGCTCTGCATAACGTTTTGCCGCCTCAGCCCGCTCCTCCGCTGGAATATCGG
This sequence comes from Rhizobium sp. BK512, assembly GCF_014194915.1. Lineage (NCBI taxonomy): Bacteria > Pseudomonadati > Pseudomonadota > Alphaproteobacteria > Hyphomicrobiales > Rhizobiaceae > Rhizobium > Rhizobium sp. BK512. The sequence continues at coordinate 39,849 of NZ_JACIAS010000007.1, read as the reverse complement.
GTAGGGCCTGCAGCATCCGGTGAATGAGGCGGCCTTTTTCAAGGGAACGATCGTTGCTTTCAGGATCACTGAAGAGCGGCGAGGTCACCAGCAGGTCATCCGCCTCCTCGTCGATAATGGTTCCGGCACCGGAAGGGCTGAGCGGCCGTGGCAATTGCTTCTGTGGGGGCAGAGGGCGGAAAAGGTTCGGTGGGACCGTTTCAATGGTCACCTGCTTGGGAGCTTGATCCATCCGCTCAAAGCTGCGCTCGACCTGTGGCACACGCCAGCGCATGCCATCCCACTCTCCATCCGGGGCTGAGAAGGTTGTCTTCTGCACATGCGGATGTTCCTCGCTGAGCGCACTGGAAATCATCATATGCCATGTGTCGTTGTTCAGTCGGACACCGCGATAACCGCAGACGATCAACCGATCGGCGGCACGCGTCATCGCCACATAGAGCAGGCGCCGGTATTCCTCTTCGGCAAGAAGCTGAATACGCGCCGCATCGTTCGAAGTCACCGAATTGCCGAGATCGCTGACCGGAATCCAGACCGGTATTGGCGGCTCATCCGGCCCGGTATCGATCAGCCGAAGCTTCGGCAGATGCGTGTGCGTAAATGCCTTGGAGCCGCCGTCCACGAGGAAAACGATCGGTGCTTCAAGGCCCTTGGAGGCATGCACCGTCATGATGCGCACCTCGTTGCGGCCCTTGTCCTGCTCGCGCTTCACTTCCGGCGCTTCTAGTTCCAGCGTCGAGATAAAGGATTGCAGGCCGGGGAGACCGGATGTTTCGTGGTCGAGCGCAAAGGTCAGGAATTCGTCGATGATATCGCTGACTTCAGTGCCGAGGCGCGCCAGGAACTGCCGCCGGCCGCCGTGACTGCCGAGAACGCGCGCATAGAAGTCATGGACTGAAAGGCTTCGGGATTGAGCAAGGAAGAGCTCCAGCCTCGCAGCCGCGGCGCCAAGCCGCTCATGGCCGTCGGCGGCATATTTGCGAAGATGATGCCACACGCTTTCATTATCGCCGCGCAGTGCCGCAACGGCGAAAATATCCTCTTCCGAGAGATTGAAAAGCGGACTTTTCAGGACTGCAGCGAGCGAGAGATCATCTTCCGGCAAAAGCAGAAAACGGCCGAGCGCCATCAGATCCTGTATGGCGATATGGCTGGTCAATACCAGTCGATCCGCGCCGGCGACCGGTATATCGCCGCGTCGTTTGAGTTCGCGCGTCAGCGCATTGACGAAAGCATCACGCTTGCGAACGAGAACGAGGATATCGCCGGCTTCTATGAAGCGTTCCTTGCCCTTCTCGACGATGGTTTCGCGGCCGACGAGCGTGCCGATCGTATGGGCGATGCGCCGCGCCAGGATCGCTGCCGGCGCGCTTTCGGGGGTGGCGTCGAAGGGAGCGGTCCAATCCTCGTCCTTCACGACGACATCGGGCACGACCATGTCCCAGAGGTCGACGGCGCCGGGATGGCCTATTCGGCTGGAGCGATGTACGACGGGCTCGAGGCCCAGACCGCGCGCATTTTCGGGCGGTGTGAAAATATGGTCGACGGCAAGCAGCACATCGGAGGTGGAGCGGAAGGAAAGCGGCAGGCGAACGGTCGAAAAATCAAGACCACTGTTCTGTACCCGCCGCTGCGTCCGCTCCTTCTCCTCGGCAAACCGTTCGGGTCGGGCACCCTGGAACGAATAGATCGACTGCTTCTCGTCGCCGACCGCAAAGAGCGTGCGGACGACGGGTCGTGAACTTTCGCCGGAGAAGAAATCTTCTGCCAGCGACTGGATGACGCTCCATTGAATGGGGCTCGTATCCTGCGCCTCGTCGACGAGGATGTGATCGATGCCCTGATCGAGCTTGTAATGGATCCACGGGCCGACGCCGCTCTTCGTAAGCAGGTCAGCGGTGCGAGTGATCAGGTCTTCGAAGTCGAGATGGCTACGCTGCCTCTTCAATTCCTCGTAGTCCCGGTTCAGGCGATCGGCAAGCACGAGAGCAGCATGGGTGGCGGCATACATCCGCATCATTTTCAGCCGATCGCGGCAATTGACGACATGGGCGCGAGCCGACGCAATGGCATCGGCAAGTTGCGGCGCTTCGGCAAGCATTGCCTTGACGAAGAATTGCCCGTCCGTTTTTGGTTCACCCTTTGACGTCAGGAAAACCTTCTCCAGAATCTGCGAACGCGCCGCCACATCCTGTTCGCGGCCGGCGCGACGGAGGCTTTCGGCAACATCATGCGCTTTCGCTCCCCCCTTTGTCGCGGCAAGCGACAGGTAAAGTTCCAGCGTCGCACCCGAGAGCCCCGGCAGCGGCCAATATCGGCCGGCCAGCCCTTCTTCCGTATCGTCAGGCGAGAGGCCGAGCTTCTTGCGAAGCAAGCGATCAACACTGCCATGCGACTCGGCCGCGAGCATGAAGCGGCGGATGGCATTTCGGTTGGCAACGATCTCGCCGAGCAGATTTTCAAGTCCGGATTCATCGCCGAGATTGAGCACATAGGCGAAGGCATCGGCGAGTTCTCGATCCTTCTCTGGCGCCGTTGCCGTCAGAAGCGAGCGTCGTGCATCGGCAAGCAGCGTCGCAGCCGCCCGGTCATCGAGAACGGAGAAATGCCCTGCGACGTTTGCTTCCAGCGGGAACTGGTGCAGCAGCGCCTCGCAGAAGGCGTGGATCGTCTGGATCTTGAGCCCGCCCGGTGTTTCGAGTGCCTTGGCAAACAGCCGTCTCGCTTCGGCAAGCTTCAGGGAATCCGGCTCACGACCTTCAATCTGCGCGATGCGTCTGGCCAGTTCCTCATCCGGAAAAATCGCCCATTCCGCCAGCCGCTCGAAAACGCGGTTCGACATTTCGGAGGCGGCGGCCTTGGTATAGGTAAGGCAGAGAATCGCGGAAGGCCGCGCACCCGCCAGCAGCAGCCGGATCACCCGCTGCGTCAGAACATGGGTCTTGCCGGAGCCGGCATTCGCCGACACCCATGCCGAACGGGCGGGATCGGAGGCAATCGCCTGCTGGATCGTCGTCCAGCTGATCCATGTGCCGGGATCATCACCCTCGGGAAGCGCGGTCGGATCAATCATCGCCACCACCTTCAGGATCGGCGGTTGCCCATTCCGCAACGCGGGCGAGATGGTCGTAGTCGCCGCCAAAATCGAATTGCTGGGCAGGGATCAGCCGCGACGTGAAGCCTTTTTCACCCGACTGCAGCAGGCCCACGAATTTCACCAGCTGGTCGATCGATTCTTCGGCGAGCTGCATCGCAGATTTTGCCTTGTCGCTGTTGGCTTCCTCATTGTTGACCTTGTCGACCAGAAAGCGCGTGCCCGGCCGGAGGCGGACATAGAGAAGGTCATTCGGGACAAGGCTTCCGGCATCGCGGAAGGCGCCGGCTTGAAGTGCGGCTGCCTCAAGCGCAAGCTGCGGATCCAGCAGGGCCCGGGCCTGTGTCGGAGAGGGGTTGTAGCCGGTCTTGTAGTCGATGATATCGGCGCTATTGGGCCCCTTGATATCAATGCGGTCGGCAACGCCGGTAAGCCGGATGTCGATACGCTCGAGTTCGACCCCACCCCTCACTTCCGTCAGCCTCTTCTGCACGGCGGGTTGCCGTCCGGCTTCCCAGCTGAGGAAGGCCCGTGCCACTTCCCGGAAGCGCGGCCGCCAGACGGCATCGATGTGCGGCGGCAGGCTCTCCATGTCGAAGAGATCGGTCAGGATGATCTCCATCGCCGCTGCCGCATCCGGTGTTCCTGCAATGTGGCCTTCGCGAACGAAGCGATCGATGATCTTGTGATAGAGCGTGCCACGCTCCGCCGCGCCCGGATCGCGATTGAAAGGGTCGACAGGATCAAGCCGCAGGACGCGCCGCGCATAGATCGCATAGGGGTCGCGGCGCAGCCGACCAACCTCGCTGAAGGAGTAGGATTTGGGCTGCAGGTCCCGCGGCGGTCTCGGAGAAGGCCGCTGCGCCGGCGCCTGATTATCGCCGAGGTCGATCTGGTTTGCCCAATGAACGAAGCGCGCTCCGCGTTCGCGCAATTTCTCTTCGAAATCCTCTCCGCCGAGCGCCAGAAGCCGCTGCAGCCAGCGGGAGGCGACCGTCGGCGTCGAACCCTGACGCAGGGCGCGCGAATAGATGAGGTGGCGGGTGCCGTTCGCCATCTCGAAGTCATGCGCCAGTTGGCCGATGCGCCGTTCCGGCGGCTCCAGTCCGATCTCCGTCTTCATCATGCGGGAGACGAAAGGATTGTTGGCGGTCTGCCCCGGCCATGATCCTTCATTGAGGCTGCCGAGGATCAGCGTATCGACATTCTGCAGGCGCGCTTCCAGCGTACCGAAGATAAAGAGGCGAGGGTGGCTGAGGGCGCCGGGCTTGACGGCATGGCCGGCGGAAAGTGCCTGCATGATATCGATCCATTGCGGCCCATCCGCTTCCATCTGGCCGTCGGTATCGATGACTTCGCCAAGCAGGCTTGCCAGGGCATCGCCTGCCTCGCCGGACCAGAGGTTTGCCAGGTTGCCGCGCTCATCGGCTGCGACACGCTCCAACGCGCGACCGGTCCGCTCCGCCCATTGCGACAGCGTAAGGCCCGCCATCAGGCCGCCGCCGTCCCGCCCAGGTGCCGACGCCAGCGTCTCCACGGCACGTTCCACTTGCCGTGCCAGTGTGCGGGCCATGTCTGCCGCCCCGGATGGGAGCGATTTGCGCCAGATAGGCGCGTGCCTGTCGAGCGCCTGTTCGGAAAGCTGGTGGTCAAGCAGTGCTTCGAGCGATCCGATACCCACTTCCGCCACGCCGCCGCGCAGCGCCAGCAATTCCAGCGCTTGCGCGGCCGCAACCAGAACGCCGCGCTCCAGCCCGAAATGGGCAAGCGGATGTTTGAGCAACGAAACGATGGCGACCGGATCGCCTGGTCGCAGTGTCGCTTCCAGGAGCAACTGCAGCAATGTGCCCTGCGGTGTCGCCGACAGCGGCGTGCCGGCTGAATCGTCTGCGAGAATGCCGAAGCGGGAAAGATCCGCCATGACCCGACGCGCGAGATTGCGATCAGGCGTAATAAGCGCAGCCCGACTTTCGCCGTCTCTGCCCGGTCGTTCCAGCGCAAGCCGCAGAGCGACAGCAATGGCCGTCGCCTCCTCGCGTTCGTTGGCGGCTTCGATCATCGATACGTCCGCGAATGCCGCCGCAACGGTTCCTTCCGGCAGGTTCTTCTTCCAATCACCCCAGCCGCTCGTCGCGTCCGATGGCGTCAATGCGCGCGAGAGTACTTCCGCACGAGAGCGCAGATCGGCATCCGCCTCCTCGATCGGTTGGACATCCTCGCGGGTGAGCTTCAGTCGCTTCAAAAGAACCGAAAGACCATACTGCGGATGTGTACGGCTTGCCGGATTGGCGCGTTGACCCCGCAGGAGATCAGGGGCGACCAGATGCCAGTGTTCCTCCGGCATGGAAAGGTCGAGGCCGGGCAATACGATCACGCCTTCCGGAAGGTGTGCTACGGCGCCGATGAGATCGGCCGTGGCGGGAAGTGAACCTGTCGAGCCGGCAATGATGATCGGACCGGCGGGTTTCATCGTCGAGAGACGGCCGGCCTCGGCGCGCAGGATAGCGTTGCGGTGACGGGCCGGCGAAGAGCGGCCGAGCTCGATCAGGCGTTCGGGCCAGAAGGCGCTGGCAATCTGCAGAAATTCCGCCGTCAATTGCCACCAGGCCGCATAGTCGCCTGTATCGAGCCTGCCGAGCTCCGACCATGCCAGATCCTCGGTCTCGATCGAATCGATCAGCTCTGCCAGATTGCGGGCAAGCCAGATGGCGTCTGCCGGGCTTGCCGGCGCGACAAGAGGCGATTCCGAATGGATATGCCGGACGATTTCCGGCAGCTTGTTGCGCCAGGCAAGGATCAGTCGCGCCAGTTCCAGCAAGCGCGCGGTATTGGAGAGCGGCTGCGCAAGATCGATCGTCGCCGGCAGCGCCTCGTCGAAGTAACCGCTGTCGTCGTCCGTTTCGCCGAGCGGCCGGATGACCGGCAGGATCGCCGAACGGCCGCCAAGCAGATCGACGAATTCCGAGCGCAGCACGCGCACGGCGCGCCGGGTCGGCAGGTATATAGTCACCTTGGCAAGCGACAACGGATCGGACGGATCATGCCGGAAGAGCGGTGTCAGGCGTCCATCACAGAGCGAACTTGCCAGCGTCTTCAGAAAGGGAAGACCAGAAGGAATTGTCAGAATGCGTGGCCGGTGCCTTTCCGTCATGCCTCACGCAAACGTCCGGAACCGCCGGATCGTCTCCTCCGCATCGTCAATTGCATCAGGCGTGCCGACCGTCAGCCAATGGCCTTCCATCATCATGCCGAAAAGCCGGCCGCGAGCGATCGCCTTGTCGAAATAGATATTCAGGTTGAAAGCATCTTGGGGCGCATCGTCAAGCAGCGCGGGGCTCATGACGATAGCGCCGGCATAGACGACCGGATTTGAGGGATCGTCGCGATATCGTGTCAGTCTGCCGTCGGAAGCCAGGCTGAAATCGTTCTTGCCGTTATGGCCGGTCGTGTCTTCAATGCGCACGCAGAGCAGCGCCATGTCCATATGTTCGGCATCGAAGAATCCGGCTAAACGCCGCAGATTGCTCGGTCGGTCTGCAGGTTCGCCGATCCAGAAAAGGTCGGCGTTCATGACGAATACCGGCTCTCGATCCAGCAGTTTCAGGCCCTTTGCCAAGCCTCCACCGGAGTTCATCAGCGCATCGCGTTCATCGGAAACGAGAATATCCAGCCCGCGATAGCTTTGGAGGTGCGCTTCCATCTGATCGGCAAAATGATGGACATTGATCGCAGCCTGTTCGACCCCGGCCTCGACAAGCGAATCCAGCGTATAGTCGATCATCGGCTTTCCGCCGATCTTCACCAGAGGCTTCGGAATCGTGTCGGTAATCGGGCGCATCCGGGTTCCGAGGCCCGCGGCCAGTACCATGGCTTGTCTGACGGTCATGCTTGTCCGGATTTATGATTCGACTGGCAGTATTCCAGCCCTTGTGCACCATTCGCGCAAGGGGGCAAGTGCCTCGTGTTCCAGCGCCGCCTTGAGATAGGAAAGCGTACGCGGCATATGCTGCAGATAGCCGGGCTTACCATCGCGCTGCAATAGCCGCACCCAGAGGCCGGCGAGCTTGCAGTTGCGCTGCGCCGACATGATGGCCCATGCCTTCATGAATCCGGCTTCGTCGAAACCGCCCTGTACGCGCCGCAATGAAAGATAGTCGTCCATCAACTGTCGGCAGAGATCCGGTTCGATCGTGACGCGGGCATCTTGAACGATGGAGGCGAGATCGTAGGCCGTCGGCCCGATCATCGCATCCTGGAAGTCGATGATGCCGATCTTGCGGATGCCGCTCTCATGCTCGCGCCAGATGATATTGGGCGAATGGAAGTCGCGCAGCAGCAGGCTTTTTTCGGCCGATTTCAGCTCGTCGATCAGATTGTCCCAGATTGCCAGATACTCGTCCCGCTCGGTATCCGTCGGTCCCGTGCCGCGCCTCCAGGCCATGTGCCAGTCGAGCACAAGCCGCACCTCCATCTTCATGGCGACGCGGTCGAAATTAGGAATGTGATGCGTGTGCGTAGCCGAAACCGGGATATCCTGCGGGATTTTCATCGAGTGGAGATGGGCAAGGCAGGCGACGCTTTCGCGGTAGCGCTCGACGATCGGCCGGCCTTCGTCATCGAGGACACCGTCCTTGCCCAAATCCTCGATCAGCAGAATGCCTTGCTCGTAGTCGACCTTTTCGATTTCCGGCGTTGCGAAACCGCGCTTGCGCAACGTCTCGGCGATCGCCACGAAAGGATAGGCGTCCTGCGCAAGATGCGCGACCTTGGGATAGGGCTTGCCCTCATAGATCGGGGGGCCTTCCGGAGGGGGCCGCCAATCCATGAGGATTTTCCGCGAGCCGTCGCTGAGGCGGAAATATTCATAGGCGCGAAGTGAAGCATCGCCGGTCAGGAACCGCCGTTCCGCATCGCCGTAGCCGGCGTCAATGAGGAAGCGGCGGATCGCCAGCACCCGATGGATTCGGGCCAGAGCCTTCTCCGGTGCCGTGATTGTCGCACGACGGCCGGCACCTTCATGCTCCAGCCGCAACGAGATGCGCGATGCCGGCAGCTCGCCTTCTGCCATTTCGGGCCATTCGACGATGCAGATGCCGTGCTCAAGCGCCTCGTCGAAACCGAGCTCTGTCAGTTCCGAGGCATCGCCAAGCCGATAAAGATCGAAATGCGAAACGGGAATGCGCAGATCGTAAGATTGCACCAGCGTGAAAGTCGGGCTCGGAACTTCAAGCCCGCCATCATCGGCCATGGCGCGTAGAAAAGCTCGCGCCAGCGAGGATTTTCCGGCGCCCAGATCGCCGGATAGTGCCAGGCAATCGCCGGCTTTCAGCGCCAGCGCCAGATCATTGCCAAGACGAAGGGTTGCCGCATCGTCTTCCAGAAAAAGCGAGATGATGTCGCCTTGCGTCATTCGGCGGCGACGGAATGCGGTAGGTTGATGGAAGGGATGCGGCAGGTCACCGTCGTTCCCTTGCCGGGTTCGCTGTCGATGCTGACCTCGCCATTGTGCAGGCTGACAAAGCTGTCGACGATCGAAAGGCCAAGCCCGGCACCACCGCGCTTTCCGCTCTTCGCGCCGGTTGCGAAACGGTCGAAGACGGTCGCGATCATATCAGGCGAAATGCCGGGGCCGCGATCCCGGACGGAGAAGACGAAATCAGTACCCTCGCGACGGCATTCGAGTGCGATCGATGCGCCCTCCGGCGAGAAATTGGCGGCATTGGCCAGAAGTTTCAGCAGGATCTGCTTCAGCCGCTGCGGATCGGCAACGATCGACCCCAGATAGGCTGGAGCGGTGATCTCCAGCGAGACGCCGCTTTCCTGCAGCCGGTCGGCGATCTGCATGGAGACGTCGTCGAGAAGATCGGCGAGATCGATTTCAGCATAGTTCAGCCGCATGATCCCGGCATCGACGGTCGCAAGATCGAGGATGTCGTTGACGAGCGTCAGCAGCACCGAGGATGAGGTGGCGATATGGTCGATGTATTCGGCCTGCCGCTCGTTCAGCGGGCCGACGCCCGGCGTGCGGAGCAGATCAGTGAAGCCGATGATGTTCGTCAGCGGCGAGCGCAGCTCATAGGAGACGTGCTGCACGAAGTCGTTCTTCAGCTCGTCCGCCTTACGCAGCGCCTCGTTCTTTTCCGTCAACGCGCGCTCGGCGCGAACGCTGTCCGTCATATTGACGAAGGTCAGCATGGTCTGTGCGTTCGGCAGCGGGATCACTGCGAAGTCGAGCACGAGACCGGACAGAAGTTCGAGCGTTCCCTGGCTGGAGCGGCGCTCGTCGTCGAAGCTGGTGATCAGCTCTGCAAAGGTCTTCCAGCCATCGGGCTGGTCATAGGACGGGGCACAAGCCTCGCCGATGCCGCGGATATGGGTGCCGGGCTTGGCTTCAGTCTCCGTGATGCCCCAGAGCGCCCGGAAGGCCGGGTTGGAGAGGCGTATACGGCCGTCTGGCCCGAAGACCGCGACACCTTCCGAAAGGTGGTCGATCGTCTCGCCCTGTACCTTTACCAGCGTATTGTAGCGCGTTTCGAGATCGACCTGCTCGGTCAGGTTCTCGAATACCCATGTCGCGCCGCCCTGCGGATGCGCGGTCGCAAAGACGCGCAGCGTCTGGCCGTTCGGCAGGTGCCAGAGGTCGGATTGCGTATCGAGCGAACGATAAACGGAAAGCGCCGTTTCCTTCCACGATTTCCAGTTCAGCTGGTCCGGCAGTTTCTTGGCTGCGCGAAGGCGTTCCAGAAGCTCGCTATTGTCGGGCTTGCTCTCGAGGAACGCGATGTCGAGCTCCCAGAGCGCGACGAAGGCCTGGTTGTAGAATTGCAGCCGGCGGTCGCCGTCGAAAATGGCGACCGGTGTCGCCAGATGATCGAGCGTTTCCGCATGGCTTTTGAGCGTCCGTTCCAGTTCGGCGCGAACCGCTTCGACATCGGAAACATCGACGGCAATGCCGGCGGAGCCGCTGGGGACCTTTACGTCGACTACGTCGAAGAACGTGCGATTGCCGCGAACGACTGTCGAAATCGTATCGTGGAAAGGCGATTCCGGCGTTGCCGTGGCGCGGATACGCTCACGGGCGACAGTCGTCAGGATTTCGCGGCCTTCATTGACAGCCTGCTGGGGCGATTGTGCCTCGACGGCATCGCCATATGCATGGTTCACCCAGGTCAGGCGGCCGCCGGTATCACGCTGCCAGGCGGGCATATCGATGGCATCGAGCATGGTCTGGAAGGCGGAGATCGACGTCATCAGCCGGTCGCGCTCGATCTTCAGCTCTGCCAGCTCGGCGCGCAGATTGTTGAGCGCCACGAAGCGCACGAAGGCGCGGCCGCCGGAAACCCGGCCTTGAGCTTCGATCACCTCGTCCCTGATCGTCTCGATCACAATGTCGAAACTCTCGGCCTGTTCACGAAGACGACCGACCGACCGCTCCAGCTCGGCAGCCGATCGCGCCTTCAGCCAGAGGCCGAAGGCAAGGAATTCATTATCCTGCGGCGCGCCGGTCTCCGGCGGAAGCTGACCGAGGAGCTCCGGCCGCGCGACACCGTCCCAGATCACGATGCGCCGGTTCTTGTCGGCGATCAGTGCCTGATATTGGGAGATACGCTGCTGTGCATCCGAAAGCGCCGAGCGAATCTCCCGGCTTTCATTTTCGAGATTGCCGCGTTGTCGCACCAGCCACAGCGTGGAAAGCAATGCAGCCGAAATGACACCAATGACGACAGAAAGTCCGACAACCTGCGAAGACGTGAAAAGATGTGCCGAGGCGCCGATACCCGGCTGCGCCTGCGCCAGAGCCGGCCAAGCCGGTATGATGACTGCAGTGCTTGCAGCGCACAGCTTTGCAATACGTGCCAAGGACCAATACTTTCGCCTTGCGGTCACACTGACCGTGGCAAACCCATATTTTTGGCCTGCCTGAAGCGGACGGTCAGCAGCATATGCGCGACCTTCCGCCTGGCTGTGCAGGCTGTGTTTCATTTCCGACATCGGCGGTATGTCTCCGTCCTTTAATGTGCCGCATCACGACAAGACATCCCATTTTCGTGGAAAACGGAGAGCTCCGAAGCCACGAATCAAGTCTTAAAACAATACTTCGTTAGGGAATCGTCGGAAAGAGCGCGCCCAAAAAATAAGCCCCGGCATTTGTCAATGCCGAGGCCACCACATCTTGTGGATATCGAAGATGAAATCAGTATCTGTAGTGGTCGGCCTTGAACGGGCCCTGTGGCTTCACGCCGATATAGGCAGCCTGCTCTTCGCTGAGCTGGGTAAGCTTCACGCCGAGCTTGTCGAGATGAAGACGGGCAACCTTTTCGTCGAGGTGCTTCGGCAGGATGTAGACCTTGCTTTCGTACTGGCCGGGCTTGGTGAAGAGCTCGATCTGCGCCAGTGTCTGGTTGGTGAACGAGGCCGACATGACGAAGGACGGATGACCCGTTGCGTTGCCGAGGTTCAAGAGGCGGCCTTCGGAAAGAAGGATGATGCGGTTGCCCTTCGGGAACTCGATCAGGTCGACCTGCGGCTTGACGTTGGTCCACTTCAGGTTACGCAGTGCTGCAACTTCGATCTCATTGTCGAAGTGGCCGATGTTGCCGACGATCGCCATATCCTTCATCTGACGCATATGGTCGATGCGGATAACGTCCTTGTTGCCTGTCGTGGTGATGAAGATGTCAGCCGAGGAAACGACGTCCTCCAGCAGAACGACTTCATAACCGTCCATGGCAGCCTGCAGGGCGCAGATCGGATCAGCTTCGGTGACCTTGACGCGGGCGCCGGCGCCGGAAAGCGAAGCGGCAGAACCCTTGCCCACGTCGCCGTAACCGCAGACGACGGCAACCTTGCCGGCCATCATGACGTCGGTGCCACGACGAATGCCGTCGACCAGCGATTCCTTGCAGCCGTACTTGTTGTCGAACTTCGACTTGGTGACCGAGTCGTTGACGTTGATGGCCGGGAAAGGCAACAGGCCCTTCTGGCTGAGCTGGTAGAGGCGGTTGACGCCCGTCGTGGTTTCTTCGGTCACGCCTTTGATGGCGTCGCGCTGCTTGGTGAACCAGCCGGGCGAAGCGGCAAGGCGCTTCTTGATCTGGGCGAAGAGGATTTCCTCTTCTTCCGAATGCGGGTTGGAAAGAACGTCCTCACCGGCTTCGGCACGAGCGCCGAGCAGGATGTACATGGTGGCATCGCCGCCATCATCGAGGATCATGTTGGAGAAGCCGCCATCGGCCCACTGGAAGATCTTGTCGGTGTAGACCCAATAATCCTCAAGAGACTCGCCCTTGATAGCAAAGACCGGAACGCCGGAAGCGGCGATCGCTGCAGCGGCATGGTCCTGCGTCGAGAAGATGTTGCACGAAGCCCAGCGAACTTCGGCGCCGAGCGCGACCAGCGTCTCGATGAGAACGGCGGTCTGGATCGTCATGTGCAACGAGCCGGTGATACGCGCGCCCTTCAGCGGCTTGGATTCACCGAATTCAGCGCGGCAGGACATGAGGCCGGGCATTTCGGTTTCGGCGATGGTGATTTCCTTGCGGCCGAAATCTGCAAGGCCGATATCGGCGACAACGTAATCTTTCTCAGTGCTCATTGGGCTCTCCAGGCTGAAACGTCTCAAAAACATCGCAAGGACGCGACGATGACCGCAACGGATCGAACGCGTGCGAAATGCACGTCATGCCCGCCGTTTATCAGGCTTCAGCCGGGAAGGCAACGGGGATATAAAGAAGTCTTTATATCTTTATATGGCGCTGAAGATCAGATCTCTTCGCCGAACTTGTTTTGGATAAGCTGATCGAGGGCCTCAAGCGCTTCGACAGCCTGATTGCCAGTCGCCGAGACGAGGACGCTTGAGCCGGGACTTGCCGCGAGCATCATGAGGCCCATGATGGAGGTGCCGCCAACCGTCATGCCGTCTTTCGAAACGGTGATCGTTGCATCGAAGGCATCGACCGTCTGGACGAATTTTGCCGAAGCACGTGCATGCAGACCGCGTTTGTTGATGATGAGGAGTTCCCGGGAGAGCGGTGTCATGGAGGCTTTTTACTTTCCGCTCAGGACCCGGCTTGCAACGTTGATATATTTGCGGCCTGCCTCGGAAGCCTCCGCAAGCGCCTTTTCCATGTTGTTCTCGCCGCGCACGCCAGCGAGCTTGATCAGCATCGGCAGGTTGACGCCGGCAATAACTTCGGTGTGGCCGCTGCTCATGACAGAGATTGCAAGATTGGAAGGGGTACCGCCGAACATGTCGGTCAGAATGACGACGCCATGGCCGTCGTCTGCGCCGGAAACAGCTTCGAGAATGTCCTGTCGTCTTTGGTCCATATCGTCTTCCGGTCCGATGCAGACCGTTTCGATGAATTTCTGAGGACCGACGACGTGCTCTACAGCATGACGAAACTCTTCAGCCAGCTTGCCATGAGTGACAAGCACAAGTCCGATCATGATATTACTGCTCCCATGGCATACGCAAACCGTGGCCCCAATATCGCAACGCAGCAATTACGTCCACCGGTGGGGGCACATCTTGGCGATCAAAAGCCGAAGTGCAAGATAAAAATACAAACATGTAGGTCGTACCGGGCGCTCCGGAAGGCCTCAACTTCCGATTTCCGGCGCTTTTGCCATCAACACGGCAAGAGGCAAGGGAAGATTGGGCAGCAATCGTAATACGGGCAGCTCGAAACCCTCGGCAAGAACGACGGTTTCTCCGTCCGCAGGCAGCCGGTTTTTTCCTGTTGCGCTGGCCGGCAGGATCGCAAAATGCATCTCTGCCCGGTCGATATGGTCGTGCTTGACGATCCCGGTGCCGCGCAACTCGATGAGGCCGACAATAGCGGGCGGACAGGCGGCAGTGATTGCCCCGCCCTGTTTCGAAAGAAATACCTGATCATCGGCCACTAGAACAGAAGAAACACCCTGCCGTCGCGCCTCCGCCATGCAGGTAAAAGCTGTCATCGACTTGCCCCAGCCTGAGGGGCCGGTGAAGAGAAGGCCGGTCCTTCCGATGACGATTGCTGTGGCGTGGATGTTGATCATGTCGCGGAATCGGCGGGAAGCGCAAGGATGAAGCGCGCGCCAAGCAATTTTCCGTCTTCGTCATCGACGATGTTTTCGGCTCGTAGCGAACCGCCATGCGCCTCGGCGATCTGCCGGCTGATGGAAAGTCCGAGGCCGGAATTCTGGCCGAAGCCTTCGGATTCAGGCCTGTCTGTATAAAACCGTTCGAAGATGCGGTCGATATTCTCTGCCTGGATGCCGGGACCATTGTCTTCGATATAAACGACGCAACGGGAGCGGGTACGGACCAGGCGCACCGTGATTTTGCCGTTCTGCTCCGGAACGAAGGAGCGGGCATTTTCGATCAGGTTGGTGATGATCTGGCCGATGCGCAGGTCATGCCCTTTAACGACAAAGCGAGTCTTGACGTTCGGCTTGCGATCGACGGCATACTCGATCTCGACCTTCTTCTTGGTGCTGCGAATCTGGCGCGACACGTCGATGAGGTCGCGCAGAAATACCTCGAGATCGACCGAGCCGGCATCGACGCGCGCAAGCTCGGCATCGAGACGGGATGCGTCGGAAATATCGCTGATCAGGCGATCGAGGCGGCGGACGTCGTGCTGGATGACATCCATCAGCCGCTTCTTGGAATCGTCGGATTTGGCGAGCGGCAACGTCTCGACGGCGCTGCGCAGCGAGGTCAGCGGATTCTTGAGCTCATGGCTGACATCGGCCGCAAAACTCTCGATCGCATCGATGCGGTCGTAGAGGGCGGTCGTCATCTCGCGCAGAGCGATGGAAAGGTTACCGATTTCATCCTGACGTACGGAAAAATCAGGAATCTCCTCGCGTTCCTTGGCGCCGCGGCGCACCCGGATCGCGGCCGCCGAAAGCCGGCGCAGCGGATTGGCGATGGTCGAAGAGAGAACCAGCGACAACAGAACGTTCACGAGCGTTGCGACACCGAAGACGCGCATGATGGCAAGGCGTTCCGCATGCACGATATTGTCGATATCGCCGGCCTGCGTCGACAGCAGCAACACGCCGAGCACGGCTCGGAAACGCTGGATCGGTACCGCAACCGAAACGATGAGCTCGCCCTTTTCCGTCGTGCGGACAACTGCGCCGCGCACGCCCGTCAACGCATTCATGACTTCGGGATAGATGGAGCCGTCACCACCTGGCGCTTCCTTGTAGACAGGAAGATTGCCCGGTTGCAGTGCCTTGTTGAAGAGAGCCGTGAACCATTCGCCCCAGGTCTGTTTTTCCTCTTCCACCGGCGGCAGGTCGAAACGCAGAACCTGGCCACGGGAATAGAGATGACGGGAATCGAGTAGCAGATTGGCGTCGGCATCGAAGATGCGGGCCCGGGTGCGGGTCGGCGAGATCAGCCGGCGCAGAACGGGCGCCACCTTTTCCGGGTCGATCGGAAATTCGAGATCCTCGTCGTTTGGCACCGGCGTAATGCTCTGGCCGGCCTGCAGTTCGAGCAGCTTCTGCGGATCGATGGTGATCGAGTTCGTGTCGACCGAGGCCGATGCCGACACGGCGCCGGCGATGATTTCGCCCTGTGTCAGCAGGCTCTCGACGCGCGCGTCGATCAGGCCTTCGCGGAACTGGTTGAGGTAGAGAATACCGCCGACAAGGACGAGCAGGGCCGCGAGGTTGAAAAAGACGATGCGGCGCGTCAGGCTGGAAAAGACGGCATTGCCGAAGATACGGCGGATCAGGGTGAAGGGATGCGACCAACGCCGACCCCTGACGCGTCGGGTGCTTACGCCCTCCGCATCATCCAGATCCCTTTCCTGCACCAACTGTGCCAATCACGGCCCTTTCGGAGGGCGGGGCCAGTTTGACCGGCCCGCCGCCCTCATTCATCTCTTCCCGCGCTTTAAAGCGTCAGGCTGCTTCGCGGAAGCGGTAACCCACACCGTAAAGCGTTTCAATCATATCAAAGTCAGTGTCGACCATCTTGAACTTCTTGCGCAGCCGCTTGATGTGGCTGTCGATGGTGCGGTCATCAACATACACCTGTTCGTCATAGGCGGCATCCATCAGGGCATCGCGGCTTTTCACCACACCCGGACGCTGGGCCAGCGAATGCAGGATCAGGAACTCGGTGACGGTGAGGGTGACTGCCTCGCCCTTCCAGGTGCAGGTGTGGCGTTCCTGGTCCATGACCAGCTGGCCGCGTTCGAGCGAACGGGCCTGCTGAACCGCGCCCGCCTTCGGCGTGCCGATGGTAGCGACGCCGCCAGCTGCGGCTGCCTCACGGCTCGACGCGCGGCGCAGAACGGCGCGAACACGCTCGACCAGCAGACGCTGCGAAAAAGGCTTGGTAATGAAATCGTCGGCGCCCATCTTCAGGCCGAAGAGCTCATCGATCTCCTCATCCTTGGAGGTGAGGAAGATGACGGGCATGTCCGATTTCTGGCGAAGGCGGCGCAGCAGCTCCATGCCGTCCATTCGTGGCATCTTGATATCGAAGATTGCTAGCTGCGGCGGGCGAGCGAGCAGACCATCCAGCGCTGAAGCGCCATCCGTATAGGTCTCGACCTTATATCCTTCAGCTTCCAGTGCAATCGACACGGAAGTGAGGATGTTGCGGTCGTCGTCAACGAGCGCGATTGTCGGCATGGTGTTGGTCTCCGTCATCAGTGCGCAATCTCCCGGATTGGTCGTCCCCAGGCGGTCTTCGTGACCGGGTGCGCTTATGGAGGATAAAGGTGGAACAAATTGTGGCAAAGATAAAGGGGTAGATTGCCAGCCACTGCAAGCCACAATCGACAGTAGTGCGACAAGTTGTTTCAACAGGAGGTCTTCAAACGATTTAAAAAGAATTATCGGAATTTAAATCGATTAATTGTTTGATATCATTATCTTTTCCAAGATTATCCCTATTGCCATTTAAAATTTCTCCTTTTACTTTCGCGATAATTTAACGGCCAAGGCGCCTCAGCGAAGGAAAAAGCTATGGAGACGTTCGGAGTTCATAACCAGGCAATCGAGCTGGCGACGATCGGTTTCAGCAACGTACGCAGCGTACGTTACAACCTGTCCGCAGCTCTTCTCTATGAGGAGGCGATTCGCCGGGGAGAAGCCGAACTGACAGCACAAGGCGCCCTTCGTGCCACGACTGGGCAGCACACGGGCCGCTCGCCGCGCGACAAGTTCGTCGTTCGCGATGGCAATACCGACGCACAGATCTGGTGGGATAACAACAAGCCGATGTCGCCGGAGCATTTCGCGCTGCTGCACGAGGATATGCTGGCCCATGCTGCCGGCAAGGACCTCTTCGTGCAGGATCTCGTCGGCGGCGCCGACGCGGACCACGCATTGCCGACCCGCGTTGTGACCGAATTCGCGTGGCACTCGCTTTTCATCCGCAACCTGCTGATCCGTCCGAAGGCTGATGCACTCGCAGGCTTTGCGCCGAAGCTGACGATCATCGACCTGCCAAGCTTCAAGGCCGATCCGGAGCGTTACGGTTGCCGCACCGAAACGGTGATCGCCTGTGATCTGACCAACGGCATCGTGCTGATCGCCGGTACCTCCTATGCCGGCGAAATGAAGAAATCCGTCTTCACCGTGCTGAACTACCTGCTGCCGGAAAAGGGCGTCATGCCGATGCACTGCTCGGCCAATGTCGGCCCGGCAGGCGATGCCGCCGTCTTCTTCGGTCTCTCGGGCACCGGCAAGACGACCCTTTCGGCTGACCCGGCACGCACCCTGATCGGCGATGACGAACACGGCTGGAGCGAAAACGGCATCTTCAATTTCGAAGGCGGCTGCTACGCCAAGACCATTCGCCTCTCGGCAGAGGCCGAACCGGAAATCTATGCCACGACACAGCGTTTTGGCACTGTCCTTGAAAACGTCGTTCTCAACGAAGACCGCGAGCCGGATTTCGACGATGCGTCGCTGACGGAAAACACGCGCTGCGCCTACCCGATGGATTTCATTCCGAACGCATCCGAAACGGGCCTTGCGCCTCATCCGAAGACGATCATCATGCTGACGGCCGATGCCTTCGGTGTCATGCCGCCGATCGCCAAGTTGACGCCTGAGCAGGCCATGTACCACTTCCTCTCCGGTTACACTGCCAAGGTGGCTGGCACCGAAAAGGGTGTCACCGAGCCGGAAGCAACGTTCTCGACCTGCTTCGGCGCACCCTTCATGCCACGTCATCCGGCTGAATACGGCAATCTGCTGAAGGAGCTGATCGGCCGCCACGGCGTTGAATGCTGGCTGGTCAACACCGGCTGGACTGGTGGCGCGTATGGCATCGGCAAGCGCATGCCCATCAAGGCAACCCGTGCGTTGCTGACGGCCGCCCTTTCGGGCGAGCTTGCCAAGGTCGAGCTTCGCGCCGATCCGAATTTCGGCTTTGCCGTTCCGGTCGCAGTCGAAGGCGTGGATACGGGCATCCTCGATCCGCGCTCGACCTGGGCCGATAAGCAGGCCTATGACGCGCAGGCTGAAAAGCTGGTCTCCATGTTCATCGCCAACTTCGCCAAGTTCGAAAGCCATGTCGACGGCGGCGTGCGCGATGCAGCGCCCGGCATCAAGGTCGCAGCCGAGTAACTCGGTACCCGAACCAGTCGATTCACGTGAAACCCGGTCGCTCATGTGCCGGGTTTCACCGCTTTCAATTCGCAGTGATTATGCGCTAGAAGGCGGTATGGCCAGCGACGCGCTCTACATCAACGACAGGATCACCATCGCCGGATGGGAGCTGACGGAACAGTTCGTTCTGGCGGGCGGTCCGGGCGGTCAGAACGTCAACAAGGTGTCGACCGCCGTCCAGCTCTTCTTCAATATACCGAATTCGCCTTCACTCAACGAGCGGGTCAAGGCCAATGCGACCAAGCTTGCCGGCAGGCGCATGTCGAAGGACGGCGTATTGATGATCGAGGCAAGCCGGTTCCGCAGCCAGGACCGCAATCGCGAAGATGCGCGCGAGCGGCTGAAGGAACTGGTCCTCGAGGCCGCCAAGCCGCCACCGCCGCCACGCAAGAAGACAAAGCCGACCAAGGGCTCGATCGAACGACGGCTGAAGGAAAAATCCGGCCGGTCTGAAGTCAAGAAGATGCGTGGCCGCCTGGGCGGCGGGGAGTGACATGCCGGAACTTTTGAGCGGCATTCGCCATCTTCCGGAATATCTGGATCGTGCCCGCCAGGAAGGACTGGTCAGCATCATCAGGACCATCGTCGCAGAAGCGCCGCTCTACGTGCCAGTCATGCCCGGTACCGGCAAGCCGATGTCGGTGAGGATGACCAATTGCGGTTCGCTCGGCTGGGTCACGGATAAGGAGCGAGGTTATCGCTATCAACCGATGCATCCGGCGACCGGTAGGCCGTGGCCGGCCATACCTTCTGAATTGCTTGATATCTGGAATGACGTTTCGGGTTACGACAAGCCGCCCGAAGCTTGCCTCGTCAATTTCTATTCCGACGAGGCGCGCATGGGCCTGCATCAGGACAAGGATGAGAACGATCTGAAGGCGCCGGTCGTGTCGATTTCCCTCGGCAACGCCTGCCTCTTCCGTCTCGGTGGGGTGAACCGCAACGACAAGACCATGTCCTTCAAGCTGTCGAGCGGCGATCTTGTCATTCTCGGCGGGGAGGGGCGGCTCTGCTTCCACGGCGTCGACCGCATCTATCCGGCAACATCCACGCTTCTGAAGAACGGCGGACGCATCAACCTGACGCTCCGTCGTGTCAATCCTTGACCCGTGAAAACCCCTAGAGCTTGCGCAGTGCCACCTGCTCGATCAGGTGATCCTTGCCCTTGCGCAGAATAAGATCGGCGCGTGGCCGCGTCGGAAGGATGTTCTGGCGCAGGTTCTTGAGATTGATGTTCGCCCAGAGGTCTTCTGCAATCGCCACGGCTTCTTCCTCGCTGATCGATGCATAACGGTGGAAGTAGGAATTCGGATCCCGGAAGGCAGTTTCCCTGAGGCGCATGAAACGCGTGACGTACCAATTGTGGATCTGTGTTTCCTCGGCGTCGATATAGATCGAGAAGTCGAAGAAGTCGGACACCATCGGCACGATCTTGCCGTCCGCCGGCAGGTCACGTGATTGCAGGACGTTGATGCCCTCGAAGATCAGAATATCGGGCCGGTCAACGATCTTGTACTCGTCCGGCAGCACGTCATAGACGAGGTGCGAATAGGAGGGTGCCCTCACATCCGGCAGGCCGGCCTTGATCGCCGACAGGAAACGCAGGATTGCGCCGGTGTCGTAACTCTCCGGAAAACCCTTGCGCTGCATCAGGTTCTCGCGCTTCAGCACGGCGTTCGGATAGAGAAAGCCGTCCGTCGTGACGAGATCGACCTTGGGGCTGGAAGGCCAGCGGCCGAGCAGTTCCTTCAGGATACGAGCTGTCGTGGACTTGCCGACCGCCACGGATCCGGCGATGCCGATCACGAATGGCGTCTTCGTCACGTCAGAAAGGCTGAGGAACCGATTGCGCTGTTCGAACAGCAGTTGTGAAGATTCCACATGCGCCGAAAGCAGACGCGATAGTGACAGATAGATACGCCTAACTTCGTCGAGGTCGATCGGGTCGCCCATGGAGCGAAGCCGCTTGACTTCGTCTCCCGTCAGCGTCAGCGGCGTGTCCGCACGAAAATGCGCCCATTGGTCCGAGCTGAAGAAATGGTAGGGAGAATAAGAAGCGGTCTGGAAATCATCCACCTTTTCCGCCACTCCGATAATCTGCGTTGCGATGCTCATGAACTCTGCCGGCTGGCCTTTTCCTTGAGGCCGGATTGCGCGGTCCGCCGCGCAAGTTCGGTCATGACATTCTCTAGCGGTATTTCAGCAATCTTCAATACGACCAATAGGTGATAGAGCACGTCGGCTGCTTCATAGGTGAGGTTTTCGCGGTCGTTGGTGACCGCCGCCATCACGGCTTCGATGGCTTCCTCGCCGAGTTTCTTGGCCGCTTTCGGTTGCCCTGCAGCCACCAGCTTGGCTGTCCAGGATTCATCCGGTGAAGCCTTCGCCCGCTCTTCGACGATCCGCTCGAGGTCGGAAAGGGAAAATCCGCTCATGATACTGCTTTCAATCTCAATCGAGCCGCATCGCGATGCCGCGTTCAGACATATAGTGCTTGGCTTCGCCGACAGAATAGGTGCCGAAATGGAAGATTGACGCGGCGAGCACCGCATTGGCATGACCTTCCTTCACACCGGCCACGAGATCGTCGAGATCACCCACACCGCCAGACGCGATGACGGGCACACGGACGGAATCGGCAATCGCCCGGGTCAGCTCCAGATCGTAGCCGATCTTCGTGCCATCGCGGTCCATCGAGGTGACGAGCAACTCGCCGGCGCCGCGGGCAACCATCTTCTGAGCGAATTCCACAGCGTCGATGCCGGTCGCGTTGCGGCCGCCATGCGTGTAGATTTCCCAAGCACTGAGATTGTCGCCGCCGACCTGCTGCGTGAGGCGCCGCTTGGCATCGATCGACACGACGATACACTGGTCGCCAAACTTGTCGGCTGCCTCGGCCACGAAATCCGGATTGTTGACCGCCGCCGAATTGATCGAGACCTTGTCGGCACCGCAAAGCAGCAGCTTGCGGATATCGGCAATGGTGCGAACGCCGCCGCCGACTGTGAGCGGCATGAAGCATTGCTCGGCCGTGCGCGCCACGACATCGAAGATCGTCTCGCGATTGTCCGAAGAGGCGGTGATGTCGAGGAAGCACAGCTCGTCGGCACCGGCTGCATCATAGGCCTTGGCCGCTTCGACCGGATCGCCGGCATCGACCAGATTTAGGAAGTTCACGCCCTTGACGACACGGCCGTCCTTGACGTCGAGGCAGGGGATCACGCGGGCCTTCAGGCTCATTATGCACTCTCCTTGGCCCGGGCGGCCTTGATGAGATCGAGCGCCTCCTTGGGATCGATCCGCCCATCATAAAGGGCCCGACCGGAGATGGCGCCTTCGAGCTTGCGCGCATCCGGCTGCAGCATGCGCTTGATGTCTTCGATCGAGGCGAGGCCGCCCGATGCGATGACCGGGATGGAAACGGCATCCGCCAGTTCCAGCGTCGAGGTCCAGTTGATGCCGGTCAGGATGCCGTCGCGGTCGATATCCGTATAGATGATCGCGGCAACGCCGGCACCCTCGAATTTCTTTGCGAGTTCGATGATGCCGAGTTCGGAAGCCTCCGCCCAGCCTTCTACGGCCACCTTGCCGCCTTTGGCATCGATGCCGACGGCAACATGGTCCGGAAATTTCTTGCAGGCTTCGATCACAAGTGCCGGATCACGCACGGCAACGGTGCCGAGGATGACGCGGCGCAGCCCACGCGAAAGCCAGTTCTCGATATGATCGAGCGTACGGATGCCGCCGCCGAGCTGAACAGGGTTTTTCGTGGCCTTCAGGATCGCCTCAACCGCATCGCCATTGGCCGAATGTCCCGCGAAGGCACCGTCGAGATCGACTACATGCAGCCATTCGAAACCCTGCTCTTCGAAGGATTTCGCCTGGGCAGCCGGATCGGTATTGTAGACCGTTGCCTGCTGCATGTCGCCGAGCTTCAAGCGAACGCATTGTCCGCCCTTAAGGTCGATCGCGGGAAAAAGGATCATTCGTCTCAGGTCCGTAGCGTCGTGGGCACCATCAGTGCATTCCACGCATCTACGATATCCGAACGAAAAAAGACAGCGGCAATGGTGAGAGCGGCAAAAAGCACCAGCAGCAGCAACGTAACAGTGAAGCCGACCCGCACCTGGCGCCAGAAACCGGTGCGTTTCTTCACCGACTTCTCGATACCGCGCACCTGACGCAACGCCTCGCTATTGGTGGCAACGAGCTGGATTTGCGGCTCCATGGCTTCGACATAGATTTCGGCATAGCTCGACAGGATCTGCGAGGCGCGGTCGCGCAAGGTGTTGCGCAGATCGGCGGAGAGGTAGTTGCTCGTTACAGCCGCGATTTCCGCGTCGTTTGGTGAGCGGCCCGCATTGCGCTTGCGATGGCTGACGATAAAGTCCCGCTTCTGGCGCTCATAAAGTGCATAAGCAAGCAGGCCGATCAGATCGTCTTCGCCTTCGATGTAGAATTCCAGCACCGCTTCAGCGAGATCGCCGGCGCTTACCTCGCCCGATCGCAGTCTTGGGTTCTCTTTTCCCGGAAAGGTCTCCTGCATCAGCCGCCGAGCCTCTCTTTGAGCGCCTTTGATGCGTTCACGAGTGCTTTGCGATGCAGGGTCTCATCGACTTGGCGGATGATCACCCCGCCAGGCAGCCGGATATCGACGAACGGCGGCTGGCCCTCTCTGGCCGGCCGCAGCCTGTAGAATATCTTGCCTGATTTCCGCGAAGCCGGCATTGAGCACGCTCCTGTATCCACCCCTTCACTTATAGGGGAAATAAGGCGCGCGTATTAAAAGACAGCCCTTACGGCGCCCAGCGCAGGAAATTCGCGATCAGCGCCAGTCCGAGCTTCTGGCTCTTTTCCGGATGGAACTGCGAACCCGCCATGTTGTCCCGACCAACGAAGGCCGTCATCGGCCCACCATAATCGGTCGTCGCAATCACATCGCCGGCATTCTCGGCTGCCAGATGGTAGGAGTGCACGAAATAGGCGTGCAGGCCATCAGGCCCCGTCGGAATGCCGTCGAAAAGCGGATGCTCATATTTCAGATTGAGCGTGTTCCAGCCGATCTGCGGGATTTTCAGCTCGGGATCGGCAGGCGTCATCTCGACGACGTCACCCGGAATCCAGCCGAAACCCTGCGTCACCGTCTTTTCGAGCCCGCGCGAAGACATGAGCTGCATGCCGACGCAAATCCCGAGGAAAGGCTGCGCCCTTTTCTCGACAGCCTCAAGCAAAGCTTCCGTCATGCCGGGCACGGCATCGAGCCCGCGGCGGCAATCGGCATAGGCGCCGACACCGGGAAGCACGATCCGATCGGCGGCGGCAACGATCTCGGCCTTGTCGGTCAGATTAATCTCGGCCTCGATGCCGGCTTCGCGGGCGGCGCGTTCGAAAGCCTTGGTGGCCGAGCGCAGATTGCCAGAGCCGTAGTCGATAATCGCGACACGCATTATTTGCGCCCTCCGTCAAAGCCGAAGAGACCGAGCGAAGTGGAATGACCCGGCCGCATCTGCGGACTGGAAGCCTGGTTCCATTCGGGCACCTTCAGATCGGCGCCGGTCTCGATGTTGGAAAAATAGATCTCTTCCGCAAGATCGATCGAGGAAGCGCTGATTGCGACCTCCTCGCGCCAGCCGCGGGAGGCAAGGCCGCGGATACGGAAATTCTGTCCCTCGAACCCGACGAGCAGGTTCACGCCGAAGGCGAGAGCCATTCCCGCCGGCCCGAAGCCTGGTTCTTCCGCCAGCACGCCGCCGATCGCCTGCAGCGCGAACGCAATGATTGCGTGAAGCCAGAGGCGATGCGCAAGCAGCCAGATCCAGGGAAAGAGGAAGGCAAGCCACGAGAAACCGTCACGGATCGTGCGCGTATCCTCGCGCTGACCATCAGGTGGAACAAGAAAAACGTAGCTGGATGCCATCTGACGCTCCCTGATGGGGCTCAGGCGAGCGTGCCCTTTGTCGAGGGAACGCGGCCTGCCTGCCGTGGATCGATCTCTGTCGCAGTGCGCAGAACGCGTGCGACGGCCTTGAAGCATGTCTCTGCAATATGGTGGTTGTTGGCACCATAGTGATTGAGAATATGCAGCGTGATCCCGGCATTCTGGGCAAGCGCCTGGAAGAATTCGCGCACCAGTTCGGTATCGAAAGTGCCGATCTTCGGCGCGCTGAAGGAAACGTTCCAGACGAGGAAGGGGCGGCCGGAAAGATCGACGGCAGCCTTCGTCATCGTCTCGTCCATGGCGAGATCGATCGAGGCATAGCGGGTGATGCCGCGGCGGTCGCCGAGCGCCTTGGCGATCGCCTGGCCGATGGCGATGCCGGTATCCTCGACCGTGTGATGGTCGTCGATATGCAGATCGCCCTTGGACTCGATTTCCATATCGATCAGCGAATGTCGCGAAAGCTGATCCAGCATATGGTCGAAGAAGCCGACGCCCGTCGAAATCGTCGACTTGCCGGTGCCGTCAAGATTGACGGAAACGGAAATGGACGTCTCGTTGGTCTTGCGGGAAACACTGCCCGTGCGGCTTGCTGCGGTCTCGGCCATATGGCTTTCTCCTTGAAATCAAGGTGGTTCCTTATCAGGCGGATTGCGAAATATCCAGAAGCGTGGGGGCAGAAAAGGAAGGCCATTTGCAATCGTCGCGGGCCCTCTTACATAGGGTTCAACAGGGCCGGCGTTCGGCCCGCTGGAACCGCCCGCGTGCCGGGCAACAGGTGTTAGATGACGACAATTATTACAGTTCGAAAAGGCGGCAAGGTCGTGGTGGCCGGCGACGGTCAGGTCAGCCTGGGCCAGACCGTCATGAAGGGCAATGCCCGCAAGGTCCGCCGTATCGGCAAGGGCGAAGTGATCGCCGGCTTCGCTGGTGCGACCGCCGATGCCTTCACCCTTCTGGAAAGGCTTGAAAAGAAGCTGGAACAATATCCGGGTCAGCTGATGCGCGCCGCCGTTGAGCTCGCCAAGGACTGGCGCACCGACCGCTACCTGCGCAATCTCGAAGCCATGATGCTGGTTGCCGACAAATCGGTGACGCTCGCCATTACCGGCAATGGCGATGTGCTGGAGCCCGAACATGGCGTTGCCGCTATCGGTTCGGGCGGCAATTTCGCGCTTGCCGCGGCTCTCGCACTTACCGACACAGACAAGTCCGCCGAAGACATTGCCCGTCGTGCGCTCGATATCGCCGCCGACATCTGCGTGTACACGAACCACAATGTCATCGTGGAAACGCTGGACGCGGAATGACGGAATATGTCTTCCGTTCCGTCACGGTGGCTGATCTGCCCCTTCTGGCCAAATGGCTAGGGAAGCCGCATGTCCGCCGCTGGTGGAGCGAGCCGGAAGAGGCACTGGCCTCGATCGAAGAGCATCTGCATGATCTGGCGGTCGAGCCCTATATTGTGACGCTCGACGGCAGGGATTTTGCCTTCATTCAGGTGGCTGATCTCGATGATTAAGACGATGCTGCACTGGACGGTCAGCCCGATGGTACCTGCGGCATCGATCAGTTTATCGGGGTCGAAGCGCTTCTTGGAAAGGGTCACGGTCCGGCCTTCATGGCGCAGTTTTGCCAGTCGCTTTTCGATAGGGGCAAGAACCGCGTGCTGGTCGATCCGCATCCGGACAACGCTTTCGCAATCAGAGCCTATACCAAGGCAGGCTTTCAAAGACTTGGCGAAACTACTACGAATTACGGCCGGGCGCTTCTGATGGCCCTGGACCGCCAGGAGAATGATAGACAATGACCACTTTTTCTCCCCGCGAGATCGTTTCCGAGCTCGACCGCTACATCATCGGCCAGCATGAGGCCAAACGCGCTGTCGCGATTGCGCTCCGCAACCGCTGGCGCCGTCACCAGCTCGATCCGAGCTTGCGTGACGAAGTCATGCCGAAGAACATCCTGATGATCGGTCCGACCGGCGTCGGCAAGACGGAAATCTCCCGTCGCCTCGCCAAGCTCGCCGGTGCACCTTTCATTAAGGTCGAAGCCACGAAATTCACCGAAGTCGGTTATGTCGGCCGCGACGTCGAGCAGATCATCCGCGATCTCGTCGAGGTCGGCATCGGCCTGATCCGCGAAAAGAAGCGTACGGAGGTTCAGGCAAAAGCCCATATGAGCGCCGAAGAGCGCGTTCTCGATGCGCTGGTCGGTGCGACGGCCTCGCCCGCGACGCGTGAAAGCTTCCGCAAGAAGCTGCGCAATGGCGAACTCGACGACAAGGAAATCGATATCGAAGTAGCCGATACCGGCTCCGGAATGGGCGGCTTCGATATTCCCGGCATGCCGGGCGCCAATATCGGCGTACTGAACCTGTCGGAAATGTTCGGCAAGGCGATGGGCGGCCGCACCAAGAAGGTGCGCACGACGGTGAAGGCCTCCTACACCGACCTGGTCCGCGACGAGTCCGACAAGCTGATCGACAATGAGGTCATTCAGCGCGAAGCCGTGCGCTCGGTTGAAAATGACGGCATCGTCTTCCTCGACGAAATCGACAAGATCGCGGCTCGCGATGGCGGCGCCGGCGCCGGCGTTTCCCGCGAGGGCGTGCAGCGCGACCTGCTGCCGCTCGTCGAAGGCACCACGGTCTCGACCAAATACGGCCCGGTAAAGACGGATCACATCCTCTTCATCGCCTCGGGCGCCTTCCATGTTTCCAAGCCGTCGGATCTGCTGCCCGAATTGCAGGGCCGCTTGCCGATCCGCGTCGAGCTTCGTCCGCTGAACAAGGAAGACTTCCGCCGCATCCTGACGGAAACCGAGGCCAGCCTCATTCGCCAGTATAAGGCGCTGATGGAAACCGAAAGCCTGACGCTCGATTTCACCGATGACGCGATCGATGCGCTCGCCGATGTCGCCGTCCATCTGAACTCCTCCGTCGAAAATATCGGCGCGCGCCGCTTGCAGACGGTCATGGAGCGGGTGCTGGACGACATCTCCTACAATGCACCGGATCGCGCCGGCACGGATGTGAAGATCGATGCAGCTTACGTGCGCGAGCATGTCGGCGATCTCGCGCAGAATACCGACCTGTCACGCTTCATCCTGTGATCGGGAAACATCGTTTCCTGTCTTTGCGCAGGTAACGCAGAAACTTTGACGATCTGAACTCTCGACAGCGGGCCTTTTACTTTTTAGTGAAAGGCCCGCTTTGTTTTTTGTACGGCTTTATTCGGACAAGATTCTGGTCCAGTCAGCCGCGACACGAAGACGACAGGGAAAGACGGGAAAGCAGATCGTGCGACGCCTTTTGACAAGCCTTGTGATTGCCATCACCATTGCGGGCTCGGTTCCTGCGCTTGCGGCGCAGGCTGTCCCGCCAGGCAACCGTCATGCCGAGCAGCCGGATATTCCAGGCGCTTCGGTCCGTCGCACCAAGGGCACCAAGACGACGTTCGATATCAAATATGAGAAGGTGTACGACCTCCTGTCGACCGACCATGAACTCATGGGCAAGATCAAGAAGGTTTCGAATGCCTATGGTATCAACCCCATTCATGTGATCGGCGCGATCGTCGGCGAACATACTTACAATGTCGATGCCTATGACCGCTTGCAGTCCTACTATGTGAAGGCCGCGTCCTATGCCGGTCAGAGCTTCCGTTTTGCCTATGATGGCGAGAGTGTCGATGATTTCGTCGACCGGCCGCAATTTGCCGCCTGCAACGGCAAGAGCGATTCCTACACGCTCTGGAGTTGCCGCGAGGACGTTTGGGAAAGCGATTTCCGCGGCAAGACCGTGGGTGGCAAGAGCTTTCCAAACAATCGCTTCAGCGCTGTCTTCTTTCAGCCCTTCTATGCCGGTCAGACCTTCGGTCTTGGTCAGGTCAATCCGCTGACGGCGCTCATGTTGTCGGATCTGGTATCGCGCGTATCGGGATATCCCAAGCTGGATGAGAAGAACGCCGGATCGGTCTACAAGGCCATCATGGACCCCGATATCTCGCTCGCCTTTGTCGCCGCCTCGATCCGCCGGTCGATCGACGACTATAAGGAGATCGCCGGCATGGATATTTCCGGCAATCCGGGTCTCACCGCGACCCTTTATAATGTCGGCAATTCGCGCCAGCGCGCCGCAGCGATCGCCGCCAAGAATCGCGCTTCCGGCACGACAGTCTGGCCGGAAGAGAATTATTACGGCTGGCTGATCAACGACAAACTGGACCAGCTCAAGGGCCTGCTCTAACTTCAGGCCTGCCGGGAAGACGATATCTCCCGGGAAAGGCTATGCTGATGGACATGCGTCCGGACCCCTTCGTACCGCCGGCACCGCTGCCGCGCACCGTGCCGCCGTCGCGGCTCGAAATCATCAGGACGATCTTCCGCAACCCGCTCGAACTTTGGGGCGAGCCCTCGTATACGCTACCCTGGATCTACACCAATTTCTTCGGGCAGCGAACGCTGATCGCCAACGATCCCGGGCTGATCAAGCATGTGCTGGTCGACAATGCCAATAATTACCGCATGTCCGACGTCCGCCAGCTTGTGCTGCGCCCGATCCTGCGCGACGGACTTCTAACCGCCGAAGGTTCGGTTTGGAAACGCTCGCGCAAGGCTGTCGCCCCTGTTTTCACGCCCCGCCATGCCAAGGGCTTTGCCAGCCAGATGCTGCGCCAGTCGGAAGAATACGTCCGCAAATATGCCGATGTCGACGAAGACGGCACGATTTTCGATATCAGCACCGACATGACGGAGCTGACTTTCGCCATTCTCGCAGACACGTTGTTTTCCGGTGAGATCGTCACATCGAGCGGCCACTTCGCCGATGATGTCAATGAGCTGCTGCATCGCATGGGCCGCGTCGATCCGATGGATCTGCTGCGGGCGCCGTCCTGGGTTCCACGTGTGACACGTATCGGCGGCCAGAAGGTGCTGGAGAAATTCCGGGCGATCGTGCGCAACACCATGGATATGCGGCTTGCCAAGATGAAGGCAGATCGCAGCACCGCGCCGAACGATTTCCTGACCCTGCTGCTGGAGCAGGCCGGTCCTGATGGTCTCACAAAGGAGGAGATCGAGGACAATATCCTGACCTTTATCGGTGCGGGCCACGAGACCACAGCCCGCGCGCTCGCCTGGACGCTCTATTGCGTATCGAATAGCCCGCATATCCGCGAGGCGATGGAAGAAGAGATCGACAGGATCCTCGCTTCAGGCGCAGACCCGGTCGAATGGCCGGATCTGATGCCGCAGACCCGCGCCGCCTTCGAAGAGGCACTCCGCCTTTATCCGCCGGCCCCGTCGATCAATCGCGCGGCCATTGCAGATGATTCCTGGACCAGCCCCAAGGGCGAGCGGGTCGAGATCGCGGCTGGTGTTACTGTGCTCGTCATGCCCTGGACATTACATCGCCATGAGCTCCATTGGGACCGGCCGCGCGCCTATATGCCGGAACGTTTCCTGCCCGAAAACCGCGCCTCCGTTGGCCGCTTCCAGTTCCTGCCCTTCGGTGCCGGTCCGCGCGTCTGCATCGGCGCGACATTCGCGCTTCAGGAAGCGGTTATCGCATTGGCTGTGCTGATGCATCGCTATCGGTTCGATTCGACCGATCAGACGAACCCCTGGCCGGTGCAAAAACTGACGACGCAGCCGCAAAACGGCCTTCCGATGCGCGTGACCCGCCGGACTGTTTCCAAGTCTGCATAAATCTTTCGAATTGTTGCTGAATTGACTGTGAATGAAAGCCGGGCAAAGTGGCAGCATGAAAAAGCTGCCACTGCAAGGGAGACACCGCATGAACCGCATTGAAAAGAATGGTCTCTTCATCGAAGCCGTCCTTCATGATTTCCTCGTGAAGGAAGCGTTGCCGGGCTTCGCAATCGATGCGGACAAGTTTTTCGCCGATTTCTCGGCGATTGTGGATGATCTGGCTCCGAAGAATCGCGCACTGCTTTTGAAGCGCGATCAGCTGCAGGCAAAGATTGACGATTGGTATCGCCAGAACGGCGCACCGACGGATATGGACGCCTATCAGTCCTACCTGAAGGAGATCGGCTATCTCCTGCCCGAGGGGCCGGATTTTCAGGTTTCGACCGCCAATGTCGATGCCGAGATCGCCTCCATTGCCGGCCCCCAGCTCGTCGTTCCCGTCATGAATGCCCGTTACGCCCTGAATGCCGCCAACGCCCGCTGGGGATCGCTCTATGACGCGCTCTATGGCACCGACGCTATCCCGGAAACGGACGGCGCCGAAAAGGGCAAGGGATACAATCCCAAGCGTGGTGAGAAAGTTATCGCCTGGGCACGTGATTTTCTCGATTCTGCGGTTCCGCTTGAAGGCAACTCCTGGAAGAATGCCGGCTCTTTCGCCGTGAAGAATGGTGCTCTCGTTATCGCCGCCACCAACGGCATGGCTCTCGCGCTCAAGAATGCCGAGCATTTCGCCGGCTATCGCGGCGATGCGAACGCGCCGACCCATATTCTTCTCAAGAATAACGGCATTCACATCGAAATCGTGCTCGATGCGTCGACCCCGATCGGCAAGACCGATCCGGCCCACATTTCCGATGTCTGGCTTGAATCGGCGATAACCACGATCATGGATTGCGAAGATTCCGTTGCTGCTGTTGATGCCGAGGACAAGGTCACCGTCTACCGCAACTGGCTTGGCCTCATGAAGGGTGACCTGCAGGAGGAAGTGACGAAGGGCAGCTCCACTTTCACCCGCAGGCTCAATCCTGATATCGCTTACACAGCGCCCGGCGGTGCGACCTTCGAGCTGCATCGCCGTTCGCTGATGCTGGTGCGCAATGTCGGCCACCTCATGACCAACCCGGCGATCGTCGATCGCGATGGCAACGAGGTGCCGGAAGGCATCATGGATGCCATGATCACCGGCTTGATTGCGCTTTACGATGTCGGCTCCTCCGGACGCCGCAAGAATTCGCGCGCCGGCTCAATGTATGTCGTCAAGCCGAAGATGCACGGCCCAGAAGAGGTCGCCTTCGCCGTTGAGATCTTCTCGCGCGTTGAAGATGCCCTCGGCATGGCGCGCAACACCATCAAGATGGGCATCATGGACGAGGAGCGCCGCACCACGGTCAATCTCAAGGAATGCATCCGCGCTGCCCGCGAACGCGTCGTCTTCATCAACACGGGTTTCCTCGATCGCACCGGCGATGAGATCCACACTTCTATGGAAGCCGGTCCGATGATCCGCAAGGGCGACATGAAGCAGGCTGCCTGGATCGGCGCCTACGAAAACTGGAACGTCGATATCGGCCTCGAATGCGGCCTTTCCGGCCACGCGCAGATCGGCAAGGGCATGTGGGCCATGCCCGATCTGATGGCCGCGATGCTTGAGCAGAAGATTGCGCATCCGAAGGCCGGGGCGAACACAGCCTGGGTGCCATCACCAACGGCCGCCACTCTGCATGCCACGCACTATCATAAAATCAATGTCGCCAAGGTACAGGAAGGTCTGAAGGACCGCACCCGCGCCAAGCTCTCCGATATTCTCTCGGTGCCGGTCGTTGTACGGCCGAACTGGACTCCGGAAGAAATCCAGCGTGAACTCGACAACAACGCTCAGGGCATTCTGGGTTATGTCGTCCGTTGGGTCGACCAGGGCATCGGTTGCTCCAAGGTGCCTGACATCAACAATGTCGGCCTCATGGAAGACCGTGCGACGCTGCGGATTTCCGCCCAGCACATGGCGAACTGGCTGCACCACAAGATCGTCACCAGGGAGCAGATCGTCGAAACCATGAGGCGCATGGCCGCCGTCGTCGATCAGCAGAATGCCGGCGATTCGGCCTACATTCAGGTGGCCGGACATTTCGATGATTCGATCGCCTTCCAGGCAGCACTCGATCTGGTCCTGAAGGGCAGGGAGCAGCCGAATGGCTACACCGAGCCTGTCCTGCATCGCCGCCGCATAGAGCTCAAGGCAAAGCAGACCGCCTGAGCTTGAGCATGCCAGATGCAAAAAGGCCGCCGAACCCAAGGTCCGGCGGCCTTTTTTATACCGAATTCGGCTTTTAGCTTACTGGATAACGATGACCTTGGAGGTGGTCTTGCCCGGACGGACGCGGCTGTAGAGGTCGATCACGTCCTGGTTCATCAGGCGGATGCAGCCCGACGAAGCGGCAGTACCGATCGAGGCCCATTCCGGAGTGCCGTGCAGGCGGAAGAGCGTGTCCTTGCCCTCTTCATTGAAGAGGTACATGGCGCGTGCGCCGAGCGGGTTGGTGAGGCCCGGACCCATGCCGTCTTCGACATACTTGGCGATTTCAGGACGACGGACGGCCATTTCCTTCGGCGGGTGCCAGTTTGGCCATTCCTGCTTCCAGGCGACATAGGCCGTTCCGGACCAAGCGAAGCCCTGTTTGCCGACGCCAATGCCGTAGCGAACAGCCTTGCCGTTGGGCAGGATGTAATAGAGGTGACGCTCGCGCGTGTTGACGATGATCGTGCCGGGACGTTCGTCGCTCTGGTAGCTGACGATCTGGCGGCGGAATTCCGGCTTGACGCGGTCGATCGGGATCGCCGGCAGGGAGTATCCGGCATCCGACGTTACGCCATAGGCGTCATTGAAGATTTGTGCCGTCTGAACGGTCGGACCCGCGCCCGTGTCGGTGGATGCGGTTTCGGACGTCGTTGAGCAGCCGGCCAGTGCCAGGGTCGCCAGCAGGCCAAATACAGGGAATGCATTGCGGATGCGCATGGATGACTCGTGAAGGTTTTGGGCAATTGGAGGATAGTCTTTCGACCATCGTTATTTATGGTTTATTTTCGATTAACTTTGCCTTTGCAAGGCTACTGCGGTGCGACAAAATCCATCTGAGCCGCAAATTAAAAGCGCATGGCTTTTTTGCAACAACGGCCAACCCCACTTGATGGTTATCCATGACGATTTTGAGCGTTTACAATAACAATCCGTTAATCGATGGCCGGCAATCGGACAGGGCCATGATGGTGCGCCGTGGCATGCAGATTTTGCTTCACGAGATGCGCCACGCGGTGTTGCCGGAGCTGCCGCTGGCGAGCGGTCGCCGAGCCGATCTGATTACGATCTCTGAAAAAGGAGAGGTCTGGATCGTCGAGATCAAGACGTCGATCGAAGACTTCAAGGTCGATCGCAAATGGCCGGATTACCGTCTGCATTGCGACAGGCTATTCTTTGCAACACATAAGGATGTGCCCCTGGATATCTTTCCGGAAGAGTGCGGCCTTTTTCTTTCAGATGGTTACGGGGCGCATATGCTGCGCGAAGCACCTGAACACCGCCTGCCGCCAGCGACCCGCAAGGCCGTGACCCTCAATTTCTCGCGCGCAGCTGCTCAGCGGCTGATGATGGCCGAATGGGCAAACGGCAAGCCCTTCAACGTCGACGACGTCTGATTATTTCGGTGCGCGTTTGGCGAGGATGCGCTGCAGTGTGCGGCGATGCATGTTGAGCCGGCGTGCCGTCTCGGACACGTTGCGCTCGCACATTTCATAGACACGCTGGATGTGTTCCCAGCGGACGCGATCGGCCGACATGGGATTTTCCGGCAGTTCCGCCTTCTCTCCCGGCCGCTGCGTCAACGCGGCAAACACATCATCGGCATCCGCGGGTTTTGCAAGGTAATCCACAGCCCCGAGCTTCACTGCGGTCACGGCAGTGGCGATGTTTCCGTAGCCCGTCAGCACGATGATTCGCGTATCGTCACGCCGCTGGCGGATCGCTTCGATGACATCGAGGCCATTGCCGTCGCCGAGCCTTAGGTCGACCACCGCATATTTCGGCGGCCTGCCTTTGGACTTGGCTACACCTTCTGCCACCGATTCGGCCGTTTCCACATGAAAGCCGCGCGCCTCCATGGCCCGCGCCAGGCGACGCAGAAAGGGGCCGTCGTCATCGACGATCAGCAGGCTCGGGTCGGGCCCGATATGCTCCTCGTTAGAGCCGGCGGAAATCTCGTGATTCTGATCTGTCATCGCTACGGTCCCGACGGTTGAATGTCCGAAATGCGTCAACCGCTCATATCCTGTTTATGCCCACAAAGTCATTTTGTCGAATTTGCGTCCATCAATACGCGTGGCCATTCGATTCGAATGCGAGCGCCGGCATTTTCCGGTTCGCGGTTTTCGAAAATCAAGGATGCACCGGAGCGCTCCAGTAGCGTTTTGGCGATGAAAAGCCCCAGTCCCAGGCCTCCAGCCGTATCTTCCTTCTGCCGTTTTGTGACGTAGGGTTCGCCGATCCGCGTGAGAATATCGGGTGCGTAACCGTTGCCGTCGTCCTCGATGACAATGAGCACCTTTTCGTGATCATGCTCCACCGTGACCGTCACCTTCTCCCGCGCATAGTCGACGGCGTTCTCGATGAGGTTGCCAAGCCCGTACATGATGCCGGCATTGCGGTCGGTAACAGGCTCGCCCCTGCGCGGGCTCTTCTCAATCAACTCCAGCTTGATACCGAATTCGCGATGCGGCGCCACGATTTCCTCCATCATCGAGGAGAGCGGTAGCCGCCGCAGATGCGCCTCGCCTTCGGCAGAGAGCGTCGTCAGCCGACGAAGGATATCGCGGCAGCGCTCGCTTTGGCTGCGCAGGAGCTGCACATCCTCGCGGAACCGGTCGTCATTCTTGAGCTCGCGCTCCATTTCCTTGGCAACGACACTGATCGTGGCAAGCGGGGTGCCGAGTTCATGGGCTGCCGCGGCAGCAAGCCCGTCGAGCTGCGAAAGATGCTTCTCCCGCTGCAGCACAAGCTCCGTTGCTGCCAGCGCGTCGGCAAGCTGGCTCGCTTCCATCGACACCCGGTAGGCATAGAAGGCGGCAAAGGCCATCGTCGAGGCGATCGAGCACCAGACACCGAACTGCATGACATTGTGCACATTGATTTCCATCCCGTCGAACCACGGAAGCGGGAAGGGCGAAAAGGCAAGCACGGTAATGCAGACCATCGCAAAGCCGATCAATGCCGTGCTGTAGCGGATCGGCTGTGAGGCGAAGGAAATGATGACGGGTACGCAGACCAGCGCTGCAAAGGGATTGGCTAGGCCGCCGGTAATGAAGAGCAGCGCGCAGAGCTGCAAAAGATCGAAACCCAAAAGCGCGAAAGCGGCAGGCGGCTCAAGCCGGTGGGTCGGCGGATACCGGATCATCAGATAGAAATTCACCCAGGCGAGTGCGGCAATCAGCGAGCAGCTGGCAACCAGCGGCAGGGGGAATTTCAAGAGGAAGGCGACGATGACGACCGTTACCGCCTGGCCGGTGACTGCCAGCCACCGCAATCGCACCAAAGTCTGCAACCGCAGCCGGCGGCTGCTCAGCCTGTCTTCCTGTGTCTGGATCTCGGTCTTCTCGATCACGCCATACTCCTACAGCCCAAACTCCCACAGCATCGACGCCGGCGCTCTAAGGACGGCAGATTATGTACCACGGGGCTTTGCCCTTGTCGTTGGCGCCGCTTCGTCAGGCCTCTCCGGCCAGGGATGTCTCGGATAGCGCCCCCGCATGTCAGCACGCACATCCCTCCATGAGCCCGCCCAGAAACCGGGCAGGTCGCGGGTCGTCTGGATCGGCCTGTGGGCCGGAGAAGTAAGCTCCAGAAGCAGGGGCAATCGTCCCCCAGCGACCGCCGGATGCTGCTTGAGACCGAAGAGCTCCTGAACCCGGATCGTCAGCGTTGGTTCTTCGCCGTCGTACTGGATCGGATGACGCTGCCCCGTTGGTGCCTCGAAATGCGTTGGAGCAAGCCGTGCGAGATCGCGCTGCAGATCGTGCGGCACGAGCGCCATCAGCCCGTTGGAGAGCCCGGAGACGGAAATATCCGAAAGCCCTCGCGCGTCCGTTTGGAAAGGGATGAACCAGTCTTCCATCCGATCAAGTAGTGCTTCATCGCTCATGTCGGGCCACGGTTCACCGATCGTCCGGTGCAGGAAGCCGATTCGCTCCCGAAGTTGCAGGGCCTCCTTGGGAAAGGGAAGCTGATCGAGCCCTAGTTCCTGCAATCCCTGCGCAAGCGCCCGCACCACCGCCTCGCCCGAGGGGCGCGGAAGCGGCGCTTCCTCGAAGATGATCGCTCCGAGCCTTGTGGCCCGGCGTGCCCGCACCTGCCGGCTCTGCCTGTCGAAAAAGGTCTGGTCGTCCGTCCGGATTTCGCCCGGCAGTTCAACCTCGATGTCGGCACGGGAGATGTCCGCTGCCGCCAGAATTCTCCCCTGCGCGGCCCGGCCCGTCAGATCGGCAACGACCAGCATCTGGCTGCCGGCCAGCCGCTCGGTCTCCGCCAGCTCCGCGCCGCGGCCATTCGCCATGACATATCGCCCGCGCGCGCCGCGCTGAAGTGCGACCCGATCCGGGAAAGCGTGCAGCAGAAGCCTTCCTGCGAGCGCAGGTTCAGCACTTGAAACCTTGTTGAAGCCTTCCGAGAGCCTTTCCGCGAGCCGTCTCGAAGCCTCTGCCCTTTCGCCTTTTTCGCCTTTGAACCGTCGCAGGCGCTCTTCCAGATCGAGGCTGGTGCCGCCGAGCCCTTGCTCGGTCAAAAGCACGGAGATCAGCGCCGCATCCTTGGCATGACCTGATTCACCAGCCGAAACCACCATGGCAGCCAATCGCGGCGGCAGGGCGAGGTCGCGCATCACCTTTCCGCGCGCCGTCAACGCGCCGTCCTTGTCCAGCGCCCCGAGCTGTACCAGCAGCGCGCGCGCTTCCTTGATCGTCGTCACCGGCGGCTGATCGACAAAGGCGAGCGATTTTGTATCCTGGACGCCCCAAGAGGCAAGATCGAGTACGAGACCGGAAAGATCGCTCGAAAGGATCTGTGGTGGGGTGAAGGCCGGGAGCGCCGCCGTCTGGCCCTGGTGCCACAAGCGGATGGCGATGCCCGGCTCCGTTCTTCCGGCGCGGCCGGCGCGCTGATCGGCCGAAGCGCGCGACACGCGCACGGTTTCCAGCCGCGTGATGCCCGTCGATGCCTCGAAGACGGGCAGCCGCTGCAACCCGCTGTCGATCACGATCCGTACCCCGTCTATGGTAATTGAGGTTTCGGCAATCGAGGTCGCAAGCACGATTTTGCGGGTACCCGGTGCCGCAGGGCGGATCGCCGTATCCTGCTCCTTCTGGCTGAGATTGCCGTAGAGCGGTGTAATCAGCGTCTCGGCGCCGAACCGCCCCTCGAGTCGCTCTGCCGTCCGTGTGATCTCCGCCTGACCGGGAAGGAAAGCGAGGATCGATCCGGTTTCGCTCGCGTGAAAACCCGCGATCGCCCGCACCATTGCGTCTTCAATTCGCTCGCCGCCCGGTCGGTCCTGATAGCGGATATCAATCGGAAAGCTTCGCCCCATGCTTTCGATGATAGGCGGATGTTCAAGCAACGCAGCCACCCGCTCGACATCAAGCGTTGCCGACATCACAAGGATTCGAAGATCGTCGCGAAGCGCCGATTGAACGTCAAGCGCCAGCGCAAGACCGAAATCGGCATCCAGCGACCGCTCGTGAAATTCGTCAAAGATGACGGTGGAGACGCCTGAAAGTTCGGGATCATCGAGGATCATGCGAGCGAAGACTCCCTCGGTGACAACCTCGATCCGCGTCCTTGCCGATATCCTGTTGTCCAGGCGCATGCGGTAGCCGACCGTTTCGCCCACCTGCTCCCCGAGCAGAGACGCCATCCGGCTTGCCGCGGCGCGTGCCGCCAGCCGGCGGGGTTCTAGCAGGATGATCTTCCCGTCAGCGCGCCAGGCCTGGCCAAGCAGATGAAGCGGTACGAGCGTCGTCTTCCCGGCGCCCGGAGGAGCCGAAAGTACGGCGCGCTTCTCCTTGCCAAGCGCCGCGCTGATATCGTGCAGCATGTGCGAAACCGGAAGCTCCGGCAAAGAAGGCATGGTCTTCACTTTTCGCCCGTCACCATTTCATAGGCAAGGATGGCGGCGGCCAGATCCTCGAGCGCTGCACCAACGGATTTGAAGAGCGTGATTTCCTCATCGTCCTTCCGTCTACCGCAGGTGCCAGCGATCAGTTCTGCGAGCTCGCCGCGTATATCGTCTGCTTTTAATACCCCGCTCTTCAGCGGTTGCGCGATGTCGCCACCTTCGCTGAGCGCGCCGGCTCTCGTATCGACATATACGGCGGAGCGACGCACGGCATCATCGTCGCTCTCGCGCATGCTGGGTTTGAAAGCGCCGACAAGGTCGAGATGGGCACCGGGCTTAAGCCACTCGCCACGAATAAGCGGCTCGCTGGAGAGCGTCGCACAGGAAATGATATCGGCCGTTTTCGCCGCCGCTCCAAGATCGCTCACAGCTTCGGCCTGCAGCCCAAGTGCTCGCGCCTCCTCGGCTACCTTCTCCGCCGCTTCGTTATTGCGTCCCCAGACATGGTAGCGCCGGATCGGTCTGGCTATCCCATGTGCCTGCATGAGGTTGAGTGAAAGTCGGCCGGTACCGCAGACCAGCATTTCCTCGGCGTCCGACAGGGAAAGATAGCGCGACGCCAGGGCCGAGGTCGCTGCAGTCCGGCGTGCCGTGAGCTCCCCGCCCTCGATGACCGCCAGCATCTGGCCGGTTGCTGCAGAGGAGAGCAGATAGCTTCCGAAAATCGCCGGAAGGCTTCGGCGAACATTGCCGGGAAAGACGGAAACAGTCTTGATGCCCGTATACTGCCCGGGGAGCCAGGCCGGCATCAACAGAAGAGTGGCATTCTCTTCCCCGGGGACCTCCATATCGTGGTGATGGCGAACGGGCATGACGCAGGTGCTTCGAAACATTGCCTCGATGGCGTCGATAAGCTCCGCCCAGGGCAGTGCGGATCGCGTCTGTTCTTCATCGAGGACAAGCATTCTGAAACTCCGTATCGGCTTGGATATGACTGTTTCAGACTAGCGATTGGGGCGGTCGAGGCAAGCGGTTGGAATTCGGGGCCATGCTTCCCATATAAGGAGGGCACCCAAAATCGAGACTGCTTGACCGTATCGAGCGAAAACCGATCCGAAACCGGGCTATTTTGACCGGCAAATTGGCGCGTGTGACCGAGCGCTCAAAAACAGCAAGCAAAATCAACCTGTTACAAAAATGTCAAAAAAGTTGGATTGGTGGTGTTGACTGTTTCGGTGTGTGAGGATTATAAGCCCACTCACTGACGAGGGCGGCGGCGCTGCTGGCGACGAAGTCTCTCGTTCTAAAGAAATCAA